>CAWFUM010000018.1:0-119045 GCA_963818995.1 uncultured Actinomycetota bacterium | reverse complement strand
CTGCCGGACTTTGTGGAAGGGCTGCTCCGCAACTACCAGGACGACCGGAGTGACGGCGAGGAGTTCGCGACCTGGGTCCGGCGCGCCGACGCCGACCTGCTGACCAGGCCGGCCGAGGTCGCTGAGGAAGCCAGGGCCCTGGCGGCAACCGAGTCGGAGCAGACCGGGGAGCCGGCCCTGGCTCAGGCGGGCGGCGCGGCATGAGCGGCGAGCGGCAGGTGCCGTTCTTCTGCCCCTACTGCGGCGAGGAGAACCTGCGGCCTGCCGGAGCTGATGCCGGCGAATGGGAGTGCGACGCCTGCGCCCGCGGCTTCAGCCTTAAGTTCGTGGCCGTCGTGCGGCCGCGGGCGCACGATCCGGCTCTGCGGAGCGCGCTGTGAGCGGCGCGCTCCGGACCGGAACGTGCCCGAAGACCGGCGCGAGCCCGGCTGGCGGCGGCGCCCAGCCGGGCCGCGTCGCTTATCAGGCGGGTTCTGGCGCTCCGGCTCGGGCGCCGGACGCCGCCAGTTCGCCGGTCGCCAGTTCCGCTGCGGCCAGTTCCGCTGTCGCCAGTTCGCCTGGCGCCTGCTCTGCCAGCGCCGGCCGGAACGATGACGACGCGGGCCACTATCCGCTGATGCTGTCGATGGCCGGCCGCCGTGCCGTGGTTGTCGGCGGCGGCCCGGTGGCACTGCGCCGGGCGCGCGGCCTGCTCGATGCGGGCGCGCACGTGGTTGTCATCTCCCCCGACGTGCTGCCGGAGCTCGCCGCGCTGCCGGTCACGGTACTTGAGCGGGAGTACCGGGACGGCGACTTGTCGGCCGCCTGGCTCGCGCACGCCGCCACCGGAGATCCCGCCGTCAACACGCGGGTCGCCGAGGAGGCTGAGCGCAGCCGCGTCTGGTGCGTGCGGGCGGATGACGGCGCCGCCTCCGCGGCGTGGACGCCGGCTGTGACCCGGCAGGGCGAGATCACCGTGGCGGTCACCGCGGGCGGCGATCCGCGGCGGTCGCAGCGACTGCGCGCCGCAATCGCGCTCGCGCTGGCCGAGGGAACGCTGCCGGTGCGGCCGCAGCGCCGCCAGGGTGCAGACGCAGCCGGAAGCGTGGCGCTGATCGGCGGCGGCCCCGGCGAGGCCGGCCTGATCACCGTGCTCGGCCGGCGCCTGCTCGCCGAGGCCGACGTCGTGGTGACGGACAAGCTCGCCCCCCGGTCGCTGCTGGCCGAGCTCGACCCGGATGTCGAGATCATCGACGCGGGCAAGCGGCCGCACGCGCATAACCTCACCCAGTCCCAGATCAACGAACTCATCGTGGCCAGGGCCCTGGCCGGCCAGCGCGTCGTGCGGCTCAAGGGCGGCGACCCGTTCGTGTTCGGCCGCGGTGGCGAGGAGGCGCTGGCCTGCGTCAGGGCCGGGGTGCCGTTCTCGGTCGTGCCGGGCGTGACGAGCGCCATCGCTGTGCCCGCCTACGCCGGTATCCCCGTCACCCACCGTGGCATCACGCAGGACTTCTCGGTGGTGTCGGCGCACCTGGACCCGTCTCAGCCCGGCGCAACCGTGGACTGGGACGGCCTGGCTCGCGGCACCGGCACGCTGGTGCTGCTGATGGCCGTCGCTCACCTGGACGCGGTCGCGGCTGAGCTGGTCAAGCGGGGCCGGGACGCGGCCACCCCGGTAGCGGTCATCAGCCACGGCACGACCCCGCGCCAGCAGGTACTGACCTCGACGCTGGAGAGCGTGGCCGCTGACGCGGCTGCCGCCGGGGTCCGGCCGCCCGCGGTCGTGGTCGTCGGCGACGTCGTGCGCCTCCGCAGTGTGCTCACCGGCCAGGACGCACCGGGCCTGACTGATTCCTGGCTCACGGACCTGGAGCTAGCCGACGCAGAGCTTGGAGCAACAGCATGAGCAGTCCGGCCCTTCTCGCAGTAGCCCACGGCAGCCGGAATCCCGCCGCCACCGACGTCATCAGGGCACTGGCCCGGCAGATCCGGCGGCTGGCCCCGGTTCTCGATGTGCGGGTCGCGTTCATCGGGCACGCCGAGCCTTCCCTCCCGGCAGAGCTCGACGCGGCCGGGTCGAACGCGGTCATCGTTCCGCTGCTGCTGTCCTCCGGCTACCACCTGACGGCTGACATCACGGGCGCCGCCACGACTGCGGGGGCGCTGGTCGCCGGGGCGCTCGGGCCGGATGAGCTGCTGCTGACGGCCCTCACCGCCCGGCTCGCCGAGGCCGCCGTGCCAGACGGCACGCCGGTCGTGCTGGCCGCGGCCGGCTCCTCTAACCCGGCCGCTGCGGTCGAAGTGCAGGAGCAGGCAGACCTGCTCGCCGGGCGGCTGGGTGTCCCGGTCCTGGCGGCGTTCGCGACGGCGGCCCGGCCGACCGTCCCCGAGGCCGTACTCCAGCTGCGCGAGCAGACCGGGATGCCGGTCGCGGTGGCGAGCTATCTGCTGGCGCCCGGCCATTTCCAGGACCAGCTCAGCGCCAGCGGCGCCGACTGGGTGACTGAGCCGCTCGGGGATCATCCTGCGATGGCGGGCCTGGTGCTCGACCGCTACCGGGTCGCCCGCACGGGCGCGCCGGCCCGGGTCCCCAGCCGGGCCTAATCGGGCCCCCGGCCTCACTCCGGTAGCCGCAAGCCTGTTGCTGGCGTCTCCACATCATCTGCACAACGTCGACATGACGATTGCAAGGACGCCTGGTCAAGTAGGGGACCTGGGATCGCCAGGGTCGGGACTGCGGGGGGCAGCCCGTCCTGTTAGGCGGAGCCGAGGCGCTGGCATCGGGGGATCCAGCAGCCCGGCCCCAGAGCCCGTCGCGGCCGGCCAGGTTTGGGGGGAAGCCTGGCCGGCCGGTCATCTGGGGCGACGACGCCGCGTGCGGCATTGGCGGCATTGACAGCATTCCCGGCATGACGGCCAGAAGCCCGCTGACAACGGCAGCTAGCTCCCGCTCGCTGAGCGGGAGTTTCGCGCCTGGCCCTGAACCTGCTCCGGGCCTGCGCGCAGGCGAGGCGAAACAGCGTAGTCACGGTTAGCGCACTCGTGCCGGGTTCGCCACGGCTGCAGCGTGGAATCTCTAACACTGACCGCTACGGCTCCTCGATGGCGCAGCTAGCCGGATCGCGGTGACTCAGCACGGTCACGCCGGAAATGGGGGTATCCAGTCGTGTTGTTCCGGCACGGACTGGCCGCGGGCCGGACAACGTTATGGACAGCATTCTGCTAATCGAGGAAGAGCGGAAGCTGGCCGCTATCGTGCGCGCGTACCTCGAGCGAGCCGGATTCGAGGTGGTATCGGCGCACTCGGGAGCGCAGGCGATCGCGATCGCTGCGGCGTCATCGCCCGGCCTTGTCATCCTGGACCCGGTTCTGCCGGATATGTCTGGCGAGGCCGCCGGGCGGGAGCTCCGCGCGGCCGGGCACAGCCCGGTCCCGGCCCTGACGACTGCTAGCAGCGCAGCCCCCGAGGTTCCGGCGTCCGTTACCGGTGCCGATGACTACGTGCGCAAGCCATTCAGCCCGGCCGAGCTGGTCGCGCGGGCCCGGGCCATCCTGCGGCATCAGGGACAGCCCGCAGCATCCGGGCCGGCCGTCGTCAGCTACGGGCGCGGAATCCTGACCATCGACGAGCGGGCAGGCGTGACCCGAGTCCGTGATGTCCCGATTGAGTTGCACGCGGCCGAATGGGGCATCCCCGTCGCACTCACGGAGGTCCCCGGCCGCACGTACTCGCGCTTCGAGCTGGTCACCAGGACCCGGGGGTACGACTTCGAGGGCTTTGAGCGGACGATCGACTCGGATGTGACGAGCCTGTGCCGGAGGATCGAGCAGGACCCGGAGAACCCCGAGGTCATCCAGGCCGCGCCGGGGCACCGATACCGGCTGGGGCTCGCCGCAGATGGCTAGCCGGCCCAGCAACCGCCTTCTCGGCATCGGGGAGCTGGGGCGGCGGCTGATCCTGGCGTTTATCGTCGTCGCGCTCGGCACCGTGCTCGCGGAGGTCGCCATCGCGTCGGCGAGCTCCAGTACGGACGTCAACCAGTTCGTCCGTGCTCAGGAAGTGCGGATCACGCACGCTGCGGCCGCAGCCGCTGCCGGCGCCGTGCGCGGCCGCGGCTTCGACAGTGACCAGCTTGCCGGGACGACTGAGCTACTCCATGAATCCGGCCTGGCAGTAGAGGTGAAGTCTCGCACCGGCCGGATAGTGGCGGCTTCGCCGGGATTCGCCCGATTTCAGGCAATGCAGCAGTACGAGGCACCGGTCATAGTGCACGGGTCGCACGCGGGCCAGGTCGTCATCAGATTCGGGTCCGGCGGAATGGGGGCAGCGGCGAGCACGCTCGTTGCCCAGCGGTGGCGCGTGCGCATCTACGCGGCAGCGGTGGGTGTCCTGGTGGCATGCGTGGTATCGGTGTTCATGGTCAGGCGGATCACGGCGCCGCTTGAGCGAATGCTGACAGTGATGCGGGCCTGGGGTGCCGGTGACCGGACCGCCCGGATCAAGGATGTCAGCGGCATCGGCGTGCTCCGCGAACTGCTGGAGGGCTTCAACGCCTCGGCCGCTGCCTTCGAGCGGCAGGACAAGGCACAGCGCAATCTGGTTGCCAACGTCGCGCACGAACTGCGGACGCCGGTCGCCGTCCTGCAGGCCGGCCATGAGGCCATGCTCGACGGGGTGACCGAGCTGACACCGCAGAACCTGAGCTCGCTTCGCGACGAGGTGCTGCGGCTCACCCGGGTGCTCGAAGATCTTCAGACGATGGCGGCGGCCGAGGCCGCGGCCGTCCAGCTCAGACTCGTCCGCCAGGATCTCGCCGCCATCGCCGGCGCGGCCGCGGACAGCATGCGGCCGGCACTCGAGATCGCGGGCGTCAGCCTCAGGACAGAGCTGAGGCCCGTTAGCATCCTGTGCGATTACGACCGGATGCGCGAGGTCATCGCGAACCTGCTCACCAACGCGCTGAAATACACCCAGCCCGGCGGATCCGTCACTGTCGAGGCAGGGCCATCCAGGCGAGGCAAGGCGCTCGTCCGGATCAGCGATACCGGCATCGGGATACCGCCCGACGAGCTGCCGCGCGTCACCGAGCGGTTCTTTCGCGGCAAGCGATCTGCGGAGATGGCGGCGGGCAGCGGATTTGGCCTGACGATCGTCAACGAGCTGGTCCGGGCACATCACGGCAGCCTGGACATCGCCAGCGAGGCGGGCGCCGGCACCGCGGTCGCGATCACCCTGCCGCGGGCAGCCGGGGCCGCCTGAGCCGGCGGTGCGCCCGTAAGGCCAGCGCCCCGCTCAGCTCAGCCGGACCGGAAGCGTCTCGAAGCCGCGCAGGACCAGGCCGTCCCTGCGAACCGGATCGCCAGCCGGGGCGAGCCGCGGGAACCGGCGCAGGATGCGCGGGAAGGCCACCGCCGCTTCCAGCCGGGCCAGCGCGGCCCCGATGCAGAAATGCATCCCGCCGCCGAAACTTAGCGGGCCGCCATCGGTGCGGGCCGGGTTGAAGCGGTGCGGCTCGGCGAAACGGCGCGGATCGCGGTTGGCGGCGCCCAGCAGGACGATGACCTCATCGGCAGGCGTGACGGTCAGCCCGGCGAGGTCACCGGCGTCGGCCCGGCTGCGACTGGTGAGCTGGACCGGCGAGTCGTACCGGAGTACCTCCTCGACGAACGCCGATACCGGCACGACGCCGTCCACGACGTCCTCGCCGAAGAGCGGGTCGGCGAGAAGGATGCGCAGCCCGTTGCCGAGCAGATTGGCGGTGGTCTCGAAGCCGGCAACCAGCAGCAGGCTCAGATTCTCCAGCAGCTCGGCATCGCTGAGCCGGCCGTCGCCGGCGTCGCTGACGCTGACCAGCGCGCTCATCAGGTCGTCGCGCGGCTGCGCTCGCCGGGCGGCGGCGAGGTCCGCGAAGTAGCCGAGAAGCTCGGTGACGGCCGCGTCCGCGTCGTCCCACTGCTGCCCTGTGCTCAGCGGCTCGAGTGTGGCCACCAGCGCCGTCGCGATAGGCCGGAAACTCTCCCGGTCGGCCTCGGGGATGCCGATCAGCTCGCAGATCACCGTGACCGGCAGCCGGAAAGCGAAGTTCTGCATGAAGTCGAGCGCGCGCCCGTTCGCGCCGGCTTCGGCCAGCTGACTGACCAGATCATCGGTGATGGCCTCGACGGCAGGTTGCAGTTCGGCGATCCGCCGCTGGGTGAAAGCACGGGCGACGAGGCTCCTGATCCGGGTGTGCTGCGGCGGATTCAGGCTCAGCAATGAGTGACCGAGCCAGGCCGGGTGATCCTGCCAGCCGGGACTGATGTCGTTCATCCGGGCGTCGTCGGTGATGCGGAACGCCGGATCGCGCAGCACCCCGTTAGCGGCCTCGTAACCCGGCACCAGCACCATGGCGTCGGCGCGCACCGCGGGTCCGGCGTCGTGCAGGACCGCGTACAGCGGATAGGGGTCAGCCCGGCCCTCCGCGGTCAGCAGCGCCGCGAACACCTCAGCGGGCTCGGCCGGCAAGTGGCGGGCGCTCACGCCGCGCTCACAGCCCGAACCGGACCGGGACGGCGGGTACTCCCTCGGTCAGCAGCGCGGCGAGCCCGGCAGCCAGGTCGCGCGGGCCGAACAGGTCGGTGCCGTGGTAGCCGGCCAGCTCCGCCAGCGTCCACCAGCGGAAGCCGGTGACATTCTCGGCCGCGAGCTCCGCGTCGGTCATGGTGCCGCGCGGGCTGAAGGCGCCGGTCCTGATGAGAAAGTAGTCGTTGATCACGCCGTCGTAGCCTTCCGCGTGGCCGGGCCTGACCACTTCCTGATGCCAGACGTGCGGCGGATCGCCAGTGACCTCAAGGCCGACTTCCTCCCCCAGTTCGCGCCGGAGCGCTGCCAGCAGAGTCTCGCCTGGTTCGACACCGCCACCGGGTGCTGTCCAGACGACGACCGGCGTACCCTGCCGCACGAATTCAAACCGGCACAGCAAGACCCGGCCCCTCTCATCGAGGATGATCCCGCGCGCGCCAGCACGCAGCTTCACAGCAGGCACGCGGACAATCTAGCCGGGATCCTGCGCCTGGCAGCGCCCGGTCGCGCCGGCGTGGCCGCAGTAAGCCGGCCGATCACAGCGGCGAGGGGTCAGGACTGTCGGCGGGACGAGGCAGTATGGAACCGTGGCGACAGTGGCAGACCGGGGGCTCGCGGGGTTCAGCGAGGCGACCAGGGCATGGTTCGAATCGGCATTTGCCGAGCCGACGCCTGCTCAGGCGCAGGCCTGGCAGTCGATTGGCAAGGGCGAGAACACCCTGGTCATCGCGCCGACCGGCTCCGGGAAGACGCTGGCCGCATTTTTGTGGGCGATCGACCGGCTGGCCAGCGAGCCGCTTCCGGCCGACCCTCGCCGGCGCTGCCGGGTCTTGTACATCTCGCCGCTGAAGGCCCTGGCCGTGGATGTCGAGCGCAACCTCCGCTCGCCGCTGACCGGAGTCAGGCACGCGGCCAGGCGGCTGGGCCTTCCCGAGCCCGACATCAAGGTCGGCGTTCGGACTGGCGACACGGCCGCCGACGAGCGGCGCAAGCTTTCCGCCAGGCCTCCCGACATCCTCATCACCACGCCGGAGTCACTCTTCCTGATGCTGACCTCCCAGGCCAGGGAAAGCCTGCGCGGCGTCGAGACGGTGATCGTGGATGAGGTCCACGCGCTGGCGGGCGGCAAGCGCGGTGCGCACCTGGCGCTGTCCCTGGAACGGCTCGATGCGCTGCGGACCGGCGAGGATGAGCAGCCTTCGGTGCAGCCCGGCCAGCGCATCGGGCTGTCGGCCACCGTCAGGCCGCCGCAGGAGGTTGCCACCTTCCTCGGCGGCGCGCTGCCGGTCACGATCGTGGCTCCGGCCAGCGAGAAGCGTCTGGACCTGACGATCGTCGTTCCGGTTGAGGACATGGCCGATCTGCAGGGCGCGGATGAGGCCAGCACAGTGCGAGTGCCGATGGCCGGCGGCCCGGTGGTGAGCCCGGCTTCGCCGGCGCAAGGCGGAGCAGCAACAGCCGGGGAAGCCGCTGCCCTGCTGCCCGCAGCTGCCAACGGTCAGCCCGGCGGCGGACGGGCGGGCGGCACCGACCCGGCCCGGCAGCACTCGATCTGGCCGCACGTTGAGGAACGGGTGCTCGACCTCATCCAGAGCCACCGGTCCACAATCGTCTTCGCCAACTCGCGGCGGCTGGCCGAGCGGCTCTGCGCGCGGCTCAACGACCTGGCCGCCGAGCGAGCGGCTGAGGCAGCGGACGAGATCCCCGCCCCGGAACTGGCCGCCGTGGGCGCGCGGGCGGACGGGCAGGGCGTGCCGGCGCAGCTGATGGGCCAGGCCGGCGCGGGCGGCGGGGCGGCCGGGATCGTGGCCAGGGCACACCACGGTTCGGTGTCGCGGCAAGAGCGCAGCCAGATCGAGGAAGCCCTGAAAGCGGGGACGCTGCCCGCCGTGGTCGCGACCTCCAGTCTCGAGCTGGGCATTGACATGGGCGCGGTCGACCTGGTGATCCAGGTCGAGTCGCCGCCGTCGGTCGCCAGCGGCCTGCAGCGGACCGGCCGGGCCGGGCACAACGTGGGGGACGAGTCCCGCGGCATCTTCTTCCCCAAGTACCAGGGTGACCTGGTACAGGTGACCGTCGTCACGCAGCGGATGCGGGCCGGGCAGATCGAGGAACTGCGGATGCCCCGCAACCCGCTGGACGTGCTGGCCCAGCAGATCGTCGCGATGACCGCCATGGACGACTGGGAAGTCAGCGAGCTCGAGCGGGTAGTGCGCCGCGCCGCGCCGTTCGCCGGGCTCACGCGGCCAGTGCTCGACGCCGTGCTGGACATGCTGTCGGGCCGGTATCCGAGCGAGGAGTTCGCCGGCCTGCGGCCGCGGCTGGTCTGGGACCGGACGGCCTGGCCGGCTGACCGGACGGCCCGGCAGCCAGCGCCTGGCCGTCAGCAACGGCGGGACGATCCCGGACCGGGGCCTGTTCGGCGTGTTCCTGGCGAGCGGCCAGACGGACCGGTCGGGGCGGCACTCCCGGCGGGTGGGCGAACTGGACGAGGAGATGGTCTACGAGTCCAGGGTCGGCGACGTGTTCGTCCTCGGGGCGACGTCCTGGCGCATTGAGGACATCACCGCCGACCAGGTCCTGGTCAGCCCCGCTGCCGGACAGCCAGGACGGCTGCCGTTCTGGAAGGGCGATGCGCCGGGGCGGCCGGCCGAGCTCGGCGCCGCCATCGGCGCGTTCTGCCGCGAGCTCGGGTCGGTGCCGCAGGACCAGGCGACGGCCAGGCTGCGCGGCGACGGGCTGGATGAGCTGGCGGCGGCGAACCTGATGTCGTACCTCAATCAGCAACGCGAGGCGACCGGGTACCTGCCCGATGACCGGACGCTGGTGCTGGAGCGCTTCCGGGATGAGCTGGGCGACTGGCGCCTCGTCTTGCACAGTCCTTACGGCTCGAAGCTGCACGCGCCCTGGGCCCTGGCGATCGCGTCCCGGCTGCGCGAGCGGTACGGCGGCATGGACGTGCAGGCCCTGCACACTGATGACGGCATCGTGATCAGGGTGCCCGACGCCGATGATCCGCCGCCGGCCGGCATCGCCATGATCGACCCGGACGAGGTCGAGCAGGTGGTGACCGCGGAGCTGGGTTCCTCGGCCCTGTTCGCGTCCAGGTTCCGCGAGTGCGCGGCCCGGTCACTGCTGCTGCCGCGGCGGCAGCCGGGCAAGCGCACGCCGCTCTGGCAGCAACGCCAGCGATCCGCGCAGCTGCTGGCCGTGGCCAGCCAGTACGGCACGTTCCCGGTCGTGCTGGAGACCATGCGCGAGTGCCTGCAGGACGTCTTTGACGTGCCCGGCCTCACGGCCCTGATGCGCGACATCGCGGCGCGCCGGATCCGGCTGGTCGAAGTCGAGACCCCGGCGGCGTCGCCGTTCAGCCGGTCGCTGCTGTTCCGGTACGTGGGCGCGTTCATGTACGAGGGCGACACGCCGCTGGCTGAGCGGCGCGCGCAGGCGCTGGCGCTGGATTCGGCCCTGCTCGCCGAGCTGCTCGGCCAGGCCGAGCTGCTGGAACTGCTTGACCCGATGGTGATCGAGGAGACCGAGCGGGAGTTCCAGCGGCTCGCCCCCGGACGGACCTGCCGGGATGCCGAAGGTGTGGCGGACATGCTGCGCGCGCTCGGCCCGCTGACGACCGAGGAGGTGGCGCAGCGGTCCGCCGATCCGGCGCAGGCTCCGTCCTGGCTCGCCGGGCTGGCCGCGCAGCGGCGGGTACTTGAGCTGCGCATCGCCGGGCAGGAGCGGTGGAGTTCCATCGAGGACGCCGGGCGGCTGCGGGATGCGCTCGGCGTCGCCTTGCCCCCCGGAGTCCCTGACGCTTTCACTGAGCCGGTCCCGGATCCGCTCCGTGACCTGATCCTGCGGTACGCGCGCACGCACGGGCCGTTCGGCGCGGCCGCAGTCGCGGCCCGGTACGGGCTCGGAGTGGCCGTAGTCACCGGCACCCTGCACCGCGTTACCGCCGAGGGCACGCTCACCGAGGGCGACTTCCAGCCCGGCGCCGGCATCCAGTGGTGCGAATCCGGCGTGCTGCGGATGCTGCGCCGGCGGTGCCTGGCCAAGCTCCGGAAGGAGATCGAGCCGGCTCCCCCGTCCGCCTACGCCGCGTTCCTGCCCGCCTGGCAGCACGCCGAGCAGGCAGCCGGGTCACGTCAGCCCGGCGCCGCGAGCCGGCGGCCCCGCGCGCCGGGGACGGACGCGCTGTACGAGATCATCGAGCAGCTCGCGGGGGCCGCAGTCCCGGCATCCGCGCTGGAGACGCTCGTGCTTCCGAGCCGGGTGCCCGGCTACTCCCCGGCCCTGCTGGACGAGCTGACGGCGGCCGGCGAGATCGTCTGGTCCGGTGCCGGAGCACTGCCCGGCGGCGACGGCTGGGTCAGCCTGGCGCCCGCTACCACCGCTCCGCTGCAGCTGCCCGAGCCGGGCGAGATCACCATGACCCCGGTCCACGAGGCGGTGCTCGCGGTGCTGGACGGCGGCGGTGCCCTGTTCTTCCGCGCGATCGCGGACCGCGCGGCGGCCGCGCTCACCGATCAGCCGGCCCGGTCGCAGGCCGCCTCCGATCGCGACGTCGCCAGCGCGATCTGGGATCTGGTCTGGGCCGGGCGGCTCACGAACGACACGCTGGCGCCGCTGCGCACCGTGCTGGGCAGCGGTCGGCCGGTCGCTGCCGACAGTGACCCGGCGCGGCGGCGCGCACCCGCGCGGCCGGGCGCGGCGATGTCGAGGCGGCCCGGATTCGGCCGCGGAGCCATGCCGTCGCACACCGGTCCGCCGACGGTCAGCGGCCGGTGGTCGGCGCTGCCGCCCGCCGAGACGGATCCGACGCGGCGGCTGCACGCGCAGGCGCTGACGCTGCTAGACCGCTACGGCATCCTCATCAGGGGGGCAGTGGCCGCCGAGCGCGTGGCCGGCGGCTTCGGTGCTTTGTATCCGGTACTGCGCGCGCTGGAAGACGGCGGCCAGTGTCGCCGCGGCTACTTCGTCGAAGGGCTCGGCGCGGCCCAGTTCGCGCTCCCCGGGGCCGTCGACCGGATGCGCGCGATGGCCGAGGCCGCCCGCGTCTCCGGCCGCCTGGCCGATCCGTGGGACACCGGAGCCCGGCCGGCCGGGCCGAAGATCACGGTGCTATCGGCCGCTGACCCGGCCAGTGCGTTCGGCGCGGCGCTGCCCTGGCCGGACCGGCCGGGCGAAAGCGCCGGCGGCCACCGGCCGGGCCGCAAGGCCGGAGCGCTCGTCGTGCTGGCCGACGGCGACCTCGTTCTGTACGTCGAGCGCGGCGGCAAGACGCTGCTGTCGTGGACCAGCGAGCCGTCCCTGCTCGAGCCGGCTGCGGCCGCGCTCGCCGCCGCGGTCCGCGCCGGCGCGCTCGGCCGGCTGACGGTCGAGCGCGCGGACGGCGGCGACGTGTACGACTCTCCGCTGGCCCGGGCGCTGGAGACGGCAGGATTCCGGGCAACCCCGCGCGGCCTGCGGCTCGCTGCCCGTCCCTGATGGGATAAGGCGCTGCCGGGCCGACCGCATCTGACGGCCCGGCCCGCCAGCCGTTCGATCAGGCGGCCTCGCTGCCGGGCGAGCCGGGGTTCCCCGGCCCATCCGGGTGGTCCGCCCCGCCCTGGCCCGCCCCGCCCTGGCCCGCCCCGCCCTGGCCCGCGCCGCCCTGATCGGAGACGGCCGGCTGACCTGGGTCGGCGCGGGGGCCCTGGTCGGCTGGCTGATCCGGGCCGGCCGGGTGATCCGGGTCGGCCGCAGGCTCGCCCGCCGCTGCCGCGCGACGGCGGATAGAGCCGAGGCTTTCCTCGAGCGCCGACCAGACCGAGCGCAGGCTCGCCGATACCGGCAAGTCACCGCGAATGGTTCCGGCCGGATCTGCCCTGTCACCAAGCGCCTCAAGCGCGGCGCTGCCGGCCGCGACGATGACCGGATCAGTAGCCTGCAGAGTCAGCTTGCCGTCGGCGACATGAATGGTCATCTGCCGCCGGCCAGCTTCTTCAGGAGGCTCATCGGTAGTGCCGGTGACGTCGACGCCGCGCAGCGCTTGCCTGGCCTTCTCCAGGTCCACGCCCAGGGCCGCCAGTGCCCGCGATGCTGCGGTATCCGGATCGGCCAGCGTCGCGAGGAGCAGGTGATGCGAGCCCACCGGCTGCGAGCCCGCCAGCCGCGCTGCCTCGCTGAGGGTGGCGTCGGCGGCCGGTGTCGCGCTCAGGACGGCCTCGTCCGAGCGTGCCCGGCGCGCCGGGCGACGTGATTGCGCGGCGACGCAGCCAGCGCCTGGCGAGGGAGCTTTCCTGGCTGACCGAGGGAAGCAAGTCCAGGACGGCTTCGCGGATCGCGGACAGCTCGCCGTGCTGCTTCAGCAGCTGGGCGCCCACTCCGTCGCCTTCCCTGATGACCCCGAGCAGAACGTGCTCGGTGCCGATGTAATTGTGGTGCAACTGCAGCGCCTCGCGGAGCGCGAGCTCGAGCGTTTTCTTCGCCCGCGGGGTGAACGGGATATGCCCGCTGGGCTGTGCCTTCCCGGTCCCGACGATCGCGACCGTCTCCCGCCGCGTGCCTTCCAGGGACATGCCGAAGCCGTCGAGCGCGCGGAACGCGACGCCATCGGTCTCACCGAGCAGCCCGAGCAGGACGTGCTCAGTGCCGATGTAGTTGTGATGAAGCTGCCGCGCTTCTTCCTGAGCGAGCACGACGACGTGCCGGGCCCTGCCGGTGAATCTCTCGAACATGGCCCTAAGCCTGATGCAGTCCTCTGACCCCGTCAATACCATGCTATTAATAGGGTGAGCAATGACATCCGACCCGGCGCGGAGGGCTCGCACAGCATGGACTGGGATGACCGCCTCGACAACTGGGAGCTCGAGCTTGAGCTGACTGCTCAGCTCGAAGGCTCGGACTGGGTCACCCTCGAGCGGGCGGCAGCCAGCACCGGGGTATCCCGCGCCGCCCTGCGGAACTGGTACCGGACCGGGCAGCTACCGTCCCGGCTGGTCGACGGACCGCACGGACCGCAGCGCCTGGTCCCGCTCGCGCTCGTCGCCGCCCGAGCCGAGGCATCGCCGCGCCTCCGCCGCACCGCCGAGCGGCGGCTGGCCGACGAAGCTCAGCTCGAACTGCTCCGCCACCGGGTAGACCAGCTAGAGCTCCGCCTGGCCGCACTGAGCGGCGAGACCTTCCCGGTGCAGGGCAGCCGCCCGCTCCGCCGCCAGAGGACTCGCAGCCTGACACTCACCGGTAACCGGTCTCGCGCGCCGGAAGATCGCGATCCTGGATCTCGGTGACATAGCTCCAGCAGTCGGGCCGCGAGCCGTCGGTGTCCGTGACTCCGTACATCCTCGCCAGCTGCCCGCTCGTCAGGCTGCATCCGGCATGGCGCGCCCGGGCAGGATCGGCCGCCAGGGCGGCAATGCCCCTGGCGACGTACGCGGGAGACTCGGAGATGCAGAAATGCGGCTCCCGCTGAAGCGCGTCGCGCCAGTTCTGCTCGCTGACCCCGAACTCGTCGAGCATGGCCTCGGATCGCAGCCAGCCAGGGGTCACGGCGAGCGCGGTGCACTGCTCGCTGGCGAGCTCAGCCGTCAGCCCGATGGTGATCCGCTCGACCGCTGCCTTGACCAGGTCGTAGTAGAAGCCCACCCGGTCCCGGTAGTTCCGGTTGTACTCGAAGGTTCCGTCAGTCATCTCGATGACCAGGCCGCCCTGGTGCCGGAGCACGAGCGGGAGGGCGATGGCGGCGGTGATCAGGTGCGTGTCAATGCCCATGCGCAGCATCCGCAGTCCGCCCGGCAGGTCGTGCTGCCACAGCTTCTTGTCCCACTGCATGTAGGCATCCCCGCCGAATATGTCATTGACCAGGATGTCCAGGCGGCCCTGCTCATCGCTGATCCGCGTTACCAGCGCCGAAACGGCACCGGGATCGAGATGATCGACCCGGACGGCTTGTCCGCGACCGCCCGCGGCCGCCATCAGGTCGCCGGTCTCCTCAATGGTCTCCGGCCGGTTGATCTCTGACCTGCCGCCGGACCGGCTGCTCCGGCCAGTGCCGTATACATACGCCCCGGCTCGTGCCAGCTCCACGGCGATGGCCCGGCCGCATCCGCGGGTGGCCCCGGCTACCAGCGCGACCCGTCCGGAAAGATTCGCTGTCACGGCCTCTAGCTAACCAGCACCCGCTGACATTCCGGCAGCCTCGCCCGTGAGCAGCCGACGGCCAGGTTCGTCCAGCTCGTGGACGTGCTCGCGGGCGTGAAACAAGTCGACGATCTGGGTGGCCTCGGGAAAATGCGCGGTGGCGAGGTTCCAGATCCACGGCGGCTCCGTCGCCCAGGATGGTGAGCTGGCGGATGTGCCCGGCGCCGCGGCGGCGCGCCTCGGCCGCCATCAGCACGCCGAACTCCGGCGCAGCCGCGAGGGTGGCCAGGTAAGAGGAAGAACCGCGATCGCGGATCGGGTATCCCTGCTCGTCCATCCGCGGTCTGGGTGAACACGGCGGCCATCTTCACCTCGCTGGTGCGGCCCTGCCGTCCTCGCCCTTGCCGGCCCTGCCCTCGGTCTCCGCCTCGGTCATGTGGATGCCGGTGCCGTCGATCGCCACATACAGCTTGCCTTGCAGCGGCCCCGCGCGCGGCATCGGCAGCACCGCCCTCGCCGCGACCGCCGCTGCCCCTGCTTCGATCACCGCGGCGGCGGCGTTGCCGTCAGCCTCTGCCGCCGCCCGGCCCGCCTGCCGGTCAGGGTGATCCCGGCCAGCTCGCCGACCAGCCGCGCGGCAGCGGCGAACGGCACCGCCGCGGCGGCGCTGTCGTCATCTTCCGCAGTCCCGGCGACATCGTCTGCCCGGCAACGCCCAGCTGCTCATCTCTGGGCGCTAACCCGTGCCCGCAATCCGCGCACTGATACCACGCCCGCCCGCATGCGTGACCTTGCCCAGCACCGTGTCCTCGTTCTTGTCCCGGTAGCCCACTAACTCTGCCTACGTGCCCTGCACCGCAGTCAAGCCGCGGACCGGCATATCCGGTGTCCGCGGCCAGCAGATCCTCCAGCAGCCTACTCGCCCAGCCGCAGCAGTCCCGCTCGGATCGCCTTCTCCGCGGCCTCCAGCCCCGCACCGCCGGCCATCCGACGCCGCGGCCGCGGCGGCCAGCCCCGTCACCTCGGCGGCGGCCTCCGCCGCGAGTGCCGCCGCGAGTTCCCGGCTGCGCTCAGCGCAGGCGCCTGCGGTGCCGCCCTAGCGGCCGGAGGTGCCAGCCGCCGCGCGCTCCTGCGGGCTGGCCAGCGGTTTCGCGAGCTCGATGAATCGCAGGTCGGGCCGCCGCGGAAGCCCGAACCGCTCGTCACCATAAGGAAACGGCCTGCTCTGTCCCGTCCGGCAGTAGCCGCGCCGTTCGTACCAGGCAATCAGGTCCTCGCGCTGCGCCAGCACCGTCATGATCATCGTCGCCGCACCCCACTCGGCCCGCGCGAACCGCTCGGCCTCGGCCAGGATCTGCCCGCCCCAGCCCTGGCCCTGCGCGGCAGGCCGGACCGAGAACATGCCGAAATACGCGGCCGACGGCGGACGCGCTTCAAGCTGACAGCAGCCGGCCAGCCTGCCCGCCGCCTCGGCTATCAGCAGCCGCCCGCCCCCGGCCACGATCGCGGCGACGGCTGCGGCATCGGTGCGCTGGCCGTCGAGCAGGTCCGCCTCCGTGGTCCAGCCGGCTTTGCTTGACTCGCCCCGGTAGGCGGACTCGACCAGACCGACAACCGCAGGCACGTCCTCGTGCGTTGCGAACCGGAACAGCAGCGGCGCCGGCGTGGTCAGCCCCATCGGCCGGCTACCAGTTCCGCAGATCGATCGGCCAGACGTCGACGATGTCGTCGCCGGAGAACAGGTAGGCCCGCTCGTGGCAGGCCATGGTCGGGTCGATGTGCGCCGGGATCAGCCAGGCCCGGTCACCGACTGGCCGCGGCGGCGTGACGGTGACGTGCTCGTCCGAGCAGAACATGACCGTGCCGCCGGCCAGTTCCGGATTACCGTGGTCCATCCCGAATGCCTTCAGCCCGGCGTCGCCTACGGCCCAGCCCTGCGACCGTGACACGACCGTCGCCAGCACGAAGGCCGCCTGCCGGAACGGCAGCCCGAGCCGGCCGTAGGCGGTGTCCATGAGCGCATACGAGCCCGCCTGGATCTCGTTAGCCCAGGTGTTCAGCGCGTAGGTGCCGGTGCCGCCCGCAGACACCAGCTCGCCGCCGACGTCGGCGTGGGCCGCGACCAGGATCTCCATGGCGGTGCGGCAGCGCTTCTCTCTCTCGCTGGCGTCTGGCAGGCCGACGACGTGGCCCTCATAGCCCATCACCCCCCGGACGGTCAGCCCCCGGCTGCGCGCCAGATCGGCCAGACGGCCCGCGTCCTGCCGGGCGCACCCGCAGCGAGGCAATCCGACATTGACGTCGATCAGGGCCTCGCGCACTCCCCCGGCGACAGCGGCCTCGATCGTCTCCGCCGAGTCGACTGCGACGGTGACGCGGGCGCCCGCCGCGACCAGGTTGCCGAGGCGGCGGGCATGCAGCACCTCATTGGCCAGCAGCAGATCCTGGCCGAGTCCGGCCGCGGCCATGCCCTCGCATTCGCGGATCGTGGCGCAGGTGAAGGCGAGATGCCCGGCGGCGGCCTGCCGCTTCGCCAGCCGGGTGCATTTGTGGGCCTTGACGTGGGGCCGCAGCCGGGTGCCGGGAAGGGCAGCGGCCATGACCGCGATATTCGCCTCAAGGGCGTCAGCGTCCACGAGCAGAGCCGGAGTTTCGACGTCCGCGATGAGCATCAGCTACCTGCTCCCCATGCCACCTGACTGGTCCTCATCGCGCCGAACGTTACCGGAAGTCGCCGCCTTGCGTGCCGCCCGTCCGCCCGGGCAGGCCCGGGCGACGGCGGGCAGCAGTTGCTCGGCGATGGCCAGATCCTCGTCCAGGGGCCGGTCGGCCATCGATGCCGGCAGCGCCCGCTCGGCCAGGCCGAAGGCCCCGGCCAGGGCAGCCCCGGCCGGGCGCTCGCCGCGCAGCCGCAGGCCGCGAACTGCCGCCACCAGCTCGCACGCCAGCACGACCCGGTAGGCGCGCACCGTCTGCGTCGCTGACCAGGCCGCCTGTGTCCCGAAGCCCGCGTGCTCTTCGGCGCCGACCGAGAGCACGGCACCGCTGAGCACGACTGGCCCGGCGAGCCTGCGGATGTCGGCGAGCGCCGAATGGGCGGCGTACTCGATCATCATCAGGCCCGAGCTGGGTGGCGTGTCCATGGCCAGGAACGTGCTGAGCCCCGAGACGCGGTCGTCCAGAAGGGCGCCGAGCCGTGCAACCGCGAGCGTGCCGGTCTGGATGACGGCTGCCCGTGCCCCGTCCAGCGCGTGGGCCAGGTACGCGGTGTGGAAGTTCCCGTTGTGCAGAATCCGCTCGCCGCTGACGTCGATCAGCGGGTTCTCGCTCGCTGAGTTCAGCTCGCGCCCGACTGCCTCGACGGCGCGCGCGGCCGCATCGACGGCGGTGCCGTGCACCTGCGGGAGGGCCCGGTAGCTGTAGGGATCCTGCACCCTGGCCGCCCGTCCAGTCTCGGCGGCGAGCAGCTCGCGCAGGTCACGAGCGACCCGGAGCTGACCCGGATGCGGTCGCGCCCGCTGAACGGCCTGCGCGTACGGCTCGGCCGACGCGCGCACGGCCAGATGACCGAGCGCCGCGATCACCGTGCTCGCGCGCAGCAGGCAGGTCAGATCGTGGCAGGCGATCGCGGCCTCGGCCAGGGTGGCCGCGTTGCTCGACATGAACGCGAGCATGTCGGCCGGATCGAGCGCGAACCGCGGCGGGCCGCCCGGACGTGCGCCCGGCTCAGTCGTCAGCCAGTCGCGCTCGCCGAGCAGGCAGAGCGCCGTGACCGCCAGCGCGGTGAGGTCACCGGTCCCGATCGCGCCGTAGCTGCGGGCGGGCGGCCAGAAACCGCCGGCGAGGCAGTCGGCCAGCACCGCAAGCACGCCGGGGTCAATGCCCGAGCCGCCGGCCGCGATCTGATTGGCCCGGACGGCGAGCATGGCCAGCCCGATCTCGGGGGCGACCAGCGGCCCGGTTCCGGCGGCGTGACTGCGCACGAGCCGCAACCCGACCAGGTGCTCGTCCTGCGGGCTGACCTCGATCGAGCGGTTGAAGCCGACGCCGGTGGTGCGGCCGTAGATGGCCACGCCGGACGCGACCGCCTGCTCGGTCAGCGCCCGCATCGTGCGCGCGGCGGCCCCGGCCCGGTCCCGGCCGGCCGCGCCGATCCGGGCCGTTGCCTCCCGCCGGCCGATCGCGGCGACGTCCGCGCACGTCACAGACTCGCCATCGAGAACGATCATCCGGGCCCCTTCGCGCCGCCGTTCGTAGCTCCGGTCTCCATCCTGCCTGCCGAAGCAGGCCGGCGGTCAGGGCCGCGGCCCGTCAGGCCGGATCGGCCACCGAGGCGAGCAATTCCGCCCGGGCCTGACCGACAGCCGCCAGGATCGCGCCCCGCAGCACCGGCCAGCCGTCCACCGCCGTCGGCACTACGGTTGGCTTAGCCGGGCAGAACCGGCCCACATCGGCCGCCACCCGGCCGGCCAGCTCGGCGCCGCCGGCCAGGCCCACGTCGCCGCTGAGCACGACCAGGCCGGGATCCAGGACGACCGAGATGGCCGCGACCCCGGTCGCCACCCGGACGGCCAGCTCGCACAGGAAATCGTCGGCTCGCCGGTCCCCGGCGGCGGCCTGCACCGCGGCGGCGACGGCCGCTCCCGCCGTCGGCCCGGTGAATCCGAATGATTCCGCCAGCGGCAGCACGGCCTGGGCGCCGACCAGGCGCTGGAAGGCACCGGTCGCCGGATGGGTCAGATCCTCGGGCAGCGGGGCGCCAGGGACGGGCAGATAGCCGATCTCGCCCGCCGCGCCGCCCACGCCCCGGTGCAGCCGGCCCGACAGGACCGTCGCGAGACCGAGGCCGACACCGATCCACACCAGCACGAAGTCCGGCACGCCGACCGCGGCGCCCGCGGCCTGCTCGGCCATCGCGGCCAGGTTCACGTCGTTCTCCAGGGTGACCGGGCGGCGCAGGTCGCTGCGCAGCGCGTCGAGCACGCCCTCGTGCCAGGCCGGCAGGTTGACCGCCAGCCGCGGGTCTCCGGTCCGCGGGTCCAGCACGCCGGGGGTGCCGATCACGAAGGCTCGCAGGGACTCAGGCGGCACGCCTGCCGAGGAACAGGCAGCCAGCACCGCGCCGCGCACCAGGGCGACCGGATCATCCGCGCCGCTCGGGTTAACCGAGATCCTGGCGACCACGTTTCCGGTAATGTCGGCGACTCCCGCGCTGATCTCGTCCTGCTCAACGTGGAGCCCGGCGACATAAGCCGTGGACGGGACGACCGCGTACAGCGCGGCATTGGGGCCGCGGCCGCCGGCCAGCTCGCCCGCGACCGCCACGATGCCGCGCTCCTCCAGCCGGGACAGCAACTGGGACGCGGTCACCTTGGACAGCCCGGTGTGCTCGCCGAGCTGGGCCCTGGTCATGGGACCGCCGGTCAGCAGCAGCTCAAGCGCGGACCGGTCGTTCAACTCGCGCAACAGGCTCGGCGTGCCCGGCCGTCGCTCCATTGCCCACCCCTTATCCCGCATTCCTCACCGAACTCTAGGACCGGTGAGGCAGTTTCGCGTCGTTTGACCTGCGCGAACACGGTCTGTGTCTCAATCTTGCAACGGAGCCTATCTTATAGGAAAGTTTCCTGTTAGTTTCTGCGCAAGCAATCATCAGGGCTCAGCCCTGGCGGGCACTAATCGCTCGGAACGGGCCTAAACAGTCAAGTCCGCCCTCTAGCGTAGGTGCCGGCCACCAGGCCATGGCCCGGCCGGAGGCGTCCGCCCGGAGGACGTCACTTCCGCTCACACAGCCGGGAAGGGAGATCGGTCAGTGACTTTCACCAGATCGGCGGCCGCACTAGGGGTGGCCGTCGCGCTCGCCGGAACTGCCGCGGGCATCGCGGGCTGCGGCTCGAGCAACAGCCCGTCCGCGGGCTCATCGGCGCCCGCCAAGCTTGTCGTCTGGCGCATGGGCGCGTCCGTTCCGTCTCAGGTGACCTGGATGAACGGCGTCACAGCCCAGTTCCACCAGAAGTTCCCCCAGTACAAGAGCACCAAGGTCGTGGTGGACTGGATCCCGTGGGGCAACCGGACCACCGACTGGACGAACGCGCTGTCCAGCGGCAAGGGCGGCCCGGACATCACCGAACTCGGCAACACCGACACACCCGGCATCGCCGCCGAGGGTGCCCTGGCTGACATCAGCAGCGAGGTCAAGGCCTGGTCGAACGGCGCGGACATCATCAAGGGCAACCTCGCCAATGACACCGTCAGCGGGCAGAACTACGCCGTGCCGTGGTTCGGCGGCGTGCGCGGCATCTGGTACAACAAGGACCAGTTCACCAAGGCCGGGATCACCGCGCCCCCCACGACCTGGGCTCAGCTGGTCAGCGATGCCAAGGCGCTGATGAAGGCCTACCCCGGCACCTACGGTCTCGGCGCGCCGAGCAACTACACCAACGCGATCGTCAGCTTCATCTGGGGCGCTGGCGGCCAGGTAGCGGTGCAGCAGGGCGGCAAGTGGGTGGCGCAGCTGACCTCTCCGCAGGCGGAGGCGGGCATCAAGTTCTACGCCGACCTGCTGCTCACCGAGCACGTCTCGCCGGCCAAGTACATCGGCCAGACCGAGCTCGGCGCGCCGGGGGCAACCTCCGGCGGCAGCGACGAGGACTTTGCCAAGGGCACTCTTGACATGTACATCGACGGACCGTGGGCGGAGTCCTCGCTGGCCGCGGTCAGCACGAAGAACAAGTCGCAGTGGGCCTCGTTCCCGATCCCGAGCGAGAACGGCCCGGACCCGGCACCGGCCTTCGCCGGCGGTTCGGACCTCGGCGTCTGGGCCAAGAGCCAGAACAAGACCGCGGCCTGGGACCTGCTGTCGGTGATGGACAGCCCGTCCAACGCGACCACGTTCGCTAACTCTCAGGGCTTCTTCCCCGAGTTCACCTCACAGCTGTCGAACCCGAGCTACGCCAGCAGCCCGCTGCTGTCGGGCTTCGCCAAGGCGGCCGGCTACACCCAGATCTCCCCGCTCAACGCGAAGAACTGGGGCACGGCTGACGCCACCGACCAGATCATCCCCGACATGATGAAGTCGCTGATGCAGGGCGCCAGCTTCAGCGCCACGGTCAGCAAGGCCAACACCGAATTGCAGAACGTGCTCAATACCGGGCAGGAGTCCTGAGCTAGCAGGAGCGCCGGCCGGCCCGCGAGCGCGGGCCGGCCGGGCCAGCTCCGGCCCGCCAGATCCGCGCACGTCCGCAGAAGGGAGCGACAGACAGATGGCCGAGACCATCGAGCATCAGCCTGCCGCACTGCCAGCAGGGCCGCCGGGACGGCCGCATCCGGGCGGCCCCGGCCCGGCCCGGGCCCGGCTCGGCGCCTTCGTCAGGCGGCACCGGCTCGCGCCGTACCTGCTGCTCGCCCCGGCCCTGGCGGGCATCGCGCTGGTGCTGCTCTGGCCGCTGGTCCAGGTAGTCATCTTCTCGTTCCAGAACTACAGCATCTTCCAGATCACCGGGTCGGCGCCGACACAGTGGGTGGGGTTCGCGAACTTCACGACCACCTTCACCGATCCCGAGTTCTGGCTCTCGCTGCGCAACACTGTGCTGCTGGCCGTCGTCGTCGTGCCGGCCACGCTCATCGCCGGTACCATCGTCGGGCTCATGCTGAACCGGCTGGGCAAGAAGATGGCGGCGTTCGTCAGCACGGCCGCGCTGATGGCCTGGGCGACTCCGCCCATCTCGGCCGCGGTGCTGTTCTACTGGCTGGTCAGCCCCGACGGGGGCGTGGTCGACTGGGCGCTGTCCAAGCTGCCGCACTGGCTGGTCGGGCAGCACCAACTGGGCCCAGTACAACTGGACGACGACCGGCGCCTTCCAGGCCTACGCGGTGATCGCCGTGCTGGTGGTGTGGCAGGCGTTCCCGTTCATCGCCGTCTCCGTGCTGGCCGGCCTGAAGACCATCCCGGCCGAGCTGATCGAGGCCGCCCGGGTGGACGGCGCGACCTCCTGGCGGGTGTTCTGGCGGATCACCTACCCGCTGCTGAAGCCGATCTTCCTGGTGCTGCTGCTGCTGTCGGTGATCTGGGACTTCAACATCTTCGGGCAGAGCTACATCATCACCGGCTTCCCCGGTAACCAGAACGAGTACAACCTGTCGCTGTACCTGTACGACAAGGCGTTCGCGAGCCTGCCGCCCAGCTACGGCCTCGGCGGCGCCATCGCCCTGATCTTCGCGCTGATCCTGCTGGTCATCACTGTCGGCTACGTGCGCACCTCGGTCCGGCAGGGGGCCCTGACATGAACGTTCCGACCCTGCGGGTCACGCCGCTGGCGGCCAGGCCCGGGTACGGCGGGGCCGGCCGGACCCGGCCCGGCCGCCGCACCCGGTTCCAGCCGGGCCAGGACGGCGCGCCGCGTCCGCCGCGCCGGGCTGAACGGCTTCGGCGTGCTGATCGCGCTGCTGACGCTGTTCCCGCTGTTCTGGATGCTGTCGACGGCGTTCAAGCCGTCGCATGAGATCTACTCGCTCACGCCGAGCCTGCTCCCGTCCCATCCGACCCTCGGCAACTTCCGGGCCGTCATCAGCGGGCAGGTTTCCGGCATCGGGTCGGTCTGGCTGTTCTTCCGCAACAGCCTGGCGGTGACCCTGGCCACCGTGCTCGTCGCCTCGCTGGTCTCCCTGCTGGCGTCCGTCGCCGTGGCCAGATTCAGGTTCAGGTTCCGCGCGTCGTTCCTGGTCATGCTCCTGATCGTGCAGATGATCCCGGCCCAGGCGCTGATCATCGCGCTGTTCCTCGACTTCGAGCGCCTTGGCCTGCTGCAGAACCTGCTCGGCCTCATCATCGTCTACGCCGCGCAGGCGCTGCCGGTCTCCATCTGGATGCTGCGCAACTTCGTCGCCACGATCCCCAGGGAACTGGAAGAAGCCGCGGCCATCGACGGCGCGACCGGCTTCGCGATCTTCTGGCGGATCCTGTTCCCGCTGGTCGCACCCGGCCTGGTGGCCACCAGCATCTTCGCGTTCATCACCGCCTACAACGAGTTCATCGTGGCCCTGACGTTCCTCGGCCAGGCGCACTCCGATTACACGCTGCCGATCTACGTCACCTATTTCTTCGGCCGCGGCGGCGCGGCGTGGGGCCCGATCATGGCCGCCTCCACGATGTACACCATCCCGGTCATCATCTTCTTCCTCATCGTCAGACGGCGGCTCGTCGGCGGGCTGACCGCCGGAGCGGTGAAAGGATGACCCAGGAGATCGCAGCCGACCCCGCCGTGGGCCGGCTAGCCGACGCAGTCCTGATTCCGCCCTTCGCCGGCGGCCGCGAGCCGGACTGGATTCGCGCCGCGCTGGCCGGCGGCCTGGCCGGGGTGACGCTCTTCGGCCCGAACGTGCACGACAGCCGGCAGCTATCGGCACTGACGGCCCGGCTGCGGACCGCCGCCGCCGAGCCGCTCATCGCCATCGATGAAGAGGGCGGCGACGTCACCCGGATCTCGCATCAGACCGGCAGCGACTATCCGGGCAACGCGGCCCTCGGCGCCATCGACGACGTGGAGCTGACCAGGTCGGTGTACGCGGCCCTCGGAGCCGACCTGGCCGCGCTCGGCATCAACCTGGACCTGGCTCCGGCCGCGGACGTGAACACCGCCGCCGACAACCCGGTCATCGGGACCCGCTCGTTCGGCGCCGACCCCGGCCTCGTTGCCCGGCATGCTGCGGCCGCCGTGGCCGGGCTGCAGTCGGCAGGCGTAGCTGCCTGCGCCAAGCACTTCCCCGGCCACGGCAGCACGTCGGCCGACTCCCACCTGGTCCTTGCCACCATTGACGCGCCGATGCGCGTGGTGCGGGAGCGGGATCTGCCCCCGTTCGAGGCGGCGATCGCCGCCGGCGTGCGGGCCATCATGCCGGGGCACCTTCGGGTGCCCGAGCTGACCGGGGACCTGCCCGCCTCACTGTCCCGCCGCGCGCAGACTGACCTGCTGCGCGGCGAGCTCGGCTTCACCGGCGTCATCGTCTCGGACGGGCTGGAGATGCGGGCGGTCAGCAAGCGCTACGGGATACCCGAGGCCGCCGTGCAGGCGGTCATCGCCGGAACCGACCTGCTCTGCCTCGGACGGGACCAGGATCAGCTGAGCGTCCTCGCCGTGCGAGCCGCGCTGGTCGAGGCGGTCAGGACCGGCAGGCTGGCGGGCGAGCGGCTGGAAGAGGCGGCGGCCCGGGTGGCCGAGCTGCGAGCCTGGACGTCGGCCGCAAACCCGGCGGCGGCGAGTGCCCGCGCCGGAGCCGCCGCGGCAGTCGCGGCGGCCGGCGCCGATCCGGCTGGCGGCAGCGCGATCGGCCTGGCCGCGGCCCGGCGCGGCATCACCGCCTCCGGTCCGCTGCCGCCGCCCGACCGCCCGCTCGTCGTGCAGCTAGTGCCGCCGTCCAACCTGGCCGCCGGCGCCGTCCCCTGGGGCCTTCGGGCGTTCGTCCCGGCCGGCAGTTACCGCGAGATCAGTACCGGCACCCCGGCCGATGCACTTCCCGCGGTGGTGTCGGCGGTGCTGGCGCAGGCCGCCGGGCGCACGCTGATCGTCGTCGTGCGCGACGCGCACCGGCACCCGGTCGCGGCCCGCGCCGTGAACCTGATGCTGGCGTCCCGGCCCGATGCCGTCGTGCTCGAGATGGGCCTGCCGGTGTGGCGGCCTGCCACCGGACGCTACGTGGCCAGCTACGGCGCGGCCCGCAGTAACAGCCGCGCCGCCGCCGAGGCTCTCGGCCTGGCCGGCCGATGACCAGAATCCGGGTGTAACGCCGGGCCGCCAGCGAGGACTGTGCAGCGCGGGCCCGCACCGGGCCCGCACGGCCACACTGACCTGGAGGACCGAATGAGAGCACGCACGCGACCGCGCGCGGCCGTCCTGGGCGCGGCACTGGGCACCGCGATGATCGCCCTCGCCAGCCCTGCGCTCGCCGCCACCACGATCGCCAGCGCGGCACGGCGGCTTCGGCGGCGCCGGGCGCGCCGTCTTCGTGCAGACCGATAACACTGCCGGGAACGAGGTCGTGGCCTATCACCGGTCGCACGCCGGGACGCTGACCGAAGCGGGCGCCTACCCGACCGGAGGGCTCGGCGGGATCCTGGCCGGCTCCGTCGTCGACCACCTGGCCTCGCAGGGCTCGCTGGCACTTGACCAGCAGGCTGGCCTGCTGATCGCCGTCAACGCGGGCAGCAACACCATCTCGGTCTTCGCCGTTCACGGCGACGGGCTGCGCCTGCGCCAGGTCCTCCCCTCGGGCGGCACGTTCCCGGTCAGCGTGGCCGTCCGCGGCGACCTGGCCTACGTGCTCAACGCCGAGAACGGCGGCAGCGTGCACGGCTACCGCATTCACTTCGGCGCGCTGTCCTCGCTTCCGGGCTCAGGGCGGCCACTCGGGCTGAACCCGTCAGCCACCCCGCAGTTCACGAACACCCCTGGCCAGGTCTCGTTCGCTCCCGGCGGCAGCCAGCTGATCGTCACGACGAAGGCCAATGGCAACGACATCGACGTGTTCGGCGTCCGGGCGGACGGCTACCTGACCGCTGCCCCGGTGGTGAACTCCGAGCGCGCTACCGTTCCGTTCGCGATCGCTTACGATCCGGCCGGGCACCTGGTCATCGCCGAGGCCGGGACGAACGCGCTCGCGACCTTCTCGCTGTCGCCGTCCGGAACGGTGACGCCGCTGGCGGCTACCGGAACCGGGCAGGCCGCCACCTGCTGGGTGACGGCGGACGGCGGCCTGCTGTTCGCGTCGAACGCCGGCAGCGCGTCGGAGTCCGCCTTCGCGTCCGGCCCGGCCGGGGCCCTGACCCTGCTCGGCCAGACGACCACCGATCCGGGCACGGTTGATGCCGCCGCCACCCCTGGCGGGCACTACCTGTATGTCCAGACCGGCGGGAACGGCATCGTCGACGAGTTCGCGGTCGGGATCGGGCGGAGCGCTGACGAGCATCGGCAGCGTCACCGTTCCCGGCGCGGCCGGCGGGGAGGGCATCGCCGCCGGATGACCGTCGCGACGAGCGCAGCCGCAGCGTCCGGCCGCAGGGCCGGGCGCTGCGGCCGGTCGCGGGCCGCTCCCGGTGAAGCGGCCCGCCCGCGCAGGTTGTGCGCGACGATGACGGTGAGGACAGCCACCGCAGCGTCCGGCCGGGCGCCGCGCCCGGCCAGGACAGACCGATGACAGCGAGGTATCCCACGCTGCAGTCCGCAGAGCCCGATCCCGACGCGCCGCTGCTCGACCGCCTCCGGTCCGGCGATGAGCGCGCCTTCATGACCCTGGTGACCCGGTACCGCCCCTCCATGCTGCGCATCGCGTCCGGCTACGTGCCGAGCCAGGCAGTCGCGGAGGAGGTCGTGCAGGACGCTTGGCTCGGGTTCCTGCGCGGGCTGAGCCGATTTGAAGGGCGATCCTCCGTGCGGACCTGGCTGTTTCGCATCCTCGTCAACCGGGCGAGATCGGCTGGCGTCCGGGAGAGCCGGACGCTGGCCGTCAGCGACCTGACGGCCACGGTCGATGCGGCGCGCTTTGATGCCACCGGGCACTGGCTGGACCCGCCGGAGCACTGGAGCGACCTTGTCGATGACCGGCTCGCGGCGGAGCGGATGGCCGGGCTGGTCAGGACGGCCATTGCCGACCTGCCGGGCCGTCAGCGCGAGGTCGTGACGTTGCGCGATATCGAGGGACTGAGCAGCGAGGAGGTGTGCGGGGTGCTGGAGATCACCGATGCCAACCTGCGCGTCCTCCTGCACCGCGGCCGCAGCCGGGTCCGGCAGCTACTCGAGTCCGAGCTGGGGAGGGCATGATGCGCCTGCCCGCCTTCGCCCGCCGTGACGTCGTCTGCCAGCAGGCGGTCGAACTCGTGACCGACTACCTCGAAGGGGCTCTGTCCCGTACGGCGCGCCGCCGGTTCGAGCGGCATCTGGCCGGCTGCCCGCACTGCACCGAGTACCTGGCGCAGATGCGCGCGACTATCGCGGTCAGCGGCCGGATCACGCCGGATGACCTGACCGCTGAGATGCGGGCCGAATTCACGCAGCTGTACCGGAACTGGCAGCAGGACGACGCCTGATCCGCCGGGTTTGCCCGCCCGCGGCAGTCATGCTGGAATCCATGTGCAGAATCGCCTCGCCCGGGTAGTTACGGCCGCCCGCCGATGGCGGCCAGATCGCTGGCGCCCGGTACTCCACGGAGAAACGACATGGTGACCGCTTCCGAGCCGGAGGACATCGTCAGCAGGCTCGACGCGATCGTGGAGCCCGCGCCCGAGCCCGACAACGCCGTCCTGACCGACCAGACCCGCCTGGTCCGCTGGACCGGGCCGGCGTTCGCCCTGTTCTCCGTGATCCTGCTGCCCTGGACGATCTACATCGGCGAGACGCTGCCCGCCCGGCAGGAGTCGCCCCACTACGACGCCGCCTGGGCCGGGTTCGACGTGATCCTGCTGATCGCGCTGGCCGCTACCGCCTACTTCGCCCTCCGCCGCTCCCGCTACCTGTCGGTGGCGGCCACCGCGACGGCCACCCTGCTGGTCGTCGACGCCTGGTTTGACGTCATGACCACGCCCGGTAATCAGCGGATCGAGTCCATCGTGCTGGCCGCGGTCGTCGAGCTGCCGCTCGCCGCGGTCTGCGCCTGGCTGACCTACCACACCCAGCAGCTGACCGAGCGCAGGATCGTCCTGCTGCAGCGGCGGCGGTCCCGCCGCGGCCGCTGACGCCGGCTCGCGGTCCTAGGTCGCGCCCGGCTCGTCACCGGCGGGCACGCGCAGCTGCAGGCCGCCCGGCTGCGCTGACACGATGAGGCGGCGGGTCGTGCCCATGACCTCGCCATCGAGCTCGAAGGGCTGCTCCCGGTCCAGGTCGACCCGCAGCTGCTTGAACTGCACGCGCGTGACGCTGGCGGGCCGCCCGCGCCGGGTCAGCACGTGCGCGGTCAGCGTCAGCCAGCCGATCGGGCCGCGCGCGCTGAACATCACCGCGTCGAGCATCCCGTCGTCCGGCCGGGCGTCGGGGAGCAGCGGCAGACCGCCGCGCAGCCAGCCCACGTTCCCGACGATCACGGCGCTTGCCCGCGCGCGGACAGCGGGAGCGCCGTCGGCGCTGACTCTGACCCGCATCGGCCTGTCCCTGAGGTGGCGCAGAACCGAGACAGCATAGGCAGCCCACCCGATCCGGCGCTTCAGCGGCTCGCTGGTGTCGGCGAGCATCCGTGCATCCAGGCCCAGGCCGGCCATCACCACGAACAGCGAGCCGTTCGCAAGCCCGGCATCCAGCGGCAGGCTGCGGCCGGTCAGCGCGACCGTCAGCGCTTCACCGCAGTCAGCCGGGATCCCGACGTTGCGGGCGAGCAGGTTGCCCGTTCCCAGCGGGATGATCGCCAGCGGCACGCCGCTGTCCGCGACGCCCTCAGCGCAGGCGGTCACGGTGCCGTCCCCGCCGCAGGCCAGCACCACCTCGGCGCCGGCTGCCACCGCTTCCCTGGCCTGGCCGCGGCCCGGATCGGCTGCCGTCGTCTCCAGCCACAGCGGCTCGCCGAAGCCGTGCCCGGCCATGGCCGCAAGTACGGCCTGCCTGAAGGCGCTCGCGTCGGTGAGCTTCGTCGGATTCACCACGACGGCGGCCTGGCTCATCGCAGGCCGGGCTACCACGAGCCCCAGGCCAGGCTCGGCGCCGGAAGCTCGGGAGGCACTGCGAAAGCGGGCGGGCTGGTCAGGTCCAGCGCGTCGAGCGGCGCGGCCGCGGCGGCGTCGCGGCGCGTCAGCGCCGGCAGGTTCCACTTCTCCTCGACGAGTTTCAGCACCGAGGTGTGGTCGAAGACATCGGACAGGACGCAGTCCGGCCGGGCGTAGGGCGACACGAGTACAGCCGGCACCCGGAAGCCGTACGTGTCGTAGGTCACCGGCCCGGCGACCAGCGACTCGCAGTGCCTCACGTAGCCGGGGAACAGCGGCTTGAGCAGGCTCCTGAGGACCGAACGGTGCGCTACGAGGCTGTGCCCCTCGACATCGTCCGGGGGCACTGCGGCCGGCGGGGCGACGTGGTCGTAATAGCCGCCGTGCTCGTCGTAGGTCCAGATGAGCAGCGTGTCCTGCCAGCCTTTGCCGTGCATGGCCCGGCTGATGATCTCCGCGGCGAAGCTCTCGCCCTTGCGGATGTCCTGCGGATTCTCCTCGGAGTAGGTGCCGAAGTCCGGGTCCACGATGCAGAAATCCGGCAGCGTGCCCGCCTCGGCATCACGGAAGAAGTCCTCGATCGTGCGGACGTGGAGCATGTACCTGGCCATTCCGAGCGGGTACAGGCCCGCCGTGAACTGCAGGTCCCGTTTCACCCCGGTGGTCAGGCGGCTGAGCGGCCGGCCGAACGAGCGCAGATGGTGGCGGCTGCGGCGGTGCCGGTACTGCAGGTAATGGCGGAGCCGCGATTGCTCGCCGCCGGTGGGCCGGTAGTTCGCCCAGGAGATGCCGTTCCTGGTGAGCAGGTCCAGAATGGTACCGCCCGGAGGGTAGTCGAGCAGGTTGACCGGCAGGTCATCCATGAGCCCGTGCGCGGTGCCGGCCAGCAGGAACCGCCGGTTCGGGAACGTCGGACCGAGGCACGAGCTGAACCAGTGGTCGGCTACCGGGAACGTGCGGGCCAGGCCGTGGTAGAAGGGCAGGTCCTGCTCGGTCCAGTACCCCATGCCCGCGCTCTTGTCGCCTTTCGGTGCCGCCTCCTGCGAGGCGGCCACGAAACCGTTCATCTTGCCGCCGGCCCACTGCCGGTGCGTCGCGCTCCAGCTCTGGGACGGAACGCCGTCCTGCTGCACCGTGGAGCCGAGGTGACGGATGCGCACCTGGTGCCCGGCCGAATCGGGGTTCTCGGCGTCGGGAGCCCCGTCCTCCCCCAGTGGCAGTCCCTCGCCCCGCCCGAGTGTGCCGAGATAGTTGTCGAACGAATGGTTTTCCATCATCAGCACGACGATGTGCTTAATCTGCGGCAGCCGGTCAGTGCCGGGCGGCTGCGAGGGATCCGGCCGCTGGCCCGGCTGAGCGCGCTCCATCTGCGCGCTGCGGCGCTTCAGCCCCTGGCGTTCCACGCCCTGCCATACTCTCGTGCCGCGCACAGTCAGCCTTCCCTTCGCTGCCGGGGGGCAGCCGCCGCGCCGGTGGTGGCCGTGGCGCTTCGGCCGGACGGACCCGGTTCAGGTTCGACGTGGTCATGCAGGCCGGTGCCCGGCGTACCGGACGAGCGCCGGCGGCGCGCCCGCACGACCATGACAATGCCCGCGATGATCAGCAGGACGACCAGCCCGCCGACCACGTAGCCAGCATTCTGGACCAGGCCGGTCACGCGATGCCAGTTCGCGCCGGCGGCATAGCCGGCGTAGGCCAGCCCGGCGATCCACGGCACGCAGCCGGCCACGGTGTACAGGCCGAATCGCAGCGGCGGCATCCGCGCGAAGCCGGCCGGGAGCGAGATGAAGGTCCGCACCACGGGCAGGAGGCGGCCGAGGAACACCGCCCGCCCTCCGTACCGGCCGAACCACCGCGCCGAGCGCTCCAGGCCGTCGTCGCCGCCGAGCGTGAAGCGGCTCAGCCGCCGCCACCCGGCCTCGCCGCCGAAGCGGCCGACAGCCCAGGCGATGTAGCTGCCGACCAGGTTGGCGGCTACTCCGACCGCGATGACGAGGATGATGTTCAGGTGCACGCCGGGCACCGCGCCGGCCGCCAGCGCGCCCCCGAGCGGCATGGTGAGTTCCGACGGCACCGGAATGCACGCGGACTCAGCCACCATCAGGATGAAGATCGCGAGATACCCGTAGGCGCCAATGAAATGCTGCACAGTGTCGGTCTTCCAGACGTCGGGGGCAGGGCCGCGGCGCCGGGTTTCCCGGAGCCGCGGAGCGTGCGCTAGTTGCCCGGAAGCCACGCGCGCAAACCTCGGCCGGCCGCCCCGGCTGGCGTCCGCACCAGGCCCGGCAGGGCCGGGATTGCGGAGCTCCGCAGTGAGCCGGGCAGCCCCGGTGCCCGGTCCGCGCCGCGCCGACGGCGCAATCGACTGCGACTGCAGTTATAGTGCCGGTATCCTGCGCAAACTGCGCTGGATATCTATGGCGCATAAATGCCGACAGCGCCAAGGGTTTATGCTGGTCAGAGCTTCGTTAGCCGTCCCGACTCTGAGGATAAAGCCGCATATGCGTCTGTCCGCGCGTTCCGATTATGCTCTGCGGGCCGTCATCGAGCTCGCCGCTTCTAGCGGCGGTCATGTGACGGCCGACCAGCTTGCCCGGACGCAGGCCATTCCGGGGAAGTTCCTGGAGGCAATTCTCACGCAGCTTCGCCGGGCCGGCCTGGTTCGCAGCCAGCGCGGCCCGGACGGCGGGTTCTGGCTGGCCCGGCCCGCGGCGGAGATCTCACTCGCCGACATCATCAGGGCAATCGACGGGCCGCTGGTAGGCGTCCGGGGAGAGCGTCCGGAGAATCTCGGCTACACCGGCGCGGCCGAACCGCTGCAGACCGTCTGGATCGCGCTTCGGGCCAACGAGCGGGCCATACTCGAGGAAGTCACGCTGGAGCACGTCGTGTCCGGCCACCTCCCGGAAAGCGTGCGGAAGCTGGCCGACAATCCCGCGGCCTGGGCCTCCCACACCACCGCCTGACGGCGGCAGCGCGAGCTCCTGACGGCCCCGTTCCCGGCAGAAGGCCGGCCTGTCCCGGCATAATGAAGCGGCCCGCACCTGCACCGCAGGTCCGGGCCGCTTCAGCGAGTTCAGGTCAGCGCGCGGCTAGACAGGCACCATGTCCGTGATGTCGCGCGCCAGCTTGTCGAACTTCGGCTCCGTCTCGGGCAGCTTGACCTGCTCGAGCAGCGGCTCGGCCGGTACCAGGTGCTGCCCGGTCCTGACCGTCAGCTTCCGCTGCGGCATGACCAGCCGCTGCGAGGCGGCCTGCGTCCTGGCCGGCTGCGGCAGGCGTACGGCGCCGCGGTGCGATGCGGCCGGCCCGGCCGGCACGGCATCGTCCCCGGCAGGCGCGTCCGCCGGGGCCTGGCCGGCCATGGCGGGCTCCAGCGGGACGCCGAAGGCCGGCTCATTCTGCAGCTCGGCTAGGGCGAAACCGTCCGACACTTCACGCAGAACCTGCGACAATGGGGCACCGAGGGCATCACAGATTGAAGCGAGCAGTTCGGAAGAAGCTTCCTTCCGGCCGCGCTCTACTTCAGACAGGTATCCCAGCGAGACCCTGGCCGTGGCCGAAACCTCACGTAGGGTGCGACCCTGGCGAAGACGTAGTCGCCGTAGCGCGTCACCAAGCAAGTGACGAAGCAGGACCATCGTCGCGCTCCCTCCCTGAGGTCGATCTGCTCACCCCTCTACCGTACCTGCCCTTACGGACCGTGCGGGAGAGGGCACACCTGCGTGTTCACAGGCTCGTAACACTGTAATCACGCCTCATCTTCCCGCAACGCGCTGACCAGCAAGGACAGGACCGACCGGACAGTCTCTTCCCGGACCTCGTGACGATCTCCGGGCAGTTTCAGGCCAAGCCCGGCGCTCCCGGCCGGCCCCTGAACCGCGATAAAGACGGTCCCCGGCGGCTTTCCCTCGGCCGGACCAGGACCGGCGACGCCCGTCGTCGCGACTCCGTAGTCAGCCCCGAGGCGCCGCCTGGCCCCGTCTGCCATCGCGGCTGCCACCTCGGGATGCACCGGCCCGTGCTCCGCCAGCACGGCTTCGGGAACGCCGAGCAGGACCGCCTTCAGGTCGGTGGCGTAGGCGACGACGCCGCCGCGGACGACCGCCGAGGCACCGGCCACGCCGGTCAGCGCGCCCGCAACCAGGCCGCCGGTCAGGGACTCGGCCACCGCGATCGTGCGCCCGGATGCGGTCGCGCGCCTGATCGCCTCGCCGGCCAGGCGTGCCGTTTCCGGCGGAGCCTCACGACCGGGGCCGGCAGCCCGCCCGGCGGCCGGACCGTCCGCCGTCACTGGACCGCCCGGCGCAGGCGGATCGCGCGAGCCGTGTAGTCGATGCCCGTGACGACGGTCACGACCAGCGCGGCTCCCATGACGATGGCCCTGATCACGTCAATGTGCCAGGGCAGCACGTAGAGGCTGATGGCCACGACCTGCAGCAGCGTTTTCGCCTTGCCGCCGCGGCTCGCCGCGATGACACCGTGCCTGATCACCCAGAACCGCAGCCCGGTGACGGCCAGCTCCCGCACGACGATGACGACGGTGACCCACCAGGGGAGCTCGCCCAGATAGGACAGGGTGATGAGGGCCGAGCCGGTGAGTGCCTTGTCCGCGATGGGATCGGCAATCTTGCCGAAGTCCGTGATCAGGCTCTTGCGGCGGGCCAGCTCGCCGTCGAGCAGGTCAGTAACCGATGCGAGGGCGAAGGCGACGAAGGCGATGGCCCGGTCCCTGGTGCCGCCCGAGAGCAGGAACCAGACGAAGACCGGCACCAGAGCGAGCCTGACCATGGTCAGGAGATTGGCGACGTTCAGCAGCCTCGGAGCGGGCGGCGCGTCGGGAGCTGGCGGGCCGGGAGCCGGCGCAGCGGCGGCCGGCCCGCCGGGCGCAGGCCCTGGTGAGCCGGCCGGCACAGGGTCAGCGATACCGGGTGAGCCGGGCCGCCCGGTGTCCCCGTTCCCGCTCTGGCCAGGAGGTACCGAGGTCAAGGTGCGCTCGCGGCCCTGTCTCCGGCCGGGACGCCAGCCTCGGCCTGCAGGTCCACTCCGTCGCTGCCGGTGACCGTCGCGGTCACCAGGTCGCCGGGCGCCAGCGCGGCCGCGCTGCGAACCTCAGTCGCGCCGTCCACCTCAGGCGCCTGGTGCCCGGCCCGGCCCAGGTAACCGCCGCCGGGGAGAACTTCGTCGATCAGGACCTCGGCGGTCTCGCCGATCCGGTCCGCTGCCCGCTCGGCCATCAGCTCGTCGGCCAGGCTGGCCAGCTCCTCGACCCGGACGGCTACCTCGGTCTCGGGGAGCTGCCCGGGCAGGCCGGCGGCCTCGGTCCCGTCCTCATCGGAGTAGCCGAAGACCCCGATTGCATCCAGCCGGGCATCCTCCAGGAACGCCTGCAGCTCAGCGACATCCTCGGCGGTCTCGCCGGGAAAGCCGACGATGAAATTCGACCGGATGCCGGCGTCCGGCGCCAGAGCCCGGATCTGCTCGATCAGCTGAAGGAACCGCTCGCGGTCACCGAACCGCCGCATCGAGCGCAGCACGCGGCCGCTGGCGTGCTGGAACGAAAGGTCGAAGTACCTGGCCACGCCGGGCGTGCCCGCCAGCACCTCGACCAGGCCCGGCCTGACCTCCGCCGGCTGCAGGTAGCTGACCCGCACACGGCTGATGCCAGGCACGGCCGCCAGCTGAGGCAGCAGCGTCTCAAGCAGCCGGAGGTCGCCGAGGTCCTTTCCGTAGGACGTGGAGTTCTCGCTCACCAGGAAGAGCTCACGAGCCCCGTGCCCGGCCAGCCAGCCGGCCTCGGCTACCAGATCCTCCGGGCGCCTGGACACGAACGCGCCCCGGAAGGCCGGGATCGCGCAGAACGTGCAGCGCCGGTCGCAGCCAGATGCGATCTTGAGCGGGGCGACCACTCCCCCGCCCAGCCGGCGGCGCAGCACGCGCGGGCCGGACGCGGGCGCCACGCCCGCCGGCAGGTCGGCGATCCCGGCGCCCCGCGGCGCGGCCGCGGCGGCCGCCGGCATGCCGTGGCCGGGCAGATGGGCCGCGGGCGTTCCCGGCCGGGCCGACGGTGCCAGCGGCAGCAGCTTGCGCCGGTCGCGGGGCTCGTGCGCGGCCCAGCGCTGACCGGCCGCTACCGAGTCCAGCCGGGCGGAAATGTCGGCATAGTCATCAAAGCTCAGAATCTGCGCCTCGGGCAGTGCCTCGGCCAGCCCGGACCCGTAACGTTCGGCCAGGCAGCCGGCGGCCACCACCCGGGCGCCGCCGCCCGCCGCATCCAGCAGCTCGTCGATCGACTCTTGCTTGGCTGCCTGAATAAAGCCGCAGGTATTCACGAGGACCACGTCAGCGTCCTCGCTCGGCTCGGCGAGCTCCCACCCGCCGTCCTCGAGCCTGGCCGCCAGTTCCTCGGAATCGACTTCGTTCCTGGCGCAGCCAAGAGTGATCATCTTGACCCGACGCGGGGCAGAACCGGGATTGAGCTGGCTGGACGACACACCGGCAGACTACGGTAACCGGGCCTGTGCCAGCGCACCAGCACACGCGCGGACGCGGCCAGCTGGCTCGGCCCTGATCACCCTGCCAGCGTGGTCCGGCAGGCCCTGAGGCCGCAGACGACGATGATCGGCTGCGTGTTCTCCGAGAAGCGCTGCCGCTTGCCGTTCAGGTACAAGGTCGCCCCGGCCGGATTCCCGAGCTGGAGCGTGATGTTGTGCTTGGAGGTCCAGGTCTCCGTGGCCGGGCTGTAAACGTCGCCGGAGAACAGGATGGTTCCGTTCGCGGTCGTCGCCTCGGCCCAGGTCACGTTGCCGGTCTTGGCCGCCAGCGTGAGCCGCACGTGGGTGGGCGCCGGATGCGAGACCGGCCTGGTGTCCGCAGGCGTCTTGCTGGCCTTCGGGTGCCCGGATGACGCCGCCGCCGGCGGCCTGCTGTGGCCGGGGTGGCGCGAGCTGAAGAAGCGGAAGCCGACGATGCCGAGCACGGCGACAACCCCGACCAGCAGCACCACGCTCCAGTTAGCGCGCCGCCGCTCTCGAAGCTTGACCGGCGTGAACGGCTGGAACACATCAGCGGCGGTGATCGGCTGAGGCGGCGCCTCGGTCGCGTCGTACTCCCTGATCAGTTCTTCCGGGTCGAGCCCGACCGCGCGGGCGATGCTCCGGATGTGCCCGCGCGCGTAGAAGTCACCGCCGCAGGCCGAGTAGTCCCCCCGCTCGATCCCGCGGACGATCGTCTCCCTGATGCACGTCCGCTGGCTAACTTGCGTGATAGTGAGACCGGCCTGACGGCGCGCGTCCGTCAGGGCGTCACCGATGCTCACGCGACGCCTCCATCAATCATGCTGCATCCCTGCCCCGGGCCAGGGCCTAGCAGGCCCCGCCTGCCCGATGTTGGCTTCCCCCGAATCCCAAGCATGGGATCGGTCACCCAGTGTAGACATCTGGTTACTCTGCGGCGAGAACCAGCGCGGATTCGGAGTGGCACGTCAGTCAGGCGGCACTGACGGCCGGGCCGCCAACTGGCGGCCGGGTGCTCAGTCCTCGCCGCGAAGCGAGGCGAGCAGGCCGGCGAGATCGTCCGGCCTTATCAATACATCCCGTGCCTTAGAGCCCTCACTCGGGCCCACGACGCCGCGGCTTTCGAGCAGGTCCATCGAGCCGGCCTTCGCGAAGCCCACCCGGAGTTTCCGCTGCAGCATGGACGTCGAGCCGAACTGAGTGCTCACGATGAGCTCGGCTGCCTGCAGCAGGTCATCCAGGTCGCCGCCGATGTCCGCGTCGATCTCGCGCTGCTTGCCCTCGGGCGCGACGACGTCCTCCCGGTAGGCCGGCTCGGCCTGCTTCTTGCAGTGGGCGACGATCTCGCGGATTTCCTTCTCGGTCACGAACGCGTTCTGCAGGCGGATCGGCTTGCTCGTGCCCATCGGCAGGAACAGCGCGTCGCCCTGGCCGACCAGCTTCTCCGCGCCCGGCTGATCCAGGATGACCCGGCTGTCGGTCAGGCTCGAGGTAGCGAACGCCAGCCGGGACGGCACATTGGCCTTGATGAGGCCGGTCACCACGTCAACGCTGGGCCGCTGCGTGGCCAGGACCAGGTGGATGCCGGCCGCCCGGGCCAGCTGCGTGATGCGGACGACCGCGTCCTCCACGTCCCGCGGCGCCACCATCATCAGGTCGGCAAGCTCGTCAACGATCACCAGCAGGTACGGATAGGGCGCGTAGACCCGCTCCGAGCCGGGCAGCGGAGTCAGCCGGCCGGCCTTGACCGCCTTGTTGAAGTCGTCGATGTGCCGGAAGCCCGACGCGGCCAGGTCGTCGTAGCGCCTGTCCATCTCGCCCACCACCCACTGCAGGGCGTCGGACGCCTTCTTGGGGTTGGTGATGATCTGCGTGATCAGGTGCGGGATCCCGGCGTAGGCCGCGAGCTCTACCCGCTTGGGGTCCACCAGCACCATCCGGACTTCGTCCGGCGTGGACCGCAGCAAGATCGACGTAATCAGCCCGTTGATACAAGTCGACTTCCCGGCCCCGGTCGCGCCGGCAATCAACATATGTGGCATCTTCGCGAGGTTGGCGACAACGGTCCGGCCCTCGACGTCCTTGCCGAGGCCGACCACCATCGGGTGCTGATCGGTGGTGGCGACCGGCGACCTGAGCACGTCGCCGAGGCTGACCACGTCGCGGTCGGTGTTCGGGATCTCCACCCCGATCGCCGACTTGCCGGGGATCGGGGACAGGATCCGCACGTCCGCGCTCTTCACCGCGTAGGCGATGTTCTTGGACAGCGCCGTAACCCGCTCGACCTTGACCGCCGGTGCCAGCTCGATCTCGTACCTGGTGACGGTCGGTCCCCTGGTGAAGCCGGTGACCTGTGCGTCCACCTCGAACTGCTCGAGCACGGCCGACAGCGCCTCGACCATGGCGTCGTTGGCCTTCGTCCGGGCCCGCGGGACCGTGCCTGGCTTGAGCAGCGCCACCGGCGGCAGGGTGTAGCTGCCGTCGGTCACCGCGGCCAGCGTGAGCTGCTCAGGTTTCTTCGGCTCGGCGCCGGAGTCGGCAGCTGCGGCAACGACGCCGGACTCGGCAGCCGGAGCCGGCCACGGATCGTGGGCAGCGGCGGAGCTGCCGGACCCCGCGAACACGCCCTCGGCTGCGTCCGCGGCCTCGGCAGCGCTGACGCCGGCCCCGTCGTCCGCCGCCGGGAGGTTCTTCTGGGCATCACGGCGGCCGAGGAATCCGCCGATCAGCGGGGTGTCGTAGGCACGGTCGCGCGCGCCTACCTCAAGCGCCTCGGTCCGGCGGCGGCCCAGCTTCGCGGGCGGCCGGCTCGTCGCGTCAGCGTCGCCGGGCTCCTCGTCGCCGAAGCCCTGCTGCCGGCGGCGCACGATGCCGTGCAGTTCGGCCAGGCGGTCGGGAACGCGATGCAGCGGCGTGCCGGTGATGACCAGCAGGCCGAATCCGGCGACCAGCACCAGGATCGGGATGGCGGCGAGCTTCGTCAGCACGGCGGCGAGCGGCGCCGCCGCCGCGTAGCCGATCAGGCCGCCTGCCCGCCTGATCGCGGCGATGCCCTGCCGCATGCCCGGCGTGCCGGAGGCCACGTGCATCAGGCCGAGTACGCCCAGCAGGAGTGCCACCCAGCCGATCACCATCCGCGCGGTGTCGGCGTTGCTGTCCGGATGCCGGAGGAACCGCCAGGCCAGCAGGCCGAGGAGGATCGGCACCGCCCAGGCACCCGAGCCGAACAGGGTATGGATGCCCGTGCCGAGCGGCCTGACCGGCCCGGTGACCTGCCACCAGGTCGCGACCGCGGCGATGATGGCCGCGACCAGGGCGGCGAGGCCGAGGCCGTCCCGTCGGTGCAGCGGGTCCAGCTCGCGCGCACTGCGCCCGAGCACGCGGCTGGCCGCGCCGACCGTATGGGCCAGGCCCATGTACGCGGCCGCGACGGCCGCGATGATCCAGCCAGCCAGAATCACGAAAGGATTGGACGGCGGCGCCGGCCTGGTGACCCGGCGGCCCTTCGACTTGCCCCTGGCCGTCGCGCGCGAGCGGCCGGTGCTGTAGCCAGAACCGCGCCGGTTGCGCGCCGAAGCCCCGGACCGGCTGCGAGTGGAGGTGCCCGTCTTCCGCGTCCGGCTGGCCGTGCCGCCGCGAGGGCGGCGTGCCGCACCTTTGGGCGCACGAGTCGCCATGATGCTCACCGTAGCTAGCCCGGCCCGTCAGTGCACGCACCTGAGCCGGCGTGTCGGGCGCACGCCGCCTTGCCTGCCGCCGCCGTTGACGCGCACGGACCGGGCAGGAAGAACGGACGACGCCGGGCGTTGTCTGATGCTCAGCGTCCCCGGCCGGCATCCGGTTTTGCTCGCTCCGGACCTCGTCCTGCCGGCGTGACGAGGCCGGATTCGTAGGCGACCACCACGGCCTGGGCACGGTCGCGGAGATTCAGCTTGGCCAGGATCCGGCCGACGTAGGTCTTGGTGGTTTGCCCGGCGATGACCAGGGCGTCGCTGATCTCGGCGTTGGACAGGCCGCCGGCGATCAGCCGGAGCACCTCGGTCTCTCTGTGAGTGAGCGCGCCGAGGACGGCCGGGGGCGGCGAGTCCGGACGTGGCCGGGAAGCGAAGTCGGCGATGAGCCGCCGGGTTACCGAGGGGGCGAGCAGCGCGTCGCCGGCCGCCACGACGCGGACCGCGCGGACCAGTTCAGCGGCGGTGGCGTCTTTGAGCAGGAAGCCGCTCGCCCCGGCTCGCAGCGCCGCATAGACGTAGTCGTCGAGGTCGAAGGTGGTGAGCATCAGCACTCGGGGCGCGTGCGGACCGGGCGCGGTGCCGAGAATCTGGCGGGTGGCCTGCAGCCCGTCCATTACCGGCATCCGCACGTCCATCAAGACCACGTCCGGCGCCAGCAGCCGCGTCTGGCTGACCGCCTCGGCGCCATCAGCAGCCTGGCCGACCACCAGCAGGCCCGGCTGGGCGGCAAGTACCGCGGCGAAACCCTCCCGCACCATCGCCTGGTCATCGGCGATCAGGCACCGCGTGGCCGGGCCGGCTTCTGGCCTGTGCACCGTCATGTCGCCTCGGTGAGCGGGAGCACCGCGGAGACGACGAAGCCGCCGTCGGCCGCCGGCCCGGCCGACAGCGATCCGCCGAGCAGCGCGACCCGCTCGCGCATCCCGGTCAGTCCGTGACCCGGTTCGTGTCCGTTCCTCGCGGGTCCGCCAGCTCCGTTGGCCACGCGCAGCAGGACCGCGCCGGCGTCTCGGTCGACGGAGACGGTGACGTCGGCCCCCGGGGCGTGCCAGGCCGGCATTGGACAGCGCCTCCTGGACAATCCGGTAGGCGCACAGCTCGACGCCGGACGGGACCGCGCCGATAGCGGACGGCACGGACAGTTCGACCGCTATCCCGGATTGCCGGGCGGCACCGACGAGCGCGGGCAGGTCTGCTAGCCGGGGCTGCGGCGCGAGGCTGGCCGGCTGGTCTTCTCGCAGCACGCCGAGAAGCCGGCGCATCTCCGCCAGTGCCTCGCGGGCCGCGTCGCTGAGCGAGCTGAACTCGGCGCGCACCGGCCCGGGCAGGTCGCTGAGGCGGTACGGGGCGGTCTCCGCCCGCACCGCGATCAGGGACATCGTATGGGCGACGACGTCGTGCAGTTCCCGCGCGATCCTGGTGCGCTCTTCCAGCACAGCCCGGCGGGCCTGTTCCAGCTCGGTGCGCTGAGTCTGGGCAGCCAGGGCCCGCTGGGTGCGCCACCTCGAGCTGATGCTGTCCGCGGCGATCGTCCCGGCGGTGAAAACGATGGTGGCGCCCAGGGGGCCGTTCAAGTCCGCCACGTCCCTCGCGGCCCAGATCCACAACGGGATGAGGGTCAGCGCCCACATCCACCACAGCACGGGCCGCCGGTAGCGGACCCCGGCGGCGCAGAACACCGCCAGCAGCACCAGCAGCTGCGCCGGCCCCCAGGGCCAGCCTCCCCGCCACTGACCAGGGACCAGTGGCGTCAGCAGCAGGGCGAGCCACCCGAGCCGCCAGCCCAGCAGCGGATACCGGGCCAGGAGCAGCAGCGGCATCACCACCGCCACGGCCAGCAGGACCTGCCCGATGCTGAGCGGCGGGTAGTGGAGGGAATGGCAGGGGCTGGCGCGGCAGGAACCGGGGGGCGCGGGAGTGGCGATGGGCTGCGAGTGGATGCTGGCCAGGTTCGCCACGCTGAGCGCCAGTGTCGTCACCAGCAGCGTGACAGAGGCCCGGCGCCGCCACGGCGGGCGCCACCACGCGGGGGGCGGGTCGCCACCGGCCAGCACCTGGATCAGCCCGCGCCACGCCCGGCGCGTCACCGCGCCGGCGCCGCTCGCTGCCAGCTCGCTGCCGGGCATCCTGTCCACAGTCTGAGAGTAGGCCGCGACCGGCGGCCGGCTCATCACCCCAGCGTGGTCATACCCGGGTAGCAGTTTCCGCACTGACCGGGCCGGATTGCCGCCGCGGTAGCACCGCAGATCTGGCTCCGTGGTGTGACGACCTGACCCCTGGCCGCACCGCAGCATGAGCACTATCCGGAATCCGGTCAGGCGCTGATCGTGGATGCCCTCGCATTGCCTGTACCCCGGCACGCCGGACGGCACGAGTGGAGGATCAATGACGACAACAGTGCTGGAACTGCGCGAGGTGTCGAAGGTCTACGGGGCCGGCCCCGCCCGGGTCGATGCGCTCCGGCAGGTGAACCTGTCGGTCCGCCGCGGTGAGCTGGTGGCCGTCATGGGCCCGAGCGGCTCCGGCAAGAGCTCGCTGCTCACGATAGCGGGCAGCCTGGAGGTACCCACGAGTGGCCAGGTGCTGGTGCTGGGGACTGATCTGACCGACCTGTCGCTTAATGATCAGGCCAGGCTGCGCCGGCGTCTCATCGGCTACGTCTTCCAGGATTTCAACCTGCTCGCCGGATTCACCGCGATCGAGAACGTCACTGTTCCGCTGGAGCTGGACGGCACCTCCGCGAAGGCGGCCCGCGCGACCGGGATGAAGGCCCTGACAGAGCTGGGCATTGCCGGCCGGGCTGATCATTTCCCGGATGAGCTGTCCGGCGGGGAGCGCCAGCGCGTGGCGATCGCCCGCGCGGTGGTAGGCGATCGCCGGCTGCTGCTCGCCGACGAGCCGACAGGTGCCCTGGACTCGGTTAGCGCCGAGGCGGTCATGCAGCTGATGCTCGCTATCTGCCGGCGCGGGGTAGCCGGCGTGGTCGTCACCCACGACAAGCTGATGGCATCGTGCGCCGACCGGGTGGTGTTCCTGCAAGACGGGCAGGTTATCGATCACGCCCCGGCCACGTCTGGCCCGAATTCACGGCTCGCCCCCGGCGTGCAGCGATGAGCACGATGCAGCACGACCGCCCGGCTCTTGGCGGCTCGGCCAGTGGCGGGGCCGCCGGGCGGCGGGTCGTAACGCGATGGGCATGGCGGCTGCTGCGCCGGGAGTGGCGGCAGCAGCTCCTGGTCATGATCCTGCTGGCCTTGACCGTCGCGGCTGCCGCCTTCGGCGTGGCCGCCGCCTACAACGTGGCGTCGCTGCCAGATCCGCAGTTCGGCTCCGCCAGCTACCTCCTGCAGTTCGCCGGGCCTCAGAAGACCATGACCGCCGATACCACCGCGGCCAGGACGGCATTCGGCACCGTTCAGGTGGTCGGGCGCCAGTTCGTATCCATCCCCGGCTCGGCCCAGACCGTCGAGTTCCGGGCCATGAACCCCGATGGTCCCTACTCCGGCCCGATGCTCGCCCTCAGGCAGGGGCACTACCCTTCAGGCGCCGGGCAGGTCGCCGTCACCACCGGGGTGGCGCAAACGCTTCAGGCCCGCATCGGCTCCGTGCTATCCCTGCCCGGACATCACCAGAGGGTGACCGGAATTGTCGAGGACCCCAGCGACCTGACCGACCAGTTCGCGCTGATTCCCCCGTCGGCCGCAGGCCCGGCACAGGGGGTAACGGTCCTGCTGGACGCCAGCCCGGCAGCATTCAGCGCCTTCCGTAACACATTTCACGGCCAGCTGGTGTGGCAGGCGCGCGGCGCCAGCACCCGGGGAGCCGTCGCGGCCGGCGCGCTCGGCGCCGTCACAGTCCTGATGGTGCTGGTCTCGCTGGTCGCCGCCGCGGCCTTCGCCGTTATCGCCGCGCGCCGCCAGCGCCAGCTCGGCATGCTGGCGGCCATCGGCGCGACCCGGCGGCAGCTTCGGCTGGTCATGGTCGCGACCGGGGCGCTGGCCGGCCTTTTCGCCGCCATCACCGGGGCGGTCACCGGGCTGGCCGCGTGGTTCGCGGCAGCCCCGCACCTGGAAGCATTCGCCGATCACCGGATCGACAGGTTCGCCGTGCCCTGGTTCCTGGTCGCGGCGGGCATGCTGCTCGCGATACTGACGGCGGCCGCCGCGGCCTGGTGGCCAGCGCGGGCCGCAGCCCGCGTCCCGGTCGTCAATGCCCTGTCCGCCCGGCCGCTTCAGCCCGGGCCCGCGCACCGCACCGCCGTCTTGGGCCTGCTGCTGATCGCGGCGGCCCTGGCCTGCCTCGCCCTGGCCAACCAGACCAGCGGTCCGCTGATCATCCTGGGCGCGCTGGCAATGGCACTCGGAATCTCGTTCGTCAGCCCGCTGAGCATCCGGGCCCTGACCACGGCCGGCCGCCGCGCTCCGGTCGCGGTGCGGCTGGCGCTGCGTGACCTGGCCAGGTACCAGGCCCGCTCTGCCGCGGCGCTTGCCGCGATCAGCCTGGCCGTGGGCATCGCCGTCGCGATCATGGTCAGCCTGGCCGCGGCCACGGACGCGGCTGATGCCGGCAACCTGCCCGCCACCCAGATGCAGGTCTGGATCGGCCAGCCCGGCAATAACCAGCTCGTCCCCATCCGGGCGCCTGCCGAGCTGAGCGCACTGGCCGCGGCTGTGCACCGGATCTCCGGATCGCTGGGCGGTGCCGCCGTCACCCCCCTCGACATGCCCGCCGACCCGGCGAGCAAGCCCCAGGCCGGCGGCGAGCAGCCGGTCGTCAGCCTGAACGCCCCGGCAGGCCAGGCCGCCGGCCGGAATACTGTCTACCGGTCACTTGCCCTGTATGTCGCCACGCCGGCCGTGCTCCGCCTCCTCGGAATCAATCCGGCGAGGATCAGCCCGGCCACCAGCATCCTCACCGTCCAGCCCGGGCCCGACGTCCTCACCACCATCACCACCACCACCGACGCCACGAACATCCAGCGGATCCACGACCCCGGCTACACCTCCGAACCCACCTCGCTGATCACCGTGAACGGCCTGCGCCATGAGCACTGGACGGAGATCCCAGCCGGCTGGATGATCGAGTCCGCCCGGCCCCTGCAAGCCGCGCAGCTCGCCGCCGCGCGCGACGTGGCCGCCAAGGCAGGCCTCGTCATCGAATCCAGGAACACCCAGGCCTCGCTGGCCACGATCAGAACCGTGGCGACGGCCGCCGGGGCCCTGATCGCTCTCGGCGTGCTGGCCATGGTGGTGGGCCTGATCCGCGCCGAGGCCGTCGGTGACGTGCGCACCCTCACCGCGATCGGAGCCGCCACCACGACCCGCCGTACCCTCACCGCCACGACCGCCGGGACGCTGGCACTGCTGGGCGCACTGCTCGGATCGGCCGCGGCCTTCCTGACGCTCGCCGCCGGACACCGCAGCGACATCGGCGTGCTGGGCCGGGTGCCAGTTCTGGACCTCGCGATCACCCTTGCCGGCGTTCCTGTCGCCGCCGCCCTGGCCGGCTGGATCCTCGCCGGCGGATTCGGCGGGGTCGGCTAGTGGCGCCTGCGCAGACTAGCCTCACCGCCCCTCGCTCTGGGGCCGTGCTGCCGCGAGCTGGCAGTCACGAGCATTCGGAGGCACGATGGGACGTGAGCACCCCGAGGTGAGATGTGATGAGCGGTTTCGTCCGGAAGATATGGCGTCGCCATAAGGCCAGGGCTGCAGAGCACCGCATGTACCTGGACCAGGGATATGCGCCGCATGATGCTCAGAGCAACGTCGGCACGTCCTGGAATGCGAACGGCGATCGCGGGGGCCGCGGTTAGTAATGTCGCGTTCTGTTGACGGTCGTTGGCGTTACGGCATAGTCTCACCGCGGCAGGCACTGACGCTGGGAGGCTGAGTGCGGATCGCGGTCGCGGGGGGCGGCCCCGGCGGGCTGTATTTCGCCGCCCTGGCCCGGCAGTTGCTGCCGGCCGCGAAGATTACTGTCTTCGAGCGCAACGCGCCCGACGACACCTTCGGCTTCGGCGTCGTGTTCTCCGACGAGACCCTCGGCGGCATCGAGAACGCCGATCCCGGCATCTACCGCCAGATGGAGCGCGAGTTCGCCCGCTGGGACGACATCGACGTGCACTACCGCGGCGAGGTGATCACCAGCGGCGGGCACGGGTTCGCCGCGATGAGCCGGCGCCGCCTGCTTGAGATCCTGCAGCACCGCTGCGCCGAGCTGGGCGTGACCGTCCGCTTCCGGACTCCGGCGCCGGACCCCGCGGATCTCGCCGCCGGCTACGACCTGGTTGTCGCGGCTGACGGCGCGAACTCGGCGGTACGGGGAGTGAATCCGGCCTCGTTCCAGCCTGACTTTGATCGTCGCCAGTGCAAGTACATGTGGCTGGGCACCGACCTTGTGTTCGATGCCTTCAAGTTCTATGTCGAGCAGACGCCGTTCGGCGTCATGCAGGTACACGGTTACCCCTACGACGCCACCGGCAGCACCTTCATCGTCGAGATGAACCAGGCCGTGTGGGAGGCGGCCGGATTCGGCGAGCTGGCGGCCGCAGCGGGCGAGCTGGCCCCGGGCGAATCGGACGAGGCCTCGATCGGGCGGGTAGCCGGAATCTTCGGCGGCGTGCTGGGCGGCCACCGGCTGCTGGCCAACAACTCGCGCTGGCTCAGCTTCGCCACGCTGCGCTGCGGCAGCTGGCACGACGGCAATGTCGTGCTGCTCGGCGACGCCGCCCACACCGCGCATTTCTCCATTGGCTCGGGCACCAAGCTCGCGATGGAGGACGCCCTCGCGCTCGCCGCCTGCCTGCACGAGAACGGCAGCGCCGGCATTCAGGCGGCGCTCACCGCCTACGAGGCCGAGCGGCGCCCGGTGGTCGCCTCAACCCAGCGGGCGGCGCAGGCCAGCCTGGAGTGGTTCGAGAACCTCGGCCAGTACACCAGCCAGGAGCCGGAGCAGTTCGCGTTCAACATCATGACCCGCAGCCGCCGGGTCACGCACGCCAACCTGCGGCTCCGCGATCCGGAGTTCACCGCGGCGATGGACGCCTGGTTCGCCGGGGACGCCAAGCGGCGGGGACTGGGCGGCGGCGAGGTGGTGCCGCCGATGTTCCAGCCGTTCCGGCTCCGGTCGCTGGAGCTACCCAACCGGGTCGTGGTGTCGGCCATGGACATGTACTCGGCGCAGGACGGCGTTCCGTCGGACTTCCACCTCGTGCATCTCGGCGGCAAGGCGCTCGGCGGGGCGGGCCTGGTGATGACCGAGATGGTCTGCGTCAGCGCCGACGGCCGGATTACCCCGGGCTGTGCCGGCCTGTACACGGCGGAGCAGGAGGAAGCCTGGTCGCGGGTCACCTCGTTCGTGCACGAGTCATCCGGGGCCGCGATCGGGATCCAGCTCGGCCACTCCGGCCGCAAGGGCGCCACCAGGCTGATGTGGGACGGCATCGACGAACCGCTCGCGACCGGAGCCTGGGAGGTCTGCGGTCCCTCGCCGCTGCCGTACGCACCGGGCCTGAGCCAGGTTCCGCGCGAGCTGTCCGCGGCCGGGATGCGGCAGATCACCGGGCAGTTCGTCGCCGCGGCGCAGGCGGCCGGGCGGGCCGGGTTCGATCTGCTTGAGCTGCACTGCGCGCACGGCTATCTGCTGTCGTCCTTCATCTCGCCGGTGTCGAACCAGCGCCAGGACGCCTACGGCGGGTCGCTGGAGGCCCGGCTGCGCTATCCGCTTGAGGTGTTCGCGGCGATGCGGGCGGAGTGGCCCGCGGACAAGCCGATGACCGTCCGGATCTCCGCCTGCGACTGGGTACCGGGCGGCATCACCGGAACGGAGGCGGTGCAGATCGCCGGGGCCTTCGCGGCGGCCGGAGCGGACGCGATCGATGTGTCGACCGGTCAGGTCACGCCGGACGAGAAGCCGGCCTTCGGCCGCTCGTATCAGACCCCGTTCGCGGACGCGATCAGGAACCAGGTCGGCATCGCGACTGTCGCGGTCGGGGTGATCTCGTCCTATGACGACGTGAACTCGCTGATCCTGGCCGGCCGGGCCGACCTGTGCGCGCTCGGCCGGGCCCACCTGTATGACCCGAACTGGACCCTGCACGCGGCGGCGGAGCAGGGTTACTCGGGGCCGGGCGCACGCTGGCCGCTGCCCTGGCAGGCCGGAAGCCGCGCTCCGGTGACCGGCCGCGCGGACGGGCCGAGGCCCCGGCTTGAACTGATCAGGCAGGGCGGGCAGACTGCGACCCGGCACGCGCGCTGGCGGCCATGAGCCAGCCGCGCCCGGCGGCCATGCGGCACCCCGCAGCCGGCGGGCGCGCCCGGCAGGCGCTGGGAGCAGCTGGTACTGCTATAGCCGTCCCAGCTGCACGCAGCTCAGGCGGCGCCAGGCAGCAACGCTGCGGAAGGTGACTGGTCATGAGCATCGAGCGAGTTAATCCGGCGTCGCTGCCGGCTCCGTCCGGGTTCGCGCACGCGGTCGTCGCCACCGGCGGGCGGCTGGTGTTCCTGGCCGGCCAGACGGCCCTGGACGCGTCCGGCGCGGTTGTCGGCACCACGCTCGCCGGGCAGTTCGAGCAGGCCCTCGCGAACCTGCTGACCGCGCTGGCCGCGGCCGGCGGCGCGCCCGCGGATCTGGCCAGCCTGACCGTCTACACCACCGACCTGGCCGGCTACCGGGAGCACGGCCGCGAGATCGGCCTCGTCTGGCGGCGTCTCGTCGGCCGCGACTACCCGGCAATGGCCGCCATCGGGGTGTCCCGCCTCTGGGACCCCGAGGCCCTGATCGAGGTTCAGGGCTTCGCGGTCGTCAGCTAGCGCATCCGGCCCATGTTGATGTACTCGGTCGTGTCCTTCCGCCACAGGAACACGATCGCCGCCAGGCCGACCACCCACTCCAGCGCCAGGAAGATGATCGACAGGCTGGCCCGGCCGAACGAGAAGATGAACGAGATCGTGTCCAGCGCGAACAGGACCGTGGCGACCATGCGGGCCCAGTTGCGGCCCTTGTTGTTCGCCCAGGCCATCCAGACCCAGAGCAGGATGCCGATAACGCCGGCGACGACCAGGACCACCACGGTCGCGTTCGCCAGCGTGTGAATCTGCGAGGTCGTGAGCACCGTCTTGCCCTTGCTCCTGTTCGTCGCGTTGCTCTTGATCGCGGCGGTGATGACCGCGTTCTTGATCTTGCTGGCGAACGCGAGCGAGATGATGGCGCTGAGCAGGCCGAGTGCGGCCCCGGCCCACATGAGGCGGACGGCGTTGCGGAGGGAGGGTGGCTGCGGCGGGCGCTCGGCCATGGGTTCCTGGTCGCTGGCGCCGCCCCCGGTCGGATATGGCTGGTAGGTCATCGTGACTCCTTGTCAGTGTCCCCGTCGCGGCGCGCCGCCATGGAACCACCCGATGCTGTGACAGAACAGGTATGAATACGCCGCAAGCAGACCAACCGTACCGTGTCGGCCGGTCCTGGCTCGGCAACTGAGCACGTCCATGCGTACCACTTCAGGCGGTCACGGTGCAGGCTGCCGCGTCACGCCGCGCACGTGCTCGCGGGCCGGGTCGCCGAGCCGCGCCCGGAGCCGGTCAAATACCTCCGCCGCCCGGCCGCCGTTCCAGTCCGCCGGCAGCGCTTCCGGCGGCAGCCCGGGGTCGAGAAACGGCAGCCGCCGCCAGGCCGTCAGCACCCGCACATAGTCAGCGAAGGCCTGCCCCGGTTCAGCCTCCGGGCTGGCCGACGGATCCTGCCAGCCCGCCAGGACCGGCCCGGCCGCGTCGGCGAACGCCTGATACAGCTGCCCGAGCCGGTCCAGGTCCCACCACTGGCCGATCTTGTCCCGGACGTCGCCGAACGCCAGGTAACCGGCCGTGAACAGGCTGACATAACCGGCCAGCCCGTCGGCCACGAGCACGTCGCGGGTCTCGTCAGCGAGCTGCGCCGGGGCAATCCAGACACCGGCTCCCACCGAGCCGAAGCCGAGCCACGCCAGCCGGGAGCGCAGCGCGTGCCTGCGCGCCCGCTCCTGTTCGGGGACGCTGAAGACGGCGAGCACCCAGCCGCCGGTGCCGTCCGGAGCGGGCCGGTGGAAGATCCGCCGGTCCCCTTCGGCCAGGATCTCGCTGCCCCGGCGCGACAGGCCGTATCCGACCGCTCCGGCCCGGCGCCGGGACTCCAGCAAGCCCCGGCCCTTGAGGCGCGAGATCGCCGACCGCACCGCGGGCTGGTCAACGCCCAGTTCGGCCATCAGCCTGATCAGCGCGGCAATGCTGAACCAGCCGCCGGTGTCCCGGGCGTACAGCCCGTAGATCGTCACGATCAGGGCCCGCGGCTGGGCGGTGAGCACCTCGCCACCGGTTGCGCCCGAGGTGGTCATCGTCAGAACCTAACGCCGAGAATGCTGGAAGCGCACGCGTTCCGCCGTTCCGATACTTCGCTTCATTGACTATCGTCACTGCAACGGCATACTAAGACCCGTTCTGGTGGCGTCCCGAGGAAGGCCCGGACATGCAGCTCTCCCCGTCTGCCCACGCCGACACGTTCTGCCGGGACAACCTTCCGCCCGCCGATCAGTGGCCGGACCTGGAGTTCACGCTGCCGGAGCTGCGCTACCCCGAGCGGCTGAACGCCGCCGACGAGCTGCTCAACCCGACCATCGCGGCCGGCGGCGGGGACCGCCGCTGCCTGCTGTCCCCCGGCCAGAAGTGGACCTACGCCGAGGTCGCGGCCCGTGCCTGCCAGGTGGCCAGGGTACTGACCGAGGATCTCGGCCTCGTGCCCGGCAACCGGGTGCTGCTGCGCGGCCCCAACAACCCGTGGCTTGCCGCCTGCTGGCTGGGCGTGCTCAAGGCCGGCGGCGTCGCGGTCGCGACGATGCCGATGCTGCGCGCAGCCGAGCTGAGCCGCATCTGCGACATCGCCAGGGTCGGGCTCGCCCTGTGCGACGAGCGGTACACCGAGGAACTGGCCGCGGCCGCGGTGGCCGGGCTGCGCACCGTCACCTTCGGCGGCATCGGCCCGGCTGACCTGAGCGCCCTCGCCGCCGGCAAGCCGGCCGACTTCGCCTCGGCACCGACGGCCGCCGACGACGTCGCCATGATCGCCTTCACCTCCGGCACCACCGGCCGCCCCAAGGCGGCCATGCACTTCCACCGGGACCTGCTCGCCGCGGCCGACACCTTCTCCGCCCGCGTGCTGCAGCCAGGGCCCGCTGACCTGTTCGCCGGCACGCCGCCGCTGGCCTTCACCTTCGGCCTCGGCGCGCTGCTGCTGTTCCCGCTGCGGGCCGGCGCCGCCGCCCTCCTGCTTGAGCAGGTCACGCCGGCCGAGCTCGCCGATCACATCGCCGCCGAGGGCGTGACCGTGCTGTCCACCGCGCCGACGGCCTACCGGGCCATGCTCGCCGCCGGGAAGGCCGGTCAGCTGCGCGGGCTGCGCCTGCCGGTGTCCGCGGGCGAGCACCTGTCCGAGGCGATGTGGACCGCGTTCTACCAGGCCACCGGAGTGAAGATCATCGACGGCATCGGGAGCACCGAGATGCTGCACATCTTCGTCGGCTCGGCCGGCGATGAGATCAGGGCCGGCTCGACTGGCCGCGCGGTCCCCGGCTACACCGCCGCGGTGCTCGACGAGGACGGCAAGCCGGTGCCGGACGGTCAGCCGGGCCGGCTCGCCGTCAAGGGGCCGACCGGCTGCCTGTATCTCAGCGATGACCGGCAGCGGACCTACGTCCGGGGCGGCTGGAACCTGACCGGCGACACCTACGTCCGCGACGCCGACGGCTACTACTGGTACCAGGCCAGATCCGACGACATGATCATCTCCGGCGGCTACAACATCGCCGGCCCGGAGATCGAGGAAGTCCTGCTCAGTCATCCCGACGTCACCGAGTGCGGCGTGGTCGGCGTGCCCGACGATGCCCGCGGGCAGATCGTCAAGGCGTTCGTGATCCTGCGCGATGGCGTGACCGGGAACGAGGCCAAGGTCCGCGAGCTGCAGGATCTGGTCAAGCAGCAGATCGCACCGTACAAGTACCCGCGGGCGGTTGAGTTCGTCACCGCGCTGCCCCGCACGAACACCGGCAAGCTCCAGCGCTTCCGGCTGCGCGAGCAGGCCGCCGGGAACTAGCCCACGACGGCCCGTCGGCTAGGCCGCCCGCAGGATCCGCCCGGTGGCCGAGATCCGGGCGGCCCCGTTCCCGGCAAAGTCTTCCCGTGACAGCGAGTTGATATAGCCGATCGCGGTCTTATCGGGGTCGACTTCCGGGATGCCCGGCGAGACCAGGCGCAGCGGCGTGATGCTGCCCGACACGAACTGCCCGGCCGCGTTCAGGGTGACGTGCAGCATCGCGCTGACCGAGGTGTCGGCGTCCAGGCCGAGGGTGTCGTAGCCGCAGAAGTTGCCCAGGCTGTAGGCGATCAGGTGGCGGTGGTACCACTGGAACCCGCGCAGCACGTGCGGCCCGGAGCCCATGACCAGGTCGGCGCCGGCGTCGATGACCCCGTGCGTGAAGGCGATCGAGTTACCCCGGTCCTGGCCAAGGAAGTACTCCTCCCCCGGCCGGACGTGGCGGTAGGCGTCCCCCTCGCCGCCCAGGTGCTCCATCACGATCACCACCTGAGCGTGCTTGCTGGCCTGGCGCACCAGCGCCTCGGCGGCCGGGATGTCCAGGGCGTCCGCGTCATACGACCAGGGCGCGAATCCCAGCAGCGCGATCCTGATGCCGTTCCTGGTCAGGTACGTGATCTGGCCGGGCCGTCCGGCGTAGCGCAGGCGCGCCGCCCGCAGCGCGCGGTCGGTGCTGGTCTCGCCCGCGGGCCCGGCGTCGAGGGTGTGGTTGTTAGCCACGTTGACGGCCGCGAATCCGTCCCGCTTCAGGTCCCGTGCGGTCGAGTCCGGCGCCTCGAACTGGTAGCAGTCCTTCTCGCCGGCCGTGCACTTGGACATCGGCAGGTCGCCGAGCGCGCTTTCCAGGTTGCCGACGGTGAGATCACTGTGCAGGTAGGGCTTCATAGCCGAGATCAGCGATCCGGTGCCGGCCGGAGGCCACTCATCCAGCGAGCCGAACGTCATGTCGCCCACCCAGGTCAGGCTGAAGGTGGCCGCCGCCGCGGCGGCCGATGGCCGGCCGGACGCGGATTTCCCGCCCGCCGGGCGGCTCTGGCCGGCGGCGTGACCCGGCAGGCGCGGGCGGCCTGCCCTTCGCGGCCACCAGCGCCCAGCCGCCGATCGCGGCGACGACCACGACCACCCCGACCGAGATCATCGCCTGGTGCCGGGACCGGCGGTGCCGGTCAGCGCGCAGCCTGGCCTGCTGGTGCCGGCGCGAGCCCGGCGGCCGGAAGCCGGCCGGCGGCACGCCGGGACCCGGCCCCGGCACTGGCCCGTAGTCGCTGCTTCCTGGCACGGCTGGCCCGCCCTCGCTGTCATCCTGAGCTTCCAGGGGCAGGATAGGGCTCTGACCAGGTAGAAGGCGGCCAGATGAAAGTATCTGCCGGCCGGCCGGGCCAGCCGGCTAGTCAGGCCAGCCAGGCCAGCCAGCCGGTCACGTCTCGACGACCACCGGGATGATCATCGGCCGCCGCCGGTAATTGTCGCTGACCCAGCGCCCGGTCGTTCGCCTGACCAGCTGCCGCACCTGGTGCTCCTCGGTGACGCCGTCGGCGGCGGCAGCGGCCAGCGCGGCCTCGATGAGCGGGCGCACCTCAGCCAGCCCCGCGTCGTCAATGCCGGCCCCGCGGGCGTGGATCTCCGGGCCCGCCACCAGCTTGCCGCTGGTGGAGTCCACCACCACGACCACGGAGATGAATCCCTCGTCGCCGAGGATCAGCCGGTCCTTCAGTGACGCCTCGGTGATCTCGCCGACCGACAGCCCGTCTACGTACACGTAACCGCACGGCACCTTGCCCGCGACCGCGATCTGGCCGCCGACGAGGTCCACCACCACGCCGTCCTCGGCGATGATGATGTTCTGCGCCGGGACCCCGGTGAGGGCAGCAAGGTCGGCATGGGCCTTCAGGTGCCGCCACTCGCCGTGCACCGGGATGAAGTTGCTCGGCCGCACGAGGTTCAGGACGTACAGCAGCTCGCCAGCCGGGGCGTGACCCGAGACGTGGACGAGCGCGTTCCCCTTGTGCACGACCCGCGCGCCGAGCCGGGTGAGATCGTTGATGATCCGCGAGACGGCCGACTCGTTGCCCGGAACGAGTGACGAGGCGAGGATCACCGTGTCGCCCTCGGCGATCCTGATCGGGTGATCCCGGCCGGCCATCCTGGACAGCGCCGACATCGGCTCGCCCTGGGAACCGGTCGAGATGAGCACGATCTGGTCCGGCGGCATCTCCTCGGCTTCCTTGAGGTCGACGAGGAGGCCGCCGTGCACGGACGGCACCCTGAGGTAGCCAAGCTCTCGCGCTACCCCCATGTTCTTGACCATCGAGCGGCCGACCAGCGCGACCTTGCGGCCGTGCTCGGCGGCGGCGTCCATGACCTGCTGCACCCGGTGCACGTGGCTGGCGAAGCAGGACACGATGATCCGCTGCGCGGCGGCGGCGAAGACATCAGACAGCACCGGGCCGATCGCGCGCTCCGAGACGACGATGCCCGGCACCTCGGCGTTGGTGGAGTCAGCGAGCAGCAGGTCGACGCCATCAGCGCCGAGCCGGGCGAACCCGCCGAGGTCGGTCAGCCGGCCGTCCAGCGGCAGCTGATCCATCTTGAAGTCGCCGGTATGCAGGATCACGCCCGCTGCCGTCTTGATCGCGACGGCCAGGGCGTCGGGAATGGAGTGGTTCACGGCCAGGAACTCCAGGTCCCACGGCCCGAACCGCTCGGTGCCGCCGGCCTCGACCTCAACCACGACCGGGGTGATCCGGTGCTCGGTCAGCTTGGCGCGCACCAGCGCCAGGGTCAGCCGGGACCCGACCAGCGGGATGTCGGGACGCTGCCGCAGCAGGTACGGAACTCCGCCGATGTGGTCTTCGTGCGCGTGCGTGAGCACCAGCGCGTCGATCAGGCCGAGCCTGTCCTCGAGCGAGGTGAAGTCCGGCAGGATCAGGTCGACGCCAGGCTGGTCCGGCTCGGGGAAGAGCACGCCGCAGTCGACGACCAGCAGCCGCCCGGCATGCTCGAAGACCGTCATGTTGCGGCCGATCTCGCCGAGGCCGCCGAGCGCGACCAGGCGCAGGCCGCCGTCCGCCAGCGGCGGCGGTGTCCCGAGCTCGGGATGCGGGTGACTCACTTGAGCTTCACACCGCCCGCCGCGAGGTCAGTGCGGAGCCGCTCGATCTCGGCGTCCGTGGCATCGGACAGCGGCAGTCGGACGGGGCCGCCGGGCAGCCCGAGCAGGCCGAGTGCGGCCTTAGTCATAATCACTCCCTGGTTCCGGAACAGCCCGGTGTAGACCGGAAGCAGCTCGCGGTGCAACCGCAGCGCCTCGGCCGTCTGGCCGGTGCTGTAGGCGTCAATCATCTCGTGCAGCCGCTCGCCGACCACGTGGCCGACCACGCTGACGAACCCGGCCGCGCCCAGCGACAGCCACGGCAGGTTCAGCATGTCCTCGCCGCTGTAGTAGACCAGCGGCGTGCAGTTCATGACATGCGAGGCCGCGGCGAAGTCGCCTTTCGCGTCCTTGACCGCGACGATCCGCGGGTGCTCGGCCAGCTGGATCAGCGTCTCCGCCGCGATGGGCGTCCCGGTGCGGCCGGGGATGTCGTAGAGCAGGTTCGGCAGGCCCGTCGCATCTGCCACCTTCGTGAAATGCGCGACCAGACCGCTTTGCGGGGGCTTGTTGTAATACGGCGTGACCACCAGCAGCCCGTGCGCTCCGGCCCGCTCAGCCGCGCGGGCCAGCTCGCAGCTGTGCGCCGTGTCGTTCGTGCCGGCGCCGGCCACGATGACGGCCCGGTCCCCCACCGCCTCCAGCACCGCGCTCAGCAGCCGCGTCTTCTCCTCATCGGAGGTGGTCGGCGACTCGCCGGTCGTGCCGCTGATGATGAGGCCGTCGTTCCGCATGTCGGTGACGAGGTAGTCCGCCAGCTGCGCGGCACCGTCGTAATCGACGGCGCCGTCGGAGTCCATCGGGGTGACCATCGCCGTCAGCATGCGCCCGAACGGCGCGTCGGCCGGGCGGCGGGCCGGGTTTGCTGTCTCGCTCATATACCGAACGCTACCGGGCGGTGCCGCGCCGGCGCATGGCCGGCGCACGGCCGGGCCAGCCGAACGGCCGCAGCGCCGCCAGGCAGCCGGGCCGGCGGACGGGCCCAAGGCAAACCCGGCCGGTCCGCACATGCGGAAAGTCTGCCCGGCCGGGCGCCAGGTGCAGACGCGGCGACGTGAGCTCGGGGGTACCCACGCCGCCTGCGTCTGCCTGCATATCGGCTCCGGCGAGGCAGCGCGTTACGCCTCGATGGCAATTCATCGAAGGAAACGGGGTTCCCCGCCACCCGGCCGCAGCCAGCGCGCGGCCGAATGGGGCACCGCAACGCTTCCCGGTCCAGAACCGCCGGCGTGTCGGTGCCGTGACGATCAGGCCGGCGGCCCGACAATAGTGCGCAGGCCCCTCCAGGTATGAGTTGGAGGGGCCCTTTGCCGCCTCCGGCACATCACCGCGGGCAGCCTGCCGGTCACTCGCCGCTGCGCGCGTCCCTGCGATAAGCTTCGCGCAGCCTGGGTCTGAAGTCCCGGGCGGTGCTGTGCCCAGCGAAGCCGGTGAGATCCCGGCGCTGTCCCGCAACGGTGATGCCTCAAGCGGAGGACGAGCCCGGACGCCTGGCCAGTGCCGACGACCTGTCCTCGGAGGAAGGGCGGCTCGTTCCGATGCCCCCGGGCGTCGCAGCGAAGCGCACTTCGTCCTCCAGCTGCATCCGGAGGATGATCATGCGGGCTCTCACCCGTCAGCTGCCGGCCCTCGTGGCCGTAGCAGCGATCGCAGCCGCGTCCGCGGCGTGCACCAGCTCAGCGGCCAGCCCGACGGCAACGGGCTCAGGCTCAACTCAGGCCGACGCCGCAAAGGCCGGCTTCCCGGTCACCGTCACGACCGCCGGCGGCACGACCCGCCTGACGACGCGGCCTGACTCGATCGTCTCCCTGTCGCCGACGGCAACCGAGATGCTCTATGCGATCGGCGCGGGCAGTCAGGTGAAGGCAGTCGACAGCTACTCGGATTACCCGAAGCAGGCCCCGATCACCAAGCTGTCGGCCTTCACCCCGAACGCCGAGGCCATCGCCGGTTACAAGCCCGACCTGGTCATCATCTCCAACGACATCGACGGGATCACCGCCAAGCTCACGGCGCTGTCGATCCCGGTACTTGACCTGCCTGCCGCGGCCACGGTGGCTGACGTGTACCGCGAGCTCACCGAACTCGGGGCGGCCACCGGGCACGCCAGCCAGGCGAAGGCCGAGGACGCCAAGCTGAAGTCGGACGTCGCGTCCGTCGTTGCGTCAGTGCCCCGGCACTCCGCGCCGCTGACCTACTACTACGAGCTGTCCACGGACCCGTACTACTCGGTGACCTCGTCGACGTTCATCGGCAGCCTGCTGTCGCTGCTCGGCCTGAAGAGCATCGCGGACGCGGCCAAGGGCGCCGCCGCGGCCGGCGGGTACCCGACCCTGTCGGCCGAGTACATACTCAAGGCGAACCCGGACTACATCGTCCTCGCCGACACCGGCAGCACCGGCGGCGGCCAGGACGCGGCCACTGTGAGCTCCCGGCCGGGCTGGTCAGTGCTCACCGCGGTGAAGGACAAGCACATCATCGTGCTCAACACCGACATCGCCTCGCGGTGGGGACCGCGGATCGTCAATCTGCTGCAGACCGTAGCGGCCGGAATCAAGTCCGGATCCTCGTGACCGCAACAACACCGCGCCGGCGGCGGGCCGGCCGTCAGGAAGGCCGCGGCGGCACCGGTGCGGATGGCGCGCCGCCGGGCGGCACGTCCGTCGGAGCCCCAGCTGTCGCAGACACGACTTTCGCAGGCACAGCTCTCGCAGGCACAGCTCTCGCAGGCACAGCTCTCGCAGACACGGGTCTCGCAGACACAGGTCTCGCAGACACAGGTCTCAGGGATGCCGCGCTCGCAGACACAGGTCTCGCAGACACCGCGCTCGCGGACACGACCCCCGACGACACGCCTCGCGGAGACCCGGCTCACGGCGGCCTGACGGGAGCCGCCGGCGCGGGCCTGATTCGCCGGGTCAGGCCCGGCCCTGCCATTGCGATCGCGACCGCGGCGCTCGTCGTGGCGGTGGTCATCGGCGTGGCCGTCGGCCCGGCCGGGCTGTCACTGCCGCAGGTTTTCGAAGCGCTCGCCAGCAAGCTGCCCTGGCATCCGCACGTCGCCGCGCCGCCGCTTGACGTCGCGATCGTCTGGCAGATCCGGCTGCCCCGAATCGCCCTTGGCGTTCTGGTTGGCTCGATGCTGGCCGGCGGCGGCGCGGCCTACCAGGGCATTTTCCGCAACCCGCTGGCCGATCCCTATCTGCTCGGAGTAGCGGCCGGAGCCGGGCTGGGCGCCACGATCGTGGTCGTGTCCGGCGCCAGCATGGCCCTCACCCCGCCGGTCGCCTTTGCCGGCGCCGTCGGGGCGGTGGCGCTCACCTACCTTCTCGGCGCTCGCTCGACCATGGCCGGCGACACTCCGGCCGGGCGGAGCGGCACCGGCTCGATCCTGCTGGCCGGCATCGCGGTGGCCGCGATCCTGACCGCGCTGCAGACCTATCTGCAACAGGAGCACACGCAGACGCTGGCCTACGTCTACTCCTGGATTCTCGGCGGCCTGTCGGCGGCGACCTGGTCGGATGTCTGGCTGATCCTGCCGTACGTCGCGGTCTCCGCTGGTGCGCTGCTGGTCCACCGGCGCCTGCTCGACGTGCTGCGAGTCGGCGAGGCCGAGGCGACCAGCCTCGGCGTGAACGTGGCCAGGCTGCGCCTCGCGGTCGTGATGGCGGCCACCCTCGGCGTGGCTGCGGCTGTCGCCGTCAGCGGCCTGATCGGCTTCGTCGGCATCATCGTCCCGCACATGGTGCGCCTGACGGCCGGCCCGAGCTACCGGGTGCTGCTGCCGGTCTCGATGATCGGCGGCGCCGCCTTCCTGGTCCTGGCCGATGTCGTCGCCAGGACCGTGCAGGCGCCGGCCGAGGTGCCGATCGGGGTGATCACCGCGGTGATCGGAGCGCCCTTCTTCCTGTTCGTGCTCAGGTCGCGCCGCGCCCGGCAGGACCTGTCGTGATCAGCTTCAGCGATCTGACCGTCCGGTACGGCGACACGGTCGCACTCGACGGCATCGCCGGGCAGGCCGCCGACGGGGAATGGGTCGGCGTCATCGGACCGAACGGGGCCGGGAAGACAACCCTGCTCAATGCCATCGGGCGGCTGCTGAGCTTCTCCGGTCAGATCTCCGTCTGCGGCCAGCCCGCGGCCACACTGAACCGGCGGCAGCTAGCCCGGCTGATCGCCTACGTACCGCAGCGGCCGGTGCTGCCGCCGGACATGACGGTCAGCGAGTACGTCCTGCTCGGCCGCACCGCGCATATCGGCTACCTGGGCACCGAGACAACAGCTGACCGTCAGATCTGCGCAGCGGTGATCGAACGGCTTGACCTCGGCTCGATGGCGGGCAGGCCGCTGCGGGCCATGTCCGGAGGCGAACTGCAGCGCGTCGTGCTGGCGCGGGCTCTCGCGCAGGAAGCCCCGGTGCTCCTGCTCGATGAGCCGACCAGCGCCCTCGACCTGGGCCGCCGCATGGAGGCGCTCGAGCTCATCGACGAGGTGCGCCGGGAGCGCACGCTGACGGTGCTGTCAGCGATTCATGACCTCACGCTGGCAGGCCAGTTCGCTGACCGGCTCATGCTCATCGCCGAGGGCCGCATCGCGACGACCGGGCCGGCCGCGGCGGTGCTGCGAGACGAGGTGCTTGCCGGTTATTTCGGAGCGGGCATTCAGGTGATGACGACAGACAGCGGGGAGATCGCGGTTATCTCGCGGCGGCTGCCACGAAGCTCCGGCGCTCGGCTGCAACTGCGCTAGCGGGCCACGCGGCCGGGACGACGTCATGGAGATCGGCCCTGCGCCCGCCCGGTCCGCTGCTGCCAGTTCCGGCGTCGAGCACGCTGAAGGTCAGCCCCGGCTGGGTCCAGTCGCAGGGCCGGTCGCCGCGCGCGCGCTGGTCCGGCTGCCGCCGGGCAGGCACGGCGAGCTGATCACGGCCGGCCCCGCCGTCGGATCCGACGCCGGCCGGGCTCTGGACGCCGTAGTGCCGCGCGGCCTCCGTGCCCCGGTAACTGCGGCGCTGGTTCCGGCGTGTCCGGATGGCGCCGAAGCCGTCAGCGAGGACAGCTTGCACCGCGCAGGCCAGCCGGAGGGAGGCTGATGGCGCGGCGTGCCGCGGCCGGTAGGCCAGCAGGTCGGCGGTCTGCCGGCTGTCGCCCGGGCGATTCGGCAGCCGTTGAGTTCCCACCACGAGCCCCCATGCGCAGCCGCTGTCCTGAGCGACATGTAGTCGAGACCAGGTAGTCGAGACACTGTGACCGGCGGCTCACGCTCCTGTGCCTGCAAAAAGCTGCACCGTCAGCCAATGGCCGCCAGGGTCCGGAGCGGAGCGGGACGGTCGCACGTGACGGCCGCCGCCTCACTGGTCAGCCAGCCCGTGTGACGTAACGTAGTCTAACACTAACTCTGCGCATGAAGCTCGATGTGTCGGTCATAACTGGTTATGTTTCGATGTGCCCGCGCTCGTGCTGACGGGCGGGCACGGGCCAGGCCGGCCATCCGGCGCCCCCGCAGCCGGAACATCCGGCACGGGCCTGACCCGTACGCATCTCAGGCGGCATGAGCCGCGTCGCGATGGGCGTCCCGCCGGATTCAGGCGCCGGGCACCGCAGAGTGCGCTCGCGCGTGACGCGTTCAGGTTGTGCCTGTCCGGGCCGGGCGGCCAGCGAGTACGCCGGCCCGGTCGCGGTACGGCCAACGGCTCGCGCGTCCTGGCCCGGACAGTGATCCCCAGCCCGGCGGCGTATTCTTCCGGGCCGGGACTGCCCTGTTGAATCCGCGCTAACCGGGGATCTCGCACACTATGCGAGGCGCCACCAGGAGGAAGATGCCATGCGAGTTCTGATTTCGGTGGACATGGAGGGAATCGCGGGCGTCGTCGACCCTGAGGACGTCATGCCCGGCCATCCGGAGTACGAGCGCAACCGCGTGCTGATGACCGCCGAGGCTAGCGCCGCCGTTCGCGGCGTGCTGGCTGCCGACCCGGCGGCTCACGTGCTGGTCACCGATGCGCACGCTGCCTTCCGTAACCTGCTGCCGGCCGAGCTGGACCGGCGGGCCGAGCTGGTGCGCGGCAAGCCCAAGCCCGACGGCATGCTGGCCGGCCTGGCCGAGAACGTGGACGCCACCCTGTTCATCGGCTACCACGGCCGGGCGGGCACATTCAGGTCCGTCCTGGCTCACACCATCAACGGCGGTGTTGTCGCCGATGTCCGGTGCAACGGCCGTTCGCTCGGCGAGCTCGGCCTCAATGCCGCGCTGGCTGCCAGCGCCGGCGGCCCCGCGGTTCTGGTCGCCGGGGACGACTCGGTCGCCGCCGAGGCCGCGGACGTCGCTCCCGGCATGCATGCGGTGATCGTGAAGAGGGCGCTGGGCGGCACGGCCGCGGCCTCGCTGCATCCTGCCGAAGCGTGCGACCGGATCGAGCAGGAAGTCCCGGCCGCGCTGGCCGACCGCGACAAGGTCGGGGCCCCGGCTTCCGCCGGTCCGGTTGAGCTGGAGGTCGAGGTGCTCCGGCCCCGTCAGGCTGAGCGGGCCCTGCTGGTTCCCGGCGTCAGCCTGCACGGCAACGGCCGCACCCTCCGGTACTCCGCCCCTGACTTCCCGGCGGCCTACCGGATGATCCAGCTCATTGCCATCCTCGGCGCCAGCTGAGTCAGAACGCCCCGTTGAGCGCCAGTAGCTCCAGGACGCTGCCGGCGAGCATGACCGACACCGCCACGACCACGAGACCGGCCGCCAGCGACACGCCGTGCAGTCCGGCAGCCGCTCGCAGCACCCATCGCGGATGCCCGCGCAGCTTGCCGGCCATGGCCACCTCGGCCGCGCCGACGCAGGCTCCGATCGCGATCGCCAGCAACTGCGTTCCCGTCCACAGGACATGGGCGCTCGTGCTGCCGGGGCTGAGCCCGGCCGGCAGCGCGACGATCCACAGTCCGAGACCCGTGCACGCCAGGACGAGCCAGGCGATGCCCTGCCACACCAGCAGCCCGGCGACATAACGGACGGGCATCAGCCGCACGGCTGGCCGGGCCCGATCCGTCTGATGCTGCCGCCGCGGTGGCTGCCTGCCCGGCGGCGGGAGATCCGGCACGCTCACCCTGCAGAAGCTAACACCGGCGGCCGGACCGGCTGACGGCGGCCCGTAGTCAGCCAGCTACGCTACGCAGCACTTGGCTCGGATAGATAAGCGACCCACTGGGGGTCGCCGTCGTTGATGGCGCCGATGAGCCGCCAGTGCGGCCCGCGCGGGGCCGCCGGATCTCGGGGCAGCGTCCAGCCCAGTTCCTCGATCAGCCGGTCCGCCTTACGGTGGTTGCAGCGGTTGCACGAGGCGACGCAGTTCTCCCAGGCGTGCTGCCCGCCTTTGCTGCGCGGGATCACGTGGTCAATGGTGTCGGCCTTCGTGCCGCAATAGGCGCACAGGTAATTGTCCCGGCGCATGAGCGCGGCCCTGGTGAGCGGCACCCGGCTGCGGTGCGGTATCCGGACGTAGCGGCGCAGCCTGATAACCGAGGGAGCCGCGAGCCTGGTGGAGCTGGAATGCAATTCCATCCCGCCCACATCGGAATGCACGACGTCAGCCTTCTCCCCGAGCACCAGGCAGACGGCACGATGCAAGCCAACCGTGGTCAGCGGCTCATACGTGATGTTGAGCAGCAGCACCCGGCGCACTTGCACCTCCCGCTCGTGACGGGTCCATCCTGACATGCGGCGCTCGCGGGCTTCATTCCGCCGGGGCACCCGTGACCAGTGTGACTGCCGGCCGCCCGGATAGCCAACACCAAATATGCAATCGCGACTGGAAGCCAGGGCTAATGCGGCGGGAATACGGGACTAACGAACCGCCCGGCGAGGAAACAGGCCCGCGCGGCCGACTGCCAGCGCGACGGCCGCCGGCCGGGCCGGTGCGGGTCGCCGGGGGCCCGGCCGGCGGCTACTACAGTGCCTGATATGACGACGTCCTCCTATCCTGACGCGCCCCGGCTGGACCGCACCGAGACCATTCACGGCCGGGAGGTGGCTGACCCGTACCGCTGGCTCGAGGATCCCGCCAGCGAGGAGGCCAAGAACTGGCAGCAGGCGCAGGACGAGCTGTACGCGCGGCACCTGGCCGGGCTGCCGGGCCGGGACAGGCTGGCCCTCCGGCTGGCCGAACTACTCGAGGCCGGGGAAGTCGGGCCGCCGTCCTGGCGCGGCGAGCGGCAGTTCTTTACCCGCCGCGAGCCCGGCCAGGAGCACGCCGTCCTGTACACCGCGACTCCGGCGGACGGCGAGCGCGCGCTGATCGACCCGGTCGCGATCGACCCGTCCGGACGCACCACGCTGGATAGCTGGAGCCCTGACCGGGAGGGCAGGCTGCTGGCCTACCAGCTGTCCGAGGGCGGGACCGAGGAGTCGGCTCTCCGGATCATGAACGTCACGACCGGCGAGGAGGTCGACGGGCCGATCGACCGCTGCCGGTATTCGCCGGTGGCCTGGCTGCCAGGCGGCGAGGCGTTTTACTACGCCCGGCGCCTGCCTCCCGGCGCGGTGCCGGACGGCGAGGAGCAGTTCCACCGCCGGGTCTACCTGCACCGAGTCGGAACCGGACCCGACGACGACGTGCTCATACTCGGCGACGGCATGGACAAGACCAACTACTACGGCGTCTCCGTCAGCCAGGACGGGCGGTGGCTGGTCATCAGCGCCTCAGCCGGCACCGCCCCGCGCAACGACGTGTGGATCGCCGACCTGTCGGCAAGTACCGCCAGCGCACCGAACCTGCAGGTCATGCAAGCGGACGTTGATGCCAGTACCTGGCCCCGCGCCGGCCGGGACGGCCGGTTCTACATTTTCACCGACCGGGACGCCCCGCGCGGCCGGGCTCGCCATCGCCGATCCGGCCGACCCCGCCTTTCCCGAGTACGCGAGCTGGCAGGACCTGATCGGCGAAGAGCAGGACTCGGTCCTGTCCGACTTCGCCATCCTGGACGGGCCGGGACTCGGCGAGCCGGTCCTGCTGGTCGCGAGGGCGCGGCACGGGATCAGCGAGATCGGCGTGCACGACCTGGCTTTCGGTAACCGGATCCGCCTGCTCGGCCTGCCCGGCCTCGGCACCGCCGGCGGCCTCCGGGAGCGCCCCGAGGGCGGCCACGAGGCCTGGTTCGCCTACACCGACTACACGACGCCGGGCGTCATCCTGCGCTACGACGCGGCCGCCGACGAGCTCACGCAATGGCAGCGGGCGCCGGGCGCGGTCGACCTCCCGGCCGTGCGCACGGAGCAGGTCGCCTATTCCTCGGCCGACGGCACGACGATCCGCATGCTGGTGATCTCGCCTCCCGGCGACGGCGGCCCGACGGCAGCCGGGGCGGCGCCAGGCTCCGTTCCCGGCCTGGGGCGCCCGGCCATCCTGTACGGATACGGCGGCTTCAACGTCAGCCTGACGCCCGCCTTCTCGGCTTCCATCCTGACCTGGGTCGAGGCCGGCGGCGTGTACGCGGTGGCCAGCCTGCGCGGCGGCAGCGAGGAAGGCGAGCAATGGCACCGGGCCGGCATGCGGGAACGCAAGCAGAACGTTTTTGACGACTTTCACGCGGCCGCGGAGAAGCTGATCGCGGACGGCCGGACAACCAGCGACCAGCTCGCGGTCTGGGGCGGTTCCAACGGCGGCCTGCTCGTCGGCGCATCGATCACGCAGCGGCCGGACCTGAGCACCGCCGCGGTCTGCTCGGCCCCGCTGCTGGACATGGTGCGGTACGAGCGCTTCGGCCTCGGCGAGACCTGGAACGACGAGTACGGCACCGCCGCCGATCCGGCCGAGTTCGGCTGGCTGATCTCGTATTCGCCGTACCACCACGTGCGCGAGGGCGTGCGGTACCCGGCCGTGCTGTTCACCGTGTTCGACGGCGACACCCGGGTCGACCCGCTGCACGCCAGGAAGATGTGCGCCGCCCTGCAGCACGCGACCACCGCTGACGCATCGGACCGGCCGGTCCTGCTCCGGAACGAGGCCCACGTCGGGCACGGCGCGCGGGCCGTCAGCCGTTCGGTGGCGATGACCGCGGAAGCGCTGGCATTCGTCGCGGCGCAGACAGGCCTGCCGCTCGGCTGACGGCCGGCTGGCTGGCCGGCTAACGGCTGACCGGGCTGACCGGCTGGGCCGCTGCGGCGCAGCGTCAGGCGCCCTGCAGGGCGTCGCGGTAAACCCCGAGGGCAGGCAGCCGGGGGTCTCGTGCTGCGGCGTCCTGGCCGAGCTTCCTCGCCACCTGGATAACCACGTCCGTCCGGTGCTCGGCCGGGAGACCGGCCAGGATGTCCCGGCCGACCGCCAGCGCCTCGTCCGGCTCGTCCGCCTCCAGCAGGCAGCTTGCCTGGCCGAAGGCGACCAGGGCGCAGTCGAGCACCTCCGTCGCCGCGTACAGCTGCCCGGCCTGCCCGAACGCCCGGTGCGCGCCCTGCCAGTCACCAAGGCCGACCAGAATGTCGCCGGCGTAGAAGTAGAGCTGCCGCTCGGTGTAGCCAAGCGCGGTGTCGCTTCGCTGGCCGGCCGGCAGATCCGCCAGCGCATCGTGGGCACGGTCAAGCGTGGCCCGGGCACGGTCCAGCGTCTCGCGGCGTGAGCCCGCGCCGAGCGCAACCAGGCGCGCCTGCGCCCGCGCCTCGATCACCGGAGCCATGACCGCGGCCACGCACAGATGCCGCCCGGCCAGGTCCGTTGCGGCGGTGGCCAGCCGGGCTGCCTCGCGCGGATCGCCGTAGTACAGCGGAACGAGCGCCTCCCGCGCGGTGACCCACGACCGCAGCTGACGGTCGCCGGTCTCGTCTGCCGCTGACCGCGCTGTCCGGAAGAAGGAACGGGCCAGGCGGTGGTCGCCGAGATCGAGCACGGCGATGCCGGCCAGGGCGCCGAGCTGGCTGGCGAGGCGGCACAAGCGCTCGGAGAATTCCAGCGGCTGCCGTTCCTCGCACATCCGGCGCACCTCGGTGAAATCCAGCAGGACGTCACAGAGCAGGCGCAACGGCGGCACGGTCATGTACAGGCGGCCGTAGCCGGCGATGCCCTGCTCCCACCGGTCGATCATGGTCGCCGAGACCGTGCCGCCGAGCATGACCTCATCCATCCGCCGCCGGATCCGGTCGACCGCGCCGAGGAACCTGCCGTCGGCCGGGCTGCCCGGTTCGGCCATCTGGCGCAGCAGCATGGCCCGGAGCGCGTCATCGTCCTCGTCGCTGTCGGCCCCGGCCGGCATTGTGACGGAGCAGGCCAGCTGGACCGGCGGGCCGGCCACGGGTCCGGGGTTCGGCGACATACCAGCGGGAACGGGCTGGCCGAGTGTCTCTGCGTAAGCCTGCGCGCGCGGTACGGGGAGCAGCAGTCCAGGTGCGGACGGGTCAAGGCTGGCTAGCGGGACCGAACCAGGCGGCGCCGCCTCCGACAGCGCCGCCTCAGACAGCGGCGCATCCGACAGCGCCGCCTCAGACAGCGGCGCATCCGACTGGTCCGGATCCGACTGGTCCGTCTCGCACCTGGCCGCCGCGCACAGATACGCCCCGGGCAGCCCGGCCGGCGCGGAGACGAGCGACTCGGGCCGCAAGGGGACACGCGACACATGCATAGCCGACGCCGGTGCGCCAGCGGCCGCAGCAGCAGCCGCGGCCGCAGAACCGAAAGCGCCCTGGTCCGCCGCAGCCGACCGGGCCGGACCCGCTGATGACCGCCCGGTAGCCGCGGAGGGCACGCCCGGGCGTTGCCCGAAGGTACCGCCGCCTGCCCCGCCACCACCGGTGGCGCGACGACCCGGAACCCCGCCGCTGCGGCCGCGGGGGCGCACTGTCGGCGAGGCCACTGTCGGCGAGGCCACTGTCGGCGAGGCCACTGTCGGCGAGGGCAATATGGGCTGTGGCGCCAGCAGCGCTGTCAGCGGCAGCCGGCACGGCCCGGGGCGCCGGGACCGCGTTGGCCGTCCGCCCGCGCGTCCCCTCCGGACCGGGCCGGTGCGAGGTTCCGCACAAGCACCAGCCGTCAAAGCCCAGATCGGCGGGGTCAGCCTGGTACGTCGCGCACAGGTAATGCAGGTACTCAGGCCCCGGCCGCTTCTGACCACCTTCGTAGGCCGACAGCAGGGTCTCACTGAACCGCGGCACCCGCCGGCCGTCGGCCTCGTACCGGGCCCGCACCTGGGCGACGACATCGGCCAGGGCGTTGCCGAGCGCCAGCCGGTACGCCCGGATGCGGCTGCATCCGCACTGGGCCGCGATGGCCGAGGCGATGTCGGCGGGCCGGGCGCCGGCGACCAGCGCGCGCGCCCGGATCTGGCGTGCGGCGGCGGCTTCGGAGCGGCTCGGGGCCAGCATGATCAGCTCTTGCGGACAGCCAGTATCTGCCGCGATTTCCTGCTGGCTGCTGGCGTCCTCGGGAACAGCGACAACGGCACTCCGCTCAGCGGACATCGGTCTCCTCTCGTGCGGCTGCCTGGTCTCCGAGTCACCCCGAGCGGATCACTCCGTCTAACGCATTGTAACTTAGTTGTCGCGCCTTGTTAATTATTTTCAGCACTCTTTCCTCATTAGTCCCACGGGTAACAATGGATTCGTTACGAAATTCGAGCGGCTGTCTCAATAGGATCGACGAGTGGCAGTGCCAGCTCTTCTGACCAGCCCGGTGCCGGGCGGATCCTCGCTGACCAGTCCGCTGACGCGGGCGTGCGGCAGCGCGCCCGGAATCACCTGCCGCCTGGTCTGGGACCTGTCGCACAGCACCTACGCGGCCGACTTCACGAAGGTCTACCTGCAAGGCCCCATCCAGCTGGTGCTGCGCATCGCGTTCGTGCTGCTGCTCGCCGTGGCGCTGCGCTTCGCGGCGCACCGGCTCATCATGCGGCTGACCTCGCGGGCCGCCGCCGGCCAGAGCCGCGGAGACTCCGCCGCAGGCCGGGATCCCATGGCAGGTACCGGCGCCCCCGGATCTGGCCTCGGCACGGCAGAGGCAATTGCCGACGCGGACCCCGCCACCGAGGCGGCCAGGCGAGCTGACACCAGCAGGCGCAGCCAGCGTGCCACGGCCCTGGCTTTCGTGCTGAGCAACGCCGCGTCGGTCACGATCTTCACGGTCGCGGGCGTGATCGTGCTCGGAGACCTGGGCCTGAACCTCGCCCCGGTGCTGGCCAGCGCCGGAGTGCTCGGCATTGCCATCGGTTTTGGCGCCCAGAATCTCGTGCAGGACTTCCTGGCTGGCATTTTCATCTTGCTTGAGGATCAGTACGGCGTCGGCGACATTGTCGACATCGGCAGCGTCACCGGGGCGGTCGAGGCCGTGAGCCTGCGCATTACCAGGCTGCGCGATGTTGACGGAGTCGTCTGGCATATCCGCAATGGCACGATCAGGAAAGCGGGAAATGAGACGCACGGGTGGGCCAGGGCCGTGGTCGACTTCCCGGTCCCCTACCGGGTGCCGGTTGCAGCGGCGCGCGGGTCCCTGGAGCGGGCCGCGGTCGGCATGTGGGAAGAGCCCGCCTGGCACGCGATGATTCTGGACCGCCCGCAGGTGTGGGGCGTCGAGGACGTCTCGGCCGACCGGGTCCTGATCCGGGTGGCGGCCAGGACCGCCCCGCAGGGGAAGGCCGAGGTGGCCAGGGAACTGCGCGAGCGGCTCAAGGATGCCCTGGACGCCGCAACCGAGGCCGCGGTCGTGCTGCCCGCAGCCGGGGCCGCGGCGCCGTCGCTGGCGGAGTCTGTCCCGCATCAGCCCGAGCCGCCGCAGGCCTGATCCCGGTACCCGGCTGACCGGCTAGGCTGGGAGCCGACATGAGTGAAACCCAGGCTGCGAGCATGTATGAGGCCATCGGCGGGGAGCCCGCCTTCCGGCAGCTGGTGCACCGCTTCTACGCCGAAGTCGCTGCCGATCCCGAGCTGCGGGCCGTCTACCCGAGCCGCGACCTCGGGCCGGCCGAGGAGCACCTGCGGCTGTTCCTGATGCAGTACTGGGGCGGGCCCGCGACCTATAACGAGCGGCGCGGGCATCCGCGGCTGCGCATGCGGCACGCGCATTTCGTCATCGGCCCGGCCGAGCGGGATGCGTGGCTCCGGCACATGCGGACGGCGCTGGATGAGCTCGCACTCGATCCCGCGGCTGACGCCCAGCTCTGGGACTACCTGGTGATGGCGGCGCACAGTCTCGTCAACCAGCCTGGCGAGCGTCCCGGCGGACCGGATCTCGGCCTCAGCCCGGCCTGAGCCAGGCGGTCCGCAGCCACTTTCAGCCCGAGGCCGCCCGGAAAAAGGACACTCGGATTCAGCAGAGGCATTTGCGACGGCCGGAACATCTCAAGATACTGAGACCACCAGTCTTTCGCCTGGCTTGACCGTGGCACTGCCAAGGCTTAGTGCTAATCGCCGAGCTGCCCTGCCGCTGGAGGCTACGAGCAGTGACACAGGACGTTCGCTCCGACCCCGGGGGCCTGGTTCCGGGCGAACAACTCGCGGGCTACCAGATCCAGGAACAGATCGGCCGCGGCGGCATGGCCGTCGTCTACCGGGCACTCGACACGCGCCTCGGCCGCCCGGTGGCCCTGAAGGTGCTCGCGCCGCACCTCGGTGAGGACGAGGCCTTCCGGCAGCGCTTCATGCGCGAGTCGCGCGCCGCGGCCGGCGTCGATCATCCGCACATCATCCCGGTGTTCGAGGCGGGCGAGGCAGCTGGCGTGCTGTTCATTGCCATGCGGTACGTCAGCCACGGTGATCTTCGGTCGCTGCTTGACCACCAGGCCACCCTCAGCCCGTCCAGGGCCGCTGCCATCACCACTCAGGTCGCCTCGGCCCTCGACGCCGCTCACGAGCACGGACTGGTCCATCGCGACGTCAAGCCGGGCAACATCCTGCTGGCGCTGGCCAGCGACGACTCTGACCACGTGTATCTTTCCGACTTCGGGCTCAGCAAGCATTCGCTGACCCCGTCGACGCTGACGTCGACCGGGCAGTTCCTCGGCACGCTCGACTATGTCTCACCCGAGCAGATCCAGGGCCTGCCCGTCGACGGACGGGCCGATCAGTACGCGCTGGCCTGCGCCGCGGTCGAGATGCTGACCGGCGCCCCGCCGTTCGCGCGTGACGACACCATGGCACTGATGTGGGCCCAGCTCGAGTCCGAGCCGCCCCGGCTCACGCAGCGGCGGCCCGAGCTCCGGCCGGCGGTTGACGAGGTCATCGCGGCCGCGATGGCCAAATCACCCTCAGGCCGCTATGCGACGTGCCGGGATTTCGCGCTGGCACTGACCGCGGCCTGCGAGCAGGCGGACCGGCCCCGCACCGCAGCGGCCGAGCTCCGGGACCAGTGGCCGGACGCCGCAGCCCCGTGGGCCGAGCCCGCCTCGCGGACGCCCGGGCCAGCCCCCGACTCCTCACCGCCGTACAGCCCGTCACCGCCCTACGATTCTCGGCGGCCGCCCTACAGCTCATCACCGCCGTACGGTTCCCGGCCGCCGTACGGCTCCGGGCAGGCGCGCGGTTCCCAGCTGCCGCCCGCCGCGCAGCCATGGGCGGCCGGCGGAGCGGGCGCCGGTGACCTGTCCGGTGGCAGCCCCTGGCCGCCGCCAGCTGAGCTGACGGCCGCTAGCTGGAACGACCCCGTTTCCTTCCGGCAGGAGTCCCCGGCCGCTGGCGCTGCGGGCCTTCGCCCGCCGCCCGCCGGATACTTGGGCACGCCGGGCGGGCGGTCCGGGCAGGGGCCGTCAGCCCCGCCCGCGCAACGGCCGCCGGGGCGCGCCAGCGGCAGCCGGAGTCACCGGGGCCGCAACATCGCGGTGGCCGCCCTGTTCGCGCTCGTCGCGCTGGCCGTCATGGCGGGCGTTGCCTATAAGCTGGCGCACCGGCAGACGCCGGCGGCGCCTCCGGCCGCCGTCTCGAACAGCGTTCAGACGTCGGCCCAGAACCCGGCTAAGACCGTGCGCGAGTACTTCTGGGCCATCAACCACCATCGCTATCTCACCGCCTGGCGGCTGGGCGGCGGGCAGGGGGAAACGTACAGCCAGTTCGCGGCCGGATACGCGGGCACGGCCCACGACACCATCACGATTATCTCGACCCAGGGCGACGTGGTCACGGCCAGGCTGGTCGCCCGGCAGACCGACGGCACTGTCAAGACCTTCAGCGGCACCTACACGGTGTCCGGAGGCAAGATCGCTAGAGCCAGCATCAAGCGGACCAGCTGAGACTGCCCGGCCTCTCGCTCGCTACATCCTGATCCGCTTGCTCGCAGGATCGTAGAAGGGCCGCAGCGACAGCCGGGCCGGAGCGATCTGGCCGCCGACTTCGACTGTCCAGTCGCCGGCGTCCAGCCAGGACTGATCGACGGGCTTGCCGCCGGAATCGATCATGGCCAGGCCGATCGCACCACCGAGTGTCCAGCCGTAGGACGCCGCCCGGATGTAGCCGGCCGGCGCGCCGTCGCGGCGCACGATCTCGGCGTGGAACAGCAGCGGATCCGGGTCGCTCAGCAGCACCTGGACGAGGCGCCGGGAGAGGGGGCCGGCCGCTTTCTGCGCGGCCACTGAGTCGCGGCCGATGAAGCCGCCCGGCTTATCCAGGGCGACCGCGAAGCCGAGGCCCGCCTCCAGCACGGTGTCGGTGTTGTCGATGTCATGGCCGTAATCGCGGTAGCCCTTCTCCATCCGCAGGCTGGACAGTGCCTTCAGCCCGGCGTGCCGGAGGCCGCGGGACCGGCCCGCGGCCACGAGCCGGTCGTAGACGTGCGCGGCCTGCTCGGCCGGGATGTGCAGCTCGTAGCCGAGCTCGCCGAGGTAGGTGATCCTGATGCACAGCACCCGGGCGAAGCCGACGTCGATATACCGGGCGGCGCGGAAGCCGAATGCCTCATTGCTGACGTCGGCACTGGTCACCGCCGCCAGCACCTCGCGCGAGCGCGGGCCCTGGAGGTTGAGCTGGGCGAAGGCCGAGGTGACATCGGTGGCGAACGCATGCGCGCCGCTGGCCGCGAACTGCCGCCGCATCCGGGTCAGGGCGTGCCGGTGCGCGGTGTCGGACGCGACGACGTAGAACTCGTCATCGGCAAGCTTGGTCACGGTGAGGTCGGCCTCGATGGTGCCCGCCTCGCTGAGCCACTGGGTGTAGGTAATCACGCCGTTCTCGCCGTTCACGGCCCCGGCCGACAGCCGGTCGAGCTCGCGACCGGCGTCCCGGCCCTGCACCGCGAACTTGGCCATGAAGGACATGTCCATGAGGATCACGCCCTCGCGGCAGGCGTGATGCTCGGCCTCCCAGTGCGGGTACCAGTCCTGCCGGCCGAAGGACAGCTCGCCGGCGTCAGGTGAGGTTCCGGGCGGGAACGAGCCTTCCGGGGCGTACCAGTCCGCGCCTTCCCAGCCGCTCACGTCGCGGAAGAACGCTCCCCTGGCGGCGAGCTGATGATGCAGCGGCGATAGCCGGGCGCCGCGGGCGGTCCGCATCGAGCGGCCGGGGTAGTGGGTGGCGTAGACCATGCCGAGCGACTCGACGGTCCGGGTGGCCCGGTACTCCGGGTTCGCCTGGTAGGGGTGCAGCCGGTCGATGTTCATGCCGGTGATATCGACGTCAGGACGTCCGGAGACGATCCAGTGCGCGATGACGCGTCCGATCCCGCCGCCGGTCAGGATGCCGATCGAGTTCAGCCCGGCAGCGACGAAGTAGTTCTTCAGCTCGGGTGACTCGCCGAGGACCGGGGCCAGGTCGGGCGTGAAGCTTTCCGGTCCGCAGAAGAACTTGCGGATCCCGACCTGCGACGAGACGGGGATCCTGGACATCGTCTTCTCCAGGAACGGGGCCATCCGCTCCCAGTCGGGCGGCAGCTCCCCGAACGAGAAGCCGGGCGGGATGCCGTCAACCCGCCAGGGAGCGCAGACCGGCTCGAACAGGCCGAGCATCAGGCCGCCGCCCTCCTCCCGGAAGTAGCCGTAGTTTGCGGGGTCTTCCAGCACCGGCCAGTCCCGGCTGACCTCCGCGATCGGCTCGGTCAGCAGGTAATAGTGCTCGGCCGCCTGCAGCGGGACGCTGACGCCGGCCAGCTCGCCGAGCTGGCGCGCCCACATCCCGGCGCAGTTGACGACGAACTCGGCCTCGATATCGCCCTGAGCGGTGCGGACTCCGGTCACCGCGCCGCCCGTGCGCAGGAATCCGGTCACCGGAACGCCCTCGATGATGCGGGCGCCCTGCTGCCGGGCGCCCTTCGCCAGCGACATGGTCACGTCGACCGGATTCACCCGGCCGTCGGCCGGGATGTAGAAGCCGGCCAGCACGTCATCGGTCCTGGCCAGCGGCCACAGGTCGCCGACCTCCCTGGCCGAGATCTCGTGTACCTCGACGCCGCAGTGCCGGTTGAAGGCCGCGACCCGCCGGTACTCCTCCAGCCGGCCCGGCTCGACGGCCAGCTCGATGAGACCGACCTGCCGCATGCCGGTGGCGAGCCCGGTCTCGGCTTCCAGCCGCAGATACAGGTCGCGGGTGTACTTGCGGAGCTCGGTGGAGGTCTCCGAGGTCGACCCGAAGGTGGCCATGAGGCCTGCGGCGTGCCAGGTCGTGCCGGAGGTCAGCCGGTCCCGCTCCAGCAGCACGACGTCCGCGCCCAGGTGCGCGAGATGGTAGGTCACCGACGTTCCGATGACGCCGCCGCCGATGACTACCACCCGGGCCCGGTCAGGCAGGCCGCGGGCCGCGGCCGGGGTGCTCGCGGCTGCGGCCGGGGCGCTCGCGGCTGCGGCCGGGGCGCTCGTGGCTGCCGAATCCGCTCCGGTGGTCATGCTGGTCCACGCTCCGATCGCCGCCGCTGTCGCTGGCAGCCGCTGCGGGCCGCCGGTACGCCCGTCGAGCATATGCGGCGGAACCGGACGGCGCTGACGGCTGCCAGCTCACGGGCGGCTGGCGGTCAGCTCCGGCGCGGGCGAGCGCTGACCGGGCCCTGGCGGCCGCGTCCGGCGGCCCGGCAGCTGGCGGAGCAGCGATACCACTAGGCCGCAGGCGATCGTGAAGGCCAGTGCCGTGGCCAGGTTCATGCCCACCATGTGCCGGGTGGTAGAGATGCCAGCGAAGTAGGCGGGCGGCACGAACGCTACGATGGCGCAGCCGGTCATGCACAGGATCAGGACGGCTCCGTCCCGGTTCCACGCGCGGCGGCGGCCCGACCCGGCCAGCGCCGCGAGGGCGATCGCGGCCATGACGGCCCACAGCGGCACGTACCACAGCAGGCCCAGTCGCGCCGGCAACCGGTGCATCAGCCAGGTCACGACCCTGACGCGCGACTCGACGGCCCCCGGACGGTGACCCGCCGAGACCGGGTAGTCGCCGAGGGCCGTCACCTGTACGCGCTGAGCCTGCTCGGCAGCGCTCTGCCCGATCCGGACAATGCTGGCTGGATGGGTCACCAGGTAGCGGGCGATGTTGCCGTCGCTGAACTTGCCCTCGTACCGGCTGAACTGAGGGCTGGTGCGGACCGAACCCGTGTCCCAGTAGTAGTGGCCCGCATACCGGGTCCAGCTCGCGGGCAGTCCGAGCGCGCGCAGCCCGGCCGGAGCGTTGGCGCGGGTGGTCACGATGTCGGTGAAGACCATGTCGACGCCCTGGATGTAATGCAGGCGCTGGCCGTAGTTGCTGGTGAAGTCCCACCCGATGTAGCCCGCCGTCAGCAGTGCCAGCAGGCCTGCGACGGCGACGCCGGCGGCGGCCTCCCTGGTGCCGAACCGGCGCAGGCGGTACCAGCGGCCCGGCGCCGCGGTCGCCAGCACCAGCGTGAGGCAGGTCGGGGCGGCCAGCACCAGGTACTGCTCTTTCGACAGGATCGCCAGGAAGCCGCCGGTACCGGCCAGCAGAAGACCGCGAACGGTCAGCCGCCAGCCGCGGCGCAGATACAGGGTTCCGGCTGCGATCAGCAGCAGGCCGACCAGTGCCGCGGGCTCGCTGAACGGCCCCGCGAAGACGTCGAAGAAGGCCGAGTCCGCCACGATGACCCAGACCACGACGGCGACCAGCAGCTGAGCCCATAGCCGCACCCGCAGCCCGGTCGCCAGACTGGCGACGCCTACCGATGCCAGGGCGCACATCAAGACGCCCAGGGCGATCATGTTCAGGCTGCCCGGCAGTCCCAGGACTGGTGTCAGCATGCGGGCCAGTTCGAGCGGCACAAGCTGCGACGAAGGATAGGGAGCACGGCCAGCGCAGGACGCGCTGCGGACGTACTCGAAATAGGCGAACCGGAAGAACCGCGAATGGCCGTGGGTGACCGGGACGAGGCCCAGGCCGCACATCAGCCGCGGACCGTCGCGGTTGTCGGCCTGAGCAACGGGCACGGGGACCAGGAACCGGATGAGGAAGGCGCCGAGCGAGAGGGCGAACAGGGAGAGCCAGAGTTGCGCGCCGGTACCGGGCAGCCGGGCGAAGTGCCGCAGCCGCGAGAGCGTCGGCGGCACCGCCGGACCTGACCGGATCGCGGCCGGCCCGGTGCCCGAGGCTGGCCCAGTGCTAGCGGCAGGCCCGGTGCTATCGGCAGGCGCGGTGCTAGCGGCAGGGCCGGTGCTAGCGGCAGGCGCGGTGCTAGCGGCAGGGCCGGTGCTAGCGGCAGGCCCGGTGCTTGTGTCCGGTGCAGTGCTTGCGTTCGGCGCCGGCCTCGCGGCGCCGGAGCGGCTGTCGTGCTGATGTGGCGTTGCGGCCCGATCGCCGCCAGTCATGTCGTTGGCCGGCACCAGGGTCTGCCTTCCGAGTGAACCGTTGAGCTGTCCGGCCGACCCGGCCTGCGCGGATGCGCTGCAACCGTCCCTGCGTGCGGCCAGGCCCCCGGCCAGGCCGCGCGAGCGGCTGCTGCAGCCGTCCGTGCATTCGGTCGAGCCCCCCGGCCCTGCCGTGCACACGGCTGCTACTTGCCGACGATGGTAAACCCTGCCGTTCGCCGCCGCCGCGCGCCCCCGGCCGGCCGGGCCACCCGAACACAAACGTGCCGCCGGCCGCGAAGGCGGCTGGCGGCACGAGCCGTCGTAGCGAGCCGGTCAGCCCCTGGTCAGCTTGCGGTAGGTGACCCGGTGCGGCCGGGCCGCCTCAGCGCCGAGCCGCTCGATCTTGTTCTTCTCGTAGGCCTCGAAGTTGCCCTCGAACCAGAACCAGCTGGCCCCGCCTTCCCAGGCCAGGATGTGGGTAGCGATCCGGTCCAGGAACCACCGGTCGTGGCTGGTGATGACCGCGCAGCCGGGAAACTCCAGCAGCGCGTTCTCCAGTGACGACAGCGTCTCGACGTCCAGGTCGTTGGTCGGCTCGTCGAGCAGGAGCAGGTTGCCGCCCAGCTTGAGCGTCAGCGCGAGATTGACCCGGTTGCGCTCGCCGCCGGACAGGATCCCCGCGGGCTTCTGCTGATCGCTGCCCTTGAAGCCGAAAGCCGCAACGTAGGCCCGGCTCGGGATCTCGGTCTTGCCCGCGGTGATGTAGCTCTCCCCGTCGGAGATGGCCTGCCAGACGTTCTTGTCCGGGTCGATCCGGGCGCGGGACTGGTCGACGTAGGCAATCTGCACGGTGTCGCCGACCTTGATCGTGCCCGAGTCCGGCTTTTCCTCGCCGACGATCATCTTGAACAGCGTTGTCTTGCCGACGCCATTCGGCCCGATGATTCCGACGATGCCGCCCTGCGGCAGGCTGAAGCTCAGGTTCTCGATGAGTGTCCGGTCGTCGAAGCCCTTCGTCAGGCCCTCGGTCTCGACGACCTGGGTGCCCAGCCGCGGTCCCGGCGGGATCTGGATCTCCTCGAAGTCGAGCTTGCGGTCCCGGTCAGCCTCGGCAGCCATCTCCTCATACCGCTGCAGGCGCGCACGGCTTTTCGCCTGCCGGGCCCGCGGGCTGGAGCGGACCCAGTCCAGCTCGTCCTCGAGGCGCTTGCGCTTCTTGGCGTCCTTGGCACCCTCGACCTTCAGCCGGGCCGCCTTGGTCTCCAGATAGGTGGAGTAGTTGCCTTCATACGGATAGGCCCGGCCGCGGTCCAGTTCCAGGATCCAGCCTGCGACGTTGTCGAGGAAGTAGCGATCGTGAGTGACCGCGACGACGGTGCCCGGGTACTTCTCCAGATGCTGCTCCAGCCACTGCACGCTCTCGGCATCCAGGTGGTTGGTCGGCTCGTCCAGCAGCAGAAGATCGGGCTGGGCCAGCAGCAGCCGGCACAGCGCGACGCGGCGGCGCTCGCCGCCCGACAGCACCGAGACGTCGGACTCCGGCGGCGGGCAGCGCAGTGCGTCCATGGCTTGCTCGAGCTGGCTCTCCAGGTCCCAGGCACCGGAATGATCCAGCTGTTCCTGCAGTTTGCCCATCTCGGTCAGCAGCTCGTCGGAGTAGTCGGTCGCCATCTGCTCGGCGATCTCGTTGTAGCGGTCCACAAGTGCCTTAGTCTGCGCTACGCCTTCCTCGACATTGCCCAGAACCGTCTTGGAGTCATCCAGGGCAGGCTCCTGGTCCAGGATCCCGACCGTGAAGCCCGGCATCAGCCGCGCCTCGCCGTTGGATGGCTGCTCGACCCCGGCCATCATCCGCAGCAACGTCGACTTACCGGTGCCATTAGGGCCAACCACGCCGATTTTGGCCCCCGGCAGGAAAGCGAGCGTGACGTCGTCGAGGATGGTCTTGTCGCCGTGCGCCTTGCGGACACGACTCATCTGATAGATGAACTCCGGCATGGCTTAAGGGTAGGGGCTCGCAGGGGTCGCTACGAACGTGCTGGCACCGAACCGCAGCCAATCGCCCGGTCAGGCAAGCCCGGACCGCAACGTGGCAGCCGCCGGGCGTACGAGAGCGGCTGGCTGGCCAGCCGGGCCGGCCCGGCTGTCCGGCCCGGCGCAAGAGCAGGCGCAGGCCGGCCCGTGATCGCCGGGGCCGCCCGGCATTACGCGGGCAGCCCCGGGGTCACTACGGAGCCGGGAACCACGAGGACAGGCCGGAACCGCGAGCCAAGCCGGGGGTCAAACCGGGACCGCGAGGCAAACCGGCACCGCGAGGGCGCTCGGAAATCACGCGGGCCGGAGTCACAGCGATGCCCCGACGGACTCCGCCAGTTCCGAGGACGCCATCATTCGCTGCGCCTCATCCTCGTCGAATCCGTCATCCTCCGCGTCTGGCTCCGCAGCCAGCTCTACACCGAGCTCCGCACCGGGGCCGGCCTGGAGGCCGGATGAACGGCGGGCCTCATCGCCCGTGACTTCTCCCTCCGCAGCGGGCCCGTCTCCGGGCAGCGGCCCGGGCGCGTCACCGGCCATGGCCCGATCGAGCTCATCCGCGGTCATTTCCTGGTGCCCTGCATGCTTGTTGAACGTGCTGATTCCGCGAGACAAGTCATGGCCGAGGGACTCGGCGATCACCTCGACCGACTGTCGCTTGGGCCCGTCGTCAGGACCGAACTCGCGGACCCGGAGAGTGCCTCGGACGACCACGGGGTCACCCCGGCGCAGGCACACGGCCGCGTTTTCGGCCACCTTCCGGAAGCAGGTGACGCTCACGAACGACGTCTGGCGGTCGGCCCACTCCCCCGTTGTCCGGTCCAGCCAGCGCGGGGTCCAGCCGACTCGCATGTACAGCATCTTCTGCCCGGCTCTGGTGTAGGCGGTCTTCGGCTGAGTCGCTACGTAGCCGGACACGCTGAAAGCTGCTTCATTTGCCATCGGAGCCTCCTCGAGATCGCGGAGCCGGGCGCAGGCCAGCACCCTCCGCGAAACGTCGGCGGCCCTGCGCCGCCGGCCCACATCCAGGATGGGTCGGTACCGGACTGAGATGCGTGACCGGCCGCAGGGCTGTGCACAAACCAGGAGGGTGCCGGACTCCTGTGGATGACCGCCAGCAGGCCAGCCGACGCGGGATCACAATGCCCGCCGCGGGCCGACCGGCGACCTCCCTCGTGCCCTGGGCGGGCCTAGGCCGTGCGCCCGTCTCCGGCGGCCAGCCGCAGTTCGGCCCGGAAGCGGTCAAGCTCGTCGAGTTCGCGGTCCGCCGGGCCGATGACAAGCTGGCTCGCCACGGTCCGCAGTCGCTGCCGGATGTCGTCGAGCAGCCGGTCCTGCTCGCGAGCGGACGCCTTGCTGACCGCCGCGATACAGAGCCTGGCCGTAAGCCATCCCCCGGCCAGGCCGACCACGATCATGGCCGCGGCCCAGGGGATGAGCCACACGTCGCTGAAGAGCTTCGGAATGCTGGTGCCGATCCCGGCCACACCGAGAATGAGCAGGGCGACGAGCCAGGCAGCACCCACCAGGACGCAGCCGAGCAGCAGGCCCTGCAGCACGCCGATCAGCCGCCACCAGCGGTCGACGGCCGCGCCTGCCGGCAAAGCGGCTCCGATTTCGTCACCCACTGCGCCCGGCACGTCCGCTGCCCGCGATCGAACCGCGGCCCTGACGGTCCGCGACCATGGCCGTGGCAGCGGCGGAACGTAGTCATCGGCAACCCGCGTCAGCGCGTTGTCGATCTCCGCCTGCTGCGCCCCGGACGGCCCCGCGGTGATGCCGCGCAACTCGTCCCAGATTCTGCCCAGCCTGATCTTCCTGGCGGGGTCGGGACTCGTCAGGCGCTCGACTACCCAGGTCACGGGCCAGCCGACATAATCGAGCGCTCGCAGCTCGCGCGCGCTGCGGACGGCATCACCGATGGCCGTCACTCCGGCGGCGCCGCAGAACGCAGCCGCTAGCTCATCGGCGGCCCCGTCCGCCAGGACGTCGGCGGCATGTGCGCCCTCCGCCGTCCCGTACTGCTCGAACCGGGCCACGACCTTGTCCACGTCGGCACTGATCCGGGCGGCGGCGGCGCGCCGTTCCGACACGGTCGCGACCAGCAGCCGGCGAAGCTCCTCGATGCCCGCCCCGGTCTTGGCCGAGGTCACCAGGATCTGGACGTCCTGGAGATCCTCGGAGTCCAGGAGCCGCCTGAGGTCGTGGACGCAGTCGTCGATCTGGGCCGGAGTCAGCAGATCGGCCTGATTCAGCACGACCGCCACGACCTCCGAGTGACCCGCCAGCGGCACCAAGAACCGCCGGTGCACCGCAGCGTCGGCGTACTTCTGCGGGTCCAGGACCCACACCATGAGGTCGGACAAGCCGACTAGGTCGTCGACCAGGTCCGTGGCATGGCCCATAACCGAGTCGTGGTCGGGCAGATCGAGCAGGACGAGTCCGTCCATGGACTGCTCTCCGCTGCCGAGCGCGCTGGCCCTGGCGTAGCGGTAGCGGCGCGGGACGCCCAGCCACTCCAGCAGGGGGCCGGAGCCGTCGACACCCCACACGCACGCGTGCGCTTCCCTGGTCACCGGCCTGGTCACGCCGACAGTCGAGAAGTCAGCACCGGACAGCCGGTTGAACAGCGACGACTTGCCGCTGCCGGTGCCGCCCGCGAGCGAGACCACGGTGTGCCGGGAGGACAGCATGAGCCGCTGCCCGGCCCGCGTCAGCACGTCACCGGCAGCCGCCAGCAGCTCCTCGCTGAAACCGTCAGGACCGGTGCGCGCGGCGCCGATCTCCACCAGCGAGCCGAGTGCGGTCAGCCGGGCTGATAGCTCCGCCCGGTCGGCGGTATCGGCGACCTGCGCCGTCATCGTCGCAGTCATCGCGCCTCCTCCAGCGCGCGGCCGGCCTGCAGCAGCTCATCGGACGCCCCGTCCTCCGGTACCCCGGCGGTGTCGATGGCCGCATAGAACCGGCGGGCCTCACCTTCCAGCAGTCCGCTCACGCGCTCGTGCAGGTCACGGCGCACTCGCGCGCCCATGTCGCGCAGCAGCCCGGCACCGAACAGCGATTCCAGCAGCCGCTGCGGCACCGCGCTCACGGCCTCCGCGCCGGCGGGGCCGCCGGCCGCGGCATAGCCGAGGGCGCCGATGCTCAGCACCAGAGCCAGTGATTCCTCGTCGAACGAGACCACTCGCGCGATCGAGCGCTTGGTGACCTTCTCCTCGGTGACCAGCTGCAGGACGTGGGCCTGCCAGGCGCCGACCGCCCGCCCGGCGGCAGCGGCCAGGCCGTCCGTGGCCCGCGCCAGTGCCGCCGCGTCGTACTGGTCAGCGTCGGCGTCAGCGCGGGTGACGAGGCCGAGGTCGGCCAGCGCCGTCGCCACGAAGTCCGCCTCAGTCGCGGCCCCGCCGCGGTCAGCAGGCCCGGTCCCTCCGGCGAGGCCGGCCAGCAGGCCGGATCCGGCGGGCTGCCGCTGCCACTGGCTCACGACAAGCTCGGCGGCGCGGTCAGCGGTCGCCGTCACCAGCGACACAACACTCGTGGCCAGCGCGCTCTTGAGCGCGCCCGCCCTGGCCGGCATCCTGCTGCTTCTTCTGCCGCCCGCGACCGCGCCGGACTTGCAGCGTGCGCAGCAGATCCCCGGTCCCGGCGAAATCCTGCCACCGGGCGAGCACCTCACCGCGAAGCAGCGATCCGTCGCCCGTCGCCTCGTCGAAGTCAGCGACGCTGCCGGCGAAGGCGCCGTCAACTGCCGCGCGCAGCTGCTCGCGCAGCGCCAGCTGCTCGCCGACCTGCTCGGCCAGGGCCGGCACCCGGCTTCGGAAGGTATCGAGCACACCAGACATCGTCTGCGTCAGCACCGCGACCCGCCGGTCCTCGCGGCGAGCGGTGTCTCCGAGCCAGTCCCTGACCGGGGCGGCGATCGCCGCGGGCAGCTGCGCGTCGGTGATGATCGTCTCGGGAATGATGAACCGCCGCACATGCCCGAGGCGGTTCGCCTCGAGCATCGCGTCGAAGTGCGCGGCTAGCTCTGCGCCGGAGGCCGGGGGCACCCGGGACAGGGCGATCGCCAGGGCGGCACCGCGGCCGCGGGCGTCCTTGAGCATTTCCCACACCGCCGCGTCCGCGTAGCGCCGCGCTGTGGTGACAAAGAGCCACAGGTCCGAGGCGTCCAGGAACTGGTGGGCGAAGTCATGATGCGCCTGGACAACCGAGTCGATGTCCGGCGTGTCCAGTACGGCCACGCCTTTGGGCATGCCCTCGCTGGCGGCCAGCACGAGCAGGCCGTCCCGGCCGGGCATCGCCAGGCCCTGCTGGCGCACCCGCGGAAGGGTCGGCAGGAAGACGTTCTCGGCGAACCAGCGCATGTCATCGGGATGGCAGGCCAGCACCGGGCTGTTCGTTGTCGGGCGCCGGATGCCGGTCGCGCTCACCTGCCTGCCCACCACGCTGTTCATCAGCGTCGACTTGCCGGCTCCGGTCGACCCGACCAGCGCCACCAGGATGGGCGCTCCCGACTGGCGCAGCCGGGGCAGCAGGTAGTCGTCAATCTGGCTCAGCAGCTTCAGCCGCTCAGCTCGGGCCTCGGTCACGCCCGGCGCCTCGAGCAGCAGCGGCACGCTGACGACCGGGTGGCGGAGGCCCAGCAGCGCCGCCTCCAGCTTGCGTGCGTCGACCCGGGCGAACGGCACATCGTCGTCAGGTTCGCCGCCGGGGGCGATGCCAGCCGGACGCGTCCAGATGGAGCTGGCCGCAGACGGCCGCCGCGGAGGGGCGGCGGGGTCCGGCGCCGACGGCGCTCTGGCCGGGCCACGCTCGCCGCCATCGGGCCCGGACGGCGCGATGCCGGAACCGGGCGCGCCAGGGACCGACGGCATCCCGGCCCCGGCCGGCCCGGCCTGCGCCCCTTGGCCGCCCTCGGAACCCGGGTCACGGGCCCGCCCGGCAGCTGGCGGCGAGCCGTCCGGCCAGCCAGTCCCGCCCGGTGCCGGCGAGCCGGCTGACACGCCGGGCGGGCTCGCCGCAACCGGCGCCGGCATGGCGACCTCGGCGAACGAAGACCAGCCGGCGGCAGCCGGGCCTGACTGGCCAGCTCCGCCCGGCGGCAGTCCTGCCGCGGCCGCGTCCTGTCCCTCGGTCATACTTCCGGGTCTCCTGCCCCCAGCCGTGCCGTCCACTGCTCGATGTGCCCTGCCTGGTCACTGCCCTGATACGCCAGCCGACGCGGTGACGTTTCCGCTGGTCAGCGGGTCGCGCCACCCCCACCACGATTCTCGGGCGCAAGGCGTTGCCCTGTCTGTCCTTCCTCGCGACAGTATCCGGCCTTGAGGTAATTGTGCGCCGCTAGGGCAGATTACCGGCTGTAATGCTGCAACTTGAACCAGTGCACGGCGTGAGCAGGAAAAAGATCATCTCGACCCCCGCCTCGGGCCTCGGCGCTGATGCCGGCTAAAGCAAGGTTCGCGCACGTGGCAGCGCCTAATCGAGCACGGATTCGAGTACTGCTGGCTACTTTTCGGTAACACCGGCCGCGTCGAAGGTGGCGACGTCACGCAGCGCACGCACTGCGCTCTGCACGATCGGCAGCGCGAGCAGGGCACCCGTTCCCTCCCCCAGCCTCAGATCCAGGTCGACGAGCGGCCTCAGACCGAGGTGCTCCATGGCCACGGTGTGCCCGGGCTCGACCGACCGGTGGCCGGCCACCAGGCAGCCCGGCCGCGCCGGGCGCGAGGGCACAGGCCGCCAGCGCCGCGCTGCCGGCAATGACGCCGTCCAGGATCACCGGCACGCGCAGGGCCGCCGCAGCGATGATGAACCCGGCCAGGGCCGCGTGCTCGAACCCGCCGAAGGCAGCGAGCACCTGCACCGGATCGGCCGGAACGGGCTGGTGCAAGGCCAGCCCACGGCGGATGACGCCGACCTTCCTGGCCAGCGTCTCGGTGTCGATCCCGGTTCCGCGGCCGGTGACCTCGGCGGGGTCGCGCCCGGTGAAGGCGCAGATGAGGGCGGCCGATGCCGTCGTGTTGGCGATGCCCATATCACCGGTGAGCAGGCACCGGTTCCCGGCCGCGACCAGGTCACGGGCCACCTCGATGCCGACGCCGACGGCTGCGATCGCCTGGTCCCGGCTCATGGCGGGGCCGGCCGTGAAGTCGGCGGTGCCGCGGGCGATCTTGCGGGGCAGTAGCCCGGGCGTCTGGTCCAGGTCGGCGGCCACGCCCACGTCGACGACCACGACCTCGGCCCCGGCCTGGGCCGCGAATGCGTTGACGACCGCTCCGCCAGCCAGGAAGTTGGCCACCATCTGGCCGGTGACCTCCTGCGGCCAGGGCGTGACGCCCTGGGCGTGCACGCCATGGTCGGCGGCGAACACGGCGACGGCCGCGGGCTCGGGCAGCGGCGGCGGGCAGGCACCGGCCAGCCCGGCCAGCTGCACGGATACGTCCTCGAGTACGCCCAGCGACCCTGGCGGCTTGGTCATCTGGGCCTGCCGCTGCCGGGCCGCGGCGACGGCATCGCCATCGGGCGGGCGAATGGCCGCTACCACCTCATCGAGCAGGCTCACTGCCTCCTGGCCGGGCAGCTCCCGGTTGCCGAATTCCTCGGCGTGGACGGCCCAGCCAAGCGGCCGCCGCCGGGCCCAGCCGGCCTCCGCCAGCTCCGGTTCCTTGCCGAAACTGCCGACATACCCGACGCACAGGTAGGCCACGATCTGCAGGTGGGACGGCAGCCGCAGCTCGGCCGCCAGGTCCTGCTCGCTGAAGAAGCTCACCCAGCCGACACCGAGGCCCTCGGCCCTGGCCGCGAGCCACAGGTTCGCGACGGCCAGGACGCTGGAGTAGGCCGCGGTCTGCGGCTGGGCGTGCCGGCCCAGCGTGTGCCGGCCGCCCCTGGTCGGGTCGCAGGTGATCACGATGTTGACCGGCGTCTGCAGGATGGCTTCGGTCTTCAGCCGGTCGAAGGCCCGCGCCCGTGCCGCCGGGAGGTCAGCGGCGTACTCGTCCCGCGAGTGCTCCGCCAGCGCCTTGATCCTGGCCCTGCGGTCAGGGTCGGTGATGACGATGAAATCCCACGGCTGCGAGAAGCCGACCGACGGTGCCCGGTGGGCCGCTGCCAGCACGCGCTCGAGCACGTCAGCCGGAACGGGGTCGGGCAGGAAGTCGCGGCGGACATCGCGGCGCTCGGCAATGACCCGGTAGACCGCAGCCCGCTCGTCGTCTGGAAATGCATGCATGTCGGGACACACGTTAGCCGCTCGCCCCGCCGCCCGGATCCGGGCCGGGAGGCGCGCTGCCTCCACGCTCCCGCGCTACCAGCCGACGGTGTCATCGTCGACCAGGCCGGCAGGCTGCCCGCCCGGCCCCCAGCCGGCCCGCGTCCCGGTCACGGCGAGCGCGTGCCCGAGCAGCGCGTTGAAAGCGGCGACCGCGGCCACCGGGCCGCCCTTCTCCGAGACATTGCTCACTGACGGGATGCCGGCCGCCCGCAGTGCGTCCTTGGCTTCAGCCGCCCCCGCGAAGCCGGCCGGCAGGCCGATGACGAACGCGGGCTCAACGCGCCGGCTGAGGATCTCGGCCAGCGCCGCCTGGCCGCCGCCGACGATCCACACCGCGCCCGGACCGGCCTCGCCGAATGCCAGCCGCACGGCAGCGGCTGCCCTGCTGATCGCGGCTGTCCTGGACAGCCGATGGGTCAGCGGCTCGGCAATCTTGCATACCACCGGGCTGCCGGTGATCCCGGCCGCGACCATCGCCGTATCGGCGACGACCAGGGCGCCCGCGGCCAGTGCCGTAACCGCCTCGGTCAGCGCTTCCTCATCACAGACCAGGTCGGTGAAGTAGTCAAAGTCGGCGGTGGCGTGGATGACCCGTTCGGTGACATCCCGGCTGTACTTCGGCAGCCGGGAGAAATCCAGCCGGGACCGAAGGATCCGGTACGACTCCTCAGCAACCGGGCTGACAGCATCGGCGGTCGTATCCGGCCAGGTCACGCCCGCACCTCCTCGCGCCCCGCTGCTCTCGGTCCGCCCGCGCGGCGCGGTCAGCCGCGCCGGACCTCAGCGCTGTGGCGGCGGCGCCTGGTCGCCGGAGGCCAGGGCCATCGGGCCGGTGTCGCTGCCGGCCGGCGCCTCGGCGGTGGCCAGGTCCGCGCCGACGGACGCCGCGGCCTCTTCGTCGCGGTCGCGGTTAGCGAACAGAACGTAGTGGAAGATCAGGAACCGGCCGATGAAGGTCAGGCAGTTCATCAGGAAGTACGCACCCTGAATCACCAGGTGCTTCTTGAAGTGCGTGTAGCCCATGTCGTGGGCCCAGACGCTCGCGTAGTGCGACGTCAGGCCCAGGATGACCCAGACCGCGACGGAGACCGCCCAGAACGGGAGTGTCTCGCGCAGCCAGTCCGGCTTGCCCCTGCGGTCCCAGGCCCAGCGGCTGAGCAGGTAGCTCACGAGCGCTGCCGTCATCGAGGCGATCACGCCCGAGGCACCGGCGCTGAGGTTGACCGGACCGGTCAGCAAGCCCAGCATGATCTGGCTTGTGACCACAGCTACGATGGCCACGGGGACGAACCGGCTGAACCGCTTGCCGGCCTCGGTGCGCAACTTGCGCTCGATAGGCGCCGGGATGACGCGCCAGACGGCCTCTGCGATCTTGTCCGGTACGGAGGTCATGGATTCCCTAGCTTGGAAGGATCTGGCTGGGTCAGACAGGTCTTACAGTACGGGAACCGGCGGCTGGCTTCGCGGGAAACCCTCCTGCCCCGGGATTCTCCGCTGCCGCGCCCGCGCACCAGCGCAGGAGCGTCACGGGCCCGCCCGGTGACGGCTCGCCGGCTGCCGTTAAAGAGGCCAGCGGTCATCAAGGATAGGCGAGCGGTTGCGATGCGGCAGACCGGGGCGGATCCGGACGGCCGGCGGGGGCTCGCGAGGCGGCCGCGCGGCCAGGTCTCGGGCAGGGCGGTCACCGCGGCTACGCGCTGCCGCCGAGGTCGACCGGCGCGCGCCACCCGCCGGGCTGGGTCAGCCGCACCGCCCACAGCTGACGTTTCCGTCCGGTCCAGAACACCTGCAGGGAACTGCTGCCCGAACTGGCACCGGCATAGGGCGCCGAGACCAGGTTGCGGGCGCCGGGCACTGCGGCCGGCTTCCCCCAGGCTCCGTTGCCGGCGCGGCTGACCGAGTACAGCCGGCTCCCGCGGCTGCGGAACACCACGCGCTCGGTTCCGCCGGTCACTACCGGCCACGGTTCCCCGGCGATCACTCCGCCGCGTTTCTGCGGCCCGGTCACGGGATGACCCGGCCGCAGCTCCGCCGACCAGACGGCGTGCGGCGCGGTGGACCCCTCCCAGAAGACATCGACCGCGCCGCCAGGGAGCGCGACGGCGCGCGGCGGGCCGCCGAGAGTGCGCATGCCGAGATTCTGCGGACCGGTCCAGGCCGAGCCGAGGCCGCGCACGACGCGCCACAGGTTGCCGTTCGTCCCCTTCCAGAACACCTGGACCTGACCGGATCCCGTCTCGACCGGATCGGGGGCGCTGCCGAGGCTGCCCTTCAGGTCCTCGGGACCGCTCCACCCGCGGCCGGGATTGAATTCCGCGTGCCAGAGGTGATTGTCGTGCGTGCCCTGCCAGAACACGTCGATCACGCCGTTTGGCTGCGCCACCGCGCGCGGCCAGCCGACCTGGCGCATGGCGGTCAGGGCCACCGTCTTCTGCCAGCGCCAGGCGTCCGGACGCGCTCGAACAACTCGTCGCCGCGGCCGCGGTAGAACACGGCCAGCGTGCCGGAGTTGACCGTCACCACGCTCGGCGCCGCCGTGAGGTAGCCGCCGAGGTCAGTCCGCTGCCACCGGCCCGCCGCGTTTCCTGAGTCTTCCCACAGCTGGTGATCGGAGCCCTCATAGAAGACCGTCGCCGACCCTGCCGAGCTCGTGACGCCCGGCGACGCTTGCATGGTGCCACCCGGAGTCGCCAGGGCCACGTCCAGGTAATCCTGGTCGATCTGCAGCGTGTCTCCCCCGAACGTCTGCATCACGTCGCCGCTGAACTGGTGCAGCCGCCGGCCGCCGCTCCACTCCCCGGCCCGGTAGGCACTGTCGGACACGTTCCGCGCGCCGTTCCAGAGCGCGTCGTAGATCGCGTCCGGCATCGTGTAGCCGCGAGTCGAGTAGTGCCGTGCAAGATCGACCACCGCGGAGCCGGAGCTGCTGTACACGCCGGACTTGTAGCCGAGCTTGTGCAGCTCCGTCGTCCAGGCCGACAGGAACGCCAGCGCCCGGCCGGTCTCCGCCGGCTGGTAGGCCTCCATGTCGTAGTAGATCGGCGTGCTCGGGCCGAGCCCGAAATGCTCGGCCTGCGCGACCGCGTCCCTGGCGGCCGCCACGCCCTGGCTGCCGGGCGCGGTCAGCTGCCCGAACGATGCCTGCGGTCCGGCGTACATCGGGATGAAGCGCCAGCCGGTCGCGGCTTGCTGGCGCACCCAGGCCGGGGTCAGGTTCTGCTGATCGCAGGCACGGTCGGCGCCGCCGATATAGATCCCGACCGCGCCGTAGGACGAGTCGTGCCACCAGGTGCGCATGTACGCCGAGCTCGGCGCCGCGCAGACATCGAATCCGACGCCACGGTAGTTGGCGACCGCGGCCGGGAGCACCGGCGGCCCGACGGCCGCTGCCGCGCGAGCGGCCCGGTCCTCCGGGGTGGCGGACGCGGCGAGCTCGGTTGCCGTCCCGTCGCCAGCAGCCGGCCCGGTACTGGAAGCCGCGAGCCGGGCCGGATTGGGCACGGCAATCGTCGGCGCGCCCAGGCCGGCACTCGCGAGGATCCGGTAGACCGTCGTCGGGTTCGTGTCGTAGGTCGCCATGATCGCGATCCGCGGCGCGCTGGCCGTGATCTCGTTGGATACCGGGTTCTCCTGCGATGCCCGGCCGGCGGTCGCGGCGGCCGGCTGAATCACGATGGCCTCGGTCGCGCCGAGCAGCCAGCTCGGGCATTTCTGGTCCGCTCCGGGCGTGCCCAGGTACACCGCGTGCAGATCGAACCGCACGCACGTCCGCGGCTGACTGGCCAGCCTGATCACCGGCCAGGCAGCCGGGACCTCAAAGCGGTAACCCCGGTAGGACAACGCCTTCAGCGGCCCGGCCGTGGCAGCGGCGGCGGGCTGAGCGGCGGGCCACGCCAGCCCGCCCAGCACAAGGGCGGCGGCTGAGGCAGCGGCGAAGCGCCTGGGCAAGGCACGAAACATGACCAGCACCGGCTTTCTGTTCTCCAGAGCCGACCGCTGACTAGCCCGTCGCGGCAGCACGGCCGCGGACTAAGGCAGTAAGCGGATTCAGGAAGTCGGAAATGACCAGATCGAGCGGGTCTAATTTCGTTCTTCGGCCCGGAAGCAAATGCCGTTGTTCCTCTGCACGCCCATTTCCCCCAGCCATGACGAGCGACATCCTCCCCGTAACCTCCTTGTCCCCCGACAAGGCACTGAGCATGGGATATGCGATCTCTTAATGCCCGTGAGCGAGCACATCACGCCGAATCGGCTAATCCGCCCAGAGCAGCATCGCGCATTTATCCCGGCGCCAGGCAATCACCGTAAGCCAGCAATGACGTTTAAGACCGGGCGCCCAGGAGGATTACGTTAGTTGCCGATGATGTGAGAGCGCGCGCGACGCGCCCGGCTGGCCGAGATTAGTCAAAAGTAAGTGCGCAATTGCGCTTGCGGGCCATTCAGCGCGCTCAGGTCAGCCGGGACAGCAGCCACCGGTCTGTGTCCAGGTCCCGGCACAGCTCATACGTGGTGGCCGGCACGCTGCGCCCCGGCGCCGCCTCCACCCGCCAGCATTCCCGGCCGGCGGCTGTGGCCGGATCGGCCGGCGCCGAGGCCGGCGCGCTGCGGCGATCCAGCACGAACAGGACCGTATGCATGCGGCCTCGCCAGACGAACCTGGCGGGCCTGCCGTGCCGCAGCCACACCTCGACCGGTTCGCCGCGGATACCGCGCATGCTGTCGCTCCCTGGCCCGGGTGCCACACCGGCACCGCCCTACCGCCCAGGGGAAGACAGGCAGACTCGCTACATTCGAACATACATTCGCTACTGTCCGCAGACAAGCCCGGGCCCGGCAAGCCGGGTGGCCCGCGATGACAAGCGCGACGTCAGCCTGCCGTCCAGCCGGGCATCGGAAAGGCCGCCAGCAGCTCACGGACCTCGCCCGCGACACGCGCGATCGCCTCTTCATCGTCCTTGGCGGCGGCGAGGATGGCCTCATCCATCCAGGCGGCGATCTGGTCCATGTGCGGCTCGGTCAGCCCGCGCGTGGTGATCGCGGGCGTCCCGATCCTGATGCCGGACGGATCGAACGGCTTCCGCGGATCGAACGGCACGGTGTTGTAGTTCACCTCGATGCCGGCCCGGTCCAGCGCCTTCGCGGCCGGCTTGCCGCCGATTCCCTGCGCGGTCAGGTCCATGAGAATCAGATGGTTGTCGGTGCCACCGGACACCAGCGTGTATCCGCGAGCCAGCAGGGCATCGGCCAGAGCCGCGGCGTTGGCGACCACCTGGCGGGCGTAGGCGCGGAATGACGGCTGGGCGGCCTCCTGAAGCGCGACCGCAATGGCCGCCGTGGTGTGGTTGTGCGGGCCGCCCTGCAGGCCAGGGAACACCGCCCGGTCCACGGCCTGCGCGTGTTCGGCGACGGACATGATCATGGCGCCGCGCGGGCCGCGCAGCGTCTTGTGCGTGGTCGTGGTGATCACTTCGGCGTAACCGGCCGGGGAGGGGTGAGCACCGCCCGCGATCAGCCCGGCGATGTGCGCGATGTCAGCGACCAGGATGGCGCCGATCTCACTGGCGATCTCGGCGAAGGCCGGGAAGTCGATCGTCCTCGGGATGGCGGTCCCGCCGCAGAAGATCACCTTAGGCCGCTCCCGCCGGGCCAGGTCGCGCGCCTCGTCGAGATCGAGGCGGCCGGTGCCGGCCCGGACGCCGTACTGGACCGAGCGGAACCATTTGCCCGTCACCGAGACCGGCCAGCCGTGAGTCAGGTGGCCGCCCATCGGCAGGGCCATGCCCATTACCGTGTCGCCCGGCGCCAGGAAAGCGAGGTAAACCGCCAGATTCGCGGGTGAGCCCGAGTACGGCTGCACGTTGGCGTGGTGGACGCCGAACAGCTTCTCGGCCCGCTCGCACGCAAGGCGCTCGACCGGGTCGATGACCTGCTGGCCCTCGTAATACCGGCGGCCAGGGTAGCCCTCGGAGTACTTATTGGTCAGAACCGACGCGCTGGCTTCGAGCACGGCCGCCGATACGTAGTTCTCCGACGGGATCAGCCGGACCTTGTCGTGCTGGCGCTGAGCCTCGCTCTGGATGAGCTGGGCAATATCCGGATCGGTCTCGGCCACGTGCGGGATCGGCGGCTGATGCATCGCATGCCCCTTCAATCTGGACCGGAACAGCTGCACGGGCTCTGGAACGCAGCCCGCGCTTTCATCATGCCGAACCGCGCCCGCCGTGGCGACCGGGCGGATCAAAGGCCGAGCCGGGCAGCGCCGTGACAGCTAGGCCATCACGTAGCGGCCGCCCGGGCTCATCTCAGCCTGATACAGCCTCGAGCAGCTTCTTGCGCTGCTGCTCGCCGAGACCGCCGACGCGGCGATTGTCGTCAATGCCGGCTTCTTCCATTACCGCAGCGGCCTTGGCCGGGCCGTAACCGGGCATCGCCTTGATGACCTGGGCAACCTTGGTCTTCTTGGTGATGTCGTCGGTCTTGGCGAGCACCTGGGCGATGCTCGTCTTCCCGGCCTTGACTGAGGCCAGCAGCTCGCTGCGCTTCTTCCTGGCGGCCTGCGCCTTAGCCAGCGCATCGGCGCGCTGCTCAGGGGTCAGTGTTGGCAGAGCCATGTCACTCCTTCGGTTGAGTCGATCAACTGTCCCACATACCCGCTGCTAGGAGCGGTAGCCGCACTTTCGTGTCGCCGTTAGCTGCGGCAGAAAGAATCTGCCCAGGTCAGGCACAGTGTCGGCGGACCGCTTACGGCGGTATTTAAGCGGCTTTGCGGCGCGCTGATCTGGTCCCGCACCCGTGCCGGATCGTCACGAAAGGTTCTTATCGCGGCTAACCGGGCCGTTGCCGGCTGCGGTCCGGAAGCCGCGCACTAGCTGGTTGCGGCAGAAGGCTAGAACCTGTTCTACTCGGGGGCGATTACTGCCCAGCCGGGAGGAGCGCTCCCCGATGCCCGATGAGACCCGCACGGCGCGGGACCTGGCGCGCAGGTCCCAGGCGGCCGTCAGGGCGAAGGACCGGCAGGCGTGGCTGAGCTTGTTCGCCGCTGATGCCGTCGTGCAGGACCCGGTCGGGCCCTCCCCCTTCGACCCCGGCGGGTCCGGCCATCGCGGCCCGGCGGCCATCGCGGCCTTCTATGACGCTGTCATCGCTCCTGCGGAGCTGATCACCTTCGAGATCGAGGACTCCTACCTGTGCGGCGACGAGGTGGCCGACATCGGAGTGATCCGCACCGTCCTCGCCGGCGGCACCCGCGTCGCGGTGGTCCACGGCGTCTACACCTACCGGAGCAACGGCGCCGGGCAGCTGGCGGCGCTGCGCGCGTACTGGGAGTTCGACCGGGCCGAGATCATCGCCCGGCCGCCGGTCAGCTGATCACTCGCCGGCCGGCGGGCCGCCGCCGCCGCGCCGGGCCGACCGTTGCCGGTCAGCAAGTAATCTGCCTAGGCAACCGCTCCAGCCGGGGCGGCGCGCGGCCCGGACCCAGCCGGCCGCTGACCCAGACACGGAGCCGGACGTGCGCATCGGGCAGATCGCCATCGATATTGCCCCGCTGCGCGAGAGCCGCGACTACCGCCGGCTATTCGCCGGCCGTTTCGTGTCCATGGCCGGGAACGCGGTGGCTACCACGGCGGCCAACTGGCAGGTCTACGGCCTGACCCACAACTCGCTCTCGGTGGGCCTGCTCACGGTCGCCGACGGCGCGGGCATGTTCATCGGACTGCTGAACGGCGGGATGCTCGCCGACCGGCACGACCGGCGGAAGCTGATCATGGCGGTCCAGCTGCCGCAGGCCATCCTGGCTGCGCTCCTGATGCTCAACAGCCTGCTCAGCCACCCGGCACTCTGGCCGCTGTACGTCATCACGTTCTTTATCGGCCTGTGCTCGGGGCTCGCCTCCCCGGCCTCGACCGCCACGACACCCGAGCTCGTCGGCGGCGACAAGCTGGCCGCTGCGGCCGCCCTCAACGCCACCGCGAGCCAGCTGGGGCAGCTCGGCGGTCCCGCCATCGCCGGCGTGCTGATCGCCGGTCCCGGGCTGGCCTCCTGCTACGCGATCGATGCCGTGTGCTTCGCCGTCTTCGGGCTGGCGATGATCGGGCTGCGCCCGCTGCCGCCCACCACCCGGGGCCAGCGGCCGGGCCTGAAATCGCTGGCCGAGGGCTTCCGGTACGTGCGCCACAACGGGGTCGTCGGCGGCATGCTGCTCGTGGACACCAACGCGATGATCTTCGGCATGCCGTCGGCGCTGTTCCCGGCGCTGGCCAGCACCCACTTCCACGGCGGGTCGGCGACCTTCGGGCTGCTGGTGGCCGCGCCCGGACTCGGCGCCATGGCCGGTGCCGCGACGAGCGGCTGGACCGGGCACCTGCGTCGGCCGGGACTGGTCGTCATCGGCGCCGGCATCTGCTGGGGCGCCTCGATCGCCTTGTTCGGCCTCGTCCGCAGCCTGCCGCTCGCGCTCTTCTTCCTGGCGCTGGCCGGCATGGGTGACCTCATCTCGGAGGTACTGCGGAACGCGCTGCTGCAGCGCTACACGCCCGACGAGCTGCGCGGCCGGGTCTCCAGCCTGTATCTCGCCCAGGTGACCGGCGCGCCCGCGCTGGGCAACGTCGAGGCAGGCGGGGTGGCGCGGCTGATCTCACCGGTGTTCTCGGTGGTCAGCGGCGGCCTGGCCTGCGTGGCCGGGGCGCTGGTCCTGGGCGCGCTGATCCCGGCGCTGCGCAACTCGACCCTGACCGAGGACGGGCCTGCCGCCGGTGCTGACACGCTGGCGGACTCGCGGCCCGCGATCTCATGATGCGCGCTGCCTCGCGAGCGGGAGGACCGGCAGTCCGGCCGGCGGGCCGCCCTCAATCAGGCGCAGGATCGCTTGCGTGTCCAGGTTGTCGGCGATCAGGTCAGCCAGCAGATCGAGGTTAGCCTCGCGGAGGGCCGCGAAACTGGTGTCAGCAGCGGGCTTGAAGTCGCGGCCGGCGCAGGCCGCGACATCGGTGAGAAAAGCGCGGCGGAACTGATCGTTCTCCAGCGTGCCGTGCCAGCTGGTGCCGAACACCGCGCCGCTGCGACAGCCGTCGAGGAATGGCCCGGCCGTAATCCCGCTGACGGTCACGATGCCGTGCCGCGCCTCGTAGCCGGACACCGGGACTCCGTAGGCAGTCCCGGACGGGCGGCCGAGCGTCTTGGCATCGGCAAAGGCGACGGTCACCGGGAGCAGGCCCAGGCCGGACACGGTTCCGGCACCGGATTCCACGTCATCGGAGATCTCCTCGGACAGCATCTGGTATCCGCCGCAGATGCCGAGAACGGGACGGCCCGCCTGCGCGCGGGCGGCGAGTACCTCGGCCATGCCTCGTTCCCGCACGAATGCCAGATCAGCGACGGTCGCACGCGAGCCAGGAAGGATGACCAGGTCAGCGTCGGCTAGTTCCTCGGCACTGGCGGCCATGCGGACGAGCACGCCTGGCTCGGCGGCCAGCGCGTCGATATCAGTGAAGTTGCTGATCCGCGGCAGCCGGATGACGCTGACGCGGAGCACGTCGTGGCCGAGCGGCGGGCCCGCGGCCGGGGGTCGCGGACGGGTGTCCCTTGCGGGCGAGTCCTCGGTGCCGAGCCACAGCCCGCTGGTCCACGGGAGCGTGCCGAGCACCGGCCGGCCGGTGAGGTTGCGCAGGACCCCGAGACCGGGCTGCAGGTCGCCGCGGACCTTGTTGACGATGAATCCGGCGACCAGCGCCTGATCCTCAGCGGCGAGCAGGGCAACGGTTCCGTACAAGGTGGCGAGTGCCCCGCCCCGGTCCACGTCGGCGACCAGGACAATGGCCAGGCCCGCGGCCCGGGCGAGGTCGGTGTTGGCCAGGTCGGGCCCGAGCAGCCGGGCTTCAGCGGGGCTGCCCGCGCCCTCGCAGATGACAACATCAAACTCGCGGCGCAGCTGGCTCAGGCTGTCGACGGCCACGTCGAGCAGCCGGCCGGCGTTCTCGGCGTAGCCAGCCGGGTCCACTTCGCCGACGGGCTGGCCAAGCACGATCACCTGGCTGCCGTCGATGCCGGGCTTGAGCAGGACCGGGTTCATCCGGGCGTCCGGTTCCAGCCCGGCGGCCGCGGCCTGCATCGCCTGGGCCCGGCCGATCTCCGCGCCGTCCGCGGTCACGAACGAGTTGAGCGAGGTGTTCTGGGCCTTGAACGGCGCGACCCGCACGCCCTGCCGGCGCAGCCAGCGGCACAGGCCCGCCGCGACCACGCTCTTGCCCGCGCCCGACGTCGGTCCTGCGATCAGAAGGGCCCCGTTCACCGCTCGCCCTGGCCCACGGCTGCACTTCCGGGGACCGTGGCCGGGATTAAGCTGACCTGCGGCTTTTCGCCGTGCAGAGGCGAGCGACGAGACATGGGACACGACGATAGGCAATCGGCGGCCAGAAAGCTGGCACCGAAACACGACGCGTGTCCGCTCCGTGATCTGAGTCGGGCACAATATTCGCCGTAGGCGCCTGTAGCTCAGCCGGATAGAGCAGCTGCCTTCTAAGCAGCCGGTCGCAGGTTCGAGTCCTGCCAGGCGCGCAGGTCAGACCCATATAGTCCCGTCCTGGCCGACGCTGGGAGCCAAACTGCCCGCCAGACGCCAATCTCCGCAGGCCCCGGGCCAGGTCGCACGAACGGGACGGCACCACGATGACGCCTCAACATCCGGTCGCGCATGATTGCGCGTGCCAGAATCGCAGCGCTACCGGGCCTTGTCATACGGCGGGCGCAGGCCCATGAGTTGCCGCCAGACCTTCGGCCTGCGCCATACAGCATGGCCCCCAGTGCTTTTCTGCCCCTCCCCGGTCCTGGAACCGGGCATGGCGCGGATTCGTCAGCCTGCTAGCCAGCCGCGCGGCGACCGGAAACCTCACACCGCCTTCAGCGCCCTCACCGCGGATTGGCCTGCCCTGGCCAATGGTGAACTCGAAGTAGTCGGCGAGATCGAGTGCACACGCCCGGTCGAGCATGTCGCGGAGCTGACGCCGGTCGGTGCGCCATGTCGCATCGGCGTCAGCCGTCGCCCTGGCATGGTCGCCCACCCTGGCGATCATCGCGATCCCGCCCTTGAGCGCCCAGCTGTCGGCTGGCGCCTCGGCGGCGACGCGCGCGAGCAGCCGCTGCAGCGCAGCTTCCTTCCGCAGCCGGTCCAAGGGCAGGCCCGTGGCGGCGTGCAGAGCACGCAGCCGCTGCTCTAGAGCGGTCCGCATCGCCGCCGGGCTTGCGTAGGCGCGCCCGGTCACGCGTGCTCCGTTGCCACCGCCAGCCTGACGCCGAGCGCCCGCCGTAGCTGCGCGCGATCCGGCTCGCGGTTGACGGCGGCGGCGAGCCGCGCGGGCGTCGAGAGCCCCCGCTCGACACACTCGCGGGCCGCTTCCCGGACCAGCGACGCGTCGTCAGTCCGGGCCAAGTCGATCAGGGTGCGCTCGATCGTCGTCACGGGGACGTCATCCCACAGGCGCCGCTCGGCCGGCGCCAGGTCCTCGTGATGGATCCGGATCCCGCTGCGGCTCCCGGTGAAGGATCGGGGCGCGGTGAGATGGATGACCGCGGGCATCGCCGAGGCGAGCTCATAGACCGCCACCGCGCTGTCGTGGCTGATGGCGCTGCCGGGACCGGCCCACAATGTTGCCGCGATCATGTCGCCGTGCCGGTGCGCCGGGTAGTTCACGAGCCGGTACACGCCGTGCATGACGCGCTCCAGCCCGCCGGAGGTCGCATGGTAGGACAGCTGGCGATAGCTCAGGCCCGCACCGGATGCCTCGCGGGTCGTGAAGTAGCCGCCGTGCCGGGCAGCTAGATCATAGAACGCCCTGGACGCTGGCTCTCGCATGAAACTTACATTAAACGTAAGTTTGATCAGAAGCAAGGCTTCAGAACTTGCCGATCAAACTAACACTGAGCGTAATTTTGATCTAGGAACTCTGTCTCCTGGGCGCCTCTCACCAGCCCCGGCGTCCGCAGGCGCGGGACCGCATCACGCCCGCCGGATGCGGCGCGCACGAAACCGCCACGGACCAACCCGGCGACCACACCTGGCTTCCGGCAGAACCCCGGCAGCTGGCCCGGTCCGGGCCGGGATCCCCGGTACCAGCCTGACCTGCCAAGACTCCGGCCGGGCCGAGGACCGAGACCGGATTGCCTGCAAGTATCCAAGAGGTTAGACAGCGGATTCCAAGATCGCAGCATGCCTGCCGCCGAGCTGCGGGAACGCCCGGCCCGAAGCTCGCGGAGATCATCGGCGCCCGCATCACCGCGATGGCCCTCAGGTACGGCCCCGCCTACCCCGCGCCGATGAAGTGCCTGACCACCGACGCCGAAGGCCTGACCGCCTACCTGCGGTTCCCCGCCGAGCACCATCACCGCATCCGGCACTCCAACTTCATCGAGCGCACCTTCGGCGAGACCCGCCGCCGGGTCAAGGTCATCGGCCGGCTCCCCGGCGAGACCAGCTGCCTCACCTTCGCCCGGGCCGTCCCTGGACCGCGCCAGCCGAGGATGGCGCGGCGTGAACACCACTAACACCGGCCTGCGGCTGCTGCACGACCTGCGCCGCTCGCTGCTCGAACTACCCACCCAGCTGAAGCCACGCACCGTCACCACCGGCCAGCCCGAAGGTTGCCCCGGCACTGTCAGAGCTACCGCCTAACCTGACCATGAAGACGGAACCACGCTCGCCGATTTACACCGGAATCTGGACGCGACCGCGTTCGGGCGTCGATAGTGACTTGGCTCGGTGGCACACCTCCCCAGGCCATAGGCATCGATCTGCTGCTGGAACCTATCGCGGAAAGCGCCGAGGATGGCCGCATCCGTCGCACTACCAGCCTCCTCGCCAAGAAGCGCCCGCCGCGCCTCGACGTCGTCGAACCGAATCGACAGTTCCTCCAAATCGTGCTCGACGGCGGCAGAGGTGTCTCTGACGGCTGCCGCGCCACGAAGACGGCTGTCAAAGGTCAGCCGTTCCTGCACCTGGCTAGACTGGGCGCGTCCGACGGGCCGACCAGCTCGTCGCGGAGTAGCCGCACTTGTTGGCGGGCAGCTGCCAAGTCAGCTTCGGCAGCCTGGACGGACTCCGTCAACTGCGCGCTTCGCTCCCCAGCTGCGGCTTGCATGGACGAAAGGGTGACTCGCTCAGCCTCCAGGAGGGCGACTCGTGACGCCACGCGAGCTTGCCACGTCCTTCGAAGGCGATGATCACCTTGGTGAGGCGGTCGTCCGCGCTCTCAGCGCTCCTGACCAGCGCGGTTGTCGAGTTCCAGTTTGATGCGTTACGGATCGATGTCAGATCATCCGTAACACTTCCTGATAGATGATCTCCTGCGGTAAGGGTACCCAGGTCGAGTTGGACAACCGGGGTTAGCGAGGTCAGGAGCGTCGGCAGCCCGCGAGGAGGGTGTCTGCCCAATCGGCGGGTTCGGCGGTGACCCTGAACCGTTGCACTGTCGAAATGCCGGTGTTGTCGAACTGCGAGGGCGGCTAGGGTGCGGGGATGAGGGTGCCCGACCGTTGCGTGGCGGGCCTGCGGGAGCGGGGTTACCTGCTCTTCGAGGGTTTCCTCGAGGCTGACGAGCTAGCCGCGGCCCGGGAAGCTCTGTGGCTGCACTACCCGCGGCCCGAGGTGTATTTCGCCGACCCAGCTGCTCATGCGTGGTTGGTGACGGACCAGTGGGCCGGCGAAGTCAGCGGACCTTGGCGATCCTGGAACCTGAACCGACTGGCCTTCCACCCGGACCTGCTCGACCTGGCGGAGCGCTTTCTGGGCTCAGCCGACCTGCGGCTCTACGAGGCGTCCCTGTGGGCCAAGTACGCCGGAGCCGTTGACTACGAGCAGCGCCACCACCGCGACTTCGTCAACCACAGCCTCGTCGTGCCCAAGCGCTCCGAGCCGGCCACGCAGATGTTGAGCTGGATCCTGCTGTCCGACGTAGGCGATGACGACGGCCCTACCAAGATCGTTCCGCTGTCGGTCGGGCAGAGCGTCCCGTACTGGCCGGTCCCCGGGCATCACGACATCACGAACTACCTCCCCGAGGGGATGTTCGCCGAGGAGGAGGTCTCGATGACCGGTCCGGCAGGAACCCTGTTCGCTTTTCGGTCCGACGTACTTCACCGTGGGTCGCGCATGACCGGCGAACGATCAGCCCGCTTTGCGGTCCTCGCCGACTACGATGTGTGGGCACCGCGCTGGACCGGCCGGGTCGCCTGGGCCGAGCGGGCGACGCGGTCAGACTGGTTCGAGATCGTCGAGCGGGCCTCTCCCCGGGAGCGGTCGGTGTTCGGCTTCCCAGCTCCGGGCGATCCGTATTGGGACGAGCAAACCCTGGCCGACACCCAAACCCGCTACCCCCGGGCCGATCTGACGCCCTATCGCTAGAGGACCGGGCAGACTGCCCTGGCGGCGGCGCTTACGCTGACGCGCCGGGACCAGGCAACGGCGGACCAGGACCCGGTAGATCGTGGTGGACCGGGACGGCACCGGGCTGACGCTAGCCTTGGCGAGTTCGTATTCAAGGCGCCGTGGTCCCCACCGCGGGTGCGCACCGCGCAACTGGCAGATCATCGCCTCGATCCCGGCGTCGAGCTGGCGAGGCTGGAAACGCGGCCGGTGGGAATGGTCAGCTAGCCCCGCTAACCCTTCGGTCTTGTACTCAGCCAGCCAGTTGTGCACGGCCTGTCGGGAGAGTGCCGCCGCCTTTGAGACGGCACGGCTTGCGGCGGATCAGGCCGTCCTCGACGGCGGTGGCAAGGACGGCTTTCAGCAGGCGGTAGGCCTTGGCCGTGGTGACAGGGCTGACGCCCTCGGCTATCAGGTCGGCGCGCCAGCGCCGCACCTCGGTCTCGGTAATCGTGCCGACTGTTGTGAAGCCGGGAGTGATGTGCCGTCGCAGCAGGTACCGGTAGAGCTGGATGGTCTTCGGTCGCAGGCCGGGACGTTCCTCGATCCAGACCCTCGGCGTAGTCCTTGATCGGGATGCCGGAGGGGCCGCTTCTCCTGGCTGGCGGGCGCAGCTCGGCGGCGGGAAGCTCGCCTGGCTGTTTGGCCAGGCTCAGATGCTGATGTGGGAGCTAGGATATTCCAGATGAAATGGGTCATCACTGGGGCCGTCGTGATAGCTCTCCTCGTCGCCTGGGTGGTGCTCAGCATTGCCTTGAACCGAAGGCCGGCCACTACGTGTCCATCTGGCTCGATCCGGGTGCATGAGCACTGCATTCCGGCGACCAACCCGTAGATAAGCTCCGGTACGTCGCCTAACTGGGACGGGGCCGCGTGCGCTTAGACACCTACGCCCAGGTTGGTGCCGGCTGCGCTGCTGAGGGTATGCGCGTGCCAGGCGTGCCCGGTCCTCACCAGGTCAGACCGTGTATCCGCAGGCCAGGGCGGCATCGTCACGAGGCGCGGTTCCGGCTTCGCGCCTGTTGCGTGCCGTCAGGCGCCTCTGCAGGACCGGCCGACGCCGTACGGGCCGCCAGCCGGGCTGTACACACCCGGCCGACGGCCGTCCTTCCGCACCTCATCCCGCGTTTCGCCGGGTTCGAACGCAGAGCAGCAGGTGGAGCATCGACTGAGGGCTGCGGAGACGGTTCCTGCCTAACTGGCCCCCACCGGTGTGCCGCAGAGGAGGAAGTTGGTCCCTGAGCCGGACACTATTTTGAATTGGCCGTTGATTACTTGCGCGAAGGAGAGGCACGGTGCCAGCGTGTAATGCATCTCGGGAAACGAGACCGGCTGGAGCATGCCGTCGGCGGTGAAGTTTTTTATGCTGTTCCCAGCAGCGACAATGTTCGCATAGGTAGGAGCCTTGGCGCCGAGGAGATGCACGGCCCCACCAAGGAGCGTCATAGCGTACCACCCGAAAAGGTTCGAGGCGTTGTACGGGTCGCCCGACGGTTCGTACTGCTTCATCGCAGCAAGGTAGGTCTTTATCGGCGGGACGGTGGAGTTCAAGGGTGTGGCCCCGTTCTGCTCTCCGAGGAGGCCATTGATCGTTCTGCCGAACTGCTTCGTGACCGCCGGATCGAAACCGGTGCTGTCGCTGAGCACAACAGCGTGCGCACCGATCTGGTTCAGGTCAGCTTGCAACTCGGGCGCAGCCGTTCCGTACAGGTTCGCCAGCATCGCTTGAGCGCCGGCGATCTTCAGCCGCTGCGCCAAAGCCAGCAGGCTGGCGGTGTTGGTGTCATCGACCGAGTAATTGGAGTAGACCAGCGTTCCGCCTACCAAGGTGACGGCCTTGGCGACCTCATGGGCTGCGATCACGTTGCCCGGGTTCGCATCCGACACCACGGCAAGCTTCTTGAGACCTTTTTGGACGAAGAACTTCATACCAGCATCGCTGGTGTAGTCGATCCAATCGCCCATGGGAGAAAAGAAGGTCGTCTTATCTTTGCCGTAAAATCCCGCGGTGATCCCAGCACCAAAAACGGGGATGCCGGTCGACTGCAGATACGGAACAGCACTGTCGAAATACGGATCCTGGGAAACGATGACATCCGCACCTTGCTGAACAGCCAGCCGGGCGTTCGAAAGCACCGCGCTTGAGCTGCTCGCGTCATCATAGATCGACAATGCGAGCTTGCGTCCGCTGAGGCCTCCGTGTGCGTTGTAATAGTCGACGAACGCTTGGATGCCGCTCAACTCGGGCCCGAACGTTGTCGCCAGAGCCCCGGACTGATCGCCCAGATAGGCGAGCTTGATCGTCGCCAATTTGGCACCGGCGGCCGTGGTGCCGGAACCGCCATTGCCGCTAGACGCGCACGCCGAGGCTCCTAGAGCACACAGCGTGACACAGGCGACAACAGCGACTGCGCGACGCCGAGTTGATGGTGCCAAAGTACCGGACCGCCAGCGCACCATTGTTCCTTTCGTAGTAGACTGTATCCCACAATACAGTCGACATCCTCGCGCGGTGGTTAGTTGTTGTCAAGCACGCAAACGTCCCGCCTTGTCAGCCACGGCTGCTCCGGCAGCCTCAGGTCCGCGGGCGTCATCGCCTCACCGCCAAGTCAGGCTCTGATGACGCCGGCGAAGTCGTGCGGGAGCAGCTTCGCCATGACAGGTGGCGGACGCCTCCTGAGCAGCCGCGCAGGTCCGCGCCGCGCTGCTGGCGTTCATCGCGAGCGATCGCAGCGGCGGTCATCGGGCTCGTCCGGCGGTCCCCGCTCGCGCAGCCTTACAGCATCCGCCGCGGGGAGTCGGGATCGGCGCACTGCCCCCCCTGGCGGCAGCGTGGTCCTGCGCCTCCTGCTATCCGCAGCCCAGGGTCGTGTGCCCAAGGTCGGGGTTTTCAGGTCGGCCTTATGGCCGGTTAATGCCGCCGTTCGCATTGATCGCGTCGACGCCCGCATCCACGTCACGGCTGGTACGGCCTCTCGGTTCCGGTCAGCTAAACAATGCCGACCATGCAGATAGTGGCAAAGGTGCGGCATGCCGGAAGGGCATGCTGATGTTGCGAACCGGCCCCAGATAACGTATGTTCCCGAACATGCACATAGGGATTGTGACTGCTCTTAACGACACGACGCCGTCGATCAGCGAGGTCTCCGTCCTCGCCGAGGAAAGAGGGTTGGAGTCGATTTTCCAAGGCGAGCACAGCCACATCCCTGTAAGCACTGTGTTCGCAGGGTCCGGCGCGCTCGGTCCAGAGTTCTACACACATTTCCCGGACCTGTTCGTGTCGTTCGCGGCCGCCGCCGCCGTGACACGCACCATTCGGTTCGGCACCGGGATCATCCTCGTAGCTGAACACAACTCGTTCCATCTCGCCAAGGCCGCCGCCACCCTTGACATGGTGTCAGGAGGCCGTTTGGAGTTCGGAGTCGGTTATGGCTGGAACAAGCCCGAACTTCAGAACAACGGCGTGCAGTGGGACTCACGCCGAGAGGTCTTCGCAGAGAAGTTGGCTGTGCTCAAGCGACTGTGGACAGAAGAAGCAGTTGCCCACGAAGGCACATACGGGTCGTTCACCGAGTCCTGGGTCTGGCCCAAGCCGGTTCAGAAGCCGCACCCTCCGATCCTGTTGGGCGCGCCTGGCTTCGAGTGGCAGCTTCGCCAGCTCGTGGACCTAGCCGACGGCTGGTACCCGCTCGACAGCCCGGAGCTCCCGGCGAGGCTACGGAAGTTGCGAGCGATGGCAGCCGAATCGGGACGACCTCAGCCACTCCTGACGGTAAGCCTTGGAGTATCCCGGACACCACGGAACCCCTGGTACTTCGAGGCCAGCGAAGCGATGGACGCCCTCCTCGAGAAGGCGGAGCTCTACCAGAGCCTCGGAGCACAGCGACTCGTCGTAGGGATCCCGATGGCCGACGTGGGAACCATCACTCGGTCCCTCGACAGTCTCGCCACCGTGGCTGATCGATTCGCGTGACGGACCTCGTGTCCGGGTCGGCGGTCGTGAGCGCGCGTCGATAACCAGGGCAGGGCGTGCGCGGGAGCGCGGCGCACATAGTTGGACGTTTCGCAAGATAGAGAGGATGCTGAGTTGCCTCGACTTGGGCACGATGCATCGGAGGACCGATGCCGCGAGGGCGGAAACTCTTCTGGACGATTAGCGGAAGCGTCGTAGCTGCGGTCGCGGTAGCAATAGCACTAGTCGTCATCGATCCTGGCACGCCGAAAACAGGATCTTCCCCCGTGGCAGCCTCGTCACCCGTGCCTGAAATTTCGGCTGGTGCAGCCTCCCAATCCAGCACCCCTGCCCCGGTGATAATTCCGAGAACCTCCAGCACCTCCTCGTTCTCATATATCTCAGAGCTGACCCCTTCCAGTAATCTCGGCGAGCTGGTCTATCCGGGTTCGGTCAAGATATACGGATCAATTTATCCCGAGAGCATCTCGTTCTACTGTGACGATGGTGACCTGCCTGCTTTTCCTGCGGTATACAGGCTGAAGCATAACGCCCGCCGGTTCGAAGCCACAGTTGGAATCGGGGCCCAGTGGCCCTCCCATTACCTGGCGGGTGTGTCAGTAGTTGGCGATGGGCGCACTCTCCTGACTTTTAGCGTCAGCGTCCTTAAACCAAAAACAGTCGATGTCAACGTGACAGGGATCCATGTCCTCACGCTCGAATGCTTCAGCCCCGGTATGACGTCGGGGGCCGATGGGTGGAACGTCGAGGTCGCGTGGGGAAACGCCCGTGTGACTGAAGGACATTGACCGCCTGACCGTCATGGTCGGAACGGAGCCGGCCGAGCGGCTCCCTGACGCGATGGTGCGCCGCTTCTGCAGACCGCGAGGGGCTAGCCAGAATGATCCGCGCTGGCGGCCTCGCCGCGTGCCTGGCCTCTCCTGGCCGCGCGCCTGCCGAGGGCGATCGATCCGAGTATCCCGAGGCCGGTCGCGGCCAGAGGCAGGATCTGATCGTAGTTATAAGCGGTCGAGAAACTGCTCTGGCGGATGATGAGCGCCGTCACAGCGGCCTGGACCAGGAACAAGGCCGCCCACCAGTAGCTGATGACATACATGACGGTGCGGAACTCCCGGTAGGCATCCCACATCTTGTCGAAGGTGGCCATGCCGTCATGACTGCCGTCCGTGCCATACCGCTGAGCCATGTAGAAGACGACCGGTTTGCGCGCCAGCACGCATGAGCCCAGGAAGATCAGGCCGATGAGGGCGGTGGCCGCGCAGTCCTTATAGAGCAGCACCCTGGGGTTCGTACTGCCGATGAAGGCAATGATGGCGGAGACGGCGGTGAATGCGAAGATCGCCGCCGAAGCGCCGCTGAATTTACGCGCTTTGATCCAGATCGCCAGCCCGCCCGCGACCGGGCCGATACTGCCGACGAGGTAGCTGACGACGTCGCTCGCGCCGAAACCTTTGGCAAGGTGGAACAGGCCTATGCTGCCGCCGATCTCCATCAGGGTGACGAGAGCGTTGAAGTACAGCCCCTTCTTGGCGGGATGATCCCTGAGTCCTTGCGCAATCTCGTCATGCACAGCCGGGGGGACCGCGTCGCCTGGCGGCACCTGGGTTCCGGTCATTCCGGTCCTCGGGCCATCACCACTGGCTTCCACGTGAACCCGCCTTCCGTGACGGTGATGACGATCGCCTTCCTGGCATTCTCTTGGCCCCGAGCATAGGTCGTTTCGATCTATGCGACAACGTAGGATCTTGTCATGACCGGGCGGCAGCTCACCTCGTTCGAGCACATCGTGCTCGGCCTGATCTGCGGCGCCCCGTCTTCCGGCTACGACCTCAAGCGAATCTTCGGCGCCACGCCCATGGGCGTCTACCAGCCCAGCTCCGGCACTCTGTACCCGGCGCTGCGCCGCCTGGAGCACAGGGACCTGGTCAGGGCTCGGGCCCCATCGGACGAAGATGGCCAGTCAGCCCGGCACCGCCGCGTCTACGAGCCCACCAGAGCCGGCCGGGACGCCCATGCGGGCTGGCTGCTCACTCCGGTAGAGCCGGCCACGGTCTCACGGGACCTCGGGCTGCACCTCATGCGCTTCGTGATGATGGAGCACCAGCTCCGGCCCGAAGAGGTGCTCACGTTCGTGCAGACGCTCGCGGACGCTCTCCGGAACCTGACCACCGACCTGGAGCGGTACACGGCAGCCGCGGACGTCCCCGGCCGTCACCCGCGGCTGGCACTCGACCACGGGATTGCCGTCCAGCGCGCCAGCCTCCGCTGGGCCGAGCACACCGTGGCGGTCCTGTCGGCAGATACCGGTATCCCGGCAAGTGACGTGCGCCAGTCCTCCGCCGTGTGAGCGGCACCAGCGCGCAAATGGCGACCGCCCCGGAATCTCCGGCGAGTCAGGAAAGCTGTTGCCCGTCAGCGCCGGCACGGACCGAAGTAAAGTCTCGAATAATATCTTGCTCTCCACTATATTGACGGCATGGCAGGCAAGCTTATGACGGGCCATGCGTTCTTCGTGCTCACCGCGCTGGCCGATGGCCCGCGGCACGGCTACGGCATCGTCGGTGAGGTGGCCGAACTGTCCCAGGGGCGGGTGAAGCTGAAGATCGGCGGCCTCTACGGCGTGCTGGACCGGCTGGCCACTGACGGACTGATCGAGCCGGACCGGGACGAGCCGCATGACGGCAGGCTGCGCCGGTACTACCGGCTGACGCGGGACGGGCGGGGAGCGCTGGCCGAGGAGGCCGAGCTTCGTGCCGCCACCGCTCGTGTGGTGCGGGCCAGACTGCGCCTGAAAGGTGCGGAGGCGGCCGGATGAGCGGCGATCTGGAGCGGCGCTACCGTCGGGTGCTGAGGCTGCTGCCCGGCTACTACCGGGATCAGTGGGAAGACGACATGGTCGCCGCCTTCCTGGAAAGCTCTCTGACCGGTGACCTCGGGGAAGACGTACTGATCACGGAGTTCGGCTGGCCCCGGTTGCCGGAGGTTGCCAGCGTGGCAGGCCTGGCGGCCCGGCTCTACCTGGGCGGCGCGGGCGCGCCGCGCCGGTACTTCGCCTGGGGACAGGCCGCGCGACGGGCGGTGCTGGCCGTGATTCTGCTGCATGCCGTGATGGGCCTGAACGCGATCGTGATCCTGGCCTGGACGCACCGGCTGCTCGGGGTTCCCGCGCCGCCGCAGAATATCGTGGCCGGCACGCCAGGCGGTGCCGTGCCGCCAGCGGTCTGGTACGCCGTTGACTGCGCCTGGATCGTGATCTTCGCGACGCTGGTCCTCGGGCGTTACCGGATCGCACGGGTCCTCGCGGCGCTGGCCATTGTCCCCAATCTCATCGTTCTGCTCCAGGGCCAGATCGCCGGCCGCCTGCCGACGGACTCCGTCGGGCCGTGGGCTTTCTGGGTCCTGCTCAATCTTGTCCCTGTCCTGGCCATGGCAGCGTTCCACGGCGACGCCCCGCCGACTGCGCGCCGGCCCTGGCTGGTGGCGCTGCCCGCCGTTTATCTCCTGATAGAAGTGCCGTGGCAGGCGATCATCGCGACCGGCAACGCCGCCTGGCTGCCCGACAACTCCGGGCTGTTCTGCATCCTGGTCGCACTCGCCTGCCTGGCGCACACACCCAGAGCCTGGTCCCGCCAGTCGGCCGGCTGGGCGTGTGGTCGCTAACTCTGACGCTGCTGGCCGCCCTCGCCGGGGCCTACCGTATTGCCTCACTCAACGACTACCTGCATGACCCGCACCTCATCGCCGTGAGCCTGGCCGAGCTGCTCATCCTGATGCTCGCCGTCGCGCTGGTCGTCCCCGACGCCGCCCGCGCCCAGGCAGCCGCACCCGCATCGCCACCGCATCCGCATCCTCATCCGGGATGAAGACCGACGGCCTGCCGAGGAGAAGCAGGGACATCCCGTTCCGGCCCCAGCTGCGCCGGTCGGCCGTCCTCGCCAGCGCGCTGGCCGCGGGCCTCGTGCTCACCCTGACCGGCTGCAGCCACCTGGCCCCGCTAGGGCCGGATCAGAACCCGCCGGTCGCCAAGCGCGTCGCAGTTCCTGTCACCATGCCGGCCCTCCCCAGTCACCTGGGGTCGCCAATCATCCTGCAAGTCATGCGCAGCCAGCCGGCCCCGCCTCGGGCAAGTGCCCGGCCGGCTGGGTCGCGCTCACCGCGCCTGACTCCGCCGGAACGTGCTACCGCAAGCTCGGCACGCCGGTAACGATCACCTCGGCGTCGCTGTCCTCCGTGTTCCCGCAGGGCCAGCCCGCCTCGTACGGATTCATGGTCGTCGTTCCCGCTGCCGATACGGCGGCAGTGACGGCGGTTATCAAGCAGGCCTACGACGCCCGGGGCGCGCTAGCCGTCAACGTCGCCGGGCGGACCTGGTCGGCCCCCCAGGTCGTCAGCCCATTCTCGGGTCAGCAGCTCCAGGTCACCTTGCCTACCAGGAGTCAGGCCCTTCAGCTGTACCGCATCCTGGTCCCGGCTAGCTGACGGCGGCGGCGACGGCCAAAGCGGAACGGCACCAGTGCCCGCCTGCCGCGTCCTAAGCTGGCGCCGTAAACGCAGACGAATTCTCCGCCCAGCCGGAGTCCGCCGGGCCGCAGCTGTGGATAGTGGCCGGCGCGGGCGCCGGTGCCAGCCGGTCTCGCCGGCCGCGTGCTGCGCCGGCGCGAGTGATCGGCCGCCGTCCTGCCCGTGTCAGCGCGCGTAGGAGGCCGCGAATCCCTGTCGCCAGCTCGGGTAGCGCAGGATCCACTCCAGTTCCCGCTTCGCTTTCGCGTTCGACGCGCCGCGCGACTGGGTCGCTCCCAGGACGACGTCCTCGCCCGCCAGCAGCCGGATGAGCCCTGCCGGGATACGGCGGGGCGGTGCTGCACCGAGCGCCTCCGCCAGCTTCGGCAGCCAGTCACGGGTCGCGGCGGGCTCGTCATCGACGATGTTGAACAGTCCTGGGCCGTCGTGCTCGACCGCCAGAGCTGTCGCCATCGCGGCGTCATCGAGATGAATCCACGACGTGACCCCGTCTCCGCTGCCGATCATCGGGTACCGCCGTTTCCGCACCATCCGGGTGAGCTGGTCGTCCCCATCGCCGTAGAAGCCGCCGTAGCGCAGCGCGATCCCGCCGAAGTCAGTGACCACCCGGTCGAGGTAGGCCATCGCAGCGTTCGTCTCCCGTGCGCCCGCCGGCGGGCTCGGGTCCAGCGGGTCGTCCTCGCTCTTCACCATCCCGCCCTGCCGCGCATAGCGGAACGGCGCAAAGCTCTGGGCCACAACGCGCTTCACGCCGGCCTCGCCCGCCGCCGCGAGCAGCGCGTCAGTGCCTTCGGTCCGCAGCCGGTTAGTCCCGGCGAAGGTCTTGTCGAGCTTCCTGGAGAAGCCCCCGCCGGCAAGTGCCGTCGCCTCGTGGACGATCGCGTCGGGCTTGACCTGGAGCACGGCTTCGCGCACTGCGGTGGCGTCGAGCAGGTCGAGGGGAATCATGGTCGCGCCCAGCGCACTGAGGCTCTCGGCCTTCCCCGCCGATGACCGGAACGTGCCGGCCACCTCGTGACCCCGTTCGATCAGCAGGGGAACGAGCCTTCGTCCGATCGCGCCACTCGCCCCCGCGACAAAAACTCGCATCGTCTCCTCCTCGGGCCAGGCGGCACCAGAAGGCTCGGTTCGCCCGCGGTGCCAGCGGTACGGCGCCTGCGATCAGGACGACCCGGCGTCTCCTGCTCGTATGACACCGGGGGGCGAGCGGATGTGACAGGAGCCGCTGAGCAGCCTGCAGGCACCGTCATGGGGCGTGAGTTACCGATCGGTGCCCGTCTAGGGGCCTGAGTTGACCACTCGCGCCCTGGCGCCTCCGCCGAATCCCCGCCCCGGCCCCGGCCCCGGCCCCGGCCCCGGCCTCGGCGGGCCTAGCCGCGCAGCTGACGGCCCTAGTCCGGCAGCCGGAGGTTGACCCTCGGGGCCGGTACGCCGGTCTCGGCCGCGTCGTCCGCAGGCGGTGCTACCCCGTTGCCGGATTCTGCCGACGGCGGCTGCGAGCGCAACCGCGCGCGTCCCGGCAGCCGCGTCCGGACGACACGCAGCACATCCCGCAGGTCGCCGTCGTCGAGGAGGAACGCCACCGCCCCGAACGCCGCCACCGCGCAGACCGCGGCCAGCGCGCCCACTATCGCGTAGAGCAGCCGGTGATTGACCGGGATCGCGAGGCTGGCGGCAACGCCCACCGCGGCACCCACCACCCCGGCCGCCAGCCCGGCCAGCGTGGCGCGGCCCACTCCCTGCACGGCCGCCTTGCCGCGGATCCGGCGGGTCACGATCACCAGCGGGATGGCCGCCGCGGTGGCGCCGACCGTGTTCCCCAGGGCCAGGGCCCCCACCACGAGATGCGCGGGCGCAAGCTCAGCCAGCACCACCTGGGCGATCAGCTCAAGCAGGCCGCTGCCGGCCAGCGCGATGCCCGCGACCTTGAGCCGCCCGAGCGCCATCAGCGCCCGGGTCAGATTCGCGATCACGCCGATGCCCACCAGGCCGGGGCCGAACAGCGCGAACGCGAGCGTGAGCTGCGGGATCTGAGCCGGCGTCTTGGCGAGGACGTGCGCGGCCGGGACGCTCACCGCGCCGGTGACGGCCATGCCGAGGCTCGCCACCAGCACCACTGCCCGCGTGGATCCGGCGCAGGTCCGGTCGAAGACTGAGCCGTCGCGAGCAGACAGCACCGGGAACGCGCTCAGGATGATCGACAGCGCCAGCACGGCGTTCAGCGAGTAGAACACCTGAGACGCGTAGCCGATCATGACCAGCGCGCCGGTGTCGCCGCGTCCGTTGGCCAGGGCGATCGTCGCGATGCCGGCCAGTTCCTGCACGACCATCTCGGCCAGGCCGACCATCACCAGCCCGCCGGCCCGGCGGGCGATGCCGGGCGGGAACCGAAGCGACGGCCGGAGCCGGAGGCGCAGCCGCCAGGTGGGCACGAGGCCGACCACCACCATGGCGGCAATGCCCAGCGTGGCCCCGGCCGACAGCACGAGCTCGGCCGAGGCCGGCAGCTGGCCGAGCGGCAGTCCCTTGCTCAGCGGCGCGAAGGCCAGGTACGAGGAGATGAGCACCACGCTCGAGACCAGCGGCGCCAGCGCGTACCCGGCGAACCGGCGATAGGCCTGCAGCAGGCCGAACAGCACCACCGACAGCCCGTACAGGACCGCCTGCGGCGCGAACACCCGCAGCATGCTGGCCGTCGTCGCGACCAGATCGGCGTGCACGCACTGGGCGCTCGGGTTCACCGGGTTGAGCAGCGAGGCGATCGGCCCGGCGGCCACCACGATGATGAGAGTCAGCGGGACCAGGATGACCAGCGTCCACGTCAGCAGGGCCGAGGAAATCTGGCCGACCTCGCTCTTCGCCTCCGGGTCGGCGGAAGACCGCTCGGCCGAGCGAGCCAGCACCGGCACCATCACGCTGGCCATCGAGCCGCCGAGCACCAGCTCGTAGACCAGGTTCGGCACCTGGTTCGCGGTGTAGTAGGCCGTGCCGAGACAGGTTGCGCCGACGGTCTGGGAGAACACCAGCGTGCGGACGAGGCCGAAGATGCGCGCCAGCATGGTGATGCCCGCGATGACACCAGCGCCGCGAGCGATGCCCGCAGCTGGCGAGTGGTGGGTGCGCGTCCCGCTCGGCGAGCTTACGCCGGTCACGCGCCACCGCTCGCGGTAGTCCGCACGCGCATACCCTGGTCTCCGCTGCTCGTGTGGTTGCCGTTGGCCCCCGACCGATGGTCCTGGGCCGACAGGAACCTGAATGGCACACGAGCCAAACGTGCAGAACGGTTCAATGCACGCCCGTACCACTAAAGCACTCCCGGCGGCCGCTCGCGGCGGTTATGGCCCATCTTCCTGGGCGAATCCCCGGACGGCGACCAGCCGTCAGCCGTGAGGCTACGCCTGCGGCGGGGTCAGCCGCCATTCACTTGATCATTCCGGCCTGCCCGTCAGGCCAGCCCGGACCACAGGTAGCGGATCCCGATGGCGATCACCAGCACGCCCATCACGCGGCGGATGGCGAGGTCAGGCAGGCGTGACTGAATCCGCGCGCCCGTATACGCGCCAGCCAGGCCGCCCGCGCCGAGCGCGATCCCGGTGGGCCAGCTCGGCGACACGTGCGTGTGCTGGTGGAGCGACAGGATCGTGAAGGTGATGACGCCGGCCACCGACGTCACGAACGTTGCCGCCAGCGCCGCGGGCGCTACCTCGGCCTGCCGCTGGCCCGCGCCAGTCAGCACCGGAGCGAGGATGGAGCCGCCGCCGATGCCGTAGATCCCGCCGACGCAGCCGACGGCGGCGGACAGCCCGATGAGGGCGGCATCGGGGATCCGGCGCCCGGCGACAGCCGCGCCGGCCTGGCCGGCCGGGCGCAGGCCCGGACATGGTGACCCAGCTGCCAACCGGCACCAGGACCGCAGCGACAACCAGGTCAAAGACACGCGCGCTTGGCAGCAACTCGACCCTGATCAGCGAGCCCCCGATCACGCCGGGCAGCGTCCCGCAGATCAGCACGCGGGTCAGGCGGCCGCCGGTCTGGCCCTGCCGCCAGTACCGGTAGATGGCACCGGGCGTGGCGACGACGTTGTAGAGCAGGTTCGTCGGCGTCACCGCGGGACTTGGCGTGCCGAGAACGCCGACCTGGAACGGGAGCAGCAGGACCGCGCCCGAGATGCCCGCCGGAGTGGCCAGCGCCGCGATCACGAACGCCGCCGCCAGCGCGACGACTTCTGTCCAGCCGGGCCCGAGCACCTGGCGACGCTACCGGCGCCTTCCTGACCAGGTCAGGCGATGATCGCATAATTGCGGCAGGCAACGAGTCCGGCGGGCTAGCCGGCTGCTCCCCCGATGGCTGCGGCCCCGGCTGAGCGGTCCGCGACCGGGCTCTCTCCCGCTGACCCGGCGATCGGAACATATTCATGTTCCTGGCTCAGCAGCGGCGATGAGATCACGAAGTCGGCCGTCGCCCGGTTGCAGGCCACCGGAATGTTCCACAGCACGGCGACGCGCAGCAGCGCCTTCACGTCGGGGTCATGCGGTTGCGGCTCGAGCGGGTCCCAGAAGAAGATCAGGACGTCGACCAGGCCGTCCGCAATCCGGCCGCCGATCTGCTGGTCGCCGCCGAACGGCCCGCTGCGCAGTGCGGTGACGTCCAGGTCGAGTCCGTCCCGGAGGATCCGGCCGGTCGTGCCCGTCGCCACCAGGTCGTGCCGGCCGAGCAGGTCGCGGTTGAACGCAGCCCACTCCAGCATGTCCTGCTTCTTGTTGTCGTGGGCGATCAGCGCGATACGCCGTCGCTCCGGCGCGGCCGTCGTCATCAGGAACTCCCCCTCGGCCAGAAAACTGCTCCGTTGTTTGATTGTGGCACAATTCTGAGTGACGGCGAAAAGGATCATGCCGGGAACGGGCCCGACCCCACCAGCCGCACCCGTCCGCGCGCTGCCCGACAGCCCTGGCGGCTGCGCGCCCGGCGGTACCCGCGAGCTGGCCCGGCTGGCGGCGCCATCCCGGCCCGGCCGTCACCGGCCCGCGGCGGTGAGCCACTGCGTGGCGTGGCCCAGATGATCCCTGATCGCCGTCTCGGCAGCGGCCGGATCACCCTGCTCGATCGCGGCGAGCAGCGCGCTGTGCTGCCTGGCCATCTCCGCTGGCGTCGCGTAGCCGCCGGCCAGCTGCGCGAGCAAGAGCTGCATCTCGGCGCGCAGGCCCTCGTGCGCCCGCGCCAGCCGGCGGTTCCCGGCCGCCTCGATGATCGCGCGGTGAAAGGCCAGGTCCGCGTCCACGACCGAGCGCTGCGGGGAGCCGTCCGTCAGCGCGGCCAGGTCGGCAGCCGCCTGGACGGCGGCGGCCGGCGCCCGCCGGTCAGCCGCCAGCATCCGGAAGGCCTCAGCCTCCAGGGCAGCGCGGACCTGGTAGATCTCCACCAGGTCCGCGTCGGTCAGGACGCGGACGAAGACGCCGCGATTGCGCTGCTTCTCCAGCAGGCCGCGGCGGACCAGCGCGTCAAACGCCGCCCGCACCGTGTGCCGGCCAACGCGGTATTCCTCCGCCAGCTCGATCTCGCGCAGGTGCTCGCCCGGAGCCAGCTCCCCGTTCAGGATGCGCCGCTCCAGAGCACTGTCCAGTGCCTCGACGGCGGAGATGATGTCCAGCGTGCGCATCGCTGCAGTGTGCCACGAAGCGCGCGCTTGTGAGACTGCGGCACAATGCCGCGGGAGCTGAGCATCAGAACATTCGGCTGCCAGAACTCAGCTGCCAGAACTCAGCTGCCGGGCGTCAGCGGCCGGGCGTCAGCTGCCGGGCGTCAGCGGCGGCTGGCTCAGCGCGATGCCGAAGTACTCCCGGTAAGCAGCGATCAGGGCCGCGTCGTCGGTCAGCTGCTCTTCGGCGCGATCGCCGCCCGCTGTCCTGATCAGCGTCCGGCCGCCGATCGAGACGCGCCCGTCATTGGTCAGCCGCGAGCAGATCGTTCCCTGCGTGAAGTGCGAAGACGGCGAGGTCTGCTGGTACCAGCAGGTGGGGCCGAAGTCCTCAAGCGCTCGCGGCCGCAACTCGGCGCGGTACTGCGGCTGACCGTCCCGCAGCACGTCGACGTCGCCGTCAGCGGCGTCGGCAAGCCGGAACACGCCGGCCGGATCGTCCTGGTCGGCGCGGCTGTCGAGCAGCAACGGATAGGCGCTGTGGCTGCCGAAGCCCACGTCGGCCAGCCAGGGGCCGCTGCCGTCGGCGGCGTGCACGACCAGGGCCAGGTGATCGAAGGGCGGGCTGAGGCCGCCGTCGCCGAACACGCGCGCCGAGACCCGGCTCACCTGCGCCCCGAGGGCTTCGAGCAGCAGCGCGAACAGCCCGTTGAGCTCGTAGCAGAAGCCGCCCCGCCGGCGCCTGACGATCTTGTCGACCAGGTCGGGCTCGGCCAGCGAGATCGGCTCCGACAGGTGAATGCTGAGGTTCTCGAACGGCACGGCGAGCTGGTGAGCCCGGTGCAGGATGCGCAGCCCGGCCGCGTCAGCCACGGCCGGCGCCGGCACGTCGATCCGCTCCAGATACGCCGCCGCAGTCTGGTCATCCACGCCTGAACCTCCCGCCTGCTGCTGAGGCTACGCGCGTTCGCGCGGGCCGGCCACGGCCGCGGAACCGCGGGCCCCCAGCGGTATCGTCGCGGATGTGACGATCGTGCCTGACACCAAGGACTGGACCTGGGTCCTGCAGCGACCATGCCCGGAATGCGGCCTGGACACCAGCGGCTTCGCCCGCGAATCCGTGCCTGATCTGATCCGCGCTAACGCCGAGCGATGGCGCCTGCTGCTGCTGAGCGCACCTGATCCCCGGCAGCGCCCGGCGCCGGGAACGTGGTCGGAACTGGAGTACGGCTGCCACGTCCGCGACGTTCTCCGGCTCTACGACACCAGGCTCACGCTTATGCTCACCCGCGACGGGCCGCAGTACCCGAACTGGGATCAGGACGCCACCGCGGTGCAGGACCGGTACGCCGGGCAGGACCCGGCCCGGGTCTCAGCCGAGCTGGCGGCCGCTGCCGACGTGATCGCGACCCGGTTCGAGCAGGTGACCGGGGATCAGTGGCTGCGCACCGGGTTCCGCAGCGACGGCGCGGCGTTCACGGTCGAGTCGTTCGCGCGGTACTTCTGCCACGACCCTGTGCATCATCTCTACGACGTCACCGGCGAGCGCGCGGCCGCCCTCAGCTCGCAACTGCCACCAGTCCGGCCGCGGCCCTGAGAGCGGCCGGCTGCCGGTTCCGCCTCGTTCCCGTTCTGTCGAGATTGTCATGACCGGTGCACCAGAGCGGCACATCGCGTTCGGCCGGCTGCACAACTTCCGGGATTTCGGCGGCTATGCCGCGGCGGGCGGACGGCAGGTGCGCTGGGGACAGCTCTACCGGTCGGACTCGCTCGGCAAGCTGGCCGGCCTCGACCTGCAGCGGTTCGCCGCGCTCGCCGTGCGCACCGTTGTCGACCTGCGCTACCCGTGGGAGGCGGATGCGGCCGGCCGGGTGCCTGACCGGGCCGGCCTCGCCTACCACAACTGCAGCATTGAGCACCGGCCCTACGATCAGGCCGCGCTGGCCGGCGTGGTCGACCCCGTGCGCTTCCTGGCCGACCGGTACGCGGAGGTCGCAGCCGACGGCAGGGCCGAGATCGGGCAGGCATTGCGGATCATCGCCTGCGGCTGCGCTCCGGTCGTCGTGCACTGCGCGTCAGGGAAGGACCGCACCGGCATCATCGCCGCCCTCGTCCTGTCGCTGCTGGGCGTGACCGGGGACGACATCGCCGCCGACTTCGCCCGCACCGGGCTCGCGACCGCCCGCCTGATCGCGGACTGGCGGGCCCTGCATCCCGGCAGGCCGCTGCTCTGGCCGCATTACGGGGCCGCGCCGGCTGAGCTGATCCGGGTGTTCCTGGCTGAGCTTGCGGCCGCGCACGGCTCGGTCGCCGGCTACGTGACCGGCTACCTATGTCTCAGCGATGTCGTGATCGCGGATCTGCGGGCGCGGTACCTGACCGGCTGACGACGGCGATCAGAGCGAGCCGCTGCCCAGCGGGCCGGTCCCGGCCTGGGTCAGGCGCTGGGCGCGCATGGTGACGATCACGCGCTGAACGGCCAGGCTCACGACGAGATAGAGCAAAACGGTCGCATCGCCCAGGCCGCCGATGCCCTTATCCCGGCCGACCAGGTAGTCGTAGCCAAGGTGGGCACCGACCGCGGCCACCCAGAGCACGGCCGTCAGCGCATTTCCCTTCATCCAGGCCTGCCCGTTCTGCAGCCAGATCCTGACGGTCGCCGCCCTGGCCGCGCCGAAGATCGCGGCCAGTACCAGGCTGCCGCCCAGGGCCACGATCGCGGCTGACCCGGCGTGCACCCGCTGCCAGTACTGCGCCGCCTCAATCAGGCCGATGATCACCAGAATGAGCATCACCCGCTGGCTGCCCTGGACGGGGCGCGCCACCAGCTGGCGGTAGATGAGCAGCCCGAGAACAGCCACGCCGATAACGAGGTAGAGAACCGTCTGGCTGGACATATATCCCTCTGTCAGCTGCCCGCCTGAGCCCGGTGGCCCGATGGTGAGGAGTCGGAGCAGCTCTGATGTGAGGCTACGGCGGAGGCGCTGCCGGCGCCTGTGCCCGCCGTCCGGACGTGGCCGTGACAGATGTCACCCGCAGGCCAGCGAGCCGGGAAGCCGCAGCTAACGTGCCAGCCTGACCGGGGGATTCGCGGGGCCAGATCGGGGTGTTCGATGGGCTTGCCAACACGGCAGCTGAGAGTGCTGGATCACATGGAGGCAGCGCTGCGGGCATCTGACCCGAAGCTGGCCGCCCTGTATGCCATCTTTGCCCGGCTGACCTCCGGCGAGGAAATGCCCAGGATCGAGCAGGTGCGCCACCGGGCGCTGCTGCTGCTGGCCCGGCTCCGCCTCACCCTGGCCGCCGTCAGGGCGCGCCTGCACGTCCGGGCCATAGCCCGCCAGCCCGGCCTGGTGTTCTTCCCGCTCGCGGTCGCCGTCCTGGCGCTGTCCATCGTGTTCGCGGTCCGGTCCAGCTCCGGCGGCGACTGCACCACGGCCAGGACCGTGGCCTCCGGCCGCTACCTCACGCAGACAAAGCTGTGCAAAATACCGACCAACGTGCCGCCGCTGACGTACGGGCACTAGCGCACCGGCGGTCCGTTACCCAGCTCGCGGCGGCGACGGCCGGGCCGTGATGAGCACGGCCGCCAGTTCCGGCCGGCGGCAGCCGGGCGCGGAGTTCGCCCGCGCCGCGGACCCGACCTGGCCGCAGGCCGCCATCAGCACGACGTCGCTTGACGGGCTGGCGCTGCCGCCGAAGCCGGACAGGTCGACGAAGAAGTGCGGCCACGGAATCGACGTCGATGACCACACGATGCGACGCGACGCGAGGTTGTAGCCCCAGGCTTCGCCGAGACCGCCGCGGTCAAGGCCGAGTGCCACCCCGTTGACGACCCAGTACAGGCTCGCGGCCACCGAGATCGCCGACCTGCTGACTACCTCCCCGGTCGCACCGTCGATGCCGAGCAGCCTGCTGCCGCTGGCCAGGTAGACGACGGGCTGACCGCTATCGGCTAGCTCCACGTCACCGGCGGCCCGCGACCACAGCAGCCGGCCCGTCCCGCTGTAGGCCCGGACCCCGTCGGCGCCGGAGAACACCAGGTCACCGGCGCTCACCTCGGTCAGGGTGCCGGGAAAGTCAGTGTGCGCCGAGCGGATGATCCGCTCCGCCCCGTCGGCCAGGCTGATCTCGCGGACCGCGGTCACGCCGGATCCGGCCAGGAAGCCGCCGGGGCCCTCGGTGACGTAGATATCCCCGGCGGAGACCCGCCAGGTCTGCCCCGCCGTTCCGGTGCTACGGCTCCAGATCACCCGGCCGGTCCGGTTGGCATAGTCGGTGACGGCGCGGTTGCCCACGATGACCGTGCCGCCTCTGGCGGCTGCCACCGCCCCGCCGTAGAGGGCGGCCGGGTAGGTCCGCAGCTGGGCTCCGGTGGCGGCCGAGAGAATCACCTCCCGGCGCGCGGCAGCCTGGCCAGCCGGCGGCCCGACGCCGGCCGCGACGACTCCGGCGAAGGCGCGCACGCCGACGATCGCCGACCCGGCCGGGAAGCCAGTGAGCGACACCTGCCACTCCTGCTTGCCGGTGCTCTCGGCAAAGGCCGTCACGCTGGTTCCCGTCCCGACGACCGCAAGGCCGCCGCCGGCCGAGGCGTAGGCCGCGGCCTGGCTCGGAACCGTGCCGGGCACGCCCGGCTGGGCCAGCCAGGAGCCCGCCAGCGAGCGGGTCCACAGGATCGAGCCCGCCGTCGTGCACCGCACGCCGGTGCAGTGCTGTGACTGCTGGCTGCTGGCCCGGCCGGGAATGACGGCAGCGGCTATCAGGACGGCCGCCAGGAAAGCCCGCCTCGCCCATGCGGCGGGTCCGCGCGCGACCTTCACTGCCTGCCTGACCCTTCCCGTCCCGGGCCGCCCGAGAGCCGGGCGCTGATCTTGCTTCCTCACGTTAACCGCTATCTGCCCGCTGGCGTGACCGGCCCGCAGCGGTTTCAGTAGCGTGGACCTCGCTACGCCGGGCCCGTTCCCTGGAGGGATACCGATGACTGATCGTGCTCCGCTTCCGCATGACCTGCTGCCGCAGGTGCCTTCGTTCACCGTCGAGAGCGACGACGTCGCCGACGGCCAGCAGATGTCCGAGTCCCAGGTCTACAACAGCTTCGGCATGAGCGGCGAGAACATCTCGCCGTCGCTGCGCTGGCACGGGTTCCCGCCAGAGACCAAGAGCTTCGCGGTGACCTGCTACGACCCGGACGCGCCGACCGGGTCCGGCTTCTGGCACTGGCTGGTGCTCGACATCCCGGCCTCGGTGACGGAGTTGCCTGGGGACGCGGGCAGCAGCGACGGCAAGGGCCTGCCGGACGGCGCTTTCTCGGTCCGCAACGACTACGGCACCAAGGACTTCGGCGGCGCGGCCCCGCCGCCCGGTGAGCCGCACCGGTACGTCTTCACGGTCTACGCGCTGAACACCGATCATCTCGCCGTCGACTCGGACGTGTCCCCGGCCGTGGCCAGCTTCAACCTGACCTTCGCCACGATCGCCAAGGCTGTGCTCGTGCCCGTCTACGGGCACGCCGGGTAGGCCGTCGCCCGGTGCACCGGCGACGGCCTACCCGTTCACGGCCGTCCTCGCCGGGCCGGGCAGGATGGGATCATGCCCCCAAGCGATGCCGCCGCCCGATCTGTCTTCGACTCGGCTGCCGCCGAGTACGACGCCGCCCGGCCGTCCTACCCGGCGGGACTGT
>CAWFUM010000017.1:0-308271 GCA_963818995.1 uncultured Actinomycetota bacterium | reverse complement strand
CCGAGGCGATGGATTGGGCTACTGAGGCGATGCGCTGGATGCTGGCCAAGGACCTGCGCATCCTGCAGCGGTCGCCGGTCCTGCTCGGCACGCTGGTGATCTACCCGATCGTGATCGCGCTGCTGATCGGCTTTGCCATCTCGAGTCCGCCGGGGCGGCCGCGGGTGGCCGTTTACAGCGGTGTGCCGACGGGTCACGGGAAGATCGCCTTCGGCTCGCAGCGGGTGAGCCTGGCCAAGTACGCCGGGGAGCTGAATCGCTCGATCGAGCCGCTCCCGGCCGGCTCGCCCCGGCAGGCCGTCGCAGATGTGCGCGACGGACGTGCGCTGGCGGCGCTGATCATCCCGGCCGATATCGACCGGCAGATTCAGCAGCTGATCGAGACCGGCGCCGGCAACCCGACGGTGCGGATAGTGCTCAACAGTCGCAATCCCCTGGAGCGGGACCTGGCCCAGCAGGCGATCCAGGCTCGTGTGGACGACGTGCAAGCGGCCGTCAGCCGGCAGTTGCTGAAGCTCGTGATCGTCGACCTGCAGAAGCTGCTCAGCGGCGGCAGCGTCGGCTTCCTCGGGCACACGATCCACCTGCTCGGACTGCGCGGGGTCCGCGCGATCGTCGAGGCGACGATCGCGGCGCTGCCGGCCGGCTCCAGGCAACGTCCGGCCCTGCGCCAGGTGGCCGACTTCGCCAACCTGGCCATCGACGGGCTGGCGCTGGCCGGACCGGACATCGGCGGCGTCACCACGCCGCTCACGGTTCAGGAGTCGCAGGTCAGCGGCGCGACCACGCCGGCGTCGTCCTACGCGGTCGCCATCGCCGCGGTCGTGCTGCTGATGTTCGTGACGCTGCTGCTGGCGGCGGGGATGCTCGCCCTCGAGCGCGCCGAGAACGCCTACCGCCGGCTGGTCCGCGGTCTCGTGGCGCCGGCGGCGCTGCTGGTGGAGAAGGTCGTCCTGGCGACGGCCTGCGCGCTGGTGATGACGCTGGTGATGTCGGCGCTGATCTCGATCTTCGTGCCGCTCGCCTGGGGCCGGTTGGAGCTCTGGGTCATCGCCCTCGCGTTCGGCGGGGTCGCCTTTGCCGCCCTCGGCACGGCGGTGGGAGCGCTCGCGCGGGACGTCAGCGTCGCGTCGCTGCTGGCCTTCCTGATCTCGCTCCCGGTCGCCTTCATGGCGCTGGTCCCGAGCAGCGCCGTGTCCCTCGGCGCTGCAGTCCCTGCTCAGCGCGATCTCTTTCGTCTTCCCGTTCCGCGCGTCACTGGAGGCGGTCTCCAACGCCTTCACCGGCAGCCGGCCGGCGATCGGCCTGCCCCTGCTGCATCTGGCGCTGCTGGCGCTCGGCTTCGCACTGCTGGCGCGGCTCGCCCTGGCGCGGTTCGGTGAGCGCTAGGCGCTGGGCTTCGCCCACAGCCAGGCGGCCAGGCCCAGGCCCAGGAGAGCCACCGCCCAGCGCGTCACGACGCGGGCAGGGCCCGTGTGACCGCCGGGCCGATGCGCGAGCCGACCAGCGCTCCGGCCGCCAGCGGGCGGCGGCGGCCCAGTGCACCGGGCCGAGGAAGGCGAGCAGGATGCCGGCGGGCAGCGTGATGGCGCCGTTGGTCATGTTCTTGAGTGCGTTGGCGGTCGGAAGGTCACGCTCGACCAACACCAGCAGCAGCGCGAGCGTCATCACGCCCGATCCGGCGCCGAAATAGCGCCCCCGTAGACGGCGAGCAGCCCCAGCGTCACGACCAGCACCGCCTCGCGCCGGCGGCCGAGCGGCGCGGCGGTGGCGGAGCGCAGTCCACGCAGCCAAGGCTTGGCGATCAACGCCAGCGAGCCTGCCGTGATCAGGAATGGCACGACGCGGGCGAACGCGCCGGGTGGCGTGACGAGCAGCAGCACCCCGCCGTGCTCCACCGGGATCCTCGGCTTCGACCTGATGGAGGATTCGCCGTCCCAGACCAACGACGGCCGGCCGAAACGATGGGTCGTCGTCCGGCCGCCCGGCGGGCAGACGGGCATCCTGCTGGCCCGCGCGGACGGGCCGCGGCAGGCCCACGTCGTCGGGAATCAGGTCGCGGGGCGCGTCGGCTTCTTCCTCCGGGTGGGCGACTTCGACGCTGCTTACCAGCGCATGACAGCGGCGGGCGTGGAATTCGTTGTGAGCCCGCGCGCGGAGCCTTACGGGCGCGTTGCCGTGTTCCTCGACATCGCGGGCAACCGGTGGGATCTGCTCGGCCCGGCCTGAGCCTCCGCGTCACCCGATCCTGGCTGCGCCGGCAGCGGCACGCTGCCGCCCGCGGGGTGATCTGTACCTGGTGCTCAGGCCAGCGTCAGCCGGATACCGTGGTGCCAGCTTGATCGAGGAGACAGACGTTGCCCCAGCAGCGCAGCAAGCGGCGACGGTCCGGCCGGGCCCGGCAGGCCCCCGCCCGGCATCGGCTCATCCCGGCCCCGCGGCCGCTGGCCTCACGAACGCCGAGCGGCGGGCCGGGCGACGCCTGAGCCGGGACCGTGCGGCGGCCCGGCAACGGCGCCACCTGCGGCTCAGTCACGACGGGATTGTCCTGGGCGGCGCGCTGGCCGCCATGGCCATCGTCGCCATGGCGTTCGCCATCGGCCCGGCGATTTCTGCGGCGCGGGGCCATGGCACTCCTGGCTGGTTCACCGGCGCCACTCAGCAGTGCCTGCGGCGCCTTGGCTGCAGCTGGACGGGCACGTTCGTGTCCACCCGCGGACATCAGGTGGTGCCGGGCGTCAGGTATGACGGGAGCCTGCCGGCAGGCACTCCGCCGGCCGCCCGGATCCCGGCCGTCTATCCAGGGCTGCACGCGGTGTTCCCGGCGCACGGCTCGTATTACTGGCTACCCGCCATCTTGCTCATGCTGCTGGTCGGCGGCGCCGTAGCGTTCCTGCTGTGGGTCAGCCCGCTCGGATCCTCTCCTCACGAGAGGCGCGCAGCAGCTCGGCTCCGGTGATCCGGGCCCGCGGCGAAAGTGTCGGCACCAGGTGATAGGCACGCTGAGTGAAGATCGCCGTCACCACGCCCGCGGGCCATGTCGGATCTCGAGTCGCGCGGCTGCTCATCCAGGCGGGCGTGCGGCCCACGCTGCTTGCCCGTCATCCGGCCCGGCTCGACCGGGCCACGAGCGAGCACGCCGACGTTATCGAAGCTGACCTGAGCGACGCTGACGGCGTCGTACGCGCGACGCGAGATGCCGGCGCGCTGCTCTGGATAGCCCCGCCGACAGCCGATCCCGACGCTGATCCGGTCGCCTGGTATGCCCGGCTGGGTGCCATCGCGGCCCGCGCCGTGGCCGAGAACGGTATCGGCCGTACGGTGTTCCTCAGCAGCATCGGCGCGGAGAAGCGCTCGGGAGCCGGCGAGATCGACGGGCTGGCCAGGACCGAGGAACTCCTCGACGGCAGCGGGGCTTCGGTGCTGCACCTGCGCTGCGGATATTTCTACACCAACCTGCTCGGGAACCTGGACTCGCTCCGTGAGGGCGTGCTGCCAGCGCCGATGGCCGTCGACTATGCGCAGCCGTGGGTCGACCCGCGGGACATCGGCGAGATCGCTGCCGCCCGGCTGCTGTCCGCAGGCTGGTCGGGGCGCCACGTCCAGGCCGTCCACGGCCCCGAGGACCTCACGCTGTCACGCGTCGCCGAGATCATCAGCGAGGCGACCGGTCACCGGGTCCGGGCGGAAACGATCCCGGAGGACGCTCTGCGCCGTTCGCTGCGTTCGGCAGGACTCGGTGACAAGCAGGTCGAGGGCATCGCCGGGATGTCGGCCGTGACGCGCGCGGACTTCGTCGCCGAGGACGAGCGAAGCATCGTGACCGCGACGCCGACCACGCTGCCCGCCTGGGTCTATGTGCACCTGCGACCCGCGCTTGCCGGGCACTGAACGGCAGGGCGCTCCTCAGCCGTCCCTGCGCCGCACGATGGCGAACGTGACCGCGATCAGTGCGGCGGCGAGTGCGAGGAAGATCCCGCTCTCGATGAACTGGAAAGGCCAGTAGTGGCGGGCGGGCTGGTAGGTCAGGTACTGGCGTAGTCCCTGCCCGTTGAGGCAGGACACCATGGTCTGAGGCGCCCCGGTGCCGATGAAGCGCTGGCAGGCGGCAGGGACGGCCGAGACGGGCAGGGAGACGTTGCCCAGCCCGATGAAGCCGTGGCCCGTCCGCGGCACGCTGGCCCCGGCGGCGTTGACGACGCCGGTGGTGAGCTGCCAGTAGGCGCCCTTGGGGACCACCGTGCCGCCGATCTTCTGCGTCAGGGTCAGCGCGTTCAGGTAGTGCGGCCGGAGGAGGGCCGCGATCACGAGGCGCACCGCGACGAAGACACCGAGCGTGATCGCCAGCGCGGGCAGCGGGCGGCGCACGATCGTGCCCGCAGTAATCCCGAGCGCCACCGCGAAGAGCGAGTAGGCGACCGGGACGATGCCCTGCCCGTCAAACACGTTGGGGTTAAACCGATCCAGGCTGACCGCGTTCTGCGGGCCGGACCACCAGGTGACGAGGGCGGCGACGGCACCGCCCCAGACGACGGCGGCGATGACCAGCCAGCCGGTCTCGACCGCGAGCCACCGCAGGCGGGTGACGCTCTGCACCCAGGCGAACTGGCTGGTACCGGCCTCGATCTCCCGTGCCACCATCGGCGCGCCCCAGAACAGCCCGAGCAGAGCGGGAACGGCGGTACTCAGGCTGACGATGATGTTGGCGGGGTTGCTGCCGAGATTCAGCGTGTTGATGAGGTCACCGCAGGACTTGGTCGCGGCGCACCCCTCCAGCGCGTTGTGATACTGGCCCGCCATCTGCAGGCCGGTGATCAGCAGCAGGACGGCGAGTGCGGCCAGCGCCGCGGCGGCGACGATTACCGGCGTGCGGTGCATCCGCCAGACAACCCAGGTCATCGCTTCCCTCCCGCCGTGCTGAGCTCCGCAACCGCCGGGGCGGCGTCAGCACCCATGTACGCCAGCACTAGCTCTTCCAGACTGACCTCCGCGGCTTCCCACGCGGGATCCGCGACCGGGCCGTTCAGCCGCACCAGCATCGTGGTCTGGCGCGCGGTGTGGTCCGTCTGCACGATCCGGTGATCTCGCGCGATCGCCGTCGTGTCCTTCCTCGGGCCGACGAGTACCCGGTGCTCGGCGAGCATCGCGTCGATGTCGCCGCAGATCTGAACCCGGGAGGCCGACAGCAAGATGAGGTGATCGCAGACCCGCTCGATGTCCGCGACCAGATGCGAGGACAAGATGACGGTCAGTCCTCCCCGTGCGACCGCGTCGGCGAGCGTGCCAAGGAAATGCCGCCGGGCGAGCGGGTCCAGGGCCGCGACAGGTTCGTCGAGCAGCAGGACCTTCGGCCGCTTGGCCAGGGTGAGCGCGAGGGCTACCTGTGCGCGCTGGCCCCCGGACAGCGTGCCCACGGCTGCGTTCAGCGGGATGTTCAGCCCGTGCAGCCGGTCCCGGACCGATTCGCTGTCCCACCTGGGGTTCATGTGCGCGCCGACCCGGATGTGGTCCTCGGCGGTCAGCCGCCGGTACAGCGGGATCTCCTGGGCCAGGAATCCGATCTCCGCCAGGAACGCCGGATCCTGGCGCGGCGCGCCGCCCAGGATGGCGGCCTGGCCGCTGGTCGGGCGCGCCAGCCCCGCCAGCAGCCGCAGCAAGGTCGTCTTGCCCGCGCCGTTCGATCCGACGAGGGCGGAGATCCGGCCCTCGGGGACGGCGACCGAGCAATCGGACAACGCGGTGACGCGGCGGTACCGCTTGGTCAGCCCGCGAGTCTCGACGGCGGGGGTCATGCGGTCGCCTCCTCCTCTGCCGCGCGCAGCGTGACGCGCAGCAGCGACTCGATGGACTCGTCGTCAAGTCCGGCGGCGCGCGCCTCGCGCACCCAGCGAGCCAGGCTGTGACCGAGCCGCGCGTGAGTGCCGGGCGGCGGGCCGTCCGGTCGCCTGGTCACGAAGGTGCCGCGGCCGGGCGCGGCGGCCACCAGGCCCTCGCGTTCGAGGTCGCGGTACGCCTTGAGCACCGTGTTGGGATTAATCGCGGTGGCGGCGACAACCTCACGGACCGACGGGAGCTGATCGCCGACCTCGAGCACGCCCATCCGGAGCGCCTGGCGTACCTGCTGCACCAGCTGCAGGTACGGGGGCGCCGGCAACCGCGCATCCACCCGGAAACGAATCACCGTCCCGCCCCTTCGGTATCTTAGGTGTCTAAGACACTAGATCAGCACGCCTGCGGCCGTCAACCCCCCGGCCGGCGTCTGCGCGGCGGTGCCATCCGGGCGGCGAAAGCGCCCGGGAGCAGGACCTCCTCAGCTCACGGGCTCCGGGCCGCCGGGCTGCATCAGTTTGTAGACCATGGTTGACAAACCGAGCTCGCACGTTACTTTGTAGATGAGGTTCTACGAACCTGGGAGCTGAGGGCGGAGCAATGGTGAAAGAGATGCTCAGCGTGGCCGACATCGCGGCGATGTTCAGCGTCGAGCCGAAGACGGTCAGCATGTGGCGGCTGCGGTACCCGGAATTCCCTGAACCGGATGTCGTTGTCGGCGGCATGGCGGGCTGGGACCCCGACCGGGCCGAGGAGATCCGTGTCTGGGAAAGCCGGCGCCCCGGACAGGGCAGGCGCGCGATGCTGGCCGAGCACGTTGAGGAGACGCTGCGCCGGACGTTCGTCTTCAGATTCATGCGCCCCGATGACTTCGCCTCCGCGCCGATCGACTTCCCCGGCATCAGGTACGAGGACGGGCGGCTCGCAGACGGCATGCAGGCCAAGGCGGCGGCGCACCTGATCGGCGCGCTTCGCGACCAGGGCTACGAAATCATCTTCCGGGACGCGGCCACCGACGTCGTGCAGGCCGTGCAGCACGTGCTCTGGGACCGGTGGACTCCTGCCGAGGCCGGGGAACGCGAGTTCATCGGCCAGCTGTTCGATGACCACGGCCGTATCTACCACGGCTGTACAGCATTCGACGCGGCCTCCTACACCCTGCGGAGGCTCGCTGCCCTCGGCGGCGAGATCCGGTCCGTCCACGGATCCTGACCACCGGTGCCGGTCCGCAGGCTCAGATTGAACGCTGGCGCTGCCGCGTCAGCGCCGCGTCATCCTGGAGGCGAGAGATTTCGTGGAGACAATCCAGCACCACATCGAGCCCGCCGCTGGCCGACTGGGCGTTCTGACAGTAGGGCTCGGCGCAGTGGCGTCGACCGTTATCGCGGGCGTTGAGCTGATCAGGCGCGGTCTGGCTGAGCCCGTCGGCTCGCTCAGCCAGCTGGGCACTATTCGTCTCGGCAGACGAACCGAGAACCGAGTGCCGCTTATCCGCGACTTCGTGCCCCTGGCCGGCCTCGGCCAGCTGGTATTCGGCGCCTGGGATCCGATCTCGGACACGGCTTACGAAGCCGCGGTGAAGTGCGGGGTGCTCGACCGGTTCACCCATCTCGAGCCGATCGCCGCTGAGCTGAAGGAGATCGAGCCCATGCCGGCCGTCTTCGACCGGAACTACGTCCGGCGACTTGATGGCGCCAATGTCAAGTCCGCAGCGAGCAAGCGAGACCTCGCCGAGGCCGTCCGCAAGGACATCCGCGATTTCAAGACGGCGAGCTCCTGCGACCGGATGGTAGTGATCTGGTGCGCGTCCACCGAGATCTTTCTGGAGCCCGGTCCGGCCCACCAGGACCTGGAGGCATTCGAAGCCGCGATGGATGCGAACGACACGAGCATCCCGCCCTCGATGATCTATGCGTACGCGGCTCTCAAGGAGGGCGTGCCCTTCATCAACGGGGCGCCTAACCTCACCGTCGATGTGCCGGCGATGGTCGAGCTCGCCCGGAGCGCTGTCGTGCCCATTGGCGGCAAGGACTTCAAGTCAGGGCAGACGCTTCTGAAAACCGTGCTGGCGCCCATGCTGAAAGCCCGCATGCTGGGCCTCCAGGGCTGGTACTCAACCAACATCCTCGGAAACCGCGACGGCGAGGTGCTGGACGACCCCGACAGCTTCCGCACGAAGGAGGAGAGCAAGCTCGGCGTGCTTGAGCACATCCTGCAGCCCAGTGTCTACCCCCGGCTCTACGGCGACGTCCACCACAAGGTGCGCATCAACTACTACCCGCCCCGCGGCGACAGCAAGGAGGGCTGGGACAACATCGACATCTTCGGCTGGCTCGGCTACCCGATGCAGATCAAGGTCGACTTCCTCTGCCGGGACTCGATCCTGGCGGCACCGCTGGTGCTTGACCTGGTGCTCTTCACGGATCTGGCCCAGCGAGCAGGGCTCAGCGGCGTGCAGGAGTGGCTCTCGTTCTACTTCAAGAGCCCGCAGCACGCTCCGAGCGTCTATCCCGAACATGACCTGTTCATCCAGCAGACCAAGCTGAAGAACACACTTCGCTGGCTGATGGGTGAAGAGCAGGTCACCCACCTGGGGATGGAGTACTACCAGGACTGAAAATGCCAGCTCGCTGCCGGCCTTTCCGGCGACCACGCGCGATTCGCGCCGTTGCCTTGGTCCAGCTGAAGCAGCCTTCAGGCCTGGCTCAGGCCGCCTTGGATGCACAGGCAGAAAGGGTGACCAGCCGGGTCGGCGTAGACCCGGAAGTGGTCGCCGGGCTGGAAGTCGAACTTCAGCGCACCTGCCGCCAGCACCCGCGCTTCGGCCGCGTCCGGGTCGTCGACAAGGAAGTCCAGGTGCATCTGCATGGACGATGCCGCGTCCGGCCACGCAGGCGGCCGATAGCCGGGTGCGGTCTGGAAGTCGATGTCTCCTCCCGGGCACTTGACCGTTGCCCAGTCCGCGTCGGCGGAGGTGACTGTGCCGCCGGTGATCTCCGCATAGAACGCGGCCAGCTTCCTTGCGTCCGGGCATTCGAGTGCGACCGAGCCGAACTTGATCGAATCTGACATGCGCACCAGTATCCCGGCTGCCTCTGACAGTCAGCCGCCTCCATCGGCAGCCTGGCCGCCCCTCTGCTGGCGGGCAGGGGGCTAATTCATTTACGGTTGGAGCGCTGTCGCTCCATCAGGGGATCACGATGAGTAACAAGCCGCACCAGCATCCGCACCAGCAGAAATGGCATGCGCGGCCAGCTACCAGGCTGCTCGTGGCGGCTCTCCTGATCGCGCTGTTCCTCCTCGGGCTCGCGCTGTCGGCATCCGGTCACCCCGTCTTGCTCCGTTAGGCACCGGCGCGCGGAAGCGTGCGAACCCGCGGGACCGTTGCCGTGACGGGCGGTCTTGGCTGGGTCGCTGGGCCGCACGGAGGTCATCCGGCAATTCTCGCGCAGTCGCTCCCCGCTGCTCGGGAGACGGCCCGCCTGCCGCTGTGACCTGCCCGCTCAGAGCGCGGTCGCGCCGGAGACCTGGACGCCCGGCTCAGCCGCGGTCGTGGACGGTCACCTGATAGCCGTCGGGGTCCGCGAACGTGAAAGTGCGGCCGAACGGCCCGTCGACGGGCGCTGAGACGATTGTCGTGCCGGCGGCGGCGAGGGCGTCGTGGATGTCCTGGGCGTCGGGGGCGTGCAGCCACAGCGCCATCCCCTGGCCCGGCTGCGCGATCGCGTCCAGGTCAACGCCCGCGACGACGTCGCGGACGGCGAACGCGATCGGCTTGGTGTCGAACACGACGGCGTGCGGCGGACCTGCGTCCGAGCGCTTCAGCCCCAGGTACTGCTCGTAGAAAGCGGCGGAACGCTCCAGATCGCGCACCTGCAGGGAAATGAAGTCGGGTCCGGTAACGGCCACGATTCTTACCTCCTCATCGCATGTCAGTCTTCTGACATACTGCAATCTATGTCAGACTACTGACATGAGTCAAGGCGAGCCCGTAGTCGAGCTGGACACATCGCTGGGGTACATGCTCAAGGCGGCCGCGAGCGCCTTGCACTCTGCCCTGGAGGCCGTGCTCAGGCCGCTTGGCATGACGATCACCCACTACTCCTGCCTGGAGCTGCTGGCCCAGCGACCCGGCCTGTCGAACTCCGAGCTTGCCCGCGGCGCCTTCGTCACCCGGCAGTCGATGAATGTGCTCCTGCAGGCCCTCGAACGCCAGGGACTCGTTGTCCGCCCGGCACAGGCACCCGTCGGCAGGGCCCTGCCGACCGAGCTGACCGCCCGCGGGCGCCGCCAGCTCCAGATGGCCAGCGCAGCGGTTCGCCGTGTCGAGCAAGACATGCTGGCCAGTCTGGATGCCAGCGAACAAGATCAGATGCGGCGCCTGCTCACTGCGTGCATCGCCGCACTGACCGAACCGCCCGCGTCGGCCATGTGACTCCTCCGGACTGGCCGCCTGGACCAGGGCACGTGGCCCGGCAGCTCCGGCCCGGTGCCGCGCGGGTGCTGTCGCCGGTGACTGACATCTCCAGAGTGGTTATTCAGGCCTCCCGCGGCCGCTGCCCGGCTCAGCGCGCGCCCGCAGGGGCCGTCCGGTCCTTATCCGGTTGCGTAGGTCCGGATGTGGGCCAGGACCGCGCCGAGTCCGGTCCGCAGTGGGGTGGTGTCGCGGCGGGTCTGGGTGAGGAGAAGTCCGCCCTGTAGCGCGGCGAGCAGCGCGAGGGCGAGGGCATCGGTGTCGGTGTCTGGGCGCAGATCGCCTCGGTCGCGCATCCGAGCCAGGCCGGCCCGGACCGGAGCCTCCCAGCGCTCGAAACTGTCGACGAGGTCCGCTCGTGCGTGCGGGTCGTTGTCGGCTAGCTCGGCAGCAATAGATCCGATTGGGCAGCCGCCTACGCAGTGGCGTTGCTCCTGCAGGTCGATGAGCAGGTCGCGCCAGCGATCCAGGGCCTCGAAGCTGTCGAGTTCGTCGAGGACGGGTCGCTGTGCGGCGAGAACTCCGTCGGTCTGGTGAGCGATCACGGCCCGGATCAGGTCGTCCTTGTCGGTGAAGAGTGATACATCTGCGACGCGCTGACTCCCGAGCGGAGCTGGACGTCTTCGATTCGGGTTCGCGCGACGCCGCGGGCAAAGACCAGTTCGGCGGCAGCTTCGATGATGCGCGATCGGGTGAGGGTGCCCTCTACGGTTCCAGCAAGGCCGCCCTCGTGCTGCTCACCAAGTCCTGGGCCGCCGAGTTCGGACCCGCCGGAGTCCGCGTCAACGCAGTGAGCCCCGGCCCCACCCGCACCGAAGGCACCGACCCGATGGGCGAAACGCTCGATGCGCTAGCGGCAGGCGGGCCGCCGGCCCGGACGACCCGAAGAGATTGCAGCTGCTATCACTTTCCTGGCCACCGACCAGTCCAGTTTCATTCACGGCGCCCTGCTGCCCGTTGACGGCGGCCGTATCGCCGTCTGACGCCTAACCGCCGCCGGCGGTGCGCGGTCCCTGGCGGGACGCCGATCGGTGCTGCTCAGACCACTCGAACTTCCGCGAGCCGCTTGACCGCGAACTGGTCGGTCCCGGTGGGATCCCAGCAGACCGCGGCCTCCCATGCGGCTCGCGCTTGCGCGGCGGTGTCGTACGCGTCGTCGTCGAGACCGGCGGCGTTATGCGGCAGTGCCAGGTCGAGGTCGGGAACGTCCACGTGCGACTCATCCCAGTCGATCATCGCGACGCGATCCGCGGTCATGCGGATGTTGCCCGGGTTGGGGTCGCCGTGAACGACGCATGTCGGGCGACCGGCGAGTCGCGCCCACGCTGCCCGGCACCGAGCGACGCCCTCAGGCGGCATCTCGCCGAGGTCGGCCCTAGTCCCGGTCTCGGCGTGCAGAAGGTCAGCCGACGATCGCCAGCCCGGACGCTGGGGCCCAGCCGCGCGTGAACCGGTGCAGCTGGCCGAGTGCGCCGGCCACGCGACGCCAGTCGGCTTCGGTCTCGGGCGGTCCGCCCTCCACGTAGGTCATCACCACCAGACCACCGCCGAAGTACTGGCCATCGGTGGTCGGGATCGGCACCGGCACCGGCATCCCCTGACGGTCGAGGTGCCGCAACAGGCCGGTCTCCCACCCCGAGATCAGCGTCGCTGCGGGGCGAGCCTGCGCGAGCTGATGGCACGAATGGGCCACAGCAGCACGCGCGCCGCGCTGATCTACCTGCACCCCTCTGACGACCGGCAGCGGGAAAAATCGCCGACGCTCTCGGCAACCTTGCGGCGGGTGAGCTGAAGCGGAAGACAATCCGAGGCGCTCGGAGCCGATCCGGCTCTGCCGACCCTGGACCGGGCAGTCACTCACCTGGGTTCGGCACCTGCGAGGGGACGGGGACAGAGCAACATCATCCATACTGAGCAGGTGGCAGCTCCGCGTGACCAGGGACTCATTAATGCCGGAATTCGTACTCGATCACACCCAGCAGTGGCTAGATCACTTCAGCAGCCAGGGTCATAACGCTAAGCCGCTGGCAGCGGGAGTCGAAGGCGCCATCTATGACCTGGGCGACGGCCTCGTCGCCAAGGTGTGGCGTGAGCGGCGAGTGGCGGAGCTGGAGCGCATGCAGACCTTCTACGCGGACGTCGCCGCGGCACACCTGCCATTCGGCACGCCTGAGATCCTTCAAGTCGAGCAAGTCGACGGCGCGTCAGTGACGTACGAGCGCAAGCTACCCGGCGAGCCGCTCCAGCAGCGCCTCGGGGAGGAGGACCGGGAGATCAGTCGGTCCGCCATGGATTGCGTCCTGGAGGTACTCCGCGCCCTGGCCACTGTCCCGGCTAGCTCCAGCATGCGACAGCTCGCCGTCCTGGACGAGGACCTGCCGTTCTGGGCCGACGCGGGCACCTTCCAGTCTGCCCTGCTCAGCTTGCTCGGCCGCCGCGTTGCCCGGTTCGGGCCGGTGATCCGCGAGCACCTGCCGGACTTCGACTACCGCTTTACGGCTTTGCAGAAACGCCTCACCTTGCTCGGCACCTGCCCCGATACCGTCATCCACGGCGATCTGTTCGGCCCCAACATTCTGGTAGATGACCAGAGCCGCCCGCTTGCTGTCCTTGACTTCGGCTTCCTGACCACGGCAGGCGACCCTCGATTGGACGCAGCAATCACCGCCAGCGTCATGAACATGTACGGCCCCCATGCGCTATCGATCACCCAGGAACTCACCGCCCGATTCGCCCGCGAGCTCAGCTACTCCACCGAGGCGCTCCTGACCTACCAGGCCGCCTACGCTGTGGCGACCAGCAACGCCTTCACCCCAGACGGCGACGACGGACACTTCGCCTGGTGCATCGCACAGCTCCGACGAGCCGACATTAGCCAGGCTCTCGGCCTCTGACCATGGCGTGCCACTAATGTGCCACCGGCGCTGGTCGCAATCCGTGACAATGATGGCCGTTCGCGCAGCTGGGATGCCGCGAGACTGATAACACCACCTCGGGTTTGAAAACCGCTGTGGCGTGCCCGCCGGCTGTCCGAATCGGGCACGCAACGGGCACGGCCGCGGAGAAGTGCCTCGTGAAGATCAGCTACCGGACCCGGTGAACCGGCCTCTGACCTGGTGTTTTGACGTAAGTAAGTAAGTGGAGCTAAGGGGACTCGAACCCCTGACCCCCTGCTTGCAAAGCAGGTGCTCTTCCAGCTGAGCTATAGCCCCAGAAAACCGCACGTCAGCGGCCTCCATACTAGCGTTCGCCGCGTGCAGCGAGCGCGTATGCCTGGCAGCCCAGGCGGGAGGGTCTGCCGGAGTCGCTGCGTCGGTGAAAGAGCACCTGCTTTCAGCTGGCAGCCGGACCTCCGGGGTGGATTCGAGTTCGGCGGCGTGGCCCGCCTGGGTGGTCAGCTACCGGTGACTCTGCGGTCAGTTCTGGCCAATCCTGATCGCAGCCTCATGGCGATGAGGTGCGCGGCAAGCGAGGCGGGCCGCCGCGCCGGTTGCCGGGAGTGATGCTGGCGCTAGCCTCGGTTTATGGGTCGGCCCGATCAGTTGTCGCGTGGGTGCGCAGGCGTCAGGTCTGGCCCGCGGCGCGGCCGACTGGCTGGTCGGGCACGGGACGGGAGCGGATCCCGGGGACCTGTCCCTGTACCACGGTCTGGCCGGTGTGGTTCTCGCCTTGTACGAGGCAGATCAGCACTTCGGTGATGACCGATACCGCCAGGCTGCGGCACTGGGTGCGGATGCCCTGAGCGCACAGGTGGACGGTCTTGAGGGCTGCTCGCTGTATTTCGGGCTCGCCGGCGTCGCGGTCGCGTTGCGTGCCGTTGGCCGGGACTCCGCTGCGGACCGCGCGCTAGACCGGGTTCGTTGCCGCTTCGACGGGCAGCGATGGAATGAAATGTTCGAGCTGCTCATGGGTAATGCCGGGATCGGGCTGGGTGCGCTGCACGCGGGCGATCTGGATCTGGCCGTAACGGCCGTGGCCCCGTACCTCGCCACGGCTGACCGGACTACTGCCGGCGTCAACTGGGCGGTACGGCCGTCGCCTGCCCGGTCGCACCACATCGCGCACGGTACTCTGGGCATCGTGTACGCGCTGGCTTCGGTCGGCGAGGCGGCTGGCCGAGCGGACATGGTCGAGATGGCGCTGGCCGGGGCGGCGGACGTGGTGAGCCGGACAGCCGGCCGGACGGCTTTCTCGTCCCGCACTCCGATCCGCTCCACCGGCCTGATCTCATCGAGCGCTACAGCTACGGCTGGTGCAACGCCCCGGCCGGCGACGCCCAGGTCTTTCGCCTGCTCGCCCGGATAACCGAAGATGAGGCCTGGACTGCTCTGGGTGACCGCTGCTGGCGGACCATCCGCGAGTCCGGACTTCCGCGCCGGGTCCGGCCCGGATTCTGGGACAATAATGCCCGCTGCTGCGGGAATTCAGGTGTCCTGGCCCTTGCGTGCGACCGTATTGTCGAGCGTGGCGACCACCTTGGCTTCTCCAACGTGCTGGTCGACGACCTCGCGGCACGCGCCACCGTTGATGACCCAGGTGCCCGGTGGTCCAACCACGAGCACCGGGCCACCCCCAGCGACCTGGAGCCATGCGCCGGGTGGGCGATGGGGAACGCCGGGGTAATACGCGAACTCCTGCGGTATGCGCGCCTCAGCGAAGGCGGCGCCGCCGGGTGTGCACACCCATGGCCCGATCACCCAGTCACGGGCAACGCCAGTCCGGCCGCCTCCCTACCTGCGTGACCCACGCGCTCGAACGGCTGAAGAAACGCCCCCGTCATGATGCTAATGGCCCGTCGATCTTGTCCAGATGCTTTATGCCTCCGACGCCAGCTTGTGTCCGCCGCGGCCGACGCCCGCGGTCAAGCCGGAGGTGCGAAGACAATTGATCAGCCCTGCCGTCTCGTCGCAGCTCCGAGTTAGAAGTTGACCTAGCTCGTATGGTGGCGCGCACTGGCCAGCGCATGCCATCGGGCGTGGCGGGCACTTGGAGCGGTCTCCTGGCTCAGGACTGGCAACGGACTTCGGCAGTATCCTGGATGGGGACCAGCTCAGGAGGTAGGCGCAGGTGAAACTCGAGACTCCGCGACGGGCTGTCACGCTAGGCGAGGTTCGCGCCCATCGCGACGAGATTATCCGGCTGGGCGATCGGTTCGGCGTCCGCAACATCCGCGTGTTCGGATCGGTAGCGCGAGGCGAGGCGACCAGCGACAGCGACTTGGATTTGCTTGTCGATGTCGACAGAGGCCACGGCTATGTCGACATGGCGGGGTTTGCGCTCGGTGTCGAGGACAGGCTCGGCGTCTTCACGCAAGTTGCCACGCCCAAGGGTCTGAAGCTCCGAATTCGGGACCGGATCCTGCGCGAAGCCGTCGCTCTGTGAGGCGTGACGCCGAGCGACTAGCCGACGTCATCGAGGCCGCCGACAGGATCTCGCTGCGGGTCAGCAAGGGTCGCCAGGCGTTTGATGCCGACGAGGACATCCAGATCGTGGTAGTGCACCTGATCCAGGTCATCGGCGAAGCAGTTTCTGGCTTGTCGGACGAACTTACCTCTGAGCACCCAGAGGTTCCGTGGCGCCAGATTGTGGCGATTCGTAACCGGGTTGTGCACGGTTATTTTGAAGTCGACCTCGACATCCTCTGGGACGTGGCAGTCGTCGACGTGCCCCGTCTGGCTGACCAGGTGTCCACGATTCATTCGCAGTTGGTCGCCGACTCCGACGGTTGAGTGGCGCGCGCCAGTACCACCCAGGGCTGTGCATAGAGCGGGTGACGAGAATCGAACGCGCACTATTAGCCTGGGAATTCGGACGAGGGCTGCGGCGGTATGCCCCGGCGCTTGCTGGCGGGCCAGTAGCGTCACTTATGTACACGGTGAGACGATTGAGCGCCGGGCTGTCGTCCCGCGGACAGCGCAGCCTGATTTCTTTAACCATCTGCTTTTTCAGCTATCGGTGAGCGCCGCAAGCGTCTGACCTGGTCAGATGTCTGTCGGCTGCGCCGGTTAACGGTGAATGCTTGCAAAGCAGGTGCTCTTCCAGCTGAGCTATAGCCCCAGGAAACCGCAGGTCAGAAGGCCTTCAGCGCAAATCCCGCTGGGCACCCAGCCGAGATCGGCGATTGTGACGCGGCCGGGCAGCTGCGTCGGCGAAAGACCTCCTGCTTGCCAGATGTTATCGCGCCCAGTGAGCCTCGGCGCCAGCGTCGCGGGCTCTGCCTTGGGAGGCCCGCCAGCGGCGCAGCCGGGCCACCCCGCCACAGGACTGGCTGATCAAGCGGCAATACCGAACTGGCAAGATGCCACGCGAGCCGCCTTCCTCGCGCCCGATTGTCCAGCTCGTGACTGCAGCGCCAGGGATGGGCGGCCTATCAGGAAGACGCCGGACTGGAATCCTGGCCTTTACCGTGCGCCGTTCAGGGCTGCTTCCGCCCGGTAAGGAGCAGATATTCCCAGTCCATGATGGTGGTTCCGGTGCCGTGATCGTGGCGGCGGGCGAGGTCGGCGAGTTCCTGGTCGAGCGCGGCGGTGCGGGCCGGCTCGGCAGCGATGTTCCGGTAGGCGGCGATGGTCGGCCCGTAGCGAGCAGAATGGCGGCATGAGATGTCGACCTGACCGGTGGCACCGCTGGCTTCTCGAGGTGCGATTCGGCGGTGACGCCGCACAGGCCAGCTGTGTGTTCAGTCGGTCGATGGCGCGGACGAGATCGCCATCGACGGCGGGCGGCCGGCTGTCTCCGCGTCGGTTTTCAAGGTGCCGGTTGCTCTGGAGGCTGAGACCCAGTTCGCCGACGGGCGTCTTGACCGGCAGCAGCGAGTTACCTTGGCTGCGGCTAGCCGGACACCGGGCCGACGGGATTCTCGCTGTTCCGCGATGACGTCCAGGTGTCGCTACGAGACCGTTCGCGACGCTTGACCTGTAAGACATGCTGTCTTACAATCTAGCTATGGCTGACACAATCACCATCCGCACCGACGACGAGACTGACCACGCCCTCGACGTACTGACCCGCGGCGGCATCTCGCGGTCCGCTGCCATCCGCCAGGCCGTGCTAGAGGCGGCCAGCCGCCGCGAGCGGGCCGCTCAGATGCGGCGGGAGATCCTGCGGATAGACCTTGGAGAATCGGACGGAGTCAACGTGGCCGACGAACTGGCCCGGGACCGCTCGGGCGAGCGCTGATGATTTACCTGGACTCGGCGGCCGTCGTCAAGCTCGTCCACGCCGAGGCGGAGTCGGTGGCGCTGCGAGACTGGCTTGACGAGCGCGCTGAGACGGGCTGGATCAGTTCCGTGTTGACGGAGATCGAGTCATTCCGTGCGCTGGCTAGGTACGCGCCTGAGGCGGCGGCGAGGCTCCCGGCTGTTCTGGACCAGATCGACCTGATCAGCCTGGACCGGCCCGTCCGGATCCTGGCCCAGGCCGTGCGACCCGCTACAGTGCGTAGCCTGGATGCCATCCATCTCGGCACGGCTCTGCGCACCCGCCAAGCGCTGACTTCGTTCGTTACCTACGACAAGCGTCTGCTGGACGCAGCTCTGGCAGCGGGCCTCCTGGCCGACGCGCCTGCTTAGTGAAAGCCAGCTCGACTGGCGGCAAAGGATCTGGGCGGCCGTGACGGCAGCGACGGCGGCCGTCGCCCACTTCCAGCACCCGCCAGTCACCGTCTATACGTGGTACGCGCGCTCGCTTCGATGCCGAGAACGAGCTGACTCGGTCTGCCCTGGCCGGCGGCCGATCTGTTCAGCGGTTTCAGCCTGGCCGCGGAACGCCGGCCAGCTAGCGTAAGCGCCGGTCAGCGAGTCAGAGCGGCAGGCGGTGGACTGACGTGGCTCCGTAACCCTCGCCGGCAACGGCGACGAGCTCTCCCAGGCTCCGGGTGAGCGCGTCGCGGTCAGCGGGCGCGAGACACCGGAGGAGGCGTTCAAGCTCAGCCTGCCGCCACGTCACCACCTGCGTCACGAGGTCGTGACCGCTGCTGGTGAGCAGCAGGGACACGGCGCTGCGATTCGTCGGGTCAATCTCTCTGACGACATGGCCTGCCGCGACGAGGCGGTCGACTAGCCGGGTCACTGTCGACGGTTCGAGTCCGAGCGCGTCAGCGACCCGGGCCGAGCGCACTTCGCCCAGATCCGCCAGCACTGCCAGCACCCGGTACTGGGGGAGAGTCACGACGCCGCCCAGCACGTCCAGGCTTCGCAGGGCGACGCCGGCCAGGAGCCGCGTTGCTTCCTGGAGGACCTCAACTGCTTCCGTTGCCCGATCGGTCACGATGCCTTCCGGTTTCTGCGCCATCGAAGCGCCGTGAACCACCTCCCGCCAGTCTAGTGAACGCGTGATCAGCCGCCGCGCAGCGTCCGGCCGGCGCTGCCAGAGCCGGCGCCGGCAACGCGTGCTAGAGCTTCCGCCGCACCCCGGCCTCGTGCTCGACGCCACGGACTTCGTCCAGCATGTCGCCCGACATTGCTGTCTCGCCCTGGCGCCGGCGCAGTGTGGGCAGCACGGTGCGCTTGCGGCTGTCTTCAAGCTCGAACGCCAGGCCGGCGTAGAAAGCGACACCGGCGAGGGCCAGGCCGGTAACCGCCGCGGCCGCCTGACACCCCGGATTTGCTGACAATTCGTATATTCCGGTGAGGGCGAACCGCACGGACGTCAAGCCCATGACCACACTCGCCAGCACCTTGCTGTCCGCGGCCACGATCACCGGGACGAGCAGCACCGTCGCATCCCCCAGCAGCACCAGCCCGAGCGCGGGAATCACGTGGCCCGGCCGGCCGGTGTAGGTCGCGATGCCGACCGCGAACCAGCCGGCGCCTTGCAGCGCCATCCCCGTGCTCGCTGCCGGATCCCTCGCCAGGAATCCGAAAATGCTGCTCAGCGCCTGCAGCGGGACAACGAAGACGAGGACGAGCAGCCCGGTGACGCGAGCCTGCGAGGCCGGAATCCAGGACAACTGCAGCCCTGCCACCGCGAAGGTCCCGACGGCGAGTGCCAGCATCCCGAGCGGAAGCGGGCTCGCCAGCGGCCTCAGCAGAATGCGCGACATCTCCGTGTCGGCCTGGGCCGGCCCGGATGCTCGTGCTCGCGGCGCCGGGCTGTCCGAGTGTTGCATAGGGCAATACTATGTGGGTAGCGGACACATCACGGCGCTGGCCGCGGTGACAGCGCCGGTGTCAGTTACCGGACTGAGAAGGTGCATGGCGATGAGTCTCACGATTCAGGAGCAAGCGGTCCTCCGCCACGTGGAGACTGGCCTCCTCGCCGACGACCCCGGGTTGTCAGAGCTGGCCCGCTTCTTCGATCAGGTCTTCGGGACCGAGCGGATGCCACGGCACGAGCGGCTGGCCCCGCGCGGGGGCGGCCCGCTGAGTTTTGCGGTGACCCTGTTCTGCAGGATGCTGGCCGCCGCGTGGCGGCTGATCTGCCGCACCGCGCGGGCGATTGCGGCTGCCGAAGCCTGGTACGCCGCGGCTCTCGCGACCGGCCAGGCCCCGGTGCTCACCGACATGCCCGCCGGCGATCGCCCGGCGGCCGGCCGGCCGGCCGACGGCCAGGGTCACGGCGCGGCGGCCAGCTAAGCGGCGGCCGTCCGGCGGCGCGCCGGGGCAGGTCAGCACGATGACCGGGATCCGGGCTGCCGCGGTCTAGCTCGGGCTCTGGTCGGTGAAAATGCGCCGGGAAATGATGCCGCGCCCGGAACCCCTGCCCCAGAGCGTGAAGGCCTGGCCAGGGGCGAGGTAGGCCAGCGCGTCGTCGTCGGTGATCGCCAGGGTGGCAACCCGGCTGGCGCCAGGCTCGATCGGTTCATCGCCATCGGAGAGGATCATCGCCGGCAGGTACTTGCCGAGAACTGGCTCGTCCAGCCGCCAGGCGTGCACCATCAGATGGCGAGTCCCGCTCTCATAGCCGCGGCCCACCTCGTCGCCCGGCTGCGGATCAAGAACGATCAGGGCCCTGAACTTAAACTGCTTCATCTCAGTTCCGCCTTCCGCGCCGACGGGAGATGCGCGTCGCCTCAGGGCGGCGCTTCCAAAGTATTGCTTATTACAATACTTGCTTAGAGCAATGTCATCAAGCCGCCGGCCTGGCTGCGGGTTCCTGGCTGCCCGGGTGCCGCCGGCCGCCGCAGGCGCCTGCTATGGGCTACGTTCGGCGGATGCTCTCCTTTGACGTCGTGGTGATCGGCGGCGGCTCGGCAGGCGAGTGGGTGGCAGGCGGCCTCGCGGACAAAGGCCGCTCGGTGGCGCTGATCGAGCAGCTCCGCGTCGGCGGCGAATGCCCGTTCACGGCCTGCATCCCGAGCAAGGCCATGCTCGCGAGCGCGCACGCCCGGCAGCAGGCGCGGCGGCTCCCCGGGCTGGGCGGCGCGTCCGCGCCTGCACTGCTGGACGACGACCGGCTCGCGTTCGCGGCGGCCGGCCGCAGGCGGGACCGGCTCAGTGCCTACCGGGACGACTCGGCCAAGGCCGCGAGCGTCCTGGCCCGCGGCGTGCGACTGCTGCGCGGCCGCGGCACCGTCGCGGGGCCTGGCGTCATCGTCGTCAGCGGCCAGGACGACGGTTCCGCCGGGCCCCGCGCCAGCGCCGGCACGACCGAAATCGGCTACGGCGAGCTGGTCGTGGCGACCGGCTCAGTGCCGTCAGTTCCGCGGCTCGGCGGGCTCGGCCGGGTACCCGTCTGGACCAGCGACCAGGCCCTGTCCGCAACCGGCTACCCGGACTCCGTGCTCATTCTCGGCGGCGGCCCGGTCGGCTGCGAGCTCGCGCAGTCGTATGCGGCATTCGGCGTCGCGGTCACGCTGGTCGAGCCCGCGCCCCAGCTCGCGGCACACGAGGAGCCCGAGATCGCCGCCGGGCTGGCGCGGATCCTGGCCGCGGACGGCGTCCGTCTCCTGACGGGCGCGCAGGTCACCGAAGCCGAGCCAGTGACCGCCGGCGTCCGGGTCCGGCTCGGCGACGGCTCGGCTCTGGACGCCAGCCGGCTGATCCTGGCCACCGGCCGCACTCCCGCCACAGCAGGTCTCGGACTGGATGCAATCGGTATCACCCCGCTGGACAGCGGTGCCCTGAGCGTCGACGGCCAGTGCCGCGTGACGGGCCAGGACCACGTGTGGGCGGCCGGCGACGTGACCGGACTGGCGCCCTACACTCACGGGGCGAACTATCAGGCCCGGGTGGTCACCGGCAATGTGCTCGGCGGGCAGCTGACCGCTGACTACACCGCGATCCCGCGAGTGATCTATACCGAGCCGGCCATGGCCAGCGTGGGGCTGACCGCCGCCCGCGCGCGGGCAGCTGGCCGGGATGTCATCGTGGCCACCGCGAACCTGGCTGACCAGGCACGCGCGGCGACGGACAGCGCCGCGGCCGGCGTCCTGGTGCTGGTGGCCGACCGGGACCGGAACGCCCTCGTCGGAGCCTCAGCCCTCGGGCCCGGAGCCGACAGCTGGATCGCTGAGGCGACAGTCGCCATTCGCGGCCAGGTGCCGCTGGCGGTGCTTGCCGATGTCGTCCACGCCTTCCCGACCATCGGCGAGGGCTTCGAGGTGCCGCTCCGCGAGCTGGCCCGCCGTGCTCACGCGGGCCTGCCGGCCCCCTGAGCGGGCAGGCTGACGCCGGTCAGGCTCGCGGCCGGCCGGGCCGGACGCGGCCCGGTCACCGACTCCAGCACTGCCGGCAGATCAGCGATGCTGTCCAGAATCCTGGTCGCCCCGGCGGCGCGAAGGCGCGCGGCCGCGTGCGGCCCGGTCGGCACGCCGGCCACCAGCCCGGCGCCAGCGCGCCCGCCGGACTCCACGCCCGCGCTGGTGCTGTGGATGACGGCCACGCTGCCGACCGCGCCGGTACCGGTCCGCATCAGGGCCGTCAGCACCAGATCAGGCGCGGGGAAACCGCGGGCGACATCAGCTGCGCTGAGCGCGAGGTCGATGTGCCGCCGCAGCCCGGCCGCGTCCAGGATCAGATCCAGAGCCCGCCGGGGCAGGCTGGTCAGCAGGCAGACCTGGCGGCCGGAGCCGCGGATCTCGTCGAGCGCCGGAACCGTGCCCGGCAGAGGCTCAATCACGACCCGGCCGAGCGCGTCAGCTAAGGCCCGGTCGAAGGCCAGCAGCGCTGCCTGCGCGCGCGCGTCGTTGTCAGGGAAAAGAGCGCGGAGCACGTCGCCGGGCGCGTGACCGCGAGCCTGATGGACCTGCGCCATCCGGCGCGCGAACGCGCTGGTACCGCTGACAACGCCCTGGGTTGCGATCGCCTCCGCAAACGAGCGCTCGATCAGCCCGCCGTCGGCGACGACGCTCCCGACCAGGCCGCAGCACGCCAGCGTGATATCCGGCTTGTCCTTCTCGCCCGTCATCGGCAGGACCGGCCGGCGGTTAGTCGTCGGCCGTCGTCGCCTCGGTCCACAGGTCAAGCTCAGCCCGGTCCGCCTGGACCTTCCGCCACACGGCGAATGCGCTGAGTCCGAGAACAGCGAGAACGAGCAGCTTCTTCACCACAGTGCTTGATCCTTCCGGCTCCGGCATCCGGGAACGCCGGCAGTCACGCCTGCAGCCCCCTAAAAGACCTCAGCAGCCTAGCAAGCCTGACTCAGCGCGGCCGGTCTACGCGAGTCTCGTCGAAGACCGGCCCGGCTGACTCATAGACCTGGCCGTCGCCGCCAAATACCAGGAAACGGTCAAAAGCCCTGGCAAACCAGCGATCATGGGTCACCGCGACCACCGTTCCCGCGAACTGCTCCAGGCCCTCCTGCAGCGCCTCGGCGCTGGCCAGATCGAGGTTGTCGGTCGGCTCGTCCAGCAGCAGGAGCGTCGAGCCCGCCAGCTCCAGCAGCAGGATCTGCAGCCGCGCCTGCTGGCCGCCGGACAGGGTGCCAAACGGCTGGCGCGCGCACCTGGTCAGCTCGTAGCGCGACAAGGCGGCCATGGCCTCGTTGATGAGCAGCGCGTGCTCAGCCATCAGGATGTCCAGCGGCGTCCGGCCGGCCAGGTCGGGCCGGGCATGAGTCTGGGCGAAGATGCCGGGCACCACGCGCGCGCCGAGCCTCGCCCCGCCGTCATGGGCGACGGTCTCGTCGCCCGCGAGCAGGCGCAGGAAATGGGACTTGCCCGAGCCATTCGAGCCGAGAACGGCGACCCGCTCGCCGTACCAGACTTCCAGGTCGAACGGCCGCATCAGGCCGGTGAGCTCCAGTTGCTCGCAGATCACCGCGCGCTTGCCGGTGCGGCCGCCGCGCAGCCGCATGCGGACGTTCTGCTCCTTCGGCGCCAGCTCGGGCGGCCCCTCCTCCTCGAACTTCCGCAGCCGCGTGACGGCGGCCTGATAGCGGGATGCCATGGCATCGTTGTAGGACGCCTTCTGCTTGTACATCAGCATCAGCTGCCGGAGCTTCTCGTGCTCCTCGTCCCAGCGCCGACGCAGCTCATCCAGCCGGTCATTACGATCCCGGCGGGCCTGCGCGTAACTGGCGAAGCCGCCGCCGTGCACCCAGACGTGCCGGTCTTCCACCGTGATGATGCGCTGCGCGCAGCCCGCCAGTAGCTCCCGGTCGTGGCTGACCAGCAGGACGGTCTTGCCAGTCGCGGCCAGCTGCTCCTCGAGCCAGACTTTCCCCGGCACGTCCAGGTAGTTGTCCGGCTCGTCCAGCAGCAGGACCTCGTCCTTGCCGCGCAGCACCGATTCCAGCACCAGCCGCTTCTGCTCGCCGCCGGACAGCGTCGCCACCTCCCGGTACTGGCAGCGGTCATAGCTGACCCCGATCGCCGCGATGCAGCACGCGTCGAAGTGAACCTCGGCTTCGTAGCCGCCCGCGTCGCCCCATTCAGCCAGCGCCGTGGCGTAGCGCATCTGGGTTGGCTCGTCGTCCCGCTCCATCATCGCCAGCTCGGCCGCGTCCAGCCGGTCCGCGGCCGTCCGCACGCGGGCCGGCGCCACCGACAGCAGCAGTTCCCTGACCGTGGTGCCGTCCCTGATCCCGCCGATGAACTGACGCATCACGCCCAGCCCGCCGCTGGAGCTGACCGAACCTGACTGCGGCACAAGATCGCCGGAGATCAGCCGCATCAGCGTCGTCTTGCCGGCGCCATTCGGCCCGACCAGGGCCGCGACGACGCCGTCCCCGACCCGGAAGCTGATGTCGTCGAGCAGCTCACGTCCGTCGGGCAGGGCATGGCTCAGGTGCGCCGCCTCCACATGCCCCATCAAGATCTCCAGTTCCGTCTACCGGCGGGTATGCCTGACAATAACTGCATGGACCCCCAGGGCTTCAACGAGATTTCGCGGCTGCGGGCCTCGGATGCCGACCGCGACACCGCGGCCGAGGTCATCAATCATGCGCTGGCCGAGGGACGGCTGACCCCGGAGGAACACTCCGAGCGGCTGGATTCCATTTACGCCGCCAGGACCCAGGGGGACCTGGTCCCGCTGCTCGCGGACCTGCCGGGCCAGCACGCTGACGTCGTGCCCGCCGGTCCGGCCGGCGGGCTCGCGCCGGCCGCCCGGGGCGGCCGGATTGTGGCCATCCTGGGCGGCGCCAGCCGTAAGGGCGCCTGGCACCCCGAGCCGGTGATGAACGTCGTGACCTTCCTCGGCGGCGCCGAACTGGACTTCCGTGAGGCCGTTCTGCCCGGCAAGGAGGTCATCCTGCGGGCCGTCTCCGTGCTCGGCGGCATTGAGGTGACCGTGCCACCGGAAATGCGGGTCGTCGACAACGGCATCGCGATCCTCGGCGGCCGGGAGATCGCCGGGAACCCCGGCGAGGCGGCGAGCCCGGACGCGCCTGTGCTCAGGATTGAGGGGACCTGTGTTCTCGGCGGCATCGAGGTGAAGCGCAAATCTCGCAAACCTCCGAAAGGCCGTGGCAAGGGCCTGAACGTCAGCATCGAATCCGGCGGCTTCCCCGCGCTGCGCGTGCGGCGGGCCGACAGCGACGACTAGCGGGTCAGGCCGGCGCGTCAGTCCCCGGACGGGGGCGCGGAATGCGGCCCGGTCCGTCGCTGCACCGGGTCGGCGAGCGCCGCCGCGAGCTGGTCCACAGCCTGCAGCGAGTGCCCGCTGACCACCGCGTCGCAGTACGGCCAGGCTGCGGCCATGCCCCCGGCGAGGGGCTCGTAGGCACTGCTCTTGGTCCGCGGGTTCATCCAGACGATCCGGAACGCCACGAGCGAGAGCCGCCGCATCTCGCGCCTGACCACCTCCGGGTCGCCGGTGTCCCATCCGTCGGAAATGATCAGCACGACCGCGCCCCTGGCCATGCCGCGCCGGCCGTAGGCGTCGTTGAATTCCTTGAGCGCGTCGCCCAGCTTCGTCCCGCCGTGCCAGTCCGGCGCCGCCGCCGCGGCCCGGGCCAGCGCGACCGCGGGGGTGGACCGGGCCAGGGCCGTGGTCAGCCGGGTGAGCCGGGTGGCGAAGCTGAAGACCTCAGCGCCCGCGCCGCCGGCCGCGCAGTAGAGCAGCTGGATCATGGCGCGGGCGTAGGGCTCCATCGAGCCGGAGATGTCGCACAGCACGACCAGGCGCCGTGGCCGCCGGGCCGGCATGCCGCCGATCAGCTTGAAGGTATGGCCGCCGGTCCGGCGGGCCTGGCGCAGCGTGGCCCGCATGTCCGTCCTGCTGCCGCCTGGCCGGGGGCGCCGCCGCCGTGACCGCCGGGTCGGCACGGCCAGGGTAATCTGCCGCATCGCCGCGGTGAGCTCGGCCAGCTCAGCTTCCGACAGCTCAGCGAAATCGGTGCCGGCCAGCCGCTCCGCGGTGCTGCCGAGATAGGGCCGGGTGATCTCGCGGTCAGCCGCGTCCTCGTCGTCGCGGCCGGCTTCCTGCAGCGACGCCACCGTGTCGGCATGCATCCGGGCGGCCGTCGCCGCCTGCCCGAGCTGCGGCGGCGGCGGCTTGCTGCCGAGGCCCGGTGCCATCGCCGCCATCGCGTCGAGCAGGCTGGCCGGGTCGGGCGAGCCGAACACCTCGGTGAAGACCCGCCGCAGGATCTGGGCCTGGTCCTTACTGGAGACGAGCGTCGCGAGCGCGCAGCTGAACAGGTCGCTGGTGGTCTCCGGGCGGACCAGGGTCACCGCGGCGGCGAAACGCTCGGTGCGGCCGGGGCCGACCGGCAGGCCGGCCCGGCGCAGCGCCGAGCCGAACCGGGCGGCGACCTCCGCGAGGTCACCACCTTCCGGGCCGGGAACGAGGTTCACCCCATCAGTCCTGCCTGCAGGCTGATCAGGCATCGCCGGCGGCATGGCCCGCGACCGCGGCGAAGTCGGCCGCCCTGGCCGCCTGCAGATCCTCGGCGTACTTGAGTACCGTGCCCATGGTCTGCCTGGCCGCGGCCGCGTCCAGTTCGGTGGCGCCCAGGACCTGCAGCGCATTCGCCCAGCTGATCGCCTCGGCGACACCGGGCGGCTTAGCCAGGTCCAGTCCGCGCAGGCGGTGCACGCCGGCCGCGACCTGCGAGGCCAGCCGTTCGCTGGCGGCCGGCACCCGGCGCCGGATGATGGCAGCCACCCGGGCGGCGTCCGGATAGTCGATCCAGTGATACAGGCAACGGCGCTTCAGCGCGTCGTGCAGGTCGCGGGTCCGGTTGGAGGTCAGCACCACAACCGGCGGATACGCGGCGCGCCGGGTGCCGAGCTCCGGGATCGTGACCGCCGACTCGGCCAGCAGCTCGAACAGGAACGCCTCGAACTCGTCGTCCCCGCGGTCGACCTCGTCGATCAGCAGCACCGCAGGGCGCGGGCCCGGATGGTCAAGTGCTGCCAGCAGCGGCCGTTCCAGCAGATAGTCATCGCTGAACAGGTCAGACTCGCGGGGGGCCTCGCCTCTGGCCTCGGCCAGCCTGATCGCCAGCAGCTGCCGCGGATAGTTCCACTCATACAGCGCCTCAGCCGAGGTCAGGCCCTCGTAGCACTGCAGCCGGATCAGCGGCGTGTCGAGCACGCTGGCCAGCGCCTTAGCCGCCTCCGTCTTCCCCACGCCGGGCTCGCCCTCGAGCAGGATGGGCTGGCTCATCCGGGCGGCCAGGAACAGGGCGGTGCCCAGTGGCTCGTCGGCCAGGTAGCTGACGCCGTCCAGCTCGGTCAGCAGGGTCGGAACATCCGGCAGCTGCTCGGCAAGATCGCTCATATCTCCATCATCTGACAGGTATTAACCGGCGGGAGCCGCCTGACGGGCGGCACGTGACCAAAGTACCTAATGTGTAGCTCGCCGGCGGCGGCGAAGATTCCCGGCTCAGCTGACGGCCAGGTCGGAGCGAACCGGGCGGCCCTGGATAGCCCGCCAGACGTTTGCCGGGGTCAGCGGCATGTCGGCGTGGACGACGCCGAACGGGGCGAGCGCGTCGACCACCGAGTTCACGACCGCTGCCGGGGAGCCGACCGTGGCCGACTCGCCGACGCCCTTGGCTCCGATCGGGTGGTGCGGCGACGGGGTCACGGTCATGCCCAGCTCCGGCGACGGGCACTCCATCGCGGTCGGCAGCAGGTAGTCCATGAACGATCCGCCGAGGCAGTTGCCCGCCTCGTCGAAGACGATCGCCTGCATGAGCGCCATGCCGATGCCGTCGGCGAGGCCGCGGTGCACCTGACCCTCGACGATCATCGGGTTGATCCGCACTCCGCAGTCGTCGACCGCGATGAACCGGCGCACCGTTACCTCACCCGTGGCCGGGTCCACGTCAGTCACGCAGATGTAGGCGCCGAACGGGAAGGTCAGGTTCGGCGGGTTGTAGACCGCCGAGGCGTCCAGGTGGCCTTCCACGCCATCGGGCAGCTCCAGCGAGGAGTGCGCGGCCATCGCGATCTCCGCGATCCCGGCCCCCAGCTCGGGGTCGCCGCGCACCCGCCATTTGCCGTCCAGCCACTCCAGGTCGCCGGGCGACAGCTCGAGCATCGCGGCTGCTACCAGCCGGGCCCGGTCGCGCACCTTGCGGGCGGCCAGCACCGCGGCCGCGCCGGAGACGGGCGTCGAGCGGGAGCCGTAGGTGCCGAGCCCGAACGGCGTGCGGTCGGTGTCGCCGTGCACGACCTCGACGTCGTCAGGCGACAGGCCGAGCTCCTCCGCCACGATCTGGGCGAACGTGGTCTCGTGCCCCTGCCCCTGGGTCTGCACCGAGATCGCCAGCACCGCCTTCCCCGTCGGGTGCACCCGCAGGTCAGCGCCGTCGGCCATGCCCAGGCCGAGGATGTCCATGTGACTGCGCGGCCCGGCGCCGACGCCCTCGGTGAAGAAGCTGATCCCGATGCCCATGTACTCGCCGCGCGAACGCCGCTCGGCCTGCTCCCGCCGCAGGTCGTCGTAACCGGCGATGTCCAGTGCCAGCGACAGCGCCCGCGGGTAGTCGCCGGAGTCGTACTGCCAGCCGGTCGGGCAGGTGTATGGGAACTGCTCGGGCCGCAGCAGGTTGCGCATCCGCAGCTCGGCCGGATCCAGGCCGAGTTCGCGGGCCAGCATGTCGGTCAGCCGCTCGACCAGATACACGGCCTCGGTGATGCGGAAGGAGCAGGAGTAGCTCACCCCGCCCGGCGCCTTGTTCGTGTACACACCGGTGACCTCGCAGAACGCGGCCTGAAGGTCGTAGGACCCGGTAAAGATGTGGAAGAACCCGGCCGGGAACCTGGCGGGCTGCGCGGTGGCGTTGAAGGCACCGTGGTCGGCCAGGACCCGCGCCCGCAGGCCGAGCATCGTCCCGTCCGCGGCCGCCGCGATCTCGCCGTGCAGGTGGTAGTCGCGGGCGAAGGTGGTCGACATGAGGTTCTCCGACCGGTCCTCCATCCACTTCACCGGCCGCCCCGTCACCATCGACGCCGCGATCGCGCACAGATAGCCGGGGTAGACCGGCACCTTGTTGCCGAATCCGCCGCCGAGGTCAGGCGACACCACCCGGATCTTGTGCTCGGGCAGCCCGGTGATCATGGCGTACAGGGTGCGGTGGGCATGCGGCGCCTGCGTCGTGGACCATACGGTGAGCTGTCCGGTGACCGCGTTCAGGTCGGCGATGATCCCGCAGGTCTCCAGCGGAGCCGGATGCGAACGCGGGTAGATCAGGTCGCAGCCGACGATCACGTCCGCGGCCGCGAACACTGCGTCGGTGGCGGCCTGATCCCCGGCCGTCCAGTCGAAGATGTGATTGCCGGTGCGGCCCGGCAGGTCGTCCCTGACCACCGGCGCAGCCGGGTCAAGAGCGGTCCTGGCATCGATCACCGGCGGCAGTTCCTCATAGTCGACGACGATGAGCTCCAGTGCGTCCCGGGCGGCGTACCGGTCGCTGGCGACCACGAACGCGATCTCCTGGCCCTGGAACCGCACCTTGTCCGTAGCGAGGACCGCCTGCACGTCCGCCGACAAGGTCGGCATCCAGGCCAGACCGCGCTCGGCCAGGTCGGCGCCGGTCAGGACCGCCGCTACCTTCGGGTGCGCCAGCGCCGCGCTGGCGTCGACCGACACGATGCGGGCATGCGCGACCGGGCTGCGCAAGATCGCGCCGTGCAGCATGCCGGGCAGGGCAATGTCATCCACGAACGTGCCCTGGCCGCGGATGAGGCGCGCGTCCTCCTTGCGGCCGAGCGGGCCGTAGGCACTTGTCCCGGCGGGGCCGGTGCCCGCGGCCGGGCTTGCGCTCGCGGCGGGGCTAGGCGGGGCCATCAGCGTCCGCCTCTGCGGCGGCTCTCGCTTCGTGCCTGGCCGCCCACAGCACCGAGCGCACGATGTTCTCGTAGCCGGTGCACCGGCAGATCTGGCCCGAGATCGCCTCGCGCACGGTGGCCTCGGACGGGTCCGGGTTCCGGTCGAGCAGCCAGCGGGCGGTCAGCATCATGCCCGGCGTGCAGAACCCGCACTGCAGCCCGTGGCACTGCGCGAATCCCTGCTGCACCGGATCGAGCCGGGTGCCGCGGCCCAGGCCCTCGACGGTCATGATCCGCCGGCCGTCAGCCATCGGGGTCAGCACCGTGCACGACTTGACCGGCGTCTCGTCCAGCCACACCACGCAGGCGCCGCAGTTCGAGGTATCGCAGCCCCAGTGCGAGCCGGTCAGGCCGAGCTCGTCGCGCAGGAAATGGATCAGCAGCAGCCGCGGTTCGACGTCACGGCTGTGCTCCGTGCCGTTGACGGTCACCGAGACCCTCATCGGCGATCCCCGCCGGGATCAGCACGGCCCGCGACGGCCCGGTTCATGCGGCCTCGCCGCGAGCGCGCGCGACGGCCAGGCGCAGCGCCCTGGTGGTGAGCTCACGGGCCAGGTGCCGCTTGTAGTCGGCCGGGCCGCGCTGATCGGAGGCCGGCCGGCAATTCTCCGCGGCGATCTCGCCGGCCTGGCCCAGGGTCTGCTCATCCGCGGGCCGGCCGCGCAGGTAGTCCTCGGCCTCGGCTGCCACGAAGTGGGTCGCGCCGACCGCCGTGAGGCCGATGCCCGCGTCAGTGATGATGTCGCCGGCCAGCCAGACCGCGGCCCCGGCGGCCCCGACCGGCCAGTCCCCGGTGCGGCGGGACACCTTCCGGTATCCGCTGCCGCCGCCGGGCCGGATCGGGAGCCTGATCTCGGTCAGCAGCTCCGAGGGGCCGACCACGGTCTCATAAGGCCCGGTGTGGAATTCACGGGCGGAGACTTCGCGGCTGCCCTCCGGGCCGCTGATCACCATGGTGCCCTTCATCGCGGCGAACGCGGCCGACAGGTCCTCAGACGGATCGGCCTGGCACAGCGAGCCGCCGACTGTGCCCCAGTTCCTGACCACCGGATCGGCAATGACGCGCTCGGCGTCGTGCAGGAGCGCGAAGTGCTCGCCGGCCACCGCGGACTCCAGCAATTGCGCGTGCCGCGTCAGGGTGCCAATTCGCAGCTGGTCACCGGCTAGGTTGATATAGCAGAGGTCGGTGATCCCGTTTATGTCGATGAGAACCTCCGGCTGGACGAGCCGCAGCTTCATCATGGGGATCAGGCTGTGCCCGCCCGCCAGGATCCGCGCGTCCGGGCCGTACCGGGCCAGCAGCGCGAGCGCGTGCGCGACGCTGGTGGCTTTCTCGTACTCGACCTGGGCCGGGACCTGCACGGTACCTTCTTCCTGGTGGCGTTCCCTGCGCACGAGTGTACGGACGAGGCCATGACCCTCACTCAGCTCAACGCGTTCGTCCTGGTTGCCCGGCTGGGCTCGGTCACAGCCGCGGCCAGCGCTCTCGGTGTCAGCGAGCCCGCGGTGTCGCAGGCGCTGACCGCACTGCGCCAGCACCTGGGCGACCAGCTGATCACCCGCGGCCCGGCCGGGATGACGCTGACGCCTGGCGGCTCCCGGCTGCTCGCGACCGCCTCGCAGATCGTCGTGCTCGGGGCCGAGGCGCACGCTGCGGTCAGGGCCGCCCAGGGCGCGCCCGAGCAGCTCCGGGTCGTCGCGACCTCGACGTTCGCCGAGTTCATGGCCGGACCGCTGGTCGAGGCGTTCACGCGCCGCTTCCCCGGCCCGGTCGAGGTGTCGACCGGCGTGGCCGTCTCCGGCGAGCAGGCCGTGCTGGTCGCTAACCGGCTCGCGGACGTCGCGTTCGGCGCCGGCGTGGCCGGCAGCCAGGGTGCCGAGCAGTCGATGCCGGTGGTGAGCGAGCCGATCTTCAAGTACCGGCTGGTCGTCGTGACAGCAGGTCAGTCGCGGCTCCGCGGCCCGGCCCGGCAGTGGCGGTGGCTGGTGGATCCGGCGGGCACCGACCCCGGCAGCGAGACGGGCCGCCTGCTGGCCCAGCTGGGCGTGCCGGAGAGCAATATCGGCGTGTTCCCGAGTCAGACCGCAGCCTGGGCGGCTGCCGCTGACGGCGCTGGCGTGGCGCCGGCCATCGAGCATCTGGTCTCCCAGCAATTGCGGCGCGGTGAGCTGTCCCTGGTCGATCTGCCCGGCCTTCCGGCCGACGCCGTCTGGCATGCGACGCTGCTGGAGCGGGAACACCGGAGTACGGCGGCCAGCGCACTGCGCCGGTTCCTGGGCACGCCCGAGGCCATGCAGCTGATGCGGTCACCGTCAGCGGGAGTTCCGCCGTCCCGGTTCCGGCCTCCGGTGTACGTCACCATATGGAGTTGAAAATCCGCTCTTGCGATGGAATACCTCAGCGGCTAGCTGTTAACTTAAGCGACAGCTTATTGGCACATTGCCTCGCCGCGGATGCGGGTGCAAGATGCAATCTCACGTCTGGTGCGGCAATTTCGCGCGAGGGCGCCGTCCATTGTGCAAGGAGCGTGCGGATGCGAGTCGAGTCGGACGGCAAGAGCAAGGGCAATCCGCGGCTCTACGAGCTGGTGGAGCACGCACCGAAGACCGGCAAGAGCCCGACCGTCTGGGCCTGGCCGGAACTGATCGACTATCTCAAGGTTGCCGGGCAGCCGGTGTCGGGGCCCTGGCCGCCGCACCAGGAGCCGCGGCCTGACCCCGACTACGAGTCCGGCCCGGTCGCTGTGGCTGACCCCGCGGCCGCGCCGCGCCGGCCCGCCGCGCCGCCTGCGCAGGCGGCGGCCGAGGCGTCAGGCGACCCGGTCCCTGATGCAGTCGGCCCGGACGCCAACGAGTCCTGACAGCACAGCCTGGGCGCCGGCCTGGCCGGGCGGCGCATTCGCAGACCGGAGGAAACGTATGTACCCGTCGCGGTTCCGTTACGAGGCACCGCATTCCCTCGCCGAGGCGATCGGGCTGCTGCGCGACGGCGGTGACTACGCCAAGGTGCTGGCCGGCGGCGCAGAGTCTCGTCCCGCTGATGAAGCTCCGCTTTGCCTCGCCCGAGCTCGTCGTCGACATCAACAACGTGCCCGGTCTCGGCTATCACCGCGCCGAGCCGGATGGCACGCTGCGGATCGGGGCGCTGTGCCGGCACGCCGACCTGGAGCGGTCGGACCTGCTGGCCAGCACTCAGCCGACCATGGCGGCGGCCGCGCCGCTCATCGCCGACCCGATCGTGCGCAACCGCGGCACGCTGGTCGGCTCGGTCTGCCACGCCGACCCGCAGGGCGACTGGGCCTCCGTGGTGCTGTCGCTAGGCGGCTCGGTGGTAGCGGAGGGTCCGGCCGGGCGCCGGTCAATTCCGGTTGCCGACTTTGTCACCGGGCCGTTTCAGAACGTGCTCGACCCGGCGGAGATCGCGATCGAGGTCACGATCCCGCCCGCGCAGGGAGCGCGCACCGGCGGCTACCTGAAGCTGGAGCGGCGGGTCGGTGACTTCGCGACCGTTGGCGTCGCGGTGTCCCTGGAGACCGCGGGCTCGGTGGTGAGCCGGGCCGGAATCGCGCTGACCGGCGTCGGCGGCTCGACGATCGCCGCCACCGAGGCAGCTGCCGCTCTCACCGGGCGGCCGCTGACGGCGGACACGATCAGTGAGGCGGCCGGGCTGGCGGCAGCCGCGGCGAGGCCGCGCACCGATCACCGTGGCAGCGCTGAGTACAAGCGGCACATGGTCGCGACATTCGTCGAGCGCATCCTCAGCAGGTCCGGTGCCGAGCCGGCGGAAAGGGCGGCCTGATCCATGACGATGGTTTATGACGATCGCGGCGACGACGCCGCGGCACCGGACGTACCGGTACGCCGGATCAAGTTCACCATCAACGGCGACAAGAAGATCGCCGAGGTGGAGCCGCGGCTGCTGCTGGCGCACCTGATCCGGCAGGGACTGAGGCTGACCGGCACGCACACCGGATGCGACACCACCAACTGCGGCGCCTGCACCGTGCTGGTCGACGGCACGGCGGTGAAGTCGTGCACGATGCTCGCGGTCCAGGCCGACGGGCACGAGATCCAGACCGTCGAGGGCCTGGCGACGGCCAGCGAACTGCACCCGCTGCAGGAGGGCTTCAAGGAGGAGCACGGCCTGCAGTGCGGGTTCTGCACGCCCGGCATGATGATGGCCGCCAAGGCGCTTCTTGACCGCAACCCTGACCCGAGCGAGGAAGACGTCCGCTGGGCGCTGTCCGGCAATCTGTGCCGGTGCACCGGCTACCAGAACATCGTGAAGTCGGTGCTGTGGGCTGCCGACAAGCTCCGCTCGCAGGCCGGCTGAAGACGGGAACGAAGAACATGTCGCAGGCAGTAGACGAGATCAAGATCGGCGGCCTCGGCGCGAGCCGCAAGCGCGTCGAGGACAACCGGTTCGTCCGGGGCAAGGGGAACTACACCGACGACATCGTGCTTCCCGGCATGCTGCACATGGAGATCCTGCGCAGCCCGCTGGCGCACGCCCGGATCAAGTCGATTGACGCGAGCAAGGCCTGGGACATCCCCGGCGTGCACCTGGTGCTGACCGGCGACATGATGGCCACCCGCAACCTGGCCTGGATGCCGACCCTGTCCTACGACACCCAGGCCGTGCTGGCCACCGACAAGGTGCGGTTCCAGGGCCAGGAAGTCGCCTGCGTGATCGCCGACGATCCGTACATCGCCAAGGACGCGTGCGAGGCCATCGTCGTCGACTACGAGCCGCTGCCGGTGATCGTGAACCCGGCGCAGGCCGTGGCGGAGGGCGCCCCGGTCATCAGGGACGACAAGGAAAACCAGCCGGACAATGTCATCTACGACTGGGAAGTCGGCGACGGCGACGGCACCGACCGGGCCTTCGCGCAGGCTGACCTGGTCTCCCGGCTGGAGCTGCACTACCCGCGCTCGCACCCGTCCCCGATCGAGTGCTGCGGCTCCATCGCGGACTTCAACCGGGCCACGTCCAAGCTCACCGTCTACATGACCACGCAGGCACCGCACATCATCAGGGCCGCGGTCGCGATGGTCGCCGAGCTTCCCGAGCACATGATCAGGATTGTCTCGCCCGATATCGGCGGCGGCTTCGGCAACAAGGTGCCGGTCTACCCCGGCTACGTGTGCTCCATCCTCGCCTCGATCCTGCTGGAGCGGCCGGTCAAGTGGATTGAGGACAAGTCCGGCAACCTGATCTCGACCGGATTCGCCCGTGACGTCTACCTCAAGGGCGAGATGGCGCTGCGCCGTGACGGCAAGATCCTCGCCGTCCGGATGCACACCGACGCCGATCACGGTGCTTTCTTCTCCGACGCGCAGCCGAGCAAGTTCAAGATCGGCCTGATGCACTCGGCGTTCGCCGCCTACGACATCCCCGTCGCGCATCTGACCGCCCGCGGCACCTACAGCAATAAGGCGCCGGGCGGCGTCGCCTACCGGTGCTCGTTCCGCGTCACCGAGGCCATGTTCTTCCAGGAGCGGATGATGCAGGCCGCGGCCGACGATCTCGGCCTGGACCAGGCCGCGTTCCGCCGGATGAACTTCGTGGCCGACGACGACTTCCCGCACCGGACCACCTTCGGCTTCCTGACCGACTCCGGCCAGTACGCCAAGTGCCTGGACGTGGGGCTGAAGGCCATCGGCTACGAGAACTTCCGCGAGCAGCAGGCTGAGGCCCGCTCCCGCGGCCGCCTGCTCGGCCTCGGCATCTCCACCATGACCGAGCCGCTCGGGGCCGGGAACAGCCGCGAGTACGACATCCTCGGCATCAAGATGTTCGACTCGGCCGATCTCAAGGTCCACATGACCGGGAAGGCGCTGCTGCGGACCGGGGCCAAGAGCCAGGGCCAGGGACACGAGACGACCTGGGCCCAGATCGTGGCGCACGAGCTCGGCATCCCGGCCGACGACGTCGTAGTCGAAGAGGGCGACACCGATACCGCCCCGTTCGGCATGGGCACGTACGCGTCCCGCAGCACGCCGGTAGCCGGCGCCGCGGTCGCGATGGTGTCACGCAAGATCCGGGCCAAGGCCCGGAAACTGGCCGCGCACCTCCTCGAGGTATCGGAGGAGGACATCGAGTGGGAGCTCGGCCGGTTCTACGTCCGCAGCGCTCCGGATCGTGGGGTCACGATCCAGGAGTGCGCGGCGGCCGCTTACAGCAACATGCCGGACGGCATGGAGCCGGGCCTGGAGAACACCGCCTACTACGACCCGCCGAACCTGACCTGGCCGTTCGCCGTCTACATCGTGACCGTCGAGGTCGACCCGGAGACGGGCGTGTGGGACGTGCTGAACATGGTGGCGGTCGATGACTGCGGCGTCCGGATCAATCCCATGATCGTGGAAGGCCAGATCATGGGCGGCCTGACCGAGGCCTACGCGATGTCCAACATGCAGTTCATCACCTTCGACGCCGACGGCAACTGCGTCGGCTCGAACTACATGGACTACCTGCTGCCGACCGCGTGGGAGACGCCCGGCTTCGAGCTGCACAGCGAGGTCGTCACGCCCTGCCCGCACCATCCGATCGGGGCCAAGGGCATCGGCGAGTGCGCCGCTGTCGGCGGCCCGGCGGCGTTCGTCAACGCCGTCATGGACGCGCTGTCCGGCATGGACGTCCGCAATATCGACATGCCGCTGCTGCCGGACCGGGTCTGGGAAGCCATCACCTACCGCCGCGATGTGTCCGGCGCGCCGCCGGTACGCGCGGACGAGTAGCCGGGGGTCGCGATGGACGGCTGGGAAGTCATGGAGCAGGCCGCGGAACTGGCGCGGCGCGGCACCGCGTTCGCGCTGGCGACCGTCGTGTGGCGGCAGGGACCGTCGTCGAGCCAGCAGGGCTCGCGGGCCATCATCACCGCCGATGGCGAGCTGCGGGGCTGGATCGGCGGTGCCTGCGCCGAGCCGGCGGTGATCAGGGAGGCGCAGCACGTCATCGCCACCGGCACCGCGAAGCTGCTGCTGCTCGGCAACCATGATCAGTTCGGCGACTCGGTACCCGACGGCATGGCGGTCGTCCCGATCTCCTGCCAGAGCGAGGGCGCGCTGGAGGTCTACGTCGAGCCCGTCGTGCCCGTTCCGCACCTGGTCGTGGTCGGCCGGTCACCCATGGCGCAGACGCTGGCCGAACTGGCGCGCGCACTCGGCTGGCACACCGACCTCGTTGACGGCCCCGGCTTCACCGCCGCCAGTGCCGGCCCGAACTCGCTGGTCGTCGTCGCCACCCAGGGCCACGACGACGAGGGGGTCATGGAGCGGGCGGTGGCGGCCGGGCCGGCCTACCTCGGCCTGGTCGGCTCGCGCAAGCGCGGTGCCGCGGTACATCGGATACCTGGAAGACCGCGGCCTGCCGGCTGCTGAGCTGGCCAGAGTGCGCGTGCCGGCGGGCCTTGACCTCGGCAGCACGACTCATCCGGAGATCGCGGTGGCGATCCTGGCCGAACTGGTCCAGCTGCGGGCTGCGGGAGCACTGACGCCGGGCGAGCCCGTTCCCGCCCGGAAAAATCCGGGTCAGCGGCCGGGCGAGCACGACGGCCAGCCCGCCAGCCCGGCACCGCAGGCAACGGATCCGGTGTGCGGCATGACGGTCGCCGCCAGCCCGGACGGCCTGCCGGCCGAGTACGAGGGCACGACGCTACTACTTCTGCAGCGCCGGCTGCCGCCAGGCGTTCCGGTCCGACCCTGCCGCCTACGTGAAGAGAGAGACCCGATGCTGATCAAGAGCGACTTCGAGGTCGCCGAGCCGGTCGAGAAGGTGTGGCAGTTCTTCGAGAACATCCCGCAAGTCGCCACCTGCCTGCCCGGCGCCGAGCTCACCGAGGACCTCGGCGGCGAGAAGTACAAGGGCAAGGTCGCGATCCGGATGGGCCCGGTACGGCTGCAGTTCGCCGGCACGGCCGACATCACCGAGCGGGACGAGGCGGCCAGGCGCGTCGTCGTGACCGCGGCGGGCGCCGACGAGAGGGGCCGCGGTCAGGCCAGCATGGTCGTGACCGCAACCCTGGCCAGGGCCGGGCGCGGCACCCGCGTGGACGTCACCCAGGACCTCCAGCTGTCCGGTGCGGCGGCGCAGTACGGCCGTGGCATGATCACCGACGTCAGCTCGGTGCTGATGGCGGATTTCTCGAAGAACATGCAGGACCGGATCGCGCGCATCGAGCGCGGCGAGTCGGCCGAGCAGATCGCGGCGTCATCGGCGACCCCGGCGGGCGGGTTCGCCCTGGGGCTGCGGGCCGCCCGGATGGCGCTCAGCCGGGTGTTCCGCCGGTTCTTCCTGCCCTACCAGCCCGCGTCGTACTGAGACGTCGTACTGAGAAGGAGACCAGCCATGGTCTTGTGGTGGATCGGCAACGCAGTACTGCTGCTCGTGGTGCTGCCGGTCGTCATCTTCCTGCTGAACCGGGTGCTCGCCGCGGTGGAGCGCATCCGGCACGCGACCGACGACATCCTGTCCGGCGGCGTCGCGCTCATCGGCGAGCTGAACGGCGTGCCGGAAGCCCTGGCGACGACCGACAGCACCGTCCGGGAGATATCCGTGGGCGCCGTGCGGTACGCGGGCTCAGTCGCCAAGCTACTGGGCTAGCCAGCCCGTCCAGCGAACAGAAAGGAGAACGGTCATGCCAGCAGCTGCGTGGGTGACGCTGATTATCGCCGCCCTCATCATCGCGATTACCGCTGTCGGCCTGCTGCGGGTGATCTTTCACCTCCGCGCGGTGAAGGCGACCCTGGTCGCCACTACCGGCGGCGTTCAGGCGGTGGCCCAGCTCACCAGCACCGTGCCGGAACGGCTGACATCGGTCAACGAGAGCCTGAAGCCCGTCCGGGACTTCTGCGAGACGGTCTGAGCGGGCCGGAGAGAAGACGATCATGAACTATCAGGTCGTGGCCGCCTCGGCCGGCGGCACCAGCAATTTCGGCTGGATCCTCGGCTTCACCATCGGCGGCGTCATCGTGCTGGTGGTCGTCGCCCTGGTGGTGCCGATCCTGATGCTGGCCCGGTCCATCGGCACCGAGGCACCCAAGATCGACGCTGCGCTGACCGACGCGGTGCATAACACCGCCCCGCTCGGCGCGCTGCGGACGACGATCGAGCACGCCACCATCATCATCGGCGGACTGCAGCGCGGTCGCGCCCGGCTGGGAGGCTGATCCATGCAGATTCGCGCCGGGCACGTTCTGGCCATCTCCGCGCACACCCACACGCTCTGGGTGTGGGCCATCATCATCGGCTTCATCGTGGTGCTCGCGGTCGCCGCACTGCTGAGCCTGCTCATCTACCTGGTCAAGATCATTGACCGGCGCGTGGTCGAGGTACGGGACACGCTGAAAGCCGCGGCCTCCAACACCGCCGACGCGGCCCTGATCCCGCAGGTGGCCGGCGGGGTCGAGGCGGTCCTGGCCGAAGGCCTCCAGCACCACCTGTTCCTCGGCCGTGTGCTCGGAAAGGTGAAGTCATGACCACCCTGGTCGTCCTGACCGTCGTCGATATCGTCCTGCTCATCGCCGGGCTGGCGTTCTACCTGTACTGGGTCGGCTCGCTGCTGACCCGGATCGCCGGGAACCTGGAGGAGTGCGCCGGCCTCGTCCGCACCATCGTCGGCAACGCGAAGGTGATCGGCCCCGGCGTCGGGCACATCAACCAGGCCGGCGGGGTGGTGGCCGGAGCGCTGCCGCTGCTGTACGGGATGGCCGAGGAGATCGTGACGGATGTGACCCCGAGGCCGGACGAGCCCGAGATCCGCGAGGTCGCCCGGCCCGCGTCCGGCACCCGCCGGTCCCGGCTGCACGATGCGGTGGGGTACGCCCCGCGGCGCTGACTTCCGCCGCCTGCGAGCGCAGGCCCGTGCTCGGCCACCAACGCCCCGGCCGTGGGTTGTCCACAGCCGGGGCGTTCTGTGCACAGGCGCGTCCGGGTGCCGTGACCCGGTCCGGCTCGGGCTCGGTCCTGAGGCGCGTGCGCCGGCCTTACTGGTGGCCGGACTGGTCAGGGCCGCGGCGCGCCACCGGCCCCGTCGTCGGCGCCGAGTACTCGCCGATCCAGTGGTCTTCCCAGGCATTGTCGTACTGCTGGTCGTTGCAGCTGGGGTGATAGATCGCGGTCAGCTCGCGGGCGATCTGCTCGCGGTGCGCGCGGCTGCCGCCGGGCACCTCGTACGTGCAGATGTAGACCTTCCACTTGGACCCGGCCCGGCGCACCCAGCAGGCCGCCCGCGGGTGCTGGAAAGGGAACCGCTCAGCGGCCAGGTCATCGGCGTGGCCGACGTAGGCAACGGCGTACCGCTCCGGCTTCGCGTCCGGCTCCGGCTTGTACAAGATCGCGTACACCGCGGCCACGCCGGGCGGCGTCCAGCCGGCGAGTACCCGCGGTCCCTCGAAGGGATAGCCCGCGAGCGAGCCCAGCCTGATCACTGGAAGCCGTCCTCCTCCTCGGCCTCGCTGACGGCCTCGGTCCTGACCACGGGCGCGGGCGGGAGCCCGGCGGCCGCCGCGGCCGCGAGGAAGCGCTCGGTCGCCTTGCCGATGGCATCGTCCCTGGTGTCCGCCTCGACGATCAGCTGCGCGCCGTACCTGCTGGTGCCGATGCCGGTGGCGATGCCGTGGCTCACGGCGACCGCGTCGGCCAGCTCGACGACCTCCTCGCGGCTGAGGACCTTCTCGCCCTCAGCCTCGATCCCGACGCTCCACCTCACGTTCGTCTCCTCCCCTGCCCGGGTCAGCTCAGCGCCGGCAGCAGCTCCGCGAGCTGCTCCAGAGACGCCAGATCATGACCGGACAGCAGCAAGTCGATGTGCGGCTCGGCCACCATCATGCCCAGTGTGCTCGGCCGGAAGTGCGGATCATCGCCCTTGTGCGGATTCAGCCAGACGATCCGGTAGCACAGCCGGGACAGCCGTTCCATCGCCGCTGACAGCTGCCCCGGATCACCGCGGTCCAGTCCGTCCGAGCAGATGATCACGACGCCGCCCCGGCACAGGCCGCCCCGGCCGTAGCGGCGGACAAAGGTGTCCAGTGACTGGCCGATTCTGGTCCCGCCGTCCCAGTCCACGACTGTCCTGCGCGGCCTCGTTCAGCGCGTTGTCCGGCCGGCGGTGGTCCAGCGCCCTGGTGATCCGGGTCAGCCGGGTGCCGAAGCAGAACACCTCAACCCTGGCCGCCGCGTGCTTCGCCGAGTGGGCGAACTGCAGCAGATGGCGGGAGTAATCCGTCATCGAGCCGGACACGTCGAGTATGAGGATCAGCGGGCGGAGCCGGGTCTTGCGCTGCCGGAAGTACAGCCGGGACGGCTCGCCGTGCATGCGCATCGAGTTCCTGATAGTCGCGCGGAGATCGGGGGTGCGGCCAGCCGCCGCCGGGCGACTGCGGCGAGTGCGCCGCCGCGGGCGGCGTCAGCCGGATGCGGGCCATAATGCGCCGCAGCGCGGCGAGCTCGGCGGGCGTGCAGGCACTGAACGAGCGATGCTTCAGCGCGGCCACGTCGGAGGCCATCCAGCCGAGAACGGGCTGTTGCTCATCCTGTTCCGGGCCAGGCTCGGTTCCGGGCATGACGAGGGCAGCCTCGGCCTCGGCGGCCGCAGCGGCCCTGAGCGTGAGCAAAGCCGCGGCCGGGGTGCCCTCGGCCAGGAAGTAGCGCCGGAAGACCTCGTCGTAGATGGCGATGTCGTCGCGCCTGCTGACCAGTGTGGTGCGGCCGGCCCAGTACAGGTCGACGAGATCGGTCGGGTCGAGCGGGGCCATGGCCGAGGTGTAGGTCAGCAGGTCGCCGGTGCCGGCCGTGATCCCGGCCAGGCGGAGCTCGCGGACGAATCCGGCCAGCACGGTGAGGAAGGGCGCCCGGCCGGGCTCCGGGGCCGCGGGCGCGGGTTCAGCCGCGGAGCTGAGGCCGCCGGCGCGGGTCCGGGCGCAGCCTGGCGTCCGGGATCAGCCACCGGAGGTGATCTCCGCCAGGTTCTCCCTGGCGACGTCGAGATCATCCCGGTCCTTGATGACCGCACCCAGGGTGTCGTCAGCTGCCTGCGGCGTCAGCTCGGTCTCGCCGAGGAAGTCCAGGGTCCTGACCCAGTCGATCGTCTCGGCTACGCCGGGCGGCTTGGCCAGGTCAAGCTCCCGCAGCCGGTGGACCGCGTCGACTACCTTGCGGGTCAGCTGCTCGGCCGCGCCAGGCTCGCGGACCAGCACGATCTCAACCTCGCGCTCGGCCGCCGGGTAGCCGATCCAGTGGTACAGGCAGCGCCGCCTGAGCGCGTCGTGCAGTTCCCGCGTGCGGTTGGAGGTCAGGATCACGGCCGGCGGGGACTCTGCCCTGATCGTGCCGATCTCCGGGATGCTGATCTGGAAGTCGGAGAGGACCTCCAGCAGGAAGGCCTCGAACTCGTCATCGGCCCGGTCGACCTCGTCGATCAGCAGCACCGCCTGATCACCGGCCCGCACCGCCTCCAGCAACGGCCGCTCGAGCAGGAACTTGGGGCCGAACAGCCGGTCCACCGACTGCTCGTCGGCAGCCTGCCGCTCGGACAGGGCCCGGATCTGCAGCATCTGGCGGGCGTAATCCCACTCGTAGAGGGCCTGGTTAGTGTCAATGCCCTCGTAGCACTGCAGTCGGATCAGGCGGCGCCCGAACAGGTCCGCGAGCACCTTGGCGACCTCGGTCTTGCCGACGCCGACTTCGCCTTCGAGCAGCAGCGGCCGGTGCAGCGACAGCGACACCAGCAGGGCAGTCGCCAGCCCGCGGTCGGCAAGATACCCGCCCTGCCGCAGGCGCTCGGTCAGCTCACCGACGGTTCCGGGATACTCCACCGAGCGAATTCTCCTCGCCGTCAGGTGCCGAGGTCAGCGGACTTCGGCCGACCCCAAGACAAGGTCACGGATGCTTCCGCCGGAGCGGTTCAGCTTGCCCTCGCGCTCCAGCCGTGCCCGCCAGGCCGCGGTGAGGTCCTCGCCGCCTTCGGCATAATCGTCAAAGCCGACCCCGGCGTCAGTCATGCGTTTGCAGGCCTTCTGCTCGCCGCTCTCGTCGGCGAGGTCGCCAGCAGTCTGTCCCTGGCTCCGCCAGACCTCACGCAGCACGTCCAGTGCCTGAACAGGCTCTGCACTCATTTCGGACACCCCTTTAGCGCAGCTCGTTCTCTCGACTCTAACGCCGGCTGGCGCCTGCTCGCGAGCTCGGATTAATTGATCACTTAATCCGAGCCGGGAAGGACCGCGGCCTCGGGCATGATGGGGCCATGGAACTGTCAGAGGCAGCGGGCACACTGAGCACCGTGCCGGACATCACTTTCCGCAGCGACATGACAGTCGAACTGGTCAAGCACGCGGCCTCGGACGCTGACGTCATCTGGGCCGCACGGGTCTCCACCAAGGGCGAGCAGTCACTTGCCGACGTCAGCGGCGATCCGGAACGGTCAGGCGGGCTGATTAACTTCCTGATGCGCGACCGGCACGGCACCCCGTTCGAGCATTCGTCGATGACCTTCTACGTCAGCGCGCCGATCTTCGTCTTCCGCGAGTTCATGCGGCACCGCACCTTCAGCTACAACGAGGAGAGCGGCCGCTACCGCAAGCTGGAGCCGGTGTTCTACGTGCCGGGCCGCGACCGCAAGCTCGTCCAGTCGGGCAAGCCCGGCGCCTACGTCTTCAGCCGAGGGCTCCGACGAGCAGCATGCGCTGGTCACCAAGACCGTGGAAGGCGCGTGCCGGCAATCCTATGAGGCCTATCTGGAGATGCTGGAGGCTGGCGTCGCGCGCGAGGTCGCCCGCTGTGTCCTGCCCGTCGGCCTCTACTCCTCGATGTATGCCACCTGCAACGCCCGGGCACTGATGAATTTCCTCTCCCTGCGGGTCAAGCACCCGGACGCGACGTTCCCTTCGTTCCCGCAGCGGGAGATCGAAATGGTCGCCGAGCAGATGGAGACGCTGTGGGCCGAGCTGATGCCGCTGACCCACGCGGCCTTCGAGCGCAACGGCCGGGTCTGCCCGTAGCGGCCTCCTTTTGTGTGGCGGCAGGGACCGGCCGTGAGAATGCACGACGGCGAAGATGATATCGGCCCGCACACCGTACGGGAGCTCGTCGACGAGCCAGTTCCCGCAGCTGCGCGGGCTGCCGGTCAGAGGCGGTCCGCTCAAGCGGGACCGTCAACGCGATCTACCGCATCGGCGATCACTTCTGCGCGCGCCTGCCCCGACTCGGGCGGTGGAGCCTGGACAGGGAGCTGCACTGGCTGCCCCTGCTCGCGCCGCACCTGACGCTGACGATCCCGGCGCCCGCCGGAACCGGCCTGGCCGCCGGATAGCCGTTCACCTGGGCGGTCTACCACTGGATCGACGGCCAGCGCTATGAGAGCCAGCTAGCCGACGAAGCGGCCGTAGCCCTGGACCTGGCCCGGTTCGTCACCGAGTTGTGTCAGCTCGACGTGCCGCCAGACGCGCCGGACGCGAGCCCTGGCCGCACTCGACAGCGTCACCAGGTCCGCGATCGACGCGGCGGCGGCGTGATCGACGCGCCCGCCGCCCGGGTGGCGGGGATGCCGCGCTGCGAGCGCCGGCCTGGAACGGAAGCCCGACCTGGATCCAGGGCGACCTGCTCCCGCCCAATCTGCTGACTCTCCGGCGGCCGCCTGAGCGCGGTCCTCGACTTCGGGAGCGTCGCGGCTACCCGCCACCGATGTCATCCCGGCCTGGAGCGTGTTCGGGCCAGCCGGGCGGGCCGTCTTCCGCGACGCCCTGGACGTGGATGACGGCGGGTGGAGCCGGGCCCGCGGCATCGCGCTGCACCAGGCCGCTCTGCTCATTCCGTACTACGCCGAGTCCAACCCGGCTTATGCCTCGATGGGAACTCGCACCGTGGAGCGCATCCTCGCGGACCTGGCCGGGGACGCCCGCTAGACGGTTTCCCCGCCCTGATCGTCCGCCCGGACGTCGTCCCTGACCGCCGACGCGCGGACGACGGGCCATCCCGGCAGTCCGGCATCCGCGGCAAGCTCCACGACCAGACGGGTCGCGTCGGCCACCGCATCAGCGGCACCAGCGGCCTCGAGACTGACTGTCGCCGACCACCGCGGCGGATCCGCGGCGGTCGCGATAGCGCCGTCATACGGCTGAGTCAGGTCGAGAAACCTCGCCCTGGCATCGTCGTCAACGGCGTGCGGGCCGTCCGAGCGGGCCTCGACGCTGATGCTCCACCAGTCCACCTGCCCGGCCCCTTTCCCCCGGCGATGCCAGTTCCGCCTCGCCGACCATGGTAACCGGGGCCGTTACAGGGGGGGGGGGGGGGGGGGAGGGAGAGGGGGGGGGGGGGGGCGGGGGGGGCGGCGGTGAGGGAGGGAGGGGCGCTCCACCGCGATCAGACATGGAGTGCGGCAGATCGGCCTCACCGCATTCTGCGGCTCCACGGCTGCCTGCCCGGTCACGGCCACCGCCGGAAGCTCACCTCAGTACGCCGCGGAGTGCCGTCCTGACAACTTTCTCGACGGTGCCCGCGTCCGGGCCCGCATCGTCACGGCCGGCGAACAGCAGGTGACCGGAGCCGATGAGCATGGGCGCCAGGGTGTCGATGTCAGCGTCCTCGGCAATACGGCCAAGGTCGCGCTCGGCCGTCAGATACGCGGCGACCATTGCCGTCGCCTCGGTGAGCAGCGGCACTCCGGCTGGCCTGGCGCTCGCGCAGACGGGCGCGGAGCTCATCGCGGGAGATGATCAGGGCCACGACAGCGACCGCGACTGACTCGAAGAGCTGGGTAAGGGCGCCAGCGAGGTTGCTGGCCACGGAGCCGCGCCCGGCAGTCTCGCACAGCGCGGCAGCCTGGCTGGCCAGCCGGTCTATCCGGTCGAGCACAAGCTCGGCGAGGAACGCGTCGAAGTCGGCGAAGTGCCGGTACAGGACCCCCTTGGCACAACCTGCTTCGGTGGTGACGGCCCGGCTGGTCAGGGCATTCGGCCCGGCGGCACGCAGCACCCGCTCGGCGGCGCCGAACAGCTGCGCCCGCACATCAGTGCATCGCTACGCCGGTTGGCATCGCCGCGCTGCTCCTCCCGCCGGGGCTGATTGACTAGTGGGCATGTGCCCATTTAAGGTGGGCACATGCCCACTATACCGCCAGTGCAGACACCGCGCCCCGGGCCGCAGGCCCATCGCCACCGGGAGATGGCGGAGTCGTTCGGTACGGACGCGGCCCGCTACGACCGGTCCCGTCAGCCCTATCCGCAGGCCCTGGTGGACCGGATTGCCGGCGCCGCCCGGCTGGATGTCCTGGACGTCGGCTGCGGCACCGGGATTGCCGCGCGCCAGTTCCAGACGGCCGGGTGCACAGTACTCGGCGTCGAGCCCGACGCGCGGATGGCAGAATTCGCCCGCCGCAGCGGCGTCGCCGTTGAGGTCGCGACGTTCGAGACCTGGGAGGCAGCGGGGCGCAGCTTCGATGCCGTCGTCGCCGGGACAGCATGGCACTGGGTCGACCCGGCCCTCGGTGCCGTCAAGGCCGCGCAGGTGCTCAGGCCGGGCGGCCGGCTGGCAGCGTTCTGGCATGCTTCCGACCTTCCGGCCCCGCTGGCCACTGAGTTCGCGGCGGTCTTCCGGCGGGTACTCCCCGACGCGCCGTTCATGGCCCCGGCTGAGCGGCGGGGCGTCGAGGGCTACCAGGGCTTCCTCGACGCGGCCGCTGACGGGATCGCGGCGGCCGGCGCATTCGGCGAGCCCGAGCAGTGGCAATTCGACTGGGAGCGTTCCTACAGCCGGGATGAGTGGCTGGACCAGCTGCCGACTTCCGGCACGCTGACCCGGCTTGCACCGGAGAGGCTGGCCGACCTGCTGGACGGGATCGGCGCCGCTATCGACGCGGCCGGGGGCAGTTTCACGATGGCCTACTCGACGGTGGCCGTGACCGCGCTCCGGGCGAACCGCGCCTGACCTGCCCAGAGGACCACCGCTGCCGGTTCTGCCGGGCCGGGCCCGCAGTCAGGGACACCCCGCATTGCGCGACTGGGTCGACTTTGGTTAGGCTTGCCTTACCAAATCTTATCTGACAAGCCGGACATGAGGGGTCGCCGCTGTGCTCGCCACGCTAGTGATCTTCCTTCGCGAAGGCGTGGAAGCCAGCATGATCGTCGCGATCCTGCTGGCTTACCTTAACCGCATCGGCCGGCGGGATCACTTTCGTGATGTGTTCCTGGGAGTAGGAGCTGCGCTCGTCCTCGCGACTGCCGGCGGTGCTGTGGCCTACGAGACCATCAGGAGCTATGACGGGTCGCGAGCACAGACGATCTTCGAGACCGTGACGTTCCTGGTGGCGGCCACCGTGCTGACCTACATGACGTTCTGGATGCGCCACCACGCCCGGTCACTGTCCAGAGAGCTGCGTGATCGTGCCGACGCGGCGATGGACGGCAAGGCGAGATGGGGCCTTGCGCTGCTGGCCTTCCAGGCTGTGGGCCGCGAGGGGCTGGAGACCGTGGTGTTTACTCTGGCCATCATCTTCTCCACCTCGACCACGGGTGCCCTGAGCGGTGCGGCGATCGGCCTGGCGGGGGCACTCGTCATCGCGTTTGTCATTTACCGGCTTGGCCACCGGCTCAATCTGGCCAGGTTCTTCACGATGATCGGCGTCCTGCTGATGGTGTTCGCAGCGGGCCTGCTGGCCGACGCCGTCGAGAATCTCCAGCAGCTGGGCTGGCTGCCGGTGCTGACGACGCCGATGTGGCACTCGGCGCGCCTGCTCTCGGAGAGCAGTTCGTTCGGTGACGTCCTGCACAGCTTCTTCGGCTACAGCGACGCTCCGACTCCGCTGCAGGCGCTGGTCTATCTTGGCTATCTTGCCGTCGTGGTCGCCGCGTTCCTGGGTGTGCGGGCACGCCGGGTGCCCGGGCCCGCCGGGCCCACCCTGCCTCCCAGGAGTGAGCAGCAAGGCTCGGATCCGCTCGCCCGCGCCAAGTCCCCGAGCCTCCCATTGCGGCCTGGTCAGTGCATACTCGACCTCGCCCTGCTCCGCGCCCTCGATGACGTCGGGCCCGTCATACGGGCTGGTCCGCACGAGCGACAGGCCGCATTTCTCCAGCACCCGCCGGGACGACAAATTGACCGCCATCGTGTGAGCGAAGACGCGCCTGACCGTCAGCTCGGTGAAGCCCATGGCGATCAGGGCCCGCGACCCCTCGGTGGCGTACCCCTTGCTCCACGCGGACCGGCGCAGCCGGTAGCCGAGGTCGACGTTCGTGATGTCGCCGTCCGGCCCTGGCCGGAAATGGAACCAGCCCAGGAACTCGCCGGTGCCGGCGGAGTCGGCCGCCCAGGTTCCGAGCCTGTCCAGTCGCTTGTAGACGGCCTGATGGAAGGGGATGATCTCGTCCCTGACCTGTTCCCGCGGCGTCGGCCTGCCGCCGGTGAGATAGCGCATGACCTCCGGATCGCTGTTCAGCTCGAACAGCCTGCCGACGTCGTCTTCGGTGAACTCGCGAAGTGTCAGGCGCTGTGTCTCCAGCAGGACGCGCACCCGGTCATTTTCCCGTGCGCTTGCCGGGCCGGGGCGCGCTACGGGGCGGACGGGGGCTGCGCGCCGCTGGCGCAGACGTACGAGCGGGCGTAGATGAGATCGAAGAAGAGCGCGTGGTCGCTGTTGAAGTAGCCGAAGAACAGCTCGGTTCCGGCGGGCATCTTTGCAGGGTTGATCACCGTCTCGGTGTGAGCGACGATCCGGTTCAGGTCCAAGGGCTTCGGCCCACCCGATTTAAGGCCACCCGGCTTCAGGCCACCCGGCTTCAGATCACCAGGTGCCGGCACCGCTGTCGAAGGCGGCCTGATGCGCGGCCGGATGGACAGCACCCCGAGGCTGACCGGGTCGGGTGCGGCGGGGCTAGACGAGCAGTAGGTGCCTGTCCTGACCAAGGCCGGGATGCCACGGCGCGCGAGTGCCTGCTGGAGCACGGCGGGGTCGAACATCTGACCGCGGTACAGAGTGAGCGTGTCGGTGCCGTTCGCGTTGCGAGCCAGGGTGAAAGCCGCCGTCCTGATGGTCCCGGCGCTGGGCGCGGAACCTCCCGTCGCGCCGGCGCTGGGGGCGGGAGCCGCTGCACCGAGGACACCAGTCAGGCCCAGTGCCAGCGCCGTGCCCGTCGCGGCACCGCAGGCGCCGAGACCCGCGAGGCCCCATCCGGCGACGCTGATGGGCGCGGCCCCTGGCGGTAATCGCTGCCAGCGGCGGCCGCTCGCGCATGGCCAGTGCCGCCACGGAATCGCGTAGTTCGCAGGTCAGGGCACTGTCGTTCGGGTGATCCTCGGTCTTCATCGTCTGACCTCCGTGGTCGTGGCCGGGGCGAGTTCGTTGCGGAGGGCCGCCGTGGCCCGTGACAGGTGAGCACGGACAGTTCCCGCTGCGATGCCGAGCTCCCTGGCGGTGGTGTCGATGTCCAGGTCGAGGAAGACGCGCAGCACGACGACTTCACGCTGACGGGCCGGCAACCGGCGCAGCGCGGTCAGCACGGGAGCGTCCAGCGCTGCCCGCTCGCTGTCCGCCGCCGCGACGTCGTGACGGATGAGCGTCGTTTCCTTGTTGCGCCGACGCCACCAGGAGGCCCCGGCATTGAGCGCAGTGCGGACTATCCAGGCTCTGGGGGCCGGATGACCGCTGACTTTGGGCCAGGACGCCCAGGCCCTGGCGAATGCCTCAGCGGTCTGATCCTCGGCCAGCGTCAAGCTGCCAGTGCTGGCGGCCACCGCCCGCAGGCAGGGATCCCAGCTTGCCGCGAAGAACTCAGCGAAGTCGGAGTTGTCTTGGCTCACGCCCGTTAACCCGCCTGCGACTGGAAACGCTTACCTCGATCCGGCCGCATTTCGCGCACGGCCTGGCCTGGTCGCCGGGCCCTGGCCGGCGCTGGCCGGTCCGGGAGGAGCCACCCAGCGTGCAGCTGCCTCGAACGTGTCCGCCGGTGTGCTGTTCAGCGCGATAGCAGCGCCGGGAGCGTGCCGCCGCACCAGGTTGAGCACCTGCTCGAACAGCTCGAGCTGATCTTCGTTCCGCAGGCCGCCGCCAATCACAACACACTCCCACGGCCGGGCCCGCACGGCAGTGGCGACGACCGCCGCCACGTCATCGCTGCCGTCAAGGCCGACCAGGCACGTCTCAACGGCCACGCCGTGCTCGGCGAATCGAGCTAGCCCCACCTCGATTGCGGCCGCGACCGGCCCGGGGTCCCAGGGGCCGGGAACCCGGTACGGATCGAGCCCGACCACGAGGACTCTGGGTGTTCCGGCCGCCGCGTCCACGCTGAGAATCCTACGTCCGCGGGCTCCGCCAGGGACGATCCCGCCGGCTGACCTGTCCGGCGACCTGGGCCCGTCACCCGGCCGCCCGGCATGAGCTGCCAGCCGGGCATCTGCACCTGGCTGATCAGGCAGGTGACGGTTCTGAAGCCCTCGGTGAACCGGCCTCAGCCGATGCGACTGCGACGGCGCGAGCGTCAGCCGAGGAATGACTCGATTCGGGGGATGAGGGCTGTCTGGTCCTGGAACAGGAAGCCGTGACCGGCGCCAGGGTAGAGCGTGAGTCTGGCGCCGTGGATCAGGCTGGCGAGGCGGTGGCTGTTGGCAGGCGGGTCGAGCAGGTCCGCGGTGCCGTCAGCGATGAGGGTGGGGACGGCGATCGTGGCGTCCTTGATACCGGCCGGGTCTCGTCCGGCCCACCACTGGTCGATGGCATGTCCCTGGGCGGCCGCGATGGCGGCCGGGACTGCCGGGACGGCGGGGTAGCTGGAGATCGAGACGAGGTAGGTGTTCTGCGCGGCGGTCTCGCCGGCGGGGAACAGGTCGCCAGTGGTGTCCGCTTTTAGCGTTTGCTGGGACGGTGGGAGCGCCTGTCCGTTGCCGGGCCAGCTAGCGCACAGGATCAGGCGGTAGACCTGGCCGGGCTGGAGAACCGCGAGGGCCTGGGCGATCATGCTGCCCATGGACCAGCCCAGGACGTCCGGCTTGCCGAGGCCGAGGGCGCTGATGAGCGCGCTGGTCTGGCTGGCCATCGCGTCGATGCTCAGTGGCGCCGGCAGGGCAGCCGTCGGGCCGACGCCCGCGTTGTCGAAGGTCACGACGCGGTAGTGCCGGGCGAGGGCGTCGACGAAGCGCGGATCCCAGTTGTTCATGGTTCCGCTGAACCCGGTGATCAGGACCAGGGGCGGACCGCTTCCGATGGTGCGGTAAGCGACCGTGCCCAGCTTGGTGTGCGCGACTCGCACCGGCGCGGAGGTGATCGTGTCCGTGCTGACGCGGGCGGCCGACCCCGTTGCGGCCTTGTCCGCCGCGGCGTCGGCGAAGGCCTGCACCGTCGCCATCGCGGGTGATCCCAGGCCGGCGTAGGTGGGATAGCCGGTATATGACCCGGCCTTGAACAGGACAATGTCGACGCCGAGCCGGATGCCGCTGATCGTGAAGGCCCACGCGTAAGCCGACGACGAGCTGCCGACCCGCGGGAACGGCAGGGGCCTGATGGTGACCGCGGCCTTCTGGCCGCCGCTGCTGATCGTGGCCGTCCGGCAGCGCGCCAGTCGCCGGCCGAGGCTTTGCCACGTCCGCTGAGCCTGCGGCCCGGTGGCCAGGACCTCTCCGATATTCGGGACCGAAGTGCCGTCCACGAAAGCCGCGGTCGCGTGCTGGTCTCCCGCCGGGCTGACCGTCAGCCCGGACAGGCGCCGCGCCGCCGTCTGCGGGGCCTTCGCGCGGGGGCTCACCGCCGACCACCCAGCGGGCAGATTCGCGGCCGACAGGAGCCGGCCCTGAAGCGCGCGGGCCGTACCGGGCGCCGCGCGGGACGCGCCCGACCCCCCGCATCCCGTCAGCACAGCTGCCATCAGCCCGGCCAGCACCAGCCGAGCCAGTCGGCGAGGGGCATGAGATGCCACTACCCCAGGTCATGTCTTCGGTCGCCTGCCCGTGAGTTACCGCGACGGCCACCGGTCCGAAGTCAGGCGAGTCGGCCGGGACGGTTCGGTGCGGGTCTCATGCGTAGTCGCCAGGTGAGATAAGCCCAGACGGCATTCGCCACCGCGCCCGCGATCGTGAGCAGCGCCCAGCCCCAGTTGCCGGCGGCCAGCAGGACGCCGGTCAGGGCGAGCAGCCAGGCCGTGACCAGCACGCGGATCACTATCACGCGACGCGGATGCCTGCCGCCGGAGCTTGCACGAGTGGCGTCCTCAGTCGCGGTATTCATCACACAGCCTCCTGTGCCCGGGCACGCGGCCAGCTGGAGTGCCGTTCGGTTACCGGGTCCAGAGCAGCTATCTGCAGCGTACGCGCCTGGTGCGCGTCCGGGTAGTTCGCGGGAACACGTGAACCTCGGCGACGCGCATGGGAAGTCACCTGCTGATCGAGCAAGTGGCGATCTGAACGTCTGGCCTCTTATCAGGTCTTCCCGCCGATCCGGCACGACGTGGTCGCCCGGGGCTAGGTTTCAGGTATGCCTTCGATCGACGACATCGCGGCGGAATACGTCGAGCGGGCCGCCGCTCTCGACCCGTGCTACGCCACGTCCGCCGGGATCGCGGGATACGACCACGAGCTGCCGGATCTCAGTGCTGACGGGTTCGCCGGACGGGCCGGGCTGGCTCGCTCAACCCTTGCGGCCCTGGACGCGGCCCATGCCCCGGGCACACGCGAGCAGGTCGCGCGGGCCGCGATGCGGGAGCGGCTGGCACTGGCTGTGGAGTGCTACGACGCCGGGGACACCAGCAGCGAACTCAGTACCATTGCCAGCTGGGTCCAGAGGGTGCGTGAGGTATTCGACCTGATGCCCACAGACGGCGAGGAGGCCGCCGCCAACATCGCCAGGCGGATGGCCGCGGTGCCGAGGGCCTACCGCCAGTTGTCCGCGACCTTGCTCGACGCGGCCAGGGATGGCCGCTCCGCGGCCAGGCGCCAGGTCGAGGAGGTCGCCGGGCAGTGCGCGGCCTGGGCCAAGCCGGGGGACTCCTTCTATGCCGCACTGGCCGGGCGGCTGACCGCGGTCCCGGACTCGCTGCGGGGCGAACTGGGCGCGGCCGCGCGCGCGGCTACGGCCGCTACGGCCGAGCTTGGCGCCTTCCTCGACCGCGAGCTGATGCCGCTGGCCCGGCAGAAGGATGCCTGCGGGCCTGAGGTCTATGCGCGGGCCTCGCGGTATTACCTCGGCGCCGCCGTGGATCTGCAGGAGGCCTACGCCTGGAGCTGGGAGGAGATCGCCCGGCTGAGGGCCGAGATGGCGCGGGTCAGTAACCTGATCAAGCCCGGCGCCACCGTGGAGGAGGCCGTGGCGATCCTGGACGAAGACCCGGCCCGGCGCGTCGAAGGGCGCGAGAACTTCCGTGCCTGGATGCAGGAACAGGCCGAGCGCACTATCTCGGAGCTCGACGGGACGCACTTTGACATTCCCCGGCAAGCGCGCCGGATCGAGGCCGTGATCGCACCCACTAACGACGGCGGGATCTACTACACCGAGCCCTCCGAGGACTGGTCCCGGCCCGGCCGGATGTGCTGGTCGGTGCCGGACGGCGTTGAGGCTTTCTCGACCTGGAAGGAAGTCACTGTCGTCTACCACGAGGGCGTTCCCGGACATCACCTGCAGATATCGGTCGCCATGGCGGACACCGAGAACCTGAACCGCTGGCAGCGCATGTCCTGGGTATCCGGCCACGGCGAGGGCTGGGCGCTCTACGCGGAGGGGCTCATGGGAGAGCTCGGATACCTGGATGACCCGGCGGAATATCTCGGGATGCTCGACAGCCAGCAGCTGCTCGCCGCCCAGGTGGCCCTGGACATCGGGGTGCACCTGGAACTGGATGTTCCTTCAGGCACCGGCTGGCGCGACGGCGAGCGCTGGAATGCCGGGATCGCCTGGGAGTTCCTGCGCGCCCACTCCAGCTGGGATGAACGGCAACTGCGCTCCGAGCTACGTCGCTGCCTCGGTTTGCCGGGTCAGGCCCCGTCTTACACGCTTGGTGAACGGATCTGGCTTCAGGCCAGGGCGGATGCCAGGGCGCGGGCCGGAGGAGGCTTCAGCCTCAAGGACTTTCACGCGAAGGCACTCAGCCTGGGCGCTATGGGTCTTGACCCGTTGCGGGAGGCGCTGACCCGCGTCTAAGGACGCTCAGCGCGCTCTACTGACTACGGGGGCACAGGCAGCGCTGGCCCTGGGCACGGGCCGAGGGTCCGCCCCGACCGCCCCGGCGTAGTCAGCGGAGCAGCTGCTCCAGCCGGGCGGCAACCTCCCGGTACCGGCCGACCGGGACTGATGCACCCCGTCGAAGGCGCCCGAATCACGGAGCTCGATCACTTGCTCGCAGGCTGCCTCGACGCCGGCGAGCCGGTCTGCTCGTACCCGTTCGCACAGGTCAGCCGGGATGTCGATGTCGGGTATCACCGATGCCATCCGCTGAGCATGCGCTTCGCTGGCGAGGACCATCACTCCGGCGAAGACCGGGATCTCGACCGGGTTGGAGTCCCGCCACTGCATCAGCGCCTCAACAGAGAAACTGACCTGGGCGAACAGGAAGTCTGCGGCCCGTTTCCAGTCGGGCAGCGGGCGCAGCGCCGCAGCGGCACCCACCCGGAATGCTGCCACGCCGGCGAAGGCCGGGTCCGAGGGGAGCGTGCGGACTTCCTCGATCATCGTCCGGACGGTCAGCTCGCCGGTCCGGCCGCCAGAGCTGGGCTTGTCGCCGTAGACAAACAAGAACTGGTCCACGCCGTAGGACGCCGCTGTGAGCAGATCGCGGCGGATCCCAGCAGATTCCGGTCCCGCGAGTTCAGGCAGGCGATGCTGCGACCGCCCATGGCCTCGACCTCGTGCGCCACGGCCACGCTGGCGACGGTCGCCCGGCCCAGGTGATTGTCCGGAATCAGGAAAGCGTCCGCAGCCTTGCTGAGAGTCCCGATCTGGTGGCGCACATGCATGAGGTCCGGCCGAGTCGGCGGCTCGATCTCGCATACGACCTGAAAAGGGCTGCCCACCATGTCAGCAAGCTACACGTGACCGCATGTCGACTTGATCGGCCGGGCCCTGCAAGCGCTTCGATGAAGATCGAAGCGTCCGATCTACAGGCCGCCCGCCAGATGGGCCCAGCAAGGTCGAGACGACCAGGAACATCTACGGGCACTGACTGCGGGCGGGTGAGGTGGTGTTTCTTCGGGGCGGACCCGCCGCGACCTGGGTGGGCCTGAGAGGACTTGAACCTCTGACCTCTTCCTTATCAGGGAAGCGCTCTAACCGTCTGAGCTACAGGCCCGTAGTCGTGCCATCTTCACTTGCATCTGGCACGCCGGCCTAGGTTACCGCAAGCTGGGACTAGCTGCTCAGTCAGATTCCTTTAGCGTTACCTCAATGCCGCCCGTCAGGTGAGTCACCAGGTTGTACAGCGCGGCGCCCACCGTCGCCAGGGCCGTGAACAGCACCGCATTGATAGTGCACACCAGCGCGGTGTACTCCAGCACGCGCGAGGCACTGAACCAGGTGGCGGCGTTGGTGCCGCTGGTGGCCTTGTTCGAGGTGACCAGCCCGACAGTCTGCTCGATCTTGGTGAAGACGCCGAGCTTCGACAGCGAGAAGTAGATGACGGCCACGGCGACGAACATGACGACCCAGCCGACCAGCGAGATCAGGAAGCTGAACTTCATGACCGACAGCGGCTCGATCCGCTCCAGCGCCAGCAGCGCCCGGCGGCTCTGCAGGGCTCCGTCCTGCGGGCGGGCCGGCTGCTGAGGCCGCGGGCCCTGTCCGGCGGGCCGCCGCACCGGCGGCGCCTTCGGCTTCGGCTTCGGCTTCGCCTTGGTCTTGCTGCCGAGGCCGGAGAACGAGGAGCCCACCTTGGAAGCGAGCCCGCGCGCGCTGCTGGCAGCGCCGGCGACGGCGGCCATGGCCGCCGTCTGGGCCTGGCTGGCACTGCCCGGACTCGCGGCCGGGACGAATGTCGGCGACGGCTGGGTGACGGAAGGTCCGCGCGACGGCGCCGCGCCCTGATGACTTCCGGCGGCGGCAGCAGGCTTTCCGTAGCCGGGGTCGGCGGCCGGCGCGGCTGCGGGCGCGGCCGCTGGCGGGGCTGAAGCGGGGGCCGCGGCGGACTGCCGCTGACTCTCCCTGGCCGGCCCGGCGGGTGCGCCGGATGACGTGGTGGGCCGCGGCGCCGCAGCGCCGTTTGAGCTACCTGCTGGCGTCGTGCTCCCGGGATCCTCGCCAGGTGCCCGCGATGGTGCTTCCACGCGGTTGTCCACCCCGTCCTCCTCCGTACCGTTCATCGACATGAGGTTATCCCCAGTCAAGCGGGACCTGATCCGTTCGGATCAGAACCTCTGCTACGGCTTATCGCTATGACGCCGAAGCCAGTCACATCGTTGCGCCTGGTGAAATCCCACCGAGGCAACCTTCCCCGTGATAGCTCTGGCGTCCCCCGTAACTACCGACATTTTTGAGTTACTTTTGGGCACGATACACGGTCGGTCACCTGACCTACCAGCAAAGATCGAGAGCCGGGGCAGGTGCAGGCCTGCCCCGCCCCGAGCGCGGTTACTCTGCGCCGGCGTCATCTGCCGGAGCGCCGGCAGTGTTTTCGGCCGTTTCATCGCCGCTCACGGCGGCGTCAGTCCCATCGTCCGAATCGCTTTCAGCCTCGGCGTCGATCTCCACCTCAGCCGCCGTTGCCTCGGCATTCCTGGCGATCGCGACGAGGCTCTGCCCGTCACCGAGGTTCACCAGGCGCACGCCCATGGTCTGTCGCCCGGACAGCTTGACTTCGGCGGCAGCAGTCCTGATGACGCCGCCGGCTGAGGTGATCGCGAAGACCTCGTCCTCCGGCTGGACCATCAGCGCGCCGATCAGCTCGCCCCTGGCGTCGACGATCCTGGCCGTGACCACGCCCAGTCCGCCTCGGCCCTGAACCGGGTACTGGTCGGCGGGCGTCCGCTTGGCATAGCCGCCTCCGGTGGCGACGAGCACGTCCGCGCCCTCGGTGACCACGTACATCCCGAGCAGCTCGTCGCCCTCGATGAACCGCATGCCGATGACACCCGAGGTGGCGCGGCCCATCGGCCGGAGGGCCTCGTCCGTGGCGCGGAACCTGATCGCCTGCGCGTGCTTGCTGATCAGCAGCAGGTCTTCCTCGGCGGAGACCAGGCGGGCCGCGATGACCTCGTCGTCCTCGCGCAGGTTGATCGCGATAATGCCACCCGAGCGGGAGGAGTCGAAATCGGTCAGCCGGGACTTCTTCACCAGGCCCGAGGACGTGGCCAGCACCAGGTAGGGAGCCACGTCGTAGTCGCGCAGCGCCAGCACCTCGGCGATGTGCTCGTCCGGCTGGAAGGCGAGCAGATTGGCCACGTGCTGCCCGCGGGCATCGCGGCCGGCCTCGGGCAGCTCATAGGCCTTGGCCCGGTAGACCCGGCCCTTGTTCGTGAAGAACAAGATCCAGTGGTGCGTGGTCGTGACGAAGAAATGGTCGACGATGTCGTCAGTGCGCAGCTGCGCTCCGCGGACGCCCTTCCCGCCGCGCCGCTGGGCCCGGTACAGGTCCGTCTTGGTCCGCTTGGCATAGCCGCCGCGGGTAATGGTGACGACCACGTCCTCTTCGGCGATCAGGTCTTCCATGGACATGTCGCCGTCGTAGGCGATGATCTCGGTCCGCCGGTCGTCGCCGTACTTCTCGGTGATCTCGGCGAGCTCCTGGCTCACGATCTGCCGCTGCCGCTCGGGCGAGGCCAGGATGGCCTCATACTCGGTGATCTGGGCGAGCAGTTCCTCGTACTCGTCGATCAGCGCCTGCCGCTCGAGGGCAGCGAGCCGCCGCAGCTGCAGGTCAAGGATGGCGGTGGCCTGGATTTCGTCGATCTCCAGCAGGTCCATCAGGCCCTGCCGGGCCGCGTTAGCCGACTCGCTCGCGCGGATCAGCGCGATCACGGCATCGATCTGGTCGATGGCCTTGAGCAGGGCACGGACGATGTGCATCCGGTCCTGCGCCTTGCGCAGCAGGTACTGCGTGCGCCGGACAATGACCTCGATCTGGTGGTTCACCCAGTACCGGATCATCTGGTCCAGCCGCAGTGTCCTCGGCACGCCGTCGACCAGCGCGACCATGTTCGCGCCGAAGGTGTCCTGCAGCTGGGTGTGCTTGTACAGGTTGTTGAGAACGACCTTCGCCACGGCATCGCGCTTGAGCATGATCACGATCCGGCGGCCGACCCGGGCGCTGCTCTCGTCCTGGACGTTGGCGATACCGGGGATGCGGCCGTCGGTTGCCAGCTCGGCGATCTTCTGGATCAGGCTGTCCGGGTTGACCTGGAACGGCAGTTCGGTGACCACCAGGATGGTCCGGCCCTTGGCGTCCTCATCGACCTGCACCACGGCGCGCATGGTGATCGACCCGCGCCCGGTGCGGTAGGCGTCCTGGATGCCGCGGCGGCCGACGATCTGGCCGGCCGTCGGGAAGTCGGGGCCCTGAACCCGCTCGAGCAGCGCCTCCAGCAGTTCCTCGTCGGTGGCCTCGAAGTTCTGCAGGCACCACTGCGCGCCGGCTGCGACCTCGCGCAGGTTGTGCGGCGGGATCTTGGTGGCCATCGCCACGGCGATGCCCTCCGAGCCGTTGACCAGCAGGTTCGGGAACCGGGCCGGGAGCACCACGGGCTCGGCCGACTTGCCGTCATAGTTCGGGCGGAAGTCGACAGTGTCCTTGTCGATGTCCCGGAGCATTTCCATGGCCAGCGGCGCCAGGCGGCACTCGGTGTACCTCATGGCCGCGGCCGGGTCGTCGCCGGGCGAGCCGAAGTTGCCCTGGCCGTCCACCAGCGGCATTCGCAAAGCCCAGTCCTGGGCCATCCGGACCAGGGCGTCGTAGATCGCCGAGTCGCCGTGCGGGTGGTAGTTGCCCATGACGTCGCCGACCACACGGGCGCACTTGAAGAAGCCGCGGTCCGGGCGGTACATGCCGTCATACATCGCGTACAGGATGCGGATGTGAACGGGCTTGAGCCCGTCCCTGACATCCGGCAGTGCGCGGCCGACGATGACGGACATCGCGTAGTCGAGGAAGCTGCGCTGCATCTCGACCTGGATGTCGACAGGCTCGGTCCGGCCCCGGCCCGCCGACGGCGCGTCAGGTGTAGTCACGTCAGGCACCTACTGCTTCCTTCCCTCGTGCACTGCACCGGACTGACCTGATGCCGGGCCGCGAACCCGCGTCCGGCTGCCAGTCGGTGCCGCCCCGTTCCCGGTCTAGATGTCGAGGAACTTGACGTCCTTCGCATTGCGCTGGATGAACGAGCGCCGCGCTTCCACGTCCTCGCCCATCAGCACGCTGAACATTTCATCCGCCTGCGCCGCGTCATCCACGGTGACCTGCTTGAGCAGCCGCCGGGCCGGGTCCATCGTGGTGTCCCACAGCTCGGCCGCGTTCATCTCGCCGAGGCCCTTGTAGCGCTGCACGCCGTCGCGCTGCACCTTACGGCCCTCGGCCGCGGCCGCCTCGATCACGGAGTCCCGCTCCCGGTCGGAGTAGGCGTAGCCGGGCGCGACGTTACGGCCCTCCCACTTGATCTTGTACAACGGCGGCTGGGCCAGGTAGACGTGGCCGGCCTTGAGCAGCGGCTTCATGAACCTGAACAGCAGGGTGAGCAGCAGCGTGGTGATGTGCTGGCCGTCTACGTCCGCGTCCGCCATCAGGATGATGTGGTTGTAGCGGAGCTTGGTGATGTCGAACTCATCGTGGACCCCGGTGCCGAGCGCCGTGATCATCGACTGGACCTCGTTGTTCTTGAGTACCCGGTCGATCCTGGCCTTCTCCACGTTGAGGATCTTGCCGCGGATCGGCAGGATCGCCTGGAACTTGGAGTCGCGGCCGCCCTTGGCCGAGCCGCCGGCCGAGTCACCCTCGACCACGTAGATCTCGCAGATCTCCGGGTCGCCGGACTGGCAGTCGGCCAGCTTGCCGGGCAGGCCCGAGCCGCCCATCGCGCTCTTGCGGGTGAGGTCCCGTGCCTGCCGGGCCGCAACCCGCGCCCTGGCGGCCTGGATGGCCTTGATGACGATGCCCTTGGCCTCGCCGGGGTTGCGGTCGAACCAGTCCTTAAGGTGGTCGTTGCAGACCTTCTGGACGAACGACCTGGCCTCGGTATTGCCCAGCTTCTGCTTGGTCTGACCCTCGAACTGCGGCTCGGAGAGCTTGACGTGGATGATCGCGGTCAGGCCCTCGCGGATGTCCTCGCCGAGAAGGTTGACTTCCTTCTCCTTGAGGAAGTTCTGGTCACGGGCGTACCGGTTGACGATGCCGGTCAGCGCCGAGCGGAAACCCTCCTCGTGGGTGCCGCCTTCCGCCGTGTTGATGGTGTTGGCGAAGGTGTGGACAGACTCGGAATAGGACTGCGTCCACTGCATCGCGATCTCGGCCGAGATGCCCTCGGCCTCGTCACCGAACTCAATGACCGAGGCGTGCACGGGATCCTTGGTGGCATTCAGGTAGCGGACGAAGTCGGCCAGGCCAGCCTCGTAGCAGAAACTCGCCACGTGCGGCTGGCCGTTGGAGTGCTCCGGGCGCTCGTCGGTCAGCGTGATCGTCAGTCTGCGGTTGAGGAAGGCCATCTCCTGCAGCCGGCGGGACAGCGTCTCGAAGGACCATTCGGTCGTCTCGAAGATGGTGTCGTCTGGCCAGAACGTGATGATTGTCCCGGTCTCATCGGTCTTCTCACCCTTGTCCAGCGGCGCCGTCGGCACGCTGGTCGCATAGGACTGCCGCCAGACGTAGCCGTCCTTCCTGACCTCCACCTCCAGGCGGGAGGCCAGCGCGTTCACGACGGAAACGCCGACGCCGTGCAGGCCGCCGGACACCGCGTAGGACTGGCTGTCGAACTTGCCGCCCGCGTGCAGCGTGGTCAGGACGACCTCGAGAGCGGGCCGCTTCTCTACCGGGTGCATGTCCACCGGGATGCCGCGGCCGTTGTCGGCGCAGCGGACGCCGCCGTCGGCCAGCAGCGTGACCTCGATGGTATCGGCGTAGCCGGCCAGCGCCTCATCCACAGCGTTGTCCACGAGCTCTTGCACCAAATGGTGCAAACCGCGCTCACCGGTCGAACCGATATACATTCCGGGTCGCTTGCGGACTGCCTCCAGGCCCTCCAGGACCGTGATCGAACGTGCGTCGTAGGACAAGCTAAAGCTCCTCTAGAACAGGGCAAACACATAGGCCCGACGCGTCATAGCCCCCGTCTGGCGTCAGTCCTAGTGCGCTTGTTCATTTTACCTGGAGGTACCCTGCGCCTCAGCCGTACGTATCACGCGGACCGCGCCCGCCGCGAACCCGCCATTCTCCCGGCTTTCTCGTGCCGGACGACGGGCCGCGGACCTTGACCCGGCGGACCGTTCCGTCCCCTAGTTCCTGATTCAGGCGGCGGACCAGTTGCGCCGACAGCAGCCGGACCTGGGTGGCCCAGGCAGTGGAGTCCGCGGTCACGGTCAGCTCGCCGTCGGTAAGCGTTTCCGGGGTCGTGTGCGCCGCCAGGTCAGCGCCGACAATCTGGGCCCAGCGGCCGAAGACCGAGCCGGTCGCGGCCGCGAGCGTCCAGCCCTCGGCGTCGAGCAGCCGGCCGATTGCCGCTGACAGCGGCTTCGGGTCATCGCGCTGCGGCAGTGCGGCAAAACCGGGCCTGGCGCCCGGGCCGCGGGCGGACCGCCTGCGGGCCCCGGCACGACCGGCACCGCCCGGACCACCGGAGCCGCCCGGAGCGGTGCCGGCGTCTGCCGGGTCGTCCGGGCCGGCGCCTGGCGCGTCCGCGCCGGGGGAAAGGCCGTCCCGGCCGGCCGGGTCCGCCGGGCCGCGCGGCGGCGGGACCGGCCGCAGCCCCTTCGACCGCGCGTCCGCCCTGACGGCAGCCAGCGCTTGTTTCGCACGGCTGATGGACTCGCTCGGTCCGCTCTGGTCAGGCACTGCCCACCGTCCCGTCCGCCACCCTGAACTTCGCGCCCGCCAGGCCCGCCGGCACATCCTCCGGTACCGCCGCCGTGACGAGGACCTGCTCGGCATCGGCCACCAGATCCGCCAGCCGCTGCCGCCGCCCGCTGTCCAGCTCGGCGAACACGTCGTCCAGCATCAGCACCGGATCGTCGCCGCCCGCCCGCAGCAGCTGGTAGGCCGCCAGCCGGAGCGCCAGCGCCAGCGACCACGATTCCCCGTGGCTGGCGTAACCGCGGGCCGGCAGGCCGCCGATGCCCAGCTCCAGCTCGTCTCGATGCGGCCCGACCAGGCAGACGGTCCGCTCGAGCTCGGCCCGGCGGCGCAGGGCCAGTGCCTCGCGGAGCGTCAGGGCCAGCTTCCCGGCATCCGGCTCGAGGTCCGGCTCCGTGTCCGCCAGATCGCCGTCAGCCCCGGCACTCCCGGCGGCCCGGCCCGCGCCGTAGCCGCCGCGGCTGTCCTCGTGCTCGGAGCGGACCGTCGCGGCAGCCGACATGCGGTAGCGCAGGCTGGTATCCCGCTCGGTGCCCGACACCGCGCTGTAGCTGCTGGCGACCAGGCCGCCGAGCTCCGCGATCAGCCGGAGCCGCCCCGCGGTCAGCTGCGCCCCGGCCGTGACCAGGTGATCGTCCCAGACCTCCAGGGCGCCCGGCGGCACCGCGCCCCTGACCTTGGCTGACTTCAGCAGGGCTGTCCGCTGCCGCAGCACCCGCTCGTAGTCGGCCCGGACGGCGGCGTACCGCGGGCGCATGGCCACCAGCAGATCGTCCAGGTAACGGCGCCGCTGATCCGGGTCTCCCTTCACTACCGTGATGTCCTCCGGCGCGAACAGGACGCACCGCAGCGTCCCGAGCACCTCGCGCGGCCGCGGCGCCGGCGCCCGGTTGAGCCGCACCCGGTTCGCCTTGCCGGCGTTGATCTCGATCTCAAGCAGGCTGTCCCGCCCGGCGGCGGCAACGACTCCGCGCAGGATGGCACGAGCGGCGCCCTGCCGGATCAGCGGCGCGTCGGTCGCGACCCGGTGGCTGCTGAAGGTGGCCAGATAGCCCGCGGCCTCGACCAGGTTCGTCTTGCCCTCGCCGTTGAGGCCCAGGAACGTCGTGATGCCAGGCCCGAGCGTCAGGTCCGCTTCCGCGTAACTGCGGAAGTCGGTCAGCGATAGCCGGGCTCAGGTGCACGCCTGCGAGGCTATCGGCCCAGCAGGCTGAATCCGGAAACACGGCCGCGACGAAGCGGATTCCGGGTTGGCGTCAGGTCCCGCATCCGCCGCGCCGGTCGGGTCAGGCGCAGCCGCAGCCGCGTCAGCCGCCGAGGCGGATCGGCATCAGCAGGTACCGGAACTCCGGGTTGCCGTCCGGGCCGGGCTTGCCGGTCAGCAGCGCGGGCTTGCCGGACTCGGTGAACGCGATGCGCACGGTATCGGAGTCGATCGCGGCGAGCCCGTCCAGCAGGTACTGCGGGTTGAAGGCGATGGACAGGTCGTCACCGGAGAATTCGGCCTCGATAACTTCCTCTGCCTGCGCCTCGTCGCCCGTTCCGGCCTCAAGCATGAGCTGGCCCGCGCTGAACGACAGCCGGACCGGTGTGTTGCGCTCGGCCACCAGGGCGACGCGCTTGACCGACTCCGACAGCAGGCTGACCGACAGCTCGGCCGCCGCGTTCACGGACTTCGGCAGCAGCGACTGGTACCGCGGGAATTCGCCGCTCAGCAGGCGGGTCGTTGTCCGGCGGCCGGCCCCCTCGAAGCCGATCATGCCGTCACCGGTGCTGCCGTCCGAACCGGGCAGGGCCAGCGCAATCGACACCTGGGCGCCGTTGGTGAGCGACCTGGCCGTGTCCGCCAGTGCCTTCGCCGGCACCAGCATGGCCGCGGTCAGGTCCGGCCGGGCGGGCATCCAGCGCAATTCGCGGACCGCCAGCCGGTACCGGTCGGTGGACACGAGCGTCAGCGTCTCGCCGTCGATCTCGATCCGGATGCCGGTGAGGGCGGGCAGCGTGTCGTCGCGGCCCGCGGCCGTGGCGGACTGGCTGACCGCGGTCGCGAAAGCGTCGCTGCCGATGGTCCCGGCCGCGGGCGGCATCTCCGGCAGGGCCGGGTACTCGTCCTCGGGCATGGTCAGCAGCGTGAACGTGGCGCTGCCGCAGGTCAGTACCGCACGGCCGTCCTCGGCGTTGATATGGACGGGCTTGGCGGGCAGGCTGCGGCTGATCTCGGCCAGGAGCCGGCCGGAGACCAGCGCGGTGCCCGGCTCCTCGGTGTTGACGGCCACGGTGGCCTGCGCCGAGACGTCGTAGTCGAAGCTGGAGAGCACGAGTTCATCGCCAGCCTGCAGCCGGATCCCGGCCAGAACCGGCACGGTCGGCCGGGCGGGCAGAGCACGGGCTGTCCAGGCGACAGCCTCGGCGAGCACATCACGCTCAACGACGATCTTCACCGGTCGCCCTCCTTATCGGGTCGGATCACATCAGCTGCAGGCACGGGCACGGCGGCCGGGGCGATGCGGCCCCCGGCCCGGCGCTTGCCTTCTTGGACTGGGATCTGTCTGGCATAACTAAACTGGTAGTCGTCATAGGGTCGGTGGATCCCGGGGATAACCACGGTCTGCGCAGCTAGCGGGCCGTGCCGCCGTGCACACTGCCTGTGGTGGTCCCGGGCGCGGCGGGCAGCGAGCCTGTGGGCAGCGAGCGGTCCGGCGCTGTTAACTTCCTGGTTACCCCCCGGATGAACCGGGTTTTCCTCCGGATGTCCCAAGGACATCCACAGATTTATCCACAGCCTGTGTGCGTGCATTGCTCCCGGCGCGCATTTTGCGTATCCAGGCGGGCACAGCCCGTGGCAATGCGCAGGCAGGGGCGCTGACCTGCGACTTATCGCATGCAGACTGCTGACGGGCTCGTACCGCGCCGATGACCGCACCGCGCTCACCCGGACAGTGCCTGCTGCTTGATCCGGTTGGTGAGCTCGGTCACCTGGTTGTAGATCGCGCGGCGCTCGGCCATCAGCGATCGGATCTTCCGCTCGGCGTGCATCACGGTGGTGTGATCGCGGCCGCCGAACTGCTGCCCGATCTTGGGAAGTGACATCTCGGTGAGCTCGCGGCACAGGTACATCGCGATCTGCCGGGCGGTGACGAGCACGCGGGACCTCGAGGTGCCGCACAGGTCGTCGATGGACAGCCCGAAGTACGACGCGGTCTGGCCCATGATCGTGGCCGCGGTGATGTCCGGGCCGTGCGTCTCGACGATCAGATCCTTCAGCACGAACTCGGCCAGCTGCAGGTCGACCGACTGCCGGTTGAGGCTGGCGAACGCGGTCACCCGGATCAGCGCGCCCTCGAGTTCGCGGATGTTCGTGGAGATACGGGAGGCGATGTACTCAAGCGCCTCCGGCGGTGCGTTGAGCCGGTCCTGCACGGCCTTCTTGCGGAGGATCGCGATCCGGGTTTCCAGTTCCGGTGGCTGCACGTCAGTCTGCAGGCCCCATTCGAACCGGCTGCGCAGCCGGTCTTCCAGCGTGACCAGCCGCTTGGGCGCCCGGTCGGAGGAGATCACGATCTGCTTGCTGGCGTTGTGCAGCGTGTTGAAGGTATGGAAGAACTCCTCCTGGGTTCCTTCCTTGTTCTCCAGGAACTGGATGTCGTCCACGAGCAGCACGTCAACATCGCGGTACCGGCGGCGGAACCCGTCCTGCTTGCCGTCGCGGATCATGTTGATGAAGTCGTTGGTGAATTCTTCCGAGCTCACGTACCTGACCTTGAGGCCCTGGTACAGGCTCTGCGCGTAGTGGCCGATGGCATGCAGCAGGTGCGTCTTGCCGAGGCCGGAATCGCCGTAGACGAACAGCGGGTTGTAGGCCTTGGCGGGCGCTTCCGCGACCGCGACCGCGGCCGCGTGCGCGAACCGGTTGCTGGAGCCGATGACGAACGTCTCGAACGTGTACTTCGGGTTCAGCTTGGCCTGGCCGGGTGCGGGTGGCTGGGCGCCAGGCCGCTGCGGTCCCCCTCCGCGGGGCAGCGGCGGCTGCCCCGCGGGCAGGCCGCCCGGCGCCGGGCCGAGCGTCCCGTTGGCCGCTTCGCGGCCGGGCAGGCTGCTTTCCGGCTGGCCGTTCCCCGGTAGCCCCAGGGGCGGGAACGGGGTGAGACCGGCACGCTGCCTGCCGCCATCGAGATCGAGACCGGACGGCAGCTGGCTCCCGTTGCCGTAGCGCTCGCCGGGCCGGAAGCCGCCGGGAGGCGCGCCGATGGTGCCGTCCTGGCCGGGCGCGGCCGGATCGTGAAACTCGCGGTAGCCGCCGGCCGGGGCCCCGCCGATGGTGGCGGGCGGCAGCGGGCCGGTGATGTCGTCGCCGATGTCGTTCGCGCCGATGTCGTTCGCGCCGGCGGCGTCGTCCGGCCGGCCGAGGCCGGCGGTGGCACCGGGATCAACGGTCACCGCGAGCTGGATGCTGCGGGCGAGCTCGCGGGACAGGGCATTCGTGATCAGCGCCCGCAGGCGGGTCTCGAGCTGCTCCTTGACGAACTCATTCGGTGCCGCGATCAGCGCGGTATTCTCCACCAGGCCGAGCGGCCTGGTCAGCTGGAGCCAGGCCCGCTGATGGGGCTCGATGTGCATGTCGGCCAGGTCGGCCAGCGAGCGGGCCCACACGTCCCCGAGGTCGTCGTCGCTCATCGGCCGGTCACCCGAGCCCCCCACATGTGATCAACAGGTTTTTCCACAGCATGTGCACGTTGCAGTTCACGCAGTTCTGGCAGCCTCCACGGTCGCTCAACCGACACGAGTGCAGCTGGTGGTTCGCCGACCACCCCAGCGCGGGCTGCGCTATCCACAGCCTAGGGCTGCGGTTCACGGCCCGTTTGCGAAACGGGGCAGTCGGACCCGGCGCGGCGCTTTGAGTGGCCGGGCCGAGCATGCTATCGGTACCGTGGTTTGACCGCCACCTGACGTGCGCGTAATTTATTAGGCGGCCGGTTACCCCGGTGCAGCTGAAGCGCGGCCTGACGCAGGTAAGGCCGGTCCTGTGGATGAGTTCAGGTCCCACTGAATTCCGTGCCAGCTGAGTCTCCGCTGACTGAGTCCTGTAACTGGATGACTTCAGCGCCGATGGTTGTTCCTAGTGACAGGCGTCGGTGATAGCCGGAACTCAGAGCTGCCGCCTGTGCTTTGCCCTGATCTCGACCCTGAGATAGTCGACCCCGAGATAGTCAGACCTGCCGCACCTGGAGTTTCTGTGAGTAAGCGTACTTTCCAGCCGAACAACCGCCGCCGGGCGAAGACACACGGCTTCCGCCTGCGGATGCGTACCAGGGCGGGCCGCGCGATCCTCCAGGCCCGCCGCCGGAAGGGCCGCGCGCGCGTCAGCGTCTGACGCGCGCGGACCAGCCGGGTGCCGGCGGATGCTGCCCGCGGCCGCGCGGATGCGGCGGAGTTCCGACTTCACCGCGGCTACCCGCCGCGGCAGCCGGGCCGGGCGCCCGCTGCTCTCGGGTCACCTGCTGGTCCGGCGGGACAGCGCTGAGCCAGCCAGGATCGGTTTCGTGGTGAGCAAAGCAGTAGGGCCGGCCGTCGTCAGGAACGCGGTGAAGAGGAGGCTGCGGCACCTCTCCCGCGGGTACCTGGGGTCGCTGCCGGGAGGTAGCCTGCTAGTAGTGCGTGCTGCGCCGCGCGCAGCCACAGCGTGCCAGGCGGATCTCGCCGCCGACCTCGACCTGGTAATCGGAGCACTGCTTCGGCGGCAGGGTGGGGTGATGAGCCAGTGAGCAGCGGTACGGGACGCAATGCCCGTGAGCTGTCGCCTGCTGGCTGGGTGCTGGTGGGGCTGCTGACGGCGTATCAGCGCCTCATCAGCCCGCTGCTGGGGCCGAAGTGCAGGTTTTACCCGTCGTGCAGTGCGTACGCGCTGGAAGCGGTGCGGGTGCACGGTGCACTACGGGGCTCTTGGCTGGCAGTTCGCCGTCTGAGCCGCTGCCACCCGTTCCACGCCGGGGGTCTTGATCCGGTGCCGGGCACGGAACGGGAGCAAGGCTCCGCCGCGGAGGCGGACCGGGAAGTAGCGAGCGCGCAGGCAGTGAGCTCGGATGTCATGAGCAGAGCACAAGGGAGCTAGCAGGTGTCGAATCCACTGAATTACCTCTATGAGGCAGTCGGCTGGGTCTTCACGCATATCTACGACTTGCTGAAGCCGGCGTTCGGCGCGACCAGCGGCTGGACCTGGGCTCTGTCGATCATCATCCTGGTCGTGCTGATGCGGCTGATCATGGTGCCGCTGTTCATCAAGCAGATGCACACGACCAGGGCGATGTCGTCGCTGCAGCCGCAGATGGCAGCGCTGCGCAAGAAGTACAAGAACGACAAGCAGACGCTGAATCAAGAAACGATGAAGCTGTACCAGGAGGCGGGCGTCAACCCGCTGATGGGTTGCTTGCCGTTCGTGCTTCAGCTGCCCCTGTTCTTCGGCCTGTTCAGCGTGCTGCGCGCCATTGCTGAGTGGGTCCCCGGTACGACTCCGAAGTACGGCCTTCCGGTCTCGATGGTCGTGGCCGGAACGCACGCCCGGATCCTGGGCGCGTCGATCGCGGACAAGGTGCTGTTCACGCACGGCGCGAACGTCCCGCTGCACGCCAAGCTCGTCATCATCGGCGCGGTGATCATCAGCATGATCACGACATTCCTGACCATCCGGCAGAGTCAGAAGCGCGGCATGATGCCCGCCGCGACGCCGGACAACCCGATGGCGTCGTCGCAGAAGTACATGACCTACATCATGCCGTTCTTCGCGCTGACGGGTCTGTACTGGCCGTTCGGACTGGTCCTGTACTGGGTCACCACGAACGTGTGGACGCTGGGCCAGCAGTTCATCCTCGGCCGCCGTTACCCGTACACGCCGCCGGCCGTCGATGACGGCAAGGCGGGCGCCCCGGCCGCCGGAACGGGCAAGGCGGGCAAGCCGGCCGCGGCGTCGGCCCGGTCAGTCAGCGGTGGCCCGGCCAGGGGTGGCCAGGCACGCGGCCAGCAGAACGGCGCGCGAACGGCTAACGGCAAGGCCAGCGCGAACGGCTCGGCTTCGAACGGCTCAGCATCCGCCGCAGGCATGCTCAAGCGCCTGGGCAAGGGACGTGCTGAACCCGAGCCGCAGGCGGAGGCGCCCGAGGTTAAGCTCGTGAGGCACCAGACGCAGCGGCAGTCGCGCAGCAAACGTAGCGGCAAGGGCTGACCGCGGGTGCGCGGCGGGCTCGTGCTGACCAGCGCAGGGATGGGATCGAGGAGGAGCCTGGCATGAGCCAGCAGGAGGATGTCGTAACGCAGGACGCGGACCTCGAGGACGAGGCCGGCTCGCTGCGAGCCGCGGGTGCCGCGGATGAGGACATCCAGGCCCGGGATGGCTTCGGGGACGACGAGGCCGGCGATGAGCTCGGCGATGACGATGAGGCCGGGCTGCCGGAGGCGGACGGGTCTGCTGACGAGCCGCGGGCGGCGGCGCCGGACCTTGAGCTCGAGGGCGAGATCGCCGCTGACTACATCGAGGGCCTGCTGGACGTGGCCGACCTCGATGGTGACATCGACATGGATGTCGAAGGCGACCGGGCGGTGGTGTCGGTCGTCGGAGCGACCCTCGACGAGCTCGTTGGCCGGCGCGGTGAGGTGCTTGAGGCCCTCCAGGAGCTGACCAGGCTGGCTGTGCACCAGCAGACCGGTAACCGGACCCGGATGATGCTGGATGTGGGCGGATACCGCCAGCGCCGCCGGGCAGAGCTGGCCGAGGCTGGCCAGGACGCGGCCGAAGAGGTGCGCCGCACGGGCCAGCCCAAGAAGATGTGGCCGATGAATCCGTTCGAGCGCAAGATCGTGCACGACGCGGTGGCCGCGGCCGGACTGCGCAGTGAGTCGGAGGGCGAGGAGCCGGACCGGCGCGTGGTCGTACTGCCGGTCGGTTAGCCAGCCGGCTACGCAGACAACTGAGGCCGGCCGGACATGCTGTCGGCGTGTGCAACCCCGGCACTGGAGGCTGGCCTGAATGGCTGATGCGGCAGATTCTGACCGGGTCGATGCTGACCCCGTGAATGCTGGGCCGGTGAATTCGCATGCAGTGCCCTCAGCCGGGAGGCCCGCGGCGCCTGATGAGGCGGGCCGGGCTTCTGCCGGCGATGACGAGCCCGCGGGCGAGCCAGGCGCTGCCAGGCCGGACGCGGATGACCATTCCGGCGATCATGATGCTGCTCCGCGCTCCGCGCTGGCCCTGTTCGGCGGGGCGCTGCCGGCGGCGGAGCGATATGCGCACCTGCTCGCCAGCACCGGGGTCGAGCGCGGGCTCATCGGCCCGGCGGAGGCCGGCCGGATCTGGGAACGGCACCTGCTGAATTGCGCCGTGATCGCGCGGCTGCTTCCCGAGCAGGGCGCGGTGATCGATCTCGGCTCCGGCGCGGGCCTGCCCGGAATCGTGGTCGCGATCTTGCGGCCGGGCGTGCGGATGACGCTGCTGGAGCCGATGGCCAGGCGGGTTGAGTTCCTCCAGGAGTGCGTAGCTGAGCTGGGCCTGGAGAATGTGGACATCGTGCGCGGGCGCGCTGAAGACCTCGCGGGGCACCTCGCCGCGGATGTGGTGACGGCGCGGGCCGTGGCACCGCTGGATAAGCTCGCCGGCCTTTGCCTCGGGCTGGCACGTCCGGGTGGCCGGGTGCTGGCGATGAAGGGATCGGCTGCGGAGGCGGAACTCGCGAAGGCCCGGCCGGTTCTGGCCCGGCTCGGGGTATCGGACGCCCGGGTGGTGCGGGTCACCGGGCCCGAGGGCGATGCGACGGCGACAGTCGTGGCCTTCACGGCCCCGGCCCGCCGCAGTGGCCAGGGAGCACAGCGCCGCGGCGGCCGGGCGGCCGGCCGCCCGGGCGGCGCGGCCTCCCGCCGTGATGGGCCGGCCGGCCCGCCACGGGGACGCAGCAGCCGTCCGAACAGCCGCCGGGGCGGAGGATAGGCCGGCGAGCGGGTCGCAGCACGCCCGGAACTGCGGGAGGCTGTCTGTGAACCGGGCGGCGCCTTACCGCGCACGAGACCGGGGGCCGTCATCGGGCCAGAATCAGGAAGTAGCGGCCGGGTGGAGCCCGGCAGGCAGAGGAGAAGCGGCGGCATGACGAATGCGGTGCCCGGACTGGGCTGGCCTGAGCAGGAGACGTCCGGGCACGTCACCCGGAGCCACGGGTCCGGCGGAAATGCCGCCTTCGGCATGGTTGATCCCGGTAAAAGCTGGGTCGCCGCGGTAGCCGGGGCACCTGTGCTGGAGCCGTTCGCGGGCCGGGTGGACATCGCGGGACCGCAGTCCGGCTCGGCCAATCCTGGCCGGCATGCAGGACGGATGGGACTGGGCTGGCCCGGGCTCACGGTTGAGGTCACCGAGATAGGACCACGCGCTACCCGCTTTCGGGAGACTTCGGCCCGGAGCGGCATGCCGGCGGGCTCGGCCCCCGCCTACGGCGCGGAGGTGCCGCGCGGGAGCGGCGGCCCGGCCGACACGGGACCGGCCTACGGCGCGGAGGTGCCGCGCGGGAGCGGCCCGCACTCAGGCCCCGGCCTGGGGACCGGCGCGGAAGTGTCTCAGGGCCACGGCATCCCGGCTGGCTCGGCCGAGGGCGGCCCGGCGGCCGGCTCGCCTGCGGCTGCCTATGCGGCCGCGGCGTCCGGCGGCGGATCGGGCCCGGTCCATTCTGCCGAGTCCGGTGAGGTAGCCGGGCGCGCGGAACTGGCGGATGGACTGGCACGAGGTGGCCTAGGCTCGGAGTCCGCGTCTGCGCCCGGCGAACCGGCGGAAGCGCCGGCCCGGGTGCGGCAGGCGCTGGCGGCTGTTTCACGTGAAACAGCGATCGGCCCGCCGGGCACGCGGGGCACGGCCGGCGGCGCCGAGCGGCGGGCGGAGGCCCGCCGGCGGCCAGATGCGGGCCAGCCGGATAACGAGAGAGAGGGTCAGGTGTCCATTCCTTCGGTGCCAGCTCAGCCAGCTGCGTCCGATACGCCGATCGCGCGGGCGGCGCAGGCGGCAGTCGTCGCGAGGTCGGGCACCGAGATCTGGCCGCGTCCGCCGGCATGCCGGATCATCACGATCGCCAATCAGAAGGGCGGAGTCGGAAAGACGACAACCGCCGTGAACCTGGCGGCCGGGCTGGCCATGCATGGCTCCCGCGTGCTCGTGATCGACCTGGACCCGCAGGGAAACGCCTCGACCGCGCTCGACGTCGACCACCACTCCGGCATCGCTTCGGTCTACAACGTTCTGGTGGACAGTGAGCCGCTGGGCTCCGTGGTCCGGCCTGTGACGGGTTTCCCGCACCTGTACTGCGCGCCTGCGGCCATCGACCTTGCCGGGGCCGAGATCGAGCTGGTGCCGATGGTTGCCCGCGAGTCCCGGCTGGCTCGGGCGGTTGCGGGATACGACGCGTCGAACCTGGACTACATCTTCATCGACTGCCCGCCGTCTCTCGGTCTGCTGACTGTTAACGCCCTGGTCGCAGCCCCGGAGGTACTGATTCCGATTCAGTGTGAGTACTACGCGCTGGAGGGCCTCGAGCAGCTGCTGCGGACTGTGGATCTGGTGCGCAGCCACCTCAATCCGGCTCTGGCGGTCTCCACCATCTTGCTGACGATGTACGACGGGCGCACCCGGCTCGCCGCCCAGGTGGCGGACGAGGTGCGCGAGCATTTCGGCGGCGTGGTGCTCGGACCGGTCATCCCGCGCAGCGTCCGGGTGTCGGAGGCGCCGAGCTATGGCCAGTCGGTCATGACCTACGACCCCGGCTCGACAGGAGCGCAGGCCTACTTCGAGGCAGCCAGGGAGCTTGCTCTCAGGAACGTGCACCAGCCCGCGGGCTGACCAGCCGTCTGGCTGACCTGACCGGCCGGCCGGGCGGGGCCCGGCCCCGGATCGGGGCCGGAGCGTCAGCAGTAGCTGACAGGATAGAAACTGGGCGACCGTAGTGAGCGCCCTGGGGATGCCGCTGAGAGTGCGGCCGGACGACGAGGAGAGCCGGGATGCCGCAACAGAGGCGCGGACTCGGAAAGGGTCTCGGTGCACTGATTCCGACCGGGCCGCCGGTGTCCGGCTCAGCGCCCGGCAGCGCTGGCGGGGTCCTGGGCCCGACCGCGGCGATGGCCGATGCTCATGGCGAGGTCGCAGTTCCGGGTGCGTACCTCGAGGAAGTCCCGGTCGGCGCTATCGTGCCGAATCCGCGGCAGCCGCGGCAGGTATTTGACGAGGATGCGCTGGCGGAGCTCGCCGCCTCCATTGAGGTCGTCGGGCTTCTGCAGCCCGTCGTAGTCCGCCGGGTCGCGCCCGAGAGGTATGAGCTCATCATGGGTGAGCGGCGCTGGCGCGCCTGCCAGGTCGCGGGGATGGAGGTCATTCCGGCGATCGTGCGGGAGACCTCCGACGACGACATGCTCAGGGAGGCGCTGATCGAGAACCTCCACCGGGAACAGCTGAACCCGCTGGAGGAGGCAGCTGCCTATCAGCAGCTCCTGGATGACTTCTCGGCGACGCATGACGAGCTCGCCCGGCGGGTGGGCAGGTCGCGGCCCCATATCTCCAACACCATCCGGTTGCTGAACCTCCCTCCGGCCGTTCAGAAACGAGTTGCGGCAGGCGTCCTGAGCGCCGGTCATGCCCGGGCCCTGCTCGGGGTCGAGGATGCGGTTGCGCAGGAGCAGCTAGCGCACCGGATCGTCGCTGAGGGCCTCTCAGTCCGGGCGACCGAGGAGCTGATCGCGCTTGGCCTGCGCCCGGCGAAGGGCCAGCGCGCTCCCGGCGTCAGGGCTCCTGTGGCGCCGGGTCTGAAGGACCTGGCCGATCGCCTGTCGGATGTCTTCGAAACGCGGGTGAAGGTGGAGCTCGGCCAGCGTAAGGGCAAGATCGTCGTCGAGTTCGCCTCGCTGGATGACCTGGAGCGCATCGTCCGCAGCATGTCGCCAGGGCTGAGCCCTGGTCGACGGGCGAGCGCCGGCTAGCTCGGCCACGGGCCCCTGCCGGGCGGGCCGCTAGGCTTCGGAGCTGTGGCGACTGTGTCTGGCAGGAGTTTCGGCAGCGACAATCACTCGGGTGCGCACCCGGCGGTTCTGGCGGCCGTCCTCGCAGCGAACAGCGGAGACGCCGCGGCCTACGGGAGTGACGATGTCACCGCCGCTGCAACCGCAGCGCTCCGCGACGCAACTGGTGCCGTGAGCGCTCACCTGGTCTTCACCGGCACCGCGGCGAACGTTCTCGGACTCAGCCTGCTCGTGCGCCCGTACGAGGGCGCTATCTGTGCCGATAGCTCTCACCTGAACGTAGATGAGTGCGGCGCGCCGGAGCGGATTATCGGCTGCAAGCTCCTGCCAGTGCCAGCACCGGACGGGAAGCTCACGCCCGCCTTGGTTGCCGGGCGCCTCGGCGGGCGGGGTGACGAGCACCACGTCCAGCCGCGGGTTATCCAGATTGCCCAGGCGACAGAAGCGGGCACGTGCTATTCGCTGGAGGAGCTGCGGGCGCTGAAGGAGTTCGGCGAGGAGAACGAGCTGCTGATCTACCTCGACGGCGCGCGGATCGCCAACGCGGCCGCGAGCCTCGGCTGTTCGCTCGCCGACATCGCCGCCTGCGCTGACGTTCTGAGCTTCGGCGGCACGAAGAACGGCGCGCTCGGAGTGGAGGCAGTTCTGGTGATGACCCCCGGCCTTGACGATGGCATCCGCTACCAGCGGAAGCAGCAGATGCAGCTGGTCTCGAAAATGCGGTTCCTGGCGGCTCAGGTGGCCGCCCTCATGGAGGACGATCTCTGGCTTGCCTGCGCGAGGCGCGCCAACGAGATGGCCGAGCGGCTGGGCCGCGCAGTCAGCGCACTGCCGGGAGTGCGCCTGGTCTATCCGGTGGAGGCAAATGCCGTCTTTGCAGAGCTGGATCGTGAGCACGCACAGCTGCTGCAGCAGGAGCGGAACTTCGAGATCTGGTCCGAGCGGCCCGGCGGCCGCTGCACAGTGCGGTGGATGACGGCCTTCGACACGTCCGAGGCGGATGTTGACGACCTCGTGGCCGCTGTCTCGGCCGTGGCTGTTTCACGTGAAACCTGACCGCGATTACCCGGTAACGCCGGGCCAGCAGCGGGAAAACGATCGTGAAGAAGGCGCTGAGACGAGGGTCCGGGTGTCACGCGGTGGGTACGATGAGGCGCAGGCCACGGTAAGCAGTCGTTCCGACAGCTGCACGGCCGCGGGCGACCCGCACTCGCCCGGCAACGGAGTTACCGACCGCAGGGGTGCCACGTGTCGCGCCGACTAGCGAGCATCACGCTCGACAACCTCGACGACCTGCCGCCACGGTGCCGCCGCTGTGTTTTCTGGGAGCTAGATCCCGTCAGTCAGGCCCGGGCAATCGAAGTCGGCGACGCCGCCCTGGAAAAGGAAGCCTGGATCTCCTCGGTACTGCTGGAGTGGGGCAGCTGCGGAAAGATCATCTATGTTGATGGCACTCCGGCGGGCTATCTCACGTACGCGCCGCCAAGTTACGCGCCCCGGTCCGTGGCCTTTCCGACAAGCCCGGTGAGTGCCGACGCTGTGTTGCTGATGACGGCTCACGTCATGTCCGAGTTCGCCGGCGGTGGCCTCGGGCGGATGCTTGTCCAGGGGCTGGCCAAAGACCTCAACCGGCGCGGCATCAAGGCGATCGAGGCTTTCGGCGACAACAAGTGGTCGCAGCCGTCCTGTGTCGTGCCGGTCGACTATCTGCTCTCAGTCGGCTTCAAGACCGTCCGGCCGCATGCCCGGTTCCCGCGTCTCCGGCTGGAGCTGAAGACCGCCCTGTCCTGGCGCGAGGATGTCGAGGTCGCCCTGGAGCGGCTGCTGGGGTCGATGTCGCCGGAGCGCGCCCTGAGACTGGCCTGAGTCAGCCGCGGGCGACAGCGCCGGGCCGGCCTGCACGGGTGCAGGCGAGTCACGACAATCACGTCACTGGGCCCTTCTCGGCGGATTCCGTGACTTCTCCGGGCAGGCGGCTCTGGGAGGCCCCGAGGCGGGCTTCGATGCGTAAGCCAGCCGGCCGCGTCTTGCCGGAGGCGCACTCAGAGCGCCGCTCCTGCGCTCACAGCCGCGACACCCGGAGTTACGGACCGCAGGCCGCCCCGGCGCCGCTCAGAGCGGCTCAGGCCACTCGCCGGCCCGACAACGCCACGTGAGCCTACGGTGGACGAGGCGGCCCGGCAGGGGTGCGGGCAGCGACAGTGTCCGGTCCGGTGGCGCGGAGCAGCGGGAGGGGCCTGGCCCTTCAGCGACCTGGCCAGATGGTCCAGGAGCGCCGGCCACGGCCCGGCCCTGTGCGGCCCGCCGGCCACGGCCCGGCCCTGCGGCCGGTCTCGGTCTGTGCCGTCTGCGCCGCAGCTTCGATTGCGGTGCCGGGCCCGGCGCGCCAGATCGAAAGCCCGGACCTGGCCGCGGGAAACCAGCGGCCAGGCAACCGGGCACCGGGCTCAGATGAAATCGGCGAGATCGCGCAGCAGCGCGGACTTCGGCTTCGCGCCGACGATCTCCTTGACGACCTGACCGCCCTTGAAGACGCTCATAGTCGGGATGTTCATGATGCCGTAGCGCTGGGTCACGACCGGGTTCTGCGTCAACGTTCAGCTTGACGACGTCGATCTTCTCGCCGTGCTCGCTGGCAATCTCCTCGAGCACCGGCGCGACCTGACGGCACGGACCGCACCACTCCGCCCAGTAGTCCACGATGACTGGCTTCTCGGCCTTGAGTACCTCAGCCTCGAACGTCGCGTCGGTAACTGCCTTCGTTGCGCCCACTTTCAGGACTTCCTTCCATCCGTGTTCATGCCGCCCGAGCGGGACGCCGGCGGCTTTGCTGCGGGAGCCGCCCGGCAGGGCGGCTCGTGGTGTCGGGTCAGGATTCGTGCTCCGCCAGCCAGCGCTCGGCATCGATCGCCGCTGAGCAGCCAGTGCCCGCGGCCGTCACTGCCTGGCGGTACGTCCGGTCAACTACATCGCCGGCCGCGAACACGCCGTCGATGGCCGTCCGGGTGTAGGGATGCTGGACAACCAGGTAACCGTCCGGATCAGTCTCGAGCTGGCCGGCGAACAACTCGCTGCGGGGGTCGTGGCCGATGGCGACGAACATTCCGCTGACCTCAAGCGTGCTCTCGGCGCCGGTCCCGACGTTCCGCAGCCGCAGCCCGGTGACCCGGTCCTCGCCGAGCACCTCGGCCACCTCGCTGTCCCACGCGAACCGGATCTTCGGGTTGCTCGTGGCACGATCCTGCATGATCTTGGAGGCGCGCAGGCTGTCCCGCCGGTGCACGATCGTCACGCTGCGGGCAAACCTGGTCAGGAACGTGGCCTCTTCCATCGCGGTGTCGCCACCGCCGATAACGGCGATGTCCTGCTCCCGGAAGAAGAAACCGTCACAGGTAGCGCACCAGGAGACGCCGTGTCCGGACAGCCGCTTCTCGCCCGGCACGCCGAGCTCGCGGTAACCGGATCCGGTCGCGACGATGACGGTCCTGCCGAGGAAGGTGTCCTCGCCGGCGTTGATGACCTTGGGGTTGGCCGCCAGGTCGACGGACGTCACGTCCTCGGCCCGGAGCTCGGCTCCGAAGCGCTCGGCCTGCTTCCGGAGCTGATCCATCAGATCCGGGCCGAGCACGCCGTCGGGAAAGCCGGGGAAGTTCTCCACGTCGGTGGTGTTCATCAGGGCACCGCCGGACGTCACCGAGCCCTCGAAGACAAGCGGGTTCAGCCGCGCCCTGGCGGCGTAGAGCGCGGCGGTGTAGCCAGGCCCTGACCCGATAATGATGACGTCCCGAACCTCGGTCACTTGCAGTCCTGCCCCTCTCGAGTGCACCGGCATCAACCACCGGCCGGGCCTGGAGATTCCCCGGCAGGACGTGCCTAGATGTGCGCCAGCTTCAGATGATCGAGCACGTCGTGGCGGGCCGTCGAGCACGCGGCGCCCACAACCCAGACCTCAGCCTGGTAAAGCTTCGTTGCTGCGGCCACAATAATGGTCGCGGGCTTGCCTTCGAACAGGGCCTCCTCGACCAGCAGCACCGTCCGGCGGGGAGCGAGGGCACTCACGCATCCCTCCAGCTGGGTGCCGCTGAGGCCGGCCCGGCTCACCGGGCTGCCGCTGGCGCCGTTGCTGACATTGGGCAGTTCACTGACGTGGTGCGCGGGACCGGAGTGCACCCCCCTCTGCCGCGCCGCCTCGACGGCCGCGGTCGCCTGCGCGCCGAGCTTCGCCGGGACGAAGTTCGTGTCGGTCGTCACAGTCTGGATGCTCCGCGCGGATTGCGTCGGCCCGTAGGTAATTCTCGGCCCGACCGCCTCTCCGCTCCCGCCCGCCGTCACCCGCCTGAGGTACGCGGGCACCGTTGCTGCTCGCGGAGTTGGCTCCCGGATCCCGAGCCGCCGCCAAGCTGCGTGGCCGCGATGTAGCCGCCGCCGCCGATGATCACGACCGCTACGGCGGCCGCCGCTATCTTGAGCGACGGGCCGGTCAGGCCCGGCAGCCGCCAGCCGCCGCGACCGCGTCCCCGGTTGCCGCCACCGCCGGCCCGGGCGGGCAGTTCTCCGCGGCCCGCCTCGGTCGCTGGTGCGCTGGCCTGCCGCAGGCTCACCTCACTGGCCAGCGCGGTGTCAATCCGGACCGACAGGTTCGCGCGGCAGGGCGGGGTACTGCGTGCTGGACAGCACGGAGGGGACGGCGGCAAGCTGCGAGTTCATCTCCGTGCAGTGCGCGCACACCGTGAGGTGCTGCTCGATCCGCACCGCCTTGCGCGTCCTCAGAGTGCCCACTCCGAGATCCGCGAGCTCATCCAGGCTGGCATGGCGTCTCATACCACCTCGTCACCCCCCTCCGGCGAAGGTTGGACGCGCGGCGCGGCCGCACGGTTCCCGCTTCCCTGGCCAGATGTGGCGGCTGGCCTCAGATGCGCCAGCCGCGGCACCAGCCGGGCCCGGCCGCGGGCGGCCCTGGACTTGACCGTGCCCTCGGAGACTCCCAGTACCTGAGCTGCGTCAGCGATGGAGTATCCGAGCATGTCCACCAGGACCAGCGCGGCCTGCTGCTCGGGGACCAGGCGCCGCAGGGCCGCGTTCACGTCCATCGCGGTGTCGGTGGCACCAGCCGGGTCCGATAGTGGCTGACCGCCAGATACCGTGGCCAGCGCGTCGAGCGCATCCTCGTCCTGCCCGCTGGTTGTCGGACGGGCCGCGCGGCGCCGCATCCGGTCAAGTGCGGCATTTACCACAATCCGGTGCAGCCATGTGGTCACCGCCGAGTCGCCGCGGAAGCTCGAGGCGCGGCGGAAGGCGGCGATCATGGCGTCCTGAAGCGCATCGGCCGCTTCCTCAGGGTCGCCGAGGGTGCGGATCGCGACCGCCCAGAGCCGGTCGCGGTGACGCTGGAACAACTCTCCGAAAGCGTCCGGGTCCCCGTCGACGTGGCGTTGCAGCAACTCGGCGTCAGAGGGAGTGTCCTCGTCTGTGAACCGGGATACCTGCTGGTCAGCAGGCTGCCGGGGCTCGGGGAGAGCGTGGCGGCCGGACGCTTGATTGTGTTCCGTCGCTCCTCCCCCGAAGCCGGGCCGCAAGCCGGGCTCGCCCCGGTGCGGTGGGGCCGGATCTCGCGCCGGCCGCAGTGCGGCGCCCCATCGCGCTCACCCTAGCGCGGACTGCATCATGCGGGAGGTAACGACCTCAGCGGTGTTCCGGGTATGCCCGTGGTTTCCCGATTCCTGCGGGTCATCGCGCCGATGCCCGCGCTCGCCGCCCTTGCGAGCGGGATCCCGGGGCGACTAGGTCGTGCCCTGGATCGCGACGCTGAAAACCTGGCCCATGTACTTGCTCTGGCCTGCCGAAATCGGGGGCAGCTTGGTGAACCAGATGACCAGATACTGGCCGCTGGCCTTCCGCTGGACCGTGAAAGTGTGGCTCCCGGATACGTCGCTCGCGCTGGCGATCGTCGTCATCGAGTCCAGGTTGGCCTTGCTCCTGGCGTTCGAGCTGCCGACCTTGATCTGCACATCCGCGCCGGGCACGCTGCCGAACTGCACCGTGATCGAGGAGACCTGAACCGAATGGCCGAGGTTCAGGATCAGGCCGGTGCCGGCCTTGAGGTGACCGAAGTACGGGCTGCCGTAATACTGCTGCGTCACCCATCCGGCCGGATCGGGGCTCTTCAGGACGTTCGGCGCCTGGCTGGAGTTCTCATCGCCGGTGTCAGCCAGATTGAGCGGATCGAAACCAGCCGCGGACACCGGGGAGATGGCCGTCACCGAATGAGACGGCGGGCTGCTGCTCGTGCCGCTCGATGAGCCAGCCGACGGCGAGCCCGGCGACTTGTTCAGCAAGTGCAGCGCGGCAGCACTCGCGCCCGCGATGACGATGACAACGGCCAGGATCACGGCCGCCAGCCGCCCGGCCCCGCGCCGCCGGGCCGGCGGTCCCTGCGGATATCCCCGGCCGGTCCCCGGCTGCGTCTGCTGCAGGGCGGCGCGCTGCTGGCCGGTCCTGTCGGAGTCGCGGCGGCCGTTGCGCTGCGCCATCGCGGGCGGCACCTGGACCGGCGGGATCGCCGCCAGCAGCGCGGCCGCCAGCGCGGCCGGCTCGGTAAAGGGCTCGTACGCATCCCGGCCGGGCAGGTCGAGCGCGCGCCCGGCGATGTCGTCGAGTGTGGTCGGGACCCCGGCCCGCACCTGGCGCGGCCGCCGGGGCTGGCCGTCAGACTCGGGCGCAGGCGGCAGCTCCGGATAGTCAGGGCCTGGCCACATGCCGGTGAGCGCGGCGTACAGCAGCCGTCCGAGTCCGCGGGTGTCGGCCAGCTCAGGGTCGTCGGAACTGATGCCGGACAGGGCCGCGTCGATGCCGAGGCCGGTGACCTTGATGCCGCCGCCGGGCGTCCACCTGACGGTGTCCGGCCGCAGGCACAGATGCGCGAGCCCGGCCGCGTGGGCACCGGACAGGGCCTCGGCTGCCTCGGCGACGATGCGGGCGCCAGCGCCGGGATCGACTGCGCCGGCTGAGACCAGATCGGCCAGGGTGTCGCCGACTGGCCACTCCAGCACGATGTAGGCGTGGTCCCAGCTGTCCTCCACGTCGAACACCTGAGTCAGGCGGGTGTCGGTCAGGCGGCTCGCGGCTCGCGCTGCGGTGACTGCCTGCTCCAGCCGCGGGAAGCCGGCCGCGAACGTAATGACACTGACCGGGCGGGCGAGAATCTCGTCGATCGCCTTCCAGGCAGACCAGCCACCGGCTGCGGCGAGCCGGTCCTCGAGTCGGTACCGGCCGCCGAGCCGCACCCCTGGCTCTGACGTAAACGTGCTCATGGTTCAAAGGCGCGCGTGCCCTCGAACCTCCCCTCGCGGGCCGTAGGTGATCAACGGTCTCAGATAAGACAATGATGCTGCACACCATGCTAGGGCGGATCGGCGCCCGCCGGCAGGCGTGTGGCCACCCGGCAGCAAACCGTTACCGGCGGGAGACGTCATCGGCCCAGCCTGGAGAGCATGGTCCGGCTCACGCTGGTGAGCTCCTCGATTCGCAGGACGCGGGCAAACAGCAGGTACAAGGCGAACCCGAGGCCGCCGCCGATGATCACGTCGAGGTAGGCGTTCCCGGTGATCAGGCCGACCAGAATGGCTAGCAGAGCGGCAGGAAGCGTCGCCGCGTGCATCCGGACCAGCGACCGCCCGATGAGGTAGCCATCCAGCCCGCGCAGCCGCCGGCTCAGGATCCGCCAGGAGATCAGCAGCCCGGCGACATTGGCGAGGCCGAAGCCGGCCGCGAGCCCGGCCACCAGCTCGGCCTTCGGGAGCAGGGCCAGCGCGAGCAGGTTCGAGGCGATGTTCACGGTCATGGTGACCAGGCCGATCAGAGCCGGAGTCCTGCTGTCATGCATTGAGTAGAACACGCGCAGCTGCAGCTGGAAGATCATGTAGGGCAGCAGGCCCAGGCAGAAGACCGCGAAGACCACGCCCATGTCGCGGGCGGCGCTCAGGTGCGTGCCGCCGTGGCCGAAGAACACCTCGCCCAGCCTCGGGCCGAGCACGGCCAGCACGAGCGAGCACGGCACCACGATGGTCGCGGCGAGCCTGACCCCGGCGGAGAAATCCTGGCGCACCAGTCCGAGCCGGCGTTCAGACGCGTGCGTGCTCATCCGCGGCAGCAGCGCGGTGATCACCGAGATGCCCACGACCGCGTACGGGAGCTGGAACAGCAGCCAGGAGTAGTTGTAGACGGTGATCCCGGTCTTCGTGTCGCCGGCCACCTTCGTGGTGACCAGGAAGGCCACCTGAGTTGCCGCGACGTAGCCGAACATCCAGCCGCCCATCCGGCCGATCTCGGCCGCTTCCGCCCGGCGGAAGTCGGTTCGCGGCCGCCAGCGGAACCCGACCCGCCGCAGCGCCGGCACCAGCGCGGCAGTCTGCACCACAATGCCGAGCGTGGTGCCGAAGCCGAGGAGTGCCACTTCGGTGCCGGAGATGGTCCGGGGGGTCTTGCCGACGCCGGCCATGGCCACGTAGAGGCCGAGCACCGCGATGACGACCACGTTGTTGACGATCGGGGTCCACATGGGCGCCGCGAAGCTGCCGCGAGCGTTGAGGATTGCGCCAATCAGCGAGCTGACGCCGTAGAAGAAGATCTGCGGGATGAAGAACAGCGCGAAGATCACCGCGAGGTGCTCGGTATGCCCGGTGATCGTGCTGCCGGAGTACAGGTGCACGATGGGCACCGCCAGCACGGTCGCGGCGACGGTGATGGCCAGCAGTGCCATCGTTACCAGCGTGAACATCCGCTGGTCGTAGGCCTCGCCACTGTCGCTGTCGCGCCGGGCCGCGGCCACGATCAGCGGCACGATCACGCTGGTCAGGATGCCGCCGATGGCCAGGTTGTAGACCACGTTCGGCAGGGTGTTGGACAAGTTGTAAGCCGAGGCCAGGGCCACAGCGCCGAGCGCGTAGTTCTGCACCAGGGTGCGCAGGAACCCGGTCATCCGGGAGCCGAGCGTGCCCGCCGCCATAACTCCGCTGGAGCGGAGTATGGAGGCGGAGCCACCGTCTGCTGCGGCGCGCCCGGGCGGCTGCGGCGCGCCGGGCCGGCGGCTGTCTGCGGGGCGTGTCCCCGGCGCGCGGCTATCCTGCGGCGGCCCGGCGGGGCGGGGCGCATAGGCAGGGCCGCTGTCAGGCCGGCCGCCCGGCGGCCCGGGCGGGCCGGGCGGCCGGGCTCGTCGTAGCCGGGCTCGGCGTATCCGGGCTCGGGTTCCGTCCAGACCGGGGCGGGCCGGGATGGCGGGGCGTACCCCCGCGGCGGGAGCGCCTGGGTCGGGGCACTAGGCCCGCCAGCCGGTCCCTGGTAGGCCGGCGCGTCGTAACCGTCGGGGTCCCAGGCCGGCTGCTGGTAACCGGGCTGCTGTGACCTGGCTTCTGGTAGGCCGATGGCGCTACCCGGCGGGGCTGGGTCCTCGGCAGTTCGCCCGGCATCCGACGGCGCAGCCCGCTGGTCCGGTCGCCGCGCTGCGGCCGGGTCTCGTCCTCGGGCCGCGAATGGCGCGCGTGCCGGCCCGACCGCCGGTCGGTCCCGTCGGCTGGACCCGGCCGGGTAGTCGGGGCCGACTGCCTGCGGGGCGGCCCCGTTCCTGTCCCGAAGATCGTGATCACCGAACCGCAGCGTGGGAGAGCCGCCGCCGGGCCGGTCCCGGTCGCTATCCTTCCGGTTGCCGGCCCATTCCACGTTCGACAGGTCGATGTTCCAGCCGGTGTCATCGTAAATCGGCCCGGTGTACCAGTCCTGGCCCGCGGACCACCCCGGCACCGCGGGCTGCACATCGAAGCCCCGGTCGCCGGAGTCCGCATGCGGGTCGGAGTCGGGTACTCCCGTGGACATCGGCCTCCTCGTCATGATCGGGGCGTGCCGGCTGCTCCCAGTCCGGTGCGCTCTGCCACGACGGTATCCGGTCCCGCGTCTGTCGCGCTCCCGTCACCGGCCTCACCAGCGGCCGGGCCCGTGCCCGGGCTGGCCGCCGGGTCAGCCGCACGTCCCGCGGCGGCCGCCGCGGGCCGCGCGCGCGGCATAGGCGATCAGCGCGACGCCCAGCGCCGCCGCGCAGATGATCATGCCGAGAACGCCGACCTGGGTGGCCTGAATGGTCATCGGCTTGGACACGACCGGCAGTGGCTGAGCGGCGCTGTTCTCCAGGGTCAGGGCGACCGTTGTCGACCCGACTTTCGCCGCCTGCACCTTGAGCCGGACCGGGAACGCGGTATGCGGGGCCACGGTGATGAGGCCGCCCGGATCCACGGCGATCCTGACCGCGTTGGCGTGGCTGTACTGCAGCGCGACCCGGACCCGGACCGGGTACCCGAGCCGGTTGTCGATCGAGACCGGCACGCTGCCCTTGAGGCCGCCGAGGGTGATCCGCAGCTCAGAGACGATCTGCACGGACCGCTCCTGCCGTGTGATCGCCTGTGACAGGCTCCGGAGCAGGGCCAGCGCGTCGGCTCGCGATGTCGCGGACGACTCGATCGTCGCGAGCGCCAGGTACGGCTCCGGGCTCGGGGCTGCCCGCAGCGCTTCCAGCTCACTGATCTGCCGGTTGACCTGCGTCAGGGCCCGGCGCTCGGCCCGGCTGAGCCGCTGATGGTTGCTGCTGGCCGTGCTGAGCAGCGCGTTCGGCACGGTCGGGATGTGCCGGGCATCCGTCAGCGACGCCATGCTCACTGGCGTCAGCCAGGACGCCGCGGCAGTATCGGCGAGCACGTCCGCCGGGAGCCCGGCTGCCGGGCGCCCACCGGCGCGGCGGCGCTACCACGATCGGCTGGCCCGGATTGAGCGTCGCGAGCAGCGCTGTCTCCGCCAGGAACTCCTGCGAGGTGGCGAATGCCGTGCTCGGCCGCGAGCCAGGACTGGCCAGCACCTGGGTGAGCGACGAGTTGGCCAGCATCAGGGTGAGATAGCCGCCGAGGCTGTTCAGCGACTGGAGGACGCTGGCGCGCTCCTGCGGTAGCTCGGCACTGCTCAGCAGCAGTGTCCGGGCGCTGTCGGCGGCCAGGTTCTCCGCGGTGGCGTAGCCGGAGATCCCGTCCGCCGGCCAGGCGATGCCGGCCGTCTGCGTCTGGGCCGCGGACACGCTTGTGCCCGGTACCGGGCTGATGACCCGTTTCAGGATGCGGCTGCCGATGGCCCGGCCGAGAGTGAAGGATTCCCGCACGTCAGCGGCATGGCCGGCGTTGATCAGCGAGGATACGTTCGGGTCGGCGTAGGCGTGACGAACAGCGGCTGGCCGGAGCTGGCCTGGCTGAGATCGGCCAGCCACGATCGGGCCGCCCTGGCCCACCGGGGCTGCGCGCTGGTGCAGCCGGCCAGCGCCCTCACGTTGGCGAGCAGAGCCGGATCGACGGCCCAGGTGATGTTGTCCCGGCCGGCCAGGTTCTGCGAGCCCTGCGACCTGACGGTTCTGGCAGTCGCCGCGGAACTGCCGCCGGTAACGGCTGAGAACGTCTCCGCGCTGCCCGGGTCACCGGCTCCGGCCTGCACGAGCTGGCCCAGCCTGCCGGTGCTGGCCAGGCTCGCCGCGAGGAGGGCGGCCTGCGGTCCCGCGCAGTTGTTCTGCCACGGCTGGTTCAGCAGCGGCTGATCGATCAGCGGCCAGACCCAGGAGATCTTGGCGCGGGCGGGGATCGTGGAGCCGTACGGGCCCTTCCTGGCCGGCACGTAGGGCAGGTACGAGACAGCGGTGGCGAGCGGCACCGGGACCGGGGAGCTCTGCGCCTGAGCGGCCAGCGGGTAGGCGCCGAAGGATGTCATGCCGATGGCGCTGGCCTTAACCCGGATCGACCAGCTGACGGTGGTGCTCGGCTGCAGCTGGCCGGACATCAGCCAGGACGCGTGCGCCACCTGGGTAGTGGCCAGCCCGTCCGCCTCGGCCGTCGCGGGCTGCAGTTCGCTGACTGAGGTCACCGGGCCGCTGCCGGCCAGCAGCTGGACGGCCAGGTGGCTGACCTGCTGCCGGGTGAGATTGGTCAGCGTGCCCGTCACCGTGATGGTCGAGCCCGGCTTTGCCTGCTGCGGCGACATGCCGGTGATCGCGATGCTGACCGGCTGGCCGGCCCGGCGGCTGGCCGGCTGCAGGGCCGAGGCCGAGGCAGGCGCCGCGGTGGCGGACAGCGCGGCCGGCAGGGTGACGGCGGTGAATGCGAGCAGGGCTGCGAGGGCGCTGGCCGCCCGTCGTGCCATGGTCCACCCGCCTGTCGTGCTCCTGGCGCTGCCCCCGCTCCGCGCCGCCGGCCAGGTACCCGGATGGCCGCGGAAGCCGGGCAGCGAGGGCATGCCGAGAATGGTATTGCGGGCGGCCGGGCGTCGCAGGAGCCCGCGACGATCACTGCGGCGCTGGCTGCGCCGGGCAGTATCCTGCGACACATCCTCCGGGTTACCCGGCTTTCCCGTTTCCCACAGGCTACGCGCAGGACTTACTCTCAATGGCCGTGCCAGATCCAGATTCGCTCTCGAACCGTCAGCTGCAGGCTGTCGCCGCGCTGCTGGCGACCATCGAGCCGGTCGCGGACGAGCTCGGCGTGCTGTTTTCCGCTGCCGGCCAGGAGCTGGCGCTGGTGGGCGGCCCGGTCCGGGACCTGTTCCTCGGCCGGAAACCGGGCGACTTCGACTTCACCACTGATGCCCCGCCGGACCGCATCCTGGCCATCACCAGGGAGTGGGCCGACCAGTTCTGGACCATCGGGATCGACTTCGGCACCATCGGGCTGCGCAAGGGCGGCACGATCCTGGAGATCACGACCTACCGGAGCGAGAGCTACGACCGGACCTCCCGCAAGCCGGACGTCGAGTACGGGACCTCGCTTCCTGACGACCTGGTCCGGCGCGACTTCACCGTGAACGCCATGGCGGTCCGGCTGCCCGGTCATGAGCTCGTTGACCCGTTCGGCGGCCTGGCCGACCTGCGGCGCGGAGTGCTCAGGACGCCGGGTGCCCCTGACGACTCCTTCACTGACGACCCGCTCCGGATTCTGCGGGCGGCCCGGTTCACCGCCCAGCTCGGTTTCACGGTCGCGCCGGAGGTGCGGTCGGCGATGGAGCGCCTGGCCGGGCTGCTGACGCCGCCGCGGGTCTCAGCCGAGCGGATCGAGGGCGAGCTGACCAAGCTGCTGCTGTCGCCGCTGCCGGGCGGTCCCGCGGCTGGGATCGCGCTGCTGACCGAGACCGGGGTGGCCGGGCAGATCCTGCCCGAGATCCCGGCGCTGCGGCTGGAGTCGGATGAGCATTTCCGGCACAAGGACGTGTACCAGCACTCGCTGACGGTGCTCGGCCAGGCGATCGGGCTGGAGGACAGGTACGGGCTTGACGGCGACATCGTGCTGCGCCTTGCGGCGCTCCTGCACGACATCGGCAAGCCCAGAACCCGGTCCAGGCTGCCCGGCGGACGGGTCGCCTTCCATCACCACGAGGTCGTCGGGGCGAAGATGGCGCGCAAGCGCCTCGCGGCCCTGCGTTATCCGAAGGACATCGTCCGGGACGTCAGCCGGCTGATCGAGCTGCACTTGCGGTTCCACGGCTACGGGGAGGGCGAGTGGACCGATTCGGCTGTCCGGCGGTACGTGACCGACGCCGGCCCGCTGCTCACCCGGCTGCATGCGCTCACCCGGGCTGACTGCACGACCAGGAACAAGGCGAAGGCGCTGCGGCTGTCGCGCGCCTATGACGCCCTGGAGGCGCGGATCGCCGAGCTGGCCGCGCAGGAAGAGCTGGCCAGCATCCGGCCTGACCTGGACGGGAACGAGATCATGGCGATCCTGCAGATCCCGCCGGGCCCGCTGGTGGGCAAGGCCTACAAGCACCTGCTTGAGCTGCGCATCGACGCGGGCCCGCTCGGGCGGGAACGGGCCGTTCAGGAGTTGCTGGCATGGGCGGCATCGGCCGGGATCGACCCGCCGCCAGTGCCCGGCCCGGCGGAATGACGGCCGGCCAGCCAGTATCCGGCGGCGACGAGGGCGTAGCCGCAGGCGGCGACCACGATCAGCACCGTTGACTTGCCGTCGATCGGCATGAACGGAACGGCGATCAGCGCGCCGGCCGCGAAAGTGATGTTGAACATCATGTCGTACAGGGAGAACGCCCTGCCGCGGTAGCCGTCCGGCAGCTGTTCCTGCAGGACCGTCGTGGCGCAGATCGCGATGCCCTGCCCGGCAATGCCGAGAAAGAAACCCATGACCAGGTAGCCGGCCTGGCTGAACGTCGCGCCCAGGCCGCCGACCGCGACCGCGCTGACGACGAGCATCAGCGCGATGAAAGCGGCCTTGGTCAGCCGCCTGGTCACCGGCGGGGTGACCAGCGCCGCGCAGAAGTAGCCGGCTGCCACCAGGGCGACCAGGTACCCGTAGTGCGCCTCGGCCGTGCTCGGACTGGCTCCGCGGTAGAAGTAGTTCCGGTACAGCAGGATCGACATCAGGAACAGGATTCCGTACAGGAGCCTGTTGCCTCCGGTGGCGCCGAGCGCAGTGGCCGGGCCCGCGGCGCCTGCTGACGTAGCGCACCCCCGCGACCAGCCCGGCCGCGACCACGCCAAGCTCGGTGAGGACGCCGGCAGGCCCAGGCGCGCCCGGCGGCCGGGACGGGCCGAGCAGGTCGCGGCCCATGGTCCTGGCGACCATGCTGGCGGCCACATAACACGCTCCGGCGACGAGCAGCGTGATGGCGGCGCCGGCCTCGGTGTCCCCGGTCGCCGCGTTCACGCCGAGGCCGACGAGGCCGCCGATCGCGGCCATGGTCCCGCCCGCCGTCGGCGAGACCGAGTTCCCCATGACGAGCTTGTCCCCGGCGACGACGTGCGGGAGGGCGGCGGACAGCGAGGACAGGAAGAACCGGTTCACGCCCAGCACCAGCAGCACGGCGATATAGAGCGGCGCCCCGAGGTTGCCCGAGGCCATCAGGGCTGCCGTCAGGGCAACGAACACCGAGCGCAGCAGGGCTGAGTAGACCAGGATCTGGCGCCGTGACCAGCGGTCGATGAACACGCCCGCGAACGGCCCGATCAGCGAGTACGGCGCGTACAGGACGGCGAAGGCGACGGCGCCCTTGGCCGGATTCGGGAACGTGGCCGCGTTGAAGAACACGTACGTGCCGAGCCCGGCGGTAAAGATGCCGTCGCCGGCCTGCGAGATCAGCCTGGTGGACAGCAGCCGCCGGAAGTCGTGCTCGGCCCACACGATGCGCAAGTCATGCAGGAAGCTGCCGCGCCGCCGCGATCCGGCCGGGGAGGCGGCCTCAGCGGCGCCCTGAGCTGGTCCCTCTTGCTGCCCGGACACGGACTCAGCCTAGAGGGTGCGCGGTTAGCTCCCGGCGCAGGACGCGCCCGGATCAGGCACGGAGGTCGGCACGTAAACAATTCCGGGCCAGGGGCCGGAAAAGTCTACGTCCGGGCGCGCTGGCGGGCAGGACCGGCTCCGGACGGCTTCGTTCCCGGCCTGAAAGCCCTTCCTTCCCGACGGCCCGTGACCGGGCGCAGCGCAGGCAGGGGCCCGGCCTGGCGTGGCCGGGCCCCTGCCTGAACGCTGACTGGCTAGCGGTCGAGCTCGCCGCGGATGAACTTGTCCACGGCGTCGCGCGCCTCGTCGTCGCTGTACTGCTCGGGCGGCGACTTCATGAAGTAGGAGGAGGCGGACAGGACCGGGCCGCCGATGCCGCGGTCCTTGGCGATCTTCGCCGCGCGGACCGCGTCGATGATGACGCCGGCCGAGTTCGGCGAGTCCCAGACCTCGAGCTTGTACTCCAGGTTCAGCGGGGTGTCGCCGAAGGAGCGGCCCTCCAGCCGGACGTAGGCCCACTTGCGGTCGTCCAGCCACGGCACGTGGTCGGACGGGCCGATGTGCACATCCGCCTTCGCCATCTCGTGCGGGATCTGCGAGGTGACCGACTGGGTCTTGGAGATCTTCTTGGACTGCAGGCGCTTGCGCTCCAGCATGTTCATGAAGTCCATGTTGCCGCCGAAGTTGAGCTGGTAGGTGCGGAGCAGCTCGACGCCGCGGTCCTCGAACAGCTTGGCCAGCACGCGGTGCGTGATGGTAGCGCCGACCTGGGACTTGATGTCGTCACCGACGATCGGCAGGCCCGCGTCCTCGAACTTCTTCGCCCACACCGGGTCGGAGGCGATGAACACCGGCAGCGCGTTGACGAACGCGACGCCCGCGTCGATCGCGCACTGGGCGTAGAAGCGGTCAGCCTGCTCCGAGCCCACCGGCAGGTAGGAGACCAGCACGTCAGCCCGTGCGTCGCGCAGCGCCTGCACGACGTCGACCGGCTGCTCATCCGACTCGGTGATGATCTCGGTGTAGTACTCGCCGAGCCCGTCCATCGTCGGCCCGCGCTGAACGGTCACGCCGGTCGGCGGCACGTCGCAGATCTTGATGGTGTTGTTCTCGCTGGCGACGATGGCCTCGGCGATGTCCCGGCCGACCTTCTTCGCGTCCACGTCAAATGCCGCGACGAACTCGATGTCACGGACGTGGTAGGGCCCGAACTGGACGTGCATCAGGCCCGGTACCCGGCTCGCCGGGTCGGCGTCCTTGTAGTACTCAACGCCCTGAACGAGGGAACTGGCGCAGTTCCCGACGCCCACGATGGCTACCCGTACCGAACCCATGAGGATTGCTCCTTATCTTGTGCCGCGCAGCGACGAACGCTCGCCGGTGTCTAGACGACGGTGGTGGCTCCGCCGCTCTCGGTGGTTCCCCCGGCCACGCCGCCGGGCTGGCTGCCCGACTCGCGCTCCGAGGCGATCAGCTCATTGAGCCAGCGGACCTCGCGCTCCACTGACTCCAGACCATGCCGTTGCAGCTCCAGCGTGTAGCTGTCGACCCGCTCCCGGGTCCTGGTAGCTGCCGCGCGGAAGCCCTCGAGCCGCTCTTCGAGCCTGCTGCGGCGGCCCTCGAGAATCCGCATCCTGACCTCGGCCTGAGTGAGGCCGAAGAAAGCGAAATGAACGCCGAACCCGTCGTCCTCCCAGGACGCCGGGCCGGACTGACCGAGCAGGTCGTTCAGCCGTTCCTTGCCGTCGGCCGTCAGCCGGTAGACGATCTTCGACCGCCGCGGCCGGTCAAGCGGCCTGCCGCTGCCCGGCTCGGGCAGGGCGTCCTGGGTGATCAGCCCCTTGCCCAGCAGGTCCTTGAGCGCGGGGTACAGCGAGCCGTAGCCGAAGGCCCGGAACGCGCCGAGCAGCGAGTTCAGTCGCTTGCGCAGCTCGTAGCCGTGCATCGGGGTCTCGTGCAGGATGCCGAGGACGGCGAGCTCGAGTACCCCAGAGCGCTGGTTACTCATACTCGGTCGCACCTCGCATTCCGCACACAGCTACCATCTGGGGCAGTAAGTCCGTTCCGGATCGGCTGCGTGTCTGGCCGGGCTCGTTGCCCTGGCCGCAAACATGTCAGCTCGATGTATCGAGTTGATACATCGCAACGATATGCGGCGGGCTGATTCGGCGCAAGTCCGGGCGTTGCTGCACGGCTGCCGGCGCTCGCGCAGCGGGCCGGACGGCGGAGGGCCGGGCCGGGCGCGGCAAAGCGATGCGCGGCCGGGTCTCCTGTCCCTCGCCGTTCCGTCGTAACCTGTCGGGCATGAGGCGATCGGTCGTTGACTACGGGCTGGCACGGCGGGCCACGCTTGCCTCGGTACTGTCCGGGCGGACCACCGTGACTGATGTCTGTGACGCGCACCCCTACCTGCTGCGCGCGGCTAAGTTCCACGGCGAGCCGACCGACGTCGTGTGTCCCATCTGCCGGAACGCCAAGCTCACCCACGTCACCTATGTCTACGGGGACGAGCTCGGACGCTACGAAGGGCGCGTGAAGCGCGGTCCAGAACTGGACGAAATGGCCACGGAATATGCAGAGTTCCAGGTCTACGTAGTCGAGGTCTGCCAAAGTTGTGCCTGGAACCACCTCGCGTCGTCCTATGTTCTGGGTACTGGCGAGCCAACTCCCCGGCGCAGTCGGCGGGCCAGGGCCAGCGAGTAAGCGGGCAGGTCAGCGGTCTGCTGGCCGGCGGCCGCGAGCCGGGTCGGCGACGAGCGTGACGCAATACATGCCGGGATGGTAGTTATCGCCAGGTACCGTGTTTCACTGGCGAATCTCCGTTCGCTTGCGACCGCTTAACCCCCGACCGGCGAGGACGCGTGAGTAACCCAGACTCGTACTGGCAGGAACCCGGCGACGACGCTCCGGCTCCGGATGGCCGGCCGCGCCGCGCCGCCGGTCCCCGCGCGATGAGTCTCCCTGGGATGACGCCGCCGGTTTCTGGCGAGACGGGGACAGCAGCCCGGGTGCCGCGCAGCCGGATGGCTGGTCTCAGCCGAGGGCCGGCCGCAGCGGCCGGGCCGGGGCACCAGGCGCGCCTCAGGCCGCAACGGCTCGGGTCGCAACGGCCCGGTGCGCAACGGCTCGGCGGTCAGCGGAACGGCCGGCAACGGCAGCCGGCCGTAACGGCGCGGTGCGCGGTGTCCCCGCTGACTCGTCCTGGCCCGGCTCGCGCCGTCGGACGCATCCGCGGGGCCGCGGGACCGCGGGACGACTGGAGTGATGGTGACCCGATGGCGACGGCGACCGGGCTGGCCGCTTCAGCCAGACAGCTGATGACCTGAGGAACCGCCTCGGCATGCGGAGCTCGGCCTCCCGCCGGGAGCGCGGCCGGGCTGATGGCGGCCTCTGGACGGATCCCGCGTCGCCGCTGGCTGGCCGGGCCTCCCGCCGCCGGGCGGCTGCGGCCGGGGCAGCGGAAGCCGGGCTAGCAGGCGGGGCCGCGGGAGCCGGGGTAGCGGGCGGGCCCAGCGAGCGCAGACGCGGCGCGCGCGCGTCCGCTGACTACCGCGATGAGTTCGGTGCCAGCCCCGCGGGCACCCGGACGGCCCTGCGTGATCCCGATGACTTCTGGGGCGAGCCGGATGGGGCCGCGGGCCGCGGCACCCGGTCGCGCACGGCCGAGCGGACAGGCCCGCGCCGTGGCGGATCCGGCGGCGGTGGCGGCGGCCGGGACGGTGGCGGCGGACGCCGGTTCGACGGCGGCCAGCCGCGCAGCCGCGGCGAACGGTTCAAGAACTGGCTGCTGTACGGCAGCTGGTGGCGGCACTGGACCTGGAAGAAGGCCCTGGCCAGTCGCCGGCGGGGCGTGCGTGCTCGTCATCCTGCTGTTCATCGCGGCGTTTTTCACCTTGTACGAGATGACGCCCATCCCGACCGCGAGCGAGCAGTCAGCCAACTGGCAGTCATCGACCGTGGACTTCAGCAACGGCACCCAGATGGGCACGTTCGACCAGAACATCAACGGGCAGGTCATCGAGCGGCAGCTGCTGACGGCCAACCAGATCCCGTCGGTGATGACGCAGGCGATGACTGCCGCGGAGGACCGCCACTTCTACACCGAGGGCGGCGTCTCCCTGACCGGCCTGATGCGGGCGGCCTACCAGGACGTCTTCGGCAGCGGTAACCTGCAGGGCGGCTCTACCATCACCATGCAGTACGCCAAGAACTACTACAGCGGCGTGAACGGCGGCCGGAACGCGAGCACGAAGCTCAAAGAGATCTTCATCGCGATGAAGCTCGGGCACCAGAAGTCCAAGTCCTGGGTGATGACCAACTACCTCAACACCGTTCCGTTCGGCGCGACGATCGACGGCCTCGGCGCCGCCGCCGAGAACTACTTCAGCGTCAACCTCAGCCGGGGCCAGACTCTGACTGTCCCGCAGGCCGCCATGCTCGCCGCGATGCCGAACAACCCGGCCGTGTTCAATCCCGACCCGCACGCCGGGATCGGCTACCAGCTCCTGGTCGCGCGCTGGCACTACGTGCTCGACAACATGGTCAGGGACGGCGACCTCAAGGCTTCGGTGGCCGCCACGCTGAAGTTCCCGGCGCTCAAGCCCCCGCCAGCCGGCAACGGCGAGACCGGCTACACCGGCTACCTGATGAACATGGTCGAGCAGCAGCTCGAGGCTCCGAAGGCAGACGGCGGCTACGGACTGACCCAGCACAAGATCGACACCGGCGGCTACCGGATCACCACGACGTTCAGCATGGCCAAGGTGAAGGAACTGGCCCGCGCGGTCACCGCGGAGCGGGCTCAGATGAGAGCCCTGGGACAGCCTGCCCACGTCTATGACCGGATCGGTGCCGTCCTCGAGGACTCCAGGACCGGCGCGATCGTCGCCATCTACGGCGGTACCGGTTACGGCTCGAAGGGCTGCAAGGCGACCTCGTGCTACATCAACAACGCCGAGTCGGCCGAGCCGGTGGGCTCCTCGTTCAAGCCCTACGTCCTCTCGACTGCAGTGAACGAGGGCATGAGCGTCTTCAGCAGCAAGCTGAACGGCTACTCGCCGATCTGGATCCCGACGAACACGACCGGCGGCGCCACGACAACTCAGCTGACGCCCTCCCCGACCAGCCCGCCGCCAGGCTGCTCGGCGCAGGCGCTCTACTGCCAGTCGACGAACGGCAACAGCTACTTCAAGTTCGACGAGGCATCGGAAAACTCCGGGCAGCCGCTGCCGGTCAACGTGGCAGCGGCCATCTCGTCCGACCCGGCTTTCGAGGACCTGGCCCACCGGGATGGCATTCAGTCGGTGATCCAGATGGCCGACTCCTTCGGAGTCGGGCACAACGCCTTCGTCGCTCCGTGCAATGCCTCCGATTCCAGTGGCAACGACACGGTGGCCCAGACGATCGCGCTCTGCAACGACATGACCGGTCCCGGCTACAAGGCCGGCGGGAACTGGTATCCGGGTAACGGGCTGCAGAACAACTTCAGCCCGGACAGCACGGACAAGGGCGCTGAGGCCGCCGGGACCCGCGGCTCGCCGGCCATCGCCCTGGGCGAGAACCCGCTGACCCCGATCGAGCAGGCATCGACCTTCGCCACGCTGGCTGACGACGGCTTGTACCACGCCCCGCATGTGGTCGCGAGCCTGCAGCAGGGCAGCAACACCGTTGCCTCCCCGCTGCCGGCGCTGGTTCACCGGGTGCTGAGCACGGGCGCGGCTGCCGACGTCGACTGGGCGCTGTCGTTCGACAACAACTACCCCGGCGGCACGGCCGACGGCACGGTCTCCTTCCGCCGCGGCGACGTGATCGCCAAGACCGGAACGCTCGGTAGCGGGGACAATTCCTCGCAGGCCTGGTTCATCGGAGCGACGCCGCAGCAGTACGCGATGTCGGTGGCCCTGTTCACCAACGACCCGGGCAGGCAGAATCTCAACGATCTGCCCACGATCGGGGGAACCCCCGGCTCTCAGGGCGGCGGCTGGCCCGCGACGATCTGGAACGAGTTCATGACGGCGCAGTACTCGGGCATGCCGACCATCCCGCTGTTCGCGCAGGATAATGCCGCGCCGTTCGTGCCGTGGATCCAGGTCCAGCAGCAGGCCCCGCCCACCTGCAAGCAGGGTCAGTACAAGAACTGCACCTGCCCGCAGGGTGCTCAGTACTGCCAGAAGCCCAACCCGTCGCCGACGCAGCCGAACCCGTCACCGACCTGCGGCCAGTTCTACGCCCAGGGCTGCTCGCCGTCGCCGCCTACCTCCACGTCGCCAGGGCCAACGCCAACGCCGGGGCCGACCAGTACGTGCCAGCCGTTCGGGCCGCCCTGCAATCAGGCCGCGGTGACGACGAGCAAGCTGCTTCCGGCCGCCGGAGCCGGCGCATCGCGCCGCTCGGCGGCGGCCGCACGGCCCTCCGGCCTGCAGCTAGCAGCGGATACGGTCACGGCGAGTGCCGCGGTGCTGCTGCGCCTGTTCCTGTAAGCGGGGTGCTCGCGGCGCCGAGCTAGCCGAGCTGCGCCCGCAGCCAGCGGACGTCCGCTGCCGCGTCCGGTGTCTCGCAGATCGCGGTCGCGCCCGCCGACCGGACGACATCCACGAGCAGCGCCGGGTCGATCTGGCCCGATTCCAGGCCCGCGTGCCGGTCCCGGCCGGAGGCGAACTCGTCTCGCGAGTTGTTGCAGTGCACCAGGTCGATCCGCCCGGTGATGGCCTTGATCCGGTCAACCACCGTCGCCAGGTCCTCGCCGGAGGCGAATGCGTGGCAGGTATCGAGGCAGAAGCCGACCTCGCCGCCGTTCTGCGCGGCACCGGCGATGGCATCCCAGAGCCGCGCGATCGCGTCGAGGCCCCGGGCCATCGCGCCGTCGCCGCCGGCGGTGTTCTCGATGAGCATCGGCAGCGGGCGCTCGATCCGCTCGACGGCCTTGCGCCAGCTGTCGTAGCCCTCTTCCGGGTCTGCCCCGGCGGTGACGTGGCCGCCGTGCACGATCAGGCCTTTGGCCCCGACCGAGGCAGCCGCCGTCAGCTGCTGCTCGAGCAGCTTGCGGCTGGGAATCCGGATGCGGTTATTGGGTGAAGCCACGTTGATCACGTAGGGCGCGTGAACGTAGCCTTCGATCCCCGCCTTCTCGAAGCCCGCCTGGAGCTCGGCCGGATCGCCGGGAAAGGCAGGCGCCTTCCAGCCCTGCGGGTCGCCGAGGAAGAACTGGACGGCATCAGCTCCGATTGCCTGAGCCTGCTCCAGCGGGTCACCGTCATGAAGATGCGCACCGATAGCGGTCATCTGCCGAGGGTATCGGGAGCGGCCGGCGGCGCTGCACTGGCTGCGCCCGGAGAACGTCAGCGGCCCGCGGGGCGGCAGCAGCGGCCGCAGCGCGCAGCCGGCGGGCGGCGCGCCTATCCGAATCCGCCGTGGGCTATGCCGAGTCCAGCACCGACCGCCCCGGCGATGATGCCGGTGATGATCAGGATCCGCTGCTCCCTGGTGGCCGACAGCATCTGGCCGACCATTCCGACGCCGAACGTGGCCAGGCCGAGAATGGTCGCGGCCATGTGAGCGCGGACTACGAGGCCGAGCGCAAAGCCAGCGACTCCGGCCAGGAAGGTAAACAGAGTGACGGCGTTCAGCACCGGGTGCCGCTGACCGTCGCTGTTCAGCCTGACGAGAGGCCGGCGGCCGGCCGGCTGCGCCTCGGACTGCGGCTGCGTACTGATGACCTCGGGCATCGCTACCCCTAACGACGGGATCAGGATCGCTTGCAGGGTGTGCTGGCTATCAGTCTGTTCCCGCGGGCCGGGGAATGGAACCTTTAAAACACCCGGCCGGAACCGGGCCGGCCTGCTGGTAGGCTGGTGCGGCTGCGGTCAGGCCGCCCGATGGGCGGTACGCAGCTCCTCCTGTCACGGAAATCCCGTGACCGCCGAGTCCGAAGGAGGCAGGGTATATCCATGCGCCAGTACGAGATGATGATCATCCTTGATCCCTCGCTGGAAGAGCGCACTGTTCAGCCGTCTCTCGACCAGTTCCTCACGGTCGTGACCTCAGCTGGCGGCAGCGTGGACAAGGTCGATGTCTGGGGCCGCCGCCGGCTGGCCTACGAGATCGACAAGAAGTCCGAGGGCATCTATACCGTCATCGAGCTGAAGGCCGAGCCGGACACCGTCAAGGAGCTCGACCGTCAGCTGAACCTGAATGAGGCGGTCCTGCGGACCAAGATCATGCGGCCCGACATTCACTAACCGCAGTCACGGCTGCTGAGCCCGACATCACGAGCTCGACCTCAAACCCGACCCGAGCGAGCGGGAGTACCCCGATGGCAGCAGGCGATACCACCATCACGATCATCGGCAACCTGGTCAGTGATCCGGAGCTTCGTTACACCCCGACTGGTCAGGCAGTTGCCACTTTCCGGGTTGCCTCGACGCCGAGGTTCATGGACAGGACCACGAACGAGTGGAAAGACGGCGACTCGCTGTTCCTGTCCTGCAACGTCTGGCGGCAGGCGGCCGAGAACGTGGCCGAGAGCCTCCAGCGCGGCATGCGCGTGATCGTCAACGGCCGGCTTCGGCAGCGGTCCTACGAGACGCGGGAAGGGGAGAAGCGCACCGTCTACGAGATCGAGGTTGACGAGGTAGGCCCGTCGCTGCGCAACGCGTCGGCCAAGGTCAGCAGGTCAACCAGGTCCGGCGGCGGCGGGGGCGGCGGCTTCGGCGGCGGGCAGTCAGCGCCGTCCGGCCAATCCGCACAGGGCGGGTATGGTGGGGGCGCCGGAGGGCGCCCCAGCGACGACCCGTGGGCAGCTGACCCGGCCGACAACGGATTCTCTGACGAGCCCCCGTTCTAGCAAGTACACACAGAAGAAAAACCGACCATCCCCGCCGAGGCGGGGCTCAGCCATCCCGGTCATCAGCCGGGACTGCGAGGGAGCACCACGATGGCCAAGCCACCGATCCGCAAGCCGAAGAAGAAGGTCTGCCTGTTCTGCCAGGAAAAGGTGACCAGGGTGGACTACAAGGACACCGGGCTACTGCGGAAGTTCATATCCGACCGCGGCAAGATCCGCGCGCGGCGGGTTTCCGGCAACTGCACGCAGCACCAGCGCGACGTCGCAACGGCGATCAAGAACGCCCGCGAGATGGCGCTGCTGCCCTATACGAGCACGGCTCGCTAGGCCGAGGAAGGTAACTGACGCCATGAGCGGTAAGCCGATGAAGCTCATCCTGACCCAGGAGGTCACCGGTCTCGGAGAGCCGGGCGACGTGATCGAGGTCAAGCCCGGCTACGGCCGGAATTACCTGGTCCCGCGCCAGCTGGCCATGCGGTGGACCCGGGGCTCGGAAAAGCAGATCGAGATGATCAAGCGCGCCCGGTCGGCCCGCGAGATCCGCAGCCTGGACGACGCGCGTGAGGCGGCCAGCCGCCTCGGCAGCCTCAAGGTCAGGCTGACGACGCGGGCAGGCAGCAGCGGGCGCCTGTTCGGCTCCATCTCGACCGCCGACATCGCGGCGGCCGTCCGCGACGCGGGCGGCCCCGAGCTGGACAAGCGCAAGATCGAGGTCAGGACCCCGATCAGGACCGTCGGCGACCACCAGGTCGCCGTCAGGCTGCACCCTGAGGTCAGTGCCAGGCTCGACATCGAGGTCGCTGCGGGCTGACCTGAACGCAGGCAGCGAAGCGCGGGAGGAGGCGCCGGCTAGTGTCGGCGCCTCCTCCCTTGTCTGGGTAGCGCGAGAGGAATGCTGATGGCGGCGAGCCGGGATGTCGTGATCGTCGGTGGCGGCCACAACGGCCTGGTGGCAGCCGCCTACCTGGCCAGGGCCGGCCTGTCCGTGCTGGTATGCGAGCGCCGGGATATCGTCGGCGGAGCCGCGGTCAGCGAGCACCCGTTCGGCCCTGACTATACCGTGACCTCGCTGTCCTACGTCGTCTCGCTGCTTCCCCGGGAGCTGGTCAGTGACCTGCAGCTGGTCAGGCACGGCTACCACGTGTACCCGCAGGGCCCTTACTTCGCGCCCCGCCGGGACGGCCGGTACCTGGCGCTGCCGCACGACCGCGGCGGAGCGCCGCGCCGAGATCAGCAAGTTCTCGGCCCGCGACGCGGCCAGCTACGACGCCTACGAGGCGCATATGGCCGCGATCGGCGCGATCCTCGGCCCGCTGCTGACCGAGATCCCGCCCCGGCTCGGCTCGCGCCAGCCAGCCGACCTGCTGCGTCAGGGCCTGCTGCTGCGGCACCTGCGCAAGGTCGACACCAGAGCGGCCGTCGACATCACCAGGCTGCTCACTGGCAGCATCGCCGATGTGCTGGACGGCTACTTCGACAGCGACGCGCTGCGCGGCCTCCTGTCGGTCTCAGGCGTGATCGGCACCTGGGCTGGTCCCGCGCTCGGCGGGCAGCGCTTACGTCACGCTGCACCACCATCTGGGCGACGCAGGCGGTCAGGCTGGGGCGTGGGGCTTCCCGCGCGGCGGCATGGGCGGCGTGACTGCGGCGCTGGCCGCGGCGGCCCGGTCATTCGGAGCCGAGATCAGGACCGGCGCCCCGGTCGCGTCGATCACGACGGCTGGCGGCCAGGCCACCGGCGTGACCCTGGCCAGCGGTGAGCAGATCAGCGCGGGGACGGTTATCACGACCGCGCATCCCGCAGGTCTCGTTCCTCGACCTGCTCGACCCGGCGCAGCTGCCGCCCGACTTTGTCGCGGACATCCGCGGCTGGCATTCGCGCAGCGGCACCGTCAAGATCAACCTCGCCGTGGACCGGCTGCCGGTTTTCGCCAGCCACCCGGACTTCGACCCGCAGGTGCACGGCGGCACGATCGTGCTGGCCGAGAGCCTCGACGATCTGGAGACCGCGTTCCAGGAAGCTGCGGCCGGAACCCCGTCGGCGCTGCCGTTCGCCGACATCTGCATCCCGAGCGTTTTCGACGACAGCCTGGCGCCGGCCGGGCAGCACGTGGTGTCGATGTTCACCCAGTGGGTGCCGCACACCTACGCGGGGCAGCCTGACGAGGCGGCCCTGGACGCCTATGCGGGCCGGGTCATCGCGCGGATGGAGGCGGTCGCGCCCGGCTTCGCCAGCTCGGTCCTGCACCAGCAGGTGATCGGGCCGGATGTGATGCAGCGCGAGTACGGCCTCGTCGGCGGGAACATCTTCCACGGTGAGCTCACGCTGGGCCAGATGTTCCACGCCCGGCCGGCGGCCGGCGTACGCGGACCTGCGCACGCCGATACGGGGTCTGTACCAGGCAGGCTCGTCGACGCATGGCGGTGGTGGCGTCACCGGAATTCCGGGCAGGAACGTGGTCCGTCAGGTACTCGCCGACCGCCGGGCCGCGCGGTGGCGCGCGAAGCGGCTAGGAACCCGGGTCTGACTGACGTCGTTCCCGCTGTGCTGGTGGCGAGTAGCGAGCCTGCCGCGCCGCCAGCTCGGGATCAGCGGCCGTAATCATGGCCCAGACGCTCGCCAGCCGCGCGGCCAGGCCGTCGCCGTCCGTGTCGCAGCCGGTCCTCGCGGCCGCGGCGAGCTCGTCAATCGCCTGGCCCAGCTGGGCCGCGACAGCGGCCGCTGACGGCTCCTGCCTCCCGGCGTTCGAACACATACTCGAACTGTAGTTGCTCGCCGTCCGGGGCGCCTGCCAAATAGGCGCATCTGCTGGCTGCCGCCCGCGAGCCCGGCAGAGCTCCGGGGTGACGTTGGACGTCAAATTCCCAGTGTGGATAACTTATGGCCGCCGTGCACGTTCTTCCAGAGCCGAAAAATCTTGTATGCACAGCCTGGGAGGAACGTTCTCGCAGGCAGCCGACCTCGCATGCGGATATCCATAGGCCTTTCCACACGGGTGTCCCCAGGCTGCGCACAGCCCGTGCGGCGTGTCTGCACAGCCTGTCCACAGGCCTGTGCACACCATGGGTCGACGGTTGGCGCGACACGCTGAAGACTGTCGGACGTGTTCGATAGAACAGCATTGGAAACGCGGGACGGCCGGTGCCCGATTGGCGGCTGATGCGGGACCCGATTGGCGTGAAAAAGGGCGGGCGCAGCGACGGTGCTGGCAGGACCGGGGCTGCCGGGGGGAAGGGGAGGTACGCGGGTGAGCGTCGCGGAGATCATGCCTCGGGGCGAGGAGTTCGAGCGGACACCGCCGCACGATCTCGCCGCCGAGCAGTGCGTGCTCGGCGGCATGATGCTGTCGAAGGACGCGATCTCGGACGTCCTCGAGGTGATCAGGGCGCACGACTACTACCGGCCCGCCCCCCCCGCACCAGATCATCCACGACATCATCCTGGACCTCTACGGCCGGGGCGAGCCGGCCGACGCGGTGACCGTCGCGGCGGAGCTGACCCGCAGCGGCGACATCGGCCGGATGGGCGGGGCGCCCTACCTGCACACGCTGATCGCGTCCGTGCCCACCGCGGCGAACGCCGGCTATTACGCGCGCATCGTCCGCGAGCGCGCGATCCTGCGGCGCCTGGTCGAGGTCGGGACGCGCATCGTCCAGCTCGGCTACGCCGGCGACGGCGACGCCGACGAGCTGGTCGACCGCGCCGAGGCCGAGATCTACGGGGTCACCGACCGCCGCGTGAGTGAGGACTACCTGCCGCTGGCCGAGATCATGCCGGGAGCGCTCGATGAGATCGAGGCGATCGGCAGCCGCGGCGGGTCGCTGGCGGGCGTGCCGACCGGCTTCGCCGATCTGGACGCGCTGACCAACGGACTGCACCCGGGTCAGATGATCGTCATCGCGGCCCGTCCGGCGATGGGCAAGGCGCTCGCGCTGGACACTCCGCTGCCGACCCCGGCCGGCTGGACCACGATGGGTCAGGTCCAGGTCGGAGAGGAGCTGCTCGGGGCTGACGGGCGACCCGTGCTGGTAGTCGCGGCGACCGAGGTCATGACGGGCCGCCCCTGCTATGAGGTCGTCTTTGACGACCAGACCAGCATCGTCGCCGATGCCGAGCATCAGTGGGTCACCACGACCCGGGCTGACAGAAGGCTCGCTTACGCCGCGGCGGGACGGAGACCTTCGGGCGATGCAGCGCTCGCTGACGGCCGGACGCCAGTTTCGGTGCGGACGACAGCCGAGATTGCGGCGTCCCTCGGCCGGGGTGATCACGATGGTCATAACCACGCGGTTCCGGTCGCCGCACCGCTGGAGCTGCCATCGGCCGACCTGCCCGTTCCCGGCTACGTCCTCGGTACCTGGCTGGGCGATGGGCGTAGCTCCACGGCAACGTTCACCACTGCCGATCTGAACGACAAGCACATCCCGGTTCAGTACCTGCGCGCAAGCCGGTCGCAGCGGATGGCTTTGCTAGCCGGGCTTCTCGACGCCGACGGGACTGTCAATCCGACCGGATCAGTGCAGTTCACGTCGACGTCGGCCCGGCTGGCGGCTGACGTTCGCGAGCTAGTGGTCGGGCTTGGCTACCGGTGCGGAATGTGCCACCGGCGAGTGCAGGGCCGCACAGAGGCATCGTCTACGGCCTACACGATCACTTTCACCACGACCGACGAGGTGTTCCGGCTGGCGCGGAAACGCGAGACGCACAGGCTGCGCAGGCCTGCCAGGACGACTTCCCGCGTCCGGCAGCGGATGATCGTTGCGGTGCGTCCGGTGGCGAGCGTCCCGGTCCGGTGCGTTCAGGTCAGTGCAGCGGACAGCCTCTATCTGGCCAGCCGATCGATGATTCCCACCCACAATTCCGCGCTCGCGCTGGACATCGCCCGGGCAGCGTCGGTGAAGGCCGGGCAAACCTCGGTGCTGTTCAGCCTGGAGATGAGCCGTAACGAGATCACGATGCGGCTGCTGTCGGCCGAGGCGCGAGTGCCGCTGCACGCTATGCGCACCGGCCAGCTCGGCGAGGATGACTGGACCAGGCTGGCTCGCCGGATGAGCGAGGTCGTGGACGCCCCGCTGTTCATCGACGACTCGCCGAACATGTCGATGATGGAGATCCGGTCCAAATGCCGGCGACTGAAGCAGCGCAACGACCTCAAGCTCGTCGTCATCGACTATCTCCAACTGATGAGCTCGCCGAAGCGGGTCGAGAACCGGCAGCAGGAAGTGTCGGAGCTGTCCAGGTCGCTCAAGCTGCTGGCCAAGGAACTCAACGTCCCGGTCGTCGCGCTCGCCCAGCTCAACCGCGGGCCGGAGATGCGGACGGACAAGCGCCCCTTGCTGGCGGACCTGCGCGAATCGGGCTGTCTGACCGCGAGCACGCGGGTCGTCAGGGCCGATACCAACGAGGAAGTGAGCTTTGGCGCGTTGCTCGCGGGAGGAGAGCGAGACATCCCGGTGTGGGCGCTCGATGAGCGGTTGAAGTATGTCCGGGCGACGATGAGTCACGTCTTCCCGACCGGGCGCAAAGAGACGTTTGCCCTCCGCCTGGCATCCGGCAGAACGATCGAGGCTACTGGTAATCACCGCTTCCTCACGATGAACGGCTGGATGCCGCTGGCTGAGCTGCCAGTTCGCTCGCGCATTGCCGTTCCGCGTTGTATCCCCGCCCCGCTCGATGCGACTTCGTGGGCCGACGACCGCGTGATCCTGCTCGCGCACCTCATCGGCGATGGTTCGTTCGTGCGGCGACAGCCGCTGAGATACGCGAGCGTGGATGAGGCCAGCCTGACCGCGGTCGCTCAGGCCGCTCGTCATTTCGGGATCACGGCTATACGCGACAACCACCCCGCGGCGCGCGTCGTGACTCTCCGGCTGCCCGCGCCTTTCCGCCTGGGCCGGGGCCGCCGGAATCCAATTGTCGCGTGGCTCGACGAAATGGGCCTGTACGGTCTGCGCTCCCACGAGAAGTTCGTGCCGGCCGGGGTCTTCCAGCTTTCTGACGACCAGGTCGCGCTGTTCCTTCGTCATCTCTGGGCCACGGATGGATCCGTAACGATCAACAGCAAGGGCAGCGGGGGGCGAATTTATTACGGGTCGACCAGTCGACGGCTCCTGGATGATGTCGCGAGCCTGCTTCGCCGGTTCGGGATTAACGGGAGGATACGCACGGTCACGCCCGGTCCTCACCGGCCTCAGTACACTCTGGATATTTCCGGCCGTGACGATCAGCTGATGTTCTTGCAGCGAATCGGCGCCCATGGCGCACGCAGCGCGGCCTGCAAGCGCCTGCTGGCGGGTCTTTCGGCCGTGGCCAGCAACACCAATGTCGACACGATCCCGGCTGCGGTGTGGGAGCAAGTGAGGCGCGCATTGGCTGAGCGGGGTCTGTCTCATCGACAGTTCTCGGCTGCCATGGGCACCAAGTTCTCCGGAAGCGCCTCGTGGAAGCACGCGCCCAGCAGAGGGAGGCTAGCTCTTGTGGCCGAAGTGCTGGGCGACGCGGACCTCGACTTGCTGGCGACCAACGACGTTTTGTGGGACGAGATCGTCTCCGTTGAGTCGCTGGGAGTGCAGGATGTGTACGACGCGACCGTTTCGGGCTTGCACAACTTCGTCGCCGATGGCATCGCCGTTCACAACAGCATCGAACAAGATGCTGACGTGGTCATTCTGCTCCATCGCGAGGACGCCTACGAGCGGGAGTCACCCCGTGCTGGCGAGGCTGACCTGATCGTCGCCAAACATCGAAACGGCCCGACGACGACCGTGACCGTGGCCTTCCAGGGTCACTACAGCCGCTTCGTCGACATGGCGCCGATCTAGGACCTGCGGCGCGGAGCCCGGACGGACTGCGCGAGACATATCGGCCCTGCGCCGGGCGCGCGCGAGCTCAGGAGCGGGACGGGCTCGCGCTGGCGCCGTAGCGGAGTCCGTCGATGAGGAGCGACACCATGCGCTGGCTGTAGGCGGCTCCCTCGTCGGCCACGGGCTGGCACAGGTTGGCGACGGCGTGCAGGAGATCGGTGGCGCTGATGCCGCCCCGGATCTCGCCGCTGGCTGTCGCGGCCTGGAGCAGTGACTCGAGGGCGGGCCCGAGTCGCTGCCTGAAGTAGCCGGGCAGAGCGGAGTAGGCCGGATCGCCGGAGTGCAGGGCTGCGGCGAGTCCCCGCTTGGTCGCCAGGTACTCGGTGTACCGGCGGAGCCACATCGCGAGTGCCGCTGCTGGCTCGTGTGTCGCGGCCAGCGCCGGGGCCGCGTCCGCGCAGGCGTCTACCTCGCGCTGGAACACGGCCTTGACCAGGTCCGAGCGCTGCGGGAAGTGCCGGTACAGCGTTCCGATCCCGACCCCCGCACGGTCGGCGATCTCCTTAGCGGGCGCGTCCACGCCTGACGTGGCGAACACTTCCTTGGCGGCCTCAACCAGGGAGGAGACGTTGCGCTGCGCGTCGGCGCGTAGCCGCCGCGGCGCGCCGGTACCCGGGTCCGCTTGGCCCGCCCCGGCCGGTCCCGTCTTCTCCGCCACGAACTCCTCCGCTTGCTAACCGGAACATCATTCCATATACTTCCGGAAGAACGTTCCGCTTAGATCCAGGATACGGCACCGGTGAGCGCCCGCAACCTCAGGAGGAACCGCATGCAGTACCGCACACTCGGCCGGACCGGGATCAAGGTCAGTCCCTACGCGCTCGGCGCGATGATGTTCGGGGCCATCGGCAACTCCGACCACGATGACTCGGTCCGCATCATCCATAAGGCGCTAGATGCGGGGATCAACTTCATTGACACCGCCGACGCGTACTCGCGCGGCGAGTCCGAGGAGATCGTGGGCAAGGCGCTCAAGGGGCGCCGCGATGACGTCGTCCTCGCGACCAAGCTGTGGATGCCGATGGGTGATGATCCCAACCAGCGGGGCAACTCCCGGCGCTGGATTATCGCCGAGATCGAGAACTCGCTCCGCCGGCTGCAGACGGATCACGTCGATCTCTACCAGATCCACCGGCCCGACCCCGACACCGACATCGAGGAGACCTTGTCCGCGCTCTCGGACCTGATCCACAGCGGCAAAGTCCGGGTGATCGGATCCTCGACGATGCCCGCCTCCGACATGGTCGAGGCTCAGTGGGTCGCCGAACGGCGCGGCCTGGAGCGGTTCCGCACCGAGCAGCCCACCTACTCGATCCTCAGCCGCGGCATCGAGGCCGAAGTGCTGCCCGTCGCCCAGCGCTACGGCATGGGCATCCTGGTGTGGAGCCCGCTCGCGATGGGATTGCTCACCGGGCGGGTCCGCAAGGGCCAGCAGAACGACCTCCGCCGCACCGCCCTCTTCCGGCACCTGAGCGACGAGGGCCGCCTCGACGCTGTCGAGAAGCTCATCCCGCTCGCCGACGAGGCAGGCCTGCCGATGACGCACCTGGCGATGGCGTTCGCGATCGCTCATCCGGGCGTGACCAGCGCGATCATCGGGCCGCGCACGATGGAGCAGCTCGATGACCTGCTGGCGAGCGTGGACGTCACGCTCACGGACGAGCTACTCGACCGGATCGACGAGATCGTCCCGCCCGGAACCGACGTCGGCACCCTCGACATGGCCTACCGGCCCCCGGCTCTCCAGCGCCCGGAGCTGCGCCGCCGCCCGGTCAGCGAGCGCGCCGCCGCCTGACCAGCCGGCCTGGCCAGCGGCGGGCGGCCCTGGCCACTGGCCGGACACCAGGACGGCATGTCCGGTGATGCCATCCACCGCGGCGGCCTTGAGCAGTGCTGTGTTCCCCCGGCCGGGCGCGGCGGGTACCAGGGCCAGCGGGTCGGACCACGTCCCCCCGCCAGAACTCCGCAGCGCGCTAGCCGTCGCGGCTGTCTGCGCATTACTCACGGGCCCGGAGATCGACAGCGCGGTTCCGGGCGCGACCGACAGGTCGTGGTCTCTCGCCGGCGGGAGACCCTGGCCGACGAGCACGGCCAGGGCCGCTCCGATCGCGGCCGCGACCACCGTGGTCAGCACCGCGGCGGCAAGCACGACCCGGTGTGCCGTCATACGGCGCGTCGAGAGGGTCCCGCGCGGCTGGATCACGGTTGCAAGGATTTCCCGCCCGAGCCGACAACGGCAACCTCACGGGGCATAACACTTCGAGTGGTCGCTATCGGTCACGTTCCGGCAGCGGAACTGCCGGTCAGCATCACTGGATCTGGGCTGGTAGACTTCCGCGGTTAGTGCATCTGATGAAGTAAGCGCTCGTAGCTCAACGGATAGAGCATCTGACTACGGATCAGAAGGTTGGGGGTTCGAGTCCCTCCGAGCGCGCCACGTATCCGCAGGTCAGGGCCTTGGTCTCCATCATGAGACGAGGCCCTGTCACGTTTCAAGGGCGGAACGTCTCACGGTTTCTCTCAGGCGCTAGGCGATCTTGTGAATCTTGGCTAGCGCAGACCGGCCGCGAATCATGCAGCGTGATCCGGCGCAGGGCGGCACGCCTGACAAGTCGGCCGACTCGTCGGAGTACCACTCAGGGTGGACCGGGATACTGAGCTGGTCGGTAACGATGTCCTCCCCGCCGCTGTACCAGCCAAGCTCGGTCAGGCCGTCCCTGTAGGCCTGTCCGGCCGCCGAGCTTTCCGCGAGCTGGAGCTTGCGCGGCGCCGTCAGCGCTCCGACGATGGCGTCATCAAGGCGGCGCCTCCCGGCGCCGCGTCCCGCGCTCCCCGCGCCGGGCTCTGCCTTGGGAGGCCCGCCCGGCGCTCCCCGCGCCGTCCCATTGCCCGGCTGCACTGATCTGACTGCTCATCTTGCAGGCTCGACGTACCGTCTTCCTCGCTCTCGATTGTCCAGCTCACGGCCACCGCGTCTAGCGGCCCTGCGGGTCGTCGCATGCGATCGGCTTCGCCGACCCTAGACCCGGCAGCCACTCACCTGGATTCGGCGCCTGCGAGGAGGACGGGGCAAAGAGGTTGCCGGATGGTCGGGACCGCGACACCGGTCGTGGGTCAGCCTGGATCGTGCTAGCAGACGCGCTGTTAATCGAGCGTCGCGAGGAACCGCTGGACATCGGCAGCGCAGCTCTCGGGCGTTTCGACAAAGGGCACGTGCCCGACGTCGAAGTAGACCTGTAGGCCGCACCGCGGGATGGCCTGCTGAGTCGCCAGGTGATTGCGCAGCGGGACATGCCGGTCGCGGTCGCCGCAGATCAAGATCGACGGCGCGTTAAGGCCCGCGAGATCGGGCTGGCACGTGAACTCCCGCATCGAGCGGGCTGCGCCCTCAATGTGCTCGGACGACGCGCGGTCGAGCACCGCCATCAGCTCGCGGAAGTCGTCCTCGGGCGGGGGACGACGAAAAGCCGCCCGCGCCAGAGCTCGCTGCTGGTCGGGCGTGGGGCCAGCAAGTGCGGCGAAGCTCGCCTCGTCAGGCAGGAAGTCGAGGCCAGTGGTCGAGGCCGGTGCGACGAGCACCAGACCGGCGAACCGGCCGGGACTGGCGAGCGCAGCGCTCAATATGGTCACGGCACCCAGACTATGACCGAGCACGACCGGCCGGTCGATGCCGAGCGCGTCACACAGAGCGGTGAGGTCGGCTCCGTACTCGCCGATCGTACAGCGCTCCCACGAGGCAGCACGTGCGCTCGCCCCGCAGCCCACCAGGTCGAAGGACGTGTACCGGTACCGGTCGGCATCGAGACGCTCCACCAGCGGGCGCCACGCAGTGTGATCATTTTGAAAGCCGTGCACGAACACGAGATCGCGGTCGCCCCGCCCCGACTGCCAAACTGCCAGTTCCGCACCCCGAACGGTATGACGTTGCATGTCGCCGACCATGGCTCAGAAGTTACCGCGTGTAAGTCCGCCGATGATCCGCACTGCACTGTTCACTTTCCGGAGGTACGGGTCCGGCGTTCGGCAGCGAGCCAACCACGGGATATATGCGGGATGGCAGATGGGACGGTCGGCGGTCAGACTCCGGCCCGGAAGACCTGGCCAGTTCGCGACTAAGGATCCGACGCTTGGCGGTCGCCGGTTTCGCGGCTTTGGTTCAGTAGCTACGTGGACAGGACCGGGGCGGGAAAATCCCGGGTGTGATGGGCCCGGGTCGCATTGCTCAGGCTCGGCCCCTGGCCCTCGGCGATAAGGCGGCTGTAGCCGTCCTGCCAGTCGGGCAGATCCGGACCCGGTTGCTCCCACTCGACGAAGGTCGCCTCATCGCACCAGTCGTCAATGCGGCTCATCGTATGCAGATGCGGTTCGCTTCCCGCGAACCCGTCCATCAGGCCGCGCTCCTGCCAGGCCGTCCGGGTCCAGTAGGTGTTGTTCGCCTCGGCCAGCACATCCGCGCCGAGGTTGCCTTCAGAACTCTGTGCCTGCTCAACCACAGCCACGGCGGCGGCGAAGAAGTCACCGAACAACGCCGGGTCCTTCAGCCGGAGCCTGGTAACCACAATGACCGGCATCGCTACCTCCCTGCACCGGCGCCCGCGCATAGGGCCAGCCGGTTCCTACGATGTGACCGCCCTCGTCGGCGTCAGTATTCCCGTGACAGCCGGGCCGACACGCGATCGAGGTCGTGCCATTAACATGCCATTAGCATCGGTGTTCAGCGGTACATCACGGTCACCCGCCAGCAGCTCCCGAATGAGGTCAGGGCCACCATCGAAGGTTGATGCGGCGATTTGCAAGGTGCTCGCTCCTTAACTTGCGAAGGCGCGGCAGCCTGGTTCTCGTGACGGCCCATGGGGAAGGGCTCAGGCCCGGACCGGAATGCTGGCTGCATCCGGTTCTGGAGGTCAGGCCGTCTTCTGTGGCGCAGACGGGCCTGTTCGCCCGCGCGGCTATCCCGGCCGGCACGGTTGTTCGCGTCTGAGCGGCCGTCTGGTCTCCGGTGCGCAGCTCGACGCCCTGTTTGCCGACGCGGCGCAGCGGGCCGATCAGCCCTACATCCATACCATCAGCGTTGGCCCGGGTAGAGGGTGGCCGTATAGGTCAAGGGTCGTGGTGATGCTGGCGTGCCCCATGATCTCCTGCAGCATGCGGGGCTGCCACCGGGCACGGTGAAGATGAGGTCGTCAGGTTCTTTGCCGGTCGAAGCCGGTTCGCACCCGTCTTTGACAAGATCGGAGCCGAGGCTACCCGCAAGGTCACCTGCTAATTCATCCGTCGCCTTGCTCGCTTGTGACATTCACTCCGTGCGCGACAAGCTCAGCGATTACACTATCGGGATCATCTGGAGTAATGACTGGCTTAACGCGTTCATCTGTGTCACCAGGCGTCCGTACGGCGGATACCTCATTCTTGTCAGCCAGCACGTACAGGATCAGCGCGCGGTTTTTATGCCTCCGGTGAGGATCGTAATTAAACCAGTGGACAAAATCGCCACTGCCCTGGAGACGGACCATACCGAGGGATGCGAGGGGGACCTGCCGTACTTCCCGAATGGCCTGGTAGGCAATATCCCTGTCCCGCCACAACTTATAGCGCCGAAGGATGATCGCGTCCTCCGTGCACACCACCCGGCCATCGTCATAGCCAGCCACGCAATCGAGCTTATCGCCGGGGGGTGTTGTGAGCCACACGAAGGCCGCGGTGCTTCGCCTCACTGCGGACCAGACATGGACCGGCGACCGCTGCGGACCAGGTCAACTGATATATGAGCAGGTAGCGGGTACGCGTGACACAGCCTACGGATCAGAAGGTTAGGGTTCGAGTCCCGCCGAGCGCGCCAGCTCAGCGGCCTCTGTTCCTCCGGACGATCACAGCAGCCGATCCCGGGATCCGGACGTCAGCGCCGTCAGGCGGGGCCGATGGCTCTCCGCTCTTAGCCTGCTGGGAATTGTCACCCGCTTTAGCTAGCTTGCGTGCATGCCTCAGCTGATCAACCCGACAGTTCACATCCATGCTTCATGGCTGGCCGCTCGGGACGAATGGGGCCACGGGACCGAGCAGCATGGCTCCGGCCTACGCCCAGACGACGATGTCGACACCGAGCCGGGAGATGTATTGGCGACACGGGCGTCCGAAGCTAGCGGTTCCGTACGGCCGGTGACCAACGACCATCAAGGATGCCTGGAGGTCGCGTGCGTATCAGCCTTGGCGATGTGTCCCTGTGGTTCGATGTCTCCGGCCCGTCAGTTATCCCGCAGGGGGACACGACGGTGGAGCGCCCGGTCCTGGTGGCCGTCCACGGCGGCCCCGGCCTGGACCACATGACGGTGAAGTCCGCGCTGGAGCCGCTGGCCGCCGATTTCCAGGTCCTGTACTTCGACCTGCGCGGCTATGGCCGCAGCGACCGCAGCAGCGCCGGGTCCTGGAACATGCGGACCTGGGCCGATGACCTGCGGCGGCTGTGCGAGGCGCTCGGGCTGCGCAAGCCGGTCATCCTCGGCAGCAGCTTCGGCGGCGACGTCGCGCTCACCTACGCGGCGCTGTTCCCCGATCACCCTGGCGGCATCATCCTGGCTAACACGACGTGTGGCCACTGGAACGACCCGCGAGTCATCGAGGCGTTCGGCCGTGTCGGCGGCCCCGAAGCGGCCGCCCTCATCGAGCGCATCCGCACATACCGCCGGGACGGTTACGCCGCGGACGCTGAGGATATCCAGGCTGAGTTCACCCGCGTCTGCTACCCGCTTTACAGCGCCACGCCGGGCTGGGCCGAGGAGTCCCGCCGGTTTCTGGCGCGGATGATCAGGAACCCGGACGTCGCCGCGCACTACGACAGCCACGAGGTCTCAAGCTTCGATCCCTGGAGCCTGGCCGGCGCAGTCCGGTGCCCCGTCCTGATCCTCGCCGGCGAGGACGACCCGGTCTGCCCGCTGCCGGTGGTCGAGGAACTAGCCAGCCGGCTGCCGGGCAGCACCACCCGCCTGGCGCGACTTTCCGGGGCACGTCACACCATCTTCCGCGACCGCCCGGACCTCGCCTTCCCCGCCGTCAAGACCTTTGTCGCCCAGATCGCGGAAAGCCACCCCGCCAGCTGAGCCGCGCTGGCCGATGATGATCACCGCCGCTGACGCTTGGCCAGGGCCATTGGTCATCGGTCACTGGAACTCCGGCTCGGACGTCGAGACCGGTCTGGTGGCTATGCCCGGCCACGCATGGCTGCCAAGCAGCTGGGGATAGGGTCGGCAGCATGGCGCTGCGGCTCGTTCAGATCGCGATGAATGCCCGGGATGACTCTGCGGCCGGCCGGTTCTGGGCGGAGGCGCTCGGCTGGGGTATTGACAGCGAGGAACCGGGCGTCACCAATCTTGAACCAGTGGGCTTCGCCTATCCTGACGCCGCCGCCGTTTGCATCGACGTCATCGCCGTCCCGGAATCCAAGACGGTGAAGAACCGCGTGCACATCGACCTCGCCACGACGTCTGCAGCCCATCAGGCGGACCTCGTCGCACGTCTTCAGGGTCTCGGCGCGACGCCCGCCGACGTGGGTCAGGGTGACGTCCCGTGGACCGTTCTTGCCGACCCGGAGGGCAACGAGTTCTGCGTGCTTGAGCCCCGAGCGATCTACCTGGACACCGGGCCGATCGCCGCGGTTGTCTGCGACTGCGCGGATCCGCGGGCCATGGCCGGCTTCTGGGACCAGGCGATGGACTGGAACCTGCACAAGGTGACCGACGACCTGGCAGCGTTCCGCTCCGCTCAGGGTGTCGGGCCGTATCTCGAGTTCCTCCGCACGCCCGACGTCAAGACCGTGAAGAACCGCGTCCATCTCGACCTCCGGCCGTATCCCGGTGACGATCAAGCGGCGGAGGTGGCCCGGCTGCGGGCCCTCGGTGCCACCGACATCAACGTCGGTCAGGGCGATGTGCCGTGGACCTGCCTCGCCGACCCGGAGGGCAACGAGTTCGACGTCCTCACCCCGCGCTGACGCGAAGCCCTCTCCCTCTCGAGCACGACCATCATGGAAGTGAACCGTGGCGCGAGTTGCCGCGACTATCGCAGCTCGCCAGCCAGCAGGCTGTAGATCACGCTGTCCCGGCGGGCTCCCTTGAAAGGGACGTGGGAGCGGAGCACGCCCTCACGGGAAAACCCGCAGCGGTCTGCGACCTGCTGCGAGGCCGCATTATCGGGACCACAGGTCAGTTCCAGCCGGGCTATTCCCAGCTCAGCGAATGCCCAGGCGGCGAGCAGGCGGACTGCCTGGGTCGCGGCGCCCCGGCCGCGGGCGCCCGGGGAGAGCCAGTAGCCAACCGCCGCGCAGCCCTGGTCCAGGCGAACCTCGGACAGCGTGGCAGCGCCGAGGACCACGTCCTGGTCCTGCGGCTCGGCCAGCGCGAAGTTCAGCTCGTCGCCTCGCAAGCGAGCCTCTTCCTGCTCGGCGAGGAAGTCGCGCGCATCGGTCTCGGTATACGGACCAGTGCGCCACGAGAATCTCTGCATCACCGGATCGCTGTAGGCCAGCACGATGGCGGGCACGTCCCTCTCGCGCCACGGGCGTAGCAGCACCGCGTCACCAGCCAGCCGCGGCACCGGGAACCACAGCTCGGTCATGTGGAGATGATCTCACTTACAGGGCGGCGAAGATCGTCCAGTCGGGGGACTCGGCTGGCACGGGAGCGGTAGTCCGCCGACGTCGTGGCAGCTCGCCTGAGCGGCGTCGCGCTGGCTTGGCGCCGACGTCGACGGTGCCGCCGGGCAGAAATCTCGTATTAGCGCCTCACGGTAGGCGGCGGTGCACATGGCTGCGGCGGTGCACATGGCTGCGGCCGGCCCGGCGGTTAGCGGAGTTCCTGGATGCGGATCAGGTTGCCCGCGGGGTCGCGGAAGGCGCAGTCGCGGATGCCGTAGGGCTGGTCGACGGGTTCCTGGACGACCTCGGCGTCGCCGGCCTGCAGCCGCTCGAAGGTGCCGTCGAGGTCGGGGGTGGCCAGCAGGATCCAGCCGTAGGTGCCCTTGGCCATCATCTCGGTGATGACCCGGCGCTCGTCGTCTGTGGTGCCGGGGTCGGTGGCCGGCGGCGCGAGCAGGATGGAGGTGCCGGGCTGGCCTGGCGGGCCGACGGTGAGCCACCGCATCGTGCCGGATCCGACATCGGCGCGGATCTCGAAGCCGAGGGTGTCGCGGTAGAAGGCCAGCGAGGCCTGCGGGTCTGTGTGCGGCAGAAAACTCGCGTGGATGGTGATGTCCATGCCGGTCACGCTAGCCGCGGCCGGCCACCGGCGCTTCTCGATTCCTGACCGGCCTGGTCACCTGCTTCGCCACGCAGGCCGGCATTCCCGCCGTCGCCTGCGCTGCCTCACTCCGGTAGACACTCGGCTGCATGCCGGTCAGTTCGGTGAAGCGCGCGCTGAAAGTGCCCAGCGACGCGCAGCCCACCGCGAAGCAACCTCGGTCACGCTCAGGTCACCCGGGCGCGTCTGCGTCTCGTCAAGTGATCTGGCCCCGGCGTCGTCATGAATTTTGGACCCGGCGGGCTGGCTGGCGGTGATGGTTGCGCTGGCTGGCTTTGCTGGCGGCGAGCCGGTAGGACTGGGTGCCGGTCTCGAGGATGTGCGCGTTGAAGGTGACGCGGTCGACGATGGCGGCGACGAGGCGGGGGTCGGGGAACACGGTTCCCCATTCACTGAATGGCAGATTCGTCCCGATCGCGATGGATGCTCGCTCCTCGCGTTCGGTGATGATCTGGAACAGCAGTTCGGCGCCGCGGGCGTCGAGCTGGACATAGCCCAGCTCGTCCAGGACCAGCAAATCGTGGCGGCCGTAACGGGCCACGACGCGGGACAGCTGCCGCTGGTCGGCAGCTTCGGCGAGCTCGTTGACCAGGGCGGCGGTGGTGGCGTAGCGGACCCGGCGGCCTTGCTCGCAGGCGGCCAGCCCCAATCCGATCAGCAGATGCGTTTTGCCGGTGCCGGAGTCCCCGAGGGCGACGACCGGCTCGCCGGCGTCGATCCAGGTGCCGGCCGCGAGGGCGGCGAGCTGCGCGGCGATGCCGGGGATGACGTCGGGGTTGAAGTCGGCCAGCCGCTTGAGGCGCGGGAACCTGGCTTCGGCGACGCGGCGGGCGCGGCGGCGGCCGGTCCGGTCGTCGATCTCGGCGGACAGGATCTCGGCGAGGTAAGCCAGGTGGGTGTGCCGTTCCCGGACGGCGATCTCGGCGAGGCGGGCGGCGTCGGCGCGGACGGTTGGCAGTTTCAGCTCGCGGGCAGCCGCGCCGATCGCGGCCACCGCGGCAGTGTCGGAGATGCCGGTCACCGGGCACCCCCGGTCAGCAGGGCGTCGTAGCCGTCCAGGACTGGTGCGGGCCGGTCGTAGCGGGCCAGCGCGCCGATCGGGATCACCGGCGCGACCGGGCCGCCGGCCAGCCGCCGGGCATCGATCAGCACAGCCTGCGGGTCCAGGGCACCCGAGGTCACGGCCTTGTCCATGGCCTGTGCCAGGGCCGCCGCGGGCAGAGTGCGGTGTCCGGGCAGCACCTCAATCAGCGCCCGGGTCCCGGCCGCGTCGCCGCGGGCACGGCGGGCGGCGTCCCAGTACCGCTGATGGCTGGGCGTGAACGCGCCCGCGGCCCTGGCCTGGGCCAGCGCCGTCGCGCCCGGCAGCGCCCCGGGCTTGTACTTCAGCACCTCGAGGTAGTGGTCGAGGGTGAGCACCTCGGCGTACTTCCCGGCCGCGCGTTCGTGCGCGGCCACCACGTGCGGCCCGTCCAGAACTTCCACCGTCCGCGCTGACAGCCGCACGTGAAGCCGCCGGCCGGCATACCGTGCGGGGACGGAGTAGTAGTTCTGCCGGACGCAGATCCGGGCCCGGCCATCGACCCTGGCCTGCAGCAGACGCGCCGGATCGAACTCCTCCGCGGGCAGCGCCAGCATGGCCGGCTGCTCGGCGGCGAACGCCGCAGCCACGGTCACCGGGCGGCCGGTGATCACCCGGCCGTCATCGATGATGTCGGCGGCGGCGATCCGCTGGTTCAGCGCGGCCAGCGACGCCACCGAGGGGACGGGGACCAGGTGCCAGCGGCGGAACCGGCCGATCTCGCCTTCGACGCCGCCTTTCTCATGCGCGCCGGCCTGGCCGGGGATGCAGAAGAACGAGTCGAACCCGTAATGGCTGCGCAGCGCGATGAACCGCTCCGCCTCCATGCGGTCCCGGCCCTTCAGCACCCGGGTCACCGCGGGCTTGAGGTTGTCATAGCGGATCCGGCCAGGGACCGCGCCGAGATATTCGAAGGCCAGCACGTGGCCTTCCAGGAACGCTTCCTGCGCCTGGGTGGCGAACGCGACATGAAACGCCCGGCCCGAGCACGACAACCGCAGCACGAACAGCCACAGCTTCACCAGCGTCCCGGCGATCATCGCGTGGAACTCGCCGAAATCCACCTCGGCCTCCGCGCCCGGCAGGTGCGCCTGCGGCACCGCAACCGCAACGCGGTCCAGGCCCAGCTCGATCCGGCGGCGGGCCACATAGCGCGACACCGTCACCTCCGACACCGTGGCACCGTGCTCGGCGACCAGCCGCTGCCAGACCCGCCGTGCGGTATGCCGCTGCTTGCGCGGCACGTCCTTGTCGGCCAGCAGCCACCCGTCAATCACCGATGCGCAGGCGTCGATCGCGGGCCGGGGCCGAGGCGGATAGGCCTTCCGCGGCGGCGGCACCGCCGAAGCCAGCGCCTGGCGCACCGTCCGCCGGTGCACATGATGCCGGTCCGCCAGCTCCCGGATCGAGGACCCTTCGGCCCGGCTGTCTTTCCTGATCTGCTCGAACAGTTCCACTCGTGACCGCGCCACTCCCGGACCTCCGCGCCGGCAACACTGACGCGAGAATCCGAACCCAGGGTGGGGCCAGAATTGGTGACGACACGCCGCCCCACCACCCGGCCGCGATCACCACCCAGGCGGGGCCAGAATCCGTGAAGAACAACCTGCCAGCCGGGGCCAGTTCAGGTGACCACACTCACGCGTCATCAGCGAATGGCGGTCGCTTACGGTGACTTCAGCGCAGCGTCCCCGTGGCTGTCCGCAAGTCCCGCGACACTGGCTTTTACCGGCCAAGTTCCGCCTGTGGCCCGTAGTGTTGTCAGAGTTGGACGGTGACGGTGGCAGGGGCGGATACGGTGCAGATCAATGCGGCAACGAAAGTGGCCAGCCTGCTGCCAGTTCCGGAGACTGCGCCTTTGCTGGCGGCTGCGGCCTGGCCAGTCCGATCCGGCGCGGTCCCGCCACTTGCCGACCGGTTCAGCCCGAGGACAGAGACAGCGCCAGACCTGAAGCTCGCACTTCAGGGCGGGTCGGCCATCGCCCTGTCACCGCGGCTTGGCCTGCGCGAGCCAGGGCTGGACCACGACTGGCTCCGGTGTGGAGGCAAGACGCAGCTAGCCGTCGCTTACGCTGAGTCCCTGTGGCGTGACCGCGCCATCGACCTGCTGGTCTGGATCGACGGCAGTAGCACGGCGTCGATTCTGTCTGGTTATGCTGCGGCGGCCAACGCAGTGACGGAAGCTCCCACGCCGGGAGGCGCCGAATCAGTAGCCGCTAGCTTCCTCAGCTGGCTCGGGAAGACTGACCGTCGGTGGCTTCTGGTCCTGGACGACGTGCCGGACAGTTCGGTACTGCATGGCTGGTGGCCTGCGGGCCCGACCGGTCAGGTGATCGTTACGACTCAGCGGGACGAGCCGATGGCCCGTCTGCAGGACGTCGCGATGCTGGAGATCGGCCCGTTCAGCCGCCGCGAGGCGATGAGCTATCTGGTGGGCCGCCTATCCGATCACCCGGACCAGCGTCGGGGGGTGATCGACCTGGTCGACGATCTGGACTGCCAGCCCCTGGCGCTGGCGCAGGCCACCGCTGTGATCGCGAGCTCGTGGATGACGTCTGTCGACTATCGTGAGCAGTTCCGCCGCCGGTCGGCGGCACTGGGCTCGCCTGGTGCGGAACCGCTGCCCGCTGCGAGCGTTACCTGGACTCTTTCCCTGGAGACCGCCGACCAGCTGATGCCGGGCGGCTCGGCGGAGCCATGCCTGGCTCTGGCGGCAATGCTAGACGGGCACGGCATCCCGGCCACCGTATTCACCGCACCAGCCGCCTGCAGTTACGTCGCGGGCGGCGTCGCGGCGCCGGGTGCGCTGGAACGAGTCCAGGAGACTCTGGCTGTCCTGGACGAGGTAGTTCTGATCAGCCTGGATCGTCGCAGCGAGCCCCCGATCGTGCGAATGAACCAGGCCCTGGGACGAGCGGTCCGGGCGGGACTCCCGCCCGAGAAGCGGGACCAGGCGGCGCGGGCCGCTGCTGCGGCGCTACTGGAATCGTGGCCCTCGCCGGAGCCCGACCCGTCATTTGCTCAGAGCCTGCGGTCCAGCGCAGTGGCCCTGCGCCGCGCCACCGGCGCGCTGCTGCTTGCCGAGGGCAGCCACCCACTGTTGCTGAGGGCCGGCCAGAGTCTGGCCGAGGCATCGCTCACTGGTCCTGCGGTCGACTACTGGACTGAGCTCGCTTCGGTCGCGAATGGGATATTCGGACCGGGGCATCCCGAGTCGATCGCGAGTATCGATCGGCTTGCCGGTGCGTTCGTCGAAGCCGGACGGCTGAGCGAGGCCGTTGCCTGCTACCAGCGGGCGGTGGCCGACTGCGAGGCGGCGCACGGGCCCTATCACTCAGGAACCCTGACTGTCAGAGTGCGGCTTGGCAGTCTTCTGGCGAAGGTGCGGCAGTTGGAGGAAGCGAACGTGGTCCTCAGCGCGGCAATGGCGGACTCGGACCGGGCATATGGGCCGGGTCATCATGAGCGCGCTAGTATCCGCTGCGAGGCGGCAGCCGGATACCAGGCGGCGGCGGCCGACCGAGGCAGTCAGACTGTACCGGCGCGTCCTCAGCGATCGGGAACTCTCACTAGGCGCGCAACATCCGGACACGATGGCGACGAGGCAGCAGCTGGCCGGTGCCTACCTGGCGGCTGGCCGGACCAGGGAAGCGTTCACGCAGTACCGGCAGCTGATCGCGGACCTTGAGCGGAGCAAGGGCGCCGACCATAGCGACACCGTCCGGGCTCGCGAGGCTCTCGCGTCGGCCCGTCAGCAGGCGAGCCGCATGGCCAGGTTCATGCTCCGTGTGCCTTTCATCCATGCAGAGCGGCCACCGCAGGGGCGTTCATTAACGGCAAACTCTGCGGGCGACGCGGCGGGCAATCCAGCCAGAGGCAGCTGAGCCGATCTTCGTCGGCCGGTCTTGCGCAATGCCGCTGACCTTGAGCTGATCTTGCCCTCGGTGTGTCGTCCTGCAGCGTTGGCCCGTGCGCGCATCGATGACGCGAGGACAGCGTGCTGCCAGCATGACCTTCGCTATCCGCCGAACAGCGTATGCGCGAGTTCCATAACTGCCGGTCCCATCACTATTATCAGCAGTGCAGGGAAAATGCAGAGGATAAGCGGAAAGGTGATTTTAACTGGCACTTTCTGGGCCTGTGCCTCTGCCCGCTGACGCCGCCGTACGCGCATTTCCTTAGCTTGCTCGCGCAGGACATGGGCGATAGGAATGCCCAGTTCCGCTGCCTGGATCATGGCCGATGTAAAGGCCTTCAGTTCCGGCACGGTGGTGCGTTCGCCCATCGCGCGCAGTGCTTCACTGCGGGACTTGCCGATTTGCATTTCTTGCAGCATGCGCGAGAATTCGGCCGCCACCGGGCCCTTGGTATGGCGAGCGATCTGCGCCAGCGCCGCGTCGAAGCCGAGGCCAGCCTCGACACATATCGTGAGCATGTCCAGAGCGTCCGGAAGGGCGCGTGGAATTTTCTGCTGGCGTTTCGCCCCGGAGTTGTAGAGCAGCAGATCTGGCAGAAAAAAGCCGATCACCGCGCCCAGGCCGCTGCCGACGATGAGCAGTGCCGGATTATGCACGCCGTACAGAGCGCCAAGCACGCCGAGCGCGATCAGGCCGAGGCCTTTGACCGCGAGCATCCGGTCAGTGGTCCAGCCCTTCGGGTTTCCGGCAATGTCGAGCCGCCGTTGCAGGATCGTCGCGATCCCAGCCGGCGATAGTCGCACGGCCAGCCTTCCCATCCACTCCGGGATTCTGAATGGCTGCGCCTCGGCGCTGGTTTCCTGTGTGCCACGCGCGTACCGTTCTTCGATCGCGGCGAGCGCACGGGCAATGCTCGGCGGCTGGGAGCGCTCGGGCGCGAGGGCAAGCGCGGCGATCATTATCGCAAGCACGATCGCCGCAAGTCCGCCAGCGAGCAGCACCGAACCTGCCATGTCAGACCTCTACCTTGATTATTCTGCGCATGATGACGGCCCCGATCACGAGCAGCATTACGGCTGCGGCCAGCAAGAGCTCTCCGGACCGGGTCGCGTACAGCGGGTGCATGTAAGCGGGGCTGCTGATAAACAGCCAGATCGCGACCAGGATCGGCATCGCGATCAGAATGTAGGCGGATAGTCGGCCTTCAGCGCTGAGAGCGTGAGCCTGACGGCGCAGGAATCCGCGCTCGCGCATGGTAGCGACGATCGTCATCAGTACCTCGGTGAGGTTGCCGCCCACGCCTTGCTGGATGCGGATAGCCATGACTGTCCACCGCAGGTCGTCGGAGTCCATGCGGTTCGCTACCGCCTCGATCGCGTCCTCGAGCTTCGCGCCGAGACGGACTTCTGCCAGGGCACGCGCGAACTCGCCGGCCGCGGGCTGGTTGTTGTCGCGCACGACCGCGTCAAAGGCCTGCGGCAACGCGAAACCCGCCTGCAGCGAGCTGGCGATCAGCTGCAGGATGTCGGGGAGCTGGTCGGCGAAGGTCGCCCGCCGCCGGACTATGAGCAGGCTCAGCGAGAATCGCATGACTAGCCAGCCGATCAGCGCGCCGCCGATGAGGCCGATGACGACGTAGCTGGTGATAAGGCTCAGAACGGCCGCGATTGTAAGCCCCGCGCAGCCACCAAAGAGGGCCCATTCACCGGGCGGGCGGCTGACGCCGGCGAGTTCGAGCCGCCTGCTCAGGCGGTCGTGCGCGGCAGGAGTCATAAGCCGCGACGCGATCCCAACGGCAACGCCGCCCAGCTTGTCCGCGTTCTGAGCGACGTCCCTGACGACCTTCGGCCCCAGCTGGGGCCCATATCGTCCGATCTGCGTCGCGAGATCACGGGTCTTGCGCTTGCGGGCCATTCCGCTGAGGAAGGCAAATGCCAGTAGGAACAAGGCGGCGAAGAACGCGGCCAGACCGCCGATCAGCGGCCAGGGCGAGCTGACCGGCAACCTGGCAACCGCTGCCCGCGGAGTCTTGGTCGGTCTCGGGGTGGGCGCTGGCCGCGGAAACGTCGATGCTGCCAGCTCGGCCGCGGCCGCGGGGGTCGTGTACCGGCCGTTGCTCGCCGAAGCGAGGTCCCGCATCTTGCCGACGTAGTCGTCGCCGTCAATCCGCCACCAGATGACGTCCGCCGGGATGGTGGCGGTCGGAACCGGGCCATCGAGGTTCTCAGCGTCGGTGAGAACTACGATCCTGCTCGGCTCCGCTCCCCTGAGCAGCGAGGTCGCGGCAGTCAGGGCGTCGTAGACCCCGGTCGAGCTGTAGAACCCGGCCGGACTGTGCTGGGCCGCCTTGCAGCTCGTTATGCCTGCGGCCAGTTGCTCGCGGTTTGTGGTCGGGCGCACGACGGTCTGCCAGCTGGCGTTTCCGAATGCAATCAGTCCGACCTGGACGTCAGCGGGGAGCGCCCGGATGTAGGAGAGGCCCGCGCCGCGCACAGCCGCTGACACACCGACCAGCGAGTAGTTAGTGTCCAGCAGGATCACGACGGCTGGCTGCGAGCTTGCGGCTGCGGCGGCCGGCCGGATCCCGCCCGGGCCTGCCAGCATTGCTCCCGCGCACGCCAGCACTGCTGCGATTCTGGCACCTGCCGTGGGAACCAGGGCCCCGCATCTAAGCCGGGTCCACCTCATTGCGGGTATGCCTCCGCGGCGAAGACTCCGGGCGGCATGCGAACGCCCCTGCCCTCCAGCCGGTCGAGGAACAGCGGCCGCAAGCCGGTGCCGCGGAGCCGGCCGTGGTGCCGGCCGCGCTCATCGGTGCCGGCGCGAAAGTCGAACAGGAACAGGTCCTGGAGGACGACCACCTCACTTTCGGTTCCCTGGACCTCGGTGATGTGCGTAATCCGGCGGGAGCCATCCTTCATCCGGGACTGATGCAGGATCAGGTCGACGGCCGATGCCATCTGATCGCGAATCGCCCGCTGAGTCAGTTCGATGTTGGCCATCATGACCATCGTCTCCATCCGGGACAGCGTGTCGCGCGGCGAATTCGAGTGGATCGTGGTGATCGAGCCGTCGTGGCCAGTGTTCATCGCCTGCAGCATGTCGAGGGTGGCCGCGTCCCGGACCTCCCCGATAATGATCCGGTCAGGCCGCATGCGGAGCGAGTTGCGAACGAGGTCACGGATTGTTATCTCACCGCGCTTCTCCAGGTTTGACGGCCGAGACTCGAGTCGGAACACATGCTCCTGCTTCAGCTGCAGCTCGGCTGCATCCTCGATCGTGACAATCCGCTCGTTCGGCGGGATGAAGGAGGACAGCACGTTCAGCGTGGTGGTCTTTCCCGATCCGGTACCTCCTCCGATGACGATGTTCAGGCGTCCCTCGACACAGACCCGAAGGAGATCGGCCACCTGGGGTGTCACCGTGCCGAATTGGATGAGGTGTCCGATGGTAAGAGGCTCGGCGGCGAATTTTCGTATCGTCAGCAGCGAGCCATCCAGCGCGATCGGCGGCACTACCGCATTGACCCGGCTGCCGTCGGGCAGGCGGGCATCGACCATCGGGCTTGACTCGTCGACCCGGCGCCCCACCCGCGCCACGATCTTGTCAATGGTCCGGCGCAGGTGGCTCTCGTCGCTGAAGGCGGCGTCCACCGGGTAGATAAGCCCGTCACGTTCCACGTAGATCTGGTCGAAGCCATTGACCATGATCTCGGAAATATCCGGGTCGCGCAGATACGGCTCGAGCGGGCCGTGGCCGAGTATGTCGTCGGCGACCTCCTGGGCCAACCGTATCCGGTCAGCGGTAGTCATCGGGGTCTCGTCGCGCTGGAGGACGGCCTGCAGAGTCTGCGTGACCTGCTGTTCGAGTTCGCTCTGCTCAACCTGGGCGTCGTAGAGCCTCGGTCCCAGCACTTCCAGCATCTCCTCGTGCACGCTGCGCTTGAGCGCAGCAAAAGGATCTGCGTAGCGGACCGAGCGCCGCGGCGCCCCGGCCCGCTCGACTGAGGTCGCACCCGCGACTTGCAGCTGGGAAAGCCGGTCGGACAGGCTCATGCGGCCCGCCTCTTTCCGCGCGTCCTTCCGATCTTGGCCTGCGGCGCCCCCAGTAGTCGCTGCTGGGCGAACCTGGCGACAGCCTGGCTAACCGCGTGGCCCGGATTATCGAGCGTGATCGGCACACCCTTGTTGATCGAAATGGGAACGGCCCGGCTGGAGGGGATATTCGCCGCTATCGGGCACCGCACGACCCGCTCGACGTGCTCGAGGCTGAGCCCGACCTTCGAATCCGCGCGGTTGACTACGACCGAGCGAATCTGCCGCGGGTATGACAGCAAGTCGAGCATGTCCAGCGCGACCCGGAGGTTCTTGAGCGCGGGGACGTCCGGTGTGGTGAGCAGGACAAGCTGCGACGAGACGTCCATCGCGGTCAGCACATGCTCGCTGAACTGTGCCGGGGTGTCGACGACGACGAAATCGAACATCCCGCGCAGGACGGCGAGCAGCTCGCCGATCAGCCGGGGGGATCTTCTCGGCGTCACCAGGCGCGACTGGCGCCAGCACCAGGTCCAGACCGGGCTGGTAGCGGGTCAGCAGCGAGGCCGCGCCCGGCACGTCGAGATGCCCCTCCATGGGCAGCGCGTCGACGATTGTCCGAACCGGGTCGAGCTGCACGCTGATGGCGACGTCGCCGAACGCGAGGTCAAGGTCCACAACGCACACCCGGACAGCTCGCTTGGCCAGGGCCACGCCGATGTTCACGGCGAGCGCCGTCTTGCCGCAGCCGCCTTTGGCGGCGAACACGGTGACGATCTGGCCCGGAACCGACTCCTCGTCCGCTCCGGGCGTGAGCATCCGCCGCGACACCTCGTACGAGCGCCGGCAAGCCGCGGCCAGCGCGGCGCTGTCTCCGGCCTCGACCACCTCGCGGACGCCCGATTGCAGGGCGCGGGTCAGCAGCGTTACATCGACCTCCCGGCGGGCCAGAATCACGCCGACGGCAGGACGGGCCAGCCGCAGTGCCGCGCTGAACGCCAGCGCGTCGCCGGTGGCAGTCCGCGGGCCGATCACGACCAGTACCTCGTTAGGGTCGCCGTCGAGCATCTTGGCCGCGGTGGCTAGAGTGTCCGCCTTGCGGACCTCCCCGTCGATGCCAGCAATCAGCTCACCTGCGGTTGACGACGGCTCGCACAGTATTGGCAAGGTCTTTCTCCTGGACTCAAGGGGCCTGGAACAGCGGCGCCGGCTGGGTATCGAACGATGTCTTGGAGGAAGGCGTGAGCAGGGCCAGGTAGGGCAGTCCGGCCTCGCTGAGACTGATCAGCCTTTCCGCGTCTGCCTGACTCACCGCGAACGTCACCAGGACGGTCCCAGAAGATGCCGTGGAGCTGGTCGCCCCGGCCGTGAATGCGGAGCCGCCGGCGGACGTGGTCCCGGCGCTGCCGGTTGCGACGCTTATCACTTGCACTCGCGGCAGCACTATCTGGGTTTCGATGCTCCCAGCGCGCTCTGCCTGGTGCGAACCTTGGCAGGATGCCTGCACGTCCAGCGAGCTGGCTCCCTTACTGCCGGAAGCAGGATAGGTGTCGAAGACCGCAACATCGGAGCCGTCGGTTACGTAACCGGCTACTGCCTGGGGCAGGCAGACCTCGACACTCACCGCGATCATGCTGGGCGGGATCGCGATGCCGCCGGTCACCTGGGCGGCTGTCTCCAGCATGGGCTGCAGGAGCAGTTCCCCGGGCTGCACGGCGGCATTGAGCACCCGCTTGGAGTTGCTGGCGGTGACCGCGAGCACGGCGTTCCTCGGAACCGACGCTATCGGCACTCTCTCGCTTTCCAGCGACCCCTCGCTCTTGGCCTCGCGGAGCGAGGTACCGGACGCGATGTAGCTCCTCGCGGCCACCACCGTCTCCGACTTCAGCCCAGCAACGGCCCGGGTGTTGGCCTGATGGACATAGGCCAGGACAGCGACCGTTCCGAGTACCGCCAGCAGAGCGGCGAGCGCGATGGTAAGCGTGCGACGTTTCACGTTCCTCTTTCCCTGCAGCGCGGTTCCGGCGAGTCAGCCCGTCAGGTCGATGACGGACGCACCCAGGTAGGTTCCCGTGACGGTGCCAGTGTCCGGGATGACTCCGTGGACGAAGTAGCCGTTGAGGCAGTACTGGGTATCCGCGCAGCTGTTGGCTGGATTAAGCCAGTCCGGGGCGGACATGCCGATATCCGGGAAGCTGTAGCCGGTGACGACAAAGTCGGCAAAGCCCTGCAGCGTGTACTCCTGCCCCTGTACCGCCACATAGATCGGTATCAGCACCGGGATCCGGCTCTGCTGGTCGTTCTGGAGAGCATCGGCGCAGGAGGCACTGGTCTGGCCGCCACTGTCCTCGCCGAACGATCCGTTGACGAGCAGCGTGCAGTTGCTCTGGTCACCCGAGATCCAGCCAAAAGTACCGGGACCATCCGCGCCCGCTGGCTCGGTCGGGCATCCGCCCCCTGATCCCGGCTTGGGCGTGAGCACCTGATCCATAGAGCTGAACGGCTCCTGGTCAGGAGGATAAGGCGGCTCTTGCGCGAGCAAGGTGCCTTGCTGTGTCGCCTGGTTCCATTCGCAGGCGGAGATCGTCAGGGCTAGAGTCGTGGCCGCCGCGGGCGCCCCCCACTCAGCTTGTGCGCAGGCGTGCACGGTGCTGCCCCGGTAGCCGGAATTACCGGGCAGTGTCGCTGCGAACACAGGAGGGAGCAGCGTGGAGCCATCCGGCAGCTTCGTGGCGGTGTAGACCTCCACGAAGTTAGTTCCCGCTGGCGGCTGGGCCAGGCAGTCAGCGAGCACGCCGGCGGCTGCCGGGCAAGCGCCGAGCGAACCGGAGCCGCATACTTCGGAAACTCCCTCCGTCCCTCCGGTGAGACGGGAGGCGTTAGCATCAGCCAGGGCAGTCGCATCTGCCGGGTCACATGAACCGAGCGCGCAGCTCTTAGCCACCGCGAGGGCGGCGGCATCAGCGCCGTTCTGCAGCTCGGCGCGCTCCTGGTAAATCTGGCCAGCGTCGACGACCAGGGCGCCCATGCCGAGCAGCACGCCGCCACCGACAAGAATTGCCACGATAATGGCGACCGCACCGTGGTCATCGCGCCGGATATGGGCTGTTATCAGGCCCGCGAGCGAGGCCATCAGGTCTCGCACGACATAACTCCGCGCGCAGTCAGCCTGATCGGCGAACCGAGGTCTCCGACGGGGGTGGCGAATGACATCGAATAACTGACGCTCACGACGGCGTCGGCGGTCGGGTCGGCACCGACGGGGCAGCCCGTGACGGTGACGGCTACCGGGCTGAGGCCGGTGGCAGCGCTCTGCGCCCGGCTCACCACGGTGACCTCTGGCTGCCCGAGTGCGGCGAGCCTGGCGCCTTCCCTTGCTGCCTGAGTCAGCGTTATCTGCGCATTCAGAAGGCGGCCGAAGTCGATGATGCCGAAGACGAGAAGCAGCAACAGCGGCAGGACTATGGCGAACTCGACCGCCGCGGCGCCGCGGTCGCGTGCCCTGCGAGAGCGAGGTTCCTGCCAGTGCATGCTCGGGGTAACCTTTCAGCTAATGTGATGGGGCGGGACGGCCGACACCGTCCGTCCCGCCCGCCACTGCAGCTGGTGCGCGCGCTGCCAACCTGGCGACGGCCATGACGACACCACTGCCAGCCGCATCCCGGGCGAGTGCTAGGTCGGACCGATAGCTCCCGCGGTGTGCCGAACATCTCGGCCGCCGGCATTTCGGCCAGTGCCTAGATCGTTCCGGCGCTGCGGCTCAGCGGACAGGGTCCGCGGGTTCGCGATGCTCCGCCGCATCGGTGCAAAGACGAGTGGCATTGCAACCACGCCCGCAGGCGATGGCTGAGATCCAGGTTCTTGCTCCAGTGCCGGCTGTTGGCAGGGCCACCGGGGGTCACATCTGGTTGGTGATGGTAGTGAACTCGTTCGCGATCTTGGTGCCCAGCGTGGCGACGACCGTGATGATCGCGCCCGCGATCAGGGCCACGATCAAGCCGTACTCGACGGCGGTCGCACCGCGGTCATCCCGCCGCAGCGTCGCGGCCACGGTGTTCTGCAGATAAACGAAAGACTTGAGCATGACAGGGACTCCTTCGAGGTACCCGGGGCGGGCGACTTGGCCGCCCCGTTGCCAGACGGCGTCCGGCCGCCTGGTTCGAGCTCCTTAGAACTGGTTGGTGATGGTAGTGAAGACGTTCGCGACCTTGGTGCCCAGCGTGGCGACGACCGTGACGATCGCGCCCGCGATCAGGGCCACGATCAAGCCGTACTCGACGGCGGTCGCACCGCGGTCATCCCGCCGCAACGCCGCGGCCACGGTGTTCTGCAGATAAACGAAAGACTTGAGCATGACAGGCGCTCCTTCGAGGTACCCGGGGCGGGCGACCTGGCCGCCTTGCCAGACGGCGTCCGGCCGCCCGGTCAGAGGACACCATGCCCGAGCCGCGCTTTCGCGGGCATCGGCCGGTCGGCCAGATAAACCCGCCGACCGGCCGACATGTCAGCCGATCAGCCGACAGACGGGCGACGATCGGCTGACAACGCCTCATTTCTGTCGGCCGATTCTTTCGCGGACGACGCACGGCAGGCGACACGTGCGCCTACGATGCGGCAGCGTGAGCATCGTGTGGGCAGCGATCGGGGCCATGGTTGGCCTGCTGGCCGGCGCCGCGCTGCGGGGTACGGTTTTCAGGCTGTCGGTCGCCAGCGGAGAGCCGGGGAGGACGGCGTGTTCCCGGTGCGACGCGCCGGTCCCTGGTCAGCTTGCCATCAGCTGTCGGAGCTGCGGCGGCAGTCTGGGCGTGCCCCTCGCGCTCGAACTTGTGACTGCGGCCGTGCTGGCCCTGGTGTTTGGCCGGTTCGGCGGTCAGCCGGACATGCTTGCGTTCGGCTTCGTCGGCGCACTAGGGGTGGCGCTGGCAATGATTGATATCGCCGTCCAGCGGCTCCCCGACTCACTCACGCTGCCCGCCTATCCCATCCTGATCATCTTGCTGGCCGGCGCCGCCGTCGTCAGTCACGATGGCGCAGCACTTGTGCGCGCTCTGATCGGCGGGCTCGCGCTCGCCGGATGCTATCTGCTGCTGGCGCTGATTCGCCCGGGCCAGCTGGGCGGCGGGGATATCAAGCTTGCTGGCCTGTCCGGGCTTGCGCTCGGCTGGCTCGGCTGGCCTGCGCTGGTCGCTGGTGCCGCCCTGGGCTTCGCTCTCTCCGCGCTGGTGAGCCTCGCGCTGCTGGCTGCCCGCCGGGTCACGCTGCAGAGTGCGATTTCATTTGGACCGTTCCTGCTCGGCGGCACGCTGCTCGCGCTGCTCGCCGGCGGCCGCTAGCTGCGAGGTTTGACAGCGAGCGTCTCGAGCACCAGAAGCGATATTTACTACGTTTCGATAACAACTACTCAGTTCTATCCGCGCGCCTGCCCATGGGGACGGAATGTGGTTGACGCTGCACCATTGGCACTCGCCTCGGTCGAAGCACGAGGCCGTGCCGCTCGACGCTCGCAGAGATACTTGTCGCGCTTGATTTGAAGCGGGAAGGGCTGGCCGTATCTAGTTTTGCCTTTTTTGTGACCTTGGGCCCACAGCCTCTGTTCGGGGCACAAGGCGACGCTTGGGGGGGATCTCCATTGCCCATACATCTCGCCATCGTCGACGGGCACACCCTTACCCGTTATGGCCTGCGTCAGCTTATAACGCAACAATCGGACATCGAGATTGTGGCTGAGTGCCAGTCGGCAGCGGCGGCGCCCGCCATGGTCGCGGAGGCCCGGCCGGACGTCGTGACATTGGAACTCGCTCTTCCGGATGGCGACGGCCTGCGGCTAGCGCGCGAGTTCCGGGACCGGTACGCGACGCTGGGTATTGTCATGCTCACCGCACGGCACCAGGACGACGTCCTGTTCCGGGCACTGGAGACCGGCGTTTCGGCGTTCGTTGCTAAGACCGCGCCGCTTGAGGAGATCCTCGGCGCGATCCGGCATGCTGCAGTTGCCGCGTCGTCCTTCACGGCGGCGGGTCTGCTCACGGCGCTCGCGCGGCGTCATGCGGTGCACGAGCGGCTCACGCTCAGCCCGCGCGAAGCCCAGGTCCTGAGCCTTTTGCAATACGGGCTATCGGTGCCGGCGATCGCAGCGGACATGTTCATCAGCATGTCTACGGCGAAGACCTATGTGGCCCGCTTGTACGAAAAGCTCGGCGCCGCCAACCGGGCGCAAGCGCTGATGGCGGCCCTTCACTATGGCCTGATTGAGTACCAGCAGGACACGCCGCTCAGGCCGCCGACCTCTCGGGGCGCGCAAGCAAGCCCGGAACGGAGCGCTAGCGCTGTGCGATCCTTAACCGGTCACGGCGCCGAGCCGATCGCGTTTCGGGCATCCTGACCAGCGCCGCGTGAGACGCGCGCCATTCGAGCCAGTGAAAGACGGCGCCGGCACCGCAGCACTCGATCGTGCCATCGTCAGCATTGTCGGCCGTCATGGAGGGGGAGTGCGTTCTCGATTTGACGATTCCGGTTGTGCACAAGCGCGTCGTATGCTGCCCTGTTGTCTGGGATAGCGTGCGTCGACGGCATTTGCAGGGGGACTGCCCGCATGGGAGAGGACAGCAGCGCTCCGTCGCTGTCCCAGCGTGTGCCCGGTGCGACCAAGCGCCCGAAGCCGTTGATGCGAGTGGCCCCGCCGGTGCTCCCGCCTTCTGTCCTGGAGCGGCTGCGCGCCCAGGCAGGGACAGCACGCGAAGACACAGCCGGACCCGAGTGGCGTGTGCATTCCTCGCGGCCCGATGCAAAGCTCCGGACCGAGCCAGGCCCGCTAGCGGAAGGGCCGGACAATGCGCCACCTTTGGCCAGGCTTCACCGACCGGAGCGAGGCACGCCCGAGTCCCGCGCGGGCTCGGAAGCTGCGCACTCGGACGCCGGGACGCCCGCCCTCCAGGCCGAGCCAGGCCATGCTCCTGCCGCGTCCCGCCGGGACGGAGCGGTGCGACGAGCCCAGGTGGCGGCCCAAGTGCTGGCGCCGCGTCCCCCCGTGCCCCCCTGGCCGATCGGTCGCTCGCCCACCGGCCGAGTACCCCCGCCTCCGGGTGCCAGCCAGGAGCCCGGCGCCGCAGAGGTGCAATTGCCCAGGCGGACGAGACCGCGGCTGCCGGCCGCCCCCGAGACGTTGCCCCCGGCGCAATCGGGGCCTATAACCGAACCCATCCCGGCTGTCGCTGCACCTGACCTGACCGCTGCTGCGGTTGCCTCCGTCCCGGCAGGAAGACCGCGTCCCGGCATTGGAGCGGACCCTGACCCAGGTCCCATTACCGAGCCCATCCCGGCTATCGGCGGCCCGCCCGCTGCGGCGGCAGCCGGCGTTGACGCCGGTCAGCCAGCAGTACAGAGCGAGCGCGCTCCCGAGCCGGATTCCCCCGCCCCGCCGGAGCAGGCCGCAGCCGCGCGGCCGGCTCATCAGCCGGCGGCCGCGGCGCAGCTCCGGGCACTGGCGCGGCGCGCTGCTGCGGTCAGGCAGAAGTCGGCATCGCCGTCGGCCGGCGCCCAGGTGCGCCCGGAACTAATGCTTCCTCTGTTCAGCGACTCAGCCCCCGAAACGCTCGAGGATGTCGTCACCAGCCTGCGCGACGACATAACTCGCGGGCGGACCATGCAGGGGGCTCGCCTGATCAGGTGGCTGCGGTCGCGCGAGCAGTAGTCATCCCGCTCGCGTTTGTTGTTTCCGTGGTTGTGAGTCGGCGATCGCGCGCGGCGCCCGATCATCATCACCTCCCGGCGGGAGGGGGAGCGATAAGGCTCAGGCACTCCGAGCCCGGCTCGGCCGCGCCGCCAGTCTGCTGATACCAGGAAACAGCCCTATCGCTCCGGGCGACCAATCGCTATCGTCACCGGGAACTGGCTTCAGGGGTTCGATGCTCCGCCGGCCGCGGTCGCTGACCGCCGCGCAAGCGTGCCGTGGCGTCGGCAGGTAGCCGCCCGGTTACCACCACGGCAAACCGCCAGCGGGTCACTCGGGATCGAGATACCCCAAAACAGACCGTTGATTTCGTGGTGACGGTGGGGATACCGTCTAGTCGGCATGTAGTTAACCCACGCGCAACATCCGGTCACAGCAAGGAGGGCCGAATGACAGCTACCACCGCGGATCCAGTCTCCGGGCAGCGGGGATTGTTCTCCTCGCTGATACACCGGCAGCTTGATTCGTATCCCGAAACCGGCACCAGGATCTTCTACCTCGCGCTGACCGTGCTCGCCACGGTCATGCTCTATTACGAGCTGTACGTCGGCGGATCGGTTTCAACGCTGATCCTGGCGAACCTGCACATGTCGTTCACGTTCTACGTGATCACGCTGGCGTTCGGAAACCTGATCGGAGCGTTCGGCTCGCTGTTTGCCGGCCTCACCGACCGGTACGGCCGGGCGAACCTGGTGGTCTTCGGCCTGTTCTTCACCGCGATCTTCGTGGCCTTCATTATCCCGACCGCGACCAGCAAGTGGACCTTTACTATCTACGGCTTCGTCGTCGGCATCGTCGAGGGCATCTGCCTGGTGGCAACCCCCGCGCTGATCCGTGACTTCTCGCCTCAGGTGGGACGCGCTACCGCGATGGGCTTCTGGACCTGCGGTCCTGTGCTCGGCAGCCTGATCGTGGCGATCGTAGGCAGTAACACTGTCCCTGCCGTTCCGTCGAGCACCCGGTTCTGGACCCACGAGTACCTCATCTGCGGCATCGCCGGCATCGTCGTCTTCGTGATCGCCTTCCTGTTCCTGCGGGAGCTCTCCCCGAGACTGCGGGACCAGCTGATGGTCACGATGCGCGACCGGGCGCTGATTGAGGCCCGTGCCAAGGGCCTCGACATCGAGGCGGCGCTGAGGCACCCGTTCCGGCAGCTGCTCAAGGCCGACGTCATCATCTCGGCATTCGCGGTGTCAGTCATGCTGCTGATCTACTACACGGCAGTCGGGTTCCTGGTCATCTACATGACGACCATTTTCGGATTCTCGGTCAAGGACGCGAATGGCCTCGGGAACTGGGAATGGGGCTTCAACGTCCTGGCGCTGATCGTGGTCGGCGTCGTCTCCGACCGCCTCCGGGTCCGCAAGCCGTTCATGGTATTCGGCGGCATCATGGGCGGCGTCATCCTGGTGATTTACCTGCTCCAGGCAGGCCATCACCCGAGCTACTACACGCTGGCGATCTTGCTGGCGCTGCTGTCGATCGGCCTCGGCATCGCCTACACGCCATGGATGGCGAGCTTCACCGAGACCGTCGAGCACCACAACCCGGCGCTCATCGCGACTGGCCTGGCCATCTGGGGCTGGATCATCAGGGTCGTTATCTTCCTGGCGTTCATCCTGCTCCCGGTTGTCATCAACTCGGTGACCCCGCTGGTCAACTACGGCGGCACGGTGTCGACGTACGCGGCCAAGTACCCGTCACTCACCTGGGCGGGCGCGCACCCGGCAATCGTCGCGGACGCGCAGAAGTACTCCACCCAGCTGACATTCGCGGCCACTCACCCGACGGTCGTGGCGGCGGCCCAGAAGTACTCGGTTCAGCTGGCCAACGCCCAGAAGTTCGCTCCTGAGCTGGCGGTCATCGAGAAGAACCCGGCGCTGTTCGCCCAGGCGGCCACGTATCCCTCGGCGGCCAAGATCCCGCCGGCGCTGACTGCCAAGCTGATCGCCGCGGCCGGCGGCGGGACCAAGGGCATTCAGGTGCTGACCACGATCAACGCGAACAAGGCCGCGATCACTGGCGTCATCGCCGTTGCTCCGGCGCTGCAGCAGATCGCCGCCTACGGGACGCAGCTGAAGGCGCTGGCAGCAGTGCCGCATTCGGTGATCGTCGCGGTCTCGGCTCCCGGCGTGGCCGGCGAGCTGGCAGCCCTCTCCAAGGTGCCGCCGGCAGTTACCGCCTACATGTCGGCGCACGCGAGCGCAGTCGTCTCGGCGGCGGCCAAGTCGCCAGGTCAGTGGAAGACCTGGTACTGGATCTGCGTCGCCGGCATCATCGTCTTCCTGCTCAGCATCCCGCTGCTGCGCGGCCGCTGGCGGCCGAGTGACGCGAAGAGGGACGAGGAAGAGCACGAGGCGATGGTGCAGGCCGAGCTGGCCAAGATCGGCAGCACGACCTAGCGCGAATTCGCACCAGCAAGCCGGCGGGCCGCTTCCAGCGGCCCGCCGGCTGCGTTATCCGGGTTCGCGGCGGGCGTTCTCAAACTCGGCCGGCGGCCCGATCGCGGCGGCCTGCGGGCCGAATGCCGCCACGTACCGGGGATGCACGGCCCGCCACCGTTCGCCCTGCACCCAGGGGACCCGCTGCTTATCCAGGTCCAACCGGAGCAGGTCCAGGCACACGTGCCAGCCCGCGGCATCGCGCGCTGCGCGGCCCAGCTCGGCGAACGAGGCGGTGAAGGTCAGAACTGTCCCGGCCGGACCGGGCGCCAGCTCGAACCGCAGCTGCTCATCGCCCCAGGCGAAGGCGAGCAGCCGGGGCGGCTCAGCTACCAGCACGTGGCCGGTGAAGTCCGGCAGCCCGACGTCGGTGAAGCCGAAAGTGAGCAGTGCCCCGGCGCGAGCTCGCCGGTGATCGTGGTCGGGAACCAGGCCGCTAGATGCCGGGCCTCGGTCAGGGCGCGCCAGACCTTCTCTGCCGGGGATCAGCGCTCGTCATCACAGACTCCCTCGCTCCCGCTGGGGTCATCGTCAGGCATCGCATCAAGATGGGCGGCGAGCTGGTCGAGTGCGCCTGCCCAGAGCCGGCGGTATGGCTGCAGCCACTCGTCAAGCTCGGCCAGCGGTGCCGCGCTGATCCTGTACAGCCGGCGTTGAGCGTCCGTCCGTGACCGCACGAACCCGGCATCGCGCAGCACGCGCAGATGCCGCGACACGGCGGGCTGGCTCATCGCCAGCCGCGTGACCAGCTCGCCGACCGGCTGCTCGCCGCCGAGGAGCAGATCCAGGATCTGGCGCCGGGCGGGCTCGGCGATGACCGCGAATGAGTTGTTCATATCTGGCTAAGCATATATAACTGGCTACGAATATACAACGACCTAGTAGCACTGATGCATGAGCCCGGCCACTTCCCGGAGGGTGCCGTCGGCGATAGCCGCCGCCCGGGCGTTACCGGCGGCGAGCACGCTGCGCAGGTACCCAGGGTCGTGCGCGAGCTCCGCCCGGCGGGCCCGCAGGCCGGCGAACCGCTCGTTGACCGCTTCGGTGGCCGCGGCCTTGAGGGCCGCCGATCCGCCTCCGCCGATCTCCGCCGCGACCTCCTCGGGTGTTGACTCGCGGCAAAGCGAGGTGAGAAGGACCAGATTGGACACCTCGGGCCGCCGCTCGGGCTCGTAGCTGATCACGCGCTCCGAATCGGTCCGGGCGCTCGTGATCAGCCGGGCGGTCTCGTCGGCGGTCGCCCGGAGCGGCACCGAATTGTTACGGCTCTTGCTCATCTTCCGGCCGTCGGTGCCGAGCAGCAGCGGCGCTGCGCCGAGCAGACCGTCCGGCTCGGGGAAGTACGGTGCGTCCGGACTGTAGCGCTCGTTGAACCGCCTGGCGATCGTCCGGGTCAGCTCGAGGTGCGGCAGCTGGTCCGTGCCGACGGGGACCAGATTCGCGTGGCAGAACAGGATGTCCGCGGCCTGATGCACCGGGTAGGTGTACATCAGGCCGGACACGGCCGCGGACCCGGTTGTCGCGACCTCATCCTTGACGGTCGGATTGCGGCCGATCTCGGCGACGCTGACAAGACTCAGGAACGGCAGCATCAGCTGGTTGAGTGCGGGGACCTGGCTGTGCGCGAAGATAATCGAGCGCTCCGGATCGATGCCGATGGCCAGGTAGTCGGCAACAAGGCCGGTGACGATGCCGGGCAGGTCAGCGGCGGCCGTCCGGTCGGTGATGGCCTGATAGTCGGCGATGAGCACGATCAGCGCGGCACCGGCATCCTGCAGCCGGACCCGGTTCTGCTGGGACCCGAAGTAGTGCCCCAGGTGCAGTGCTCCGGTCGGGCGGTCCCCGGTCAGGATCCGGAAGCGGCCCGGATCCGCGGTGATGGCGCGTTCCAGCACGGCCGTGCGCTGCCGGGCGGCCCGGATCGAGGGCGTGATGGTGTCAGGCAAGGTGACGAGGGCGGACATGACATGAGCCTCCTGGAAAATTGCCCGCCAGGAGATCGCCCCGCAACGTGCGAGACGGCGCTGCCCAGCGGGCGCGCCGTCTGAAGAGTGCACGAGCTAGCGACCGCTTAGAGCGGCCGCCACCAGCAAGAACGCTGCAGTCGTTGCATGCCTCCAAGCATAGCGGGACGGCAGCGCTGCCGCCAGCAGCCGCCGGGGTCGTGAACCCGGTGCGAGTCAGGCGCGCATGAGGTCGCCGGGCACCAGGTGGCTGCCGGGCAGCAACAGCTCTTCCGGATCGGGCCGGCGGCCGGTCAGGATCCAGCGGCACAGTGCTGCCAGCTGATAGCTGATCAGCGGCGGTACCGCGTCGCCGATGTGCCGGTACATATTCGAGACGGCGCCGCTGAAGCGGTAGTCCCGAGGGAAACCCTGCAGCAGCGACATCTCCCTGACCGTGCACAAGCGGTCCTGCTCCGGGTGGGCATACCGGCCGTTGCCGACATGGCTGCATTCCCGCTTGATGGTGACCGCCGGGCGGTCCCACCAGAGCCGGCCGTAGACATCGGGATGACTGCCCAGGTCGCCGCGGGCGGCGCGGCTGGCCATTGCGGGTGTGAGCAGAACGCCGGCATCGCGGCGGGCCCGGAGGTCGGCCCAGCTGCCGCCGTCTGGCGGGATGGCCGCCAGCCGTCGCCGGCTGAGACCGGACCGGAACGCGGGCGCGACGTGCATCGGATCCGCCGGGTGCGGCTGCCCGGCCGGCACCGGCGGGAGGTCCCAGATCGCGCGCCGGACGTGGGTCGCCTTCGCCTCAACCCGCCAGCCTCGCCACAAGTCAGCCAGGCTCCGGGGCACGAGGGGCGCGCGGGCGGCCACGACGATGGCGCGCTCGCGGCGCTGCGGAAGCCCGAAATCGGTGAGGAAGTGAGTATCGGCCCGCGCCACGTAGCCGAGCCGTGCCAGCGCGGCCAGCAGGCCCGCCAGGTGGGCGCTGAACTTACCGGTGACCAGCTCGCGCGCGTTCTCGATCACCACGATGTCGGGCCGGAGCACTGCCGCGTAGTCGCCCACGCGTGCGACGAGGCCGTTGCGGTGGTCGTCGCGCAGGTGATTCGTGGCCACCGCGCGGGAGAAGCCGGTACACGGCGGGCAGGCGGTGATGACGGCCGGCGGCCCGGCGGGCAGGTCCATCTCCCGGCACACCTGCTCGGGATCGGCCAGGGCGAGGTCGGCCGCCACCGGTGACAGACCGATATTGGCAGCGTAACTGGCGTTGCAGCCGAGCGAGCCGGGCGCCGCGCTGGGCTTGCCGAGCTGCGCGTCCGCCGCTCCCACGACAGTGAACGCGGCCTGCCGGCTGAAACCGCAGCTCATTCCGCCAGCACCGGAGAACAGGTCGACGACGGGCCACGCCTGGGTCAACGGCTACCTCCCGTGCTGAACACTAAGGCCAGGCGGCGCCGATCGCCCGGAGGCCGGGCCGCGCCGAGCCGGGTCAGGCGCCGGCAGTGGGTCAGGCGCCGGCAGTGGGACCGCATGGGTGCCCGCACGAAGCCAGCGCCTACTCTGCGGGCCGCCGCTCGTCAAAGACCAGGTTGAGGATCCAGCCGACAATGCCGACGATGATGGCGCCCCAGAAGGCGGGCCAGAAGCCGGTGATGTGGAACGGCAGGCCCAGTTTGCCGGCCAGCCAGCTGCACAGCCAGAGCAGGAGCCCGTTGACGACCAGCCCGATCAGCCCGAGGGTAAGCACGTAGAAGATGCAGCCGATGGTCTTGACGATCGGCTTGAGCACCGCGTTGACGATGCCGAAGATGAGGGCGACGGCAATCAGGGTGCCGGCCTTCGACCAGGCGCTGTGACCGGTCAGCTCGATGCCGGAGATCAGCAGGTGAGCGATGCCGAGCGCGACGGCAGGGATCAGTACGCGCAGAACGAGCTTCATGCGGTCATCCTGCCATGTTCGGCTAAACGCCGATAATCGCCCGCAGGAGGATTCTCCGGTGTTTCTCGGGCTCGCGGTATCCGGCCACTGGTGGCGGCGGCGTCATCAGCTTGTAGCGCACATATTCGGATATGCGCGCGACACCTGGACCGGCCCGGCTGGCGGTAGTGGACAGCCGGGACCGTGCGCTGCCACCATCGCTACCGGGATGGGACGCCGCAGCACTACTGCGTGCCGCGGCTCGCTCGGGGGAGCGGACATGGGTTTCGCGTGGGCGCCGGACGACGACCAGTTGCCGGCAGCAGATCAGCCTGGCCGGCTCGCCGAAGGCCGGCACTACTACCGTGGCGGCGACCGGGTCCGCCCGGCGTCCGGCCGGCGGACAGTCAGCGGTCACCGGGCGGCGAGCCCGGGCAGGCAGCCCGGCGGCCGGCACGCCAGCGACTCGGGCCAGCGGCCCGGCCTCGCCAGTCTCAGGGTGGCCGGGCTCTCGCTGCTAGCCCGGTCCCGGGCTGTGCGCGAGGACGACAGCCAGCAATCTGCGGACCTGCCTGGCCCGCGCCCGGATCAGCAGGCCGGGGCTCAGCCGCGGCGCGGTGCGCACGCGGCCGTCCGCCCCGGATCGGCCCGCCAGCCGGGCCGACGGCGGTTGCGCTGACCAGAGATGCGGTTGCGCTGACCAGAGATGCGGAGCCGCGAGAGCGGACCCCCAAGGTGCTGACCCGGCCCGGCGCCCGCGGCTTACCAGCGGAAGTGGACGAAAACCCGGCCGAAGTTCTTGGAGTCCTTCTCAACCCGGTGGTAGAGCGCCTTGATTTCTTTCTGGTCGAGGAACCGCAGCACGCGCTTCTTCAGCTGTCCCGAGCCTTTGCCGGGAATGATCTCGACGAGAGGGGCTTTCTTCCGCACCGCCTCGTCGATGATCCCGCGCAGCGCGCGATCGATGTCCTGACCGCGGTTATAGACGTCGTGCAGGTCCAGCGTGAGCTTCATGAGCCTCTCCGGGTGGCTATGTCCACGGTACGCGGTCTTGGCCACCGGGATCAGCCGGTGAGCGGGATCAGCCGCTGAGCGGGATCAGCACCTTGTCGAGGATGTACAGGGTCGCGTTCGAGGTCTTAATGTTGCCGCAGACCACGTCAGCATTGTTGATCTGGTAGCCGCCCGCCGACACGGACGGCCGGATCGTCAGTCCGAGCAAGGTTTTGAGCGGCTTCCCGCTCGCCAGCTCGGCCGGAGTGACCCTGCCCCTGACCATGTGGTATTTCAGCACCTTCTCGAGGTCGGCCTTGTTCGCGAGCAGCGTCGTGACGTTGCCGGTGCCGAGGGCGGCGAAGGCCGCATTGTCGGGCGCGAAGACCGTGACGGGAGCCGCCGGGTTCAGTGTGCTTGCCAGGCCTGCCGCCCGGAGTGCCCGCGACAGTTCGGACAGCATCGGAGTGCGCGCGGCGTCGGCAGCGACCGATGCCGACGCCATGCTGCTGAGACTGCCCGCAGTGGAGGCGGGAACCTGGCCGCACCCTGTCCCGACGGTCCCGCTGGCCGCCGAGACCCTCGATCCGGCGCCGGCACCGGGACTGACCGTGGCGCTAGCCGACGGCGGGCCGCCCGATCCGCAGCCGGCCGTGACCAGGCCCGCTCCGATGGCCAGCAGGACCACGACCGAGTGACCGGACTTCATGGGCGCACCCTCACTTCTGACTACGCATTGTGCTCATTTGGCGTCACCGAGTAATCACACCACGGAGGCGCTGGCACTGCGGAGGGGACGGGACGATCATTACCCCGTGCTGAACCGGAGCCGGCGACCTGTTGGCCGGGAGCGGTCGCGGCGCGGAAATTGTCGTGACTCAGCCGGCATCCGGACCGATCCGCGGCCCTCGCGGCCCCGAATGGTGGGTATGAGGAGATCCGACATGTCAGCGTCGGCGCCGTTCCCGGACTCGCCTGACGGCGAGCCAGACCACGATCTTGAGTCGCTGCTGGGCCTGGTAGCCCGCGGGGACCAGGCTGCTTTCGAGGTCGTCTACGACCGGGTCGCCAGCCCGGTCTACGGCGTTGCCCGCAAAGTGGTCAGGGACCCTGCGCAGTCTGAGGAAGTGGCCCAGGAAGTCCTGCTGGAGGTCTGGCGCGGCGCCTGCCGCTTCGACCCGGCCAGGGGCAGCGCGATGACCTGGATCATGATGATCGCCCACCGGCGGGCCGTCGACCGGGTGCGCTCAGCCACCGCGGAGAGTCAGCGTGATCAGAAATCAGCGGCAGCATCGGTCACGATCGACGTCGACGAAGTCGCTGAGACCGTCGAGGCCAATCTCGATCGCGAGCGCGTGCGCCGTTGCCTCGGCACGCTGACCGACATGCAGCGCGAGTCGCTGACCCTGGCGTACTACGGCGGCTACAGCTACCGCGAGGTAGCCGGGCTGCTCAATGTCGCCCTCGGCACGATCAAGACTCGCATCCGGGACGGCCTCATCCGGATGCGTGACTGCATGGGAGTGATCTCGTGAAGCTGCTCGGCCACGACCTGCACACACTCACAGGGGTCTACGCGCTGGATGCGATCGACGGCTCCGAGCGCGAGCGCTTCGAGCACCACCTGCAGCGGTGCCCGTCGTGCGGCAATGAGGTCCGCGGGCTGCAGGAGACCGCCACCCGGCTGGCAGTAGCCGTTGCTGTCGCTCCGCCGGAGCAGATGAAGTCTCGCGTGCTGGCGTCCGTCGCCAGGACCCGGCAGCTGCCGCCGCCGCTGGCGGAGAGCCACCTCCGGCCGCTGCCCTCGCCGTCTGCGCGCTGGACCAGGCGCGTCGCGATCCCGCTGGCCGCCGCGTCCATGGCCGCCGCGGTCGTGCTCGGCGTCCTGCTGGGAATCTCCCGGCAGCAGATCGGCACCGCCACGGCCCAGCAGCGGGAGATCGCCGCGGTGCTGACCGCTCCGGGCTCGCGCATCGTCAGGGAGCCGACGTCGCTGGGCGGCGAGGCGACCCTGGTGGTGGCCGCGAAGCTGCACAAGTTCATCTTCACCACCTCCGGCCTGCCTGCTCTGGCGGACTCGCGGGTGTACGAGCTGTGGGTGATGGGCCCGAACGGGACCGCCACCCGGGTCGGCCTGCTGGCCACCATCACCGGCGGCAAGACCGCGCCGGTCCTCGCCGACGGACTGAAGTCCGGCGACCGGGTCGGGGTCACCGTCGAGCCGGCTGGCGGCACGAGACAAGCCGACGACGAACCCGATTGTCGCGATCAAGCCGGCCTGACCCCTGCCGCTAGCTGGGGAAAGGGCCGGTTCCTAACGCTCTGTAGCTAGATGTGTTCGGGCGACTGCCTTGGGTACGAACCCGGATACGCCTAGCGGCAGCCCGTCAGGAAGCTGCCGCCAACGCCGTCATGGCGGGCGTGGATCGGGGGATCAGATGAGCAGCATGCCTGAGCGGGACGCGCCTGGTCAGTGGGGCGGCAGCACCCAGCAGAGCGCTGGTCCCGGTGAGTTCGGCGCCCCGGCCCAGGGCACCATGCCTGGCCACGAGCAGTACGGCAGCGCCCCGGCGGGTGGCGTCCCCGGACAGCCGGGCGGCGGAATGCCGGGCGGTCAGTGGGGCAGCCAGCCAGGCTCCAGGAGCCCGGTGAACGAGGCCGAGACCAGGGTGACCTGGCGTCGTATCTTCCAGTACTGGATCGACGCTTTCCTGGTGTCGATCGTCCCGTACCTGGTGTCGATACCCTTCGACCGCAGCAGCCGGACCAGCATGCACATCATCGGCGGGATCGTGACTTTCGTCCTGTTCCTGGCCATCGGCATCTGGTACTGGATCATCAGGCCCCAGTCGCACAATGGCCAGACCTTCGCGATGCAGTGGTTCGGCCTGCGGGTCATCGGCAAAGACGGCGGCCCGGCCAACACGGCCGCAGTTCTTCATCCGCTGGATCAGCCTGATCTTCGACGCGTTCCCGTGGGTCTGGCCGTTCACCGGCCTGCTGGGACTGATCGTCATGCTCTGCTCGCGCTACCGGCAGCGCATCGGTGACCACCTGGCCAGGACGCTCGTCATCAGGACGCAGGTCCGCTCTCGACGCGCCGTACCCCGGCACCGCTCAGGGCCAGTACGCGCAGGGCGGCCAGTACGGGCAGGGCGGGCCAGTACGGCGCAGGGCGGCCCTTACGCCCCGCCGGTCTCCGGTCAGCCCCAGGGCGGCGAGCCCGGCACGGCTCCGGTCGCCGGCCAGCCGCAGCCCGGCACGGTGCCCGGTACCGACACCGGCATGGGCCAGGGAACGGGCGGCGACCTCCGCTAGCCGCTACCCGCCGGGCCGCGGCGCGATCACGGCTGGCCGTCACAGCACAGGCAGCGGGCCCGGGGCAGACAGCCCCGGGCCCGCTTCCGCGCGCCCGGAAGCTCAGCAGCCGCCGGCTACCTCCCCGGCGTCAGCGCCGGAGCCGCCAGCCGGTAGTGCCGGACCCCGTCCTCGCCGGCCCGGCAGCTGGCGGCCGAGCGGGCGACCAGCAGATCCAGGTGGTACACGGTTTCGCCGATCGCGAGCATCTGATTCATCAGGTCGAGATCAGCCAGCTTGTGCTGCCGGGACGTCCACCCGATGGCCGCCGCGACCTCCGCGGCCGTGTGCTCGCCACCGGAGAGCACGTCTGCCATGGCCTGCAGGCGCCCGTCGTGATGACCGGCCAGCTCGTCGACCCGCGAGTGGGTACTCGCCGAGACCGGGCCGTGCGCCGGCAGCAGCCGCATGTCCGGCAGCGTCCGCACGACGCTGAGCGAGCGCAGGTAGTCGCCGAGGGGCAGCTCAGGCGGCGCCTCCTCGAACGCGATCGACGGCGTGATGTGCGGCAGCACATGGTCCCCGGCGAACAGCAGCCCGGCGCTGGCATCGGCGAACACAACATGGCCGCGGGTATGCCCGGGCGTCGGGATCGCGGTCAGCGTCCGGCTGCCGAGATCAAAGACCTCGCCGGCCGCGATCCACTCGTCCGGTCGCTCGTAGCCGAGCGCGGCGCCGAACGTGCTGCCCGGCCGCAGCGGCGGGTGGCCAGGCGCGACCGAGTTCGTCGCCGCGGACCTCGGTCCCCGGGTCGCCGCCGCCGGTCACCTCGGTCACCGTGAGTTCGGCCAGCTGGCCGGCCAGGCCGGGGGCGCCCGCCGCCGCGAGCATCCGCAGTTGCGCCTCGAGAGGCCGGAACTCTCCGCCGAGCATCCGCTCGATCGAGTGCCGTTCCTCGGCGCCGAGCGCCACCGGCGTGCCGAAGAGCCGCCGCACCTCGATCGCCTGGGTGTAGTGATCGCGGTGCATGTGCGTGACGAGGAACCTGCGCACGTCCGGCAGGCCGGCGCCGAGGCGGGCCAGCGACCGCTCCAGCTGCTCGAGCGCGTTGGCCAGGGCCCAGCCGGAGTCGATCAGCACCAGGCCGCCGGGCACCTCGATCGCGTAGACGTTCACCGCGCGCAGCGCGTCCGACGGCAGGGGCAGCGGGATCCTGTGCACGCCCGGCGCGACTGAGTACGTGCCTTCCTCGGTCCACGCGTGCCGGTCAGCCAGGGCCGCCATCAGGACGCCGCCGGGCCGGCGGTCGTCCAGACACCGATGCCATCCGCGTCCGACTCCGCGGCCAGGCCCCGCGCCTGCAGATACCGCAGGTGCGACAGCACCTCTCCGACCGCCGCCTGGCGCTGGAACGAGACCAGGGCCGACCAGGCGCGGGACCAGGTGACGCCGGTGGCGGCCTGCCAGGCCGTCAGCCCGGCGGCACCGGCGCCGGCCAGGATCTCCTGCGCTTCGGCCAGCCGCTCCTGGTGGTGCTCGCCGAGGTAGTCCAGCCGCGAGTCCAGGTCGGCGAACCGGTACTCGTGCGCTGGCAGCACTTCGGCCGGCTGAAGGCCGCGCAGCGTTTCAAGCGAGGCCAGGTAGTCCTGCAGCGGGTTGGACGTCATGTCGTAGGAGGACACGTTCGGCGTGATCCGCGGCAGGATGTGATCGCCGGTCAGCAGCAGGTCGTGCGTCTCGTCGTGAAAGCACAGGTGGCCGGGAGTGTGGCCGGGGGTCCAGACCGCGCGCAGGCGCAGTCCGGGCACGTCAATGAGGTCGTCGTGCTCGATCAGCCGGTCGGCGCGGACCATCGGCTCAGCGTGGGCATTGTGCTGCCGGCTGGCGGTCAGCTCCTCGAGATGGCTCGGCGGCGCACCGCACCAGCGCAGGTAGGCCGCCATGTTGTCGCGCATCAGCAGGTTGCTGCCGCGCACCTCGAGGAACTCATCCTCGGCCGGGTGCATGCCGACCCAGGCGCCGGTCAGGCTCGCGCACCCGCCCGGACTGACCGTGGTGATCGGGGTGGACATGCGTTACCAGCACAGCGGTGACGGCGGTGATCGGGATCTCGCACTCACCGAGCCCGCTGGTCAGCGCCTGCCAGCTCTCCGGGTGATTCCAGCCCGGATCGATCATCACGAACCCGGAATCGTGCTCGATGAGATAGCTGAGCACGTAGCGCAGCGGGTTTCCGATGATCGGCACCGGCACCGACCAGACGCCTCCGGTGACCTTCTCGACCGGCGGGAATTCCGACCGCTGCCACGCCTCACGCTGCTGCGTGCCGGTTACCTGCATGCCGCTCTTGAGTCCCTTCGGGCCGGCCCATCGCAACTGCGCAGGCCGGCTGAGCCTGAGGTCGGATCGTGACCTCGTTCCCGCCCGGACGCGAACCCGGCAGATACGCCCGCTCTGGTTGACACGGGATCTGGCACCATGCTTCGCTCAGAGCCAGGCAACAACTATAACTGATTTCAGTTTTTCGCCCAGACCGCCGGCAGGGCAGCGGCTCGGGCAGCACCCACAGGAGAGGCACGCCGATGAGCGACGACTTCCGCGCGAGGGCGCGCGCCTGGCTGGAAGCCAACGCGCCGCACCGGGCAGCCAGCGACGAAGAGGCCGAGGCGGACACCCGCGGACGGGCTGTCGTGCTGGCCGAGCAGAAGGCCTTCCAGGCCCGGCTGTTCGACGCCGGATTCGCCGGGATCACCTGGCCGAAGGAATACGGCGGCCAGGGCCTGGGCACCGCCGAGCAGATCATCTGGAGCCAGGAGTCCCGCGACTACGACCTGCCGACCGGCGCGTTCTTCATCGGCATCAGCATGCCCGGCAACACCCTGGTTGAGCTTGGCACCGAAGAGCAGAAGAAGCGCTACCTGCCGCCGATGCTGCGGGGCGAGGAGATCTGGTGCCAGCTGTTCTCCGAGCCGGGGGCCGGGTCGGACGTGGCCAGCCTGCAGACCAGCGCGGTCCGCGATGGCGATGAGTGGGTGCTGAACGGCCAGAAGGTGTGGACCTCCGGCGCGCAGTTCTCCGATTACGGCGCGATCCTGGCCCGCACCGATCCGACCAAGCCCAAGCACAACGGCATCAGCATGTTCATCGTGGACATGCATGCTCCCGGCGTCACGGTCCGGCCGCTTAAGGTCGCGACCGGTCACTCGCCGTTCAACGAGGTCTTCTTCGACAACGTCAGGATCCCTGCGGACGCTCTGATCGGCGCGGAGAACAAGGGCTGGGATGCTGCCGTGGTTATGCTGCGGCACGAGCGGATCGCGATCGGCACGATGGGCGGCTCGCGGACCAGCCCGCTGGCCTACGACTCGCTGCGCGACCTCGCCGCTGGCCTCGGCCGGACCAGCGACCAGGGCGTCCGGCGCGAGCTGGCCGGGCTCTACGCGCTCGGGCGGGCTACCCAGCTGTTCGCGACCCTGCTGCGCGAGGAGGCCCAGGCCGGGCGGATGCCAGGAGCGCGCGGCTCGGTGGCCAAGCTAGCCGGGTCGGAGCTCGGGCGGTTCGCCGGCAATGTGGCTGCCGACGTGCTCGGGGACCAGCTGGCCGGGTTCGACGCGGCTGAGTTCGCGGCCGTCACCACGGCCATCATCGCGGCGCCGGGCGGCGCGATCGCCGGCGGCACCAGCGACATCCAGCGCAACATCATCGGCGAGCGCGTGCTCGGCCTGGCCAAGGACCCGGGCGTCGACCGGGCAACGCCGTTCAACCAGCTGCGCGTCGGCACGCAGCGCCAGAACTGAGCACCGGAAGACTGAGGTATCCCGATGGCACTGATCCTGACCGACGAAGAGCAGGCACTGGCCGACTCGGTACGCAAGTTCGTCGCTGACCGCAGCCCGCTGACGTCGCTCCGGCAGCTCATCACGTCCGGCGAGCCGTATGACGCGGACGTGTGGAAGCAGCTGAGCGCCCAGCTCGGCCTGGCCGGGCTGACCATTCCCGGAGGACTATGGCGGCGTGGGTGCGGGCAAGTCCGCGGTGTCGATCGCGCTGACCGAGCTTGGCGCTGGGCTGGTGGCATCACCGCTGCTGGCGAGCCTGCTGGCGGCCGAAGTGCTGCTGCACCTGGACGACGAGGCGGCCAGGATCGAGCTGCTGCCGAAGATCGCCGGCGGTGAGCTGATCGCGACTCTGGCCGTGGCCAGCGAGGCCGGGCGGCCAGGTGATCGCGTCCGGTGACGGCGATGGCGTGACCCTGTCCGGCACCGTGTCGCCCGTCCTGAACGGGGCTGAGGCCGGCGTGCTGCTGGTCCCGGCGACGGCCGCTGACGGCGGCATCGTCATCTACCAGGTGAACGGCGGCGCCAGCGGCCTCACCAGGACCCGGCTGACAGCGGTGGACCACAGCCGGTCGCTCGCCCGGCTGGAGCTGGCGGCCGTGCCTGCACGCGCCCTCGCCGGTGACGGAGCCGTCGCGCTGGCTGCCGCGGCCGACCTGGCCAACCTGGCGCTGGCATCGGAATCGGCCGGCGCGATGAAGGCGTGCCTGGACATGACCAGCGCCTACGCGCGCATCCGGGTCGCGTTCGGCCAGCCGATCGGCGCGTTCCAGGCGGTCAAGCACAAGCTGGCCGACATGGAGAAGTCCTGGGAGCTCGGCAACGCCGCGCTGCGGGACGCCGCCAGGGCCGGCGATGCCGAGCCCGGCCGGTTCACGGTCGCGGCCTCGGTCGCCCGGGTGCTGCTGGCAGGTTCCTACGCCGACGCGGTGGTGGACACGGTGCAGCTGCACGGCGGCATCGGCTTCACCTGGGAGCACGACGCGCATCTGTACTACAAGAACGGGCTGTCCAACAAGGTGCTGCTGGGCGGCCCCGGCGAGCAGCTGGACCGGCTGGCTGACTCGCTCGGGATCTAGCGGCCGGACGGAGCAATCCGAAAAGCAGAACGGATTTCAGAAAGCGGGTTCAGCAGCGGTGCCACAGGCAGGGCCGGCCATTCCGTCGACTGTCGCGCAACACGGCAGGCACGACCGGATCCTCGCTGCCGCCACGGCCATGCTGTCGGCAGGCGGCGAGGACGCGCTGCAGATGAAGGACCTGGCCCAGCGCGCCGGGGTCTCGCTGGCCACGCTCTACCGGTACTTCCCGGCGAAGGATCACGTGCTGCTCGGGATCCTGCTCAGCCGGTACTCGCTCGCGCTGGCCCGGGTGACCGCCGAGGTGCCGTCCGGTGCGACCCCGCGCGACCGCGTGACGAGCCATCTGCTCAGGGAGTTCCGGGCCGAGCAGCGCGAGCCCCGGCTGACCGCCGCGCTCAGCAGGGTGCTGCGCGAGACCAGCCGCAGCTACAGCGAGGTGATCGAGCGGGTCGAGCACCTTCATCTGCAGATGCTCGAGCACGTGGCCGGGGCGGGCCGGCCCCTCACCGCCGAGCACCGCCAGCTGCTGCCGGTCGTGCAGGCCATTTTCGGCGCGGCTACGCGCCGCTGGCTCGCCGGCGTCAGCTCGCCGGCGCAGGCGCGGTTCGAGATCCGGATCGGCTGCCGGCTGCTGGACCTGCCCGATGGCGTCGTCGCCGAGGAGTCGCTCGCGGCGGTGCCGGCAAGCTAGGTTGGCCCGCATGCAGCTTGATGCGAAAGCGCTGGATACCGGCGCAGTCGACGCCATCGCGGAGCGGTTCGCGGCCCGCGGCGGACAGCCGGGCCTGGCCTACGGGGTGGTGGCTGACGGCCGCCTGGCGCATTCCGGCGGCTCCGGCGAACGCCGGGCCGGCGGTGCGGTTCCCGACGCTGGCACCGTGTTCCGCATCGCGTCGATGACCAAGAGCTTCACCGCGACGATGATCGTGCTGCTGCGCGACCGCGGGGCGCTCGGCCTGGACGACCCCGCCGCCCGCTACGTGCCGGAACTGGCGGGGCTGCGGCTTGCCGGCGGCAGACTGCCCGCCGCTCAGCATCAGGCACCTGCTGACGATGACGGCAGGCTTCCCGACCGACGACCCGTGGGGCGACCGGCAGCAGAGCCTCGACCCGGCCGAGTTCGGCGCGCTGCTGGCCAGCGGAGCGGTCCGGCCGGCCTGGGCGCCAGGCACGGTCTTCGACTACTCCAATCTCGGCTACGCCATTCTCGGCCGCGTCATCGAGGCCGTCACCGGCGGCGACTACGCCAGCGCCATCCGCGCGCAGGTGCTGGCCCCGCTCGGCCTGAGCAGCACCGGCTACCACGCATCCGAGTTCGACCCGGCCGCGCTCACCGGCGGCTACCGGCGCGACGGCGGTACCTGGCAGGAGCTGGAGCCGGACGGCCATGGCGCGTTCGCCCCGATGGGCGGCATCTTCAGCTGTGTCGCTGACCTGGCCCGGTGGGTGGCGGGATTCGCGGACGCGTTCCCGGCCCGGTCCGACAGCGCCGCGGATCTCGCCCATCCGCTTAGCCGGGCTTCCCGGCGCGAGATGCAGCTCGGCCAGGTCGCGATTACCGCCGGCGGGGACGGCGAGCGCGGTGAGCCTGGCTGGCCCGCTCTCGATGAGCTACGGCTTCGGCCTGTTCACCGAGGACGACGCCGCCTTCGGCACGATCGTCCAGCACAGCGGCGGCTATCCCGGTTACGGCAGTCAGATGCGCTGGCACCCGGCGACGGGTCTCGGCACGATCGTGCTGGCCAACAGCACCTACGCCGCCGCCGGAGCACTGGCCGCCGAGCTGCTCGCGGCGCTGCTGGCGGCGCAGTCCCGCGCCGCCGGCCAGGCCGGCGCCTACCGGCTGCACGGCCCCGTGCCCGCACCGGCCGGGCCGTGGCCGGAGACGCTCGCGGCGCGGGACAGCGTCAGCTCCCTGCTGCAGGAGTGGGACCCGGCGGCCGCGCGCGCGCTCTTCTCGCCGAATGTCGAGCTGGACCGGCCGCTGGCCGAGCGCCAGGCCGACGTGACCCGGCTGCGCGAGCGGATCGGAGCGTTCCGGCCCGACCAGTCGCGCCCGGCGGAGTTCGACTCACCCGCGCACTGCCGCTGGTGGCTGACCGGCGAAGGCGGCACCGTGGCCGTGCAGATCAGGCTGGTGCCGCTGATCCGGCCGCTGGTGCAGCAGCTGATCGTGCCGGTGCCGCCGGCGCCGGGTTCCGATCTTGCCGCCGTGCTGGGCCTGCTGACTGGCATGCTGGCCGACCCGGCCGCGCCGTGGCTGGCCGGCCTGGCCACCGCTGGTGGCCTGACGACCGCGGACGCGCTGCGGCGCATGCGGCTGGCGGCCGCCTGGTGCGGGCCGGCCGCGATCGACTTCTACCAGAGCGGGAACGGCTCCACCACAGCGACGGTCCGCCTCGCCGGCCCGGCCGGCTGGGCTGACCTGGGCACTGAGATCAGCGACCAGAGCAGCCGCGCGCTGACCCGGCTGACGGTCTCGCTCGGCACTCAGCCCTAGTCAGGCGCGCCGCTAGTCAGGTGCACCGCTCGTCAGGTCACCGCTGTGCGCATCTAGGTATCGCCAGGGCAGTACCAGATGCACACAGCGCCGCAGAAATGCCGTCAGCCCGCGGCTGGCTCGAGTATGACGACCGGGATCTGCCTGGTGGTCTTGTTCTCGTAGTCCTGGAAGCCAGGGAACTCCGCCTTCTGCGCGGACCAGATCGGCTCGCGCTCGGCGTTGCCGGCCACCCGCGCGGTCAGCTCCAGCGTCTGGGTGCCGATCTCGGCCTGCACCCGCGGGTGGGCCACCAGGTTGTGGTACCAGGCCGGGTTGACCGGCTGGCCGGCGAAGGAGGCGAACACCGCGTAGCCGCCGTCGACCTTCCGGTACATCATCGGGTTCACCCGCTGCGCACCGGACTTGGCCCCGGTGGTGTGGAGCAGGAGAAGCGGCGCGCCCTCGAAGTTGCCGCCGACCTTGCCCCCGTTGGCCCGGAACTCCTCAATGACCTTAGTGTTCCAGTCATTCATCTCTGTCATTGCGCACTCCCGGTCCTTCGACGTCGGCGATTCAGGACGCGGCCCGCTGGCCGCGTACTTCGAGGTGGTCAAGCAGTTCCTGAGTGGCCGCCGCGACGGTGGCGACGGCGTGCTCGAACGCCGCGGCATTGTGGCTGGCAGGCGCGCGGAATCCGCTGATCTTACGGACGTACTGCAGCGCGGCTGCCCGCACGTCGGCGTCAGTCACCTGCTCGGTGTAGGGCTCGCGAAGGGTCTTGATGCTCCGGCACATGAACCAGAGATTACGCCGGGAACGCAGCGTGCGCGGCACCCGGCCCGGTCCCCGGCCGCGGTCTTACCGGCCTGACCTGGCCATCCGCTGGAGCATAGAAATCCGCGCCCGGATCTGGTCAGCGGTGGCCTGCGCCAGCGGCGGCCCGCCGCAGGTCCGTCTGAGCTCGGCGTGAACGGCGGCGTGCGGCTGCCCGGTCCGGTGGTGCCAGGCCGCGATCAGGCCGTTGAGTTCCTTGCGGAGCCCGGCGAGGACCTCGCGGGCCGTCGGCTCGGCCGCCGGTGCGGCCGGGATAGCCGCGGGACCGCCCCGGCGCTCGCGGCCGCCCCGGCGGCGCCGGACGGTCCTTTCGGCTGGGTGACCTTCCTGGTCCGCAGCAGATGCGCGACCTGGTCGGGGTCCAGCAGTCCCGGGAAGGCCGAGAAACTCCTCCTCCTCGGCGGTCACGCCGAACTCGCTGCCGTCGAACAGCACCCGGTCAAAATGCGCCGAGGCCTCGAGTGCCTGAAAGGGCCCCTGGTCGAGTTCGTCCGCGGTGTCGCGCTGCCGCTGCGCCTCGGCCAGCGCCCGCTCGTCTTCCTCGGCGCCGTCAGGGCTGGCCAGCACATGGTCGCGCTCGGCCTCCAGCTCGGCTGCGTAGGCCAGCAGGGACGGGATCGACGGCAGGAACACCGAGGCCGTTTCGCCGCGCTGCCGGGCGCGCACGAACCGGCCTACGGCCTGGGCGAAGAACAGCGCCGTTCCCGTGCTGGTCGCGTAGACCCCGACCGCGAGGCGCGGGATGTCGACGCCCTCCGACACCATGCGCACCGCAACCATCCAGCGGTCGGCTGACGCGGCGAACCGCCCGATCTTCTTGCTGGCGGCCGGATCGTCAGACAGCACGACAGCCGGCCGCGTCCCGCTGATGTCGCGCAGCAAAGTGGCGTAGGCCCGGGCGTCCGCGTGGTCACTGGCGATCACCAGGCCGGCCGCGTCGGGCATGCCGCGGCGCATCTCGGTCAGCCGCCGGTCGGCGGCCTCGAGAACGCGCATGATCCAGGCGCCGTCCGGATCCAGTGCCGTTCGCCACGCGTGCGACAGCACCTCGGAGGTCATCGGGGCACCCAGCGTCCCGGCCAGTTCGTCCCCGGCGCGCGTCCGCCAGCGCATCTCGCCGGAGTAGGCCAGGAAGATGACTGGGCGGACTACGCCATCCGCCAGTGCCGGGCCATATCCGTAGACGTAGTCGGACGAGCTTCGCAGGCTGCCGTCAGCGCCGCGCTGATAGGTGACGAACGGGATCGGGTTCGTGTCGCTCCGGAACGGCGTCCCGGTAAGCGCCAGCCTGCGCCGGGCCGGCTCGAACGCGACCCGGGCGGCCTCGCCCCAGGACAGCGCGTCACCGGCGTGGTGGATCTCGTCGAAGACCACCAGGGTCCTGCGGCTCAGTGTCCGCTGCCGGTGCAGGGCGGGATGCGCGGCGACCTGGGCGTAGGTGACGGCGACACCGGTGAAATCGGCCGAGGCCTGTCCCTGCGCGTTGGTGAACTCCGGGTCGAGGGCGATGCCGAGCCGGTGCGCGGCGTGTGACCACTGATGCTTCAGGTGCTCGGTCGGCGTGACCACGGTGATCGCGGCGATCTCCCGCCGCGCGAGCAGTTCGGCCGCGACCGTCAGCGCAAACGTGGTCTTGCCTGCTCCGGGCGTGGCCACGAGCAGGAAGTCGCGCTGGTCATCGCGGAAATACGACTGGTAGGCATCCTTCTGCCAGCTGCGCAGCCCGCGCAGCAGCTCGGGGCGGACGGGCTGGCCGGGGAGGCGCGCGTGGTCGCTGGGGGCGGATGCGGGGATGGTCACAGGAGCGAGAGGCTACCAGCGGCCGCCGACAGTGGCCGGGAGCGCCACGGCCGCAGCCGCCGGGCACCGGGTCTGCCCGCGGGCGCCGCCCCGGTCTTCGAGCCGCGTGAACCGGAAATCGTGCACTGGGGCAGTTTCCCGGACACCTGCGCTCCGGACGTGAACCAGTACCGGGCCCGGCACGTCAACTACTCACAACAGGCTCTGCCAGCGTTGACCGGACTCGGCAGGGCCAGCATCGTAGGGGGCCTACCTGTGACCGACACCACGGCCGGCGGCGACTGCTGCGGGCACGCCGCGGAACTGCGGAACGAGCTCACCACTGCCATCGGCCTGGCCGAGAAACTGGTGGGCCTTCTGCTGGCTGAGGCGGGCTCTGGCCGCGCCCGCCCGCAGCTTCGCGTGGTCGGCCAGCCCGCTGCCCCGGCCAAGCCCGAGCGGCTGGCCGAGGTAATCGACTTCGCGGCGCGCCGCTCCGCGCCGGGTCCGCGCCAGGCGGCCAGGCGGGCATCCGGGAGCTGACCGGACCCGCGGCCCTGGCTCAGGCCGGCCCGCACCGCCCTGCGGCGGGATCCCGCCCAGCCCGGTGCCTCCCGCGGTCGCCGGTACCATCCCCGCGATGCGCTCCGAAGTGGCGGCGATTGCCCGCGCCGGTCAAGATGAGATGCCCGCATCTGCCGGGACGTGACTGCCGTGGTGAGCGAGGAGCCGAGCCTGATGAGTGCCTGGGAGTACGGATATATCTATGTCGTGCATACCGTGGGGCCCGCTCCGGCAGTCTGCATCTTTGTCGACAGCTCCAAGCCGCGTCTGCTGGACGGGTGTCACGGCCTGCTGCGCGCCGCGAACCTGCTCGGCGCGCAGGGCTGGATTGTCAGCGGCCACGGAGAGAAGGCGGCCTGCCCGCCCTGGGTCAACGAGCTCGTCACTCCTATTCAGGGCGCGGTCAAGGGCGACAGCATGATGTGCTACTTCGCCCGGCGCGAGCGTCAGGGAGCGGGCTGAGTCAGCTGCCGCCACGCGGAATCTCGCGGGTGGCCGCGCGCTCCCTGGCCTCCCAGTCCTCGATCGTCCGCAGCACGTCTTCGGTGTAGATCTTCAGGTGCTGCCGGTAGACCTCGCCGAACGTGCGCAGGTAGGCAAGCTCGGCCTGGACGGCGCGCCGCTCCTGGTCGGTCTGCGGTGGCAGGCCGTCGTGGTCGATCGCCGCCACCGCCGCCGCGCGGGCCTTGGTGCGCGCCTCATCCAGCAGCAGGTCGGCGTGCTGCTGGGCCTGGCCCATAATCTCGTCGCGGCGGACCCTGGCTTCCTCAGTGAGCCGGCCGCTGTAGGCCTGGGCGTCGGCGACGTAGCGGTCGGCGGTGCGCTGCGCGCTGGACAGTATGCGCACAGCATGGACGTGCGCGTCGTCCTTGCCGAACAGAACGGCATCGTTGCCGTTCTCCTTGCCGAGAATCCGGCGGCGGAGCCGCTGGACTTCCTGCCACAGTGACGCGCGCTCGTTCATCAGCCGGACCATCTCGGCGTGCACGTCGGCCAGGAACGCGCGCACGGGCTCCTCCTCGTAACCGTGCCGCCCCCACCGGGTCAGCGGGAAAATCGCTGACTGCACGCGGTCAGGAGTCAGCCGATGCTGCTCGTCGTACCAGGCGTCCGTCGTCATGGCTCACTCCAGCCGAAGTCCTCGATGTGTATCTGGCCTGACGGCGTTCCCGCCGCCGCCAGCCGGGCCGCGCAGTCCGTGACCATCCGCGATGGCCCGGCAAGATAGGCGTCCTGGCGCGACCAGTCCGCGTACTGGCCCACCACGTCGGCCAGCGGGCGGTTCGCCGACACTACGGGCACCAGGGTCAGCCACCGGCTCCCGGCCGCGAGCTTCTCCAGGCTCGGCAGGTCGTACAGTCCGTCCGCCGTCCGCGACCCGAAGAACAGGTGCACGCCGGGCGGCTCCGGCAGCGGCGGCCAGCTGCTCCAGCATCGCCTTGAGCGGGGCGAGCCCGGTGCTTCCGGCGACCATGAGAACGTCACGCCGGGACGCGGTGTCGAGCCGCAGGACGCCGGCCGGAGGGCCGATCCTGAGGCGCGCCCCGACAGCGCCGGGATCCGTCAGCGCCATGCTGACAGCGCCGCCGTCGATGAGCCGGATGTGGAAATCCAGGGTTCCGTCAGGCCGGGGGGCGTTCGCCATCGAGTAGTACCGCCACAGCCGCGGGCGGGCCTGCGACTCGATGGCCACCGACTGGCCGGCGACGTAATCGAGCCGGGGCTCCGTCCGGACGGTCAGCGCGGTCACGTCGAACGCCAGCCGTTCCCTGGCCATCACAGTTCCCGTCCAGTACGCCGGATTCAGCTGCTCGTCGGCCTCGGCTGCCGCTGTCATCACGCCTCGCGATCAGCTGATAGGCGCTCCGCCAGTCGGCCTCGAGCCCGGCGTCCCAGGTGTCGCCGCAGAAGAACGCGAAGGTGGCGAGCAGGCTCTCGCCGACGGCGTCATAGTGCGGCGCCAGCGTCCCGAACTTGCGGTGACCGCGGCCGAGGTCGCGCAGGAACGCCGCGAGACCGTCGGCATCGCCGACGCCGGAGACGATCGTCACCAGAGCCTCGGCCAGATGGGCTCGCTGCGCTTGCATCGAGACCGGGAACAGGTCGCGGGTCTTCCGGGTGCTTGAGGAACAGATCCGCGTAGAAGTGCAGCGGCACCTCGTCGCCGTGCATCGCTATCCGGGCAAAGCTGCTCTTGAGGCGGGCGATATCCACCTGGCGCCTTTCTCAGGACGACGCGGATCTCAGGACGACGCGGATGTCAGGACGACACGGATGGCAGGACGACACCGATCGGGGCGGCGCGCCGGTCATCGGTTCAGGACGTCGTTCCGCACGGTCTCGGCGACGGCGCTGACGGTCGTGACGTCGCCCTCGCTGATTCCGAAGTCGCGCAGGGTGCCGGCCAGATAGCCGACGACCCGGTCGAAATGCGCGTCGTTCAGGCCCGGCAGGCTCGCGTGCGCCGTCCGCAGGTCGCGTCCGGCGTAGGCGTGCGGTCCGCCGAAGGCCATGGCCAGGAACTCAGCCAGCATGGCGGCCTGGCGGTCGAGGTCGACGCCGTCGAAGTAGGCCGCGAGCAGATCGTCGGCCTGCACTTTCTTGTAGAACGCGGCAGTGATAGTGCGCAGCGGCAGCCGATCACCGCTGAGGAAGTCGTACAGGCTCACGTCAGTCGTCATCGGTCACCCGGCCCGGTCGCGGAGGGAGGTAGCGCTCCTGGGTCAGACCGTACTGACCTGTCAGTTACTGCGGGATTGCGTAGCCGTTTCCCGACATTGCCGGTTCCTCAAGCACGACTTGCGGCGCCTGTCACCTCGGACGGGCCGCGTCAGTGCGGCAGCTGAGCCACCAGTTCGAGGTTGATGTCGTCGGGATCCTGCAGGGACAGGATGACCAGCCCCGCGCCGGCCAGTTCGCGTACCTCGCCATGAGTGATCCCGGCGCTCGCCAGCCGGCTGGCGGCGGTGTGCAGCACCTCCGGCGAGCTGACCGCCAGGCTGAGGTGATCGAGGCCGACCCGCTCGGAGTCGAAGCGGTCTCCGGCCGGCGCGGCCCGCCGCAGACCCAGAAGCTGGCTTCCGAAGGCGAAAATGCACCCGGCGAAGAGCCGCCCTGGATCTGACCGCGCGGCGGCATCGCCGGCCAGGTGGCTGAAGTCCGCCACCGGCTGTGACCCGAAGACGTGCACGTAGAAGTCACGGGAACGGTCGATGTCCGTCACCGTGAGCCGGACGTGGTGCAGGCCAGTGGGCACAGCGGCTGGCCCGCTGGGGAAGTCGGCGCTCATCTGATGATCCTCTCCGCGCTGAACTGGCCACATCCGTCCGGCTCCGGTCGCTGACCGGCGGAATACGCGGACGCTACAAGGCGGCGCGGTCAGCGTCCGCCTCGATAGCAGTCTGCCTGATGCGCTCGTGCTGGTGCCGGGTGGCCCGCAGTTCCTCGTCAGAGGCGTGCTCGAGCGCGAGCAGGGCGTTATCGGCATCCGGCAGCACGCGCAGGATCTCATCGAGCTTGCGCTGGGTGGCGGCCTGGTGACGGGCCTGCGTGTGCTGAATCACGAACACCATGACCAGGGTGATCGCGGCGACCAGGGTCTGAAAGGCGCGTTCCCACGCACCCGGAAAGCCGAACGCGATGCTCACGCAGACCCAGACGACGCCGGCGGCGAGGACGCTAAGTGCCGTCAGCGGGTGCCCGGTCCAGCCATCGACCCCGAAGAGGACCCGGCTGCCCTTCGACCGGCCCTCCCGTGCTGCCTGCTCAGACTCGGCCGCGAGGATGCTGTCGTCCTCGTTCACCGCACTCATCAGAGCCCCACTTCCTCGTTGTCGCATGGTCAGCGGGCACCAGAACCTTCGCGGACAATAGCTGGCAGGCGAAGGCACTCGATTCCGTCGTTGTCAGCGACCAGGTGGCCGAGACGCAGAGCGCGTGCCGCCGTTCCTTAAGCTTCGGCCGCCTTGAGACGGGCCTGGCCGCTGGCGGCCTGCGCATGGCGAACGCGCGGGTCGCGGGCGTGCCGCCCTCAAGCGTCAACGCGCGACCGCGGCACGATCATCCCGGGCACCGCCGCAGGGAAAGTTATCCGGAATTGTCCACGGCGGCATCCGGCAGCCACGGACTAATCACCTTGAGCAGGCCGTCCGGGCTGTCCAGCGTGATGCTGTGACCACAGTCCGGAATGCTGGCGAAGCTGACGCCAGGGTTCTCCGCTACCATGCGCTGCGCGGTCTCCGGAGCGAGAACGTCACTGTCGTCGCCGCGCACCAGCAGCACCGGACATCTCACCGCCCGCCACGCCGCCCAGAGCTCATCCTGAGTGTGGTCGAAAAGCGCGCCGGGCCTGCGGAGCGCCTTGTCGTATTTGTAGGTCAGCGTGCCGTCGGGCAACGGGCGCAGGTTGTGCGACACGCGATGGCGCAGCGTCGCGTCCGCCGGCCTTGGATTAGCGGCGCGTGCCTGGGCGTACGCCTCGTCCTTCGACGCAAAGGTGTCGTTGGCGGCCAGGCTGCTGGCCACGTTCGCCGCGCCTGCCGGGGCGATCTCCGGTCCGATATCCATGATCACCATGCGCGTCACGCGGTCAGGGTGAGCGGCGGCGAAGACGAACGAGACCAGCCCGCCCATGGACAGGCCCATCAGCGTCACTTCGGTGAGCCCGAGAGCGTCCAGGAAGCCGAGGACATCCTGCGCCATCGGCGCGAGACCGTACTGCGGCGCCCATTCGCTGTCGCCGTGGCCGCGCTGGTCGAGGGCCAGGACCCGGTACCGGTCGGTCAGCGCGGCGGCCGTGTGATCCCAGGTCCGGGCGTGGCCGGTCAGCCCGTGCAGCATGACCAGCGGCGGGCCGTCGCCGCCCCAGTCCGTGTAGTGGAACTTCAGGCCGCCGATCTCGGTGTTCCGCGAGGTGAAGCCCACCTGTGCCATGCCTGCCTCCAGCTCGGCCGCGCCCTGAAGTAAGGCTAACCGTGGCCGGGCTCGCCGCGCTATTTCGTCCCGTCGCCCGTCGGCCGTGGCGGCCGAGGCCAGCGGCGTGAACAGCACAGATCGAGCAGGACATTCTGAGCCCGCTGGCGCGCGCGATCAGGGGCGGATGCGGGCGATGCTGCGCGCCGTACTCGCCGCTTCCGGCCGCGACTGAATCGGCCGCCGGGCCCGGTGGACACGCCGGCCGCGGCGGGCTCACCTTCTGCAGGCGCTCCGTAGGCGAGACTTGCCAGGTCAGCGGGCTAGAGCGTCGTCTCGCCCGCGACGGCATGAGCGACCGGGGGCAGCGATGGAGCGCCGTGATTTCCTGCGGACCACGTCGGCGTCCGCTTTAGCCGGGATCGGCGGTCCGGCGCTGCTGGCCGCGGCACAGGCACAGGCCCGGCCGCCGCTGCGACTGCTAGCCCGGCAGCTTACCGGCCGTCTGATTTTGCCCGGCCAGCCCGGGTACCTGGCCGAGAACCTGCCGGCCAACGACCGGTACGAGAAAATCCTGCCGGTCGCCATCGCCCGGTGCGCCTCCACGGCCGACATCACGGCCTGCGTTAACTGGTGCCGCGAGTACGGGGTACAGCCGGTTGTGCGCGGCGGTGGCCACAACTACATCGGTGCCTCGTCGACCAGCGGCCTCCTGATCAAGACGGGCTTGCTGAACCAGGTCGGCGTGGATGCCCGCCGCGAGACGATCACCGTGGCGGCCGGGGCGCTGAACGAAGACCTGCTCGCGACGCTGCGCGGCGGCGACCTGATGCTGCCGATCGGGACCTGCCCGAGCGTGGGCGTCGCCGGGCTGGCCCTCGGCGGCGGTATCGGCGACAACAGCCGGTGGGCCGGGATGACGTGCGATCGTCTCCTGTCCGCCAGGATGGTGCTGGCCACCGGCCAGACGGTCACTGCGAGCGAGACCGAGCACAGCGACCTGTTCTGGGCACTCCGCGGCGCGGCCGGAGGCAACTTCGGCATCACCACCGGGCTGACCTTCCGCCTCGTCCCGCTGAAGCGCCGGGTTATCTCGGTGTTCGGCATGCTGTTCAATGGCCCCGAGCGCGCCGCCGCGGCGCTGCAGGCCTTCGACCGGCTGATGCTCACCGCTCCGCCGGAACTGAGCGGCTTCGCCGGGCTGACCAGCGAGCGCCCGCTCGGCGCCGGGCCCGGCGGTCACGACCGCGCGCTGTTCCCGCAGTTCAGCCTGGACGGTTCCTACCAGGGGCCGGTCACCGGCCTGCGCGAGCTGCTGCAGCCAGTTCTGCAGGCCGCGACGCCGAGCGCCTACGTGAGCGGCGACATGGATTACTGGACCGCGCAGATCAACTGGCTGGCCGTCGGTCGCGCAGCCCAAGCACGGCTTCGCCGAGGCCGCGCGCTTCACCCGTCAGCCGCTGCCCGGCCGCGTCATCGAGAATCTGATCGCACGCGTTATGGACGCCCCGACCGGGCCTGACGCCTACGGTGAGGTCCGCCTGATGGGCTGGAGTGGCGGCCAGGTCAACCAGGTTGGCGCGGCAGCCACGGCCTACGTGCACAGGGACTCCACCTCGCTGCTCCGGCCCGCGGTCTGGTGGATCGACGGCACGCCGAGGACCCTGCGGCACGATCTGCTGGACTGGATGGCCGAGTCCTGGCGCTATATCCAGCCGTTCACCCAGGACCAGGCATTCCAGAACTGGCCCTATGAGGGCATCGCCAACTGGCAGCAGGCCTACTACGGCAGCAACTTTCCGCCGGCTCGTCCGGGTGAAGCAGCGCTATGACCCGCATGACCTGTTCCGCTATTCCCAGTCGATCCCGACGGCTGTGCCCGGACGCGTCCGGTAGAAGTAAGGGTGACCGCATTGCGTCGCAGCGCGGCTGACGACGTCACGGACGGTGCATGATGACGACTGAGCTGGCCCGGCTGGCGCCGTCGGAGCTGGGCGTCGACGCGGCCCGGGTGATCGGGTTCCTGGACGCTGCCGGAGCCGCCGGGCTGGACTTTCACTCGCTCATGATCCTCCGCCACGGCGCGGTCGCAGCCGAAGGCTGGTGGGCTCCCTACCGCAGCGACGACATCCAGTTGCTCTACTCGCTGTCGAAGACGTTCCTGGCGATGGCGGTGGGCATCGCCATCGGCGAGGGCCTGCTGTCGACCGAGGATCTGGTTGCCGATCTGCTTCCCGGCCTCGTGCCGCAGCCGGTGCCCGATCACCTGAGGCAGCTTCGTGTCCGCCACCTTCTCGCCATGGCGAGCGGGCACCGGGAGGAAACTCTGGCCAGGATCGTGGCGATGGGGCCCGATCCGGTCCGCAATTTCCTCGCCCTGGCGCCGGAGGAACCGCCCGGCAGCGTCTTCGCCTACAACCAGGGCAATCCGCTGGCGTTGTCGCACATCATTACGGCGCTGACCGGCCAGCGGGTGGTCGATTACCTTCGCCCGAGGCTGTTCGACCCGCTCGGCATCGGCCGGGCGGAGTGGCTGACCACCGCGAACGGCATCGATCAGGGATTCTCCGGGCTCCACGTCACTACCGAGTCGGTGGCCAGGCTCGGCCAGCTGATGCTGCAGGACGGCCGGTGGGGAGAGACCCAGCTCGTACCCGCTGACTTCGTCGGCGACTGCCGCCTGCCGCAGATCGGGAACTCGCGTCAGCAGGCCAACCCGGACTGGCGGCAGGGGTACGGGTACCAGATGTGGATGTGCCGGCACGGTGCGCAGCGGGCCGACGGGGCGTTCGGGCAGTTCGCCATCGTGCTTGCCTGATCAGGACGCGGTCATCGCCTGCACGGCGCAAATCGTCGACATGCAGCAGCAGCTGGATCTCATCTGGGCGCACGTGCTTCCGGCGTTCCGTGACGGCGAGCTTCCCGGCGGCGCAGCTGATCAGCGGCTGGCGGAGCGCCTGGCCCAGCTCTCCGTCGCCGGGGTCACGGCGAGCGGGCACGGCCCGGCTGCATCGCTGGAGTTGTCGCCGGCCAGGACCGGGGATCCGTTCTCGGCCCGGATCGAGCGCGTCCGCATCGATCCGCTGGCCGGCGGCAGCAGGCTGACCCTGACGGTCGGCGGCGAAACCTACCCGTTCGACGTGCCGGACGGGCAGTTCGCTGACGGGGTGCTTGCCGGGCTGAATTCCCCGTTCCCGGAAGTCTCGGTCAGCGCAGGCTGGGTTTCACCGCAGGAGTACCGGGCCGAGATCGTGTCGCGGCGGACGCCGCACCGGCTGCGGCTGCGGGTCACCATCGGCGGCGCTGGCAGGGAGCCTGAGTTGTCGGCCGGCTGGCTCACGGCACCGCTCGCGCTCTGACGCTCTGAGCCGGGGCCCGTTCCGCGAGCGACCCGAGCCCGGGGCTTGCCCGGCTGCCCTGGCGGCGGGCGCCCGTCCCTTAGGTTGAGACAGTGACTGGTCGCGACGGTGCCGGGCCCTACCTTGAGCTTGACCGGCAGGCCTGGAGGAGTCTGCGGGCCAGCACTCCGATGGCGCTGACCGAAGGCGAGCTTGATGAACTGCGCGGGCATGCCGATCCGATCCGGCTTGGCGAGGTCGAGGATGTCTACCTGCCACTGAGCCGCCTCGTGCGGCTTTACTACGAGGCAAGCGCCGGGCTGCGCGAGACCGTCGGAGCGTTCCTCGGCGAGCAGATCCGGCCCGCTCCGTTCGTTGTCGCCGTGGCCGGCAGTGTCGCCGTCGGCAAGTCCACCACCGCGCGAGTGCTGCGCACGCTGATCGCGCGCTGGCCGCAGCAGCCGCGCACTGCGCTGGTGACCACTGACAACTTCCTCTACCCGAACGCCGTGCTCGAACAGCGCGGCCTGATGGTCCGCAAGGGCTTCCCGGAGTCCTACGACCGGCGGGCGCTGCTGCGGTTCGTCCAGCAGGTCAAGGCCGGTGCGCCGCAGGTGTCGGCTCCGGTCTACTCGCACCTGGCTTACGACATCGTTCCGGGCGAGAGGCAGACCGTGCACCGGCCTGATGTGCTCATCCTTGAGGGCATCAACGTGCTGCAGCAAGACCCCGCGGGCTCGCTCGCGCTGGCGGATTTCTTCGATTTCTCCATCTACGTCGATGCCCGGCCCGATGACATCCGGGACTGGTTCCTGGGCCGGCTGCGGTCGCTCAGGGACACTGCCTTTACCGACCCGAACTCCGCCTTCCGGCGGCTCACCGAGGTGAGCGCCGCTGAGGTCGACGCGTTCGGCACCGAGGTCTGGACGACCATCAACGAGGTCAACCTCATCGAGAACATTCAGCCGACCCAGGTCAGGGCCACGCTGGTCCTGCACAAGGCGGCCGACCACGCAGTGACCAGGGTCCGGCTGCGCCGGTTCTGAACTCGCCTGCGGTCGGGAGCAGTGCTCAGGGCACCGCGGCCTCGCGCCGCGGGGAACGCAGCGGATGACGCAGCCGGAGTACCCGCACGTCCGGGGTACCGGACAGGACTCCTCCGGCCGGATCGTCGATTCCGTCAGCGCGGACCAGGTCATGCTCCGGGTGCAGAACGTCCCGCACGACAAAGGCGGCCAGTACCAGCACGGCGTCGAAGCGGGCGGTCAGGGCCGCGAAGTACAGAGTGGCGTCGATGCCGCCGCTAGTGCCGGGCGTGCCCAGGGCGGTGATCAGGTACGCCCAGATGGCAAAGAAGTAGCCGACCTCGGCGATCTGCCAGAGTAGATAGATGCCGACCCGGGGCCGGGCCAGCACGGCCAGCGGGACGAGCCAGACCGCATACTGCGGCGACCACACCTTGTTCACCAGCAGAAAGGCTGCCACGGCCAGGAACAGCAGCTGGGGCAGCCGGGGCCGGCGCGGCGCCGCCAGGGCCAGTACGGCTATCAGCGCGGACAGCAGGCACAGTGCGATGCCAGAGGCGAGGTTCAGGCCCGATGCGGACAGCGTGCCCACGACCGGCCAGTGCCGCACCTCGAAGAGATACCAGACGGATCCCCAGTCCGCGCCCCGCTCCGCGCTGAGCCGGTAGAACCAGGCCCAGCCGGCCGGAGCGGCCAGCGCCACCGGCAGATTGACCGCCAGCCACGCTCCGGCCGCCGCGGCGAACGTGACCCAGAACGCCCGCATCCTTCCCGCCCGCAGGCACAGCAGCAGGATCGGCCCGAAGAAGACGACAGGGTAGAACTTCGCGGCAACGGCCAGGCCGAGCAAGATCCCGGCGAGGACACACCGCCGGGATGCCCAGGCCGCCAGCCCGAGGGCGGCCAGGCTCATGGCCAGCAGGTCCCAGTTGATGAACGCGTTCAGCACCAGGGCCGGACTGAGTGCCACCAGGAGGGCCGACCATCGCCGGCCCGGCCCGGCCGCGTGCGCGACCGCCAGCACGGCGGCCACCGCTGCCACCACGAGCAGGATGACGGTGACGTAGAAGAAATGCAGCGCCCGGGCCTGGACCGGATCGCCGCCCCGGACCAGCCACGCCGCGGCCTGCATGGCGGCGCCGGTCAGAACCGGGTACTCCACGTGGTGACCAAGGTAGGGGACCTGGCCGCCGCTCAGTCCCTCAGCGGAGTAGAGCGCGTAAATATCGGAGTAGCAGTGGCGCTGGAACACCTGAGAGCTCCAGCCGTTGTCCCGGCAGGCAGCATCGCTGAGTAGCGTGAGCCCGCTGCCGGCCAGGCTGGCCAGGATGAGAATCGACGCTGCTGCCGGCCAGGCCCAGGAGCCGTGCCGGCCAGCGCGGCGGCTGCTCCCGGCTCCGGCTCGCCGCGCGGCCTGCGCGCCTGCATCGGGCGGGGAGCTCACAAACGCCAGCCGGGCAGCCACATGCGGGCTAGCCAGGCGCCCTCGCTGATGCGGGCCGCGGTCAAGACCGGATACATGAACGCGAAATCGGCAAGCACCGCGGCCACGTAGGCGCACGCCACAGCCCGGCCGGCTCGCCGCCAGTTTCGGCGGCCGAGGGCGGCCAGACGGCCGAGGCACAACGTGATCGCCAGAACGAGGAACGGATCGAAAGCGACCGCGTAAAAGAAGTACACGACCCGGTTGCCGTGCCAGGCGAACCAGATCCACGGCAGCCAGCCGGCCAGCACGCACAGCACGACCGCGCCGGCCCGCCAGTCCCTGGTGGCCAGCCACCAGGCCAGGCAGGCCAGCAAGGCCGCCATCGCGGCCCACCAGATCGCAGGGGTGCCGATGGCCAGGATCTGCTGCACGCTGTGCTGCGTGCACCGCGACCGGACGCACACGCTGGTAGCGCTGTAATAGAACGTCATCGGCCGGGTCAGCGCGAGCCAGGTCCAGGGGGGCGACTGAGGGGTGCCCATGAGGCCCACGCCGTAATGCAGCATCTGCCGGGTGTTGTTGTAGAACGAGTCCAGCGCCGACCAGATCGGCACGTGGTTGCCGTGCAGGGCAGCCCAGTTGCGGTCATAGCCGACGCTCGAGGCGAACCAGCCGCTGTAGGAGGCGAGGTAGGCGAGCCGCCGGCACGAGGCCGAAGCTCACCGGCAGGTAGCGCGCCGCCTTCCGCACCGCCAGAAGGCCCGGCCGGGTCAGCCCGGCGCGGCTGAAGGCGGCGGCGTCCCAGGCGATCGCGAGGCTGGCGAACGCCGGCAGGTACCACAGGGCGTCCCACTTCGTCGCGCACGCCAGGCCGAGGCAAACCCCGGCCAGGACGCGCCACCAGCGGACGCCGCGCGGCAGTACCGGCTGCCACCCGCAGGCAGACTGAGCCGGGCCAGCCACCTGTCCCGGTCGACGATGAGGCAGCCGAATGCGGCGAGGATCCAGAACATCAGGAAGATGTCCAGCATCGCGGTACGGCTCATGACGAACTCCAGCCCGTCGGCCGCCAGCAGCAGGCCAGCGACGCAGCCGAGCACCGTCGAGCCGGTCATCCGGCGCGCGATCCTGGCCGTCATCAAAATGGCCAGCGTCCCGGCGACGGCGGCAGCGAACCGCCAGCCAAACGGCGTGAGCCCGAACATCCCCTCACCCGCGGCGATCAGGATCTTGCCCAGCGGGGGATGAGCCACGAACTCGCCGCCGGTGGCCAGGATGTTCGTGCTGCCGTGCAGGAGCAGGGAGGGGCGCCGGGGCGGTGGTTGACCTCGGCACCGTGCCGGAGGATTCCGTACGCATCCGGCACGTAGTAGAACTCGTCCGAGACCAGGGAGCGCGGAGTTGTGAGCCGGTAGAAGCGCAGCGCGCCGCCTGCTGCGGTGATGACGAGCATCCCGGCCCAGTCGCCGGTCGCGGTACCGACGACGGCGGCCCGAAGGCGCCCTAACCACGCGCCCCGGCCAGCCTGCAATTCCAGTGGTGCGGCCCCCATGGGCCGCCAGCGTAATCCAGGACTCCGCTGACCGCGCGCCGGAAAGGCGAATTAGTCACCGTCCATATTTGGCACAGCAATCGGATTTTAACCGGATTGGCTCTGCAGCGCCTTGAAGGGCGGCGGAAATGCCGTGCAGGGTTTGATCAGCTGATGTAGCTGGCCCGAGACCATCGACAAGATCGAAACTGCTAGCATCAGGCCTACCTGCGGTGACGCGCGACTTTCGAGATATGAAAGGTCTCCTGACAACGCGGAAAAATCCGGCATACCGAGTTCGAGGAAAGGCGAGCGGGTATGACTCTTATTCCTCAGAATAAACAGCTCCGCGGCATTCTAGGCGGCTGCGCCGCACTCGCGGCGGTCATGGTCGGCCCGATTCTTGTGGACGCGAGCGCGCAGGCATCGCCGCAGCCATCGTGCATTTCGGGCGGAGTATGCCTGACCTCCACCGGGAACACCACCGTAACCGTCCCGGTCACGACAACCGAGACAACGACGGTGCCGGTCACGACCACTGAAACGACCTCGATACCGTTCACCACCACGGTGACCGCGCCGGTGACCACCACCGAGACGACCACGCAGCCGGTCACCACGACTGAGACGACCACGCAGCCGGTCACGACCACGGTGACGGAGCCGGTCACGACGACCGAGACGACCACGCAGCCGGTCACCACGACGGTGCCGGTCACCACGACGACGACTTTCACGACCACCACCACGACGACGACGACCAGCTCGGACGTTGTCGCCGGGGTGCGGCGCCGCGTCCGGGGCGCCGATGCCACCCCACCACGACCAGCTCCGCGCAATGCACGCCGCCGGGCCAGACGACCAGCATCGCGGCCAACCAGGTCGAGACGTGCGGCCCTGCCTACGGTCCCCTGTCGGTCTATGCCGACCGCTCCGGGGCTGTACACGACGATCTTCAACAACGACGGCACTTACTACGTCTCCGCTGGCGTCTTCGCTCCGCAATACCGGTTCGGCTTCCCTGTCGGCTGCTACTACGTCCCGGACAGGTCGTCGGTCACCGCTCCCGGTCATACGACGACCGTCACCGCCGGGGTCCTCGCCAACGCCGTGGCTTTCGGACGACGCGCCTCGGACGTCTCGTATCCCATTCCGGTGCCGCGCCAGGACTGCAACGCGAGGTAGGCGTCACGCGGTCAGCGCCGGCGCGGGCTGGCTGCTGAGCCTGCGTGTCAAGCGACGTGCCCCCTGCCTCCGGGCAGGGGGCACGGCCGTTACCTGGCTCAGACCGCGGCCCGATCGCAGCGCAACAGCGGCCGGCACGATTAGGGTGCGGGCATGAATCTCCAGCCGGGCCTGCGGTCCTCGGTCAGGATTGTCGTGACTGAGGCTGACACGGCCATCGCCATCGGCAGCGGCGACGTGCCCGTGCTGGCGACTCCGCGGCTGCTGGCACTGGCCGAGGCAGCTGCGGTCCGGGCGGTCGCGGCGGCGCTGGCCGACGGACAGACCTCGGTCGGCACCGCGGCGGAGCTAAAGCACAGGCTCGCCAGCCCGCCTCGGCACTGAGGTCGAGGTGGAAGCAGAGCTCACTGACGTCGCCGGTCGGCGGCTCGAGTTCCGCTTCACCGCAGTTCACCGCCTGCCCGCAGAGTCTCGCAGCGACCCGGTAGTAGTCAGCGAGGGGACGATGCAGCGCATCATCGTCAGCCGGTCGCGATTTGTCAGCCAGGCCGCCGGGACCCAGGCGGGCTGACCGGGCCGGACGGGCAGCCGGCACAGCTGTCCCGGGCGAGGGCTCACTGCGCGTCCCTCCTGCGGATGATGAGGAACGTGACCGCGATCAGGGCCGCAGCGATCAGGAGGTAGACCCCGGTCTCGATGCCCTGGAATGGCCAGTAGCGGCTGGCGGGCTGATAGATGGCGATGCCGCGCCAGCCGTGAGCGCGCATGCAGGAGAATATGGCGTTCATCGGGCCGGACTTGCTCGACGTCTGCGTGGCCGCGTTCAGTATCTTCTGGCAGGGAGCCGGAAGGGCTCCCTCCCCCAGCGTCCCCCATCCTCTCGGCACGATTTTCCCGGTAGGGCTGACGGCGCCCTCGCTGAACAGCCAGGCCTGCCCGGCCGGAGTGAACTGGCCCGTGTTGTAGATCGAGACGTTGTAGTAGGTCGTGATCGCCGCCAGGTAGTGCGGCCGGAGGACGTCGGCGACCAGCAGGCGCAGCGCGATAAAGCCGCCGAGCGTGATGGCTATCGCCGGCAGGGTCCGGCGCATCACCGTGCCGCTGGCGATGCCGAGTGCCATGGCGAAGACTGCGTAGCCGACGGGCACGATGCCCTGGATGTCGAACTGACCGGGCGGGAAGGCGTCGGCGGCCAGCGCGTTGGTCGGGCCGGACCACCAGGTGATCAGGGCGGAGATCGCGCCGCCCCAGGCGGCGGCCACGAGCAGCAGCCAGCCTGCTTTGGCGGTCAGCCAGCGAGTCCGGGTGACGCTCTGCGCCCAGGCGAAATCGCTGGTACGGGACTCGAGCTCCTGAGCCACGGCCGGCGCGCCGCACAGGGCGCCGAGCACGGCCGGGACCGCCAGGCCGAGCAGGAGCAGAACATCCGCTGCCGCCTGGCTGACCAGTGGCGGCTGCTGCTGCAAACATGTGCTGTGTCCCGCGCAGGAGGCGAGCATGGCGTGCCAGCGCGACGCGATCCGCGCGCCGCTCGCCAGCACGACCGCGGCGAAGGCGGCCAGCAGCGCTGCCGCGATCGCGCCTTGCATGCGGTACTGGCGCCAGACAACCCAGGTCATGAATCTTCTCCGATCGTCGCGAAGTGATTGCCAACGGCAGCCTCGCCAGCGCCCAGGTAGGCCAGCACCAGTTCTTCGAAGGCCACGTCCTCGGCCTGGCATGCGGAGTCGGCGACCGGGCCGCTGAGGCGGACCAGCAGGCTGGCCAGGCCGGCCGTCGTCACCGATTGCACGACCGTGTGGGCTCGCGCAATCGCCGCGGCATCCTGGCGCGGCCCGACCAGGACCTTGTGCTCGGCAAGGAGCGTGGCGATGTCACCGCACAGCTGGATCCGGGACCCGGCCAGCAGGATCAGGTGATCGCACACCCGCTCCAGGTCGGTGACCAGGTGCGAGGACAGCACAACAGTCAGGGCACCCTCGGCCTCCGCCACGGCCGAGATCAGCGTGCCGAGAAAGTTCCGCCGCGCCAGCGGATCCAGCGCCGCCACCGGCTCGTCGAGCAGCAGCAGCCGCGGCCGCTTGGCCAGGGTCAGCGCCAGCCCCACCTGGGCCCGCTGGCCGCCGGACAGCGCGCCCACCCGCCGGTCGAGCGGTATGCGCAGCTCCGCCAGCCGGGTGCGGGCCAGCGGGGCGTCCCAGCGCGGGTTCATGTGCGCGCCGAGCCTGATGTGATCCTCGGCGGTGAATCGCCGGTACAGCGGGATCTCCTGGGCCAGGAACCCGATCTCGGCGAGGAACGCCGGGTCCTGCCTTGGCTCGCCGCCCAGCACCGCTGCCGTCCCGCCGGTCGGCCTCGCTAGCCCGGCCAGCATCCGCAGCAGCGTGGTCTTGCCCGCGCCATTCGGCCCGACCAGCGCTGAAATCCGGCCTGCGGGAACGGTCACAGTGCACTCGGTCAGCGCGCGAACCCGCCGGTAGCGTTTGGACAGGTCATGTGTCTCGATCGCCGTGTTCATGGCAGCCAGCGTCCCGGCTGGCAGCGGCAGGCGCGTCACGCAGCGGGGGGAGCGCGGCTCCCTCTTTGGGGGGAGCCGTACGCGGCTGCGGCCGGGGTAGCCTGCGGGAGTGCGGGACCGCTGGAGAAGCAGGATGCAGGGGGTATCGGGCCGGCTGATCGCGTCCTACATTCTGGTCACGGTCGCCGTGGTCGTGCTGGTCGAGGCGCTTGCGCTTGGATTTCAAGTGCCGTCGCTGGTGAACGGCGCCCAGCTCCAGGCTCAGATCGACGCCGCCGCGAGGAGCTACGGCCAGCAGCTCGCGGTCCGCTATCCCGGCGGCGTGCCCGCCGGGAAGGTACTCGGCGATCCCGGCGTGCCCGCAGAGCCGGGCCTGGCCCGGTTGTCTCCGGACGGCACGCTGGCCGTTCCGGCGATCACCGGCCGGATCGACAGCACCCAGGCAGTCACGGCCGCGGTAGCGATCGACGCCAACGGCAGGGTCGTCGCGTCCTCGGCGCCATCCCGGTACCGGCCCGGACGGACGGCGGCCAGCGAGCTTCCGAACCCGGCGGCCCAGGCGATCGCCGTCCATGCCGTGGCAGGCTCCATGAAGCAGGGCAACCTGGCCACGCAGTACGGCACTGTGCTCTGGACGGTCTGGCCGACGGGGCGCGCTCGCATCGGCGCATCGCCGGCCGCCGCGCCGGGAGCGGTCGCCTACGTCTATATCCAGGCGCCGTGGTCGCCCCGGTTCATCAATCCTGTGCGCGCCTGGGGCGAGCTGGGGCAGCTCGGGGAGACCAGCCAGCTGCTGTCGGGGCCCCTGGCGCTGCTCATCGTGATCGTGCCGGTCGGCGTACTGTTCGGGCTGGTGTCCTCCCGTCGTCTCGTCCGCCGGGTGCGCCGCCTGGAACGAGCCGCCATCGCGGTCGCTGACGGCGACTACACCGTCGCCCTGCCGGTCTCCGGCCGGGACGAGGTCGGGCGGCTGGAAGCGAACTTCACCACGATGACCCGTCAGCTCGGCTCCGCGCTGGCGGCCGAACGGCAGCGAGCCGCCGGCGATGCGCGGGCCGAAGAGCGAGCGCGGATCGCGCGGGAGGTTCACGACGCGATCTCCCAGCACTTGTTCGGCCTGCGGATGATCGCTGCCGGGATGCGGCGGGCCGATCCGGGCAACCAGCAGGCCCGGGCGATCGAGCGCATCAGCGAGGAGGCACAGCGCGACATGCAGGCCCTGCTGGCGGAGCTACGGCCGGCGGCACTCGACGGTGCCGGGCTGGCAGCGGCCGTGCAGCAGATCTGCACTGCCTACCACGACCGGCTCGGCGTCACCGTTGATTACAGCCTGGACGATGTCACCGTTCCCGCGCCGGTTGAGCACGCTCTGCTGCGCGTCACCCAGGAAGCCTGTACCAATGCCGTCCGGCACGGCAACGCCCGCCGGCTTACGGTGTCGATGACCCGCGAGGACGGGCAGATCGAGCTTGCCGTCCGCGACACCGGCAGCGGATTCGACCCGGACCGGTCCACTCCGGGTTCCGGACTGGCCCACATCCGGGACCGCATCACTGAGCTCGGAGGCACTGTGTGCGTCGACAGCGCCCCCGGCCGCGGGGCAGCGCTCACCGTCCGGGTGCCGGTGCCATGACGATCAGCGTGGTGATCGCCGATGACCATCGAGTCGTCCGGGACGGGCTGTGCTACCTGCTCAGCCAGGAATCAGATGTCGTTGTCGCCGGGGAGGCGGGGGACGGCCGCCGGGCGGTCGACGTGGTCGCCGCCACCCGCCCCGACGTGCTGCTGCTCGACCTGTACATGCCGGGCCTGGACGGCCACGCCGTCCTCGCCGCCCTGCACGACGCGCCGCACCGCCCTGCCGTCGTCGTGCTCACCTCCGCCGGCGACGACGACAACCTTGTACACGCGATGCAGGCCGGCGCGACCGGCTATCTACTCAAGACGGCCCCGGCCGAGGAGGTCATCGCCGCCATCCGCGATGCCGCCGCCGGCGCGGCCAGCCTCAGCCCCGAACTCGTTACCCAGCTCACCCGGGCGCTCAGCCGCCACCGCTGCCGGATCCGCTGGAGCCTCTCTCACCGCGCGAACGCGAGGTGCTCGGGCTCATTGCCAGCGGCCATAGCAACCGGCAGATCGCCAGGGATCTGGCTATCGGCGAGCAGACCGTCAAGACCCACGTCCGCAGCATCCTGACCAAGCTGGCCCTGCAGGACCGCGTGCAGGCAGCGATCTTCGCCATTCGCCATCAGGCCGGCAGCGGTCAGTAGCCGCAACCGGGGTCTCAGCCCGCCTCGCCGGACCTCGGCGGGATGCCGCTCTGTCCGGTATCGACCGCAAATTACCGCGATTTGCTTGCTGAGGGCATGGAATCGCTGTACGGTGGTGACCGAACACCACGTCGTATGTGTTCGCGGCGCCTAGATAGCCGTGGGATGCATGGTTCGTTCCGCTGATCGTGGGAAGTAGAAGCCGCGGTCTATTGGGCGAGTGGGAGCTGCATATGCCGCAGCCGATCCAGCGACGCATCGCTGTGCGAGCGGTGCAGGTCGCGGTCGCGGCTGTCGGCGTCCTCCTGCTCATGGTGTTGTTCTCGCGGCAGGCGCACGCCGCGACGACCATTTCGCCGCCACTCGCGTCTGATACCTCGGCGATTGTGCCAGCGGCGCCTTCCGGCAGTCCGACCGGCACGGCTGTGCTTTCGGGATCACCTGCCGCTCAGTCCGGCAATGCTGTTTCCGTTGTGTCGTCAGGCGTTCGTTCCGTTGCCTCAGCAGTAACCGCCGGAGCGCGTGACCTCACCGGATCCGGATCCGGATCCGGCTCCGGCGGAGCCCAGCCCGCGCCGCCGCCGCCCGGCACGCCTGGCGGATCGAGTCCGCAGACGTTGACCTCTGATCCGGCTGCCGCCGCTGTTCCAGCAGCAAGCGCCGGCAGCTCACGTCGGCCACGTCGCAAGCCGTTGCCGTGGCTGGTCACGCGAGTCCCGTGAGCGCGTCATCGAGTGCGCCATCGCGGGCCCGTCGGCGCCAGTTGCGAGCATTACCGCTCACGCGTCGGCGGCAGTCACGACCACGCTAGGTCAGCTTCCCGCCGCCGGACCCGAGCGGCCCGACTCGCCTGCCGGAGCAATCGGCACGCCTGGCGGATCGAGTCCGCGAGACGTTGACCTCTGATCCGGCTGCCGCCACTGTTCCAGCAGCCAGCACCGGGCAGCTCACGTCGGCCACGTCGCAAGCCGGTGCCGTGACTGGTCACGCAAGTCCCGTGATCGCGTCATCGAGCCTCATCGCGGGCCCGTCGGCGCCAGTCTGCGAGCATTACCTGCTCAGGTGTCGGCGGCAGTCACGACCGCGCTCGGTCAGCTTCCCGCCGCCGGGCCCGAGCGGCCCGACTCAGCTGCCGGAGCAATCGGCGCGTTGGCATCGGCTATTCCGTCGTCGGGCGGGGCGACCGCGGCGGCGAGCGGCGCAGTCGCAGGCGTGACTGGCGCAGTGGCGCCGGTGGTGCAGGCGGTCGGCGGCGTGGCGGGGCCGGTGGTGCAGGCGGTCGGCGGCGTGGCGGGGCCGGTGGTGCAGGCCGTGGGCGGCGTGGCGGGGCCGGTGGTGCAGGCGGTCGGCGGCGTGGCGGGGCCGGTGGTGCAGGCGGTCGGCGGCGTGGCGGGGCCGGTGGTGCAGGCCGTGGGCGGCGTGGCGGGGCCGGTGGTGCAGGCGGTCGGCGGCGTGGCGGGGCCGGTGGTGCAGGCCGTGGGCGGCGTGGCGGGGCCGGTGGTGCAGGCCGTGGGCGGCGTGGCGGGGCCGGTGGTGCAGGCGGTCGGCGGCGTGGCGGGGCCGGTGGTGCAGGCCGTGGGCGGCGTGGCGGGGCCGGTGGTGCAGGCCGTGGGCGGCGTGGCGGGGCCGGTGGTGCAGGCCGTCGGCGGCGTGGCGGGGCCGGTGGTGCAGGCCGTGGGCGGCGTGGTTGCCGCCGTGCCAGCTGTCCAGCCGGCTAGCGGCGCCGACGGGCCGGTTGTGCGGGTGACCAAGCCAGCTGACCTAGCAGGCGTGAACCGCTCGCTGCAGACCGGGAATGCCATGCCGCGTGGAGCACTCGCGGCGTCGGTTACCGGTGCGCTGTCGGCACGAGGCGCACCGAACGACAGCGTGCCAGCACAGCCCAGCCCGCCGCTGCCCAGGTTTCCGGCCGGCCCAGGAACCGGTACAACCGGCTCAGCTGGCGCTAGCGGTGTCGGCGGTGCGGCCGGCGGGGGCATGCAGCGGGCCAGCGCCGCAGCCCTGATCGGCCTGATGATGCTTCTTCTTCTGCGGCTGGCGCGTCGTGCCACGCTGCGTCCGATCTGGCGTTGCTACCTGCCGGAGGTGCCGCCAGCGTAAGTCCTTTCCTTCCCCAACCGGTTCGCGTCCTCAGCGTCCGGAACGGAGCGTCCGGCGCTGATCCCTGTGGAAGGAAAGTGGCAGCACTGTGCGTATGTGGACGAAGTCCGCGTGCGTCGTGTTCGCCTGGAGCATCTTGCTGACAATGCTGGTGGTTGCCCCGACGGGATCCGCCAGCATGACCCAGGCGGACACTCGCATCGCGAGTAGTACCGAGGTCATCCTGACCAATGCAGTAAGCGTCGCGGCGCCCCTAGCGACCGCGAAGTCAACGCCGACGTATGTCGTTCAGCCCGGAGACACGCTCTCCGGAATCTCGGCCGCACTCGCCGTTCCTGGCGGCTGGCGGGCGCTGTACGCAGCCAACCGGGCCCGCCTAGGGCGAGATCCCAATCTGATTCACCCCGGCGCTGTTCTCGTCGTGCCCGGCCAGACGGCCTCGCTGCGGTACAAAGTAGCGGCCGGGAACACTCTGTCGGGCATTGCCGCCGCGCTCGGGTTGCCCGGTGGCTGGCGGGCGCTGTACATGGCCAACCGGCTGATCATCGGCGGTGATCCGAACGTGATCAGCCCCGGAACCGTGCTCACCGTTCCGCGCTCGCCGGCGACGACCCCGTCAGGGTCGGGCCAGAGGCATTCGAAATCTCCGCCGCGGCCAGCGCCGCAGCCCCGCCGGCGTCATCGCGCGCCGCTCGGCAGCGCTATGGCGGCCTCCGCTGGCATGCCGTCATGGGTGAAGATGCTGCTCTTTGCTCTCGGCCTGCTCATCGGCGTCGTCTTGCTGGCAGCGCTGGCCCTGTTCGTCATCCGTCGCCGCGGGGCCGCTGCCGGGCCAGCTGGCTCCGCCGTCCCCGGATGCGGCGAGAGTACGAATTCCGGGAATCCTGCGCTGCCGGGCAGGTCGCGCATCGTCATAACTGACTACGCCCGGCTCATCGTGACGGCATGCCAGGAGGACGACGCCGTGTATGTGCTGCGGCCGCGCGATGCGAGTCCTGCAGAAATCCTGCGGGTCGCTCGCCTGGTCCTGCCGGAGGCCAGATACCGGGACCTAGCCGAGTTGCTCGGCCTGCCCGTCAGCTGGCCCATAGTCGTCGCCGACCATGACCGCCTCGTAGTAACGCATTGCTCAGACAACGACACGGTGTACGTGCTGCGGCCCCGTGGCGCGGATCCCCGGGCGGTGTTGCGCGTCGCCCGGCTGGTGGTGCCCGAGGATCCCTATGAGGAACTGGCCGAGCATCTCGGGGTGCCGGCGAGCTGGCCCATCGGACGTCACCAGGAAGGCGGTCCCTAAGTGCCGGACGACTCTTGGAACGACCGAAGGGAAAGCGGTATCGCTCCGGTCGTCACCCTTCGGTGGGCTGTTGCGAGCTCTTCTTCCGCAGGGATTCGACGAGCGCGGCCACATGGCGTCGGTCCTCCGCGGTCAGTTCGTCGATGCTGGCGATCAGTAGCTCTCGCGCCTGATCGCCAGAAGGCTCCCGTGCGGCCAGGGCTTCGTCGTAATAGTGCAGCCCGGTGGACTCGGCGGCGGCGGCCCGGACCGCGGAGACCGGCACGTCGAGGCCCCTGGCAAGTGCATCGATTGTGGCCGGGCGGGGCGGCCGTACCAGGTTGCGGGTCGTGGCGAGCGTGTAAACCGTTGACCGCGGCAACCCGCCGCGGCGAGCGACTTCGCCGTAGGACCAGTCGCGCTCGGTCAGCCGCTCCCGGATTAGTCGCTGCAGAGGATTGATGGCGGTCAGCGAAGCAGTGGCCTGCTGCGGCCGCCCGCCGGGGATGTCTCGCTCCTGTCCCCCAGCGCGCGCCGTCATAGCCACCAACCTAGCCTGTTCTCGATCACCGGCGGTCCGACAGATTGACTGATCAGAGACCCTTACTGTACGGTGACTACCGTACAGTAAGTACGTCAATAAGCGTACAGCAGGCGCGTTACCAGGCGCCACAAAGATGCCGCACCTTGGCGCGGCCGGGCAGGCAAGACAAGGACGTCCGTGGCAGCCGCAGACGCTAGTGCCGGTTCTGATCTGGCCCGTGCTGCCAGACCGGTTCCGGCTAGTCATGTGCTGGCGCCCGGACTCGAGCCGCGGGGGCGCGCGAGTTGTCACCCAGCACAAGCTCGCCGTTGCAAATGCAAGACGTCGTGTGCGCTGCGAGCGCTGCGACGGACTAGCAAACCAGCCCTGACTGGAGGTCAGCACCATGCAGGACACGACCCCACAGACCGAGGCGCGTATCGCGGTGCTGGAGGCCGAGCACGAACGCATGCAGAGCGAGCTCGAGCGCACGCGGCGCGAACTCGACGCGCTTTTTGCGATCCTCCGGGCGGTCGGCGCTCCCCTTCCGGATCCGCAGCCGCGCCTTGTGGCAGTCCGATAACCCGGACTGTCAGCCCGACGCGTCAACACCTGGCTTAACGAGATAGATAGCGGGATAGTTCGGCCCGGTCATGGCGTCGACTGCTAGCGTTTCGGCGCCCTGCGGCGCATGAAACGTGCCGCGCCCGCGGCGGAGGGAGATCGCGATGACGGCCGGTCCGGACGGCGATAGCGGCATCCAGCCGGTCGGAGAGGTTACTGCGGACAACGCTCGCGACATGCTGGCAGACCAACTGGCCGCCGTCGCTGCGCTCGGTAGGGATCTGACTGCCGCTGATGAGGATGACTGGCTTCAGCCGTTCGATGCGCATCCGATCTCGCGCTCCGCGCATGTCCGCCAGCGGCGCAGGCAGAAGAAGGAGAAACAAGAGGCATTGCCAGGCAAGGTGCTGGCCGCGATCCCCGCCATTGCCGACAACATGGAGAAGATCGTCGCCAAGATGCCGGAGGTTGACTCCTGGACAGTGCAGGCGGGGTTTCCCTGGGGTGTCAGTGTCGCGGTGACGTTTACGGCGCGTCGAGGGGGTGGCCTGTGATCTCCGCGCCTTCTGTGTGCGGCCGCGAAACTAGCGCGGTTCGAGTGAGCTTGTTCTCGTCGGGCCGACGGCGCTTACGGGAGACCTCTGATCTGTTCGGGGTCCGGCCCTAACAGCACGACGCGTCGCCGAAGCCCGGCCTCTGCATAGCGCTGGAGCTACTCGCGGGCAGGCCGAGGCCGTCCGTTCCGTTCAGCGGGGATGACGCAGACGACGGGCCGCCGGCCCACTCGGCGATCGCGAATGGCGGAGCGGGCGACAGGTGGTCCCGTCACGCCCGGGCGCACGGGACCGGGCCACGTCCCCGTCCGGTTATGGCTTTCACGACCGAGCGCGCTGACCTGCGGGCCGATCTCTCAGAGGTCGGCGAACCGGGGGTTACGTTTCTCGAATCGCGCGGCGACCGCTTCAGCCTGGTTAGCGCTGCTGATCAGCGCGCCGATCTCCTGCTGCTCAGCCGCTAGCCCAGTGGCCAGGTCGGTGTGTCCGGCCATGCTCAGCAGTCGCTTCGCAGCCCTGACTGCGTGCGGGCTGCGGCCGGCAATCTCGCGTGCCAGCGCCAATGCAGCGGCGAGCGGGTCAGGCTCGACCCTGGTCGCCAGCCCGATCCTGGCGGCCTCCTGCCCGCTGACGATGCGGGCGGTGCAGGTGAGCTCCATCGCGACGTCCCGACCGACGAGCCCAGGCAGGATCTGGCTGCCGGTCATGTCGGGAATCAGGCCCCAGGCAACTTCGAAGACCGACAGCCGGGCATCGGCTGCGACGAGCCGGACGTCGGCGCCGAGCGCGATCTGAAGGCCGCCGCCGAGCGCATTGCCGCGGACGGCCGCGATGACGGGAACGGGGAGTTCGGTCCAGACGTACGCCGCGCGCTGGCCGGTCGCCTGTGCGGGTCCATCGGACGGGGGGAGCTGAGCCAGCGCCGACAGCCGCTCGCCGCCGCGCATGGCCTGGAAGGCGGCGAAGTCCAGGCCGGCGCAGAAGTCGGGCCCTTCGCCGGAGAGCACGACCGCCCGCAGCCCCGGCGCCGTCTTGAGGCGCTCACCGGTGGTGACCAGGGCTTCGAACATCGCCAGGTCGAGCGCGTTGCGCTTGCCCGGCCGGTTCATCCGCACGTCGGCGACGCCGTTGGCCATCGCTACGGTCACTCGTGCCGTCGTGTCAGTGGTCACGTGATCTCCTTGTCGGCGCTGAACTGGGGCTGTCAAGGCTGTGAATTAACAGCGGTCAGCACAGTTAGCCCGGTAGCTACCGTTAGGTTACCTACGTCTGCTGACGCGTGAGCTCTTGCTCGGGCCGGGTGCGAGCCCCACTCAGCGGCGAAGTTCCCGAGAGTTCCGCCGAGACCGGCGATGGTCATCATGCCGGTGAGGTTAGACCGGTGCGCCCTGTATGAGCATTCGGCTTGCCCTGCGGGCCGACAACGACACGGCGGCCGGCACAGGACAACCCACCCCGGTCCGCTGCGAGCCGTATCCAGTCGGTGTCCTGGGTCTCCTGCGCGGCTTCCTTGCCGTAGACATCGGAGAGTGTGCGGACTGTTAAGCCGACTGCCCGCAGTGCCGTGGCCACCTCTAGGCGGCCACGGCTGCGGTCAATCAGAAACGTAGGCTGCGCGGCGGCGGGTTGCCGACCGGATGACCGCTTCGCCTGGTGGAGGTCGATCTACCGACATGCATTTCACGGGCAAGATGCCGACGCATGGCTCAGATCAGCGCGCCGCGCGCTCCACTGTTGACACTGGGCGCTTCCGGACGCCGGACTAGGGCTCAATGTTGCTTGCGGCTCGCCGTTGTTCCGTCTCGAATGCCTCCGCCATCCGGTCGATTTCCTGGGAGGGCAGGTTGAGGGCTGCCGCTTCGCTCCGCCAGCTGGTGGTCGCATTGCAGATGGATGCGATCGCTGATCGAGCTTCGGCGAGAGATAGACGGAAGTAGCCGCTGACTGACAGTGCGGTTGCGATATCTGCAGTGGTGTCGTCGAGGTCGATAGCTGTGCTGAGCCTGTCAGGCCGGTCCGGGTTCGGGTTCAGATCGAAGGCGGGAGACAGGGTCCATCCGCGGCCTTGGCGCAGGAAGGCGTGATTACGCAGATGGTCATCGGTGTTGCCGGTGAGAATAGAAAAGACGATGCGGCCGTATAGCTCCCGCAGATCAGCGGTAGCCGTCGGCGAGTGCCGTTCGATCACGTCGGCGATCTCCAGATAGCTACGTTGCTCGCCGTCGGTCGCCTCGAGCAAAGTGAGGGCGCTGGCAAAGCCAACGCGTCGGCCGGCAGACCGGTCGAAGCGGTGGACCACGAGGACGTGGCGTCCGGCGACCTCGCTGAGTACAGATTCGCTGACCGTCAGGCCTGCGCGACGGGCTAGACGGAGCTCTACCTCCTCCCAGCCGGCGACGTCCCACTCATCGCTGTCCGAGCGCGGGAACTTCGCGATCGCGAGCTGTCCTGACGAGTCAATGACCGCAGCTTTGGGCCGGGCGCCGCCGAGCGAACTCCCGGCGTCGATCAGGTCCCTCAGGTCACGGCTGTCGGCGTCGTCGTCGAGATGATCAACCGCGTGCAGCAGGCGGGGCAATTCGATCAGGCGTGGCACGGCGCCACGATGCGTGGAGTAGTAGGCGCGTGTACCTGGGCGCCGGAACCTGATGGCTCCTTGCCTGGCGTCGTCCCGCACGCCGAGGAGGAAATCCGCATCGCGGAGGCTGCGCGCCGTGCTGTGCGCCGCAGCGGCGCGTTCGCGCTCTTCGCGGCGCATGAGGTTCTTGCCCCACCGGTCTGGGGCAGTGTCCGCGAACGCACTGAAAAGTGGCTTCCCAGAGGCGGACTGAAAGATGCCAGCAGATTTGGGCAGGACCGGGTCCAGGTCGTAGCTGACAGGGCTGGCCAGGTAGGAGTCGGCGTAGCGGAAGGTGCTGCTCTGGGCACGCAGCTCGTGGAGCCAGAGTGTGCCCGCGATGAACTCCTGACCGTCGATCTCTACCGTGACTTCGACGGCTTCCCGCCCGGCCACTGCTAACGCACCCGCTTCGGCAGAGTCTCATCGGCGCGGAGTTTGCCGACATCAGTCTGGTACGGGTCAGACGCAGCGATCACCGGGTCCAGGATTCCGAGGACGCGCAGGACTCGGAGCAGATTCTCGGTGGATGCCGTACCCGTGCCGTGTTCGATGGTCCGCAGCGTGTCTCGGCTGATGCCTGCGCGCTCGGCCACCTGGGCAGCAGTCAGCCGCTGCAGCTTGCGCCAGGTGGACACATGCTCGCCGAGCACTCGCAGTCCTCGCGCGACCGCGAGCGGCACGACCGATTGATTAACGCCGCTCATAGCAGGCATAATATCATGTTGTGGCGAGTAAGCTCGCCTTAATGGAGCCGCACTCCCAGGACTACACAGTTAGCCGCAGACTGTTCACCTGTGCTTGGGTGCCAGCTGCAACGATGCCGACGCCGATCCGCAGTCATTGACACCTTGGCGGATCGCTCCCAAATGCGCGCGGGCAGGCTGTCCCCGCTCGGGCGAAACGCCGAGACCGGCTGACGAACCCACAGGCAGCTAGGCTCAGGTCTCAGGGGCGAGAAAGCGGCTGATGGCGGGACGTGAAGCGAACTATCAAATACCGATAAAGCATGATGTGTCCGAGGGGGGAGCGCGCCAATAGGCCAATGCATGCTGACGGGTGAGTTCTCGCTCAGAAATGTATGGTGACGGAGCAGCGACGAACGCTCAGGGCTACAGGAGTTGATCGGCAAGTCGCCCGGCTGCCCAGCTCCAGTCGATGCGCTCTTGCTCGAGCCGGATGCGTTCCCCGAGGCGGTCAGTAACCAGGTCTTGGTACAGCGCCTGTTCATCGGCGGTGAGCCGATCCAGCCGGGAAATGGCGGGCGAAGCTTCGTTGACCCATCGGTCACGATGCGCTAGCAGCGTCTGGCGGTCCATGAGCAGCGACCGTGTGCTGGGTAGCCAGGCGCGCAGCTGATTCAGGATCGCGAAGCCGTGGGTGTCGAGATCGCCCCAGTAGATGACGTCGGCGTCGGCCAGCCAGGGCAGGGCGCCGACGCGATCGACTTCGAAGCCCTTGCCCCAGAACGCGACTCCGTCGCGGGGGACCGGAGCGCTGAGGAACGTGATCTCATTCTCGATGACCAGCGCTCGCTTCGCTTTGACGGGCAGTGAGGCTAGCTCGGCCACCCTGACCGTGAGATCAGACAGCCCGGAGGCAATCCCCAGCGAGGGATCGGGCCGGATCCGAAGCGTGTCGGGCTTGGTGCGCAAATCCAGCGCGGTGAGAAAGCCGGATGCGGTCGAGGAAACGCCGAGCAACTGGGCGAGTAGCTGGCGGTGGCGCTCCACGAACTTCGTGTCAACTCCGCGTGCGGTGATCTCTCGCAGGTAATGCCCGCCGCCTCGTGCGGCGCTCAGCCAGCCGTACGCGGACAAGAGGGCTGGCCACGATGCGCTGACCTCAAGCGCCCGCAGGGGATTTGCCGTAACCCACGCCGCGATGACTGGCTCGCTGGCGACGGCGGATAGCACGGCCCGATAGGCCCGGACCTTCTCGGCGACCCCCGTCAGCGCGGCTGCCTGCTCGTATGACTCGACGACGGCGCGGGTCGGCAGCTCGTTACGGCCGATCAGTCGGCCGCCGACTGGCGAGTATCGGAGCGTGTACCAGACACCGTCGTGGCTACCGGCCTTCAGTGCCGCGATCCACACGCGGACCGCCTCGATGTCGTCTCCGATCCCGCCAGGTCGAGGCCCGCGCAGCGGCACGTCTATGACGGGGAACGGCGACTCCAGGGCCAGCGCGGTCAGGATCGAGCCGTCATCCCAGCGTCTGCGCACCCGGGCGCGGATGTCCGAAACCGTCGTCCAGGCCGTCACGCCGGGTGACCAGCCTGATGTTCGCGGAACTCTTCGATCGTCAGAGTCTGCAGCCGCGAGTAGTTCCCGGCGGGGTTGTCGACAAAGCCGATGGCGCGGACATACGGCTCAATCACGTGCACCTTCTGGAGCGGAGTCACGATCAGCAACTGCAAGCCCAGGCGCGCGAACAATTCCAGCGCATAGCGGGTCGACACGTCCGAGCCGCGGCCGAATGCTTCGTCGATGACGGCGAAACGGAAGTCACGAGATTTCTCGACGCCCCATTCGAGCCCGAACTGATACGCCAGAGAGGCAGCAAGGATCGTGTAGGCCAGCTTTTCCTTCTGCCCGCCCGACTTGCCATCGGAGTCGCGGTAGTGCTCCCACTCCTCGTCGGTTTCGCGATCACGCTCGGACGCGGAGAAGGTGAACCAGTAGCGGACATCGGTGACGCGCTGGGTCCAGGCACGGTCCGCGTCTGCGTGGCCCTCGCGTCCGCGGAAGCGCTCGATGATCCGCTGCACGTCCAGGAACCGCTGCTCGGAATAATGATCATCATCGACCGAGAGGGTATCGTCGGTAGCAGCCCGCAGCTCGCTGCGGAAGTCCTGCACCTCGGTGTTCACCGTGCGCTCAGTGACGAGCAGGATGAACCGGCCCGGGCTGTAGTCGATGGCGCCCAGCGCCTCGTTTATGCGATCCACCCTGGAATGGATCTCCTCGGCCTGACGGCGTAGCCAGTTGTTGAACTGCGCGAGTTCACGGATGGTATTCGTGTTCAGCTGACGCTTGAACTCGCTCTCGAAGCGCGGCAGGTCGTCGGTTGCCACCCGGCCGTGAAACGCCAGGAACTCGTCGCGGGCCTCGACGCTGGCGTCCATCTCCGTGGTGGCCTCGGGCCAGCGGCGGCGTACCTCAGTCATCGCCTGAATCAGCCGCTGGGCGTGGCCGACAAGCTCGCGCCCGACCCGGTCTATCGCCGACTGCAGCCCGGCCGTCAGCGACTCACCGGCGGCCGCACAGGCTTCGGGTGCGTCGGGCACGCTCTCGCCGAGCCGCTCCCTGAGCTGGTCAAACGAAAGGCGGGCTGCGGTCAGGCGTGATGCTTCCACGGTGGCCAGATAGTGCTGCTCCGCCGTCCGCGCCTCGGTCGCGCGCCGCAGCAGCTCCTCCTGGACGCGAACATCCCCGCTCAGCTTCTGGAAGGCGGTCTGGGACTCATCAGTGGACGCCTTGTTTTCCTCGAGTCGCTGCTCGACCTCGGCGAGCGCAGAAGATCCCGACACGAGTCGCAGTCGTTCCTGTTCCGCAGCGCCAGCCCTGCCCTCTGCCTCTTCCCAGTCGACCTCGCTCCACGAACGGAAGGTGGCAAGGCCGTCCAGCGCGGAGCGGCGGCCGGTCAGGCCTTCGCGGTCACCGCGAAGCCTGGCGTACTGCGCATCCGCCTCCAGGAGCTGGGCCTGCAGGCCCGTCATGTAATCCGTCAGCGCGGCAATCTTGCGCTCGTTCATCCAGCCGAGCACCCATGAGCGCGGATCATCGACGCGCGACCGGTCGTCTTTCTCATGGCGGTCGCCTGAGCGCATCTGTCCCTCGCGGGTGACAGCCCGGTGCTCGTCACGAAACTGCTCGATCGTGTCAACGCAGACAAAATCGGCCCGGCGGATCAGCTCGTCCCGCAGAAAGTCACGGAACGGGCCCGCCGCGATCTCGATGGTGTCCGCAAGCAGCAAGACTCCGCTGCCCTCGTGCCTGCAGCGGCACCCGCCGAGATGACACCCGCTCGTACACCAGCCTGCTGCCAGCTGTGCGGCCGTCGCTGCGCTGGTAGGTGAGCCGGTGCTCGTTCACCCAGCGGGAGACGCGATCGTAGTGGTGCTGGGGAACGAGCAGCGACAGCGCGAAGCCGCGCAGTACCCGCTCAGCGGCGCCCCGCCAGGTCGCGAACTGTTGCGCGACGTCGAGCAGCTCGCCGGCAAACGGCAGCTCGTCCTCGCTGATGCCCTGATTGCTGCAGAGCTGGGCGCGAACCTCGAGCTGCGCGGCAGGCAGGTTGTTCTTCCGGCTCGCCAGGCTGATCAGCTCGGCACGCGCCTCCTCGCCGGCTCTCCGAATTCCTGGCGCGAGGCGATCACGGCTTCGAGTTCCGCCTCGACCGACAGGAACGCGGTCTCCAGTTGCGTGCGCGCGTCGGCCACCGCGTCGCCTAGCGCCGCGAATGCCGCCAGGTCGGTGACACCGGGCAGCCGAGCGGTCCGGGTGAGCGTGTCGAGATCCTGGCGCCGCTGGCGCCGTTCGGCCGCCAGCGTGCGCGCGGCCCTGATCTGCTCTTCGAGCTGGCTAAGCCGATCGCCTCCGGCCGCCGCGCGCTCGATGATCAGCGACTCACGCTCGCGGACGAGCGCGTCGCAGATCTCCCGGGCCGCCTCCGCGGCCTTGGTCTGGCGGTCGCGCTTAACCTCATGCGCGACAATTTCCTCGGTCAGCAGGCGCACTCGCAGCTCGGCTATGAACAGGCGCACCGCGTCGCGCTGCCGCTCCAGCTCGCCGCGTCGTCCTAGTGCACCGTCGTAATGCTTGCTGCTGGCGACCAGCGGCTGGAGTGCATCGAGCTGCTCACGGGCGCGCTTGACGGCGTCGTGCGCCTTCGTGAGGTCCTCGAAGTGCGCAACGATGTCGCGCACCTTGTCGGCGGCGTCCGCTGGCTCCAGCATGTGGCTGCGGACGAACTCGTTGAGGTTGCCGACCGATTTCATCGAGACGGTCTGGTGGAACAGTTCCATCGCCTGCTCGGACTTGATCCCGAGCAGGCGCCGGGCCCGGCGTGCATAGTCGGGGAACACGGTGTGGATCTCGGCCCCGCCTGCCCGGAGCCGTCGGCGCAGGTCCGTCAGATCCGAGCCGAAGTCGGTAAAGTCCGTTTCGATCGACAGCTGCTTCTGCGAGGTCACGAAGAACCGATCCGGCTGGCCAGCCCGGTCCTTCTGATGGAACACTTGGGCCAGCGTGATCGACTCATCGAAGCCGTCATTGGCGAATACGCCGAGGATGACCGAGTAGTGGCGCTGATCGCGAAGTCCGACTGGCCGGGACGTGCCGGTAGCCTCGACTCGCTCGGACTTGTAGTGACCCTCCACGTAGGACCGCAGGGTTCGTTCCCTCGCCTCCGCGCCCGCTGCCTTGTTGTAGGCGATCCGGTGAGCCGGCAGGAGCAGCGTGCTGAGGGCGTCGACCAGCGTCGACTTGCCGCTGCCGATGTCGCCCGTCAGCAGTGAGGTGGCGCCGCCCGCGGACAGCCGCCAGACCCGCTTGTCGAAGGTCCCCCAGTTGAATACCTCGAGTCGCTGCAGGCGATAGCCGGCCGTCGGGCCCCCGGCGCCCAGCTCGATCGTCGAGAAGAGGCCGTCACTCACCGGGCGCTGCCTTACCCGACGCTGCTGCGGCGTATTCAGTGAGCTTCCCGGCGTAGTCCGAGAGCGTCTGCGCATCCACGTAGGCCTTCAGGATCCGGCGCACCTCCCACTGGTCGGAACGCCCGCGGAGCTGGCGCAGGAATCCCAGGTCAGCCGCCCGCCGGATGGTGGTATCGACCTGATCGACCACCCGGGCCTCGTTGGTCGATTCCGTGAGGAACAGCCGCAGCATCTCAACGATCTGATCGCGGCTCAGGACAAGCTTGCCCTCGGCGCCGGCCGTCCCGAACTCCACGAGCCGCTTGCGGAGCAGGACCAGCAGCAGGCTCAGGTTGTAGGTGAGAGTGCGGCGGTTTACCAGTCGCGGCAGCGGATCCTCGCCGTCGACGTCCGGCCGAGTCTGCAGGTAGGCATAGCCCTCGGTGGCGTCGACGACCACGTCGACTCCAATCGCAGCAAAGTGATCACGGATCGGCGGCGCACTGCGGCCCAGGGTGGCCCAGGTCGTGTCATCCTGCTCCCGGTAGATGACGCCCCGCATCAGCTGGATGATCGCGGCGGCTGTGGCGTGTTCTTCGGCGGATCTCACCTTCGGGTCACCGTCACCTTGGGCAACCGTGCCCGACGGGTTCCCTGGCCAGCGACGTAGTCGATGCGCGTCTCATCATGTTCATCCACCGAGACCTCGAGATCGTCTTCCGCTAGCGCCAGGTAGCCGACGATTTCAGCAGCGCCTTGCTCGACGGGATAGGCGGCAACGATGTCGCTCAGCAGCGCCGAGCCGCGCTCTGGCACGGCGGAGCGGATGTTGGCGGCAAGTCGTGCCTGGTTCACGAAAGTCTGCTCGAACAAGGCGCTCACATCCGCTTCCGTCTCAGCGGTCGGGTCCAGCAAGCTCTCGACCCGCGCGCTGGGGCGAGCGTCATATAGCGGCCGTTCGAACGGCAGGGCGATGCTGACGCCCGGCTCGTACACCTCAAGCCCCATGGCAGGCGGCGCGTCCCGGCAGGAGAGCGCGCTGGCCTCGATCGAATGGACGAGATCGAGGACGCGGCGGTTCTCCAGCCAAACCTGATCATCGAGGAAGCGGCGCAACTGCTCGGAAATCTGACGCACGGTTCGCTGGGTACGCTCGGCGGCTTCGGACCAGTCGTGATGCACGGTGCGCAGCCGCCGGTCCGTGTCAACTTGGTCCAGCGCCTGCAGCCGGCCCAGCATGTGCGCTAGCTCGTCCTGCCGTGTCTCGGACAACAGAAAGTCATAAAACGCCTGGAAGCTCTGGCCCTGGTCCGAGCCGTCGATGTCGGTGCGGCTGCTGACAAGCTCGGCCAGCAGGTCGCCTTTGCTTCCCGCCCAGGATGCGATTCGCTCGCGTATTGCGCGATCGAGGCTGCGGAAGTTCTCCTCGACCTGGCGGAAATCCGAGAGCAACTCCCGGGCCGTGGACGCGAACTGCTGATAGCGGTCACGGAGCGCGGCGCCGCTGAGAAGGGTCAGCTGCCCGGCCTCGACCGTCGCTATCTCCTGATCGATCTCGTCCCTGCGGCGCTGCAGTTCAGCCAGGCGTAGTTCCGGGTCGGTCTCGGTGCCGTGCACGATCTGGCGCAATAGCTCAACTACTGTATGCAGCCGCGATTCCGTGCCAACGAATGGGCGGACGCCCAGCCCGATGACCCAGCCATAGGCTTTCTCGAAGGCCGGAGTCGCGTCGTAATGCACGTCGTCTGACCCGAGCGGGTAGAAGCGGCGTAGCCAGCCTGCATCCGGGTGGGCCCAGTCGTCCATATAGTCGATCGCTGACTTCGGATACCGCGCGGCACTCGGGTCAGCTGAGTTAAGCGCATAGAGCTCGTCGTCCAGCGCCACGGCCAGATCCGACATGGATGTAGCACCGTGGTTACTTTCCACAAAATAGCGGCCGAGGAAGGCCAGGATGAGCGGCGCGTTGGCGGCGCGAAGCAGTCGCCAGGCCGGATGGCGGTCGCGGAGCCGCTCAACGTCACTATGGTCCATGGGCCCTCCGTGCTCGGCTGTGCTCAGCCTAAGGAGCAGCACCGACAGTGCGGGTCGGTACGACGTGGGCCGTGCATCGCCACCGATGAGAGGCGGACCGCACACTCGATACCGAAATGAGTTCCGCGTTCCGCGCGACAGAGGCTGGCCGACCTCCTTGACGCAGCCCGGCGCAGGTCGCGGAGGGAGTCAATCAATAGGCTGATTTGCGATGAGGGCGGGCCGCACTTTTCCGGGGGGCACTCCTTCAGGTGTCAGCTTTGACATACTGCACGACGATCACGACTTGCCTGGCCTGGGTCTCGGTGACCGTGTACCAGATGGTCAGGCCGTCCGACGGAAGATAGAGACGGTAGGCGCCCGGCATCGGGTCGTCTTCGGGAAATGGGTCGGCAAGCGTCGGGACCGGCTCCTGCAGGAGGTGAAAGATTGCCTGGTGCGCAGCGTTCCGAAGTGGCTGCGGCAGTCCCTCTAGTTCGTCCCAGGTCCTGTCCGGGAACCGTAAGACCCGGTCAGTCACCTGATTCCCCAGGCCTCCGCCAGTCCCTCGCGAGTGAATGTCCGGCCGTTGCCTTCATCTGACCGGATGCGCCGCTGCGCCTCGCGATCCCCGGCTTCACGCCGCAGACGCCGGTTCTCCGCCCGCAGCGCTTCTAGCTCGGCTCGGGGGACCAGGACCATGTCTTCGGCCTGCGCGGGCATGTGACTCCTCAACCAACAGTTCGAGACCGGCGCTTTGCTGAGTCTAGCCCTGGCCTGGCCACTCCCTCGGCAAACGGGGCGAACCACGTCGGAGCCCGATGCGGAACCATGCTCGGCCGACCCTGATGCGCGAATATGACCGACGTGATCCCGTCAGATTGCGGATGCCCAGATACCCGAACCGACGCACCAGGCCGAACCCGCTCCAGGTCGGTGGTCGATCATCGGCCGCAGTGAGAGCCTTAAAATACACATATGTGATATTAAGCCGTGACGTGTCCGAGGGGGGACTTGAACCCCCATGCCCTTTTGGGGCACTAGCACCTCAAGCTAGCGCGTCTGCCTATTCCGCCACCCGGACGTGGGGCCCTGCGTGGAAGCCGGGCCGGCCTCACGATAGCAAATCCGGGCACCTTCCGGCGACGCCGCTTGCGCTGGCCGGGGCGGACCGGCCAGCGGGACGTCACGTCAGCCACCGGATCGAGGCAAGGTAACAGAGTCGCCCGGCCCGCGCCTGCGCGGGCGGGCCGGAGATGCGACGATGGCGAGATGACCGATAACGCCTCCGCCTCACCCGCCCGCGGCACCGCAGCCCAGGATGAAGTTGCCGCGCTGGCCAGCGACCTGATCAGGATCGATACCAGCAATCCGGGAGATCACTCGGGCCCCGGCGAGCGGGCTGCAGCCGAGCATGTGGCCGGGCTGCTGGCAGAGGCCGGACTTGAGCCGCAGATCCTTGAGTCCCACGAGAAGCGGGCCAGCGTCGTCGCCAGGATCGAGGGCGCCGACCCGTCCCGGCCTGCGCTGCTGATCCACGGCCACCTGGACGTGGTGCCCGCCGACGCCGCAGACTGGCGGATCCACCCGTTCTCCGGGGAGATCGCCGAGGACTGCGTGTGGGGCCGGGGCGCGGTCGACATGAAGGACATGGACGCAATGATCCTGGCTGTCCTGCGGCAGCGGCTGGCGGAAGGCCGCCGCCCGGCCAGGGATGTCGTCGTCACATTCCTGGCCGATGAGGAGGCGGGCGGCAGCTGGGGCGCGCGCTGGCTCGTCGACAATCACCCCGGGTTGTTCGAGGGAGTGTCGGAAGCCATCGGCGAGGTCGGCGGCTTCAGCGTCACGATCGGCGGCAAGCGCCTGTACTTGCTGCAAACTGCCGAGAAGGGCATGGCCTGGATGCGGATGACCGCTGACGGGACAGCCGGTCACGGATCCATGATCAACTCCAATAATGCGGTCACCGAGCTGGCGGAGGCCATCGCCCGGCTCGGCCGGTACGAATGGCCGGTCCGCGAGACCGAGGCGGCGTTCACGTTCGCCCGTGAGGCCAGCAAGGCGCTCGGGGTCGAGTTCGATCCGGCGGATCCGGCAGCCGTGCTCGGCAAGCTCGGACCGATCGCGAAGATGGTCGGCGCGACGCTCGACGAACACGGTAAATCCGACGATGCTGTCGGCCGGCTACAAGGTCAACGTCGTGCCGCAATCTGCGTCGGCCCAGGTCGACGGCCGGTTCCTGCCCGGATTCGAGGACGAGTTCTTCGGCGAGATTGATGCCCTGGTCGGGCCGGGCGTGCGGCGCGAGCAGGTCCATCAGGACATCGCGCTGGAGACCAGCTTCGACGGCGACCTGGTCGGCGCGATGGGTCAGGCGCTGGCGGCCGAGGACCCGGACGGGCACATGGTGCCCTACTGCCTGTCGGGCGGCACGGATGCCAAGTCCTTCTCCCGGCTGGGCATCCGGTGCTTCGGATTCGCGCCACTCCGGCTGCCCGCCGAACTCGACTTCGCCGGCATGTTCCACGGCATCGACGAGCGCGTTCCGGTTGAAGCACTGCGGTTCGGGGTCAGGGTTCTCGACAATTTTCTCGACCTTTGCTAGCCATTAGCTGAGGTCAGGCGCACATTGGCGGTCCTACCCGCGCGCTTAAGGACGAGTCTGGACGTGGGAGCCTTTTCGTTTATTGACGTATGCACGGTGAGTAGTGCTATCGTGACTCCCTGTGCGGAGCTGTTGAGCACGGGCCGCAACCCCCTTTCGTAACGCGTCCCGGCGGCGGCTTCGCGCCTGGGCGGGTCACCGGGGCGACTCCCGGAGGCCAGCGCCAGCCGGCCGAAAAGGAGGGTCGCCTGTGTTGCCGGAACAGGGCCGAAGCCTGGCTGCGCCAGTCCGCAGCCGCGCCAGCGCGCGGCGGCACGGCGCCGCGGCTGGCAGCGCGCGGACAGCACGCCACGGCTATCTGACCCTCACGCTCGGCTGCGGGTACTCGCCCGCTCCGGTGGCCACGGCCGCTGCCCCCGCCAGCACGGCGGGCACGGCCGTGGCTGCCACCGGCCACTTACCGGTGGCCAGCAGTCCCTGAACGGCATCGGCTAACCCGGAACTCGCCAACGGCGCAGCCTGAGTACCAGCGAAAACCGGGGCGGCACAGCCAGGTCGTCCGAGGTCACACTGAGTAACTGATCGGAAACGCTCAGCACCGACTATCGAACGCAGATGGCGCCCACCAGCACAACTGCACGCAGTACCCCACAGACATCGAAGAACGAAGGACGAGTCAATGAATGGAATTGCTGCCCTCGCGGCGAAGGAAGTCGTGGCCGCGTCGGGCCTCGGCGCGGGTCTGCTGCCCGGCGTCGCGCCGAGCGCTGTGGACGGCTTCGCGGCCGGGACACTCTCTGTCCGGCGTGTGCTTCCTGCTGATCGTGGCACCGCGCCACGGACTGCGTCTGCCCCGGCTGTCGGCGCGCGGGCGCTCCCTGCGGCACCCGGCCGACGCGATCGAGGTCACGGATCCCACCGCCTGCACGCTGGCCGACGGGCCTGGGTTCGCACCCCCGGCTGCGGACGGGTTGCGCGGCGCCCGCACTCGGCTACGCGCCCGCGGCTGGCTACGCAGCCCGGCCGCGCTTGGCTACGCACCTGCGCTTGGCTACGCGCCCGCGGCTGGCTACGCAGCCCCGACCGCGCTTGGCTACGCGCCCGAGCCCGCGCTTGGCTACGCGCCCGAGCCCGCGCTTGGCTACGCGCCCGAGCCCGCGGTTGGCTACGCGCCCGCGCCCGCGGCTGGCTGTGCGCCCGCGGCCGGAGCCTCTACGCCGCCGCTGTGCCCGCCCACGCCGGCTACCCGGCCGCCAGCGCGATGACAAGCCCGCGAGCGACGAAACGGCCGAGACCGTCGTGGCCGCCAGTTCGCCGATGACGGCGGGCCAGGCTCCGGCTGAGCCGAAGGTCAGGGGATACCAGAGCAAGCACCGGCTCACCGACACCGAGGCCGAGCGCCGGATCGACACCAGGCGGGCTCCGGGACGGCACGCCGCGCCGGTCCTGCGCAAGAGCAGCCGGACTCCCAGGATCTCTTTTCACCCGCTTGCGGTGCGTGACTGACCGCAAGCCGGCCAGGGCGGCCCTTAGTAACCGCGCCCCACGCTGGTCCGCCCTAGCTGTCAGCAGGCCCGCCGACTCCTCCCGGCGGGCCTGCGCGGTCAGCAGAAGTTTCCGGGAGGCCGCCGGGTTCCCGGCGGAACTGGCCGTGGCGACCGCGGGATAAGCCGCCTCGGGCAACCGGAGGCCACATTCCCAGCTGCTCTCTGGCCTGGCGGATGATCATCCGCCGCAATGTCGCCTTACGGCTTCCGTCCGGGTACAGCCGGAGCCGGGACAGTTCCCAGTGCCCGTATTCGGCATGGTCGGTCAGTATCCGACGTGCCGCGTCTCTTGAGGTGCCGCGCGGCAGATGAAGCACCAGGTACGAGTACTCCGCCATCAACTCATTGTGCGCGCTCGCCGGGATGGTTCAATCACCTTGAGGGAATCCGCAGGAAGGGTACAGGGAACACAGTGACGCTAGCCGCAGGTTAACGTCCTTAGGAGGGAACGGGGCTGGACTCGGTCAGGCAGCCGCCTGGCAGATGCTGTATCCCTTACTGGAAAGGCCAGAGCGCCGGGTAGCCGCACTGCTAGCTGCGGTAGCCTCCAGGGCGTTTGCTGGAAGTAAAGGGTGGGAGACGTGGCAGCAGGGACCGAGGAGTCGACCGGGAGGCCGGCGGCCAGGGCCAACGGCGGCGGCAGCAAGCTCGTAATCGTCGAGTCGCCGACGAAGGCCAGGACCATCGCCGGGTATCTCGGCAAGGGCTATGTGGTCGAGTCCAGCATCGGCCACATCCGTGACATGCCCGATAAGGCCGCTGAGATCCCGACGAAGTACCGCAATGAGGCCTGGGCCCGCCTCGGCGTCAATGTCGATCATGACTTCGAGCCGCTGTACGTCGTGCACTCGGACAAGAAGCAGCAGGTCGCCAAGCTCAAGCAGCTGCTGAAGAACGCCGACGAGCTCTACCTCGCCACTGATGAGGACCGCGAGGGCGAGGCCATTGCCTGGCACCTGAAGGAGGAGCTCAAGCCGCGCGTCCCGACCCGGCGGATGGTGTTCCACGAGATCACCCCCGAGGCCATCGCCCGTGCCGTGGCCAACCCCGGCGAGATCGACCAGGGCCTGGTGGAGGCCTATCAGACCCGGCGGGTGCTGGACCGGCTCTACGGCTATGAGGTCTCGCCGGTGCTGTGGAAGAAGGTCATGCCGCAGCTGTCGGCCGGCCGGGTGCAGTCTGTCGCTGTCCGGCTGGTGGTCGACCGGGAGCGTGAGCGCATCGCGTTCCGCCCCGCCCAGTACTGGGACCTGGAGGCCGTGTTCGCCCCGGTCAAGCAGGAGCAGGCCGCGGATGTCTCGTCGTTTGCCGCGACACTGGCGTCGGTTGACGGCCGGAGAGTCGCCCAGGGCCGGGACTTCACCTCACTCGGCGAACTGCGCAACGCCGAGGGCACGAACGGCAGCGCCGTCCTGCACCTGGACGCCGCGGCCGCCGGCGCGCTGGCGGGGCGGCTGGCGGACTCCGCGTTCGCGGTTAAGTCCGTCGAGCGCAAGCCCTACACCAGGAAGCCGTACGCGCCGTTCCGCACGACCACGCTGCAGCAGGAGGCCTCGCGCAAGCTCGGCTTCTCGGCCAAGTACACGATGCAGATGGCGCAGCGGCTGTACGAGAACGGCCACATTACTTATATGCGGACCGACTCGGTGACGCTGTCGGACACGGCGCTGAATGCGGCCAGGTCCCAGGCCCGTGAGCTCTACGGCGCCGAGTACGTGCCGGACAAGCCCCGGCATTACGACAGCAAGGTCAAGAGCGCGCAGGAAGCGCACGAGGCGATCCGCCCGGCCGGCGACTCGTTCAAGACCCCGGCCCGGGCCGGCCTGAACGGCGACGAGCTGCGGCTGTACGACCTGGTCTGGAAGCGCACGGTCGCGTCCCAGATGAAGGACGCGACCGGCGAGTCGGTGTCGGTGCGGGTGGCAGGCACGTCCAGCTCCGGTGAGGAAGCCGAGTTCGCTGCCTCCGGCAAGATCATCAACTTCCACGGCTTCATGAAGGCCTATGTGGAAGGCTCCGATGATCCCGATGCGGAGCTCGACGACAACCAGCGCCGCCTGCCCCCGCTGGCCGAGCACGACCCGCTGACCGCGCTGAACCTGGCCGCGGCCGACCACGCCACCAGGCCCCCGGCCCGCTACACCGAGGCGACGCTGATCAAGGAGCTGGAGGACCGCGCCATCGGTCGTCCCTCCACCTACGTGACGATGATCAGCACGAACCTCGACCGCGGCTACCTGTTCAAGAAGGGCACCGCGCTCGTCCCCTCGTTCGTCGCGTTCGCCGTGGTGACGCTGCTTGAGCGGCACTTCCCTGAGCTCGTTGACTACGCGTTCACCGCGCGGATGGAAGACGCACTCGACGACATCGCCAGCGGCGAGGCCGAGCGCGTGCCGTGGCTGCGCCGGTTCTACTTCGGCGCTGACGGCGAAGAGGGCCTGAAGGAGATGGTCAGCGACCTGAGCGACATCGACGCGCGCGATGTCAGCTCGTTCCCGCTGGCCGGCACCGACATCGTCGTGCGCGTCGGCCGGTACGGCCCCTACCTGGAGCGCGACGGCCAGCGGGTCAACGTGCCCGAGGGAACGGCGCCGGACGAGCTGACGCCGGACTACGCGGCGGAACTGCTCGACCGGCCGAGCGGCGACAAGATCCTCGGGTCGGACCCGGAGACCGGCAAGACCATCGTCGCGAAGGCAGGCCGGTTCGGGCCGTATGTGACCGAGGTGCTGGAGGACGACGCGCCGAAGTCGGCCAAGCCGCGCACCGCGTCGCTGCTGAAGTCGATGGACCTCGACAGCGTCACGCTCGAGGACGCGATCCGGCTGCTGACGCTGCCGCGCACGCTCGGCGAGCTGGACGGGGAGCCGGTCACGGTGCAGAACGGCCGGTACGGGCCGTATGTGAAGAAGGGCGCGGAGAGCCGTTCGCTTGAGGCCGAGGAGCAGATGTTCACGGTCACCCTGGACGAGGCGAAGGCACTGCTCGATCAGCCCAAGCCGCGCGGCCGGGCGGCCAGGGCCGCCGCCGCGCCGCCGCTGAAAGAGCTGGGCGACGACTCCGCGAGCGGCAAGCCGATCGTGCTCCGCGAGGGCCGGTTCGGCCCGTATGTGACCGACGGCGAGACGAACGCGTCGCTGCGCAAGGGCGACACCATTGAGTCGATCACCCCGCAGCGCGCTATCGAGTTGCTCGCCGAGCGACGGGCTGCGGCTCCGGCACCCAAGAGAAAGCCGGGAACGAGGTCGACCGCGACCCGGCCGGCCAAACCGGCCGCGGCCAGGAAGGCGACCGCCTCGAAGGCCGGCGCATCGAAGGCCAGCGCAGCGAAGAACGGGACCGCCAGGAGCGCGGCCGCCAAGGCCGGGGCCCGCGCTTCCGGGGCCGCCAAGAAGGCAGCAGCGGGGGATGAGCAGGACAGCTAAGCGCAGCGCCGGGCCGGTCGGCCCGGCTGCAGGCAACGGCAGGCAGCCGCCTCTGGACGAGCTGGCGCCGGAATTGTGATCCTGGGAATAGCGCAGCTTCGCGCTGTCCGCAACCGGCTCCGAGTCAGACCTATAACCTAGCGCAGTGAACTTTAGATCCCCTTTGGGCAACCGGGGCAACGGCGTGCTGTCGATCACGCCGTTCCGGCGCTTGTGGATTGCGCTTTCGCTGTCCAGCCTCGGGGACTGGCTCGCCCTGCTCGCCCTGTCGGCGCTGGCGGCCAAGATCGGCGGTACCAGCGGAGGCGCCTACGCAGTCAGCGGCGTATGGCTGACCTCGCTGCTCCCCGCCCTGCTCTTCGGCCCGCTGGCCGGCGCGGTGGCCGACAGGTTTGACCGCCGGCTCAACATGATCATCGGTGACGTGCTGCGCGCGGTGCTCTACCTCACCATCCCGATCAACCTCTCGGTCGGCTTTGCCAATCAGCTGACCTGGGTCTACATCATTCAGTTCCTGGCCTCGTGCGCGTCGCTGTTCTGGACCCCGGCCAAGGACGCGTCGGTCCCGAACCTGGTCCCGCCGGACAAGCTCGAGCAGGCCAACCAGCTGAGCCTGTTCACCACCTACGGCACCGCGCCGATCGCCGGGCTGCTGTTCTCGGTGCTGGCCGTGCTCAGCACCGAGCTCGGCCGTGCTCTCGCATTACTTCTCCACCAACCAGGTCAATCTGGCGCTGTACTTCAACGTCGTGACGTTCGTGGTGTCGGCGCTGACCATCTACATGCTGCGCGAGCTGCGCCGCCGCCCGACGGGCGCGCTGTCGGCGCCGTCGGTGCTCAGATCCATCTGGGACGGCTGGCGATTCGTCCGCCAGACCCAGGTCGTGCGCGGCATCGTGGTCGGCATGACCGGCGCGTTCGTGGCCGGCGGCGTCGTGGTCGGACTCGGCCCGTCCTACATCAGGAATATCCTCCAGGGCGGCAGCGCCGGCTGGGGCGCGGTGTTCGCGGCCATCTTCTTCGGGCTCGCTATCGGGATGTTCCTCGGCCTGCGCATTCTGCGCGGCTTCTCGCGGCGGCGCCTGTTCGGGGTCTCCATCGCGTTCGCGGCGGTACCGCTGGCGCTGGCCGCGCTCATCCCCAGCCTCGTCCTGACGGTCATCCTCACCGTCGTCATCGGGGCGTGCGCCGGAGTCGCGTACGTGACCGGCTACACGGTCATCGGGCTGGAAGTCGACGATGACACCCGCGGGCGCACGTTCGCGTTCCTGCAGTCCGCGATCCGGGTCATCCTGTTCGCGGTGATCGCGATCGCCCCGACGCTCGCGGGCGGCTTCAACGCGCTGGCACGCTCGCTCGGCGGCACCAGCCTGCGTGTCGGCGACTTCGCTTACCGCAACATCGGCTATAACCTCGTGCTGCTGCTGGCAGCGGTCATCGCGGTGCTGCTCGGCCGGCTGTCCTACCGGCAGATGGATGATCGCAAGGGCGTGCCACTGCTAGCCGACCTAGGCTCGGTGTTCAGGCACGACGGGGGGCACGAGATGAACGGTCATCGCGACGCCGGCAGCGAGCCGGCGCCCGAGACCGCAGCGGCATTCCGGCGTCTTCCTGGCCCTGGAGGGCGGCGAGGGCGCCGGCAAGTCAACGCAGGCCCGGCTGCTCGCCATCTGGCTCCGCGATCAGGGCTATGACGTGGTGACCACGCACGAGCCCGGCGCGACCAAGGTCGGCCTCCGGCTGCGCGCCCTGCTGCTCGATACCGCGCACACCGGCCTGGCTCCGCGGGCGGAAGCTCTCATGTACGCCGCCGACCGGGCCGAGCACGTTCAGGCCGTCATCCTCCCGGCGCTGGAGCGCGGCGCCATCGTGGTCACCGACCGGTATGTCGACTCCTCGCTGGCCTACCAGGGTGCCGGGCGGCAGCTGCCGGTGCCGGAGATCGCGGAGCTCAACGACTGGGCGACCGGCGGGCTGATGCCCGACCTGACGATCCTGCTTGACCTTCCGCCGGTGACCGGTCTCGGCCGCCGCCTGAGCTCCGCCGACCGGCTGGAATCCGAGCCGGTGGACTTTCACGAGCGGGTCAGGTCCGGGTTCCGCTCGCTGGCCGCTGCCGAGCCGCGCCGTTACCTGGTACTGAACGCGGACCGGCCCGAGGCCGACATCAGCCGCGACATCCAGGTACGGGTCAGGGAACTGCTGCCCGACCCGGTGCCGTACGCGGCCGAGGAGAACACCGGGTCGTTCCCGGCGGTGCGCGAGTGAGCGATCCGGCCGTGAGTCGATCCGGCAGCGAGCAATGCGGCGGCGACCGGCCTGGCTGCGGCTGCCGCGAACCCGGTCCCCGCGAGCCCGGTCTTCGCGGACCTGGCCGGCCAGGAGATCGTGGTCGATCAGCTGCAGCGCGCCGTCGAGGCCAGCATCGCCGGCAGCTCCGCGGCCGCGCGCGGCGGCGCCGGGATGACGCACGCGTGGCTGTTTACCGGGCCGCCCGGATCGGGCCGGTCGCTGGCGGCGCGCGCGTTCGCGGCGGCGCTGCTGTGCGACCGGCATGGCTGCGGCCAGTGTCCTTCCTGCCATCAGGTCGCCGCCGGCACGCACGCCGACGTGCTGCTCGTGCGGCCGGACGGGCTGTCATACGGCGTGCGCCAGACTCGCGACCTGGTGCTGAAGGCCGCCGCCGCCCCGGTCTACGGGCGCTGGCGGATCGTGCTGTTCGAGGACGCGGACCGGGCGACCGAGCAGGCGGCCAACGCGCTGCTGAAGGCGATCGAGGAGCCGTCGCCGCGGACAGTCTGGCTGCTCTGCGCCCCGTACGCGGACGACCTGCCGACGACGATCAGGTCCCGGTGCCGGCTGGTGACGCTCGTCACGCCGCCCACCTCGGCCGTGACGCGGGTACTGGAACGCGAGGGAGTGCCGCCCGAGCGCGCCAGGGCCGCCGCCCTGGCCGCGCGCGGTCATATCGGCCGGGCCCGGCGGCTGGCTACCGACGAGGAGGCGGCCAGGCGGCGCGGCGAGGTACTGCGGGTGCCCGGCCACGTGGCCAGCCTGGGGGAAGCACTCAAGGCGGCTGCCGCCCTGGTAAAGGCGGCCGAGGCCGAAGCCGCCGCGACCACTGAGGAGCTGGACGAGCCGGAGCGCGAGGCGCTGCGCCGCGCGTTCGGCGAGGGCTCGACCGGGAAGGGCGTCGCGACCGCACTGCGCGGCGGCGCCGGGGCGCTGCGGGACCTGGAGGACCGGCAGAAGTCGCGGGCGACCCGGCTGAAGCGAGACTCTCTGGACCGGGCGCTGCTTGACCTGGCCGGCTACTACCGGGACGTGCTGGCCGTCCAGTTCGGCGCGGCGGTGGAACTCGCGAACGAGCCCAGGGAGGCCGAGCTCCGCGAGCTGGCCGCGGCCAGCTCGCCGGCCGACACGGTGCGCCGCATCGAGGCGATCATGCGCTGCCGGCAGCGGCTCGAGGTCAACGCCGCGCCGCTGCTCGCGGTGGAAGAACTGACGCTGGCGCTCGCCGCCCGGGCCGCCTGATCTCGGCTGCGCGAGGGCGGTACTGACGGGCGCCGGGCGGCCCGTTCCCGGCCTTATTGGTCGTGTTCGGCCGATCTTGGGGGCAGACGAGCGTCGTTATCAGGCCGTAATGTGGGGCCGTGGGCATGATGATGGCGGTGAGCTTCCAGCGGAACGGGCGCCTGTATTACCTGGATCCGGGTCCGTATCAGCCAGCCGTGGGGACCAAGGTGCTGGTGCCCACCGACTCGGGTCCCGAGGTCGCCGAGTGCATCTGGGCGCCGCAGTGGGTGGACGACGATGTGACCGGTCTGCCGGTATGCGCGGGGCTGGCCGGTGATGACGATCTGACCAGGGACAAGTCCAGCCGGGAGCGCCGGGCCGAGGCGCGGGTGGCCACCCGGAGGCTGGTCCGCGAGCACGAGCTGCCCATGAAGATCATCGGGGTCGACTACGTGGCCGAGGCCAGCGTGTTCACCATCTACTTCAGCGCGCCGCACCGGGTGGACTTCCGCGCCCTGGTCAAGGATCTGACCGCCCGGCTGCGGGCCCGGGTCGAGCTGCGGCAGATCGGCCCGCGGGACGAGGCCAGGCTGCAGGGCGGGATCGGGCCGTGCGGGCGCGACCTGTGCTGTGCCACGTTCCTGAAGGACTTCGAGCCGGTCTCGGTGCGGATGGCCAAGGACCAGGACCTGCCGGTCAACCCGCTGCGCATCGCCGGGGCGTGCGGGCGCCTGATGTGCTGCCTGAAGTACGAGCACCCGCTGTATCAGGACTTCCACGCGTCGGCGCCGAAGCGGGGCGAGCAGGTCGAAACCCCGGACGGGCCCGGCACCGTCATCGGCCATAACGTCCCGGCCGATCAGGTCATCGTCAAGCTGGCCGAGGACGGCCGGCGCACGTCCTGCCCGAAGGCCAGCGTCTGCGGTTCGCGGCAGGCGTACGAGGTGATGCACGGCAGTGCGCGAGGACCGGGGCAAGACCGGTAGAATCCTGTGGCCCGCTCGGTTCCGGCCGGGCGTGCGCCGCCTTAGCTCAGTCGGCAGAGCGATTCACTCGTAATGAATAGGTCATCGGTTCGATTCCGATAGGCGGCTCCAGCTCAGAAGCCCTATACGGTCATTCAGCCCAGCCTGATGGCCCGACTGGGTGACAAATTGGGTGACAAGCTGAGCGCTACGCATCGCTGGACTGCCTGGCGAAGATACGGTCCATCACCTCTGCGCCTTCCAGCAGCACTGGGCGTATCTGCTGGCGGTAGACCGTCTCGGTGACATCGGACCCGCCGGCGTGGCCAACGAGCCGGGCGATGTTCTCAATGGGTACACCCGAGTCGGACAGCAGCGATACGAAACTGTGGCGCATCTCGCGCGGCGTCCACTCTCCCTGGTTGAGGCCAGCTCGCTTGACGATCGCCCGGAAGGACCGGAGAACGTTGTTGGCGTTGCGCTGCGTCCCGACGCTGGAGGCGAACACCAGCCCGTGATCATGCCACTTTCCCCCGGCCGCTTCCCTTTGCTGGTCCTGATAGGCGCGGTGGAATGTGAGCGCTTCCGCGCACCGGACGGGCAGGGCCAGCGTGCGCCGGGATTGCCGGGTCTTGGTTTCTCCGCCCGCCCGTACCGAGCGCCACACCATGACTGACGGCGGGATCGGCGGGTTAGCGCACCGCCCGGCGACGCGTTCCGCCCCGGAAGGTCGCCCTCCGCTACCGTGTGTACAAGACCTGACCGGCCGTCCTCCTCGCGCCCGGCATCCTTTTACCGGCCAAGATCACAGTCAAGGCCGCTCGCTGCGCTCCCGTGCTACGCATGGCGCTCCGCGCCAGCCTTGAGTGAGATCTTCCCCGGCAAGATCATCGGCGCCTATCAGGAGGACGGGGGGAGACTTGCGGCGTGATGATGCTGACTCTGACAGGACTGCATGCCGGTTCTGCTGCACGGGAGGCGAAACACTGACGCTTCCAGGCTCCATTGACGAGCGCTAGCATAGTGATATCATATTTTTAGGTGGTCCGACGACCGGGGACCACAGCCACAGGAGGCGACCCAAATGAACGCACACGATGACAACGACGCATCCCTGCGGACTGGCATGCGGCGCATTTTCCCGGCATGGGAATTCCGTAACCTCAAGTTCTGGGCAAGCGCGCGCGTCGTCGCCGGCAGCGGCGTGGCCGTCCTAGGCGTCGTGACCCTCTTCGGTGGTCATTTCACCGCGGAAGCGTTCGCTTGGGGAGAGCTCTTTCTGCTGGGTGCCGCTATGACGCTCGCGGCAGGCATCTGGGAACTGTCCATCGCCCGCTCCGCGCCGCCCAGAACCTGACGGTCGCGGTGGCGCTCGCAACGGTCACTCACGGACATGCCACTGCCGTTCTGACCTGCGGGGGGCCCGGCTAGAACGTGGCGACCACGACCTTTGCAAGCAGGTGGTCAGAGGCCGAGGTATGGACTGGGTGACAAAGTGGGTGACGACCGCGGGGCCATGTGGGGTACGGCGGCGGACCTCCATGGACCTATCAACCGAGGTCAACGGTGCCATCGGCCACGTCATGGCGGTGCCGGACTACCCTCGTAATGAATAGGTCATCGGTTCGATTCCGATAGGCGGCTCCACCCAAAACCGCAGGTCAGCCCCTTGCAGTGCTACCTTTGTCAGCCGGGCGTCCGGCTTCTTGCCCTTACCGTGCCAGATCCTACGGCTCGGGCCTCGGCAGCGGCGGCGCGAAGCGCGGCAAGGGCCTCGTCGCTGACAGCAGCTGCCAGCTTGCGCTGCCGCTCATCGCCACCGTGCAGATAGATGAGTGCAGCTCGTGCTGTGCCCCATGCGCTCCATCAGCTCTCGCAGGTTGCCCCCGGCATCAGCTACGAGGACGTTTCCGGCGTGCCGCAGATCGTGCAGATGGACGCCGGTCAGGCCTGCCTGGCTCAGGGCCGGCAGCCATACGCGGTTGCGGAAGTTGCCATGATGTAACAGGCCGCCGGTTGGGCTGGTGAAGATCGGAGCGTCCGCTGCCGACCCGACTGCCGTATTCAGGTGCTCGGCAATATCGGCCGCGATCAGATCAGGGATGACGACGATGCGGCGGCTTGCGGCAGCGCGGAGCAGCTCAGCCGCAGCCGGGAAACCAGCAGGTGACGAATAAAGAATAAGTGTCAGCGACGGGGCGGTGAAGCCGCCGAGTGCCGACAGCGTCCCAGACGTGACAGCGTGCGGCTAACAGCTGTCGTCTGCGCTGCCGGCAGCGCTGCCTAGTCATTGCCTAGCCTCACTTGATACTTGACAGTTCGGCTTGGGTCGATCCTTTACACGCCCTAGATGTTCGTTCATTGGGGAGCCGAGGGCGGAGTCGCGCAGGCGTTCAAGCCTGCCGCTGCTCGAAGACGACGACCTACCAGACGAGTCCATCTAGATGGTTACGGCCGCGAAGCAGGAGAGAGATACGGTCGTGCGCCGTTTTGCGTATGTCAGGCTGGGGGTGGTGTGCGTATATCGCGAGTTCCACGTACATGTCATAGAAGTTCAACCGCTCGCGCAGATGCTCGCGCTCGAACAGCTCCGGATACGCGCCGTGCAGCCATCCGGGGACCTGTGTGAGTGTGGTCTCGTCGAGCCCTCGTTCGTCAGGTGTGGGTGGGTACTCTTGCGCCTTCGCGCACCAGCGAAGGATGGTATCGAGCTCGACATCGGCTGGCTGAGCCAGCGCCTCCGCGAAGTCGATAAGACCGGTAACGCGTCCCTGGTCGACGATCACGTTGGATCCATGTAGATCACCATGGACGAGGACGGGTTCGTCGGCGGCGAACAACGCCAGCCGCTCCTGGATCCAGTCGGCGACGTCCGCGAGCAATCGCCTGTCATGACCGGGCAGTTGTCGCGCAGCCTCGACCTGCTGGAGCGCCGCGCTCACTACGGGTGGGTGGAACGCAGGCCACGGTTTGCCGGAGAGCGCGTCGGCCAGCCAGGGCGGCAGCAGGTCGGCGGGGGCAGGAACGCGGTGAAGTGCGCGCAACGCAAAGCCGAGGCTCTCGATGATTGACTGGCGCGTGTGCGAGTCCGCCGCCGGCCATGCGTCGTACAAGGTTCGGCCGGGCAGGCGCTCGGAGACGTACCACGGCCCGTCCGGGCCGTCACCGTGGGCAAGGATCCGGGCGTGTGGGACCTCGCTGCCGGCGAGCAGGTTGACGACCGTAGCCTCGTGGCGATACGCGTCACGGAACTGTCCGTTGTTGTTCAGTCGTACGACGTATTCGTCGCCGACCCACACGCGGCTGACCCAGCCGGCCTTTCGAAGAAAGCGCCCGGTTGCTGGCAGACCAGCGGCCGCCAGCGTCCTTAGCAGCGCCGGATCGGTTGCTTGCCCGTCGACGAACGGTGTTGATTGGTCGCACACGTACCGAGTCTCGCACCACCGCTAGCACCCTCAGATCGGATGAGCCCTGAATGCGACGGTCCGACTTCCTAACCTGACCTGCGGGCCGGGCACAGCGCCAGCACAGTGCAAGGCACACTGTCTCCCTAGGTCCACTTGATCTTCTACCTCGGTCACCGGGACTCCCGCCCTGACCTCCAGTACGGCCCGGTATCTCTGCTCGGTCACGCTCAGGCTCCGAGAGCATGAGCGGGAAGGTTAAGCATCACGCGGAGCCGAGATGTAAAGCATCAAGCGGGACGGGGCATTCGCTCCGAGTGTGATCTGTCCAATGACTAGGCAGCGCTGCCGGCAGTGCAGACGACAGCTGCACGCCGCACGCTGTCACGTCTGGGACGCTGTCGGCACTCGGCGGCTTCACCGCCCCGTCGCTGACACTTATTCTTTATTCGTCACCTGCTGGTCTCCCGGCAGCGGCTGAGCTGCTCCGCGCTCAGTCTCCGCATGGGCGGCCAGTGCTCACTGGCGGTGCGGAGTAACGATATGTTCGAGAGGTTTACCGCCCGGGCGCGGCGGGTGGTGGTCCTGGCTCAGGAAGAGGCCAGGATGCTCAATCACAACTACATCGGCACCGAGCACATCCTGCTGGGCCTCATCCGGGAGGGTGAAGGCCAGGCAGCGAAAGCCCTGGAGTCCCTGGGGATCAGTCTGGAGGCCGTGCGGCAGCAGGTCGAGGAGACAATCGGCCAGGGCCAGCAGGCGCCATCCGGTCACATCCCTTTCACCGCGCGTGCCAAGAAGGTGCTGGAGCTGTCGCTGCGCGAGGCGCTGCAGCTCGGGCAAAACTACATCGGCACCGAGCACATCCTGCTCGGGCTGCTCAGGGAAGGCGAAGGCGTCGCCGCCCGCGTGCTGGTCGAGTTGGGCGCTGACCTGAACCGGGTCCGCCAGCAGGTCATCCAGCTGTTGCACGGCTGGCACAGCGAAGAGCTGGAGGCCGCCCACACTGAGCTGCGGCCCCGCCCGGCGGGCGGGAGCAAGCGCCGGCTGCTGGCTGCGCTGCAGGCTCGGGTCAGCGCGATCGAGTCACGCTTGCCCGTCATCGAGCAGCGCGTGTGCACTGGGCCAGACACCGGCGACCTGGACCGGCAGATCGACCAGGCCCACGATGAGCGAGAGGCCGCTGCCGACGCCCAGGAGTATGAGCAGGCCGCCTCGCTGCGCGACCGGGGGAAGGAACTGCTGGCCGAGAAGGCTGCTCGCCAGGCAGAGTGGTCGGCCTCGCACCCCGATCTGGCATCCCTGGCCGAAAAGTGCCAGGAGCTGAACAGCGAAATCGACCGTCTGCGTACCTTGCTGCGCCAGCACGGCCTAGAGGCCGAAGGCACGACGGGATGACAGCTCGACCATGACCGAAGCGATTGCCGGCGGGTCTCTCTTTGTCGCTGCTCTGGCGGTCGCAGCGACTATCGTCACTACCGTCATGACCGGCCGGACCCAGCGCGGGCTCGCCCGCGAGCAGTACCTCATCAAGCAGCGCACTAGGACCTACATCGACATCGTCGCCGCCACCGGCAAGTACGAGGGCGGGATAGGCCAGGCGCTGTACCGGATCTCAGGTCGCCTGTCGGCTCGCATGGAGGTGTATGCCTCGCACGACGCGCACAAAGCCTGGACGAAGTATGTCGTGGCATCTGGCATGTACGAGAAGCTGATGAAGACGAACGATCCGCGCACCGCCAGCTACTTCGAGGTCTTGGAAGCCGCCAAGGACATGCTCATCAGCCAGATCAGGCACGATCTCGGTACGCCTGGTCCCTTCATCCTTAGCCACGCCGAGCGCCTAACTGACGAAGAAGCGGCCGCCTTGACCCCGCCTGAGCTGCTTGCAGATTAGGTCTACCGCTCAGACCGTCGCCGACGGCCAGCCCCTGCCGGGTAGCCATCCGAGAGCTTGCCGCGCGGCCGTGGTGTCGAACTGGCCAGGGCCACACAAGACGAACCGGGCGTGGCCGGCAGGCCCGGCTGAAAGAGCGCGGAGAACCGCTGCCGCCACGTCCTCGACGTGGACGAAAGCGCCCAGTTCGGACTTGTCCTCAGTCACCCGGAGCAGTGCCGAGTCGTCCAGAATCATCACCGGCCGCAAAACGGTGGTCGGGATGCCGGTTCTTGAGGTCCACGCGGCGCACATCTCCTCGGCCAGGCGCTTGGACATGCCGTAGGGACGCGCGGCCCGCACCGGGTGGGCGTCATCCACCGGCAGATAGGCGGGGGTTCCCTCGCCTTCAGCAAACCCGAATACCTGAGCCGAGGAGAAGTACACGACCCGGGCGACCGAATGAGCCTCAGCGGCCTGCAGTACATGCCAGGTTCCCAGCAGGTTCGTTGCCACGATCTCGGCGGGAGTGCCTGCCGTGTCATGAGCAATGGCTCCGGCGTGCACAACCGCTTCGCAACCGTGCATCGCCCTGAGGACAGCCTCCTCGTCACGGAGGTCGTGGCCATCGGTCAGGTCGAAGGGCTCGGCGGTCCAGCCCGCTGTTTCCAGCACGGGACGGGTCGCCCGTCCCACGCCGCCTGCCGACCCAGTCAGAAGCACCCGCGCCACCCCGACAGTCTGAACACTGGAGCCAGAAGAGACCAGCGAATTTCTGCGTCGCGCCGCGCAAAGCGCGGCATCAGGGACTGCACGCGGCTAGCGCCGTCAAATTCGTCTAGGGCGTGTGAAAGATGAAGCGAGGCCGATCCGTCAAGGCTCAAATGAGGCTGGGAAGTGCAGACGACGGCCCCTCGGCACACTCCTGAGCACCCGGCAGCTACGGCGAGGACCTGTTCGGGAACACGGTGGAAGAATGGCCAGCCGTGAGCCAGAACCCCTGGTGGCACCCCAGCGACGACGACCGCGGCTGGGATGAGCCCCTTCCCAGGCAGATCCTTCTCGCCCCCGACTACATGGCCGAACTCCCGCCGTGGGGCGAGGGCTTCGGGAACATTGACTGGCGGTTCACCAAGTTCCCGCCCGAGCTGCTCGACCGGCTTGCCGCCTGGCAGCGGGAGTTCGATGACAACTCTCACCCCTGGGAATCCGGCTGGCGGTCAGCTGCGATCCGGGACCGCTGGGCTCACCAAGCCGAAGACCTGGCAGCAGACGTGCGGGCAGCCTTGAGCATCAGGGCCGAGCTCGTCGTGGACCTCTGGCCCGTGAAAGATGAAGCGAGGCCAATCCCGTCAAGGCTCAAATGAGGCTGGGAAGTGCAGACGACGGCCCCTCGGCACACTCCTGAGCACCCGTGCAGCTACGGCGAAGGCAGGGACCTGTTCGGGAACACGGTGGAAGAATGGCCAGCCGTGAGCCAGAACCCCTGGTGGCACCCCAGCGACGACGACCGCGGCTGGGATGAGCCCCTTCCCAGGCAGATCCTTCTCGCCCCCGACTACATAGCCGAACTCCCGCCGTGGCGCGAGCGCTTCGGGAACATCTACTTAGCGGTTCACCAAGTTCCCGCCGAGCCGCTCCTACCGGCTTGCCGCCTCGCAGCGGGAGTTCGATGACAACTCTCACCCCTGGGAATCCGGTGGCGGTCAGCTGCGATCCGGGACCGCTGGGCTCACCAGAGCCGAAGTCTCGGCAGCAGACGTGCGGGCAGCCTTGAGCATCAGGGCCGAGCTCGTCGTGGACCTCTGGCCCATGGGAAGGGCACAAGCGAGCGCTGGGCGGCGCTGGATTTGCAGCGCTGGATTTCGCCGCAGGTGGTGCGGCGCACGACGATGGCGAACGCCGCGAGCTGCAGCTAGTGCCTAGCTCGGCCTGGCTGACCGGCAGGGCGGCAGACCGCTAATTTGACCTTGACCCTGGGGGAAGGCGCACAGTCTGAGGAGCCGGGCGTCGACCCGGCACGAGGGAGCCGTCCGTGGACCTGATGAGCATCGGTGAGTTCGCCAGGTTGTCACGCCTGTCGCCGAAGGCGCTGCGCCTGTATGACGAGCTGGGACTGCTGCCGCCTGTGCAGGTCGATCCAGACTCCGGTTACCGCTGGTATGCCGCCGGTCAGCTGGACAACGCCCGGCTGGTCGCGTCGCTGCGCCAGATCGGAGTGCCGCTGGCGCAGATTACGGTGATCCTCAGCCTGGAGCCGGAGGCCGCCGCGCAGCAGGTCGGGGCTTACTGGTCAGGCGCTGAAGCTGATCATGCTGCCCGCCGGGACCTGGCCGGCTACCTCGTTGACCGCCTGACTGGAAAGAGGAACGTCATGTACCAGGTCGCCGTCCGCGATGTCCCCGCCCGCAGTTTGCTCTGCCTGCTGCGGCATGCCACCAATCAGCAGGAAGTCTGGGCCATGGGTAAGGAGGTCATCGGCATGCTCAAGGCCCAGCCGGTGCCGGTGCCCCGGATCGACGGAGCCGCCGGGGCCGCGTTCCTGATCTACTACGGGGAGGTGAACCAGGACAGCGATGGCCCGGTGGAGTTCTGCTGGCCGGTGCCGCAGGACCTGGCCGGCCAGCTCGCCGCCAGCCTCCCCGGACTCACGCTGCGCACCGAGCCTGCGCACCAGGAGGCCTGCGTTCACCTGGACCAGGACGCGACGGAGGCGCAGTGGCAAGCCGCCGGGGACTCGGCCCTGGCCTGGGCTGCCGAGCAGCAGCGCCAGCCCAGTGACCTGGGCCTGCGCGTGACCCTTCTGAGTACCGCCGCGCCAGTGACCGATGCCAGCAAGCGCGGCGGCAGCGACTTCGCCTTCCCGCTGGTGACCTGGCCGGCGCCGCATGAGACGCGGGGCAACTCGCCGGGACGATAGTGACGGTCAGCGGCGGTACGTGCGCGCTGCCGGACGTCCGGACACGCAGGGGTACTTCGATGCGAGTGGTTGACATCGTGATCGGCCTGGGGTGGGTCATCTTCTGGGTGGGCTGGTTCGCCGCCGCCGCCGGGGCCAAGCGGGGACAGCGGGGCCGGGGCAACTGGGCGCGCTTCGCGGGCGTCCGGGTGGCGCTCATCCTGGTCGTCGTGCTCCTGGTCCGGCTGCGGGTGTTCAACGGGCATGGCGTCGGATACGTCAAAGACCCGGTCCTGTGGGGCGTCGGCCTCGCTATCTGGGTCCTCGGCCTGGGACTGGCCGTCTGGGCGCGGATCTACCTGGGCCGGAACTGGGGAATGCCGACGTCCATGAAGGAAGACTCCGAGCTGGTCACATCCGGCCCGTACCGGACGATCCGGCACCCGATTTACACCGGCATCCTGCTGGCGATGGTCGGCTCGGCGATCGCCGTCAGCGTGTGGTGGCTAGTCGCCGTGGCACTGATCGGCGGGTACTTCATCTACAGCGCCTTCGTGGAAGAGCGCAATATGACCAGGCTCTTCCCCAGTGCCTATCCGGAGTACCAGCAGTCCACGAAAATGCTGATCCCCTCAATCTTCTGAGGACACCCGGCGCGTGCCGGCCGCGGGCCTGCTGCTGCGCGATGACTGAACCGGATCCCGGTCCGGGTGCGGAGGTCCGCAGCCGGCCGGGCCGGTCAGCGATCCGGCAGGCGGCCGCACGCAGACTGAGTAACCACTGGGCAGGAGCATCTGGGCGCAGAAATCTTCCGGAAGGCCGGCTGGGTGACACAACAGTGGTCAACTGACCGGAGCTGAGGCATGGTTTGAGTCACCGCTGCGGACGTGCGGCAGCCTGGAGGACAGTTGTTCGGGTTTATCGCGCCTCCGCCGCCTCGCGACCCCAGCGGCGCATGTTCAACCTGACTAATGACACGATCGGCGGCCTGGGTAGCGGGCGACTGGCGACCTGCGGTTATCGTGTTTGGCTGAGCGCAGGGCGCATTAATCGGGGCCGTAGAGCGCGACCGCGTGACCGGCTGGGAGGGACCTGGCGAATGCCCAGCGATTACCTCGTGATCGAGGTCAACGGCCGCGAGGCCGACGAGGAGGCCGTGTCCCTTCTGGAACACGAGGGTTGGGGCCATTTCACGGCGATGCAGGTGCGGGGTGGCCGGACGCGCGGTCTGGACTTGCACCTAGCGCGGCTGGAGGCGGCGCACCGTGAGGTGTACGGGCGGGCGCTCGGCGGCGAGGGAGTCCGGGCCTGCATCCGCCATGCTCTTGGCGGCAAGCTAGACGCTAGCGTTCGCGTCTACGGCTACTGGGCCGGGCTGATCGTCACTGTTCGCGAGCCACGGGACATGCCCCGCCGTCCGCACTCGATGATGGCCCTCCATTTCCAGCGGCCGCTCGCGCGGCTCAAGCATGTCGGCAGCTGGGGCCAGGGCCGGCTGCGCGAGGTCGCGCTGGCGGCGGGCTTTGACGATGGCCTGCTGGTGGACGAGGCGGGCAGGATCTCGGAGGGCACTATCACCAACGTGGGGTTCTGGCGGGACGGCGCGGTGATCTGGCCCGACGCGCCGAAGCTTCAGGGCATCACGATGCTCCTCGTACGACGCCAGCTCTCTGCCGTAGGCCTGCCGGTAGCCGACGCATCCGTCCGCGTCCGGGATCTCGCCAGTTACGACGGGATGATCTTGTGCAACGCGCGTGGCTGGGCGCCGGTCAGCCGCGTCGACGAACTGACGATTCCTGAGGACGAGGTGTTCATCGGCATCATTGCGGCCGCAATAGACGGATGCCCATGGGATGAGATCTAGCCGCCTGCCAGGGGGCCAACCTACACGGGTACTGGATCGGCCGGCAAAGCGCGCCGTGCTGGGAATGACTGCCGGGGGCCAGCGCATCGCCCCCGGCCTGCTGTTCCACTATGTGGTTGCGACCGATGAAGGAGTCGAGATCACCGATATCTGGACGACTCGCGAGGGGTTCGAGAAGTTCGCCCGCGAAAAGATCGCACCGGTTACTAAGGAAGTAGGCATCTCGCCCCGCGGACCTGCACATCATGGGCCGGGCTGCCTACCAGAGCATGGCCAGTTACTTCCCGACCGCTACCGACGATCCCAACGCCGCGTCCCTCAACGCCGCGCGAAAGGTGGTCTTCTCCCGCACGCTCACGACTGCCGACTGGGCCAACACGACCATCGCCAGCGGCGACCTTGGCGAAGAGATCGACACGCTCCGCCGGGGCGGTGACGGATACATCGTCGTCAGCGGCGGCATCAGGTTCTGGCAGGCGCTCGCGCGGCTCGACCTGATCGACGAGTACCGCCTGACCGTGGTTCCCTACCTTGCGGGCGACGGCGTCCGGTTGTTCGAGGACGTCGGCTCCCGTTCGCTCGACCTGCTGTCCAGCACGGCCTTCAGCAGCGGACTCCAGCTTGAGTACCGGCGGCACCGCTAGCGAGGAGTCTGTGACGATGGCCGGCCCAAATCCTCACGGCTGCCGCGACTCCTGGCTGGTCACGCCGGTGGTGGTGCCAGCGCTGATACGACAAGTTCGGTGACCGGGTCACAGGAAATCGGCGGGGTGCCCGCGGCGATGACGTTCGCGCGTTCCCACGGCCGCTGGTCAGCCAGGAACGGGTCTTCCTCGGACATCCATGCACGCAAGGCCTCGACAGAGGCAGGGCCCCCGGTCTGCCCGACCCGGGCCAGGCTCCGCCGGGTCGCTTCGCGTTGATCGCTTTGCACCCACATCAGCGCGTCGGTGAGGTCCGCGGTCTCACGGCGCCCGGCACCGACGCCCTCGATAATGAGCAACGGGCAGTGAGCCGGGACGTTAATGGTTCCGGTTCGGCCATGCTCGGCCCAGCGCGGCGGCTGGAAGATCACCGCGCTTCCGTGACGGGCTGGCAGCAAGATGCCATCGACTAGCAGGTCGGCCCAGCCGAAGCGTGAGTGGTACCAGGCGATGTCGTCGGTGTGCACGACCGCGGATCCGGTAACGGCACTGTGCATCCGGTCTGCCAGCGTGGTTTTGCCGCTGGAGCTGCGCCCGTCGATGGCAAGCACCACGGGATGATCGCGCCCGGCCACGCTCATCGGGGATTGTGTGAGTATCTCGATGACCCGGGTCAGCGGTTCGGCTATCCACGGGCCGGCCTCTGGTTCCTCCGGTGCTAGCTGCAACGACATAATCCACATGGTCTCGTATGGCCGCCTCGGCGGCCCTGGCGCGCAGCCGAGAAGACTCGCGAGTGACGGCCGGCCTACCGCACTGACCGGCCGTTATCCGCCCGGCGCCTGCGCAGCGCCTTTGCCGGGCCAGGAGGCTGACCCGGTCCGCCCGCGGACAGGCGCAGGATCGGGCTCTTGCAGGTTCCGGCCGCGCAATCGAGCCCACAGGCACCGCGGTCCCACGGATGGGCGCGGCTAACGATGCAACCCGGGAGACAAAAAGATGACTTACCCGGGAGTGTTGCGTAAACCAAAACTTTGCTTGCCGCGACTAACTAATTGTCGCGAACCAAGCCCATCCGCAGATGAAAGGGATCCGTATGCTTCGCAAGACGATCGCTGGTGTGGCAACCGCCGCGGCGCTGGTCGGCGGGGGCGTCCTGAGCCTCGTCGCAGCCAGTCCGGCATCGGCCGCGCCCGCCACGACCTACCAGAAGAACGGCAACTACTCGTTCGCTAGCAACACCGCCGACTACGGCAGCAGTACCTACCGGATTACCCCGTGGGCACAGACCCACAGCGATTCCAGCCAGGCTCTCGGCGCGGACGGCGTCGACCTGTCTATCACGCCCGGCTCTAGCGGCTACGCCGACTCCGGTGTGATCGTGGACCTCGGCGACCTGAACTCGATGTTCGACAGCTCGGGGAACTACGTGGCCCCTGCGATCGTCGGGTCGTCCGACCTCGCGGTGAACTACTACTTCGCGACCAGCGGCACCCTGCCGCCGTACGCGCTGAACGCCTCCGACGTCTACACCGGCGCCGCCGGGAACAACTACGCGTCGATGGGGCCGGCCAGTGGCCCGCTGGACTCGGCTCAGTTCGGCACGTTCTGCAGCGACAGCGGGATGGACGAGGCGTTCACCGCGCTGGGCTGCAACACGCTCACCATGAGCCAGGTTCAGGCCGCCTACCAGGCGGCCAACGGCAGTGAGGGCGTGGCCACGGCCGATCCCGAAGTGTTCGCATGGATTGGCCTGTCCGGCTCGTCGGCTGAGACCGGCAACGTGACCTCCGTCAACGGCACCGTCCTGGTCACCAGCCCCGCCCCCGCGACCGCGACGGTGACCGGCCGGTACACCTGCGGCACTGGCCAGGCTGACTATCGCTGGCTGGTGTCGGACTCGGGCCTGACCGCGAAGGTAAATGTCACCGTGCAGACCAGCGCGGGTGGAAGTGGGTCGGCTCGAAGACGGTCCCGCGGCCGGTCGTGGGCGTTCGCTACCCGCGACGGCTGGAAAATCCGCGCCTACTACGAGGCGAACGGGTCGCAGCCGCCGGCCGGCGAGAGGGCGCGCTGTCAGTGACCGCTGCCGCCCCTGGCAGCGGCCACCGGACGACCTGCTAGCCGCATCGATTCAGTGCCCGGCAGTCCGTGGAGGGCTGCCGGGCACTGGCTCGGCACGGGCCCTGCCACTGACAGCCGGGTCCTGGGGCCCGGCGACGGTGCCGCGGGCCGCTAGACGGCGTTCTGGTTGTGGTTGCCGGTCGTGGGTGCCAGGAGGCAGACGCGGTCGCCGGTGACCAGGGTCAGCGCAGGGTCGGGTTCCTGCAGGTCCCGGCCGCGCAATACGGAATCCGGGAGATATCCGTCCGCCAGTCGACCGTGCCGAGCGCGTGGCCGCTGGCAGGCGACTGAGCATGCAGGGTGATCTCCAGCACCTGGTAGCCGGCGAGCGGGTTCGGCGGCCCCGTTCGGATGCTGGTGGCTCTGTGCCTGACGCGGTGGCCTCCGGATCTTCCGCGGGGAGCTCAGGCGGTGGTCCGCCGATCTCCGCGGCGACAGCGTCGAGCACGCTGGCGCTGGTGATCCAGCCCAGTACCTGCAGGCCGTCGCCCGACAGTACAGGGAGGCCGTCCCGGCCTAGGCCTGGAGCTGGCGCATGACCTGGCTGAGCGATTCGCTGGCATAGCAGCCTGCGGGTCCGCCTGGTGGGTGACGTTGCCGGGCAACTGCTGGGAACCGGGCGGCACCGGCCTGGCCGGTCCTCGGCCGTTGGCCAGCACGTGCCGGTCGGGGACGTCCAGCGGTTCGGGGAACGGCCGCATAGCGCTGGAGGCTTTCAGGTCCCCGAATGCGCGCCAGGGCGCGGCCCGGTCGAGGTCCTGGCCGCGGCGCAGCAGCTTGGTGGTGTAGATGTTGCCGTAGCTGAGTCCGCGGGAGGTGGCGGTAGCGATGGCGACGGCGAGCATGACCGGCAGGGTCAGCGTGAAGTCGCCAGTCAGCTCTACGACGCTGGCGACGGAGGTCAGCGGGGCCCGGGCAGCTGAGGCGAACACTGCGCCCATCGCGACGACGGCGTACAGGGCTGGCTGGCCCGCGCCCGGTCCGAAGATGCGGTCGGCCGTGACGCCGAAGGCCATGCCGGACGTGACGCCGATAAAGAGCGACGGCGCGAACACCCCGCCCGAGCCGCCGATGCCCAGCGTAGTGCTGCAGGCAATGATTTTCCCTGCGGCAAGAATGAGCAGGAACCACAGCGCGTAGTCCCCTGCGATCGCCTTGTACATGACCGGGTAGCCGACCCCGTACATTTGCGGAAGCGCGAGCAGGACCAGGCCGAGCGCGATCCCGCCGATCGCCGGACGGGCCCACTCCGGCCGGTTCTTCCAGGCCGCGTCCCACAGGTCTTCCACCTTGTAGAGCACGTTCTTGAACAGCAGCCCGATCAGCGCGGCGATTACGGCCAGAACCGCGACGAGCAGGTAGTTACGCGGGTGGACCAGCGCGATGCCGGGCGGGAAGCCGGACAGGAAGGGCTTGTCGCCGAGGAACGGAATGGCAACCGCGTCCGCGATCATCGCCGACAGCATGACGGTGAACATCGCGTCGACGGAGAACTCGCGCAGGATAATCTCCACGCCGAAGAACACGCCGGTGATGGGGGCGTTGAAGGTGGCGGCGATGCCGCCGCCCGCGCCGGCGGCGACCAGGATCCGCATCCGGTTTTCCGGCACGCGCACCCACTGGCCGAACCCGGACGCCAGCGCCGAGCCGATCTGGACGATCGGGCCTTCCCGGCCTACTGAGCCCCCGGCACCGATGCATACCGCGGAGGCGACGGCCTTGACCACGCTGACCTGAGGCCGGATCCGGCCGCCATTCTCGGCGACGGCGACCATCACCTCGGGCACGCCGTGGCCGCGCGCTTCGCGGGCATAACGGTAGATCAGCGGCCCGTAGACCAGTCCGCCGATCACGGGGATGAACACGAAGAAAGCGAGCCCCAGCCAGGGCAGATGAGAACTGCCGGTATAGCCGGCCTGGCCGAACTGGAAATGGCCGGTCGCCAGCCAGGTGAAGAAGTAGATGAGATACCGGAACACGACAGCGCCCACCCCGATCCCACGCCTACCAGCAGCGCAATCAGGAACAGCCCGGCCCGCGAATCGCGCAGCCAGCGGCCGCCTGGTCCGGCCACTCGCGCGCCCGGCCCGGCACGGGGGATGTCTGGGTCATGATTGGCTCCTGCTCACTTTGCCGGCCGGCCTGCGCTTACTCTCAGCGGCGCCCGTGGGCCCCGGCTCGTCCGGGCGGGCAGGCCAGTCGCTGTCCGGTATCTCGCCCGCCGCGCTCGCGAACGCGCGGAAGGCACCGGTCACGGCCAGCTGCTCGTCCGCTGAGAGCCTGCTTAGAATCCCGGACAGCAGGGCTCGCCGCCGGGCAGTGGCCTCGTCGACCACCGCCCCGCCGGCGGCAGTCAGCGACACCTGCACCTCGCGCCGGTCTGCCCTGGCCCTGGTCCGCCGGATCAGCCCCTTGCGCAGCAGCCGGTCGCACATGCGACCGGCAGTCGACGGCGTCACCTCCAGCGATCTGGCCAGGTCAACATGCGCTGCGGACCTCGTGAGGCCAGCACCACCAGCGCCCGGTACTGCGCGATCGTGGTCTCCTCGGCGGCCGCGCCCATGGAACGGGTCGCCACCCCGACCAGCGTCCTGCTCGCTGTCAGGACCGCGTCCACCGTCACTTCGTCAACAGCCATGCTGACCATGCCCTATCATTACTTGCACAGTACAATGATTTCTATGAGACTATATCAACGTCTGCAACTAGTTGACCCGTTGCCCGGGCCGGTTGGACACGGCAAACTGGAAGAAGGGATCAGTGATGGCGATCGCGGTTGGAGCTGCCCTGGCCGGTCTGGTGATAGCGACGCTGGCCATCGGCATCCCGCGCTGGATCAGTTACCGTTCCTCGCGCTCACAGCCGCATGACCTGTTCGACCGCGATGCCTATGAGCAGGTGACGGGCAGGTCGGCAGCAGATATTGCCGCAGACAGCCCGGGTCCACGTCCGCGCAATCAGAGGATCCGCCGGACCGGCAGAGCGCAACCCGCGCCGGAGATCACCAGGGCCCTGTCAGCGGCAGCCAGGAACCCGAGCGCGCACATCGGTCCAGCCGATCCGGCAGTACCGGCGAGCGCGGATAGCCGCATCCGGGCGCGAGGCGCCGGTCCTATCGCCTGGTTGCTGGCGGACGGCCGCCTGACCGCCTGCCTGCTCCGTGGCGTGAGCCTTGATGAAGGCGGCAATCCGGTCGTTTAGCTCATCGATCCGGTTGAATCCGCCGTGGCTGCCGGGGACGATGGCGATTTCCGCGTGCGGCATGAGGCTTCCGCGGGCGCGCGCTTCCGCGGGGGTGAGCAGGGCGCTGCGCGCACCGGTGACCAGGAGCACGGGGATCTCGATGGCGCGCAGTTCGGCGTCAGTGAGGATCTCGGGAAACTTGGCCTGGGCGTGGTAGCCGCGGGTGCCTGCCCACATGAGCGTTATGAGCCGGCGCAAGCGTGGGGGGGGTGTGCAGAGACCGGGGGAGGGGGGGGGGCGGAGGGATAGGGGTGTAAATGGCCGGGCGGTGGATAGAGAGCCACAGGACAGGGCCTGGCGTCGGGCCTGGCGAGTCGGGTCGGGTCGAGTGGGGTGGGGGAGGCGGCCCGGCGCGGGGATCGGATGGCCTAGCATGGCGGTCCAGGTGAGGTAAGAAGAGCCGGTCCGGTGGGCGGTGGGTGAGCTTACCCCGAGCGAATCTAGTCCGGCCGGGCCGTGCTGCGGGGGGGGGGTGGGGTCGGGGGGAGCGCAGGGGTGGGGTTCGCACGGCAGGGCAAGTCGATAGAGGGGGCGGGGTGCGGTGAGGGGCGTGGCGTGGGGAGAGGAGACGGCCGTGGTTAACGGCGTTAAGAGGAAGGACGGGATTTTGGACCGGGTGTGGGGGGGGGGGGTGTGCTCGCGTGGGGTTGGGGGGGGTGTCGCGGTGTCGTTTTTCGCGGGGCTGCGGGGACAGCGCGAGGGTCTCTCGCATGGGGCGATAAGATTTTTTCCCGGCAGAGGAGAATCAATGATCGCGGCTGGCTATCGGGCGGGTGGTCGGTCGGGCGGGTGATTGATGTGAGCAAGGACGTGCCTGTGCCCGTCCTGAGGGAGATCAAGCCCCCCCATTTTAATGTAAGAATTGAACGTTAAAGGATGAAGTTGGGGGGGGGGTAAGGGTGGGGGGTTGCGGGGGGGGGCGGACAAGGGGAAGGGCGGGGGAGGTTGGCGGCGCGCTGGTGCGTACGGCGGCGACCCGCGGACTGCATGCGGCCGGGATGCGCGAGGTCGCGGCCGCGGCGGGGTGGTCCCTGCGGTTGGTCAATAATATTTGGCAATTAAGAAAAAGTTATTCTTGGCCGCGATGCAGCAGCTGGCAGCCCAGTTCAGCGACCGTGTTCTCGCGCGGATCCAGCGGACCAAGGAAGCCGGAAGCCCGGCTGGCCCGCGGGAAGTCATTGCCGCCATCCTGACCGAGGCGCTGCCCGCCGACGACGAGAGGCGCACCTTCACCCTCGTCTACACGGCCTACCTGGCGTTGTCGCTGACCGATCCGGCCCTGGCCATCAGTCCGCTGGCCCGCAATTCAAGCATCGTGATCGACGTCGTCGCTGCCCAGCTGCGGGCTGCGCAGGCCGCCGGGGACATGCCAGCTCGCCTGGACCCGGACCTGGAAGCCATCGGCTTGCTGACCATGTCCGCGGGCCTCGGCACCAGCGTCATCGGCGGCCAGTCCTCAGCCGTGCAGGCCCAGGCGGTCATCGACTATCACCTGTCCCGCCTGTTCCCTGCCCAGCTGCCAGCGTGACGCCGGCAGGCAGCCAGTCATGCCCAGGGAGATGCCGACTGGTGGGGGTCCAGGGCTCGGGGGCATGGCCGCGCTCGCGGCCACATCATGACCAACGCCGCGCTGACCGGCGTGACTACGACATTGCGCGACCTACGACATTGCGCGACCGACGACATTGACGGTGGCCAGCAACTGATCTCCACCCGAACACCCGACACTGACCGGAGGCCGCGATGGAGCGACAAGCAGTCGGCTACGAGCGTGATATCCGCCCGCTGTTCCGCGAGAAGGATGTGCACTCAATGTCCAGGGCGTTCGACCTGGCGTCCTATGACGACGTGCGGGCCCACGCCGACGGAATCCTGGCGAAGATCGCGGACGGGTCGATGCCCTGCGACGGTCCCTGGCCGCAGGAGCGAGTCGAGCTATTCCGCAGCTGGGTGGACGCCGGCTGTCCGGCCTGAGCCTGCCGGAGCCCGAGCTCACGCGGTCCTGCGACGGTAGGCGGCCATAGCGAGCGCGTACGCGACGATGAGGATGCCAAGGCACCAGGCGAGCGCGGTCCAGATGCTCGCGCTGACTGGCGACTGTGTGAGCAGGTCGCGGATTGTGTTCACGATGGACGTCACGGGCTGGTTCTCGGCGAAGGCGCGCACCGGTCCGGGCATTGTGGTGGTGGGGACGAAGGCCGAGCTGATGAACGGCAGGAAGACGATCGGGTAGGAGAACGCGCCCGCGCCGTCCGTGGTCTTGGCGGACAGGCCGGCGATGACCGCGAGCCAGGTCAGGGCCAGGGTGAACAGGACGAGGATGCCGGCGACGGCCAGCCAGGCCAGGGCGCTCGCGCCGGAGCGGAATCCGATGAGGACCGCGACGAGCACGACGAGCACCAGCGAGATCAGATTGGAGACCACTGACGTCAGCACATGCGCCCACAGTGCGCTCGACCGTGCGATCGGCATGGACTGGAAGCGTTCGAAGATCCCGCTTTGCATGTCCGTGAAGAGCCGGAGGGCGGTGTAGGAGATGCCCATCGCGATCGTGATGAGCAGGATTCCGGGGAGCAGGTAGTTCACGTAGCGACCTGGCCCGGCCTGGATCGCGCCGCCGAGCACGTAGACGAACAGCAGCATGAGGGCAATCGGCATGATCGTGACCGTGATGACGGTGTCCAGGCTGCGGGTGACGTGGCGCATGGACCGGCCCAGCAAGACGGTGGTGTCGCCGAAGAAGTACGTGGTGGTCATCGTCGTTCCTTAGTTGTCCGGGCAGGCCGTGATGGCGAGGAAAATCTCCTCCAGGGTGGGCTGTTTCTCGACGTACTCGACCCGGGCGGGCGGGAAAAGCTGCTTGAGCTCGGCAAGGGTCCCGTTCGCGATGATCCGGCCGTCGTGCAGGATCGCGATCCGGTCGGCGAGCTGCTCGGCTTCGTCCAGATACTGCGTGGTGAGCAGTACCGTCGCGCCCTTCCCGGCGAGTTCCTTGACGCTGTTCCACACCTCGGCGCGCGACTGCGGGTCGAGCCCGGTGGTCGGCTCATCCAGGAAGATCACCGGAGGGTTCCCGATGAGGCTCATGGCGATGTCCAGGCGGCGGCGCATGCCGCCGGAATACGTCGAGACCCGTCGCGCCGCCGCGTCGGTGAGCTGGAAACGGGTCAGCAGGTCAGCCGCGATCCGCCCGGCGCCCTTCAGATGCCGCAACCGGGCCACCAGCACCAGGTTCTCCCGGCCGGTAAGGGTTTCATCCACGGCCGCGAACTGCCCGGTCAGGCTGATGGACTCGCGCACGTCCGCCGCCTGCGTGGCGACGCCGAAGCCGGCCACGGTGGCCGTCCCGGCGTCAGGCCTGAGCAGCGTGGACAGGATTCTGACGACTGTGGTCTTGCCCGCGCCGTTGGAGCCGAGCAGGGCGAAGATGCTGCCCGTGGCCACCTCGAAGTCCACGCCGCGCAGTACCCGCACCTTCTTGTACGACTTCTCAAGACCCTGCACGCGGATTGCCTGGTCCGTCCCCGTCGTCATCGGGATCTCCCTTCCTCGAAGCCGTTCCACGCGCGCCCGGTACTGCCGGCAGCGCTTCTTCTGCCCGAGCGCCCCGGTGACCGTCTCGAGGAGCTTGGTCAATGCTGCGGCCATGCCTATCTGCCTCCCTCGCGGAGCTGTTCGAGTTTTTCTGTGAGGAAGCTCCAGGTGCGCCAGAAGTCGTCCAGATACTCCTGACCCCGAGCGTTGAGCGTGTACACCTTGCGCGGCGGCCCCTTCTCCGAGGGGACCTTCTCCACGTCGACGAACCCGCGCTGCTCGACCCTGATGAGCAGGGCGTAGACAGTCCCTTCGGCGATGTCGGAGAAGCCCTGCTCTCGCAGCCAGGCCGTGATCTCGTAGCCGTATCCCGGCCGGGCGAGCAGGATCGCGAGGACGATGCCCTCCAGCGTCCCCTTGAGCATCTCCGTCACCTGCTTGCCCATGGAGCACCCCCTCCGGCGACTACTAAGTGATATTGACTACCGGTAGATAGTAACACTGAATAGCGGAGGCGCAAGCCGGGCCGTGCCGATTCCCTTCCCGGCGCGGGCGGCCCGCCGGCAGCACGCACCAGTGCCCGGCTGTGCTTTGCCGTCGGCCGCGGCCTGCTTCCCGACGTCATCGCGACAGGAGATGGAAACGAGGTCGGCACGGCCATGCCGTACTTCGTCGGCATGCTGCCTGCTCACCCTGGCCGGGTCTCAGGTCAGCGCCAGTGCGCCCCGCCCCGATGACGGTCGTCCGGGATGAGACTCCGGCGATCTGACGACCGGGCGCTCCGGCTGCGGCTCAGCGGGTCGCGAGCGTGTAGTGGACGTCGAGACGGTCGGCGGCGCGGTTCGCGGTGATGGCCACGCTGTCCCCGGCCAGCAGCGCGTGGTCGTCGACGACAGGAAGGTCGGCCGTGGTGAAGCTGACCTGATGACTGAGCAGTGCCGGGCTGGCCTCAGGCAGGCCGAGGTCATGAGCGTCGCGCGCGCTCAGGGCCGCCGGAGTGATGGTCTCGCTGGTCCGGCCGATTGCGCGGCCATGCTCGGCCAGCACGGTGTACAGCCCGCGGCGGCACAGGTCGCCTGGATCCAGGGCCTCAGCCAGCTGCGCCGGGAGATAGGACGTCTGGACGATGACCGGCCTGCCGTCGGCCAGCCGCAGGCGGCGCAGCCGGAGAACCCGGCCGGCCGCGCCGAGGCGAGCGCCGACGTCGTCCGGCGCCGGGACAGTGTCCGCGGCGAGCAGGCGGGTGGTGACCTGCGCGCCCTGGGCGGCAAGGTCGGCGGCGAAGCTGCGCAGATGGCCGAGGCCGTAGGCGTAACGGGAGGCCACATAGGTGCCGCTGCCATGGCGCGTGTCGATGAGTCCGTCGTCGGCGAGCAACTGGAGAGCCTGCCGCAAGGTCATGATGCTGACGCCGAACTCGCTGGCAAGCTCGCGCTGGGACGGCAGCGGACTGGCGGCGGGCCATCGGCCGCTGGTGATCCGGTCCCGCAGGGCGCCGTGGATGCGCAGGTACTTGGGCTGCCGGTCGTCAGCCGTCCGCCTGGCCGTGCTCACGGGCGGGTCTGGTCGAGCGCGGTGCGCAGGGCGGAGACGTCGCGGCCGATGGAGGCGCTGCTGGCGCCGTCCAGCACGCGGCGCATCAGGGCGGAGGCCACGATGACGCCGTCGGCGTGCCTGGCGGCGGCCGCGGCCCGGCCGGGGGTGTCGATGCCGAAGCCGATCAGCACTGGCTGAGGGCTGTGGCGACGCGCACGGGCGGCGACCGCCCAGCGGGCATTGTCAGCGCTCTCGTGCGGGTTTCCGGTGGTGGCCATGACGCTCATGACATACAGGAAACCGCGTGTGCGCCCGGCGATGGCCTTGATCTGCTCCCCCCCGGTAGCGGGGGTAACCATCAGGGTGGCGTCCAGGCCAGCCAGCCCGGCCGCCGCAAGGTAGTCGCCAGCCTCGGCCGCGGGGAGGTCGGGGATGATCACCCCGCTGACCCCCGCGTCCGCGAGCTGACGGCAGAAGGCGGGCAGGCCGCGGGAGTAGGCGTGATTGGCATAGGCCATCGCGATGAGCGGGACGGTGCCGGCGGCGACCGCGCTGAGCTCGCCGAGGATGCTGGCCGTGCTCGCTCCGCGGCTGATGGCGGCGGCCGAGGCCTGCTGGATGGTGCGGCCGTCCAGCACGGGATCGGAAAATGGCAGGCCGATCTCGACCGCGTCGGCGCCGGCGTCGATCATGGCGGCCAGCAGGTCCGTCCAGTCCTCGCGAATCCCGCCGGTGACGTAGCCGACGAGGCTGGGCAGGCCGGCGGCGCGGGCCTGGCGCAGTGCGGTCTCAACGGCGGCCACGGACGAGCTCCTTCAGGCAGGCGGCGTCCTTGTCGCCGCGGCCGGACATGGTGATCAGCACTGTCGAGCCGGCGGACACGTCCCCGGCGCTCGCGGCGCGGTGCACCCAGGCCAGGGCGTGAGCTGACTCGAGCGCGGGCAGGATGCCCTCGGTCCTGGCGCACAACTCGGCCGCGGCCACGGCCTCCTCGTCAGTGGCGGTGCGGTACTCGGCGCGCCCGGACTCGGCCAGACAGGCGTGTTCCGGGCCGACGCCGGGGTAATCGAGCCCGGCCGACACCGAGCGCGCTTCTGCGATCTGGCCGTCCTCGTCCTGCAGGAAGGACGACAGGGAGCCGTGCAGCACGCCGGGGCGGCCGCCGCTCACCGCCGCCCCGCCCGCGGCCTCGACGCCGACCAGCCGCGCCGGGGTGGCGACGAAACCGGCGAATGTCCCGGCCGCATTCGACCCGCCGCCCACGCACGCGACGACGACGTCCGGCCCTGCCCCGCCGAGCAGGTCCGCGCACTGGGCACTGGCCTCGTCCCCGATGACCCGCTGGAACTCCCGCACCAGCCAGGGGTACGGGTGCGGGCCCAGCACCGATCCGATGCAGTAATGCGTGGAGTCCACCGTGGTTACCCAGTGCCGGAGCGCCTCGCTGGTCGCGTCCTTGAGCGTCCGCGCCCCCGACGTGACGGGGACGACGACGGCCCCGAGCAGTTCCATCCGGAACACGTTGAGTTCCTGCCGGGCGATGTCCCTCGCCCCCATGAACACCGTGCAGCCCAGGCCCAGGTGCGCGGCTACCGTCGCGGTGGCGACCCCGTGCTGGCCCGCGCCCGTCTCGGCGACCAGCGCGGTCTTGCCGATCCGCTGGGCCAGCAGCCCCTGGCCCAGGGCATTGTTGATCTTGTGGCTGCCGGTGTGGGCCAGGTCCTCGCGCTTGAGCAGCACCCGCACGCCCAGCGCCTCGGACAGGCGGGTCGCCTCGGTGACCGGGGTAGGCCGGCCAGCATACGAGTGCAGCAAGCCGGCCAGCGCGGCCCGGAAGCCCGGGTCGTCCCGGGCTGACCTGAAGGCCGCCTCAAGCTGCTCGCACGCCGGCACTAGCGCCTCAGGAACGAAACGGCCCCCGAATGACCCGAACCGGCCGCGTGGCCCCGGATCGCCCATCGCCCACGGCGGGCTCGTCACCGCGGCGCTGGCGGGCGCGGAATCCGCCACCGCGGCGACTGCGGGGTGCTGCAGCCTTCCGGTCATCACAGACTCCTCCTCTAGAGTTCTAGAAGACTAGCACGAACTGAACTGAGGCGCCTCCCGGCCGGTCCCTGACAGCTGCGGCCGGGTCAGGCCGGGTCAGGCCGGGCGGTGATCCGGCACGGCACCAGAGTCTTCTCGTCGAGGTGATAACTCACGCAGACGCGGTGATAGCCGTCGGCGATCCAGAGCGGGTTCCCGTGCACCAGAAGCACGGGCGACAGCTTCCTGCCGGCCCTGACCTTCCTCAGCTCGGCCGCGACCTCAGAATCGTCGGGGCCGAGCAGCGGAAGGCCGGCGGCCCTGAGGATGTCCTTGGCGGCGTAGTGCCGGAGTTGCTGCTCGTCGCGGAGTGCGCTGACCACGCTGGCTGCGCCAGCAGGCCCGAGCAGCAGGGACAGATAGGACTCCGCGGCCGGGAAGTCCTGCGCCTCCGGCTCGGCTTTCCAGTGCTCACCAGCCACGGGCCTGCACGCTCCTTGTGTCGGCGATGGTCTGGCGTGCTCGTGTCGAACTATAGGACCGCCGGCCGTCAGGCCGAGCCGGGCCGGAACGACATCACCGTGCCGCAGGTCGCTGACCGGCTCCGGTAGTGCCCGCTGCCACAATCGGGCCCAGCGACCGTCGTCAGCAACAGCGGCTGCCGGCGCCGCGCCCGGCCCGGGCGAGCACGCAGCAGCTGAAAGGGGACCTGCCGTCATGACCGGACCTGCGATCTACCGGTATGAACCGCACGCGAGAACGCAGGAGAAGCTGGCCAGCACCTCGGGGCCGGTGAGAGTCGCCGACCAGCTTCCGGCTGGCAGTGCTCCGGCCCGGTTCAACGCGTGGTTCGCCGTGAGAATCACCACCGGCATCGGCACGATGTGGTGTGCCTATGCCTTTGCCGCGATTGCCCTCGTGAGCCTGCCGGGCGCTATCGCGTCGCACAGCGTGGTCACGGTTGTCTCCTGGATCTCCCAGACCTTCCTCCAGCTTGTCCTGCTGTCGGTAATCATCGTCGGTCAGAACGAGCTTGCCGCCGCCGCCGATAAACGGTCAACGGCCACCTACAGCGACGCCGACGCCCTCCTGCACGAGGCCGTCAAGATCCAGGAGCATCTGGCCGCGCAGGACATGGTGCTGGCCGAACTGATCGACAAGATGCGGGCCATCACCGCCTGACGTTCCATTCGGCGGCTGCGGGCTCAGTTGACGCAGGGAATGCCGCTCTTCTTGTTCGCCGTGACCGCGCCGCCCTGCGGCCCCGTCGTCGGGATGACCACGGACGGCGACGCGGACGCCTGCGCAACGACCGGGGCGCTGACTGGTGTGGTGGCATCAGCCCCGAGCAGGACCTGGACGTGTCCGGCGGCCAGCGACGCGTCCGCAGCCGCGGTCACGCCGAACAGCCTGGCGATGCCGGCGGCGCTGGCCTCAGCGCCGGGTCCGTACAGGACGGCGGTGGTGGCGCGGGCGGTGGTATTGCCGACCCTCCCGCGCCGGTAGCCGGCCGCGGTGAGGGCGGCTGAGTCACGCTTCGCCAGGCCGGTGGTATTGCCGCCGTTGAGCACCGCGACAGTTGTCTTGCCCGCGCTGGCCCGGTTCGCGGCTCGCGGCTCGCGGGAGCCGGGCCTGGGGTAAAAAGTGGCGCGGACGATGGCCTTGATGTAAGCGGGGTCGACCACATTGGCGTCCTGGCCGTCGATCGTGGCGTAGCCCTTGATCGGAAGCGTGCGGAAGGTGAGGTTGCCGCTGGTGAGGGACCGCATCTGGGTGGCGAAATCAAGCAGGTTCCAGCCGGAGTCGGTGATCACGTACTGCTTGGCGACCGAGAGGAGCGCTTCCATCTTGCTCAGGTCGCTAAGGACGCCCTCGGTCCGGAGCTGATGCATCACCGAGTCCAGGAACGCCTGCTGGCGATGGGTCCGGTCCAGGTCACCGTTCGGCAGGCCGTGCCGCTGGCGGACGAAGGCGAGCGCCTGCTTGGCGTCCAGGTGCTGGTACCCGGCGTGGAAATGAGCGCCGGAGTAGGAGTCGCTGGTCGCGTGGTTCAGGCAGACTTCCACTCCGCCGAGGACCTTCGCGAGTTCGTAGAAGCCGTCCAGGTTGACCTCGGCGAAGTGGTCGATGTGCACGCCGGTCAGCTTCTCTACCGTCGCTACCGCGGCCGTGCGGCCGGCCTCGTTGCCGAGGAACGCCAGCTGGTTCTGGCTCATGCCGGGATTGCTGGCCCGGAGCTTCTGCTCCTGGAAGTACATGCTCACGCCGTAGGCCTGGTCGATCTTGCCGGTTTGCTGCGGCCCGACAGTGCCCGCGAAGTGGACCCAGTCGTCGCGCGGGATGGAGTAGCCGACGGCCTTCTTCCCGCCCGCGGGGATGTGGATGAGGATCAGCGTGTTGGTGTCGTTGCCGCCGGTGCCGTTCTCGACAGCCTGCCTGTTGCCGGAGTGAAGAGCCCTCAGAATGTTGTTCGGCAGGATGTTGCCGGCCCAGTCGGTGCGGCTCTCCAGTCCCATCAACAAGATGTTTTGAGCTCCTATTGACGGACCGCTGACGATTGCATGGGAAGAACCGATACTGGCGACGTTCCTGACGACGAAGTAGGAGAAGCCGCTGACAACAAGCACCAACGCTGCTGCGACGCAGCTCAGGGGGTATGCGACCCGGCCTGTCCAGCGTGATCTGGTCCCCGCTCGCGCGCCCATCGCCTCCCCGCGTGTCTGCCTGGCTAGGCGGAACATTAGCCGAAGACTCGGTGCGTAGCGTACCGGGCCGGAACGACTACGATCTGGAGCAAATGAGCGAGCCTTGGTGGCACGAGACTGATGGCCGCCCGGCCTCCGGCGATGCCTACGGCACTCGGCCGGGCACGCGGGGCGGCGAGCGCAGCACGCCCGCAAGGCAGGACCGGGCCCCGTCGGCTGGCCGGGACCGCTCCGATGCGCGCGATCGCTCGTTCGCGCGGGAGCGCCAGCAGGCAGGCGATCGCCGGGACGGGCCGGATCGCCGGAACGCAGCCGGGCCAGCGACCGGTCGCAGCCGGCCATCAGCCGGGTCTCCGCACCTGGCCGGGATCCCGCGCCCGGTCAGCGGCCGCGATGGGGCGCGCTGCCCACCGGACGCGGGATCGTCCTGGTGGCCGGCGCGGCCGCAGTTGGTGTCGCCGCGACCGTCGTCACCGGCAGCGAACCCGGCGCTTTGCTGGGAATATGCGTCATTATCGGTGCCGCCGCCGCCGTCCTGGCCGTGCGCCCCACGACCGCGTACCAGATCATTCCGGCGCCGGCACTGGCGTATGTCGTCGCGGCCGCGGTGGCCGGGTCCATCCACGACCGCGCAACCGACACGACGCGCACCGGACTGGCCGTGGGCCTCGCTCAGTGGATCGCAGGCGGGTTCCTGGCGATGTCGGCGGCGACCATCCTGGTGATCGTGGTGGCCGCGGTCCGCTGGATCTGGAGCCGGTACCGTTCTGGCGATCCTGGTCGTGGCCAGCCGCAGCTGCAGGGGCCGCGTCCTGGCCAGCCCCGACCGGGCCAGCCCCGACCGGGCCAGCCCCGACCGGGCCAGCCGGATGATGCCGGGCCGGGCCGGGGCCAGTCGGGCCGGTTCGACGCTGTCTCGGGCTCGGGGCCTGCCGCCCCGCAGGCCGCGAGGCCGGGGCGGCCGGCGGCGCAGGCCGGCCTGCCGTCAGTGAAGCTGGCTACGGACGGCATCGGCCTATCCGACGTGGCGCGGTGACGACTACGGCGACGCGCCTTCTTGCTAGCACGTAGCTTTCCCGTGGCCGAAGAGCTACGGCCTCACCCGGATCTGGCTGGCCTGCCTGCCGCCGGCACTGGCCGCTGAGGTACCGGCGGTCTCGGCCAGGGCACGGCGGGCCAGTGCCAGCTCGCTGGCGAGCTGGTCTCATGTTCAGAGCCCGTTTCGATTGCGTGCTGGAGCTTGTGCCGGGCGAGCTCTCGCTCGCCTGCCCAGCGTGCGGCGTGCCGTGCGGCTTCCTGAGCCTCCCGCGCCGCTGTCAGCAGCTCGCCGGCCTGCCTGGTGAGGCCTGCGGGCCGGATGAGGCTGTCGACCGTGATACCGAGCGCGCGGGCGAGGGCCAGCGCCTCATCCAGCTTCACCTGGCGGCCGCCGGATTCGATCTCGGCAATGGTCTGCTGCCGGAACGAGGCGTGACCAAGATCACCAGCGCCCGGGCCAGCTCCCGCTGCGACAGTCCGCTCAGCTCGCGCCGGGCGCGGACGTTCATCGCGAAGCGAGATGCGGTGCTGCCGTGACTGCCGCCGTGCACGGTCGACATAGTACGGCGGTTTCATGTGCATGCGCACAGCCAAATCACGTGGGCGATCCGCTGCTACGTCTGCGGGAGCTCGCGCATCGGCTGGTCCAGAGCCTCGCCGGCTTCTGCGGGCCGGATTTCCTGGAGGCGGTCAACCCGGGCCAGCTCCGGGAATACGCGGCCCCAGACCAGCGCGACCGCGACCGTGATCAGGCCCCCGGCGACGACTGCGGAACGGTGCCGATCAGTGCCGCCGCCAGCCCTGACTCAAGGCCCCGAGTTCATTCGACGCGCTGACGAAGACCATCTCTACCGCCCCACCCGGCCGCGCAGCCGGTCGGGCGTTGCCCGGACGACCGTGGTGGACCTTGTCCACGCTGAACATGTCAGCGAACCCGCTGATCGCCAGCATGATCAGGGAGAGCACGAATATTCGCGACAGCCTGAAGACGACGATGCTCCCCGTCGAGCCCGACGACGAGGAGCAGGCGGTGCCCGGCCTTGCGCAGCAGGCCTCCGGCTGACGAGGGGGGTACCGACGAGGGCGCCCACGGCGGGCGCGGCGCGGAGGATACTGAGCACCAGCGGGCCCGACATCAGAATCGACCGGGCGAAGGCCGGGAGCACGCGACGGCGCCGCCAAACAGCACCGCGAGAAATCAAGCAGGATCGCGCCCAGGAGGATCTGGGTGTGCCGGACGAATCTCAGCCCGCCGAGCACGCTGCGCAGGGCGGGCGCCTCGTGCCACCGGTCCGCAAGCGCGGCCCCTGGCGGGACGGCGATTATGGCGGCGGCTACCGAGCCAGCAGGCAGACGGCCGCGGCGGTGCCGTACACGAGCACCGCCGAGAGACCGTAGAGCAGGCCGCGCAGTGCCGGGCCGAGTACCATCGCCGCCTGGGCGGCGATGGAGCGCAGGGTCGGGCGCTCGCGAGCAGCGCGGGCGGCACAGGGCCGGCGGCAGGCTCGCGCGGCCGGAGTGCGAAAGGCCGTCGCGCCGTCCGCCCCGGCCGCCAGCGCCATACGGCGCCAGGGACGTCACCGAGGATCGCTATGACGGCGAGCCCGACGCCGATGGCCGCGCCGAGGAACAGCGCCAGGCCAACATCAGGCGCGGGGCAGCGGTCGGCCAGGTTCCCGGCCGGGATAGCCAGCACGAACATCGGGATGAACTCGGACAGTCCGATCCAGCCGAGGTGAAGCGTGCTGTTTGCTGCGAGTAGACCTGCCATTCGATGGCCACCTGGGGCATCCGCATGCTCGTGTCCATGCGGAAGGTCGCGTGCCACCAGAACGGTAAGGGGGGAACTCGAGTGCGGGGCCGAGAGACGCCAGGCGGGGCCGTCTGATGCCGGTACCGAGTGCACGGAACATAGTGCTGGATAGTGTCCTCCGGCGGCAATCGAGAGCTCAGGAGCATCAGTATCGGCGCGCGGATAACGTGCACGGCGAGGCCGCCCGCCGCAGGCATGCAAGTGAGAGGCGAGAGTCCTTGCGACGGGCATGGCCGGTCCTTTCGCCCCGACGGGAATCCCGGTCGCGCTGGTCAGGACGCGGCGGGGGCTGGGCTGGCTAGCCCTCGGTGGGCGACGTCAGGACCCAGTCGATGATGTAGACGGTCGCGTCGCGGTCTGGACTGTTCCGGCAACGACGTGCGCGCTGTCGACCTCTAGGTGCTGCCGATCTTGGACGGCGCGATGGTGCCGCCCTCGAGAGTCTTGATTGGCTTGCCGCTGGCCAGCTCCGCCGGAGTGATGCGGCCGGCCGCGACGTTGTAGGTTAGCACGTCGTGAGCTCGGTCTTGTCAGCGAGGGCCTTGCTGAGCGTGGCTGGCGGGGTTTTCGCGAAGGCCGAGTTGTCGGGCGCGACTAGGTGATGCCTGGTGAGTTCAGCGTGTCGACGAGATCGGCCTTCTTGACCGCTGAACCAGCGTGGACAGCAGCGGGTCGGCCGACGCGGCGGTGGCCACGGGAGCGGCGGACATGCCGCCGAAGCTGCCGGCGCCGGACGACGGCACCGAGGCACAGCCCGGGCCGAAGTCCGTCGAGGTGGTGCTTGCCTGGCTCATCGACGGAGACGCCCAGGCGCACTGGATGACGAGAGGGACGCTGTCGTGCCGCGCTGGAGCCCAGGCAGCGGCGCCGAGAGCGAGACCTGCGGCGGCCGTCGCGACGATGTGGCCTTGTTTCGCCTGGTGGGTTCCTTTACCGGCGGGTTGATAACCGAGGTCGAGCGACAGGTCCTCGGGCACGGGTAGGTGACGGTCATCGCCGCGTCGTCCCAGCCGACGCCCGTTCGGTAGAGGCGGGACCTGCTGAGGGGCCTGAGTGGCGCCGGCGCCGTGGCTGCACGCACCTCGGCTGGTGGACTCGGTTCGTGGCGTCCCAGTGCGAGACCCACTTGCGCCAGGTCGATGCGGGCACCGCCCCGAGCGCCGCCTGTGCGAGGCGCCCGTCGACGCGGATCTCGACCGCTCGATGCCGCGGTCAGGCGCCGAGGGCACGCCGGCGACCGCCGTCTGGCGAGCTTGATCTGCTGGAGCGGCCTGGGCACATCGATCCGCGCCATGGCTTAATCCGGGCCTGCTCGGCGTACCGGCGCTGCGTCGAGTACGCCTTTCCGCTGCGAAGGTCGTGACGTCGAGATCAGTCACCCATTCCTGCCCGAGCAGTAGCCGTAGAGGCCGGGCACCCATGCGGGCCGGGAAGCCATGCGCGACGGCAACGGGACGCTGTTCATGCCGACCGCGATCATGGCGTCGCGTTGTCGATCACCCGTCGAGCGGCGTGTTGATCGTCATGCCCGGTCGAGGTCGACAGGATCTGATCGGCTCCGCTGTAAACGCCGGCATCGCGAAGAAGCCTGGCGAGGCTCCGCCGAGCCAGCGTGTGTTGCCGTTCAGGCTGCCCCGACCTCGTTGGAGACGCAGACCAGGGTGATGTCGGCCTCGGTCAGGGCTGGCGGAGCAGTTCCTCAAAGGAGATGTCGAGCTCTCTGGTCACGATGCCGTGCACCGCAGCCCCCAGCTGTCCGGAGATACCTGCGGCAGCACAATGTCGTGTCGACCCTAGAAGCTCGAGTTAGAGGTGAGGAAGTAATGCCCGGCACCGGCAGCTGAGCTCCGGCCGGGATGGCCGGCTTCGCGATGGCAGGCCGGGGCAGCCTGATCGCGGCGCGGATCGCGGACACGTTGAAGCCGCGCAGCAGCAGCTGGCCGCCAGCCCCGGCGGCCGCCGCCACGGCGACAGCGCCGGCGCCGAGGAGCAGGAACCGCCGCCGGTCAGGCACCTGCCGGACGGCGCGGGCGGGGGCTGGATCGACGGCGCCGCGGGGGCTGGATCTACGGCGCCCTCGGGGGCCGGCCCGCGTTCGCCGGCGCACCGCGCGCCGCGCGCACCATCAGGGTCAGCGCGACCGCGGCGACCAGCGCTCCCGCAACGGGCGGCAGCGCATACCCTGCGGTCGCTGTCGGCCGGGTCACGGCCGCGGCCACTCCCGGCAGGCGAACACGGCCAGCCCGGCGTATCCGTACGCGATCCGGCAGCGGGACGCGATGCCGATCACGGCGGCAAGGACTGCGAGCACGACCAGGATCCCGGCGACGAGGACTTGCTTGTCGTGCGTGCCGAAATGGGCGATCGCGAATTCCTTGAGCGGTTCCGGGGTGAGATTAACCGCGACTCCGCCAACGGCGACAACTGGCGACGCGTCCGGATTGATAAAGCCCGCCACGAACTGAGCAACGCCCAGGGCAACGGCGGCGGCAATCAGCCCGCACAACGCGCCGATAGCGGCGCGCGAGGCGGCGTGGGTAATGCGTCCGGTCTTCATCGTCGGTGTATTCGCGGCGATGATGCGGGCGGATTGGACCGCACCGGATCTCGTCCGGGGGCCGGGTGCGGGACGGGGGAACGCTGCCGCGCGACAGGCAGTGCGGTAGGCCGGCCGGTCAGCGACAGTACGCAGAGCGCGCGCGCTCACCGGCGACTGTGCCCAGCGGCCGCTCACAATCCGTCCGATCCGCTGATCAATGCCGTATGAGCTGCGGATACGCCAGGATCAAGGCGGCTCCGCGGCGCTAGGCGGCGCGACCGGGAACGCGCGAGTTGTGCCCTGACACGGGGAGAGGCGGCCTCATAGCGGCCGCGGCGCCCGCGCGGACGGCGCCCGCTGGCGCCGCCGGCGGCCACGAAAATACTTCCTGCCGCGGCAGCAAAACCGTGAGAATTCGCCGCGAGCCAGCCGCTGACGCGGTTGCCGGAGATTCCGCGCCTTAATTACGCGAGAGGATTACCGGGCTATCAGGCGATCGCCAAGCCCGGCACCCGAAAATCCCGGACAATAACCGCACGGGAAACGAGCTGCCGAAACGCCGTCATTTCCAGCGGTGCCGCGGTCGGAGTCAGGCCGTTGCCGCGAGCACGCCGACCCGGCGATCGCTGACGAGGCGGCCCGCTGCCGTGCCCTCGAAGGTCCCCGACGTCGGCGCCACGTCCGCGTAATCCCGCCCGGTCGCGACAGTCACGTAGCTGGCGTCCACCGGCCGGCCATTGCACGGATCGATGCGATGGCCTGCGCGTGCAGGCCGGCCGGGACGATGACCTCGACCCAGGCGTGAGTGCCGCCCTGGCCGATCAGGTGCCGGAGACGTAGCGGGCCGGAAGGCCGAGCAGGCGGCAGATCGCGAGCATCACGTGGGCGAAGTCCTGGCAGACGCCGCGGCCGAGTGCCAGTGCCTCAGCAGCGGTGGTCTGCACCGACGTCACGCCGTACTGATAGGTCAGCGCGGTGCTGACGACATCATTAATCAGCTCGGCCCGCTGCCGGGGGCTGCAGGACTGCGCGGAGACCGCCGCGGCGTGGGCGCGGAGCCGCTCGTCGGGTGCGGTCAGGACCGTGTGCCGCAGCAGGCGCGGGCTGTGCAAGGCCGCTGCCGGCAGCATGGCTGGCGGGTCGTCCCGCACCCGCTCGACAATCGCGGCCAGCCGGAACTCGATGGCGTGCGTCACCCGCTCCGCGTGCAGCCAGGCGATCACGTTGCCGAAGGCATCCCGCCGGACGCGGCGCCGGGCCTGCGCGCCGGTCACCTTCAGCTCGTGAGCACGCAGGTACTGGTTCCCGTGGCAGGCGGGCGGCACGATGACCAGCCGCTGCCGCAGCGAGTGCACCGGGGCGTCATATTCGTACCGGAAGCGCTGCTCGAGCGCATAGCTGATGCGCCGAGCCCCGGCGAGGTCGAGGCCGCGATGATCGAGCAGCGCGCTCTGGAGCAGACTGCTGTCCAGTGTCATCACGGCACCTCTTCCGCCTGTACCAGCATGGACTCAAGCAGCGGAGCGCCGAATGTCGTGGCCATCGCGACATCCGAGGCGTCCCGGCCGCGGCCGATTACGATGCGCCCCTTCCGCCTGATGTTGTTGCGCGGGTCGAATGTCCACCACCGGTCGCCCAGCCAGACTTCCATCCAGGCCGCGAAATCCATCGGCGCGGGGTCTGGCGGCACGTCCAGGTCGGGCAGGTAGCCGAACACGTAGCGGGCCGGGATGTTCAGCGCCCGGCAGAAGGAGACGGCCAGGTGGGTGAAGTCACGGCAGACCCCGTGCCTGCCCTCGTTGACATCGGCCGCATTCGACAGCGGGCCTGTGCTGCCGTACTGGAAGGTGAGGTGATGGTGGACGTAGTCGCAGATAGCCTGCACCCGGCGGTAGCCGGGCGGCAGGCCGCCGAAGCGCGACCAGGCTTCGTCGCCGAGCACGTCCGGCAGGCAGTAGCGGCTCGGCAGCGTGTAGATCAGCGCACTGTCGGGCAGCGCGTCAGGCGCGCGCTCGGGCGCTTGCTCGTCCGCGTCCTCGGTCGCGTCCGGGACCAGGGCCACGGCCTGGTAGCGGAAGCTCGAGCGGCCGAGCGGCAGGACGGCCCGGACGCACGGATTGCCGTACAGGTCGGTGTAGCCGCGAATCGTCATGTGCGGCTTGGAATTCCACTGCTGGCTCTCGACGGCCATCTCCGGCGCCGTGGCCGGCTGCACCTGGTAGATCACCGGAGTGCTGATCTCGGTGATGTACGTGAATTCGCACCCAACGAGTATCCGGCGCCATTTCACCCTTTTATGCTGCCCGGAGGATGTTTCCACGAAGTTACCTCGCGCGGTTCGTTACTGAGCTTGCCTGCCAGCTGTCCTGCTGCTGGCCGCCCGCAACGGGACACACGGGTCTGGCCCGGCGCCCCGACGGCGTGCGGCAAGCCGGTTGAGGCTGCCCCGTGAGCCGGCCTGCAAACGTCAGCGCTCCCGGCCCGGGAGGGGCCGGGACCGGACCTGAGTCCCGTCCGGTCAGCCGGAGCGCCCCGGCGGCGCTGCCCACGCGGCCGGGTCGAGAGTGCCGGCCACCGCGGACTGGGCGACATCGGTCAGCTTGAGGTTGCCGTTCCTGGCAAAGGCACGCATCCTCGCGAAGGCCTCGGCGAGCCCGACGCCGGCCCGCTCGGACAGAACTCCCTTAGCCTGCTCGATTACGATCCGGCTGTTGAGTGCTATCGACAGCTGCTCGTTGAGGCGCTGCGCCTCGGCGCTGGCGCGATGCTGAGCAATGCTGAGCGCGGCCAGGTCAGCGAACGCGCGCGCGACAATCACGTCGGCCTCGTCCATCGGGGCCGCGCTGACGCTCAGCAAGTTCAGCGCGCCGAGCGTCACCTCACGCAGCCGCAGCGGGATGGCGATCGCCGAGTGGAACCCGGCCCGGACGGCCGCATCGGAGAACCTCGGCCAGCGCCCCTCGCCGGCCTGGAGGACCTCGTGGCCGACAGCATGACCGGTACGGAAGGCATCCAGGCACGGGCCTTCGCTGGCCTGGAGTTCGAACAGCTCCAGCAGCCGCATGGCCTCGCTGGAGGACGCCACGAGGCCGAGGCTCCCGCCCGGCGATGCGAGCATGACGCCGGCCGCGGAGGCGCCCAGCATCGAGACCGAACGGCCGGCCACTCCGGTCAGCAACTCGACGACGTCGTAATCATCGACGAGGGTATCTGCCATTTCAACGAGCGCTTGGACAAGCTCGGACTCTCGGCTCACCTTAACCACCATCCCGAGACGCCACCAGCCCGCGCGGCGCCGTGACCAGCGGGGTTCGTGCTCACCGCAGCCTCAGCGTGCGGGCGATGACGTCTCTGGCTACATCCGCTAGCAGTACATCGTTGCTGAAGGCATACGCCCGCAGCCTGATCAGGGCCTCGCTGACGCTGATGCCCTCCTGGACTGAGACGATCCCGGCGGCATTGTGGACGGAGAAGTGGAAGTCGGCGCCGGCCTCGAGTTCCGTCGCGACCGCGTCGGCCGGGGCACCGGCCTGCGTGTCCAGCACCCACTGAGCGGCAACGTCGGCGATGACCAGAGCGTCGGCGTGCTGATCGTTCGTGAGCGCGCCGGGCCTGTCCCGGTACAAGTTCAGCGCCCCGAGCCTGACTGTGCCGACCCGCAGCGGGAACCCGAACACGGCCCGGACGCCGCCCCGCAATGCCGGAGGAGTGAAAGCCGGCCACCGCCTGGTGACCGGCCGGGCCAGGTCGGGCTCGGCCACCACGGAGTCGTGCTGATAGGCGTCCACGCACGGCCCTTCACCGAGCGTGAACTGCAGGTCCTCGATGAGCTGGCTCACCTTGTCGCTCACGCACAAGGTCCCCTGCGGTACGTCGCCTGCCATGAGCATGACTCCCGCGCCGTCGACGCCGGCTATTTCCTGGCATACCGCACAGATCCGCTCCGAGTTCCAGCCGTTCTGACCTGATCTGAGCGCGTCCAGGATGCGAGGCAGCCCGTCGGCGGTCACCGCAGCACCGGCTGGCTGAGCCGGCGCGGTGCAATCGGTTCAACGTCCTGCTGGACAGTCACCTGCTGCCCCCTTCTGACTGAAGGAAGAGCGCCAGCACGACAACCACCGCTGTCCAGAACCGCCGCTGCGTCTTGTGCCTACGTTACGCCGGGTCCGGCCCGGTCCGGGCGTGGCACCGCCGCGCGTGTCACCAGCGGGACGCCCGCCGGCCTGACCGGCTGCCGGCTGCTGCAGCCGATTGCCCGTTACTATGAGCTACACACCTGACCGGGCGCGCCAGAATGTGCTGGTCGCACTCCGGCGCCGGTGAATAGTCGCTCCAGACCCCGGCGGCTCGGCCATTTGTCATGCCGGGGCTCGGGGAGCTTGCTCATGACCTGTTTCGCCGCGGACCAGGGTCGGCCGGAGGATGATCGCCCGGCGGCCGCGCTGCCCGCGATCGTGCCCGTGCCGTTCAGCAGCCGTGAAATCGCCCTCGCCGTGGGCTTCGTCGCGGCCAGGGTCCGGCTGTTCAACGAACTCCACAATGGCTGGATGACCGACAGCAGCGCGTTCGCGGACCTGCTCACGCTGCTGCCATGGCCGGCCGACCTGGGCGGTCCGCCCGGTCCGCGGTTCGTGCGGGTCCGGCTGGAGGAGCCAGTCCCCGGCATCGGCGTCGTCACTTACCCGCTCTCCTGGGGCACCGATGACGGCAGCGGACGGCTCGTGCCGGTTCTGGATATGGGCCTTCGGCTGCGGGCCGGCTGGCCCGGCCAGACGTTCCTGCGGCTGGCGGCACTGCCCGGCTGCACCTTGGCCACCTCGGCGCCGACGCGCTGGATATTCAGCAGTCGCGCCGGGGGGTCGATGCCCGGGTTGACGAGTGGCTGGCGCGGCTGGCCCGCGCGATGAGCGGGTCAGCCGGCGCCTTACCCGGCCGCAACGCGGACCCGTGGCCCGCGGCCGCCGGAGTGGCGCGCCCGGCGGCGGCTGGCGTTCCCGTTACGGGATAAGCGCGATCTTGCCGGACGTGTGACCGGTCATGATCTCCCGGTGGGCAGCGGCCGCGTCCGCGAGCGGGAAGGTCTGCGCGACCAGCACCTGCAGTGCGCCCGTGCCGGCCAGCCGGGCCAGTTCCGCGCGGGCCTCCAGGCGGATCTCGGTCCCCGGGTCGGCGCCAGGGCCGCCGCCGAGTGCCTTGATGCCCGCTGCCAGCCCGCGGGCGGCCGCTGCGATGGTGGCGATGCGGTCCCGGTCGGCGACCAGTTCGAGCGAGACGTCGATTGCCTCCTCCGTGCCCACCAGGTCGAGAGCGGCGTCGACGCCCTGCGGCGCCGCCGCCCGGACGCGGTCGGCCAGGCCGTCGCCATAGGCAACCGGGATCGCGCCGAACCCGCGCAGGAGATCATGGCGTGCCGGGCTCGCCGTGGCGATGACGGTCGCACCCTGGCCGGCGGCGAGCTGAATCGCCGTCAGGCCGACCCCGCCGGCGGCCCCGTGCATCAGCACGGTGTCGCCTGCCGAAACGGCCGTCGCTACCAGCGCGTGCCAGGCGGTGGCACCGGTCAGCATCAGGCCGCTGGCCTCTGACCAGCCGAGGCCCGCGGGTTTAGGGGTGATGGCGTCACCGGCCACGATCAGGTCAGTCGCGTAGCCCCCGAACACGCGGTAGGCGATGACCTCATCGCCGACGGCCACCGGCCCGGCCGTGCTGACGGCACCGGCCCCGGCCGCAGTAACCACCCCCGCGGCCTCCATGCCGAGCGGCAGGGGCAGCCGGGCCGGGTCCTTGCCCATCGCCCCGCTGTAGATCTTGTAGTCGACCGGGTTCACGCCGCTCGCGCGGACCGCGATGCGTACCTCGCCGGGCCCGGGATCGGCCGGAGGCTGGTCGGCGACGACGAGGACCTCGGGACCGCCGTAGGCGGCGGCAATCACGACTGAGGGCATGTGCGCCAGCAACGCAGCCTGGCGATGCTCCATTCCCTCGCCTCCGGCCCGCGGCCCGGCGGCCGAGCCGATGGCACCGGACCGGCCGCAGGCCGCCGGAACTAAGGTGACAGTTGTCCGGGTATCCGGCTGCCCGCATCCGCCGGGTGCGCGTGCCGTCCGCCGCCGCCACGCCCGGGAATCCGCCTGCCACCGCCAGCGCCAGACAAGAGGTCAACCGTGAATCAGGAAGAACGCCGTCAGTTCGTCCGGGACCACCGCACGTGCATTTTCGGCTACGCCAGAAAGGCGGACGGGCCCGCGATGACGGTCGTGTACTACGTCATGAACGGCGACAGCGAGCTGCTGGTGTCGACCATGGCGGCGCGCGCCAAGGCCCGGGCCGTCGACCGGGACGGGAAGGTCAGCCTGTGCGTTCTGAACGAGCAGTGGCCGCTGACCTACCTGCAGGTCTACGGCGACGCCGTCATTGACACCGACCCCGATCTCGCCGTTGAGGTCCTCATTAAGGTAGTGGAGCTGATGGCAGGTGAGGAGGTCCCGGCCGAGCGTCACCCGCAGCTAGCCGAGCTGGCGGCGGAGGAGGAGCGGGTCGTGGTCAGGATCAGGCCGTACGCGACCTTCGAGACGCCGCCGCGCCACGTTCACAAGATGGCTGACATCGACTCCCTGTCGCACTTCACCAGTCAGTCCATGCCGTGGTGATGGGTGCCTCCTAGCGGGCCGGCGGCCGGATCGCCGCCCGGCCGCGATCCGGCAGTAGTGGCCCGGCTCAGGGCGGCGGGCTGCGTCTTCGCCGAGGATGAGGCGGACCTGCTGCTCGCCGCGGCGCACGACTCAGGCCGAGCTCGCCCGGCTCGTCGGCCAGCGGGTCGCCGGGCTGCCGCTTGAGCAGGTCCTGGGCTGGGCTGAGTTCTGCGGCCTGCGGATCGAGGTCGATCCGGGAGTCTTCGTGCCGCGCCGCCGCAGCGAGTTCCTCGTCGCGGAGGCCATCGAGGTCATCAGGCGCGGCCCGGCCGGCCGCGGCCCGGTGATCGTCGCCGATCTGTGCTGCGGCACCGGTGCCATCGGCGTGGCCGTCGCGAGCCGTGCGGAGCGGCGGGCCGTGGAACTGCATGCCGCCGACATTGAGCCCGCGGCGGTCGCCTGCGCGCGCCGTAACGTGGCCCGTGTCGGCGGCCAGGTCGTCGAAGGCGATCTGTTCGAGCCGTTGCCAGCCCGCCTCCGCGGCCGCATTGACGTGCTGACCGTGAACGCGCCGTACGTGCCCAGCGCCGAGATCAGGTTCATGCCGCCGGAGGCCCGGCTGCACGAACCGCTTGCTGCCCTGGACGGCGGCCCGGACGGCGCCGGACTGCACCGGCGGGTCGCGGCTCAGGCGGCCGGGTGGCTGTCGCCTGGCGGGCACCTGCTCATCGAGACCAGCGAGCGTCAGGCGCCGCTGACCGCAGCGGCCGTTACGGACGGCGGCCTGGCGGCCTCGGTCAGCGCCGAGAGCGACCTTGGCGCCACGGTCGTCACCGGTTACCGGCCGGCCACGGGCTGAGACGGGCTGCCGTCAGCCCTCCGCGCCGCCGTTGCCGCCAGCGCCAGCCGCGACCCGCAGCCGCCCGAATTCGGCCGCCAGCGCGGCCGCGCCCCAGTGTGCGTTGAGTCCGCTCGGGTTAGGCAGCACCCAGACCCTGGCTCCGCCGAGACGCCCGGCCTGCGGACCGACCGCCGCGCGCGGCCGCGCGAACGCGGCCCGGTAGGCCGTCACCCCGAGCACGGCGAGCCAGGACACGCCCAGCTGCCCGGTCAGGGCGGCCAGCACTGCCCCGCCCGCCTTCAGTTCGTCGGCGGTCAGCTCGTCCGCCCGCGCCGTGGCCCGGGCGACGACGTTCGTAATGCCGAGGCCGCGCTCGAGCAACCGGTGCTGCTCGGCCGCCGGGAGCACACGGTCAGTAAAGCCCGACTGATGCAGCGCGGGCCAGAACCGGTTACCCGGCCGGGCAAAGTGGTATCCGGTGGCGGCCGAGTACAGGCCAGGATTGATCCCGGCGAAGAGCACCCGCAGGCCCGGCGCGACCAGGTCGGGAATCGTCCGGCCGTGAGCAGCCGCGAGCTCGGCCGCACCCGGCCGTCGCAGCGATCCGGCGGCCGGGCCCGGCGGCGCGGTTCCGGTCTTGTGGGCGCCCACGTCCCCCAGGTTACGGCCGGGCTGCCTGACAATGATCTGGTGATCACCGTTGATCCCGAGGCTTTCGAGCAGATGGTCGCGACCGCGCTGGACTCGCTGCCCGAGCAGTTCGGCACCGCGATCAAGAACGTCGCCGTCCTGGTCGAGCACGGCCAGGGACCGCGAGGGCTGCTCGGCCTGTACGAAGGCATCCCGCTGACCAGCCGGACGACCGGCTACGCAGGCGTGCTGCCGGATCGGATCACGATCTACCAGCAGGCTATCTGCGCTATCTGCGGCAGCGAGGCCGAAGTGATCGAGCAGGTCCGGCGTACCGTCATTCACGAGGTGGGGCACTACTTCGGAATGTCCGACGGTCGCCTGCGGGAGCTGGGCTGGTGACCGGCGGCAGCCGTGCTCTGGCCAGCTTCGCCTAGACCAGTAATGTCGCCCCGAAGATCAGGGCGCCGACCGAGCCCAGCAGCCAGAGCCGGGACCAGAATCCGCGCGGGATCCTCGTCATCCCGCGCAGCAGCGCGGCGTCCGCGGCCTCCGCGCCGCGGATCACGATGATCCGGATGCCCGACATCAAGAGGAACCAGGCGAGCACGTAGGCGGTCAGTACCTGTGCCCCGGCGCTGGCAAAACCGGCGATCAGGAACAGCACGGCGAGCGTGAGGACGACGCTGATCACACCGAAGCTCTTGCGCACCACCATCAAGACCGCGAATACCCCGGCGAGGCTGAGCCAGAGCACGGCCACGCAGTAACCGGCGCTGATCAGGGCCGCAGCCGCGACACCGAAGCCGCTCGGGCCCAGGTAGCCGATGAGCGTCGCGCAGAACAGGCCCAGCGGACCGCCGCCCTCGATGCTGGTCGCCCCGCTGGCGCTGGAATCGACAGTGATGCCCTTGACGGCGAAGCCAGCGGCTGAGCCGATGACGGCGTGCGCGGCCTCGTGCGCGATGACGGTGACGTGCCGGGCTATCTCCCACAGGCCAGGAACGAAGGCCGGTATCGCGGCGGCGACCGCCAGCAGTACCGAGACCGCGGCCGGGAGGTGCGGCTGGATCTGGCCGATCCGGTGCAGGGCCGCCGAGAGCGCCGAAGCCGTCACGGGACCAGCCCGCGCCCGGCTGCGCGCAGCTCCGCCCGGATTACGACCACGCATTCAGAATGCGCGGCGATGCCTGGTTCCGGAAGGACTCATTCCGTCTTCAGGACGGGAACGGGGCGTTAGCCAACCCCGAGGCTGCCACGGGCCGCGGCTTCGAAGACGCGGAACGGCAGCAGCCGCCTGGCTATCAGCCCGGCTCGCTCCGCGGACTTGCCGACCGAGACCCGCCGGGGCGGCCTTCGCGCGTCGAGCACCCGCTGCACCACCGCGGCGACGGACCCGGCCGGCGCTCCGGCTGCCTCATCCCGTTCCATGGCCGTCACCGCCTTCGTGGTCGCGGCGGCGTAGACAGAGCCGGTGCCCGCTCTGGCCGCCAGCTGCCTGCTCGCGGTGAAGTCGGTCGCGATGTTTCCCGGCTGAACCAGGGTCACCTGGATGCCGAACGGCTCGACCTCGTAGGCCAGCGACTCAGCGAATCCCTCCAGGGCGAACTTGCTGGCGCTGTAATAGGCCTGGAACGGAATGCCGATCACGCCGCCGATCGAGCTGATCAGCACGATGCGCCCGTGCTGTCGCGCGCGCATGTGCGGCAGCACCGCCTGCACGACTCGCACGCTGCCCCAGAAGTTGGTCTCGAACTGGGCCTTGGCTTCGGCGATGGTGGTGTCCTCGGCCGCGCCCGCGACGCCCCACCCGGCCGCGGCGACCAGCGCGTCGATCCGGCCTTCCCGCTCGATCAGCCCGGCGACGCCGGCCTGCACGGCTTCGTCAGAGTCGACGTTCATGACCAGGCCGGCCCAGGGGCCGCCGGTGCCGCGCCTGCTGGCGCCGGTCACTGCCCAGCCGGCGGCAGCGAGCCTGGCGCAGGCCCGGCCGATGCCGGCCGACGCGCCGGTGATGAGAGCGACCCGTTGCCCGGCTGCCATCGGCGGCTCAGCTCCTTCCGCTGCGGACGCGTTGTCAGTGGTGCTGGCTACATTCAGTGTCCATGACCGGGCAGCCTGGTGTGCTTGATGCTCTTAACGACGATCAGCGGCGGGCCGCGACACATCGGGGCGGCCCGCTGCTGATCCTGGCCGGGGCGGGTACCGGCAAGACCGGAACCCTGGTGGCCCGGGCCGCGTGGCTGCGGGACCAGGGTGTGCAGGCGAGCCGGATCCTGCTGCTCACCTTCACCAGGCGCGCCGCCGACGACATGCTCGCGCGGGCGCAGCCGCCCGACAGCAGCGCGGCCGAGCGGATTGTCGGCGGCACGTTTCACGCGGTCGCGCACCGGATCATCAGGGCGCATGCGGAGGCGTTCGCGCTGCCGCCTGAGTTCACCGTCACTGACCCGGCCGACTCGGCCGACATCATGGATACCCTCCGTGACACGCACGGACTTGTCGGCACTACGGCCGGACGCCGGACACCGCGGGCGGCGACCTGCGCCGAGATCTACTCGCGCTGCGTGAGCACGAGCACTCAGCTCGCCGATGTGGTGGCGGCCGGCTACCCGTGGTGCGTGCCCTTTACCGAGCAGCTGGCTGCGCTGTTCACCGACTTCGTCGGCTACAAGCGCCGGCACGGCCTCGTCGATTTTGACGACCTGCTGCTGTTGTGGCGGGCCGCGCTGGCCGACCCGGCGGCCTGCCCGGCGCTGCGTTCCCTCTTCGACGCGGTGCTGGTGGATGAGTACCAGGACGTGAACGCCGTCCAGGCCGAGATCATCCGGCTGCTGCGGCCCGACGGCGCCGGGCTGACCTGCGTCGGCGACGATGCTCAGGCGATTTACGCATTCCGCGGCTCGGACCCGGCTCACCTGCGGGCGCTGACCGGCACGTATGCCGACCTGGTGACCATCCGGCTGTCGCGCAACTACCGGTCCCGGCACGCGGTACTCGGGCTGGCGAACGTGATCCGGCCGCAGTATCACGGCCTGGAACTGGCGCTCACCGCCGAGCGCGGGGACGGCCACCGGCCGCAGCTCGTCCGCTGCCACGACGAGGCGACCCAGGCCCGCGAGATCTGCGCCCGGGTGCTGGCCGACCATGAGGCCGGCCTGCGGTTCATGGAGCAGGCGGTCCTGGTGCGGTCATCGAATCACAGCGACCTGCTCGAGATTGAGCTGTCGGCCCGCGGCATCCCGTATGTGAAGTACGGCGGCCTCCGGTTCACTGAGGCAGCTCACGTCAAGGATTTCCTGGCGGCCGCACGGGTGGTCGCGAATCCGGCCGATGACCTGGCCTGGTTCCGGCTGCTCCGGCTGCACGAGGGCGTCGGCCCGGTGCTGGCCCGCCGGGTCATCGAGACGCTGCGGATCAGCGATCCGGGCCCCTTTGACCGCTGGCCGGAGGCGGAGCAGGCACTCCCTGTCCGGTCCGCGGCCGCCGTCGGCGCCACGGTCCGGCAGCTGACGGAGGCGGGCCAGCAGGAGCGCACGGCAGACCGGGCGACCACGATCCTGGCCGCACTGCACGATCCGCTTGCCGCGCGCTACGCCGACGCCGCCGCGCGTTTCGCCGATCTGGAGCGGCTCGCCGACGCCGCCGCGCAGAGTGCGTCCCTGCATGACGCGCTCGTCCAGCTGGCTCTCGACCCGCCAGTATCCGGCTCGGACCTGGCGGGCCTGCCGAGGCTGGACGACGACTACCTGATCATCTCGACCGTGCACTCGGCTAAAGGGCTGGAGTGGCCGGTGGTTCATCTCCCGCAGCTTGTCGACGGGGCGGTGCCCAGCGACATGGCCCTCACCACGCCGGCCGGGCTGGAGGAAGAGCAGCGGCTGTTCTACGTGGCCGTGACCAGAGCGCGGGACCGGCTCTACCTGTACGCTCCGCTGCGCATGCATCACCACCGGCTGGCCAGGGACGACCGGCACAGTTACGGCCAGCTGACCCGGTTCCTGGACGCGGCCGCGCTGGCTGCGTGCGAGCAGGTCCAGGCCGCGCCGCGCCAGCCACTCCTGCGGCCCGCCGCGGCCCTGGCGGCCAGCGTCGACCGCGACCTGGCGTCCCTGTGGGGACCGGGCTGAGCACCTGCCGGTAAGGTCAACCGTCGGCCCGCGCGACGTACCGGAGGACAGTGGTGGCCAGCCCGAGATTGCAGATCATCATCGCCAGCACCCGGCCCGGCCGGGTCGGCCCGTCGGTAGCGGCCTGGTTCCACGAACGCGCGGTAAAGACGGGTGACTTCGACGTCGAGCTCATCGACCTCGCCGAGGTCAACCTGCCGATGTTTGATGAGCCCCGGCATCCGCGATTCGGCGAGTACGAGCATCAGCACACCAAGGACTGGAGCGCGACCATCCGGCGCGGCGATGCCTATGTCTTCGTGATTCCTGAGTACAACTACGGCTTCAACGCGGCGATCAAGAACGCGATTGACTACCTCAACCAGGAGTGGCAGTACAAACCGCTCGGCTTCGTGAGCTACGGCGGCGTTGCCGCCGGGACCAGGGCCGTGCAGATGCTGAAGCAGGTTGTGTCCGCGCTGAAGATGGTGCCGATGGCCGACGCCGTGCACATTCCGTTCGTGCAGCAATTCCTGGATGACGACCGGGTGCTGCAGCCGAACCAGATCATGGAGGACGCCGCCACCGCGCTGCTGGCCGAGCTGGCCCGCTGGACCAGCGCCGTGCGGCCATTGCGCGCCTAGCCGGGCGAGCCCCGCCTAACCGGGCGAATCGCCCGCCGGGTAACGGCGGGCATTGGCGGCCAGCTTGGCCTCGGCCGCGGCGCCCAGGTCGATTCCAAGCACCTCAGCCAGCAGGATCAGGTAGAGCAGGACATCGGACATCTCCTCGCCCGCCCTGGTCCGGAGTGGTTCGCTGGCTGCGAGTTTGGCGGCCTCGCCGGCGGGCAGCCATTGGAACAACTCTGCGAGTTCTCCCACTTCGCCCACGAGGGCCAGCAGAACCGACTTCGGGTCGTGGAAGCGGCCCCAGTCTCGCTCCGCGGCGAACTCGCGCACGCGTTCCCGCAGCACCTCAAGATCGGACACCCGGCCAGCATGGCACGCTTCCGGCATGACGCGGCCGTCACGTCGTGGCTAACTGGCCGGCCGACAAGTGCGAGAGGATCATCTCGGGGGGCAAACGCCACCGGCTGAAGAACAGTTGGAGGATTGCTGTATGAACTCTCATCGCCATTTCGCGCAGCTGGCCGGAGCGCTCGGCCTGGCCGCGCTGACTGCCACTGTCGCGGCCTGCGGCAGCAGCAGCCCGAGCACGTCGGGCTCGTCATCGCCGCCGGCCACGTCGTCTGCGCCGATGTCCTCGTCGCCCGCTGCCTCGGCCAGCTCGAGCATGAGCACCGGAACGGCTGCTATCACCAAGAACTGGGAAGCGTTCTTCAGCGCCAAGACGCCCACCAGCCAGCGCGTGGCGCTGCTGCAGGACGGATCGCAGTTCGCCACCGTCATCAAGAGCCAGGCTGGCTCTAGCCTGGCGTCGCTGGCGACCGCTAAGGTCACCCATGTCACGGTAACGTCGCCCACTCGAGGCAACGGTGACCTACGACATCCTGGTGAGCGGCACCCCCCAGCTGAAGAACCAGACGGGGACTGCCGTTCTGCGAACGGGACCTGGAAGGTGGGCGTGAGTAGCTTCTGCGGGCTGCTGACCCTGGAGAACGGCGGCAAGACCTCGGGCCTGCCTGCCCGCCTGCAAGTCAGCTTCGTAGTCAGGTGGTCAGCCCGGCCGACATCTCACAGGGCGAGGCGGCGACCGCCAGGCATGGCGGCCGTTCCCTCGCCCTTGCGGTGCTATGTATTGTCCTGTTCCTGACGTTTCTCGACAATACGGTCGTCAGCGTCGCCCTCGGCAACATCCAGAGCCAGCTGCACGCGGGCGTCTCGGCGCTGCAGTGGGTGGTCGGCGCGTACGCGCTGACCTTCGCCGGCGCCATGCTCGGCTTCGGCATGGTCGGCGACGAATTCGGCCGCAAGCGCGTGATGGTGATCGGGATCGTCATCTTCCTGGCCGGATCGGTCATGTCGGCGCTCGCGCCGGAGAACGGCGGCGTCGGCGTGCTGATCGCCGGGCGGGCGGTCATGGGCTTCGGCGCGGCCGCGAGCGAGCCGGGCACGCTGTCGATGATCAGGCACATCTACACCGACGAGCGCAGCCGGGCCCGTGCGCTCGGGGTCTGGACAGCGGTCTCGGGAGTCGCGCTGGCGCTAGGCCCGGTCATCGGCGGCGCACTGGTCGGCGAGTGGGACTGGCGGGCCATCTTCTGGTTCAACCTCGTGGTCGGCGCCATCGCGCTGGTCGGGGTGCTGGCGGTGCTGCCGGAGAACTCCGATCCGGACGCGCACCGGGTCGACATCGCGGGCACGGCGTTCGGCGCGGCCGCGCTGACCGCGCTGGCCTTCGCAGTGATCGAGGCCGAAAGCTCGGGCTTCGGCTCGGTTCAGGTCATGCTGCTGCTGATCGGTGAGCTTCCTGAGCGTGATCGCCTTCTTCTGGTGGGAAGGGCAGGCCGCCCATCCGCTGCTTGACCTGAAGTTCATCCGGGTGCCCCGCTTCCTGGTGGCGAATGTGATCGCGTTCAGCGCGTACTTTGCCACCTTTGCCGTGTTCTTCTTCACCGCCCTGTACCTGGAAGAGGTGGTCGGCTACAGCGGCTACCGGATCGCGCTGGTCTTCCTGCCGATGATGGTGCTGCTGGCCGCGGCCGCCCTGCTGGCCGGACGCTGGACAGTCGCTACCGGGCCGAAATGGCCGATCGGCGCAGGTTCGGTGGTATTCGCGGCCGGCCTGCTGCTGACCTCGGTCACGATCAGCCCGCATCCCGGTTACCTGGCCCTCGCCGCGGCGCTCGCGCTGACCGGCATCGGCGTCGGCGCGACCGTGGTCCCGGCGACCTCGTCGGCGCTGTCCGCGGTCCCGCCCGAGCGATCCGGGATGGCCGCATCGACCACGAACACCAGCAGGGAAGTCGGAGCGGTGACCGGCGTGGCGGTGCTGGGCGCCCTGGTGTCGGCCCGGCTGTCGTCCGACATCGTCGCGCGCCTGCAGGCGCTCGGACTGCCGAAGAGCATCCAGCAGGTCGTCATCAACGGCGTCGAGACCGGGCTGGTGCCCTCAAGCGGCAACACGAAGGGTGCCGGGGGCGGCGCGGGCGCGGGACAGGGCAAGCTCGTGCAGGAAGTGATCCAGGCCGCCTACAGCGCCTTCCAGTCCGGGCTGCATGCGGCGCTGTACCTGGCGGCAGCGCTCATCCTGGTGGCCGGCATCTTCAGCTTCGTCTGGCTGAGCCGCACGCGGCTCCCGGCCGAAGCGGATCCGGACGAATCCCAGCCGGCCGCTACCACCGCCTGACCTGAGCGACCAGGCCGGACCGGCTCCGCAGCGGCTGGCGTTACGGCACAGTGGACGGCATGACTACGGCAGCGCCTCCGGTTCGGGACTGCGTCGCGGCCTATGCCGCGCGTCTTCAGGCGGTTATCGGCGTCAGTCACCAGGTGGCCTCGCCGCTCGGCGCCTGGCTGCTGCTCGCGCTGGCCGCTCCGGCCAGCACCGGACCTGATCGCGCTGCGCTCACCGAGGCGCTCGGCTGCGACGCCGACACCGCGGCCGCTGCTGCCGCCGTTTTGCTAGCCGACCCGCATCCGCTGGTAGCCAGTGCCGTCGCGGTCTGGACAGCAGCCGGCGCGCAGCTCGGCCCGGCGTTCGGCCCGTGGTGCCGCCAGCTCCCGCCGCCGGTCGGCACCGGCGACATGCCGGGCGCGGCGGCCCGCGACGCCTGGGTCAGGCAGAACACCTTCGGCCTCATTGACCGCTTCCCGATTGCCGACGCTGGCGATCTGGTCCTTCATGCTTGCCAGCGCACTGGCGACCAAAGTGTCCTGGACGGTGCCCTTCGAGCTGGCGCCGTCGGCGAGTCTGGGCGCGGGCAGTCCGTGGGCCGGCCGCGTGCGCAGCGTGCTGCGCACTCCGGCCCGGACCGCCGGCGGTCACACTCAGTACATCGCCGTCACGCCCGATGCCGGGGATGTCATCGTGCACATCGCCACCGCGGCCGGCGGCCTCCTCGTGGTCTCGGTGGCCGCTGCGCCGGGCGTTCCGGCCGCCACCGTTCTGGCGGCGGCGCACCGCCTCGGGATTCAGCACGCGGCCGGCGCCGGTGTCGAGCGGCGCTCGCTGTCGGACCTCGCCGTGGGCGAGACGCCGCTCTGGCGGCTGCGCGAGGTCACCGCGCCGACGGACAGATGCATCGCCGTGCTGCCGGCCTGGTCGGCGCACTCCGAGCACCAGCTGACTGATCCGCGGCTCGGGTTCGCCGCCGTCAGCCATTCCCTGCAGCCCGGCGGCGCCCGCTGGGCCGCGAAACAGGCCGCAATGGCGCGCTACTCGCGCACGGGCTTCGAGGCGGCGGCAGTCACCGGCGTCGCCGTGGCGACGGCGGCGATGCTTCCGGCCACCAGGCGCGAGGCCGAGCTGCGCTTCGCGCATCCGTACGCGGTGGTCGCGGTCACCACGGACCCCGGCACCGGCGATCAGGGCAGCGGCAGCGCAGCCCGTGGCATGCGCTGCCGGTTTTCTCGGCCTGGGTCAGCGAGCCGGAGGACGCTGCCGCTGACACCGAGCCGGATGGCGCGTCGTGAGCACGGCCCACGCCAGGCGAGTCCCCTGACGATCCAGCTCCGGCACGGCCGGTGATTGCCAGCGCGACCCTAGCGGCTCGGCGGCGGCGAACTGTACCGGCTCGTCCCGAGCGTGCTGGCGGCAATCGTGTTCGGATTGATCAACGTCTGGGTGCTGCCGGCGGAGACACTGCGCTAGGTTGCGGCCAGGTCCAGGGCGGAGGGAGCCTGCCATGACCAGCGAATTTCAGGGTGCGAGCCTCCGGGCGCCCGCGCATGTCGACGTCGCGCTCCACGCGTTCGGCGAGTCGAATGCGGTCGCGCGGCGAACTGATTTCTGGGACGTCAGCTACGAGTGGCGGCGGCTGTTCAGCGAGCTCCTGGGCACCTTCCTGCTGGTCACTGTCGCTGTCGGCGCCGGCATGGTCAACGCCAGATTCGGCGGCAACGTCGTTCCTGCGGCCCGGCCCGGGTCGTCAGTCCGGCCCTGATGGTGATGGCCGTCATCCTGTTCATGGGCGCGGTGTCAGGAGCGCACCTGAACCCGGCGGTAAGCGTGGCGTTCGCGCTGCGCGGTGATTTTCCGTGGCGGCGCGTCCCGCTCTACGTGGTCGCGCAGTTCGCTGGCGCAGTGCTGGCCACGCTGCTCCTGATCGGGCTGATCGGGAAGCAGGGAAGCGCCGGGCTGACACTCCCGGGCCCGGGCATCTCGACGCTGACTGCATTCGCCTGGGAGATCCTGCTCACGACAGGGCTGGTCAGCGTTGTGCTCGGTACCGCGTCGGGCGCGCAGCAACTCGGGCCCGTGGCTGCCTTCGGGGTCGGGAGCTACATCGCGCTCGCCGGCCTGTTCGGCGCGCCGGTCAGCGGTGCGTCGATGAACCCGGTCCGGTCGCTCGGCCCCGCACTGGTGCTCGGCGACTGGACGTCCTGGTGGGCCTATCTGGCCGGGCCGCTCGCCGGGGCCCTGATCGCGGCCGGGTTCGCCTACGTGCTTGCGCGGGCCCGGCGGCGGGACATCGGGCACGCGCGCTGCTCAGGGAACACTCGGCACCTTGTGGGTCCCGGCACGGATCGGGCCACCGCAGGCAGCGCCCGGCAGCCCGCCGCCCGGGCCGCCCCGCGCCGGGTCAGCTCCCGGAAGCAGCCCGGACCAGGGCCCGCCGCCCGAGCACTAGCGGATGGGCTTGCTGGCGCAGCCGATGCAGGTCGCTGCCGTCGGCCGGGCGGCAAGCCGCTCGGGCGCGATCAGCTGGCCGCAACGCTCGCAGCGTCCGTAACTGCCCGCGGCCAGCCGGGCCATCGCCGCGTCGACCCGGGCCAGCTGCCCGCGGGCCTGATCGAGCAGGGCCGCGACGTGCTGCCGCTCGAACGCGATCGTGGCGCCCTCGGGATCGTGCTCGTCGTCGGCGTTGGCCTGACCGGCCGCCTCGACAATCGCGCCGAAGTCGCGCTCCAGTGCTGACAGCCGGGCGGCGGCCGCCTGCCGCTCCGCCGCGAGCTGGCCCGCGAGGCCGCCTGAATCCGTCATCCTTCCTGCTTACCACCGGCGGCCTGCCAGCGCCGGCGCGCGCAGGTCCAAGATGCGCCAGCCAGCCGGATACGGCAGGCTGGGTCCATGGCAGCTGACACCCTCACGCTCATGGCCGTGCACGCCCACCCCGACGACGAGGCATCCAGCACCGGCGGCGTGCTGGCGCTCTATGCCGACCAGGGCATTCGCACAGTGGTCGTGACGTGTACGAACGGAGAGTTCGGCGACGCGCCCGGCCAGGTCAAGCCAGGCGAGGACGGTCACGATGAGCAGGCAGTGGCGCAGCTGCGGCTCGCCGAATTGCAGCAGTCGGCCAAGATCCTCGGCGTTACCAATCTGGAGCTACTCGGCTACCACGACTCCGGGATGCCGGACTGGGAGTACAAGGACCGGCCCAATGCCTTCTGCAACGTCCCGCTCGCGGACGTCGCGGCCAGGATCGGCGGCCTCATCGACGTGTACCGACCGCAGATCGTCATTTCCTACGACGACAAGGGGATGTACCAGCATCCCGATCATGTGCATGCCGCCAGGGCCGCCGCGGCCGCCGCGGCCGCATCACCGATCCCGGCGAAGTTCTACCAGACGGCGATGCGCGGCAGTGACTGGCGCAAGGTCTGGGAGGCCCTGCGGGAGCTCGGGGTCGAGATGCCTGATGAGCGCGAGTTCACCGATGAGCAGCGGCGCCAGGCCGAGGAAGCTGAGCTGCGCATCACCACGACCATCGACATCAGGCCGGTGCTCGGGCGCAAGCGCGAGGCGCTGTTCGCGCATGCCAGCCAGATCCAGGATTCCTGGTTCAGCAAGCTGCCGCCCGAGATTGCCGAGTCGACCTTCGGACGGGAGAGTTTCGTCCGGGTGACCGACACGACCGGCGCCCCGGTTCCTGAGGACGACCTGTTCGCCGGATTGCGCTAGCCGGCCGGACCGCGATCGCCGGCCCTCGGCTGGTCGGCAGCGGGGTCGCCTCGCAGTACTGTGCCGGTGGCCCGCCCGATCGTCCCGGCCCCGCTGGCCAGCGCCCGGCGCCACGGCGGCACGCCCTCGATCTCAGTCTCCAGGGAGAAGCTGAGGAAAGTCCTGATCAGCACAATGAGCCCGAGAACCAGGACGTTGGTCAGGGTAGGTGCTACAGCTACGGTCCTGATCAGGTCAGCGGCCACGAGGACCTCCAGGCCGAGCAGGAGGGAGCCGCCGAACGCCGCTCGCAGGGCGGCGTAGCCGCGGGCGGGCTGGCCGGTCCGGTGCCAGGCCAGTACGGCCAGCACGGCCGACCAGACCACGCCCACCACGAGGACAGCCGTGCCGAGCACCTCGAACCCCTGCGCCACGTGCTCCATCGCCGTGGTGAAAGGCGAACTGGTCCCGGATTCCGCCGACGCGGCCGCCAGGCCGGCGCCCACCGCTCCCAGCTCCATGCCCATGCTTGTACCCGCGCTCAGGCACCGGCTACCGCCGCTGGCTCCGGCACGCGCCGCGATACGGCACGATTGGACGGTGATCGCGCTACTGGTCCGCGTACTCGGGCCACATCACCGCAAGCACATCGCCATCCTGCTGGCAACGGCCGCGGGATGCGTGGTCGCTGGCGGCGCGGCATTTGCCGCGACCCAGAGCCTGCCCCTCACGACCGGCTGGTACTGGGCGATCACGACCGCGACCACTGTCGGATATGGCGACGTGACCCCGCACAATGCGGCGGGGCGCATTATCGCCTCCCTGGTCATGCTGATCACCATCCCGCTGCTCGCCTCGGTGTTCGCGCTTGCGAGCGGTGAAGCGGCAGCAAACGGAGTACGGAGAATCCTGGCCATGCGCAGCAGCCACTTTCCGGCCGGCCCCTACCGGCTGGTCATCGGGATGAACCAGATGGTGCCGGCGATTCTCGACGAGCTGGTGGAGGCAGGGGTCGCGGTGGTTCTGATCGCCGACGTGGACCCGATCACCCTGCCGGCCCAGGTGCATCTGATCCGCGGGGATCCCACTGATGAAGCCGTCGTCAGGCGGGCGAAGCCGGCCAGCGCCGAGCAGGCGCTGATTACCGGGCCGTCCGACGGCGATGTCCTGGTGACCTCGGTTCTGGTGCGCAAGCAAGCGCCCGACCTGACGATCGCCGCGCTCGTGACGTCGCAGTCGGTCCGCGAGGCGCTGAGCGACCTGGGCATTGACCAGACGATCTCGGTGACCGGACTGGTGGCCTCTACTCTGGCGAAGAGCCTGGAGACTCCGCACGCCGCCGATATGGTCGCCCAGCTGGTCGAAGCCGACAATCACAAGCTCAGTGAGATCGAGGCGGGCTCAGCTGAGATCGGCAAGCCGCTGAGCCAGGTGCGCAGCGAGCGGCAGGGCCTCGTGCTCGGCCTCGTGCATGCCGGGCACTTCGACCTGGGGCTGGCTGCGGACCCGGTGGTGCAGGCCGGCGATCACCTTCTCCTCGCCGAGCAGCACGACGCGCAGAAGCTGGCCAAGCGGCACTGAATGCGGGCCCGCCCAGGCGGCTTTGCCCCCGTGATGATGCGCACATCTCCGGCCGCGGCCACACTGGTGACGTGAGCGGTCGGGTCAGCGGCGATCAGGTCAGGACAGCGGTCCGGGTCGAGGGCGTCGTTCAGGGCGTCGGCTTCCGGCCGTTCGTTTACTCGCTGGCGACGAGCCTGGGCCTCGGCGGTCTTGTCGGCAATGACGCCGACGGCGTGTTCGCTGAGGTCGAAGGCAGTGCTGAGGCGGTCGGCGAGTTCCTGACGCTGCTCCGGCAACAGGCCCCCCCGCTGGCCAGGATCGAGCGGGTGCTCACCCGGAGCCTGCGGATCACGGGCTCGGCTGAATTCGTGATCGCACCGAGCGAGCCGGGCGGCGAGCGCCGGGCGCTGGTGTCGGCAGATACCGCGCCCTGCCCGGACTGCCTGCGTGAGCTGGCCGACCCCGGCGACCGGCGCTTCCGGTATCCGTTTATCAACTGCACGAACTGCGGCCCGCGGTTCACCATCGTGCGCGACGTGCCCTATGACCGGCCGCAGACAACAATGGCGGAATTCGTGCTGTGCGCCCGGTGCGCCGCGGAGTACCACGACCCGGCCGACCGGCGGTTCCATGCTCAGCCGGCCTGCTGCCCCGCCTGCGGCCCGCGCCTGTCGTTGCTCGACGCCAGCGGGACAGAACTGTCCGGTCCGGCAACCGGCGGTGACCCTGTCGCGGCGGCCGCCGCGCTGATCCGCTCCGGGCGCATTCTCGCGGTGAAGGGTCTCGGGGGCTATCACCTCGCGGTCGATGCCGGGAACGCGGCCGCGGCCGCCGCCCTCCGCAGCCGCAAGCACCGGGAGGACAAGCCCTTCGCGCTGATGGTGCCGGACCTGGCAGCGGCCAGGGCGCTGTGCGAGGTGGACCCGGCCGCCGAACGGCTGCTGACCAGCTCGCGGCGGCCGATTGTGCTGCTGCCGCGCCAGGCCGGCGCGGACCGGCTCGTCGCCGCGCCGGTGGCGCCCGGCAACCGCCAGCTCGGGCTGATGCTGCCGTATACGCCGCTGCATCATCTGCTGCTGGCCGACATCGCCCGGCCGATGGTCGCGACCAGCGGCAACGTGTCAGATGAACCCATCGCCTTCCGGGATAGCGAGGCGCTTGACCGGCTGGCGCATATCGCGGACGCGTTCCTGATACACGACCGGGCCATCCACATCAGGACCGATGACTCCGTGGTGCGCGTGTGCGGCGGGCGCGAGGCGGTCGTCCGGCGTTCCCGCGGTTACGTGCCTGAACCGCTGACAATGAGCGATGCTTTCCGCCGGCCGCTGCTGGCCTGCGGTGCCGAGCTGAAGAACACATTCTGCCTGGCTAAGAACAGGCGCGCCTTTGTCTCCCACCACATCGGTGATCTGGAGAATGCCGAGACGCTGCGCGCCTTCACCGAAGGTATCGAGCACTTCCGCCGGCTGTTCGACATCGAGCCGGAACTTGTCGTCCATGACCTGCACCCCGACTATCTCTCGACCAAATACGCGGCCGACCTGGCCGGCGTTGAGCTGCTCGGCGTCCAGCATCATCATGCGCACATAGCGTCGTGCCTGGCTGACAACGGGGAGCCGGGACCAGTCATCGGCGTGGCCTTCGACGGCACCGGCTATGGCGCCGACGGGACCATCTGGGGCGGCGAGTTCCTGATCGCCGACCTCAGCGGATACCGGCGGGCGGCCTTTCTCGACCCGGTTCCGATGCCCGGCGGTGCCGCCGCCATCAGGCAGCCGTGGCGGATGGCAGCCGCCTACCTGGGCGCGAGCCTGGCCGCGCTGCCCGCCGATCTCGGCGTGCGGCGCCGCAACGAGCGGCACTGGGCCGCGGTGCTCGACCATGGCCGAGCGCGGCATCAACTCCCCGCTCACCTCAAGCGCGGGGCGCCTGTTCGACGCCGTCGCGGCGCTGCTGGGCATCCGTGACACGATCAACTACGAGGGCCAGGCCGCCATCGAGCTTGAGCAGGCCGCCGACCCGGATGAGCGCGGCAGCTACCCGGCCCGGCTGTCCGCAGGTCCGGAAGCGGTGCTGGTCAGCGGCGGCGACCTGGTGCTGGCGGCTGCGGCTGACCTGGTCGCAGGGGTCCCGGTCCCGGCCATCGCGGCGCGGTTTCACAATGGGGTCGCGGCTGCGATCGCTGACGTCTGCGTGCGGCTGCGTGAGCAGAGCGGCATCGGCACCGTGGCGCTGTCCGGCGGGGTCTTCCAGAACCTGCTGCTGACCAGGCGAGTGCTGGGCCGGCTGGAGACCGCAGGCTTCGCCGTCCTGACCCACAGCCGGGTGCCGTGCAATGACGGCGGAATCAGCCTCGGCCAGGCCGCCGTGGCCGGGGCACGCGACCGCCAGGCCTAGCCCAGCGGTCGGCCGGGCCGCTTACTCGCGGGCGGGCCGGCTACTCGCGCGGTGGCAGGACCCTGCGGCGCAGCCAGTCGTACCAGCCCTGCATGCCGTCCCCGGTAGTGGCCGAGAGCTGGAGCAGCATCGCGCGGGGCGCGGCCCGCCTCAGATCCGACATGTACTGCCGGACGTCGAAGTCAACGTACGGCAGCAGATCAGTCTTGTTCAGCAGGACAAGGTCTGCCTGCCTGAACATGTGCGGGTACTTCAGCGGCTTGTCAGCGCCCTCGGTGACTGCGGCAAGCACAACCTTGGCCGCTTCGCCCAGGTCAAACAGCGCCGGGCACACCAGGTTGCCGACATTCTCGATCACGACAACGGAGCCGCCGGGCGGGTCAAGGCCGCGCAGGCCCTGGGCGACCATGTCGGCGTCCAGGTGGCAGCCGACACCCGTGTTGATCTGAACGACCCTGCTGCCGGCCGCCTGGATGCGCTTCGCATCGAGTGCCGTCTCCTGGTCGCCCTCGATCACCGAGATCGACATCCGGCCCGCCAGTTCCCTGGTCGTCCGCTCCAGCAGGGTGGTCTTGCCGGAGCCGGGGGAGCTCATCAGATTGATGGCGAGAATGCCGCGCTCGCGCAGCCACTGGCGGTTTACCTCGGCCAGCTCGTCGTTCTTGGCCAGTACCTTCTGCTGCAGCTCGATGGTCCGCTCGCCATCCGGGGCCTCGAGAACGTGGACATGCTCGTGGCCCTCGGGACCGTGCTCGTGAGCGTGCAGCGAATCGCGGCTATGGCCGTTGCGGGCCGGCGCCGGATGCCGGCGCTCGTGTTCGGCCAGACCAGCGCGGCCGCCGCCGAGCCAGGCGGGCACCGGCCGGTCCGGCGCCAGCAGGGTGATGAGGGCGCCGGAAGAGCAGCCACAAGTTCCGCACATGCTTATGCCACCTGTACTGACGTGATTTTAAGGTCCTGCCCCGCGAGCACCGTCACTTCAGCGCTTCCGCACGGGCACATAGCGATCGGGCCATCCGGCTCGAAATCCTGGCCGCAGATGCGGCAATGGCAGACGGCGGGCGGCTGGGCAATTTCCAGCCGCGCCCCCTCCAGGCTGGTGCCTTCGGTGACCAGGTCGAAGCAGAACCGGACGGAGTCGGCGACCACTCCGGACAAGGCGCCGATCTCAAGCCGGACACAAGTGACCCGGTGGCCTGGCAGGCGCTCGGTCACCGCGTCCACCAGACCTTCGGTGATGGCCAGTTCGTGCACGTCTCGCCCTAATCCTGGAAGTAGTGACTGGATGACGTCGTGATTCAGCAGATCCGCGGTAGCGGATCGCCGACGAGCAAGTCGACGATCCTGGTGCCGCCGAACGCCGTCTTGAGCTGCACAATGCCCGGCGGTCCGGCAGTAACGGTGCCGATGGCGGCCGCCTCGCGGCCGTCCGGATGCGCCCGCAGCGCCGCCAGAGCATGGTCGGCGTCCTCGGGTGCGACGACGGCGACAAGCCGCCCTTCACAGGCCACGTACATCGGGTCGATGCCGAGCAGCTCAGAGGCGCCACGGACCTGCGCTCGCACCGGGATGTTGTCCTCGGTCACGAGGACGCCGACGCCGGCTGCCGTGGCGATCTCGTTGAGGATCGTGGCCACGCCGCCTCTGGTCGCATCACGAAGGGCCCGGGTGCCTGGCGCTTGCGCGAGCAGGGTGGCCACCAGTCTGTTCAGCGGCGCGGTGTCGGAGCTGACGTCGGCTTCGATGTCGAGCTCGCCGCGAGCCAGCATGATGGTCACGCCGTGGTCGCCGATCGGCCCCGACACCAGGATGACGTCGCCCGGCCGGGCCCGGGCCACGCCGAGTTCCAGGTTGTGCTCGATGACGCCGACGCCGGCGGTATTGATATAGCAGCCGTCGGCCTTGCCCTTCTGCACCACCTTGGTGTCGCCGGTCACCACCTGGACGCCCGCGCGCTCCGCCGCGGCCTGCATGGAGGCAACGATCCTCGTCAGGTCCGCTACGCCGAAGCCTTCCTCCAGGATGAAGCCGGCCGACAGGTACAGCGGGACGGCGCCGGCCATGGACAGATCGTTAACAGTGCCGTTCACCGCGAGGTCGCCGATGTCTCCGCCGGGGAAGAACAGCGGCGACACCACGTAGGAGTCCGTGGTCAGAGCAAGCTTCGCTCCGTTAACGTGCAGCCGCGCGGCGTCCTCAAGCGGGGCCAGCAGCGGGTTGCGGAAGGCATCGAGGAAGACCGCCTCGATCAGCGTCTGGGTGGCCTTGCCCCCGGCCCCGTGTGACATCGTGATGCGGTCTTCCTTCACGCGCGGCCGCGCCCGCCGGGCCCGGTCGATGCGCTCCAGCACCAGTTCCTCGCGGACAGTGCCGGGCAGGGGCTGCGGCGAGCCGTGATGCTCGAACCTGACCGCCTCCGAGCGAGTCTGCTCCTCGTGCTCCCGCAGAGCCTCCTCGACCCAGCCGGCGCTGGCCGGCGTGTCATGCGGTGCGGTCATGAGGTACTCGCTTCCGCGACGCGTTGCCGGGTGAGGCGCCCGTAGTTGTAGTAAGCGGCGCAGGCCCCTTCAGGCGACACCATGCAGGTGCCGATCGGGGTCTCCGGCGTGCACGCGGTGCCGAACACCTTGCACTCCCACGGCTTGAGCACGCCCTTGAGTACCTCGCCGCACTGACACGCCTTGGGATCGGCGACGCGTACGCCGGGCACGGAGAACAGCCGCTCGGCGTCGAAGCTGGCGTAGGTGTCCCTGACTTTCAGGGCTGAGTGCGAGATGAAGCCCAGGCCCCGCCACTCGAAGTAGGGGCGCAGTTCCATGGTCTGGCCGATCGCCCGCAGCGCGACGATGTTGCCGTCGAAGGGCACGACCCGTGAGTACTGGTTCTCCACCGTCGACTCGCCCCTGGACAGCTGCAGCATCAGCATGTAGATCGACTGAAGGATGTCCAGCGGCTCGAATCCCGCCACTACGACTGGCTTGCCGTAGTCGCGCGCGATGAATTCATAGGGCCGGCAGCCGATGACCGTGGACACGTGACCGGGGCCAATGAAGCCGTCGAGCCGCAGGTCAGGGGAATCAAGGATGGCTTTGATGGCCGGGATGATCGTGACGTGGTTGCAGAAGATGGAGAAATTCGTCAGGCCCTCGGCGGCAGCGCGCAGGACCGTCATCGCGGTAGACGGGGCGGTGGTCTCGAAGCCGATGGCCATGAACACGACCCGCTTGTCCGGGTTCTGCCGGGCGATCTTCAGTGAGTCCAGCGGCGAGTACACCATCCTGATGTCGGTGCCGCGGGCCTTGGCGTCGAAGAACGAGCCGTTGCTGCCCGGAACCCGCATCATGTCCCCGAACGAGGTCATGATCACGTCGGGATCGCTGGCGAGCGCCATCGCGTCGTCGACGCGGCCCATCGGAATCACGCAGACCGGACAGCCGGGGCCGTGCACCAGCTGCACCTGCTCGGGCAGGTAGTCCTCCAGGCCGTGCTTGTAGATGGTGTGGGTGTGGCCGCCGCACACCTCCATCAGCTTGTACTGGCGGCCGGGCTCGCAAAGCGCGGCGATCCGGGCCGACAGGGCGTGGGCCTTGTCGGCGTCGCGGAACTCGTCGACGAATTTCATCGCTGTCGCCTCCCTACTCGATCCTGGACTCGGCGAGCGCCGCAAGCTCGTCCTCGTAGGCCTGCCCGATACCCTCAAGAAATTGCAGGGCCGCGGCGGCCTCGGCCTCGTCGATCTTGGATAGCGCGAACCCGACATGGATGAGCACCCAGTCGCCCGGCTCGACCTTGTCGTCCTCAAGCAGGCCGACATTGATCACGCGCCTGACCCCGCTGACATCAACCCTGGCCAGGTCGGGCTGGTCCGGCAGGAACTCGATCACCTCACCCGGAATCCCGAGGCACATGGGCCCACTCCTTCGTGGCTAGTAGGTGGTCCTCGGACCTGGCCGCGCCGGCGACCAGGTCAAGGATGACGGCGACGGCCTCATCGACGGCGGCAGCGACCGGCTCGCTGAGACCCATGCCGTAATCGACGCTGGCGGGCTCGCAGCCAACGACGAGAACCTGCCGCTCCTGTGCGTCCAGCATGCCGAGCATGCCGAACACGACGTCCGGCTGCATCCCGTGCGCGTTGAACAGCGGGCTGGCGGCCAGCAGGGCGTCGTCGCCGGTGCCGTCAGGCCGCTCGCCGGGGCCGGCCAGATCCGGCTCAATCACGTAGATCGTGCCGGGCGCGCCGCCGCGGGCGGTGGCGTCGACGAGGATCGCCGACCGGTAGCCGCCGGCCAGGTCATAGGCGAGATGCATGCCCCTGATGCCGTAGTCAACGACCTGCGCCCAGTCCGGCAGGTCCGCGCTGGCCAGCCGGCTGGCGACCTCGACGCCGAAGCCGTCGTCGCCGAGGAAGATGTTGCCGACGCCGGCGATCAGGAGCTTGCCGCTCATGGCGCCGCCTCCGAACCCGGCCTGCTCCCGTCCGTCCTGTCCGGCGCCGAGCGCGGCCTGGCACAGTTCCCAGAGCACGTTGTACATCGTGGTCTGGGCTTCCTGGATGCGGTGCACGGATGCCGAGGGCGCAACGAACAGGTAGTCGATGCTGTCCAGCTCGGCCATCTTGCCGCCCGAGTAGCCGGCGATTCCGATGGTCAGCAGCCCGCGCCTGCTCGCCTCGTCGAATGCGCGCAGCAGGTTGTCCGAGTTCCCGCTGGTGGACATGCCGATCGCGATGTCGTGGCGGCCGCCGAAGGCGGCGATCTGGCGGGCGAATACGACGTCCACGCCGATGTCGTTGGCCAGCGCCGTCAGCACGGACGCGTCGCTGGCCAGGCTGAGCGCGGGCAGCGGCCGGGCGATCCCGCCGGGATGCAGGAACAGGGTGGTCAGCTGCTGTGCGTCGGTCGCGCTGCCGCCGTTGCCGAACGCCAGCAGCCGGCCGCCGGCCGCGAACCGGGCCGCCATCTCAGCGGCGCAGTCCAGCAGCCGGGCGCCGTCCGCGTCTTTGACGGCGCGCCTCAGCTCGAGTATCTCCTCGGCCTTGGCGACCGTTGACTGGCGCACCTGCTCGAGTACGGCGGACACATCAGTCGTGCCCGCGTACAGGAACGGGTAGAGCGACTCCATCGAGCCCGCCGCGCCGGGCGCGGGCGGGCCGCCGTTCGGCGACAGCCGCGTCATCCGGGCACCACCGCGATGGCTTCCCTGGCGTGCACCAGGATCGTGTCGCCGACCGCAGCCGTGACCAGGGCGACGCTGACTTCCTCGGTTCCCTGGCCGGTGTCCACGAGCGCCAGCTCGTCCGCCAGCAGCTCGACAACCGTTACCTGGACTGCAGTGTCCGAGCACGTGATGCACACGTCGCCATGACAGTCGGGAGTGCTCACGCGACCACCCCCGGGGCGAGCACTCCGGGCTGCTCGAAGAACACGTGCACGAGCTCCCATAGCACGTGGTACGCGGTCACCTGCATCTCCTTCACGATGCGCGGGTCTGCTGACCTGGTCACCAGGAGATGGTCGACGGCCGGGCAGGCCGCGATCGCCCCGCCGTCACCGCCCGACCAGCCCGATCGTGAGCAGGCCCTGCTCGCGAGCGGTGAGCAGGCCTGACAGCACGCTGGCGCAGTTGCCGTCGGCCGAGATGCCGAGCGCGATGTCAGCGGGCGAGGCAAGGTAGCGGAGCTGATGGCTGAAGATCGCGGCCATACCGCTGCGGCTGGCGATGCCGGTGACGGTGGCCACGTCGGATGTCAGCGAGATTGCCGGGAGCGCGCGCTTGCCCACGATGACCGGATGCACGAACTCGACGGCGACATGCTGGGCATCGGTGGAGGAGCCGCCGGTGCCGAACACCACCAGCTTGCCGCCCTGGTGGAACCTGATGGCCATCTGGTGACAGGCGGCCGCGACCGCCGCGGCCTGCCCGGCGAAGTCCCTGACCGGCTGCTCGCGGCGATCGAACAGGACGACTGACCTGCGGGTCAGCAGCGCGCGCCGGTGCCGGAACCGGCGTCGGTCGGCGCGGTCATGTCGTGGCCTCCTGCCCGGTGGCCCGGGAGAGATCAAGCTCGACCTCAACTTCGACGGCGTCCGCCACTTTGAGCGAACCGAGAAAGGCCGAGTACGGCTTGATACCGAAGCTGGTCTGCTTCACCGTTGCCGTGGCCCGGTACTGGCCGGGACCGGTCTGGCTGACCTGGAGTTGCTGCGGCCGGGGCTGGCCAGCCAGCACGAGAGTACCGCCAATGGTGCCGCCGCTGCCGTCAGGACCGGGCTGGAAGCTCGTCGCGGTGAAGGTGGCTTCCGGGTACCGGTCGGCCGCCAGAACCTTGCGGGCGCTCACCGCGATCTCGCGCTTGTCCCGGTCAGTCAGCGGCTTGATGCCGCCCGTCCCTGAGCGGACGACCAGCGCGCCCAGATCGACGGTGACGTCCAGGCTCTCGGGGGAGAGGTCATCGGCCACGACGAGCTCGCCTGACCACCTGACCGCATCAATGGTGAGGTCGTGGCCAGCCGAAGCGGCCAGCCCGTCGCGGAAGGTCCGTAATATGATCCGGCCCTTATCCGTGCCGAACTGGTGGCGTCCCGCGTGAATCGCCATAGCAGAACCGTAGGACACAAGTGGGGGGACGTCCAGTGATCCGGCAAGACAGCTGTGGCCATTCCGCGCAATTGCCTGGCGCACCTGCGTGCCTAGGGCAGCGGAACCTCACCGAACAGTTCCTGAATACGGCGAAGGTCGCGCATCCGGGGCTCGGTCGCACCGCCGACCCAGCGGCTGACTGTCTTAACGGAAACGCCGAGCTGCCTGGCCGCGGCCTCCTGGGTCAGCCCTTCCCGGCGCAATGCGCTGGACATCCATTCGGCGAATGTTTCCGGCGAGCTGCCCTGGCCTGGCCGGCCGGCGATGCCGCCTGCAGCGGCGGCGGGAGAGTTCGCCGGCGGCGCCGCGAGGCCCGGCGGCCCTCCCGCCGCCGGGCCGTCCGGCACTGCCTGCAGCTGAGCCGCCGTGACCGGGCGGACAGAAGTGACTGGCTGGCCGGAAGTGCCGGATGGGCCGGGCAGGACGTAACCGACCGGCGGTCCCGGCGCCAGCGGGGACTGGATCGCGGTGTCCGAGTGCAGGACGTCAACCTCGACGTGTTCAGGGAAAATGCGGAATGCAACCTGGATCGATCCGGTCGGGCCGGCCGCGTCGAGCAGCGCCCGGAAGACCGTCTCGCCTACCTCTCTGGTGCCTTCCTCAGTCAGCGGTGACTCCGCCAGGCAGCGCCGCACGAAGTCCCTGATGTCCGGGATCGAAGAAGGGCGGGCCGGGAACACCTGAGAGAGGACCACGACCGGCACGACCTCGATCGGGGTCCCTGCGGGTCCGTAGATGGGCTCCGCCACCGCTCTTTCTCCCTCTGGCCGTGACCCCATGGTGCGGCACCTCAGGGTTGGAAGCCAATGTACGTGGTGGACGCGGGAACGGAAACCCCGTGTGCACTATCTCGCCCGCCCGGGCGCGTTTCGGCGGGTTGTTTCGGCCAATCTGGTCGGGTCACAATTGCTGACCAGCGGAACGGTGCATTTGGCAGGTTTTGAGGCCGCCGGTGCAGCGAGAGGCGGACATTTCTGTCCGGTGAAGTGACTGTTCCGTCTTGTCGCTGGCCGACGCCGGGATTAGCATTGCCACCGTCCGCGCATCACCGAAGTGAGGTGCGTTGTGAGCAATGGCGCCGACGCAGTTCCTCCCCGCCTGCTGCCGCTATCGTTGTGGCGGCTGTTAGGCGCCAGGGCGCCGACAGGGGAAAGCCGCGGGGGCGGCCCGGGTTACCGGAGCAGGGGGGAATCACGTTGAGTGCTGCCTGCCCCGCCGCGCGCCGCCGCCACTTCGACCGGGCTGAGCCCGGCCAGTATCCAGCCGTCCCAGAAGCGAGGAGGTGGCCTCGCTGTGGCCACTGATGCACAGACTGACCGAACGTCAGCTGACACCGGGCAAGCAGGAACTGAGGAGCCCGTTGTCCACATCCTGTGGATGAATGGCGGGCTCGGCTGCGACGGCGACTCCGTCGCCCTGACCGCTGCCACCCAGCCGAGCATTGAGGAGATCGCGCTCGGCGCTCTGCCGGGGCTCCCGAAGGTGGCCGTCCACTGGCCGCTGATCGACTTCGAGTGCGGACCGGAAACCGGGGCCGACAACTTCATCGAGTGGTGGCACAAGGCCGACCGCGGCGAGCTCGATCCGTTCGTTCTCGTCGTCGAGGGCTCGATCCCGAACGAGGCCATCAAGCCCGAGGGCTACTGGTGCGGCTTCGGCAACAACCCGGCGACCGGGCAGCCGATGACCACCAACGAGTGGCTGGACCGGCTGGCGCCGAAGGCGACCGGCATCCTTGCCGTCGGCACCTGCGCGACGTACGGCGGCATCCACGCGATGGCCGGCAACCCGACCGGGGCCATGGGCGTGCCCGACTACCTCGGCTGGGACTGGCGGTCCAAGGCAGGCCTTCCGATCGTGTGCGTGCCGGGCTGCCCGATCCACCCGGACAACCTGTCCGAGACGATCCTCTACCTGCTCTACCAGCTGGCCGGCTCGGCCCCGATGATCCCGCTGGACGAGGCGCTCCGGCCGACCTGGCTCTTCGGCGCTACCGTGCATGAGGGTTGTGACCGGGCCGGCTACTACGAGCAGGGCGATTTCGCCAGCGAGTACGGCTCGCCCAAGTGCCTGGTCAAGCTCGGCTGCTGGGGTCCGGTGGTCAAGTGCAACGTGCCCAAGCGCGGCTGGATCAACGGCGTCGGCGGGTGCCCCAATGTCGGCGGTATCTGCATCGCCTGCACGATGCCCGGCTTCCCCGACAAGTTCATGCCGTTCATGGACGAGCCGCCAGGCGCTCGGGTGTCCACCGCCGCCAGCAGCCTGTACGGAACCGTCATCCGCGCGCTGCGCGGCTTCACCGCGAAGACCGCGGACGAGGAGCCCAAGTGGCGGAAGAAGGGCGACGAGCTCCTGACTGGCTACAAGCAGACCTGGTGACCCACGAGGCACTGCTCCCGGGCCGAGGGCCGGCCCGGCGCGGCGGTACCGCAGGCGGAAGAAGGAACGGGAAATGACAGCGGTTGAGGACAGTACTGGCCTCGTGGAGATGGCCTGGGACCCGATCACCAGGATCGTCGGGAGCCTGGGGATCTACACCAAGATCGACTTCAAGCAGAAGAAGGTGGTGGAGTGCCACAGCACGTCATCCATCTTCCGCGGCTACAGCATCTTCATGAAGGGCAAGGACCCGCGGGACGCGCACTTCATCACCAGCCGGATCTGCGGCATCTGCGGCGACAACCACGCCACCTGCTCGGTCTACAACCAGAACATGGCCTACGGCGTGCGCCCCCCGCATCTGGGCGAGTGGATCATCAACCTCGGCGAGGCCGCCGAGTACATGTTCGACCACAACATCTTCCAGGAGAACCTGGTCGGCGTTGACTTCTGCGAGCGGATGGTCGGCGAGACCAACCCCGGCGTGCTGGAGCTAGCCAACCGCACCGAGGCGCCGCACGCGGCCGACCACGGCTATAAGTACATCGGCGACATCATGCGATCGCTGAACCCGCTGGAGGGCGAGTTCTACCGCGAGGCGCTGCAGGTATCCCGTTCCACCAGGGAGATGTTCTGCCTGATGGAGGGACGGCACGTGCACCCGTCCACGCTCTACCCGGGCGGTGTCGGCACCACCCCGACCGTGCAGCTGTTCACTGACTACCTGACCCGCCTGATGCGCTACGTGGAGTTCATGAAGCGCGTCGTTCCCATGCACGACGATCTGTTCGACTTCTTCTACGAGGCCATGCCCGGTTACGAGGAGGTCGGCCGCCGCCGTGCCGACATGGTCTGCTGGGGCAGCCTGAACGATCCTGAGCACTGCGATTTCCGGTACGACCACATGACCAACTGGGGCCGGAAGATGTTCGTCAGCCCTGGTGTCATCAGGGACGGCCAGCTGCTCACCAACGACCTGGTCGAGATCAACCTCGGCATCCGGATCCTGCTCGGCAGTTCTTACTACGAGGACTGGGAAGACCAGGAGATGTTCGTGACCCGCGATCCGCTGGGGAATCCGGTGGACCGCAGGCACCCGTGGAACCAGCACACGATCCCGCGGCCGGCCAAGCGGAACTTCGACGACAAGTACAGCTGGGTCATGTCGCCGCGCTGGTTCGACGGCGAGAATCACCTGGCCGCCGACACCGGCGGCGGCCCGATCGCCCGGCTCTGGGCAACCGCGCAGGGCGGCCTGGTCGACTTCGGCTACGTCAAGTCCACCGGCAGCAGCGTGCTGATCAACCTGCCGCGCACGGTCACCAAGCCCGAGGTGACATTCGAGTGGAAGGTGCCCTACGACAAAAACGGCGCCCCGCTGTCGAACGCCATCGAGCGTGATCGCGCCCGGACTTACTTCCAGGCCTATGCCGCGGCCGCGGCGCTCTACTTCATGGAGCGCGCACTCGCTGAACTACGGGCCGGCAATACCAAGACCTGGGAGCCGTTCACGGTGCCGGACGAGGCGAACAGCTGCGGTTTCACCGAGGCCGTCCGCGGTGTCCTGTCGCACCACATGGTGATCAGGGGCGGCAAGATCGCCAACTACCACCCGTATCCGCCCACGCCGTGGAACGCCAGCGTCCGCGACAGCTTCGGCACGCCCGGACCGTATGAGGACGCGGTGCAGAACACGCCGATCTTCGAGGAGAATCCGCCGGACCGATTCAAGGGCATTGACATCATGCGCGCGGTGCGGAGCTTTGACCCCTGCCTGCCCTGCGGCGTGCACATGTATATGGGGAACGGCAAGTCGCTGCAGAAGGTGCACTCGCCGATGGCAGCGATCCTGTCCACCTGACAGTCCTGGACTGGCCCGTGCCCTCGCGGGCGCGGGCCAGTCAGGCACCAGACCGTGGACGCACGCGGGCAGGCCTGAGCCGCCCGGCAGACGGAGGCGAGACGCATGACCGGCGTGCAGGCAGTGAGCGCACGAGTCGAAGAGCTACTCGGGGCGCTGAATTCCGGTGGCTTCGGCGCGGCGGCTCCGGCGGCTGAGGAACTCGTCGGGTTGCTCGTCGGCCTGTACGGAGACGGCCTCGGCCAGATCGTGACCGTCCTGCGGGAGCAGGGCCAGCCGGGTGCGGAGATGCTGGCGAAGCTCGCCGATGACCCCCTGGTGGAGAGCCTCCTGCTGTTGCACGGGATCCATCCGCTGGACGTGGACGCCCGCATCCAGCGCGCGCTGGACCGGGTGCGGCCCTACCTGGGCTCGCACGCGGGCGGGGTCGAGTATCTGGGTGTCTTCGACGGAGTTGCCCGGCTGAAGCTCGAGGGCAGCTGCAACGGCTGCCCGTCCTCGACCGTTACCGTCCAGCTGGCCATCACCGGTGCCGTGCAGGACGCCGCGCCGGAAGTAACGGAGGTGGTGGTCGAAGGCATGACGACGGCGCCGCCGGAGCCGAAGCTGCTGCAGATCGGAAGGCGGCCGGACGAGTCTGCGGCCGGAAACCACCACCATGATCCGGCCGGGAACGGGGCCTGGGTCACCCTGCCCAATATCGGGCCGCCGAGCTCGCGGCCGGTCAGCGCGGTCGCCGACGGCGTCGCCGTCCTGGTCTGCTCGGTCCGCGGCACGCTGTACGCCTACCGCGACGCGTGCGCGGGCTGCACGGCGTCAATGGCCGATGGCGCACTCGATCGCGAGATTCTGACCTGCCCGGCCTGCGGTTCCCGGTACAACGTCCGGCTGGCAGGCAAGGGCCTGGACGACTCGGCCGGACTGCACCTGGACCCGCTGCCGCTGCTGACCGACAGCCAGGGTGTCAGGGTGGCGATCGGCGAGGCGGTTGCCTCATGACCGGGCAGACCGGGCTGAGCCGGTTCGTCAGGCCGCCGGCCCCCGCCGCACCCGCGCCCGCACGCGCTGCCACGCCGGCACCGCCTTCGCCGGCACCGCCTTCGCCAGCACCGCCTTCGCCAGCGCCGGCCACAGCCGCGCCTGAGGCCGTCACTGCGCCAGCTGCACCGGTCCGGGCCGCGCCGGCCCGGCCCGCCGCACCGCCAGGCTCGGCCGGGTCCGGCCCGCCTGGCCTGGCCGCCGTGGCGATGTCCCCCGAGGCCGCGGCGGCGATGGGGCTGCTGCCGAGCATGCCCGGCCGGGCGCCGCAGCAGAGCGGCCAGCCGGCCGACGCGCCGGAACGCTGTGAGCTGTGCGCGACCGAGGTGGCATCCGAGCACGGCCACATCGCCGACCTGGACGGCGCCTCACTGCTGTGCGCCTGCCGGGCGTGCTATCTGCTGTTCACTCAGCAGGCTGCCGGCCGCGGCCGGTACCGGGCGGTGCCCGACCGGTACCTGCACGATCCCAGCCGGGTCATCACCCCGGCCGAGTGGGACCAGCTGGAGATACCCGTCGGCCTGGCGTTCTTCCTGCGCACCTCGCGCGAGGGCGGCGGCCTCACCGGGTTTTACCCCAGCCCGGCGGGCGTGACCGAATGCATCCTGGACCTGCAGCTGTGGGAGCGCCTGGTCACCGAGTACCCGCTGCTCGGCCAGCCCGAGGAGGACGTTGAGGCGGCACTGATCAGCCGGACGGATTCGGGCGTTGAATACTTCCTCGTTCCCGTCGATGCTTGTTATGAACTGGCCGGCCGGATGCGGCTGAGCTGGCGCGGCTTCGATGGCGGGACCGAGGCCAGAGAAAGCATCGCCGCCTTCCTGGCCACTGTGCGCGGCCGCGCCCGGCCTTTCAGCCAGGAGGTCAGCAGTGCCTGAACTGGTCTTCGACTGCACCGGCGCGCGTGCCGACCGGTTCGCCGTCGTGCCGTCGATGTTCTTCAGGCTGCGGATCAGCGAGACCAGCGGCGAGCGAGTCGAGGCCATAGCGCTGCGCTGCCAGTTCCGGATCGAGCCGGCCAGGCGGCGCTACTCCGACGACGAGGCCGAGCGGCTGAACGACCTGTTCGGCGAGACCCAGCGCTGGGCCGACACGCTGAAGCCCATGCAGTTCACCCAGATATCGATCATGGTTCCCGGCTTCACCGGCAGCACAGAAGTCGACCTGCCGGTACCGCTCACCTACGACATGGAGATCGGTGCCACCCGCTATTTCGCCGGTCTGGACGACGGCGAGGTCCCGCTGTTGCTGCTGTTCAGCGGCACGGTGTTCGGGCTGGCCAACGGCCGGATGTCAGTGACTCAGGTGCCGTGGAGCAAGGAGACGAGCTACCGGCTGCCCATCGGCGTGTGGCGCGAGGCCATTGACGCGCACTTCCCGAACACCGCCTGGATCAAGCTGAGCACGCTGACTTTCGACGATCTGCTCAGGTTCAAGTCGGCCAGGGGACTGGCGACGTGGGAAGCCACGATCCTGCATCTGCTGTCGGAGGCAGCCGACCGGGCGGAGGGCCCGGCATGAGACTGAATGCTGACCACCTGGATCACGCCCGCCGGGTCGCGGACGCCATCCTGTACGAGGGCTACCTGCTGTACCCGTACCACAAGGCCGCCCAGAAGAACCAGGTCCGCTTCCAGTTCGGCGTTCTGATGCCGCGCGGGTACGACGCCATCGACCCGAACGAGGCAGGCGTCAGCCAGACCGAGTGCCTGCTGGAGTGCCGCGACGATGCCGAGGTCCGCGTCCTGGTGCGCTTCCTGCACCTGCAGCGGCGGCTGGTTCAGGGCGTCTCGCCGGAGACCGGCGAGCTGCACGACGTGGGCACCCTGTACGTGGATGGCACCGAGTACACCGCCTGGGACGAGGCCGCCGAGCGGGAGCAGCGGGTGGCCGCCGTGGTCTGTGACCTGCTGGCCGGGGACTCGGCGGCCGAGTTCCACATCGGCTCGGGCGAGGCCGTCGAGGATCTCGCCGATTCCCGGGGGCGGCCCGCGGGACGGCTGGTCCGCCAGTGGAATGCGCTGGACGGTGTCATCCGGCTTGCGGCCGAGCGGGTGGCCGGGCCCTACCAGGCCCTGAAGCTGACGGTCGCGGTGGAGAACAGCACGACTGCGCTGACCGAGCTCCGCAGCCGCGAGGACGGCCTGCGGCACGCGCTCATAGCCGCGCATTCGCTGATCGGCGTGCCGGGCGGGACCTTCCTGTCCATGACCGACCCGCCGGAGTGGGCCGCCGCCGAGGTCGCCTCCTGCCAGAACACCGGGACGTGGCCGGTCCTGGCCGGTCCCGCTGACTGCACCGACCTGATGCTGTCCTCTCCGGTCATCCTGTACGACCATCCCGAGGTGGCAGCGGAGAGCGCCGGTGACCTGTTTGATGCCACCGAGATCGACGAGATCCTGACGTTGCGCACCATGACGCTGACCGACGCCGAGAAGCGCCAGGCCCGTGCCACCGATAGCCGCGCGGCCGAGTTGATTGACCGCCTCGACGATCTGCCGCCTGAAATGCTCGAGCGCATGCACGGCGCGATCAGGTACCTGCGATCAGCGCCGGCCGGAGCGGCCGCGTTCGGGGCCGTACCCGGCCCGCCGGGGGCGCCGCCCGGACTGACGCTGCCCGGCGGCGGCAGCCCTGGCGCCGCCGCTGACTTCGACTGGCCGGCGCCCGAGGTGACCAGCCGGCCGTCGGTGCCGTGGTGGGATCCCGGCTCGGACGCGTCGGTCTCGCCGGAGACCGATCATGTCGTGATCGACGGCATCACGGTCGCCAGGAACTCGCGCGTGGTGATGCAGCCGGGCAGCCGCCGGGCCGACGCGCAGGACCTGTTCCTGGCGGGCCGGGAGGCAGTCGTCGAGGCGGTTCTGTTCGACGTCGACGGTCAGGTCCACCTGGCCGTGACCCCAGTCGATGATCCGGCCGCCGACCTGCAGCGCAACCATGGCCGGTTCCTCTACTTTGCCCCCGATGAGGTGGTCCCGGTGGCGGCAGCGGCAGGGCCGCTGCCGCAGGAACTGCTGGCAGCTGAGCAGCCGGAGGGAGGAGACAGATGATCACGAGGCTGGTTAAGGCGGCGTTGCTGGCGGTGCTGGTTGCCGCGATCGTGCAATCCGTGCCGGACATCAAGCGGTACCTCGAACTGCGCGAGATGTAACCGGCGGCCGCGGCCCGCCAGGGCTGCAGCAGCCGGGCCCAGCGGGCCCGACAGAAGGTCGGCCACGCTACTTGCTTTGGTAACCCCGAAGAGGCAAGGCAGAACCATGGAGACACTTATCGGTTTCGTGGCCGGATACATCGCCGGCTGCCAGGACGGCCCCGACGGCGTGAAGCGGCTCCGCTCCACTGCTGAGTCCATCGTCAGCTCGCAGGAGTTCCGGAAGCTGGCTGCCGAGGCGATGAGTTTCGCCGAGATGTTCGTGCAGCGGGCCGCATCCAGGGGGAGTCTGGGCGCGCTGTCCGGAACCGCGGGATCGGTGGCAGACATGCTGGTGCACCGGGCATCGGCGATCGGCAACCGGTCGAGGGCCGCCTGAGACCTGACCAGTCGTGACGTACGGCCACCAGCGGCCCGGAGATTTGGGACAATACGGCCGTGGACGGAAAGCTCATTCTCACGGACGGGTCGTCGGTGCCGGTTGACGAGCCGACGGTGAAGGCCGCGCTCGCGGCCGGCACCATCCTCTGGCTTGACTTCAAGCCCGCGGACCCGGACGGCATCGCGCTGCTGCGCGACGACTTCCAGCTCCACCCGCTGGCCATCGAGGCGGTGAGCGAGTTCGGCCAGCGGCCGAAGGTCGAGGACTTCGGTGATGTCGTCTACCTGGTGAGCTACGGCGTCGCCGGGGAGAGCGGCGCCGACCTGGCCGAGGTGCACATCTTCCTGGCCAAGGACTACCTGATCACCATCAGGAACGATCACTGTCACGCGCTGGACAAGCTGTGGGACCGGCTGGGCCGCCCTGGCGGCCTCCCGAGCGGGCCGGGGAGGCCGCTCCGGCTCATCCTGCTGCACCACATCGTGGACGCTCTCGTCGACAGCTTCTTCCCCCGGCTGTCCGACTTCGATGATCGCATCGACGAGCTGCAGGAGCAGATCTTCGCCAAGCCGAGCAACGACCAGCTCGCCGAGCTGTTCAATATGCAGCGCTGGCTGGTTAATGTCCGCAAGCTGGTCTCGCCCCAGCGCGACGTCATGGCCGCGCTCGTGGCCGGCATGGTGGAACTGCCGGGCACGACCCCGGACAGCGACCCCTACCTGCGCGATCTGTACGACCACACCATCCGGGTCAGCGACCTCATCGACAGCTACCGCGACCTGCTCAGCAACGCCATGTCCGCCTACCTGTCGATGGTGTCCAACAATCTCAACGTGGTCATGAAGCAGCTGGCGATCATCGCCACGATCTTCCTGCCGCTGTCGTTCCTGACCGGCTTCTTCGGGCAGAACTTCGCCTGGCTCGTCGTCCACCTGGGCGGCTGGCCGACGTTCGTGGTCCTGGGACTGGGCAGCGAGCTCCTCGCCGTGGGGCTGCTGTACTGGCTCTTCCGCCGGCGCGGCTGGATCGGCGCCGGCAGCTGACTGAGCAGCCCTGGCGACCGCGCCGGGGCCGCCGCCCCGAGCGTCGGTGACGTCTCCCGGCAAGGCTCTACGCTTGCGGGTATGGCGACTCACACGCCCGCGCCGCCGCGGGTCAGGCGGCGCAAGCCGGAGACCCGGCTCGGCCTGGTCCGGCGCGCCCGGCAGATGAACCGGATCCTGGCCGAGACCTACCCGGAGGCGCACTGCGAGCTCGATTTCGCCAATGCGTTCCAGCTGCTGGTCGCGACCGTGCTGTCTGCGCAGACCACCGACGTCAGGGTCAACCTCACCACGCCCGCGCTGTTTGCCAACTACCCGACTCCCGATGACCTGGCCGCGGCCGATCCCGCCGACGTCGAGACGATACTGAAGCCAACCGGGTTTTTCCGGGCCAAAACCAAGTCCGTGCTCGGCCTGTCGGCAGCGATCAGGGACCGGTTCGACGGCGTCGTGCCGTCCCGGCTCGACGATCTGGTCACGCTGCCCGGCGTCGGCAGGAAGACGGCCAATGTCGTGCTCGGCAACGCCTTCGGCGTGCCGGGATATCACCGTCGATACGCATTTCGCCCGGCTCTCCCGCCGGTTCGCCTGGACCGCCGCCGATGATCCGGTCAAGATCGAGCAGGACATCGCCGCTATCTTCCCGAAGTCGGAGTGGACGATGCTGTCCCACCGGCTGATCTGGCACGGGCGGCGGGTGTGCCACGCCCGCAAGCCGGCCTGCGGCGCCTGCACGCTGGCGGCCCTGTGCCCGTCCTTCGGGACCGGCCCGACCGACGAGGCCACGGCGGTCAAGCTCGTCAAGGCCGGGCCGTTCTCTTGACCGCTGAGCGGGATGATGCGGCCCCTGCGGCCGGGCACTACCAGGACGGGAACGACGCCGCCCCGATGCCCGCAGCCCGCACCGGCCCGGTCAGGCCAGCCGCCGGGCTGGCTCGCCCGGCTCGACTGCGGCCGTCGCGGAGATGGAAGTACCCGAGCCGCTGCGGCCACGCCGGCCGCGGCCGGCCGGCTGCCGTCCTGATTCTTTTCGCTGCGGGCGCGGACGGCCCCGACGTGCTGCTGATCCAGCGGGCAGCGGGCCTGCGCAAACATCCGGGCCAGCCGGCTTTTCCCGGCGGGGCGATCGATGCGGCCGACGGCGGCCCGGTGCGGGCGGCGCTGCGGGAGGCTCGCGAGGAGACCGGGGTCGACCCGGCCGGCGTGCGCGTTCTCGCCGTGCTGCCGGACATGTACATCTGGCGCAGCGACTTCCGGGTGACCCCGGTCCTGGGCTGGTGGCATACCCCGGTGCCGGTCGCCCCCGGCGATCCCGGCGAGATCGCCGCCGTGCTGCGAGTCCCGGTGGCGCAGCTGGCCAGCCCGGCGAACCGGCTGCTGATCAGGTACCCGGGCGGCCAGGCCAGCTACGCCTTCCGGGTGGCCGGGCTGACCATCTGGGGCTTCACTGCCATGCTGCTCGACCGCATCCTCGCGCTCGGCGGCTTCGAGCAGCCCTGGGATTCCGGCCGGGTGACAACGCTGCCGGCCGACCAGCTGCCGGCCGGCTGGCCGGCACCTGGCGGCTGACATCTCGGGCGGATTACACCGGCCCCGGCTGCGCTGGCCCCGCTATAGGTTGATGCTGTGTCCGGTGACCTGCTCGACCTCATCCTGATCGCGCTGATCGCGGCCTTCGCGGTGGCCGGATACCGGCAGGGCTTCATCATCGGCGTGCTCAGCCTGGCCGGATTTGTCGCCGGAGTGGCCGGCGGGGCGTACATCGCGCCGGGGATCTCCCGCGCGCTGGCCAAGAGCCCGACCTGGCAGGCATTCATCGCGATCCTGATCGTTTTCGGCATCGCCGTGGTCGGCATGCTGATCGCCTCCGGCATCGGTGTCGCGGTCCGTTCCCGCGTCACCGGGCGCCCGGCGACCATACTCGACTCGCTCGGCGGGGCCGCGGTGAACGTCATCGCGGTGCTGGTTGTCACCTGGCTGATCGGGTCCTTCGTGGGGAACGCGCCGTTCCCTGTGATCGCCCGGCAGGTCAACGGGTCGGCGGTGCTGCGGACCGTGGACAGGATCATGCCCGGTGCCGCGCTGTACCTGCCGGTCTTCCCGCAGCTGCGCAGCCTGCTCAGCAGCGGCCTGTACTCCCAGGTGTTCAGCGGGATCGGCGTGGAGACCAGCCTGAACCTGCCGGTGCCGAGCCCGGCCGTGCTCGACTCAGCGGGCCTGAGCCGGGTCCAGCCGGGCATCGTCAAGATCGAGGGTGCCGCCCCGTCCTGCTCGCTGGATATCGAAGGCTCCGGTTTCGTCATCTCGCCGCACCACGTGCTGACCAACGCGCACGTGGTGGCGGGGGTGACCGGCGGCCCCGATGTCATCTCTGCCGCTGGCGGCCATGCCACGCCCTACCGTTCCACGGTCGTGCTCTACGACCCGAAGACCGACCTGGCTGTCCTGTATGTCCCCGGCCTGACCGCGCGGCCGCTGAAGTTCGCCGGCCCGGCTTCCGACGGAACGGCGGCCATCGTGGCCGGCTATCCGCTCAATCACGCGTTCACGCCCGTCCCGGCGACCATCGGCCGGGCGATCAGCGCCTACGGCCCGGACATCTACCAGAATGCCTTCGTCCGCCGGACTATCTACCCCATCCGGGCGCAGATTGAGCCAGGCAACTCCGGTGGCCCGCTGCTGGCGCCGGACGGCAAGGTCTACGGGGTCGTCTTCGCCGCTTCGACCTCCTACAAGGACACCGGCTACGCCCTGGCTGCCAGCCAGGTCGCCAGAGACGTCGGCGAGGGCGAGAACGCCGTCACCAGGGTGTCGACCCAGACCTGCCAGGGCGGCTAGCCGCTGCCTGGCCGGGTCCGCAGCGTGATCGTGAGCCCGGCGGGATCGACGCCGGACAGACCGTCCCGCTTGATGCGGGCGGCAAGCTCCGCCGCCGAGCGCTCAAGACCGGCCACGTCGACGCCGTGCGGACCCGCTGCCGGGTATCCCGACAGGCGGCCAGCCCCGCGCTCCAGCAGCGTGATCGCCCCGCGCGCGTTGCCGCGGCGCGCGTGCGTCAGTGCCACGGCGAGCTGGGCCAGGCCCTGCCACAGGTCGCGCTCGGCCGCCGGCGCTGACTTCCAGGCAGCCTCGAGCACCTCGTGGGCGTGGAATGGCCGTCCGTCATCGAGCAGCTGCTGGGCGGCGGCTAGCGCCTGCGCCGGAGCCAGGGCCTCGTCGCCGGTGACAGGCTGGCCGGGCGCCTGGCGGCCGAGCGGCCGGCCAAGCTCATCGCGAGGCCGCGCATTGCGAGCCCGCCCGGCCGCGTCCCGGTCCCGCTGGCCAGGCACCGGCTAGCGCTCAGGTTCGGGATCAGCCAGCCAGGAGCGCAGCTCGAGGTCGAAGCGGTCCGGCACTTCCTCGTGCGGGAAATGCCCGGCACCGTCCAGCAACCGCCAGCGGTACGGCGCCTCGACGTGCACCCCGGAGCCGCGGGCAGCGCTCGGCAGCACGCACGGGTCGAGAGCGCCATGCAGGTGCAGCGTCGGCGCCTGGATGGGGGAGCGCATCATCCGGGTGTAAGCGATCCCGTCCGGCCGGAACCTGGACCGCAAGTACCAGCGGTGGTATTCAAGCGCCGAGTGCGCCACCGACGGCACGGACATGGCCGCCCGGTACCGCGCCTCGGTCTCCGGATCCGGCCAGCCCGGTCCGGACCAGGCCGACAGCAGATGCCCGACCCGGCTTGCGCCGTCCTTCAGCAGCCGCCGCTCGGGCAGCACCGGCAGCTGGGAGCCCAGCGCGTAGCTGACGCTCCTGGCGTGCGCGAACGGCGCCGACAGCACGGCCGGGCGCAAGCGCAGCGGGTGCGGCATGGAGACGACGGCGAGGCGGCGGACGACTTTCGGATAGTAGGTCGCCATCGTCCAGGCAATCAGGCCACCCCAGTCGTGCCCGACCACCACCGCATTCGCCTCGCCCAGCGATCGCACCAGCCCGGCCGCGTCGGACGCGGCCGTCACGAGGTCGTAGCCGCGCGGCGGCTTGTCGCTGGCGCCGTAGCCGCGCAGGTCCGGTGCGACGGCGCGGTATCCGGCCTGGCTCAGCGAGCTCAGTTGCGTGCGCCAGGTCCACCAGAACTCCGGGAACCCGTGCAGGAGCAGCACCAGCGGTCCGTCGCCGCTCTCGGCGACGTGAAACCGGGTGCCGTTGGCGCTCACCGACCGGTGAGACCAGGGCCCGCTGAGGTATACCGAGCCGTTGCCGGTGGCCGCCATGGTTAGCCGGCTTTGACCGGGGCCTTGGCCGCGTCCTGTGGCTTGCCGCGGTGCAGCAGCGACATGCCATCGGCCAGGCTTCGCCTGGTCTTGCTCATGCCGCCGAGCTTGCGCACCATGCGGACCGCGATCAGGGCGGCGATGCCGATGATCAGGACGCAGACACCGGCCACGATCAGGAACGACGCCCACAGCCAGATATGCAGTGCGTTCAGGCCGAAGGCAAACGCGAAGCAGAGCAGCATCAGGACCAGGCAGGCGGTGAAGAGCGCGACTACCGCGAGTCCTGCCCCCACGCCGACTCGCTTGGCGTCGGACTTCAGTTCGAGCTTGGCAAGGTCCAGCTCGTACCGGACCAGCTGGGATATGTCCCTGGCCGCCACCGACACGAGATCGCCGATGGACTGGTCAGTCACGCTTGCGGACGTGCGCCTGACCGCGGGATCGGCCATGGGTACCTCCCTCTCTCCATGCTGTCAGCTCAAAGTCTTGCTTATACCCAATGACAACAAGAGCCGGGCATCCGTTATTTGGCAATAGCCGTGTCGCCGAGAACCCTAAAAGTACTGATTTTACGGGAGTTCAGTGCCCTCGGCAGGGACAAGAAGACAAGCAAACGGCGCCCCGGATCCGGGACGCCGTCGCTACGACACGTCAAGCCTGGCTACCAAGCGTGCACCTTCACTGCCGTGGTAGGCGGACGATGGTCCGGGCTGCATGACAGCCCGCTGGCGGCCACTGTTCGCCTGCCACGGCACGCCTCCCGCGGCTGGTCGCGCGTGGGTACCCGGCTTTCCGTGTACGGACCTGCGGTCCGCACTTCTTTTCTACTGGGCGCCGGCGGCTTTGGAAAGGCCCGGGCGTGATGGATTCGTTATCTCAATCAATCCTGCCGCTTGTATGCGCGCCACGGCAGGCCGGGCTGCCTGGACAAAGTCAGCTAGTTACCGCGCTGCCGGATGGATCGCCGGCCTGACGGAACGCCAGCTCGGGCCAGTGCCGGGTTCTGGCGACCCGGCGGAGCGCGCGGTCCGGGTTGACCACGCGCGGATGCCCGACGACTTCAAGCAGGGGGAGGTCAGTGAACGAGTCGCTGTAGGCAAAGCAGTCGTCAAGCCGGTAGCCGCGCCGGGCCGCCAGCGACCGGACGTGATCCGCCTTCTCCTGTCCGTAGGCATAGAAGTCGACGATGCCGGTGTACCGGCCGTCCGCGACCGCCAGCCGGGTGGCGATGACGTCGGTGATGCCGAGCATGGTGCCGATCGGCCCGGCGATCTCCAGGCCTGATGTGCTGACGATGATGACGTCGTCGCCGTCGCGACGATGCCGGGCGATGAGGCTGCGCGCTTCGGCGTAGACCAGCGGCCCGATGATCTGCCGGAGCCCGTCAGTGACAATCTCGGTGACTTTGTCGGCGGGCCAGCCGTTGCACAGGGCACTGACCTGATCGCGGATGCGTTCCATCTGATTCGGGCGGGCCCCGGAGAGCCGGAATGTGAGTTGCGCAACTGCGCCCCGGCATGCCTGCGTCCGGCTGATCAGGCCGTGGCGATAGAAGGCGGGCGCGAATGCGAGTGTGCTCGACCGGGAGATGATGGTTTTGTCCAGGTCAAAGAAAGCGGCCGTACGTGTCCTGCTCCCCTCGACGGATGCGCCCACGGTCCGGCAGCATAGAGGAAGGCCCCAGAACCCTTTGCGGTTCGGCTTGACCGGCTGGTAACTTGCCCCGATTGCAACTAGGCTTTCTCAGGAACGGACCCGGCTCTGCCCCCCCGGAGCCGGACCGTATGGCGACCCCCGTTCTCCCCCCCGACGGGGGTCGCCTCATGTCCGGACCCAGCGGACAGATGTGCCCGGACGCAGCGGGCCGGTCCGGACGCGCCCGCGGCGTCACCGCTTTGCCGGCGGCAGTCCCGGTTGCCCGGCGCCGCCGAGCAGACAGCGAAGCAGCGTGACGGCGTCGCGCTTGGCGAGCGGGTGATTGCCATTTCCGCATTTTGGCGACTGAATGCACGCCGGGCAGCCATTCGTGCATTCGCAGCTGGCAATTGCCTCGGCAGTTGCTGCCAGCCAGGCCCGCGCCGTCGCGTAGCCGCGCTCGGCGAAACCGGCACCCCCGGCGTGCCCGTCATAGACAAACACCGTCAGGCGGCCAGTGGCCGGATGCAGGTCAGCGGATACCCCGCCGACATCCCACCGGTCGCAGGCCGCGACCAGCGGAAGCAGCCCGATGGCGGCATGCTCGGCGGCGTGCGCGGCTCCCGGCAAATCCAGCCCGGCGCCGGCCAGGGCGGCCCGCTGCGCCGGGCTGATCGTCCACCAGACGGCCCTGGTTCGCAGCCTGCGCTCGGGCAGGTCCAGGACGTCCTCGCCCAGGAGAAGGCCCGTCTCGGCGCTCCGCCGGGCATAGGAAACGACCTGGCGGGTCACCAGGACATCACCGAACGAAACCGTGGCCGGTCCGAGCGCGGTCCGCTCCAGCTCACGCGTTACCTCCACGCTCGTGATCTCCCTGGCCGTGGTGGCGTAGCCGGGATCTGACGCCTCCACCAGCGCGATGCGGTCCTCCAGATCGAGCTCGCTGACCAGGTAAAGCTCACCCTGATGCTGATAGACCGCGCCGGAGTGCGCGAGGAAATGGGCTGACGGCTCATCGACCGTGCCGACAAGCCGTCCGGTGGCGCGCTCGACGATGCGCACCGGCCAGCCGCCCGTGCCGCGCAGGCCGGTGCGTGTGCTGAGGCCCTGCCGGGTGCAGAACCAGCGGGCGCCGCGGGTGCGCAGCAGCCCGTCCGCCGTCAGCGTCAGCGCCAGAGCGGCCGCGCCGGGGCTGAAGGCCGTCAGGTCATGGTCAGTCAGCGGCAGTTCGGCCGCGGCGGCACACAGATGCGGTGCCAGTACGTAGGGGTTGTCGGGGTCCAGCACGGTGGCCTCCACCGGCGCCCCGAGCAGCGCCTGCGGATGGTGCACCAGATAGGAGTCCAGCGGGTCATCGCGCGCGATCAGGACGGCGACAGCTGCCCGCCCGGCGCGCCCGGCGCGCCCGGCCTGCTGCCACAGTGCCGCCCTGGTTCCCGGCCAGCCCGCCATCAGTACTGCGTCCAGGCCGGGTACGTTGACGCCGAGCTCCAGGGCCGTGGTGGCGGCCAGCCCGGTGATCTGCCCGGCCCGCAGTGCGTCCTCCAGGGCCCGCCGCTCCTGCGGCAGATAGCCAGAGCGGTAGGCGGCGACCCGGCCGGCCAGTTCCGCCGCGCCGCTCTCGGTGAGCCGGCGTCGCACCGACTGGGCGACTGACTCCGCACCGCGGCGCGAGCGCACAAACGCCAGTGCCGGCACCTGCTGGCGGACGAGCTCGGCCAGCAGCACCGCCGCCTCCGCCGTCGCGGCCCGGCGGACCGGGGCGCCCGCCTCGCCGCGGGCTCCGGTCAGCGGCGGCTCCCACAGGGCGAAGGTCACCGGCGCGCGCGGTGCGCCGTCGGTGCTGACGGCCCGCACCGGACGGCCGGTCAGCTGCGTGCCGCACCGGGCCGGGTCGCTGATCGTGGCCGATGCCAGCACGAAGACCGGATCACCGGCGCTGTGGTGGTAGGCGACCCGGCGCAGCCGGCGCAGAACGTGCGCGACATGGGAACCGAAGACACCGCGGTAGGTATGGCACTCGTCGACCACGATGTAGCGGAGCCTGCGGAAGAAGCCGTTCCAGCGGGCGTGGCCGGGCAGCAGCGACTGGTGCAGCATGTCCGGCGTCGTCAGCAGGTAGTTGGCCTGCGAGCGGGCCCTGGTCCGGTCGGCCCACGGGGTGTCACCATCCACCACCGCGGCGCGGACGCCGTCCAGCTGCAGCGACCGCACGAGCGCGAGCTGGTCTGCCGCGAGCGCCCTGGTGGGCGCGATGTACAGCGCCGTGCCGCCGCGAAGGATGCCTGCCAGCGCCGGGAGCAGGTAGCCAAGGGACTTGCCGGAGGCCGTTCCGGTGGAGATGATCACGCTCCGCCCGGCTGCGGCGAGTTCGGCGGCCTCGGCCTGGTGCCGCCACGGGGCGGCGATGCCGGCCCCGGCCAGGGCCGTGATCAAGGCCGGCGGCACGAAGGCCGGCCAGTCGGCAGGCTGCCCGGCCGCACCCGGCAAGTGAGTCAGGAAGGTCAGCCGGCCGGCCTCGGCGCCCGCCTTCAGGATGGCGGCGGCCGGGCCCGCGGCGGCCAGCGCGCTGGCGGCCACCGGGGCACCAGGAGCCACCGGGCTGGCCCGCTCTGCGGCGCGGCCCGGTCCGGACTCGCAGCCGGAGCGGGAGCCGGCCAGCGGGCTGGCGAGGGAGCCGGGCGGCGGAACCACATGCATCAGATCCCAGTGTGTCGCACGGCGCAAGGTGCCTGCGACCGCGATCTGGTATAGGAATGACACTGGAGCATGGTTGAATGCGCGGCAGGGCATGCCGCAGCCGGCGGCCCGGCAGGCTCGCCCCGCGGACCCGAGGATCGAACGGGCGCGGCCACCCGCTGGACATGAACCGCCGTAAGGCGCTGGAGGATATGTGGACCTGAAGCTGGACCACCACAGCAAGGATGGAATCGAGATCGTTGACGTTGAGGGCGAGATCGATGTCTACACCGCTCCGCGCTTGCGTGAACTGCTGATTGAGCTGGTGAACAGCCGGTTCTACCAGCTCGTGGTCAATATGGAGAAGGTCGAGTTCCTCGACTCCACTGGCCTCGGTGTCCTCGTCGGCGGCCTGAAGCGCGTTCGCGCGCATGACGGCTCCCTCGACCTGGTGTGCACGCAGGAGCGGATTCTGAAGATCTTCAGGATCACCGGGCTGACTAAGGTGTTCGGCATTCACGACACCGTGGACGAGGCCATCGCGGCCCGCCGGGCTGAGAAGTAAGCGGGCGGCGGAGCGAGCAGGCATCCACCTGACGACACCTGATGGCAACTGTCGAGCTGAGTTTCACCGCGCTGCCGGCCCACGTGCGAACGGCCAGGCTGGTGGCGACGGCTGTAGCCAGGCGCAGCGGAGTCGATGAGTCGCTGCTAGATGAAGTTCGCCTCGCAGTCGGCGAGGCGTGCTCGCGGGCCGTGGCCGGGCATCAGCTGTACTGCCCGGCCGAGCCGGTGCGCCTGGCCCTGACTGACGTGTCCGGCCGGTTCGAGGTCGAGGTCACCGACACCTGCGCACCGGACGCGCGGCGGCCGGGTGCTGCCGCCGGTGCCGATCCCGATGGCCCGGTGCCGTCCGGGCTCGGCATCGCAGTGATCGAGGGCCTCGCTGACGAGGTGCAGATTAGCGAGACTCCCGGCGGGACCAGCATCCGGATGAGCTGGCCGTCGGCCGGTGCGACCCGGTAGCTGACCATGACGGGCTGCCGCCCTGACTGGCGACCCGGCATTCCGCGCCAGCAACTGTTGCGTTACAAAACTGTCGCGACTGCGCAAGTAACCGCACCCGATTTACCATGCGCTTACCAGGATGCGTAGACTCCCGGCACGCCCCCGGGCCAGGCTTAGCCTGCCTTCAGTCGGTAGCCATGGCCGGCCCGTGCGTACTAAGCCACCGAGACGGTGCCACTGCGGCTGCGCTCGGTACTAGCTGTGATCCCCTGTCAAGGAGGACGGATAATGCACAACCTCGCCCTTGGGGTTGGCCTGCCCACGGTAGCCGGGGGAAACCTGGTCTGGGTAGCCGTGGTGGCCGTCGTCGCGCTGATGGCGCTCGCCATGGCGGGCTGGCTGGTCAGGGACGTGCTGGCGGCCAGCCAGGGCTCGCCGAAGATGCAGGAGATCGCGCTGGCAGTTCAGGAAGGCGCGGCTGCTTACCTGCGGCGTCAGTTCAGGACGCTGAGCGTGTTCGTGGTGCTGATCTTCTTCGTGCTGCTCGCGCTGCCCGCCACGGACGGGTCAGTCCGGTGGGGCCGGTCTATCTTCTTCCTGGTCGGGGCGCTATTTTCGGCGGTCACCGGGTTTACCGGCATGTCGCTCGCTGTCCGCGGGAATGTCCGGGTTGCAGCCGCGGCTCAGGAGGCGGGCGAGCGCCCGGCCATGCGGATCGCCTTCCGCACCGGCGGCGTGGCCGGCATGTTCACAGTCGGCCTCGGCCTGCTCGGAGCGGCCGGCGTGGTGCTGATCTACAAGCAGAACGCCTCGGGCGTGCTGGAGGGCTTCGGATTCGGGGCGGCGCTGCTGGCCATGTTCATGCGCGTCGGCGGGGGCATTTTCACTAAGGCTGCCGACGTCGGCGCCGACCTGGTCGGCAAAGTCGAGAAGGGGATTCCGGAAGACGACCCCCGCAACGCCGCGACCATCGCCGACAACGTCGGCGACAATGTGGGCGACTGCGCGGGCATGGCCGCTGACCTGTTCGAGTCCTACGCGGTGACGCTCGTCGCGGCGCTGATTCTCGGCAAGGCCGCCTTCGGCTCAAGCGGCCTCGTATTTCCCCTGATCGTGCCCATGATCGGCGTCATCACCGCGATGTTCGGGATCTTCCTGGTCGCCCCGAGGAAGCGGGACCGCAGCGGCATGACGGCGATCAACCGCGGCTTTTTTGCCTCGGCGGTCATCTCGCTGGTCCTGGTCGTCATCGCGGCCTTCATTTACCTGCCGTCCAAGTTCAGCGCGCTGAAGGGCATTACCGACCCGCTGATCCGGAATCACAGTGGCGACCCGCGACTGCTGGCCATCGGCGCCGTCGTGGTCGGCCTGGTGCTGGCTAGCGCCATCCAGTTGCTGACCGGCTACTTCACCGAGACCAGCCGCCGGCCGGTCATCGAGATCGGCGAGAGCTCGGAGACCGGTGCCGCGACTGTTATCCTGGCCGGCATCGCGGTCGGCCTCGAGTCCGCCGTCTACTCGGCTCTGCTCATCGGCGGCGCTGTGTACATCGCCTTCCTGCTCGGCACCGGCAACGCCACGATCGCGCTGTTCGCGGTAGCCCTGGCCGGCACCGGCCTGCTGACCACGGTCGGCGTCATCGTCTCGATGGACACCTTCGGCCCCGTCTCCGACAACGCCCAGGGCATCGCTGAGATGTCCGGCGAGGTCGAAGGCGAGGCGGCCCAGGTGCTGACCAGCCTGGACGCGGTCGGCAACACCACCAAGGCCATTACCAAGGGCATTGCGATCGCGACGGCCGTGCTGGCGGCGACCGCGCTGTTCGGGGCGTTCAGAACGCAGGTCACGGCGGAACTCCTGATCAAGCACCTGGGCGGCTTCAGCCTCGGCATCGACGCTCCGAACGACCTGTTCGGCCTCATCATCGGCGCATCGGTGGTGTTCTTCTTCGCCGGCCTGCTGATCATGGCGGTGGGCCGGGCGGCGGGCCGGGTCGTGCTCGAGGTCAGGGAGCAGTTCCGGGCTCACCCGGGCATCATGGACTTCACCGAGAAGCCGGAGTACGGCCGCGTGGTCGACATCTGCACCCGGGACTCACTGCGCGAGCTCGCGACCCCTGGCCTGCTGGCGGTCCTGATGCCGATCACGGTCGGATTCGCCTTCGGCTACGCGCCGCTCGGGTCGTTCCTGGCCGGAGCGATCGCGGCGGGCGCCCTGATGGCGGTCTTCCTGGCCAACTCCGGCGGTGCCTGGGACAACGCCAAGAAGCTGGTCGAGGACGGCCATCACGGCGGCAAGGGCTCCGAGGCGCACGCGGCTACCGTGATCGGCGACACCGTCGGCGACCCGTTCAAGGACACGGCCGGACCTGCGATCAACCCGCTGATCAAGGTGATGAACCTGGTCTCGCTGCTGATCGCGACCAGCGTCGTCGAGTACAGCGGCAACCTGGGCCTCCGGGCCGGCGTGGCCATCGTGGCGGTGGCGATCGTGGTCGCGGCGATTGTCATCTCCAAGCGCCGCTCGGCCAGCATTTCCTCCGGCGGCACTGAGGCGAAGTCCCCGGCCGACAAGATTACGGCCTGAGGCAGCCGTCCCCGGCAGGGCCGGGCACTTGCGCCGGGAGAAGATGGCGCGCCTGCCCGGCTGGCACCAGGTCGTGGCGGACTATGGATGGCATGCGGGACTCCCACAGGCTGATCGTGATGCGGCATGCCAAGGCAGGCGAGCTACCTGGCGGCCCGGACTTCGAGCGCGCCCTGCGCCCGCGGGGACTTCGCGACAGTGCCGCAGCCGGGCGCTGGCTGGCCGGGCAGGGCATCCGGCCCGACTCGGTTATCTGCTCGGCGGCGAGGCGCACCAGGCAGACCTGGCAGCACGTCGCGCCTGAGCTCGGCGGTGAGATTCCGGTCAGCACCGAGCGGCAGCTTTACCAGGCCGATGCTCGTGACGTTCTGCAGATCGTCAGGCAGACCGGGCCGGAGATCAGGACGCTGATGTACATCGGGCACAACCCGGCGGCAGCGGACCTGGTGACGCTGCTGAGCGGCACGGAGCCCGACTTCCCCCCGGCGGCGATCGCCGTACTCGGGCTCTTGGCCGGCTGGCCCGCGCTCGCGGCCGGGTCGGGAGAGCTGCTGGCGTCCTTCCTGCCCGGTACCGAGGACAGTTAGCTAGGCGTCGTCAGTCAGCTCGCCCAGCCGGTCCGCGGTCAGTAGCGGGTCCTCCGCGTCGGCAGCCTCCACGTCATCGCGGGAGATGCCGAGCAGGTACAGGATCGCGTCCAGATGGGGAACGCTTAGTGAGGTGTCGGCGGCATCACGGACCGCGGGCTTAGCGTTGAACGCGATACCGAGGCCGGCCGCGGAGATCATGTCCAGATCGTTGGCGCCGTCGCCGACCGCCACGGTCTGGCTGAGCGGCACGCCGGCGGCTGCGGCGAACCGCCGCAGCGCGCGTTCCTTGCCCGGCCGGTCGACGACGGAGCCGACGACCCGGCCGGTCAGTTTCCCGTCCGCCACCTCCAGCGTGTTCGCCTCGGCGAAGTCGAGCCCCAGCTCCAGCGTCAGCCAGTCGGTGACCCGGGTGAACCCGCCGCTGACAACGCCGCACCGGTAGCCGAGCCGCTTTAGCGTCCTGATCAGCGTGCGAGCCCCCGGCGCGAGCCTGAGGGTGGCCAGCAGATCGTCGACGGCCGAGGCTTCCAGGCCCGCCAGCAGCGCCACGCGCCGGTGCAGCGACTCGGCGAAATCCAGCTCGCCGCGCATGGCCGCGGCAGTGATCTCGCTGACCTCGGCTTCGCAGCCGGCCTTCGCGGCCAGCAGCTCGATGGCTTCGTCCTGGAGCAGCGTCGAATCGACGTCCATCAGCACCAGGCGCATCGCGCGCCGGTTCAGGCCCGGCCGGCTGCACCGCTACATCCACGCCGAGCAGGACAGAATCGCGGGCCAGCTCGGTCCGCAGGCTGACCGGGTCGGCTCCGGACAGCTCGAATTCGATACAGGTGACCGGCCGGCTGGCCAGCCGGCCGATCCTGTCAATGTTGGCGCCGTGAGCCGCGATCCGGCCGGCGACCGACGCGATGGCCGACGGCCGCAGCGGCCGTCCGAGCACGGTGACGTGCAGCCGCCCGCGCGAGCGCTGCGCGCCTTCGCCGGAACCGACCGTGATCTCCACATCCATGCCGAGGTCAGCGGCGAGGGACGTGATCTGCCTGTGGATCGCCGTCAGGTCGGGCGAGCCGTCGCCGGACAGCAGCACGCCGAGTACCAGGCGGCCGCGGATCACCACCTGCTCAACGTCGGCGACCGTCAGGGCGTGTGCCGCGAGCACGCTGAACAGCCGGGACGTCACTCCTGGCCGGTCCCGGCCTGTCAGGGTCACCAGCAGCGTGATCGGCGGGCCGGACATAGCGCTGTTAACGCTATCGACAGGCTGCTGCCCCCCGGCAGCCGGGTGCCGGGGCCGCTCAGGCGAGACGGGGCGGCATCGTCAGGGGAGCAGCAGGTGCACGTCGCCAAACTCGTGCCAGTGATAGCCGGACCGTGCCGCCGTCTGGTAGCTGCGACTGAGCAGCTCCTCGGGGGCGAATGCGGCGAGCATCCACAAGTGGGTGGACTGCGGCTCATGGAGGCCGGTCAGCAGCCCGTCAACCACGGTCACGCCGGTCTGCCGGGTGACTACATGCGAGGTCCAGCCTGCCGCTGCGCGCACCGGCGCCGGGCGGCCGCTCCCGTCCGGAGTGGCCGCCCGGCCCAGGCCCGCGGTTTCCAGCGCCCGGACGACGGTCGTGCCGGCCGCGATCACCCGTCCGCCGGAGCGCCTGGTCAGGTTCACCAGCCGGGCCGTCGGGGCCGGTACATCAAAGGACTCCGGGTACGGGCTCTCCTGCCCCTCCAGCGACGAGACACCGGTGTGCAGCGTCACCGGCGCGATCGCGATCCCGCGGCTGACCAGCGTCGTGACGATCTCCGGCGTGAACGGCCTGGACGCGCTCGGCATCTCGGCGCTGCCAGGCCAGGTGGCGAAGACGGTCTGGTAGGACTCGACCGGCCAGTGCACGGGCACGTACGAGTACCGGATTGGCCGGCCGTGCTGGCGCAGGTACGGAATCACCGCCGCGGACAGCCGGGCGTGCCAGAGCCGCCCGCTGAACGGTGCGGTGAGAGTGAGCACGGCGCCGCCGGTGAGCACCAGCCGCAGCCCCGCGGCCGCAGCTGAGCTGGGCCTGGCCCCGTGATCTGACCGCAGTTCAACCAGCCAGTCACCGTCAGCCATGGCGGTGGAGAAGTGGACGGTCAGCTCACCGGCCTGGCCTCCGGCGCCGGCCGGGACTGGCACCGCGGCGGGCAGGGTGGCGGAGTTGTTCACGACCAGCAGATCGCCGGGCAGCAGCAGCTCGGGCAGGTCGCCGAAGACGTGCTCACTGACCTCGCCGGCGGCGGTCCGGCTGACGAGCAGCCGGACGTTGTCGCGGCTCAGGCCCCGTGCCTCGGGCGGCTCATGGGCCTCTAGCTCTGGCCGCAGCTCGAACTGGACGCCGCGGCCCGGCGCGGTCCGCGGCTCCGGCACCTCAGTCAGGGCGGTCATGCCGTCGCTGCCGATGCGACCAGACCGGCCGGCATCAGGTCGGCCGCCCGGTACCGGCCGCTCGGCATCCGCTCGGCGATGAGCCGGATGAACGCGGGCGTGACGCTGTCCGGACGCGGCCGGTCGGAGATGTCCTCGCCAGGGAACGCCTGCTGGTGCATGTGCGTGCGCAGATCGCCGGGATCCACCCACCAGACGCGCACCGCGGGCTCCTCGGCGGCGAGAACCGCGCTGGCCTGCTCCAGCGCGGCCTTCGCGGCTCCGTAGCCACCCCAGCCCGCGTATGCCTCGACGGCCGCATCGGAGGTAATGCTCAGCACGGCGCCGCCGCGCGCCCGCAGGCCGGGCAGCAGCAGCTGGGTGAGGGCGACTGGTGCCACCGCATTCACCTCGAAGCTGGCCCGCAGGGCGTCGATCGGATAGTCGGCCAGCGCCGGCAGCGGACTGGCACCGAGTGTGCCGGCATTGTTCACCAGGAGGCTGGCGCCGCCGGCGGCGCTGGCGGCGGCCGCCAGCTCCGCGCGGTGGCCGGGGTCGGCGATGTCGCCAGGCACCGTCAGCACGGCGGCGCGCGGGAGGTCGTGCCGGCTGCGCAGCGCGGCTGCCGCGGCTTCGAGCGGCTGGCTGTCCCGCGCGTCGATAAGGAGCCGGTAACCGGCGGCGGCCAGCGCATCTGCTAGTGCCTGCCCGAGGCCGCGAGATGCCCCGGTGACGACTGCAAGGGGAGAAGTGTTCATGCCATCGACGCTAGGCAGCCGCGCCCGGCGGCGCATCGGCCGGCAGCCTGGCCGTGCCTGCGACCTTGGTCCTAGGCCCTGCGCCTGATCCGAGCCGGGCGGGGCGCCGGTACGGTCGTCCTATGGGCCAGGCACCGCGGCCCGGGTCCGGCAATCACGCCCGCGACGCCGGCCAGGATGAGATCTTCCAGCATGTCAGCCAGGTGGTGCTGGCCGTCACCAGCCAGCTGTCGGTCCGGCACGTACTGCAGATGATTGTGCGCTCGGCCAGATCGCTGGCCGGGGCCAGGTACGCGGCACTCGGGGTGCCGGACGAGGCCGGGTCGTTCGCCGAGTTCGTGGTGGACGGCCTGACGGCCGCTGAGCAGGCTGCGATCGGCCCGCTGCCGCGGCAGCACGGCATGCTCGGCGTGATGCTCAGGGAGGGCAAGCCGCTGCGCCTGGATGACATCCGCGCCGACCCCCGATTCTGGGGCTGGCCCGACTCACATCCCGAGCTGACCGATGTCCTCGGCGTGCCCATCAGGGAAGGCGACCGGGTCCTCGGCTTCATCTTCGCTGCCTGCAAGACCGAGCCGGGCGGGTTCACCGAACGGGACGAGCGGCTGATCAGCTTGTTCGCGGCTCATGCGGCGATTGCCCTCACCAACGCCAGGCTCTATGAGCGGGGCCGGGAGCTGTCGGTGCTGCAGGAACGGGCCCGGCTGGCCAGGGAGCTGCACGATGCGGTGTCCCAGAAGCTGTTCAGCGTCCGGGCGAAGGCGCGGGCGGCCGCCGTGCTGGTGGACCGTGATCCGCGCCGGGCGGTAGCGGAGATCGACAGCGTGGCGGACCTCGCCGGGCAGGCTCACGCCGAACTGCGGGCCGTCATCGACGGGCTGGCGCCGCCCGAGCTCGCGGCCGGCGGGCTCGCCAGCTCGGTGCGCGGGTACGCCCTGATGGCCGGCAGCACGTACGGGGCGGAGGTCGTCGTGCGGGCCGGCGACCTCCCCGAGCTCGACCAGGTGCGGGAGACCGCGATCTACCGCGTCGCGCAGGAGTCGATCGGCAATGCGCTCCGTCACTCCGGCGGCGGCCAGGTGACGGTCCGCCTGACCTGCCGCCAGCGCAGCGTCGTGCTCGAGGTCAGCGATACTGGCGCGGGCTTCAGCCCGGCTGCGCAGCAGTCCGGTGTCGGCCTCGCCTCCATGCGCGAGCGGGCTGCCTCGGCAGGCGGCAAGCTGACGATTACCTCCGCGCCGGGGGCGGGCACCAGCGTGCGGCTCAGCGTCCCGGTGCGCCCCGCGGCCCGGCCCTGCGTCTGGCGGCCCTGCGTCTGGCGGCCCTGTATCTGGCGGAACAGTGTCCGGCGGTGCGGAGTGAGCGGCGAGGCCGGGCGCGCGGGCGCGATCACGGTCGTCATCGCCGACGATCACCCGGTCGTGCGGCAGGGCCTGGCCGTGCTGCTGGACGTGCAGGACGATGTCCGCCTGGTCGGCCAGGCCGGGGATGGCCAGGAAGCGGTCCGGCTGACGCTGGAACTTCAGCCCGATGTGCTGCTCCTGGACCTGAAGCTGCCGGTGCTCGATGGCCTGGCTGTGCTGGCCCGCCTGGGAGAACAGCAGGTACGGACACGAGTGCTGATCCTGACCAGCGCCGCCAGCCCGAGCGGTCCGGTTGCCGCTCTCCAGGCCGGAGCTGCCGGTTTCCTGTACAAGGACGTGGACCCTGACGCACTGGTGCGCGCGATCCGTGCGGTCAACGACGGGCACACGGTGCTCGCGCCCGGTGCAGCGGGGCTGATGACACGCCGGCCGGGCAGTGACGCAGGCGGGATCGCGTCGCTCACCGGCCGGGAGCGTGAGGTGCTGAGCCTGCTTGCCGATGGCCGGTCGAACCGTGAGATTGCCGCCGCTCTGCACGTCGCGGAGAAGACTGTCAAGACGCACGTGAGCGCCGTGCTCGCCAAGCTGGGAGTTGCGGACCGGACTCAGGCGGCGCTGCTGGCGGTGCGACAGCAGCAGTGAGGCGCGACGCGGCCCAGGCGGCGGCGGGTGGTGGCGGGCGGCGCGCCGTCATGCCGTAAGTTCAAGCAGGGATGGTGGCGCTCGGAGGGAACCGGATGGCGGCTGAGGTACTCAGGCTGCGCGACGTCGGGGTCAGATACGACAGGTCGATGCTGCTGCGTGATGTCAACTGGACGGCTCGCAGCGACGAGAGCTGGGTCATCATCGGGCCGAACGGGGCCGGCAAGACAACGCTGCTGCAGGTGGCCGCCACCCTGCTGGTGCCGACGCACGGGACGGTGGAAGTGCTCGGGGAGTCGCTGGCGGACGCCGACATCGCCGACTTGCGGACCCGGATCGGCATGTCCAGCTCGGCGATCGCCGATCAGGTGCCGCCGGACGAGAAGGTCATCGACCTCGTCCTCACCGCGTCCTACGGCATACTCGGCCGGAACGCGGAAGATTACGATTCCTTCGACGTGACCAGGGCGGTCGAGCTGCTGGACGCGCTGGGCTGCGCCCACCTCATCCGGCGGCGGTTCAGCCTGCTGTCGGAGGGCGAGCGGAAGCGGGTTCAGATCGCCCGCTCGCTGATGGCCGACCCGGAGCTGCTGCTCCTGGACGAGCCCGCCGCCGGCCTGGATCTCGGCGGCCGGGAAGACCTTCTCCAGCGCATTGCCGGGCTGCTCCGCGACCCGAGGTCACCGATGATGGTGCTGGTCACCCACCACGTCGAGGAAGTCCCCGCGGGCTTCACGCACGCGATGCTGATGCGCAAGGGCACCGTGCTGGCGGCCGGGCCGCTCGCCGAGGTGTTCACCGAGCGCAATCTGTCCCGCTGCTTCGGCGTTCCGCTTGAGATCGAGCGGCGGGCCGCGCGGTGGTCGGCCCGGGCAGTGCCGTTCCCCTGACCGAGCCGAAGGCCCGCGGCCATCAGCGCCGCGCGCGTGGTGCTGTGCTCCTGATCACAGTCTGCCGCTGCCCGGCTCGTCCGCTATGTGCCTCACCTAGCATCGGCTGCATGCGAGGAACCCGTGGGCCCGGCTGAGGCGCTGGCGATCTTCGGCGTGGGCGTGGCCGCCGGGGCGGTCAACGCCGTCGTCGGGTCCGGATCGCTCATCACCTTCCCGACCCTGCTCGCGTTCGGCTTCCCTCCGGTCGTTGCCAACGTCTCCAACAATGTCGGCCTGGTGTCAGGAAACGTCAGCGGCGCCGTCGGTTACCGGCGGGAACTGTCCGGCCAGCGCGCCCGCCTGATCCGGCTCGGCGTCATCTCGGCCGCCGGGTCCGTAGCCGGGGCCGCGGCCTTGCTGTCGCTGCCCTCCAGCTCGTTTCAGCTCATCGTGCCCGCCCTGATCCTGATCGCATGCGCGCTGGTACTGGTCCAGCCCTGGCTCAGCTCGCGCATCGTCGCGCGGCGCGCTCGCCGGGCCGGCCCGGACGCGCCTGCTGACGACAGCCAGGAGCGGACCGGACCGGTGCTCGGCGCCGGCGTGTTCGCCTCGGCCACCTACGGCGGGTATTTCGGCGCGGCGCAGGGGGTGCTGGTGATCGGCCTCCTCGGCACCTTCCTGGACGAGAGCATGCAGCGTGTCAACGGCGCGAAGAACGTGCTGGTGGCTGTCGTCAACGGCACGGCCGCCATCGTCTACATCATCTTCGCCCACGTCGCCTGGCTGGTGGTGCTGCTGATCGCGGTGGGCTCGACGATCGGCGGCCTGCTCGGGGCGCGGTTCGGCCGCAGGCTCCCGCCGTTGGCGCTGCGCATCTTCGTCGTCGTGATCGGTGTCATTTCCGCGGTCAAGCTCATCTTCTTCTGATCAGCCGGATCCAGCGTCAGCAGCGGTGGCCGCCCGGTCCTCCGCCCGGCCGAGCAGGCCGGCCCCGGCAGTCACGCCGACGGCGAGCAGGGCAGCCGCCGCGAACGCGACCCGCAGCGACGAGATATCGGCCACGCCGCCCATCACGCTCGGCGCGGCCATGCCCGCGCCGTAGCTCACGGTGGCGACGCCGGCGACGGCAATGGCCGGGCTCGGGCCGGACCGCCCGGCCGCACTGAATACCAGTGGCACCACCACGGAGACGCCCAGGCCGATCAGGGCGAACCCGGCCAGCGCGGCGGCCGCGTCGGGCGAGGTCGCGACCAGGACACACCCGGCCGTGCCAAGGACGCCGCAGGCACGGACGCTGAGGACCGGCCCTACCCGCCGGACGACACGATCTCCGCCGAGGCGCGCGGCCGCCATGGCACCGGCGAAGACGCCGGTCGCGATCGCCGCTTCCGCCTGGCCCGCGTGCAGGTCCCAGTGCAGGAACACGGCCGACCAGTCGCTGGCCGCGAACTCCACGAAGATCGCCGCGAAGCCGACCAGCCCGATGCGCAAGAGCACGCCATGCGGCCACGCAAACCGCGGGATCACCGCGGTGTCGCCAGCGGCCGGCCGGCCGCCGGCACACCAGCGGCAGGCCAGGACACCGGTGGCCGCGGCAACGGCGGCCACCGCCGTGAACTGCACCCGGGCGCTGACGTGGCCGTGAGCGCATGCCGATCCGATGAGCGCCCCGGCCAGCACGCCGATGCTCCAGAGGCCGTGCAGGCCCGACATGATCGAGGTGCCGGCGCGCCGCTCCGCTTCGACAGCCTGCGCGTTCATCGCGTTGTCGGTCGTGCCGATCAGCGCTCCGAAGAGCAGCATGAAGCCGGCCAGGGCGGCCAGACCGGGGGCGAAGGCCGGCAGCGCGAGCGCGGCACTTGACGCCCCGATCAGCAGCCTGGTCGCGGCCCTCGGCCCGTACCGGTGCACGAACTGGGCGGCGAAGGGCATCGCCGCCAGCGCTCCGATGCTGGCCGTCAGGCCGACCGCGCCGAGCATGCCGCTGCTCAGGTGCAGGCGATCGGCGATCCACGGCAGCCGGGAGGCGAAGGTGCCGGACACCGAGCCGTTGACGGCGAAGATAACCCCGACTGCCCGGCGCTCTGCGAACCGCACTGTGCACCCTTTTGAAACTGGCGGTGACTCCGGCTGCCGCCCGACCGCGGCAGCTCCGATCAGCGTATCGGGACGTTTCGCCAGTTAACGACGTCGGCCGCGTTCCGGGCGTCCGGCCGCGGCGTGACGCACCGGGGTGCTGCGGGCCGTCCTTGCCACCCCGGTGTAGACGCTCTGTAGTTGACCTGTCATCCTGTGTAGCGGGGGACCCATTCAGATGAATCCGGGGGGGACCGGTCATCGGGCTCGCCCTGGCGGTGCGAAAGCCCCGCCAGGGCGAGTTTCCTTTTCCGGCCGGCTTAGCGGGGCGGGGCCGCCCGCGCCGCCGCTACCGCTTCGGCCATTCCCTGGTTAGCCAGCTCATCGGCGCGCTCGTTGCCGGGGTTGCCGGCATGGCCCTTGACCCAGAGCCACTCGATTTCGTGCCGGCGGGTGGCGGCGTCCAGGCGGCGCCACAAATCCTCGTTCTTCACCGGCTGGCGGCTGGCGGTCTTCCAGCCGTTGCGCTTCCAGCTCGCCAGCCAGCTCGTAACCCCGCCGCGAACGTAGGAGCTGTCGGTGTAGAGCCGGACGGCGGACGGGCGGGTCAGGCTCTCGAGTGCCTGGATGGCCGCCATGAGTTCCATCCGGTTGTTCGTCGTCGGCGTCGCCTCACCGCCGCACAGCTCCCTGGTGCTGCCGCCGTAGCGGAGCACGACGCCCCAGCCGCCAGGGCCGGGATTGCCGCTGCAGGCGCCATCGGTATAAATCTCGACGACGCCGGGGGACCGCTCAGCTGTCATGGGATGCAAACCTAGCGGCTCGGCCGCGTGGTGAAGTGCCGTGGTGCAGTGCCCCGTCTCAGTGCCGTGTCTCAGTGCCGTGTCCGTGCGCGGCCGCCGGGAGGTCCAGCGCCGGGTTGCGGTCGAAGAAGCCCCACGGCTTCAGCCAGAACGCGGTCCTGTCGGCGGGCATCACCGGCCAGTCCTCGGGTCTGGTGATGTGGTGCAGCCCGAAGACATGCCACAGGACGACGTCGGTGTCCTCGATCGGCCGGTCCTGCGCAGTCCAGGCCGGGAGCCCGTAATCAGCGGAGCTCAGGTTCGGGAACTCCCCGCACGGCCAGCGCTCGGCCTGCGCGTACGGCGTGACCCACAGGGTGTGCCCGATCACCTCGGCGCGCTGGAAGGCAGGCGAGGATTCGTCGATCAGTGCCGGGAAGGAGCCGGCCGGCAAGAGCTTGTAGGCAGGACGGCCGCCGAGGCCGTTGAGCGTCCTGGTGCTCGCTATCCGCCAGGTGCGCTGCGTGTCCCAGTTGCAGTCCTGCCGGCCGTCAGCCTCGGTCCGCAGCGGCGTGTCCTGCGTGACCAGCGCGAGCCCGTGCGGGTTGGCCGGGCCGACCGGAAGGAGGCGCGACTCGACCGCCGACACGGTATTGGGTTCGCCGTCGATGTCCAGGTCCAGCCTGGCCACGATGAAGTGCTGGTGAAATGGCGCGTAGGTGCGCTGATCAACCTGCGCTCCAGTCGGCGGCTGCTGACCGGCCGGGAATGAGGACGTCACCATGATGCCGGTCGCACGGACCTCGCACTCGATGTTCGCGTCCTGGTAGAACCGCCAGTAGATCAGGTACTCGTAGTTGGCCACGGTGACGTGGAACGAGATGACCAGCCGCCGGGCCCTGCGCACCGCCGCCCCGGTCCGCTCATCGACATGTTTCCACTCGATCCCGTCGTCTTCCTCGTGGATGCAGATGGCGTTGCGGATGGTGCGCGGCTCACCGCGGCTGTCGTGCAGGACGGCGTCCAGGTAGCGGATCTCGCCGAGGCAGTCGCATCCCAGCTCCAGTGAGGTGGTCATGAATCCGAGGCCCCACTCGCCGATGTCGAAGGCCGTGCGCCGGTAGTGATCGGGGGTCGCGTCCCGGTAGGGCACCACCATTTCCGCGAACGACATCCGGTGCGCGATCGGGCGGAGGCGGCCGGCATCGGCGAAGCCGACGGTATGCAGCACGAGGCCCTCGCGATGGTTGAACCCGAGCCGCAACTCCCAGTTCTGCCAGCGCACAAGCCGGCCCTCGAGGCTGAAGGAAACTCCCTCGGGCTGGGTGACCAGCAGCGGCTTCACGTCGCGGGCAGGCAGCCCGGTCAGCTCGGGCAGGTACTCGCCCCTGACGTCCGGGCGCTCCCCGCCGCCTTCGTCCAGGTTGTCCTCGAGCTCGAGCAGCTCCATCCGGTTCAGGTCCACAACCGGATGCAGTCCGGTGACGTGGTGTGCGTACGGGTTGCCGTCCGGGGTGCCGCGCTGCCAGACATCGGCCCAGCCGATGCGCCGGCCCCGATAGCGCTCGGGCACGAGGGCGGCCCCGTAAGCCCAGACGTCCGTCAGGACCAGGGTCAGATCCGTCAGGCCGCGGCGGCGCAGCGCGGCGATCAGGTCCGGGTGCCGGCGCAGCATCTCGTCGCACTCGTGCCACTCGTCGGCAGTCATGGCTGGCTGCTGCCCGGGCAGGTGCTGCCAGCGCGTGACCTCGCGGTCCGGCAGCGTGACCGTCGCCCGGTAGGCCTGCCCGTCGGCGGTGTTCCAGCAGATCGCCTGCGCGGTCCTGACGACGGTGCCGGCCGCGAGCTCGCTCTTCGGCCGGCTCCGCCAGCTCGATCGACGCGAATCGCCAGCCATCCGTCGCGCCTCGGGTGCGCACCGCCGCGGTGACGCGGCTGATCTCTGCCGCCGTGAGCGGATCGAGCGGGTGCCCGTGCGGATCTGCCTGGCCGGTGCCGTCCATCTGGCCTCCCGTGGTCAAGCGCTATTCTCCGCCGCCCCGGACATGGCTGAGGCCGGGACATGCGTCCCGGCCTCAGCGGTGAGCGAAGTGATCCCGGTTACGGCCGGTGTCCGCGGGAGAACTGGCCGAGCTGAATGGCGAAGTTGGCCATCGGGAGACCGCTGTAATCCTCAGTCGGGAGCCAGAAGTAGCCGGGGCCGCCCCAGGCCGAGATCGCCTCGGGGCTGCCGCCACCGACCGGCTGCGGCCCGGACGTGGCCATCAGGGACCCCGTGCGCTCCCGGAAGACGGACTCGGTCAGGTAGGCGTCGCCGGCCTTGTCGCTGAACACGAAGACGAAGCGGTACCAGCCGTCCTTGGTGACGAGCGGAGTTCCGGTGCAGCCGCCCGGCGAATTGTGACCAAAGCTGATCACGTAGCCGAGCGCAGCTGACGTGGTGTCTTCCGCGCAGGCCGTGATGATGTTGTCAATGCCGTAGGCGCCGGTGCTGGTGTTCATCTCAACGTCGTCGTCCACGAGCGAGCCAGCCGGGCCGGCCGTGCTGGGCGACAGGAACAGGTCGTCGGTGACCGTGAAGCCCGACTTCGGGAACACGTTCTCGACGCCCGCCGCCTTGCCGGTCCCGAACAGCGCGTACGGGCCGCTGCAGTTCTCGCCCGGATTGGTGGTGGCGGTTGTGCCGGGGCAGCCGGCGCCCTGGTTGCCGACGCCCGTGCCGGACACGAGCGCCATCCAGTCTCCGACCAGGGCCCTGGTCGATGGCGCGTAGTTGCCGGCGCCCCCATCGGAGAATCCGGACGGGACCCGGTCGATAGTGCCGAACGCGCCGGACGCGCCGTCGCACGGCGCGTTGCCGCTGGCGGCCGGGCAGAACGGGGTCGTGCTGGTGGCGAACTGCTGATACTGGGGCTGCACGTCGTACTGCGCGGTCTTCGCCGCAGCGCGGACGCTGGCCGCGCCGAGCGGCGCGTGCCGGACAGCCGGGGTGTGGTGCGCGCCGGCGGTGGCGGCGCTGGAGACTCCGCCGCTCATCGCGACGGCCAGCAGGGCCGCCGAGGCTGCCGCGACGGCGGCCGATGCTGCCAGCCGGAACCTCGCATGACTGATGGATGATCTCAACGCCGCTCCTTAATCGCTGACATCGTTACCGGGCCCGCGACCCATGCGAGCCATTACTTGCATGAACTAACTAAAGACGCCTGATCAGGGCAGCGGGTTGACGGGCGGTACGGGTCATTTTCCCCGGAACTTCCGTGGATACCGATGTAACCGGATATTACGGGGCAGAATGCTGGCTCTTCAGAGTTCGCGGAGCCGGCTGAGGTGCTCGCGGATGATGCCTTCCATCTGGCCGTAGAACTCGACGATGAGCCGGAGTTCAGCGTCGGTGTACTGCTCGGTCATCCGCTGCCAGGAGCCCATCATCGGCCCGAAGACGGGTGCGATCGTTCCGAGCGCTTTCTCCGTCTCCAGATGGATGACGACGCGCCGCCGGTCTCGCGCGTCGCGCTCGCGTCGCACGAGCCCGGCTTGCTCCAGCCGGTCGACCACGCCGGTAATCGAGGCTGTCGTCAGTCCTGTTGCCCTGGCCAGCTCGCCCGCGGTCAAGTGGCCGCTGAAGCTGAGAATGTTCAGGCAGTTGAGGTCCGTCGAGTTGATGCCGACTCGGTCAGCGGCCGCCTGGCTCATCAGGTGCATGAGGGAGCCGGTCTTCCTGACAGCGGCGATGAAGTCGAGGCTGAGCCGCGCTCGTTCCTGGCTCCACGAGCTGACGCTCACCTCCTGCGGCCAGGGCACTTCCCAGTCCCGGCCGTCGCCGGCCTGACCGGCCTGACCGGGCTGGCCGCCGGACGCCGGGCCGCCCTCCTCAGCCTGTCGCGACATGCCTCAGCTCCCTGATAATTAACTTACCTAGACAATAGCAATACGAGACGCTAGTTTAGTTACGTAACCAGCCTGACCATCCTGAGCGGAGGCTCTGATGTCCGCTGATCCTCAGATCCTGGCACCAGGTGGCGCCGCGAGCGACACCCCGGACCCGCGCCGGTGGCTGACGCTCGCGGTCTTGCTCCTGGCCGCTTTCATGAACTTGCTCGACATCTCGATCGTCAATATCGCGATCCCGTCCATTCAGCGAGACCTGCACGCCAGCTACGCCGACGTGCAGTGGGCCCTGGCCGGCTACACGCTCGCCTACGCGCTCGTCCTCATCACCGGCGGCAGGCTCGGCGATACCTTCGGGCGCAAGCGCCTGTTCCTCATCGGCGTTGCCGGCTTCACGATCATGTCGGCGCTGTGCGGGGCGGCGCAGAGCCCTGGCATGCTCATCGGCTGCCGGGTCGCGCAGGGTGTCATGGGAGCAATCATGATCCCCCAGGTGCTCTCGGTCATCCAGGTGATCTTCCCGGCAGGTGAGCGCATCAAGGCGCTCGCTGCCTTCGGGATCACCGCCGGCCTCGGCACCGTCAGCGGGCCGCTGCTCGGCGGGCTGCTGACGCAGCACGATCTCTTCGGCCTCCAGTGGCGGCCGATCTTCCTGATCAACGTTCCCGTCGGCATCGCGGCGGTTGCCGCTGCCGCCGTGCTGGTGCGCGAGTCCCGTGCGCCCCGCCCCCCGCGACTGGACCCCGGCGGCTTCGCGCTTATCTCGGCAGCGCTTCTGCTGCTGCTCTATCCGCTGGTGCAGGGCCGTCAGCTGGGCTGGCCGGCCTGGACCTTCGCGGCCATGGCCGCGGCGGCGCCGGTGTTCGCGCTCTTCGTGCTTTACGAGCGGGCCAAGGACCGTCGCGACGGCTCGCCGCTAGTGCAGCTGAGCCTGTTCCGGCAACGCTCGTTCGCGGTCGGCATCGCTGTCGCGATCGTCTTCTTCCTGGGCGTTACCTCGTTCGCGCTGATCCTCACGATCTTCCTGCAGACCGGACTCGGCTACCAGCCGCTGCACGCGGGCCTGACGTTCCTGCCCTTCTCCGGCGGCGTCCTGCTGGCCTCCGGGGCGGCGGCGCGGCTCGCGCCCCGCTTCGGCCGCGGCGTCACCATGACCGGCGCGCTCATCATGACCGCCGGAATGACCGGCCTGATCGCGACCATCCGTCACTTCGGCCCGCATGTCACCACCGCCGACATGGTTCCGGCCCTGATCGTCGCGGGGCTCGGCATGGGCACTGTGCTCGCGCCGCTCGCGGACATCCTGCTGGACGGCATCGGGCAGCAGGATGCAGGCTCCGCGTCCGGCATCTTCAACACCAGCCTGCAACTCGGGGCCTCCGTCGGGGTCGCGGTGATCGGGGTGATCTTCTTCGGCTTCCTCGGCAGCCAGGCCGGGCCGGCCTCCGCTGCCGTGGCGCCGCAACTGCGCGCCGGGCTGACCTCAGCCGGGCTGCCCGCGAGGGCAGCGACGCCGATCGAGCAGCAGTTCGGCGCCTGCCTGCAGGCGCGGCTGACGGCGGCCGATCCGACCGTGACGCCGGCCGTCTGCCGGCCTCCTGGTGGCCGGGCGGCTCTGCAGGCCCGGCTGAGCCCGGTCCTGGCCGCGGCCGGATCGGCCGCGATGCGGCGGGATTTCGCCGCCACCGCGGAGCGCACTCTCTGGTTCCAGGTGGCGGTCTTCGGCGGCAGCTTCCTGCTGATGCTGGCGCTGCCCAAAGGCGCAGGCCGCCGCCAGCCGGATCAGGCCGCCGCGACGGCCGTCTCCGGGCGCCCCGCTGCTGCGGGCGCGGCGGTCGGGTGACCATGTGCCGTCCGTCCTCACGGTGACGGTTCAGGCGCATTCCATCACCGCGGCCCTCGCCGATGCCAGCTGGGTCCGCGGTCGTCCCGCTCGCGCTTACTGACGGGTGATCAGTCCGGCCGCCGCGCCGGCCCGGCCCCGTCCCCGTGGGCCGCGATCAGGTCAGCGAACCAGCCGAACGATGTCTTCGGCGTTCGCTGCTGGGTTCCGAAGTCGACGTGCACCAGCCCGAAGCGCTGGTGATAGCCCTCCGCCCACTCGAAGTTGTCCAGCAGCGACCAGACCAGGTAGCCGCGGACGTCGACGCCCGCGGTGATCGCATCGGCGACCGCCCGGATGTGGCTGTCGAGGTAGCTGATCCGGGGCTGGTCGTCGATCAGGCCGGCCGCGTCCGGCTCGTCGGCGGCTGAGCAGCCGTTCTCAGTGATGTACACCGGCGGCAGGCGGTCGCCGTACCGTCTCGCGAGCGTGGTGAGCACCTCGGTCAGCCCGGCCGGGATGACCGGCCAGCCGAACGCCGTGACCGGATAACCGGGAATGGCCTCCAGCTGGAACGGCAGCGGCGCGTCCGGCAGTGCGGACAGCCGGGTCGGGTTGTAGTAGTTCACGCCGAGCGCGTCGACCGGCGCGCCGATCACCTCGAGGTCACCGTCACGAACGCAGGCCAGGCCGTCCGCGCCCACGCCGAATGCCGACAGGTCTGGATAGCTGCCGAGCAGGACCGGGTCGGTGAACATCCGGTTGTGCAAGGTGTCGTAGGCAGCCGCGGCGGCGAGGTCAGCGGTACTGTCCGTGGCCGGCCAGGCCGGCGAGTAGTTGTTGGTGATCGCGACCTGCCGGGCGCCAGCGGCGCGCAGGGCCGCAGTCGCCAGACCGTGGCCGAGCAGCTGATGGTGCGCGGTCGGCAGAGCGCCGAGCATCAGGGCCTTGCCCGGCGCGTGGATGCCGAGCGCATAGCCGAACGCGGTCACGATGAACGGCTCGTTCAGGGTGATCCAGAGCGGGATACGGTCCGCCAGCCGCTCCGCTGCCAGCCCGGCATAGTCGGCGAACCGGTAGGCGGTGTCCCTGCTCATCCAGCCGCCCGCGTCCTCGAGCGGCTGCGGAAGGTCCCAGTGATACAGGGTGGGCACCGGCGTGATGCCCTCGGCCAGCAGCGCGTCGGCCAGCCGGTCATAGAAGTCCAGGCCCGCCTTGTTGCCAGGGCCGGACCCGGGCGGCTGGATGCGCGGCCAGGCTAGCGAGAACCGGTAGCACCCGATGCCGAGCCTGGCCATCAGTGCCACGTCCTGCGGCCACCGGTGATAGTGGTCGTCCGCCACGTCGCCGGTCTGACCATCGCGGACAGCTCCCGGCTGGCGGCAGAAGGTGTCCCAGACCGAGGTGCCGCGGCCGTCCTCGGCGACCGCGCCCTCGATCTGGTACGCCGCGGTCGCTACCCCCCAGGTGAAGCCGGGCGGGAACGGCGGGAACTGAGGATCGATCACGCCCTCGATGGTAGCCCGGCTACGGGGTCCCGAACGTGGCTGCAGCAGCCACCCCGCGCCGCGATTAGCCCGGCAATCCTGATGCGCGGGCCGATGAAGCGGTAATGGGGCCACAGCGGGGTACCGTCAGCCAAATGAAGAAGATTCTTGAGCTACTTGTCTGCATCCTGCACCCGATCGCCGTTGTCCTGATCTGGATTGACCTGCTGACCAGGCGCGACATCGGCTCGGTGGCGAAGGTGACCTGGGCCATCTTCAGCCTCATCCCGCTGGTCCCGTTCCTGTATGTACTGACCGGCGGTGACCTCTGGTAGCCCCCCGGGGCCGTGGGCGGCTGTCTCAGGCGGCGGAGCGCTCGCTAAGCGGCCGGCGGCGCAGTTCCGGTCTCAGGATCGCTGGCGGCACGTAGGACTGGTCGAGGACGCCGATGTCGGTTCCGGGCGGGACGATCTCGTCGATTCGGTCGAGGACATCGTCGGACAGGACGACGTCCAGCCCTGGCAGAAGGTCGTCGAGTTGCTCCATGGAGCGGGCGCCGAGCAGTGCGCTCGTGACACCCGGGTGCGAGATCGCGAATGCCATCGCCAGGTGGGGCATCGACAGTCCCGCCTCGCCGGCGAGCGGGATCAGTTGCTCCACCGCGTCGAGGCGCCGCTCATCACGGAACGCCGTGAAAAATCTGGCGCGCGTGACGTCGGTGTCCTGGCCGCGACGCACCCGGCCGGTGAGCATGCCCTGGCCGAGCGGTCCCCAGGCCAGAATCCCCATGCCGTACTGCTGCGCGACCGGAAGAACCTCGCGCTCGATGCCGCGGTTCAGGATCGAATACGGCGGCTGCTCGGTACGGAACCGTTCCAGGCCGCGCCGGTCCGCCGCCCAGTGCGCCTCCACGAGGGTCGATGCCGGCATGTTCGAGGTTCCGAATACGCGGATCTTGCCGCTGCGGACGAGGTCGGTCAGTGCTGAGAGTGTTTCCTCGATCTCCGTGTCGGGATCGGGGCGGTGGATCTGATAAACGTCGATGTGGTCGGTCTGGAGGCGGCGCAGCGAGTTCTCCACTGCCGTGATGATCCATCGCCTGGACGCACCCTGCTGGTTCGGGTCGGTTCCCATGGGCCGGCTGACCTTCGTCGTGAGGACCACCGCGTCACGCCGGCCCTGCAGCGCCCGGCCCACGACCTCCTCTGAGTCCCCGTAGGCGTCAGCGGTGTCGACGAGGTTGATGCCTGCATCGAGCGCCTTGCGGATGACCCGGATCGAGTCCTGCGGGTCGGGGTTGCCGACCTGCGTGGCGAACATGAGCGCGCCGAGTCCGTACGGGCTGACCTTGATGCCTGACCGGCCAAGGCTTCGGTACTGCATGACGGTTCTCCCGACGTGAGCATGGTGCGCGCGACGCCTGGTCGCCGGATCCGCTCCGGCGAGCCGTGAGCGGCACGCTCTAGTGCCAGCGGTGCGTGCCGTGGTAGGCAGCGGATATGGACTTCGACATCCCCGCTGACCTGACCGCCTACCTGGCTGAGCTGGACGAGTTCATCGAGGCCGAGATCCGGCCGCTCGAGCAGCAGGACGACAACATCCGCTTTTTCGATCACCGTCGCGAGGACGCCCGCACCGACTGGGATCGCGGCGGGCTGCCCAGCCGCGACTGGGAGGCACTGCTGGCCGAGGCCCGGCGACGCGCGGACGAGGCCGGGCACTACCGCTATGCGTTCCCGGCGAAATACGGCGGCCGGGACGGCACGAATCTCGGCATGGCCGTCATCAGGGAGCACCTGGCCAGCCAGGGCCTCGGGCTGCACTGCGACCTGCAGAACGAGCACATGATCGTCGGCAACAACGTGGGCCTGCTGCTGATGCTCGAGTACGGCAGCGCCCAGCAGCAGGCGGACTGGGTGGGCGAACTGGCCGCCGGCCGGGCCGGGTTCGCGTTCGGGATCACCGAGCCGGCGCACGGCAGTGACGCGACGTTCCTGGAGACCACCGCCGTCAGGGACGGCGGCGACTGGGTGATCAACGGGGAGAAGACGTGGAATACCGGTGTCCACGCGGCGTCGCACGACCTGATCTTCGCCCGCACTAGCGGCAAGCCGGGGGAGGCCGACGGCATCACGGCGTTCCTGACCCCGGTCGGGGCCGACGGCTTTACCGTCCGGCAGTACCTGTGGACCTTCAACATGCCGACTGATCACGCGCACGTGACGTTCGAGGACGTGCGCGTGCCGGACACCGCGATCTTCGGCGGCGAGGGCCGCGGCCTGCAGGTCGTCCAGCACTTCTTCAACGAGAACCGCATCCGGCAGGCTGCCTCGAGCCTCGGCGCCGCGCAGTTCTGCATCAGCGAGTCGGTCGCCTACGCTCTGGAGCGCAGGCCATTCGGCAAGTCGCTGGCCAGCAACCAGGCGATCCAGTTTCCGCTGGTCGAGCTGCAGACGCAGTGCGAGATGCTGCGGGTGCTGATTCAGAAGACGGCCTGGCTGATGGATCGCGACGGCCCGTTCTCGGTCTCGGACAAGGTCTCCATGTGCAACTACTGGGCGAACCGGCTCTGCTGCGAGGCTGCCGACCGCGCCATGCAAGTGCACGGCGGGCTCGGCTACTCGCGGCATAAGCCGTTCGAGCACATCTACCGTCACCACCGCCGGTACCGGATCACAGAGGGTGCCGAGGAGATCCAGATGCGCCGGGTCGCAGGCTATATGTTCGGCTTCATGCACCAGCGGAAACCGAAGGGTGTGGCGGAGAGCTGATGGCCGGGGTTGCGCAGGAGCCGGGGCTTCCGGACGGGAACGAGCTGGCCCTGGCGCTGCGGCAGTCGCTCGGGCCGGTCAGCGTCGAGGGACTGACCAGGCTCTCCGGCGGCGCCTCGAAGCAGACGTGGTCCTTCGACGCGGTCGGCGAGGACGGAAACCGGACCGGCCTGATCCTTCGCCGGGATCCCCCTGGCCGGCCCGGCGAGCCCGGCGCGCTTGACCAGGAGGCGGCACTGCTGCGGCTGGCTCACGGCGCCGGGCTGCCGGTGCCCGAGCTGCTCTTCTGGTCGGGCGGCCCAGTGCCGGGCGGCCTAGTGCCAGGCGAATGCGGGCCGGGCGAATCCGGGCCGGGCGAACCGGCGGCGGGCCCGGCGGGCATGGTGATGCGCCGGGTCGAGGGCGAGACCATCGCCCGCCGGATCCTGCGCGAGGAGCTCTACGCGCCGGCCCGCGCCGTCCTGGTCGGCGAGCTTGGCCAGTTCGCCGCGCGCCTGCAGAAGCTGGCTGTGCCGCCCCGGCTGCCCCGGCCGGACCCGGTTGCCAGCCTGCGCCAGCAGCTGGCTGAGTTCGGCCGCCCGAGCCCGGTGTTCGAGCTGGCGCTGGCCGAGCTGGAACGTCATCCGCCGCCCGCCCGCGACCCCGTGCTGGTGCACGGCGACTTCCGCCTCGGCAACCTCATCGTCGGGCCAGAAGGGCTGCGCTCCGTGCTCGACTGGGAGCTGAGCCACGCGGGCAGCCCGGCCGAGGATCTCGGCTGGCTGTGCGTGAAAGCCTGGCGGTTCGGCGTCCAGCCGCCGGTTGCCGGCATCGGCAGCCGCGAGGAGCTGCTCGCGGCCTACCGCGCCGCCGGCGGTGCTGATGTCGGCCTGGCCGAGCTCCGGTGGTGGGAGATCCTCGGCACGCTGCGCTGGGGAGTGATCTGCCTGAGCCAGGCGCAGGCGCACCTGTCCGGCGCGCACCGGTCGGTGGAGCTCGCTGCTATCGGGCGGCGCGTCAGTGAGCAGGAATGGGACCTGCTGCTGCTGCTGGACCCGGATGCGGCCGCGGCCGCGGCCGCGCGGCGGCCCCGGCCATCGGGGGCAGCGTCGGCGTTCCCGGCGCCCTACGGGCGGCCGACCGCGAGCGAGCTGCTGGAGGCCGTGCGGGAGTACCTGACGGGCAGCGTCCTGCCGGGCACCTCCGGTCAGCTCGCGTTTCACGCCCGTGTCGCCGCTAACGCGCTGGCCATCGTCGCCAGGGAATATGAACTCGGCGCGTTCCCGCCCGGATCGGACCTCGCCGGCGCGGTCGCCGCCCGGCTGGCGGTCGCCAACCCGAAGTACTTCGAGACGACGCCGGCCAGACAGCGGCCTGGCTAAGCGGCCGCGTCAGTCGTGCATCGGCTGCTCGTGCTCGGCGTGGCCGGCCAGCTCAAGCTGGAAGGTCGAGTGCTCCACGTCGAAATGGCCGCGCAGGCAGGCCTGGAGCTTGTCCAGCATGATCGCGCTCTGGCCGCGCTCGATGATGGCCGGATCCACGACGACGTGGGCCGAGAACACCGGCAGCCCGGACGTGATCGTCCAGACGTGCAGCTCATGCACGTCGGTGACGCCGGGCAGCGCGGCCATGTGCCGCCGGATCTCCTCCAGCTCGATTCCCTTGGGACTCGCCTCGAGCAGAATGTCGATCGCTTCGGCGAGCAGCCGCCAGGTCCTCGGCAGGATCAGCACGCCGACCGCCAGCGACGCGATCGGGTCGGCCAGCGCGAACCCGGTCGCGCTGATGATGATCCCGGTCACGATCACCGCGGCGGCGCCGAGCGTATCGGCGGCCACCTCCAGGAACGCGCTGCGCACGTTCAGGCTCTCCGCCTGGCTGTGCCGCAGGACCAGCAGCGAGCAGGCATTGGCGGCCAGCGCGCCCGCGCCGAACGCGATCAGCAGCGTCGAGCTGACCGCGGGCGGTGACATCAGCCGCCTGATGGCCTCGATGAAGATCACCCCGGCCATGGCCAGCAGCAGCAGGGAGTTGGCCATGGCCGCCAGGATCTCGGCCCGGGCGTAGCCGAACGTGCGCCGGCCGGCGGCTGGCCGGGTGGCAAACCACGCGGCCAGCAGCGACAGCCCGATCCCGGCGGCGTCAGCGGCCAGATGGGCTGCGTCGGCGAACAGCACGAGCGCGCCGGTGAGAACCGCGCCGATCACCTCGGCCACGGCGATGCCGGTGCTGATCAGCAGGACGATGGTGAGGGCGCGCCGGTAGCTGCCGGTCACCGTCCGCCCGTCGCCGTGGCTGTGGCCAGCGTGGCCGGTCATCGGTCCCGGTCGTCCCGCCGGTCGCGCCTCGGGTCGGTGCCGGGGTCGCCGTCTTCGGTGCTCTCACCGTAGGCCAGCAGTTCGTAGGCCGGGTTGATCATGACAGGGCGCCCGTCACGGATGCCGACCTGGCCGCGCAGCCGCACTTTGCTGCCCGGACGGAGTCCCGGAATGTTGGAGCGCCCGTAGAAGAGCGCGGTGAGCTGCCCGGTGGAGTCCTCCACGTCGCAGGCCAGCACCGTATTGTGCTCGACCGGCCGGATCTCGACCGTGTGGACCCGGCCCTCGGCCATGGCCCGGCCCGGCCGGGTCAGCGAGCCGATCGGGGTCACGCCCCGGCGGGGCACCGGGCGGTCGTAGCTGTCGCCGCCTGGCGGCGTCGTGAGCTGCTCGGCTACCGGCTGCTCCGCGGCTCGTGCGGCCGCGCCGTCGCCCGGCCGCGGCCCGGTCGCTGCCCTGGCCGCGGCGTCGGTCGCGGCCGTCGCGCCGGCCGGCGGTGTCGACTGGGGCATGCCGCCGGCGGCAGCGGCCTTGGCCAGCGGCACGCGGCGGTTGATGGTCTCGACCCGGCTGCGCACGTCGAACGGCACGATGGTAGCCGCCGCGTGCGGGATACGGCTGATGACGGCCGCCATCTTGTCCGCGGTCCGGTCGTGCAGCAGCCGTCCCACGATCGGGGCGTAGCTGCGCCGCGGCAAGACCGCGGTCACGCCCACGCCGGGAAGTACCGCGTCCGCGCTGACCAGGTTCGCGGCTGCCGTGGCCAGCCGCCGGTCCGGGCAGTCCACGAAGTCCAGCGGGATGGCCGGGCTGGCCCGCATCCAGTCCTGGCGCAGCTTGTCGGCCTGGACGTTGTCGATGACGAAATGGACCGCGCGCAGCGACGTCGGGCGCAGGCTGCGGGCGTACCGGAGCCCGGCGATCGTGGCCAGGTCGAAGTCGTCGATGAACACGTAGACATTGCGGCGCGAGTAGGTGGGCGGTTCCGGCCGCGGGCCGCCGCGGCTTCCGATGCCTTCCAGCACCGTGGCTTCCATCCGGTACTGGCGGTTCAGGAAGATCAGCGCCGGGACCCCGGCCAGGAACAGGAGAACGACCAGCCAGGCGCCCTCGCTGAATTTCACGACCACGAAGATCACCACCACGATCAGCGAGGTCACGCCAGCCGAGAAGTTGATGACCAGCTTGTAACGCCAGCCGCGTTCCCTGGTGCGCTGGTGATACTTGGCCATGCCGAAGCCGGCCATGGTGAAGGCCGTGAACACGCCGAGGGCGTAGAACGGCACCAGGTTGTTCACATTCGACCCGACTGCCGCCAGCAGGGCAATCGACACGATCGCCAGCACGATGATCCCGTTGGAGAACACCAGGCGGTGTCCGCGCTTGGTCAGCCAGCGCGGCAGGAAGGCGTCCTCGGCCACGAAGTTAGCCAGGAACGGGAAGCCGTTGAAGCTGGTGTTGCCGCCGGTATAGAGGATCAGCGCGGTGGCGGCCTGGACAAGCACCCACATCCCGGTGCCGGCCCAGGAGTGCCCGAACACGGCCCTGGCCTCCTGCGACAGGACCGTCGGCACGCCCAGTTTGTACGGCGTGGCGTGGGTGATGTGGGCCAGCCAGGAGATGCCGGCCACCAGCGTGCCGAGGATGCAGCCTTCGATCACGAGCACCCGGCGGGCATTCGGGCCCTCGGGGGGCTTGAACGCGCTCACGGCGTTGGAGACCGCCTCGATGCCGGTCAGTGACGAACCGCCGTTCGCGAAGGCCCGCATCAGGACGAAGATCATGCCGAACGTGATCAGGCTGCTGTGACTCGGCGTGACCCCCTGCCCGTAGGCGCCCGCGTGGACCGGCACCTTCGGCAGGGCGCCGAAAATCTCCCGTCCGAGGCCGACCACGATCATGATGATGACCACGCTGGAGAACAGGTAGGTGGGGACCGCGAACGCCTTGCCGGCCTCACGGATACCGCGCAGGTTCCCGTACAGCATCAGCAGCACGACGCCGATCGAGATCAGCGTGATGGTCGTGGCGTTGTTGATCGGGCTGAAGGCCGAGGCGACCGCGGCGGTGCCGGCCGCGACCTGGACAGCCACAGTGACCACGTAGTCGATCAGCAGCGCGACTGCGGCGACCTGCGCCACCCGCGGTCCGAAATTGTCCCGCGCGACCACGTAGGACCCGCCGGCCTTGGTGTAGACCGACACAACCTGGCGGTAGGACAGCACCACCAGGGCCATGACGAACAGCACCACGCCGGTCAGCGGAAGGATCAGCGTGAACGCGGTGGCCGCCAGGCCGCCCTTGAGCAGCTCGATGAGGATTTCCTCGGTGCCGTAGGCGGAAGACGAGAGGCCATCGGAGGACAGGACGCCCAGGGCGAGGCGCTTCGACAGCCGCTGTTCGCCGAGCTGCTCATTGATCAGCGGCTTGCCCAGGAGGCGGCGTTTCAGCGAGTAGCCGAGTCCCTCGGCCAGGTCGTCGCGCCGGGCAAGCGAGCCGACCGCACGTCGCATGGCCACCCTGCAGCGCCCTCCCCTTCGGTACCACCTGACGTGGCCTTCATACCATTGCGACGGCAGGCGGCGGGAGGCCGGGCACGCGCCCCGGCCTCGCGCCGCGGCGCCCGGCCGTGATCCCGCCTGTGCCGGGCGCGGCAACAAAGGGTAACGGCGCCCGTCCGGTGCGCCGTTCAGGCTGCCGCTCCCGGCCGGGGCTGCCATCCGGCACCGGCGCCGGTTCTGCTGCTGGCGCGGCCGGCGCCGCCGTGGCAGGCTGATCTCCCCGGTCACCGGAGGGGCAGTCGGATGAGCACCACACCAGCCGCGCCCGGCAGGCCAGCCGGGGGGTTCCGGGTGCTGCGGCTCTCCGAGCTGCTCCGGCGCGTGGTCGCCGACCGGGATGGCGGAGCAATCGGGCGGCTGTCCGACGTGATCGTCCGGCTGCGCGGGGCCGATTACCCGGTCGTGACTGGCCTGGTCGCCAGGGTCGGGAGCCGGTCGCTGTTCGTGCCGGTCGAGCAGGTCACCAGTCTTGACGGCGCCGAGCTTCGGCTGACCAGCGCCCGGCTGGATCTGCGTCAGTTCGAGCGCCGCGACGGCGAGGTGCTGCTGCGCACGGATGTTCTCGGCCACCGGCTGATCGACGTGGAGAATGCGCGGCTCATCCGCGCCGCTGACCTCGAGCTCGCGCCTGCCTACGGCGAATGGGTCGTCACCGGAGTGGATAGCCGGCGCCGGCCGCGGCGGCTGCTGGGCGCACTTGCCAGCGGGCCGGCCGGCCAGTTGGCAGCCGGCCCGGCGGTGACTACCGGTTCCGTGAGTGGGCCGCGTTCGAGCCGCTGATCGGGCATAGCGGGAGCGCGGGGTCGCGGCGTCCGTTCGGACGGATCCGCAGGCTCCGGCCAGCTCAGATCGCCGACCTCCTGGAAGCAGCCTCCCGCGAGGAAGAAACTGAGATTCTCGGGCAGGTGCGGGCCGATCCCGAGCTGGAGGCCGATGTCTTCGAGGAGCTGGACGAGGACCGGGCCACCCGCCTGCTCGGCGCCCGCACGGATGCCGAGATCGCCGGAGTGCTGGCCCGGATGCGTGCTGACGATGCCGCCGACGCCATCGCCGAGCTGCCGCAGCGGCGCCGCCAGCCGGTGCTTGACCTGCTGCCGGCCGCTCAGCAGGCCAAGGTCCGCACGCTCATGGGCTTCAACCCCACCAGCGCCGGCGGCCTGATGGGCGTGGACTTCGTCACGCTGCCGGCCGGCGCGCGGGCCGCCGATGCCCTGGCCGCGGTGGCCGCGGCCGCCGGGCTGCAGCCCGAGGCACTCAACAGCGTGCACGCGCTCGACGAGCGCGGCCGGCTGTGCGGAGTGGCCAGGCTGGTGACGGTTGTCCAGGCCGATCCCGGCGCCCTGCTGGCCGACCTGTGCGACAGCGACCCGGTGCGGGTGCGCCCGGCTACCGACGTGGCGGACGTCGCGGTCCTGATGAGTGACTACAACCTGACGACGATTCCGGTGGTGGACGAACGGCGGATGATGATCGGCGTGATCACCGTTGACGATGTGCTGGAGGCGACGGTACCCGGCGACTGGCGGCGGCGCGAGGCGGCGGAGCCTCCGGACGCCCGCGGCGGCGACCGCGAGTAGGGCCTCGGCCACGTCCGGCCGCCAGCCGCCGGTCAGCTTGACACCGCCGGTGCCCGGCGGGCATGCTCGGTAAGCTCTGTAACGCGGACACCTTGTTCGGTGAGGCGTCGTCACGGACATAGGCCACTGATCCCACCCGTCGAGAGACGCTCCGGATCAGGACACCTCTCCCGGAATAAGGGGTGAGGCCAGGTGGCTGCGCGGCCTGAGGCCGCGCTACGCCGTGATGTGCCAAAGCTCTAACGAGGGGGTGCCTCGCCTGGCGGGTTTCCCGCCTGGATGCATGCCCCGGTCTGGTGCTGTGCTGAGCCTGCGCCCGCAGCCGGCGGGCCTGCGACCATGGCGCGGCCTGGACCGCGGCCGGAGGGAGGCGAGACATGGACCACGATAGTCCGGGCCGAATATGGCCCCTCGCCGCTAACCCTGCCTGCCCCGGGCACGCGCACGCGCCTGCTGGCGCGACCTTCACGCTCAGGCGCGGCAGGCCAGCCTGACGGCTGCCGCGCCAGTGCGCGTGCCCCCCGACCCCGCCGCGGCGACGGCGGTGAGAGGGGTGGTCCGCCGTGACCTCAGCAACGCACGACCTGCACAGCGCCGCACTTGACTCTGCCCATGTTGGTGACATCCGCGGCGCGCTCGGCACCATTTCCGCGGACGACACCGCCGCCCGCAGGTCAATGTCGGCGAAGATCAAGACGCTGCTGGCGATCGTCGGGCCCGGCCTGATCGTGATGGTCGGCGACAACGACGCGGGCGCGTTCTCGACTTACGGCCAGGCCGGCCAGAACTACGGCACGCACCTGCTGTGGACCTTTGTGCTGCTGATCCCGGTGCTCTACGTGAACCAGGAGATGGTGCTGCGGCTCGGCGCGGTCTCCGGCGTCGGGCATGCCCGGCTCATCCTGGAGCGTTTCGGCCGGTTCTGGGGAGCGTTCAGCGTCATCGACCTGTTCCTGCTGAACGCGCTCACGATCATTACCGAGTTCATCGGCATCACGCTGGCGGCGGGCTATCTCGGGCTGCCGAAGGTGATCGCGGTCGTGCTCGCCGCGCTGGTGATCGTCGCCTCGGCGATGACCGGCAGCTTCCGGCGGTTCGAGCGGATCGCGATGGCCTTCTGCGCCGGGTCCCTGCTGCTCATCCCGGTCTACGTGCTGTCGCATCCGCCCGCGGGGCAGGTTGCCAGCGGATTCGTGCTGCCGGTCATGCCGGGCGGCGGCGGCCAGCTCGGCACGGTCATGCTGCTGATCATCGGCATCGTCGGGACGACCGTGGCGCCGTGGCAGCTGTTCTTCCAGCAGTCGTACGTCATCGACAAGCGGATCACGCCCCGGTTCATCCCGTACGAGAAGGCCGACCTGGCCATCGGCATCGGGATCGTTGTCGTCGGCGGGGCGGCGCTGATGGGAGCGGTGGCCGCAGCCTTCGCCGGACCTCCGCAGCCGGGCACTACAGCGACGCGGCCGGGATCGCCGCGGGCCTGGCCGCCTACGCGGGGAAGGCTGCCGGAGCCTTGTTCGCCGTGGCGCTGCTGGACGCGGCAATGATCGGCGCCTTTGCCGTGTCGCTGTCGACGGCCTACGC
>CAWFUM010000016.1:0-324255 GCA_963818995.1 uncultured Actinomycetota bacterium | reverse complement strand
GCCACCGGTCCGGCCATCAGCCCGCACTCTCCTGTTGGGTTTCCGACGAATTATCACACCGGCCGACGGCCCGCGGGTAGCCGCGCACCAGGCCAGTTACCAGGGCCGCCCGCTCCCCGACCGGGCCACGCGGGCACGTCGATGAGCCGGAAGCCCAGCTCAGCGTAAGCTGCGCTCGTGCACCTCCTCGAATGCCAGCGCATCCGTCCGGCTGATCCGCCGGGCGGCGGTGGGAGTCACGAATCCGAGGCTCCGGACGAAGAACACGGCTTGCTCGAACACCCGCTCCGCGACGACCCGGTCGACTTCAGCCCGCACCAGGGCGGAGACGGGGCGGCCGAGGAACCGGCTGAGCGCCAGGGTGCAGACGGGCGACCGGTCGCAGAAGACCGGCCCGGTCGCCGCCGGCAGGCCGGCCTGGTGCTCCCGCTGCCGCTGCAGGCGGACAATCGCGTCCGGGAAGCCCGCCCTTCGCCACGGCTCCGGGCAGCCGCGGGCCTGCTCCAGCGCGATGATGTCGGTTGCGGCCTCCTCGACCACCGGGTAGCCGTCGCTCTCCAGCTGGCGCAACAGCGCCGTCTTGCCCGCTCCGGGAGCCCCGGTGAGCACGTACGCGGACATCCAACCTCCAGCCGTGAGGCATCAGGGCGGTCTGCGACGGGAGGCGAGCGAAGCTACGGGGCGGCCGGGACGACCGGGCCCGACCCGCCTGAGGGCGCGGGATCGGCGGGCACGGCCACGATGACCGCCGGCGCGGGTGCTGGCGGCTCGGGAGCTGCCGGCAGCACGGGAGCCGCGGCTGCCGGCGCTGCAGCGACAGCCGCCAGCCGGGCCAGCTCGGCAATCACCGAGCTGGCCAGCCGCGCGATGCCCCACAGAGCGGCCGCGACAGCCAGCACCTCGATGGTAATCCGGAGGCCGCCGCTGCCCACCTGCTCCTCGTAGATGGCGAGGCCCAGCAGGGACCCGACGATCGGCTCAAGCACCGCGAATGACGGCAGCGAGGCCGACAGGCCCGCCGCCCTGAAGGCATTCTGCTGCAGAGTGAAGGTCAGCAGCCCGACGACGATCAGCAGGTACAGCCGGACGTCGCCGAATACCCCGAGCCGGTGGGTCCCGGCGAGCGCGGCCACCGTCTTGGTCAGCGCGTCGGTGACGCCGGCGCCGATACCGCCGCCGATGCTGAGCACGAGCGCGCGGTGCGCAGTAGCCACTCGCGACGCGATGAGGCAGCACAGGCCGGCGATCCCGACCGCGACGGCCGCGGCCAGCGCCAGGGAGCCGGTTCCGGCCGTCCGCTGGCCGCCAGACGGCTGCGCGGCCACCAGGAAGACCGCCAGCCCGGCAACGGCCGCGATGGCAGCGGTCCACTCGGCCCGCCGGAGGCGCCGGCCCTCGGCCCTGGCCGCCAGCAGCAGGGCGAACAGCAGCCCGATCGGGAAGACGGGCTCGACCACCACCAGCCGGCCCACGTCGAGCGCGGCTGCCTGCAGTCCGTAGCCGCAGATCACCGCGATGAGGCTGAGCAGCCAGCGACGGGCCCGCACGAGCCGCACCAGGACCGCCGGGTCGAAGGCGGTCGGCGAAGCGAGCTTGGCCGCGCTCTGCTGCTGGTTCACCGAGGCGATGGCATAGCTCAGCGCGCCGAGCACGGCCAGGCCGATTGCCAGCGCCTGTTCGGGTACGCCGCTCACCGAGACGGCCACCTGCCCTCCTGGCCGCTCGAGCCTCGAGTCCGTGCCACATCGATTAAACAGACGGTGGCATACGGAATCTGCGGTTTCTAGCCCTAAGTCCTCTGATTTTGCCGAGAATCAGCACATCCGGGGCTCTGGTTCAGGCATCTTCCAGGATTGACTCGCGAGCCGCAGCCCACCGCAGCGAGTCGGCGATGCCCTGCGCCAGGGTGTAGCGGGGCTCCCAGTTGAGCAGCCGCTTCGCCCGGTCGCCACGGGTGAACGCTCCGGTCACGTCGCCCGGCCGCCGCGGGGCGTCCGCGACGCTGACCGGCGAGTCAACCACGCTGTTGAACGCGGTCACCAGCTCCCGGACGGTTGTGCCGGCCCCGGTGCCGAGGTTGATCGCGAGTGGAAGGCGCACTCGCCGAGCACGGTGCCGAACGCGCCGAGCGCGGCCACGTGGGCGGCGGCCAGGTCCCAGACGTGAACATAGTCCCTGATGCCGGTGCCGTCCCTGGTCGGATAGTCGGTACCGGTCACCAGGAACGGCGTGCCTGACTCGCGGGCCTCGATCAGCTTGCCGAGCGCGTGGGTCGGGTACCGGCCCTGCAGCCCGGTCCGCAACTGCGGGTCCGCGCCGATCGGGTTGAAGTACCGCAGCGAGATCACGCGCAGCGGCGTGCCCGCGGCGATGTCGGCGAACATCCCCTCGCACAGCGCCTTGGTCCTGGCGTACGGGCTGCCGGGCTCGATCGGCGAGTCCTCGTCCACGCTGCCGTCTGGTCCTGGCTGGTAGAAGCAGCCAGTCGAGCTGAACAGCAGCCGGTGGCAGCCGTGCCGGATCAGGTGCCCGACCAGGGCAAGGCTGGCGACGACGTTCGCCTGGTAATACCTGACCGGGTCGCTGACTGATTCGGGCACGACGATCAGGGCCGCGCAGTGGACCACCGCGCTGATGTCCGGATGCTCGGCGAAGACCCGGTCAAGCACGGCGCCGTCGGCGATGTCACCGGCGTAGAACAGCTCGCCGCGGGCGAATTCGCGGCGCCCGGTCACCAGGCTGTCCAGGATCACCGGGGTGATGCCGGCGTCCCGGCAGGCCGACGCGACAGTGCTGCCGATGTAGCCAGCTCCGCCGGTGATCAGAACCTTCAACGCCGCTCCTCTGCCCGATTTCGCCGAGATGCATGCCCATCAGCGTAATCAGGCCAGCGACGGCTGGGCCGACGGCCGGCTGGCCAGCCACGGCTGTTCGGCAACCCCCATCGGAGTGGCCGGCGGTGCCTGCATGAACGGCCAGATCTCCTCGGCGATAGCGCGCCAGTTGGCGGTCGACTTCATTTCGCCCAGCAGCGCGAACAAGCCGAGATTGATGCGCTGCAGTACCACGTAGGACCGCGGGATCCCGGCGTACTGGGCGACCGGGCTGCGCACGTCAAAGAACCGCCTGCACGACCGCCGAGGCGTACTCCCCGGTGACCGTCACGGTCTTCGACTCGCGGATCAGCTGATAGAACAGCGCCAGGTGCTCGACGATCTGGTCGTCTGACAGCGGTGCGTCCGGCGCCAGGAATCCGGCCCGCTCCAGGCTGGCCCTGAAGGTCGCCGGGTCGTCGTCGACGCACAGGTTCCTGGCCATCTGCATCAGCGGCAGGAGGTCGGTGTCGGTGAAATGCTTGACCATCCCGAAGTCCAGGAAGGTCACCTTGCCGCCGCCGTGGAAGATGTAGTTGCCCGGATGCGGGTCGCCGTTAAAGGCATGGACCTCATACAGGCTGCGGAACACGAACCGGTACAGCGTCTCGCCAGCCAGATCCCGCTCCTCCTGCGGACCACCCGAGTACGTCGGCGAACCGCGCGCCGGTGACTAGCTCGCTGGTCACGACCCGGCGGCTGGACAGCTCGCTGACGATGCGCGGCACGCTGATCGTCGGGTGCCCGGCGTAGTACTCGTGCAGGAGCTGCTGGTTCACCGCCTCCTTGCGGTAGTCAAGCTCCTCCAGGATGCGCTCCCTGAGCTCGGCGATCAGTCCGTCGACATCCTGGCTGGGCGCCGTCACCCGCAGCATCCGGCGCAGCAGCGAGACGTTGTCGAGGTCGGCGGCCATCATCTCGGCGATCCGCGGGTACTGCACCTTGACCGCGACCGCGAGCCCGTCGCGGGTGATCGCGCGGTGCACCTGCCCGATCGAGGCAGCCGCGATCGGCTCGGGGTCCCAGCGCTCGAACAGCTGCTCAGGCGGACAGCCGAACTCCTCCTCGATGACCCCGGCGGCCAGCTCCGGGCTCATCGGCGGGACGCTGTCCTGCAGCCGGCTGAGCGTGCGCCGGACCGACGGGGCCAGTCCCTCGTCGACGTAGCTGGCCATCTGGCCGAGCTTGACCATCACGCCCTTCATGGTGCCGAGTGTCGCGGTCACGTCGTCGGCCGTCTGCATAGCCAGGTCGTTGCGCAGCCGCTGCCGGCTCTCGCCGGCGGCCATGAACAGCCGCGGCGCGCTTCCGGCGTAGCGAAGGCCGCCGCGAACCGCGAGCTGCGCCGTGGCGACGCCGCGGTCGAAGCGCAGCCGGCCAATCCGGCGGCGGACCACGGCGACCCCGATCGCGGTCGCTGCCATTCCGGCGGACAGTGCCGCCAGCGCTCGCCAGAATCCGGCGTTGGCGCGGGCTTGCGTCATGCCCGCGCGGCGGCGCGCATGCGCAGCAGGATGCGCTGCCTCGCCTCCAGCACGCCAGGCTCGCCGAGAAACACGGCGTCCAGGACGCCGAGCGCCTGCCGGATTTCTTCCCGGCGCGCATCAGTGAACTCGGGCGCGGTGTAGCCATACAGCTCACGGGCCCAGGCCGGCAACGAGATCAGTGTGGCCGCCCTGATGTCCTGCCAGATGTCGGCAACCTCGTCATCAAGACCAGGCGGGTCGAGCAGGTAGTCCATGGACTCGCGGGCCGCGGCCGTGCACAGCAGCTGTGGCTGAACCCAGCTCAGGTACGCGGCCAGCGCCGCCTGAGTGTCGGGCACGAGGTCCGGCGGGACGCCGACCAGCTGAGCGGCGACCACCATCTCCTCGACGTACCGGTCGGCTTCCTCGTCGCTGAGCGGCGTGCCGAACAGGGCCCTGGCCGCGATGTTGGAGTCGACCAGCCCGGCGTGCACCCACAGCAGCAGGGCCGGATCAGTCGCAGCGTAGGGCTTGCCCGTCTCCTGGTCGACGCCGGTGACCTGCTCGTGGATGCGGCGCACGCGGCTGGCACTGCGCTGCGCCGCGGCCCGCTCCCCGAACGTCACGCTGGCCAGGTAGGCCGAGGTCGCCGCGAGCCTGCCGACCGGGTCGGCGCGCCAGTCACTGTGCTGGTCGACACCGGCCATCGCGAGCGGATGCAGAGCCTGGATCATGAGCGCCCGCAGTCCGGCCACCGGCGCGGACAGATCGCCGCTGATCCGCCAGGCAACGCTGGCGGGCCCGAAGAAGCCGTCATCGGCCGGATCCTCGGGTATCCCCGTCACCAGCGCCGCTGCTGACCGTTCGATCAGCCCGGCCGCGTCCGCGTACTCGTTCATAACCGCCACGCTACCCTGCGTGTCCTCGTGCGCCTCGCGTCGTCAGCGTCCGGACAGGTGCTCGCGGCCGGACGGGGCGGTCCAGTCAAGTACCGGGCCATCCGGCACGATCCGCGACGGGTTCAGCTGCGGATGCGTGGTGTAGTAGTGCCGCTTGATCTGATCGAACCGGGTGGTGTCGCGGAAGGCGGGCAGCGCGTACAGGTCCCGTGCGTACGCCCACAGGCTGGGGTAGTCGCTGATCCGCCGCAGGTTGCACTTGAAGTGCGAGTAATAGACCGCGTCGAACCTGGCCAGCGTCACCCACAGCCGCACGTCGGCCTCGGTCAGCTGATCACCGAGCAGGTAGCGCTGGCCCGCGAGCCGCTCGTCCAGCTGGTCGAGTGTCGCGAACAGCCGGGTTACCGCCTCGTGATAGCTCTCCTGCGTGGTCGCGAACCCGGACCGGTACACGCCGTTGTTCACCGTCGCGTAGATCAGCTCGCTGATCTCGTCGATCTGCGGCCGCAGCGCCTCCGGATACAGGTCGAAAGCCGGGTCGGCCCACTGGCTGAACTGCGTATCCAGATCGATCGTGATGTCGGGGAAGTTGTTGCTCACGATGCGGCCGGTCTGCCGGTCCCACAGCACCGGCACCGAGACGTGGCCGTCGTAACCCGGCTCGCTCGCCTCGTAAGCCTCACGCAGCAGCGCGAACCCGTTGACCGGATCGAGGCCGAAGCCGTCACCGGCACGGAACGCCCAGCCGCGCCCGTCCCTGACCGGATCGACGGCTGACAGCGAGATGACATCCTGCAGGCCGAGCAGCTCGCGCACGATGGCCGAGCGATGGGCCCACGGGCAGGCCCAGCTGATGTACAGGTGATAGCGGCCGGGCTCCGCCTGGTAGCCGCTCGACCCGTCGGCGGTGATGCGGCCCTGGAAGCGGTAGGCGGCCCGGACGAACTCACCGGCCTTAGCGGCCGGGGAAGATGCGGCAGGCTGCGCCTTCCGGGGCTTGAAGTCGCCATAGTCGCCGAATGTCACGAAGTCGACCGGACCCGCTCCGCTGGTCTGAGCCGTACTCGTCATCGCGCCTCCCGGGGGACTGCCGCCCGTCCGCGGCTCCAGCCAGAAGCAACCACGGCCCGGTCGGCACCATTCCGGCGCCCACCGGGAACAGCCACGCGGTCATGGGGAAAGATGGTCGGGTGAGCACTGATGCTTCGGCTGCCGCGGTCGGGCCAGTCCAGCCGGCCGAGCCCGCCCTGACGGCAGAGCCGCAGGCAGTCGCCGCCTCGCTGACCAAGGCGGCGATCTTCCTGGTCGCGGTCATCAACCAGGGCGCGGACAGCGAAAGCGCGGTCAGGCAGCTGTGCGCGGATCTGGCCGGGCTGGTCAAGGCGGTCGGCTTCCGCGACTCTGAACGGCCGCCTGACCTGCGTGACCGGGATCGGCGCGGACGCATTCGACCGCCTGACCGGCCTGCCCCGCCCGGCCGGACTGCACCCGTTCCGCGAACTGCGCGCTGGCCGCCGGCATGCCGTCAGCACGCCGGGCGACCTGCTCTTCCACATTCGCGCGGCGCGCATGGACCTGTGCTTCGAGCTGGCCAGCCTGATCATGGAACGGCTGGACGGCGTGGCGGCCATCGCCGACGAGGTGCACGGCTTCAGCTACTTCGACGAGCGGGACCTGCTCGGCTTCGTGGACGGTACCGAGAACCCGACCGGGCCGGCCGCGGTCAGCGCCACGATCATCGGCGCCGAGGAGCCCGCCTACGCCGGCGGCAGCTACGTGATCGTGCAGAAATACCTGCATGACCTGACCGGGTGGAACGCGCTGCCCGTCGAGGAGCAGGAGAAGATCATCGGCCGGAGCAAGCTGTCCGACGTCGAGATGGACGACTCGGTCAAGCCGGCGAACGCGCACAATGCCCTCACCACGATCGTCGTGGACGGCGATGAAGTCGACATTGTCCGCGACAACATGCCGTTCGGCCAGGTGGGCTCCGGCGAGTACGGCACCTACTTCATCGGGTACGCGCGCTCGCCGGCCACGACCGAGCAGATGCTCACCAACATGTTCATCGGCTCTCCGCCGGGTAACTACGACAGGATCCTGGACTTCAGCACGGCAGTGACCGGCACGCTGTTCTTCGTGCCGGCCCAGACCATGCTCGACGGCCTGGCGGACTACGACACCGGCACGGCCGGCGAGAACGGCGACGAGAACGAGACCAGCGACCAGGCGCCCGCCCCGGCGGGCGACACCCAGCCTGACCCGGCTGCGACGGCCGCGCGGCCGGCCGCAGGCGACGGCTCACTGAACATCGGCAGCCTCCGAGGAGACGCATCACGATGAACAACCTGCACCGCGAGCTAGCCCCGATTTCCGACGAGGCCTGGACCGAGATCGAGGACGAGACCACGCGCACGCTCAAGCGCTACCTGGCCGGGCGGCGCATCGTGGACGTCGCCGGCCCGGCTGGCTCGACGCTCTCGGCCATCGGTACCGGGCACCTGACCGGCATCGACCCGCCCGCCGACGGCGTCCAGGCCCGGCAGCGCGAGGTGCTGCCGCTGGTCGAACTGCGAGTGCCATTCGCGCTGAACCGCGAGCAGATCGACGACGTGGTCCGCGGCTCGCAGGACTCGGACTGGCAGCCGGCCAGGGACGCGGCCCGGCAGATCGCCTTCGCCGAGGATCAGGCGATCTTCGGCGGCTACCCGGCCGCGGGCATCGGCGGCATCGTGCCCGGCGCCAGCAACCCGCCGGTGATCCTGCCCGCCGACATCGCCGACTATCCGATGGCATTCGCACAGGCCGCGAACCAGCTCCGGTCAGCGGGCGTCGACGGCCCGTACACCGCGGTGCTGTCGGCCGAGGCCTACACCGAGGTGAGCGAAGCCAGCCACCACGGCTACCCGGTCAGCAGGCACCTGCGCAACGTGCTGGACGGCGAGCTGATCTGGGCGCCGGCCATCAGCGGCGCGGTCCTGGTGACCGCACGTGGCGGCGATTTCACCTTGCACCTGGGCCAGGACCTGTCGATCGGCTACCTGTCGCACACGGACACGGAGGTCACGCTGTATCTGCAGGAGAGCTTTACGTTCCACCTGCTGACGAGTGAGGCAGCCGTCTCGCTGACCGCGTCCGGTCAGGGACCCGTCGCCTAGTTCTGGCTGTAGGGCGAGTACCGCAGGTCGGTCGCGGGCGTCCCAGGCACGGATTTGAGCAGCTGCATTTCCCTGGCCAGCAGCGCCCGCTCGGCGACCAGCCGCCGCCGGGCGTCGGTCTCCTCCAGCAGGCTGCTGCTTCACCGGCAGGTCGACCACGACCGCCGCCGCCACCAGGTAGGACAGCAGCAGCGGCTCCTCCGGCAGGTCCGGGACGGTGATCTGGGTCCCGCCGCGTTCGGCGATCACCTCCAGGTAGGACCGGAAGGCTTTCTGGACCGCCGGCACCACGACCGCCGCTTCGTCGGTGTCCCCGACGGTGTCGGGCAGCAGCTCGACGTCACCGGTGAAGTACGGAGCAGGCTCACCGAGACCGAGTAGCCTGAACCGCTGCCCGCCGACGGTGACCAGGTCATACCGGCCGTCGTCGTATCGCTCGGCCCGCTGCAGCACCGCGGTGCACCCCGCGTCGTACAGCGAGGACACGCCGTCGATGCCGGTCTCGCGGCCGTGCCGGATCGCGATGACGCCGAACTCGCGCGGCTCTGGCCCGTCCAGCAGGTCAGCAACCAGCTGCCGGTACCGGTACTCGAAAATGTGCAGCGGCAGCACCAGGCCCGGGTACAGCACGCTTCCGAGCGGGAACAGCGGCAGCGTTGTGCTCATACCACGAGACTATTGCGCCGCCCGGGGGTCAGCGGCGGCCGGTCGCCGTGACTCCTTCCTGAGCAGTGGCGGCGGGCGCAGGCGCGGCGTCTTCGTACTGCGCTGGCCGCGTCTCGCCGGCGCCGTCGGGCAGCCGGGCCAGCCGGAACACCAAGGTGAACACCGCCGACACGACGAGGTTGATGACCAGGGCGGCGACCGCGATGCACATGGTGTGGCCGAGAATTGACATCGCGCAATAGCCCTTTACCGGACAAGCCTGTGCGCCTGCCGGTTCCGGCCGGGCCGATCGCGGTGCCGTGTCACGCCGGGACTGCCAGCTCCGTCTCAGCCCTGTAAGCCGCCGCACTATGAGGGAGATGATCCGGTGACCGCCAGCGATCTGGCCGCGCTCCGCACCGCCAAGACAATCCTGCTGACCACCTGCAAGCGCGACGGAACGCCGGTCAGCACGCCGGTCAGCCTCGCCTTCGACGGCAACCGGGCCTTCTTCCGCACCTATGACGCGGCCGGCAAGACCCGCCGCCTCCGGCGCAACCCAGAGGTCACGGTCGCGGCCTGCACCTTCCGCGGCAGGCCCGCCGGGCCGCCGCTGGCGGCCACGGCGACCCTGCTGGACGGCCAGCAGGCCAAGATCGCAGCCGCGGCCCTCGCTCGGCGGCACCCGCTGCTGCAGGGCGTCCTGGTCCCGCTGGCGCACCGGCTGAAGCGCTACCAGACCCTGCATTACGAGCTCAGCTGACCGGCCTACCGGGCGGCCGCCGACGACGGGAACGGCGGGAACGGCGGCCGTCGGCGCGTCCTGCTTGGCCACCACAGCTCGATCACCTCGCCGCCAGCCGTCGCGACGATCGCGTGCTGGTAGCCGCTCGGGTCGTAGTAAGCGCTGGCCAGGGTCAGTCCGGCCACACCGCCAAGGTCGTCGTGATAGACGGCGCCAGTGTCCGCGGCAGACCAGTGGAATTCGCGCACCATGCCATCGGACATGGCGATGATCGCGTGCTGCTCGCCGTCATCGGGCGCATCGTAGCCACCGGCGCCGGCCGGCCTGCTCCAGTCTTCGGTTGCAACCTGACCGATGTAGATGCTGGTGGCCGGCGCCGAGCCCTGCCAGGTCAGCTGAACGACATTGCCGTCAGCGGTCGCGACGACGACGTGGTGCGCATTGTCGGTCCCGTAGAACCCGCCCAGGCCGACCACCCGGCTATTGCCGGCGGTGAGCTGGCCCTGGCCGACCGCGCCGCCGCCTTGCCACCAGAGCTGGCTGATGGCGCCGTCATCGGTGGCCACGATGACGTTCTCGTAGCCGTCACCGGAGTGATAGGCGGCCAGCGCGGTCACGGAGTGCTCGAATGTGTACAGGGTGCCGCGCCCGGCCGGGCTCGAGCCCGCCCACCACAGCTCAGTGACCTGCCGGTCGGCTGTCCCGACGATGCCATGCCGAAATCCGTCCGGGGAGTAGAAGCCAGCGAGCGCGACGATCGGGCTGCCGAAGGTACTCAGCGCGCCCTGACCGGGTCCGCCCGAGCCCTGCCACCAGATCTCGGTGACGATCCCGTCATCGGTGCCCACCAGGACATGCTGGAAGTCGTCGGCCGCCGATCCGGTGTCGTCAGCGAACCCGGTGACGGCGCGGATGCCGGCGCTGAAGTGGCTGAGCTGACCCTGGCCGACGGCGCGCCGGGCCTGGCTCACCGCCCCGGTGAAGCCCACTGCACCGACGGTGCCCGCACCAGATGCGGTGTTGATATCGAGCTGGTCGAGAGCGTCGGGCTGCAGATCGTCCTGCGCTGTAGTGGACCACGACGCTGGCGTTCCAGCGCACGCTCTCGGTGAGCTCCTCCCATAGGCTCAGGTGGCTCTTGATCGCGTCGTGGACCCTGCCCTCAACCTGGCTGGTGAGGTCGTTGATCTCCTGCTGGGTGACCTGTGTATCGAACGGTGGCAGCTCCGTGATCAGCTGGTTGAGTGCGTCCTCGATGGCCCCGTTGAGGGCGAGGTGGCCAGCGTCGAGCGCGCCCGCCACGACCTCGCTCACGTCGAGCGCGAGAACCGCCAGGCCGGCGATCGCGGCGACGCTGCCGCCCAGGAACTCCGGAGCCGGGATCGGCACGAGCTCACCTGACCACTGACCGATGGCGGCCGGGACAAGGGCCGAACTGCGCTGGTTCAGCGCGCTGATCTCCGCCACGCCTGACCGCCCGTAGGCGACCGCGGTGCCGGTCAGCTTGCCCAGGTTTGCCTGGTCACTGGAGACCGGGCCGTGGTGCCGTCGATGGTGAAGAACACCGGCCACACTCCGGGCCCGAGCACGGGCGGGAACCATTCCGGCGGAGGATCCGGCTCCTGGTAGGCCGACGACGGGATCCAGTACAAGCGTCTGCAAGGTTAAGACAACGCTCTGGGTCGAATCCGGCATGTCATCCTGCCCTTTCTGCGCACGGCCGAAAGCGGGACGGCCGGCGAACTGCCGGCTTACCAGTGAACGTAGGCCCGCGGGGCCCGCGGGGAAAGCCTCAGTCAGCAGGCAGTCCGGCTGATCCGGCCGCGCCTGGTCAGCCGGAGCCGGCCGGACCGGCTAAGCTTGCGTGCATACGGCGATGATCCGGCTATCACCGGGGAGCCTCCGGAAGAAAGGGCCTGGCTGGCGTCCGCGAGGGCGGCACGTCGGGCCTGATTAGACCCGGGCGGGTCCGGCCCGTCACAGCCGGCCAGATGAGCGGTCGCGGGGCGGATCGGAAGATCAGGGCCTGGCGGCAAGCGAGGTGGTACCGCGGTACGCCCGCGCGGGAGCGGGCGCGTCGTCCTCGCGCTGACGAGCTACACCCAGCGCCGCGAGGACGAACCACCAGATGAGCGTTTACCCACGGGCCGAGACGGCCAAGGCTGCCGGCCAGGCCGCGAGCGGCGTCCCGGCCCAGCCCAGCTTTCCCGAGCTTGAGGAAGGCGTGCTGGCCTACTGGGCCGCGAACGATACCTTCCGCAAGTCGGTCGAGCAGCGCCCGGCCGACAGCGAGTTCGTCTTCTACGACGGCCCGCCGTTCGCCAACGGCCTGCCGCACTACGGCCACCTGATCACCGGCTACGTCAAGGACCTGGTGCCGCGGTTCCGCACCATGCAGGGCCGCCGGGTCGAGCGCCGGTTCGGCTGGGACTGCCACGGGCTGCCCGCCGAGGTCGAGGCCGAGCGCATACTCGGCATCTCCGGCAAGGCCGAGATCATCGAGATGGGCCTGGAGAAGTTCAACCAGGCCTGCCGTGAGTCCGTGCTCCGGTACACCAGGGAATGGCGCGACTACGTCACCCGCCAGGCCCGCTGGGTCGACTTCGACAACGACTACAAGACCCTCGAGACGCCGTACATGGAAAGCGTCATGTGGGCGTTCAGGCAGCTGTGGGACAAGGGCCTGGTCTACCAGGGCTTCAAGGTCCTGCCCTACTGCTGGCGGTGCGAGACTCCGCTGTCCAACCACGAGCTGCGGATGGACGAGGACACCTACCGCGACCGGCAGGACCCGTCGGTCACCGTCCGGTTCAAGCTGGAGACCGGAGAGTGGCTGCTGGCCTGGACCACCACGCCGTGGACGCTGCCATCGAACCTGGCCGCTGCGGTCGGGCCTGACATCACCTACACGGTGCTGGAGAAAGACGGCGAGCGCTACATCCTGGCCCGCGACCGGCAGGCCGCTTACGAGCGGGAACTCGAGGGCGCCGCTGTGGTGGGCGAACTGACCGGGGCGCAGCTGGCCGGGCGGAAGTACGAGCCGCTGTTCGACTACCTGACCGACGACGCGAAGTTCGGCACCGCGGACGCGTTCCGGGTGATCCTGTCCGGCGACGTCACCACCGAGGACGGCACCGGCGTGGTGCACATGGCACCGGCCTACGGCGAGGCCGACGCGCTCGCCTGCAACGAGGCCGGCATCCCGACGGTGCTGACCGTGGACGAGCACGCCCAGTTCACCTCGGTCGTGCCCGACTTCGAGGGGCAGCACGTCTTCGACGCTAACGCCGGCATCACTGCGAAGCTGCGCGAGCAGGGCAGCCTGGTCCGCCGCGAGGCGTACACCCACTCCTACCCGCACTGCTGGCGCTGCCGGAACCCGCTGATCTACAAGGCGGTGTCCAGCTGGTTCGTCGAGGTGACGAAGTTCCGCGACCGCATGGTGGAGCTGAACCAGCAGATCACCTGGGTGCCAGCGCACGTGAAGGACGGCCAGTTCGGCAAGTGGTTGTCGAATGCGCGGGACTGGTCGATCAGCCGGAACCGGTTCTGGGGCTCCCCCATCCCGGTCTGGCAGAGCGACGACCCGAATTACCCCCGGACCGACGTGTACGGCTCGCTGGACGAGCTGGAGCGCGACTTCGGCGTCCGGCCCGCCGACCTGCACCGGCCCGGCATCGACAACCTGACCCGGCCGAACCCGGACGACCCGACCGGGAAGTCGGTGATGCGCCGGGTGCCGGAGGTGCTTGACTGCTGGTTCGAGTCCGGGTCAATGCCGTTCGCCCAGGTGCACTACCCGTTCGAGAACGCGGACTGGTTCGACAGCCACTACCCCGGCGACTTCATCGTGGAGTACACGCCGCAGACCCGCGGCTGGTTCTACACGCTGCACGTGCTCGCGACAGCGCTGTTCGACCGCCCGGCCTTCCGGGACTGCGTCTGCCACGGCATCGTGCTCGGCAGCGACGGGCTCAAGATGTCCAAGAGCCTGCGCAACTACCCGGACGTCAACGAGGTCTTCGACGGCTACGGCTCGGACGCGATGCGCTGGCTGCTGATGGCCAGCCCGATCCTGCGCGGCGGCGACATCGCGGTGTCGCTGCCGGGCGTGCGAGACGCGGTGCGGCAGGCGATCCTGCCGCTGTGGAACTCCTACTACTTCTTCGCGCTGTACGCGAACGCGGAGTCGTACGAGGCGAAGTCATCGACCGCGAGCCCGCACGTGCTTGACCGCTACATCCTGGCCAAGACCCGCTCCGCGGTCACGCAGATGGAGCAGCTGCTGAACGTGTACAACGTCGGCGGTGCCTGCCAGGAGCTCCGCGAGTTCGTCGAGGTGCTGACCAACTGGTACATCCGCCGGTCGCGGGACCGGTTCTGGGCCGGTGACACCGGCGCGCTTGACACGCTGTGGACGGTGCTCGAGGCGGTCTGCCGGGCCGCCGCGCCGCTGCTGCCGCTGACTACCGAGGCGATCTGGCGCGGGCTGACCGGCGGCGAGAGCGTGCACCTGGCCGACTGGCCGGAGCTGTCGTCCTGGCCGGAAGACGCGGAGCTGGCCAGCGCGATGGACCTCGTCCGGTCCGTCTGCAGCACGGCGCTCGGCCTGCGCAAAGCCAGGCAGCTGCGCGTCCGGCTGCCGCTGGCCCGGCTGACCGTGGCCCACCCGGACGCGGAGTCGCTCGCGCCGTATGCCGACCTGATCGCCGACGAGGTGAACGTCAAGGAGGTCACCCTGTCGGCCGACCCGGCCAGCCTCGGCACCTTCGAGCTGGCCGTCAACCCGCGCGTTCTCGGGCCGAGGGTGGGCGCCAGAGTGCAGGACGTCATCAAGGCGATCAAGGCCGGGAACGTGGTCAGAACCAGTGACTCGGTGACCGCCGCGGGCGTCGCGCTCGAACCCGGCGAATACGAGGTCCGCCTCGCGGCCGCCCACCCGGACTCGACCTCGGCGCTGCCGGGGAACACCGGGCTGGTGGAGCTGGACACGGCCGTCACGCCGGAACTGGCCGCCGAGGGCACCGCGCGGGACGTGGTGCGGATCGTCCAGCAGGCCCGGCGGACAGCCGGCCTCGCGGTGTCGGACCGGATCACGCTGACGATCGGGGCCGACGGGCCGGTGGCCGAGGCCGTGCTCACCCACGCGGACTTCCTGGCCGCGGAGACCCTCGCGGTCGCCGTCGACGTGCGGCCGGAGGCGGCCGTCGAGCGCCGGGTCGCAGGCCGTCGGCGACGGCGGCTCCGTCCGGGTCGCGGTCGCGGTGGCTGTCGCGGCGACAGCCGGGTAACCGGCTCCGGCCGTCCTCGGAGCGGCTCAGCCAAAATTCCGTCAACTTCGATTACTCTCCGTGTCGGATGTGATTACTTGACGTGACGACACGGCGAGTCAAACGGGGGCACCATGACGGATCAGGAACGCGGGCCAGCCCGCAAGGCGACCAGCCGGCCGCGGCGCGGATTCCCATGCCGATTCCAGCGCGGATTCCGGCGCCTCGGCTTCCGGCCGAAGCAGTTCCGGAGTTACCGGCAGCGGCGGGGCGCGATCCGTACGCCGTCCTGGACCCGCAGACAGCGAGAAACGCGCTGGCCGCCGAGGGTGCCCGGCTCATCCCGCAGCACGCGCATTCCTTCCTCGCCCATGCCGCGATCCCCGGGTCGGCTCTCGGCGACTCTCACCTCGCGCTGCCGGGCTTCCGGGAGGCGTCTCCGCTCGTTCCCGGTCTGAACCAGCCGCGGTTCGCGCAGCCGGGCAGGTACTCGCTCAGCCGGGCCAGGCCCTGGCGGAGCCGGGGCCCGGCCGGCGCGGCTTCCTGCTCGGCTCGGGCGCGATCGGTGCCGCCCTGCTGGCCGGCGGCTTCCTCGGGCCCGCCGCCTCGGCCCGGTCGACCTGGCTGGCCGGCACCAGCACGACGCCGTCGAAGGCCGACTGGGACGCGCTGCGCCGCAAGCTGTCCACCGGCAAGCTGTACCTGCCCGGCCAGGCGGGCTACAACTTCGCCAAGGAACTGTTCAGCCCGCAATGGGACTCGCTCAAGCCGTCCGGTGTTGCCTACTGCAAGCGCAATGCCGATGTGGCGGCGTGCATCGCGTTCGTGGTCAGGTTCAAGCTCCCGGTCCGGGTCCGGTCCGGCGGGCATAGTTACGGCGGCTGGTCGAGCGTTAACAACGGGCTCATACTCGATATCTCGGAAATGAACTCGATGCGGTTCGGGACCAGCACGGTCACCGTCGGCACCGGCATCGACCTGATCGACTTTTACGGCGGCCTGGCCACCAGGGGCAGGGCAGTGCCAGGGCGGGACCTGCCCGACCGTCGGCATCGCCGGCCTGACGCTCGGCGGCGGAGTCGGCGCGCTCGGCCGGCTCTACGGCCTGACCTGCGACAACCTTCAGGTCCCTCGATGTGGTGACCGCGGACGGGGTCACCCGGACCTGCGACGAGAAGAGCAACCCGAACCTGTACTGGGCCAGCCGCGGCGGCGGCGGCGGCAACTTCGGCGTTGCCACCTCGTTCACCTTCACGACGCACAATCTGCGCAGCCTGGTGCTCTTCTACGCGCCCTGGCCGTGGGCGCAGGCAGCCAGGGTGATCAAGGGCTGGCAGGCCTGGGCACCGCACGGACCCGACAACCTCTGGTCGGAGCTCTTCCTCGGCGGCTCCTTCGGCCATGCGCCGATCGTCTTCGTGGCCGGCAGCTTCGTTGGCTCCGTCGCCGGCGCGCGGGCTCAGCTGGACAAGCTCTACCACCTGGTGGGCACGCTCGTCGGCGGCCACGGTCACGCCCTACAGCTACCTCGGCGCGATGCTGCATTACGCGGGCTGCTCGGCGGTGCGCGGCTGCGACACGCCACCTGGCGGCAGCCTGCCCCGGGTGCCGTTCCTCGCCAAGTCCGACATCTTCACCAAGCCGCTTGGCAACGCCGCCATCAGCGCACTGCTGACCGGAGCGGAGCGGCTGCGCGGCATCAGGGGCGCGGCGGGCGGCGCCGGCAGCATCGCCTTCGACGCGCTGGGCGGCGCCATCAACCGGCCCAAGCCCGGCGCCACCGCGTTCGTGCACCGCACCGCACTGTTCCAGGCTCAGTACTACACCAGCTGGACCTGGCCCGGTTCCAGCGGCGGCGTGGCCAACCAGCGCAACTGGATCAACTCCTACTACAAGTCGGTGCACCCGTTCGCCAGCGGGCAGGCGTACCAGAACTACGCGGACCCGAGCCTGGCGAACTGGCAGCAGGCGTACTACGGCGGTAACTATCCCCGGCTATCGCAGACCAAGGCGCAATACGATCCGCACCAGGTCTTCACGTTCCCGCAGGCGATCAGGCCGCCCACGAAGGTGGCCTGCTACGAGGAGCCCGACTGCTAGCCCGCGCCGGGTCCGGTTTGACGGCGACCGAGTTGACCGCAAGCCGCTGCCTCCTTCTAAACTCTCTGGTTGTACAACCATCTAGTTTAGAAGGAGGCGGCCATGATGGACCTCATCGCGGCCCACCGGCGCGCTCTGGCGGACGCGCTGGACGGGCTCACCGCGGAGCAGTGGCAGGGCGAGTCGCTGTGTGCCGGCTGGACCCCGGTTCATGTGCTGGCCCATCAGACGATGCCGTTCCGGATCTCTAAGACCGAATTCATGACCGGCCTCCAGCGCTGCGGCGGCGACTTCACGGCGTTCTCCGACCAGATCGCCGGCCGCGACAGCCACCTGCCGCCGGCTGAGCTGGTCGCGGTGCTGCGGGACAACGCCGACAATCCCGTGGGCTCCTCCCGGCGGCGGTCTCGCCGGGTCGCTCAGTCACGACCTGATCCACGGCCTTGACATCGGCTGGCCGCTTTCGCTGGCCTACGACATCCCGGCCGCCGCCATGACCACGGTGCTCGACTCGGTCATCAGCCCGCTGAATCTCGGCCCGGACGCCGTGCTGGCCGATGACGTCACCGGGCAGAAGGCTGGCGCGACGCTCTTCGGGTTCCCGCTGACCGGGATCGCGCTATCGGCGACCGACCTCGGCTGGACCGGCGGCCAGGGCGAGCTGCTCGCCGGCCACAGCCGGGACCTGCTTCCGCTGCTGGCCGGCCGGCGGATCCCGCGGGACCGCTTCCACGGCGACGGCGCCGCCCGTGCCTGGTCGCTGACCACCCGATGACCACCACGGCGGCCGACGAGCTCAGCGTTACCTTCGCTGCGCTGGCCGATCCCACCCGGCGCGCTATCCTGACCCGGCTGACCGCAGGCGAAGCAACGGTCGGGCAGCTTGCCGAGCCATTCGCGCTGACCCAGCAGGCCGTGTCGAAGCACCTTAAGGTGCTGGAGCGAGCCGGGCTCATTTCCCGCTCGCGGGCCGCGCAGGCCCGCCCGTGCCGGATCGAGCCTGCCGGCCTCGACATCGCGGCGGACTGGGTCGACCGCAACCGCCAGCTCTGGCACGAGCGCTACGACCGCCTCGACCAGCACCTCGCGCGGCTGGCGGACGAGCATTCCGGCACCGGCTCCAGGGAGGCCTCCGGATGACGCCGCCAGCCGAGTTCACCTACCGGCGCGTTCACCGTGCCAGCCGGGAGCTGCTCTTTGACTGCATGACGCAGCCCGAGCACCTGACCCGCTTCTGGGGCCCGGATGGCACGACCACGCCGGTCGACGGCATCACGGTCGACTTGCGCCCGGGCGGCACCTTCGAGACCGTCATGGTCAGCCTCGCGGACGGCAGCCAGTTCACGATGCACGCCGTGTTCGTCGAGGTACTGAGGCCGGAGAAGCTGGTCTGGACCGAGCCGGCCGGGGCCGGAGGCATGACCACAACGATCACCTTCACCGATCTCGGGGACGGCCGGACCGAGGTGGTGACGCACCAGGCGAACGTGCCCGCGATGTTGGCCGCGCCGGAAGCGCGCACCGGATTCGAGACCAGCCTGCGCCGCTTCGACGACTACGTCGCGAGCCTGCCGGGTTAATGGCCGTCGCGCAGAGTGAGAGCGCGGGCTCGCAGTGCGATAGATCGCAGCTTATGGCGCGTTTCGGTTGAACAGATACGGAAGCTGTGTTGCGCTGGTTCCTCTGACTGGGGCGCGTGGTGCCGCGAGCCCGCAGGGGGGGTGTGTGCATGGCAGGCAACGACCGTCAGCCGCAAGAGCGATCGAGCGATCTGCCGCGGCGCGTTCCGGGCGTCAACGGACGGACGCCGGGGCAGATCCGGCGCGGTTTCCTGCCCGTGCCCGCCGACGGCCTCGTGAGCCAGGCCGCATCGCCAGAAGCGCGCCCGGCGGCCCCGGCGAAGTTCGCTTCGCCCAGCGGGCAACTGCCGCAGCGCGCACCGGGGACCAGCGCCATTCAGCCCGCGCCCCGGCTGCGATCCCGCCAGGTCCCGAATCCGACGCGCCCCGCCGGCCCGGTGCCTGCAAGGCCAGCGCCAGCGCCAGCGCGGTCGCCGGACTCCGCGGCCACTGACGCGCCGTCGCCGACCGCGATGGCCGCCTCCGCGGCCGGACTCCTGCGGCGGCCCGCGATCGCCGGACACCACTACCGCGCCGTCACCCACCGCGACACCATCACCCACCGCACTCACACCCACCGCACCCGCACCCACCGCGCCCACCGCGGCACGCCACACCCACAGCGCCAGCAACGCACCCACAGCGCACCGCCCCGCACCCACAGCGCCCGCCAGCACCCACCGCGACACCGCCCCCGCGGACACCACCTCACCAGCCACACCAGCCCGGTCAGCCACACCAGCCCCGTCAGCCACATCCGCGACGCCGACCTCAGCAGCCCCGCCAGCCTCAGCCAGTCCGCCGGTCGCGGCGACGCCGGCATCCGCACCGCGGCGGCCATCCCGCTCCCCTGGCGGGGCCTCGCCGTCCGGCAGTGTCCCCCCGCCAGTTGCCGTGCCCCCGCGCAGCAAGAAGCGGGGACGCCTGCTGGCCGGGAGACCAGCACGCCGGTGGCGACTGGCTGGTGTGCTCATCGCGATCGTCGTCGTGCTGGCCGCCTTGGTCGCTACGGCGGTATTCCACGTCGGCTCAGGAACGCCGAACGCCGGCGGCTCCGCTGCCAACGGCAGCCAGAGCATCGCATCCGAGGCCGCAACCCGGAGCCGGGCGGTGACCTGGATCCTCAGCCAGGTTGCCCGGAACATCGTGGTGACCTGCGACGCCGTCGTCTGCAATGACCTGGCCCAGCACGGTTTCCCGGCCGGTGACCTGAACGTGCTCCAGCCGACGGCCACCGATCCCTACGGCTCCGAGCTCGTGATCGCGTCCGAAGATGTGCGCAGCCAGTTCGGCAGCAAGCTGGCCGCCGTCTACGCGCCGGAGCTGATCGCGAGTTTCGGCGCTGGCACCAACCGGATCGACGTCCGGGTGATCGCGCAGAGCGGCCCGAGCGCATTCCGCACCGCGGTCAGCAAGGACATGCTCGCCAGGAAGCAGGCGGGCGCGGAGCTAGTGGCCAATAAGAAGATCACCCTCGCCGGGAGTGCCGCCAGTCAGCTCACGAGCGGCCAGGTCGACTCGCGGCTCGAAACCGCGATTGCGTTCCTGGCTGTGAAGCAGCCGCTGGACATCCTCGGATTCGGCACGTCGGCGCCCGGTGCCGGACCAGGAGTGCCACTGCGGTTTGCCTACCTGGCGGAGAGCGATACTGCCGCTCACCTGAGCGCCAGCCAGTACCTCTCGTCGCTGCTGGCCGGCTTGCAAGCACTCCGCCCTCCGTACGTCCCGCTCAGCGCAACGTCAGTATCCGCGACGTCAGTACAACTGCCGGGGGGGCAGACCGTGTTGCGGGTCGAGTTCGCGGCGCCCAGCCCGGCCGGCCTGCTGTCCTACTGACGCAACTAGCCGCCACCCGCGGCCGCTGCCTGCATCTGGTCCGGCTATGGCAGTACCAAATGCAGGCAGCGGCTCGTCGACAGCTACTCGATCACGTCGTTAATCGGGGTCGGCAGCTCGACGGTCCGGCCGACCGTGCACAGCCGGTCATGCGACTGCCGGACGGCCTCAGGCAGCAGCGCTCGCGCCTTGTCGCCGTCCGGCCCCGCCGGGAAGGTGATCCGGTAGGTCACCTGAATGTCGGCCAGACGATTGCCGTCGTGATCGCGTACCTTGTCGGCGTCGACCGCGATCTGAAACGAGTCGGGCTCAGCGCGGCGCGAGGTCAGGATGTCGACGTCGATCGCCGTGCAGCCGCCGATGGCGATCAGCAGCAGCTCCGTCGGCGTGAACTCCTCGTCCTGGCCAGTGCCGAACATCATCGTGCCGCCGCGCGGGTTCGCCGCGGCGAACCGGCCCGCCGCCACGCGCTCGACCGTAAGGCTCCGGTGCACAGATTCAGTCGCCATAACCCCAGCCTGCCAGAAAGCCCCGGCGGCGCCAGTCAGCCGGCCGCGATCGCCGGCCCGGCGCGCAGGTCAGGCGGCTGGAGCGCGAGCAGTACCTGCTGCGCCCGCTGCAGCCCGGCCGGGTCGGCCGAGTAACAGATCTGAGTCCCGCGCCGCCTGGTCCTGACCAGCCCGGCATCGCGGAGCACCTTCAGATGCTGGCTGGCGGTAGGCTGCGCCACCCCGAACAGCTCGGCGAAATCGCACGCGCACGTCTCCGGGCGCTCCGCGATGTACCGCATGATCCCGAGCCGTACCGGATGGGCGAGCGCGCGCAGAAGCGCCGCCTCGGCTGCCAGCACGGTGGTCTTGGTCGCCACGATTTAAAGCATAGCCTCTGAACAATATTTGTCCTAGCCTATATAGGCGATGGACACCGAACTGCGACCGAGCCGGAAGCATACCGCCAGAGAGCGGCTCGGCCTGCCGGACCTGTCCGGGCAGCGATCGCTGACGGCATCGCTGATCGTGGACAGTCTCGGCGACGGGCTGTTCGTCCCGTTCGCCCTCGTCTACTTCCTGCACACGACCACCCTCACGCTGCCGTCCATCGGCCTTTGCCTGTCGGTCGCCGGCTTCGCCGCCATCGGCACAGTCATCCCGGCGGGCGTCCTGCTGGACAGGCTCCCGGCCGCGAACCTCGTCATCGCGGCGAATCTGCTGTCCGGGCTCGCCTTCGCCGGTTACCTGATCGTCGGCCAGGCCTGGCAGCTCATCGTCTTCGCGCTCGCGGCCGCGTGCGGCAGCAGGCTGTACTGGACGGCGAATCTTGCCCTCATCGGAGACGCCTTTGCCGCGGCCGACCGGTCGCGCTGGTTCGCCTTCCAGCGCGCGCTGCGTAACACCGGCTTCGGCCTTGGCGGACTGCTGGGCTCGGTCGCGGTCAGCATCGGCACCGACGCCGGTTACCACGCGCTCGCCGCAGTCAACGCGGTGAGCTACCTGGCCGCCGCGGCCCTGGTGTTCCGCTGGTCCCGGCGCCAGCGAGCGCCCGCGGCTCAGCGGCCGCCGGGCTCGCGACAGCCAGGGCAGAGCCGCAATCGCCCGGCCCCCGCCCTGCTGGCTTCAGGACGGCGCTCGCGGACGGCCCGTTCATGCTGATCGTGGCCACGAACCTGCTGTTCGTCCTGTGCGCGCTCGTGCTCGACGTGCTGCTGGCGGTCTACCTGATCCGCGCGCTGCACCAGCCGGCCTGGCTGGCTGGCCTGCTGTTCGCGGTCAATACCGCTGTCGTCGCAGTGGGCCAGACTGTGCTGTCGCGGGCGGTCGGGCGCCTGATCCCGGCCCGGATGCTGCAACTGGCCGCCGCCATCTGGACCGTCGCGTTCGCGATGTTCTGGGCCACCGGCTCGCTGCCGGGCGCCGCGGTCATCCCGGCGCTGTTCGCGGCGGTTCTGGTGTTCACCGCCGCCGAGATGGTGCAGGGACCGGCGCTCAATGACCTCGTCGTCGCCGTCGCGCCAGAGCCGGTCCGCGGCCGCTACCTCGGCGTGTACCAGCTCTCCTGGGGCGCCGGATCGGCGCTCGCCCCGGCCTTGTTCAGCTGGCTGTTCACGGTGAACAGTCAGCTGCCGTGGGGCGTGCTCGCGATCGGGTGCGCGTCCTGGGCGCTCATACTCGGCCTCCTGAGCGCGCGCTTGCCCGGTGCCGTCAGCAGGCGGTGACTCGTGCCGCAGGCGCGATGTCGGCAGGGGCTGGCACGATGCGGTCATGACCACGACTCAGTACCTGGTTGCCAGCAGCATCGATGGCTTCATCGCCGACGCCGACAACTCCCTGGACTGGCTCTTCCAGGCCGAGGCCACCGCGACAGCGGCGGCGACCGAGGCAAGGAACAAGCGCTTCGCCGAATTCTTCGGCGGCGTCGGGGCGATGGCGATGGGCGCCGCCACCTACGAGTGGGTGCTTGAGCACGAGCGCCTGCTCGACCAGCCAGGCAAGTGGCAGGCGTACTACGGTGACACGCCCGCGTGGATCTTCACCCACCGCCAGCTCCCCGTCGTACCCGGCGCCCGGATCAGCTTCGTCAGCGACGACGTTCGCGCGGTCCACCAGGAGATGACCGCCGCCGCCGCCGACCGCAACGTCTGGCTGGTCGGCGGCGGCGAGCTCGTCGGCCAGTTCGCTGATCACGGTCTGCTGAACGAGATCATCCTGGCGATTGCCCCGGCCACGCTCGGGGCCGGCGCGCCTGCTCCTGCCCCGGCGGCTCGGCGCGAGCAGCCTGGCCCTGACCGGCTGCCACGGTGACGGCACCTTCGCGTTCCTGACCTATCAGGTCACGACCGGGCGCTCGCGGTAACCCGGCCAGTCAGCGGACCGCCAGCGATGTGACGAAATCGGCGATCTGGCGCAGCGTGCTGCACTCGCGCACCTGCGAGCACAGCGGCGCATAGGTCGCCATCACCGAGTCGCCCTGATTCCAGTAGCGCCGCGGCTCCGGGTTGAGCCAGTACAGCTTGCCCACCCGGTCGCTGACCTCGGCCAGCGACTCGGCCGCCGGATTCAGGTAGTTCGTGCGAGCGTCGCCGACGACCAGCACGACGGTACGACGGGAGAACTGCCGGGCGTAGTCGCGGGCGAAATCGCGCAGCACGTGGCCGTAGTCGGAGCTGCCGTTCCACCGGATCGCGCCGCGGGCCGCCTCGGCCTGGGCAAGCTGCCGCCCGGCCGAGCGCGCTTCGCTGACCAGCTCGGTGATCTCCGACAGGCCGTCCACGAACGAGAACGCCCGCAGCCTGCTGAGCCTGCTGTCCAGCGCGATCAGCAGGTTGAGCGTGAACCGGGAGAACGTCGCCACCGACCCGGACACGTCACAGAGCACGACGATCTCGGGTTTCGGCGGCGGCGCGGGCTCGGTCGCGATGCGGAACGGCACTCCCCCGGTGCCCATGGCCAGATGCAGCGTGCGCCGGATCGACAGGCGCCGCTTGCGGTACTCCTGCTGGGCCAGGATCTTGCTGAGCTGATGGGCCAGCGGCCCGATCGAGCTGACCATCGACTCCAGCTCGGCCGCCGACGCCGTGGCGATGTCGATGTCCTGCGCCAGCCGCACTCGCATGGTCTTGCTGACGGCGCGGGCGCCCCGGTCGGCGACGAGCGCCCGCCGGATCGCGGCCTGCAGCTCGCTGCTGAACCGGTCGACGGCACGGTCAGCCGCGGCCCGGTCCAGGCGTTCGCTGATGGCGGCGGACCCGCGGGCGGTCCAGCCCCCACCGGAGCCGCCGCCACCGCCGCCTTCGCCGGCACCGCCCTCACCGGCGCGCTGGCCGGCCATCGCAGCGAGCAGCTCCGCCCGGATGCCGTCCAGGTCAGCCGCCTGGCTGGCCGCGATCATGGCGAAGACCCCGGCCACCGGGGCGCCTGGTTCCAGTGCGGCGAACCGGCGCACGTACTCGTCAGCGAGCTGCCGCAGGGCTGCCGGGTCCGCTGCCTTGATCGCCGCGCGCAGCGCGGCTGCGAGATCGGCATCCGCGAGCTCGGCGAACGGCCCGGGGTCGGACGGCCTCGTTCCGGCAAAATGAAGGTTGAACAGGACGTTGAACGCATCGAGATGCTCCGCCCGCTTGACCAGGACGCATTGCAGGCTCGACCGGACGATGTCCAGGTCCGCGAGCGGAATGCTGGCCAGGGCCCTGGCCGCGTCCAGGTGCTCGCCCACCGAGATGCCCACGCCGACCCCGCGCAGCTCGTCGACCAGCGCGGTGAGGGTGCTTTCTGCAGCCGGCACGGTCAGGCCAGGGAGAGCTCAGCCAGCGCCGTCGAGATGTCCCGTTCGTACTTCAGCAGCACCGACAGCGTCTGCCGGGTCATCTCGTCCGACAGCTCAGCCGCCCCGAGAGCGAGCAGGGTGCGCGCCCAGTCGACGGTCTCGGAGATCGACGGCGGCTTCTTCAGATCAGCAGACCGCAGCATCGCGACGAGCGCGGCGATCTCCTGCGCCAGATGAACATTAAGTTCGGGAACGTGCAGCTGCACAATCTCAGCCTCCCGCTCCACGCTCGGATAGCCCAGATGCAGGTACAGGCACCGCCGCTTCAGCGCCTCGGATAGGTCGCGGGTGTTGTTCGAGGTCAGGAACACCTGCGGGATGTGCCGCGCGGTGACAGTGCCGAGCTCGGGAATCGAGACCTGATACTCCGACAGCACCTCCAGTAGCAGCGCCTCGGCCTCCATGTCGAGCCGGTCGACCTCGTCGATGAGCAGCACGACGGGATTCTCGGACCGGATGGCCGCCAGCAGCGGGCGGCTGAGCAGGAACTCCTCGCCGAAGATGCCGGCCACGCCGAGGTCGGTGCTGTCGCCGCCGGAGTACAAGCTGCAGTTGCAGCAGCTGGCGCCGGTAGTCCCACTCGTAGATGGCTTTGGATTCGTCCAGGCCCTCGTAGCACTGCAGCCGGATGAGCGGCTTGCCGGTCATCACGGCCACGCTCTTGGCCAGCTGAGTCTTCCCGGTTCCGGCCGGGCCCTCGATCAGCACCGGCTTGCTCAGCGCAGCGGCGAGATGGACGACCGTCCCGGTCGCCGCGTCCGCCAGGTAACCAGCGTCGCGGAGCTGTTCTTGCGTGTCATCGATGAGCGATGCGGCGTTCACCATAGCGTCAATAATCGCGAAAGAGTGATCAACTGGATAGACCGGGGTTACCCAACGGTAGTCCGGGGGTCTCCGCCGCCTCCGCCGGCCCGGACTCAGCTGCCTCGGCGTCCGCCACGCTCCCGGTGGTCCTGGGCCTGATGCGGCGGCTCGCCGCTGCCACGCACGCACCCGCCGGGGCCAGCGCGGCCGCGCTCGTCAGCAGCGCGATCCGGAGGGACGCGAGCGCTGCCGATGACGCCGATGACCGGGCCGCCGGCGATCTGGCCCGCGCTGTCGAACATGTCCTTGGCCGAGAGCGCCGTGGCCCGGACTGACGGCTCGATCCTGGTGATCATCCAGCCCGACAGCAGCGGGTCGAGCACCGGGCGGAGTACCGAGACCGCGATGTAGGCCCCGACGACCAGCGCGAAACCATGCGCGGCGGCCATGGCGACGGTGGCCGCGCCGATAGCGACGATTGCCACCAGCAGGCCGCCGGTGACCGAGTCGGGTCCGAGCCGTTCGGTGCGGCGCCGGGCCAGCTCGGTCGAGCCGAGTCCTGCCGCGGCGGCGGCGCAGGCGAAGAAGCTGAACCACATCGCCGGATGCAGCCCGCCAAGCCGGGGAAACCCGATGTCCCTGATGAGGAACGCGCCCCAGAGCCGGTCGAAGCCCTCGCTCCACAGGCCGGCGAACAGCGTCATGCCGAACAGCAGGACCAGCCCCGGCACCGCGATTACCGACCGCCGCGCCGACCGCGTCTGGCTGGCCAGCAGAGCCCCCGACTGCCGGAGGATCTCGCCGGCGCTTGCGGTCAGCGCGGTGGCACCGGCCGGGGACCGCGCGGAAGCAGCCAAGGCGGGAAGCCGCACCGGCCGGAAGTTGCTCTCCGGCATGACGACCGCGGCCCCGAGCGCGAGCAGGCAGACGAGGCTGCCGCCGGTGAGCAGCGGCGCGTTCAGTCCGGCGAGCGCGATCACGCCGGACAGCAGGCTGCCGGCCACGGTCGCGATGAGCCCGAACTGGGTCGCCCGCAAGTACACGCCGGTCATCCGGTCGTCGCCGAGCTCCCCGGCTAGCTCGTCCGCGACCCAGGCCTCCTGCGCGCCGTTGTTCAGCGCCGCGCCGAGGCCTAGCACCACCTGGCCGGCCATCAGGCCGCCGAAGGACGGCGACAGGCCCTCGATGATCAGCGCGAGCCCGACGATGAACAATCCGGCCAGCGTGCACAGCCGTCGGCTGACCAGGTCGGCCAGCACCCCGGTCGGCAGCTGGAGAATGAAGTAGCTGAGTTCCAGCGCCGTGCCGAGCAGTAGCAGCTGGAGCGGGTTCAGCCGCCCGGCGATGACCCAGTACACCGTAATCGTGGCGTAGCTAATCCCGAGCAGGAAGCTCATCCCGCAGTCAAGTACCAGGTACAGCCGGTACGGCCGGATCGGATGGCTGCCCGGGCGCATCGCGCCTCCGGTGTGCTGGTGGCGCCCGCCTGCGACTGCCGGCCGGCCTCCGCGACGCTAGGCGACCGGGCCGGGCTGGTCAACGCGTTTTCGCCGGGAACAACTGCCTGAGCCTGGTTGTTAGACTGGCGAACTATACGTGTGCCGTACCAAGGGAGTTCCGGGTGACCGAGCCAGCGACCGACGAGGCAGCAGTGGGCGGCCTGCTGACCATGCTGCGAGTGTCGCGGGTGATGGAGCGGGTGCACTCCGGCGTCAGCCCGCAGCAGTACCGCATGCTCAAGCTCATCGGGGGCGGCGGAGAACGGTCGGCCCGGCTGGCCGAGAAGCTCGCCGTCGCGAGACCCACGCTCACCTCGACTGCCGACAGCCTGGTCGCGGCGGGCCTGGCCGTCCGCCAGGCCGAGCCCGGCGACCGCCGGGTCGTCCGGCTGTGCCTCACCCCGGCCGGCCAGGCCGCGGTCGAGCGTGCCGACGAGGCCTACGCGGCCTGGTTCGGCTCGCTGCTCGACGACACCGGCCGCCGCGCCGAGATCCTCGCCGCCCTGCAGTACCTCGACGACTCGATGACGGAGCGCTGGCGCGCCCGGCAGGCAGCCGGCCCGCCGCCTCGAGCAGGCGCACGGCCCGGGGCCAGCACAACGGCACTTTCCGATCTCAGCGCAGGCCCGCGGTGAGGCGGGGTACCAACCGGAATCCGTTGCGGACAGCTGGCCCGGCTCAGACTGGCCCGGCCTCGAGAAGGCAGCGCTCGGGTCCGGCTACGGCGAAGGCTGGCTGCGGCGGCTGGTCGCGAACTGCTGGAAGCACAAGACCCTGTCGCTGGTCGCGTTCGGCGGATCGCTGGTGGCGACGCTGGTCACGGCCTCGATCCCGCTGATTCAGCGCGACATCATCGACAACGCGATCCTGACGCACAACCAGCCGATCTGGCCGGGCGCCACCTTGCTGATTCTCGCCGCTGTCATCAGCTTCGGCGCGGTCTACCTGCGCCGCTACCGCGGCGGCCAGCTCTCCCTGGACGTCCAGCACGATCTGCGCACGGACCTGTTCGGCTCGCTCACGAAGCTGGACGGCGCCCGGCAGGACCAGCTGCACACCGGCCAGATCGTCAGCAGGTCGATTTCCGACCTGAACATGATCCAGAGCCTGCTGTCGATGATGCCCATGCTGATCGGCAACGTGCTGCTGTTCGTGCTCTCGATCGGCGTGATGTTCTGGCTGTCGCCGACCCTGGCGCTGATCTCGCTGGCTGTCGGCCCGGCGCTGCTGGTGCTGTCCATCGCCTCCCGGCGCCGCCTGTTCCCGGCGAGCTGGGACGCTCAGCAGAAGGCCGGAGAGGTGGCCGGCGTCGTCGAGGGCGCGGTCACCGGCGTCCGCGTGGTCAAGGGGTTCGGCCAGGAAGAACAGGAAATCGAGCGGCTGGAAGGCATCGGCCGCATCCTGTACGCGGCCAGGGTCCGCACCGTGAAGATGATGGCCAGATTCAGCCCGGCACTCGGCGCCATCCCCGCGCTTGGCCAGGTCGGCGTGCTGGCCCTGGGCGGCTACATGGCCATCAAGGGCGAGATCACCCTCGGCACGTTCCTGGCCTTCGCCGCCTACCTGGCCCAGATGGTGAACCCGGTCCGGGCCCTGACCAACCTGATCACCATCGGCCAGGAAGCGCGCGCCAGCGTCATCAGGGTCTACGAGGTGATCGACTCGCGGCCAGTGCTGCGCGAGAAGCCGGACGCGATCGTGCTGCCCGCGGGCAGCAACGAGGTCGAGCTGGACGACGTGCACTTCGGGTACGTTCCGTCCGAGCCGGTGCTGCGCGGCCTGTCGCTGCGGGTCAGGCCGGGCGAGACGCTCGCCCTGGTCGGCACCTCCGGCTCCGGCAAGTCGACGGTCTCGCTGCTGCTGCCCCGCTTCTACGACGTCACCTCCGGGGCGATCAAAGTCGGCGTCCATGACGTCCGCGATCTCACCATCGACTCGCTCCGCGCCTCGATCGGCCTGGTGCTGGAGGAGAGCTTCCTGTTCTCCGACAGCGTCCGCAACAACATCGCCTACGGCCGCCCGGACGCCACGCGGGAGCAGGTCGTCGCCGCGGCCAGGGCCGCCGAGGCGGAGGAGTTCATACTCGGGCTGCCTGACGGCTATGACACCGTGGTCGGTGAGCAAGGGCTCACCCTCTCCGGCGGCCAGCGGCAGCGCGTCGCGCTGGCTCGCGCGCTGATCACCGACCCGTCGATTCTGATCCTGGATGACGCGACCTCGGCCATCGACGCGCGAGTCGAGGCGCAGATCCACGCGACCCTCCGCAAGGTGATGGCAGGCCGCACCACACTGCTGATCGCGCACCGCCGCTCCACCCTGGACCTGGCCGACCAGATCGCGGTCATCGACGAAGGCCGCCTCGTCGACCAGGGCACGCACGAGGAGCTGACCGCGCGGTGCCCGGAGTACCGGCTGCTGCTCGCTGGTCCGGGCGACGACGCCGAGGGCACCGATGCGGGCGAGATTTCTTACTACCGGAACGAGGCCGCCACCAACGCCGCCGCCTGCCGGGCCGCGCCCGCTCCGGGCCGGATCACGCCGGCGCTCTGGCCGGCGACGCAGCGCGGAGCCGAGTCCGGCGCAGCCAGGGCGGCCACGGGCGGGTCGGGCCCGTCGGACGCTGCCAGCAAGCAACTCGCCACCACCGCCGCGGCCGGCATCGGCCGCGGCCACGTCAGCGGCGGGGGCATGGCCGGCGGCCGCGGCGGCGGCGCGGCCCAGCGCGGCGCGGCCCTGTCCGGCGGCGCCATGGGTGGCGGCTGGATGGCCGGTGTCCCCGCCTCCCCCGAACTGCTGGCCAAGGTCGCGGCACTGCCGCCGGCCAATGAGGACCCGGGCGTGGACAAGCAGTTCGCCCGCGCACCCGATCCGCGTTTCACGCTGCGTAAGCTGCTGCGGCCGTTCGCGATCGCGCTCGGCATCGGGCTCCTCCTGGACGCGCTGGACGCCGTTGCCAGCACGGTCATGCCGCTGCTGGTCAGGAACGGCATCGACAACGGAGTCGAGAAGACCATGCTCAGCTTCCAGGCGCGGCTGGACAGCATCCTGGCTGTTTCGGCCATCGGCCTGGCCATCGTGCTCGGCGACTGGGCCGTGAACTGGGCCCAGACCATCGTGGTCGGACGCAACGGCGAGCGGCTGCTGTACACGCTGCGAGTCAAGATCTTCTCCCACCTGCAGCGGCTCGGCCTGGACTTCTACGAGCGCGAGCTGACCGGCCGCATCATGACGAGGATGACCACGGACGTGGACGCGCTGTCCTCGTTCTTCCAGACCGGGCTGATCACCATGGTGAACTCGGTGCTGACGTTTGTCGTCGTGCTGATCCTCATGCTGGTACTGAACCTGCGGCTCGGCCTCATCCTGTGCCTGTTCCTGCCGTTCCTGATCGCGGCGACAGTGATCTTCCGGCGCAAATCGTCCCGCGCCTACACCGAGGCCAGGGAGAAGGTCAGCGCGGTCAACGCCGACCTGCAGGAGAACGTGGCCGGACTCCGGGTGGCCCAGGCCTACCGGCGCGAGCAGGTCAACTCCGACCGGTTCGCTGGCCTGTCCGGCGCCTATCGCAAGTCCCGGCTGCGAGCGCAGCGGATGATCGCGGTGTACTTCCCGTTCGTGCAGGCGCTCTCGACGGTCGCCGGCGCGGTGATCCTGTTCGCCGCGGCGAGCGAAGTGCACAACAACGCGCTGACGGCTGGCAGCCTCATCGCCTACCTGCTGTGGGTCGATCAGCTCTTCTCCCCGATCCAGCAGATGTCCCAGGTGTTCGACGGCTACCAGCAGGCCAACGTCGGGCTACAGCGGATCAAGGGCCTGCTGCAGACGCCGACCAGCACGCCGCCAGCCGCTGATCCGGTCCGGCCCGGCCGCCTCCGCGGGCAGATCGAGCTGTCGGGCGTTCAGTTCGGCTACACCGGGCAGCGGGTTCAGGCCATCCGCGGGGTCGACCTGTCGATCGCGCCCGGCGAGACGGTGGCGCTGGTCGGCCAGACCGGCGCCGGCAAGTCGACGCTAGTCAAGCTCATCGCGCGGTTTTATGACGTCACCGCGGGCCGGGTCCTGATCGACGGCACCGACGTCCGGGAGTACGACCTGCCCGCCTACCGGCAGCAGCTCGGCGTGGTGCCGCAGGAGGCCTACCTGTTCGCCGGCACGGTCCGCGATGCCATCGCTTACGGCCGGCCGGATGCCAGCGACGCAGAGGTCGAGGCCGCCGCGCGCGGGGTCGGCGCCATCGAGATGATCTCCCGGCTGCCCGGCGGGTTTGCCCACGAGGTGACTGAGCGGGGCCGGAACCTGGCCGCCGGCCAGCGGCAGCTGATCGCGCTGGCCCGCGCCTACCTGGTGGACCCGGCCATCCTGCTGCTGGACGAGGCCACCGCCGCGCTCGACCTGGCCGCGGAGGCCGCGGTCAACCGGGCAACCGAGCAGCTAGCGGCCCGGCGGACCACGATCGTGGTCGCGCACCGGCTCACCACGGCCTCACAGGCCGACCGGATCATAGTCATGGCTGACGGTCAGGTCGCGGAGGCCGGCAGCCACGACGAGCTGCTCAGCCGGGACGGCGCCTACGCCGCGATGTGGGCGGCCTTCACCGGCGAGGCCGAGCTGGTCTCCTGACGGCGGCCAGCCGGCTCCGCTCACACGACGGAATCGGTCGGTCTGGTGCGCTAACCGCACGGATTCAGCGGCGGCCCCGGCCGCCGGTGCGCTGCCAGCTGCTCCCGGACCCTGCTCCGGGCCCGCGACAGCCGTGACATCACGGTCCCGAGCGGCACGCCGATCAGATCGGCGACGTCCCGGCAGGAGTAGCCCTGCACGTCGGCCAGGTAGATCGTGGCCTTGTAGCAGTCAGGCAGGTCGTCCAGTGCCGCCCGGCACTCGGAGTGGGTGAACTGAGCCAGAACCTCGTCCTCGGCCGACGCCGCGCTCGGAACGACGCCACCGGCCAGGCCCCCAGCCGCGGGCTGCAGCACGTCAAGCTCGGGCGTGAGCACGTGCCGCGGCTCGCGCTGACGCTTGCGGCAGCTGGTGACGAACTGGTTGGCCATGATCCGGTAGAGCCAGGCCCGTGCGTTCGTACCCGGCGTATACCGGTTCAGCCCGGCGTAGGCCCTGATCATCGTTTCCTGGACGAGGTCCTCGGCGTCGGCCGGATTCCCGGTCAGCTTCAGCGCGCTGTGCTGGAGCTGATGCCGGAAGCCGGCGACTTCGTGCTCGAAAAGCTGATGGCTGGCAGTCAGGTGATCCTCAGGTGCGTAGGCCGCAGTACGCATGAGCTTGATCGCCTCCTCGTGTGCGGGGTCACCGAGAGCGATGACTAAGAACTAGTTAAGCGACTACGTAGAGTAATGTCTAACCTCGCATAGCCGGACCAAGTGGCACCGGCGCGCGATTCCGCAGCAGCACGATTCGGCGCGCGCACGGGTGGCCGAGACGCGGCGAGGCGTGCGACTCAGCCGGGGTGCGCGGCGGCGGGGCGGGCGGCACAACCGCTCCGGCGCGGTGACAGGGGCCAGTCACGAGCCGGTCCCGGGCGCGTCCGCCCCGCCCGGCCCGCCGGATAGGGCGTCAGTTACCGATCGGTGCCCCTAGTCGGGCACCGATCGGTAACTGACGCCCTAGGACGCCGCTCAGGCCGCTGCGACGCGGCGCCAGGCAGCCAGTGCGGCCTGAATGTCATCCGGGCCGACGCCCACATGCGTGAGCATCCGGATCCGGCCGCCGATCATCGTCACCAGCAGGCCCTCAGCGGCCAGTTGCTCGCGCCACCGCCCGGCTTCACGACCGGTGCCGGACACGTCGACGAACACGATGTTGGTCTCGATCTCGTCAGGATCCACGCTGCCGGGCAGCAACTCGGCGACGCCCTCGGCCAGCGTGCGGGCATGAGCGTGGTCGTCGGCCAGCCGCTTCGGCCCCTCATCGAGGGCAATCAGCCCGGCCGCGGCCATGATGCCCGCTTGCCGCCAGGCAGCGCCGAAGAGGATCTTGAGCCGCCGGGCCTCGGCGATGAAGTCCGCATCGCCGACCAGCAGGGAGCCAATCGGCGCACCCAGGCCCTTGGACAGGCAGAACATCATCGAGGTGACCGCGCCGGCATAGTCAGACACCGGGACGCCGGCTACCTCGCAGGCGTTGAAGATCCGGGCCCCGTCCAGGTAGAGCGGCAGGCCCGCATCGGCGCAGACCGCCGCGATGTCACGCACCCCGGTGACGCTCAGGACCGAGCCGCCGCCGACCTGGTGCGTGTTCTCGATGGTCACCAGGTCGATCACGGCCACGTCGTAGGGATCGGGGGCCAGCGCCGCGGCAACCTGCGTACCGGTGAGTAGTCCGCGGTCGTAGGCCTCGACGTACTGGAACGCGATCCCGGACAGTACGGCCGCCGAGCTGACCTCGGTCCGGCCCGCGTGGGCAGCAGCCTCGCACATCGCCAGGTGACCAGAGCGCACGTAAGCATGCAGCGCGATCTGGTTGCACAGAGTTCCTGTCGGCAGATAGACCGCTGCCTGCCGGCCGGTCAGTTCGGCAGCGCGGTCCTGCAGGCGGTTGACGGTGGGGTCGTCGCCGTACCAGTCGTCACCGACCTCGGCGGTTGCCATCGCATGGCGCATCGCCTCAGACGGCTTGGTGACGGTATCGGAACGAAGGTCGACAGGCGCATCCACTCGCGCAGGATACCGGGGAGCCGGCCGCCGGTCAGGTCAGGCCTCTCTGCTCCTCCCGCGCCGTCGCGCCCCGGCCCAGGTCAGTCCCGCGCCCACGGCGATCAGGCCGAGGCCCGCGATCCCGGCCGGCGCGAACGGGAAGCCCGTCACCGGCAGCGGCCCCGAGGGCGGCTGCGGCCCGTCCGGCGGAGCCGGAGCGGGTGCTGACACGGACGGGGAAGGCGTCGGCGTCACCGTGGGCGCGGGGCTTGGTGTCGGGGCGCGGCGCGGGTCCCACTCGATGACGACCTGGCCGTTGCCGCCGGCGGCGGCGCCGCTGCGACCGCCGCCCCAGCCAAGACCCGGCCGGTAAAGCGCGTTGATCCGGGCCAGGAGCGCCGGGGGGGCGCCCGAGTTCAGCCCGGCCGCCAGCGCATTAGTACCGGGCACGGTCAAGGCGTGACTGACACCGGCGCCGGAGATGTAGCCGGAGCCACCACCGCCGGCACCGTTCGGCATATCGGTGTTGCTGACCTGGCAGCGCCCGCCGCCACCGCCCCAGTAGCCGCCGCCACCGCCGCCGCCGCCCTCGGCGATCGTGCCGAGGCCGGGTGGCGACGGGTCGGAGCCACCGCCCGGGCCGCCCTGATACTGCTGGCCGTCGCCGGGGGCGGTTCCCCCGATGCCTGAGTTCAGGCACGGGCTCGGCGGACTGCCCGCAGTGCCGCCGTACAGCTGCGTCCCGCCGCTGCCTGAGTACTGCGTGCCGTCCGAGCCACCGTTCAGGCCACCGCCGGCCCCGCCGCCGATCACGGCCGAGTAAGTGCCGTCGGCGCCGTGCGGCGAACCGGGTGAGGCTCCGCCGCCGCCCCCTGCGATCAGCAGCGGAGCAACGCCGTAACTGCCGTCCCATACTGCGCTCAGGCCGCCGCCGCCGGCACCGATCTCGCGGCCGTTGCCGCCGAGGCCGCCGCCCCCGTAGCCGTATGTGTCGTATCCGGTCCCGCTAGCGAACCCGCCTTGTCCGACGGTGACCGTCAGCTGCTGGCCGGGCTGGACGGCGACGTCACCGGCCGTGTAGCCACCGGCGCCTGCTGAGTACTGCCCGTTAGCCGAGCTGGCGCCGCCGCCTCCGGCTCCCCACTCGAGCACCCTGATCTCGCTGACCGCGCCGGGCACGGTGAAAAACTGATCGTCGCCAGTGAAGGAGTACCGCAGACAGTGCACATAGCCAGGCGCCAGGCAGGTGGAGGCCGTCACGACCGCGCCAGCCACTCCTGGCCCGGCGGCGGCGTTCTGCGCAGCCGCGGACATGATCGCCACTGGTCCCAGCCCGACGCTGATCCCGGCGGCGGCCGCGAGCACTCTCACTAACGTCCTGCGATGATCTCGGGTCATCGGATTCTCCCCCAAGGCTCAGAGCGGAAGAACGCGCCCGCGTCTTCGCTCTACGTAGCCGTCCGAACGCGGAGAGTTTACTTAGGGCGCTCTGGGCCGCGCGCCCGAACTTGTAAATCGCGGCGCGTCGCCATCAAACGGTTACCGAGCCGGAAACAGCAGACATCGCCCGCCACCGGACAGCAGAGCGCCGGGAGCATCGGGGGAACGCAGCAGCCGGACGAGCTGGTCGTTACCTGGCCGCCCGCACCGTGCTTGCTGCCGCCGTGCTTGCTGGCCGCCGTGCTTGCTGCCGCCGTGCTTGCTGCCGCCGTGCTTGCGGCCGCCGTACTCCCCGTCGCCGCGCCCGCAGGTGCAGGGCCCGCCGCGACGGGCTCGGCCGCAGGGTGCTCAGCCAGGCCGGTGAGATCCGCCTCGGCCGGCCCGCCGAGCTGATCTGCCCTCAGCGTCCTGATCTGACGCGGAATGAGCGCCAGCAGCGACGCCACCACGATCAGCGCGGCAGCCCCGTACTGAGTGGCCGAGACCCCGGCCCAGGCCGCGATCGGCCCGGCGAGGACAGCGCCGACCGGCATGGCCATGACCGAACCGAACGCGTCGTAGGACGAGACCCTGGCCAGCTTCTCCGCCGGAATGTTCCGGGCCAGCGCCACGGTCCACTGCACCATCATGATCTCCATGGCGATGCCGAGGACGAAGGAGGCCAGGCAGATCGCCGGAACTGGCCACAGCATCGCCAGCGCCAGCGGCGAGATCGCGATGCTGGCACCGATCACGACCACGAAGAGCATCGGCCGCCGCGGGCTGAAGCGCAGTGAGATCAGCCCGCCCGCGATCAGGCCCAGCGACTCGGCGCCGGTGATGGTGCCCCAGGCCGCCGCCCCGCCCAGATGCGCGCGGGCAACGACCGGTCCGAGCACCCCGAACGCGCCGTACCAGGCCGCCAGTACGACGGCGAACTGGAGGACGATCACCCACAGCCAGGTATGGGACCGGAACTCTGACCAGCCCTCACGCAGCTCACGCAGCATGCCCGGCTGCTGCGTCCGCTCGTGGGCGGTTACCCGCAGCGCGAGCATGAGCGGCAGCGTGCCGAGCAGGCCCGTCCCGCAGATAGCCAGCGCCCAGCCAGGACCGATGGCCGCGACGACGAAACCAGCGAGAACGGCTCCGCCCATCTGCGCGCCATTCATGGCCAGGCGGCTGAGTGCGCTCGCCTCCTGGAGCAGTTCGCCGGGCACGAGCCGCGGCAGCAGCGCCGACGAGGCCGGATAGAAGATCGCCATCCCGGTGCCGGTCAGGCATTCAAGCGCGATCATCTGCCAGAGTGCCGGATGGCCGGTCAGGACCAGGACGCCGAAGGTGCCCTCGCCGATCGCCATCATCACGTTGCCGGCGATGATCACCTTCTGCGGGGCTATCCGGTCCGCGATCACGCCGCCGAGCAGCAGGAACACCAGCGACGGCGCAATCTGGGCGGCAAGGACGTAGGACAGCTTCGCGGTCGAGCCGTGCGTCGCATTCAGAACCGCGAAGGAAACGCCCACCAGCGAGAACGCGAACGAGGCGGGCGCCAGCACCCGGTCGGCGAGCAGCAGCCGGAAGTCACGGATCCCCAGCACCGGGAGCCGGCGCGTGGCGAGGGCAAAGCGGCGCCTCAGCGCGCGCGCAAACATGGCCAGACATCCGATCTTGATCCAGGGGTGATACTAACGATCTTACCCGTTGCCCCGGCCCGGCCGAAACTGAATATCGGCCTGGCGGCCGGATCAGGCCAGGTCAGGGCCGGATCGCTGGCGGGGTGCTGGTCCACGGCCGGCGCAGCAGCCACTGCCAGAACGTTCGCCGCGGGCCGCGTGTCCGCAGGTTGCCGCCAGCCACCCGGCCCGAGATCTCGATCCGCAGGACGGTGGGCGGCGGCGGGTACCGCGGCGGCTGGAGATGCATGGAGCCGCCGACCATCTCGACCCCGCCGGTGTCGATCACGATGCCCGGGCGAGTGACGATGACGAAATTACCGCCCCTGACCTCGGCTTCGATCTGCAGAACCGGGCCGGTAATGACGGCCTGGGAGAAGTCCAGCCGCACGTTCCCGCCCGTTGCCTGGATTTCCATCCGCTTCGGCACGATCCACTGGCCAACCTGACGCGAGTCGCCGCCGCGGTTCTTCAGGCGGATGACATCCGGCGGCTCGGCGGCCGGCGTGAAGTCGTCCCGGCCCGGCGCGGCGGGCAGATCGGCCGTCAGCACGACCAGTTCGCGCTGAGTCCGCGCGGTCAGCGCCGCTTCCAGCCGCTGGTCAAGCTCGTCCGCGGTCAGCCGCCCGTCACCGGCCGCGACCCGCAGTAACTCGACCACCCGGTCCCGGTCCTCGTGCGACGCGCGCAGTTCGGGCCGGCCCGCGTCCGGCCGCTCTGCCGGGGACATCTCACCAGTCACCCGGCTTACTGTAAGCCCGTCACCGCCTGCGGTTGACCCGATAGCAGCCAGTTCGGCATGATCATCTGAGCCGAGAAGGCGCAACCCCTGGCGGCACCCCGATTACACGTTCGGCGCCGGCTGATGGCACGCTCAGGAATACCGCATCATCAGGCAGGGTTCGCGACGTTGTGCGGCGCACCAGCGAGAGGAGCTGATGGACAGTTGAGCATCCTAGGCACGAGGGTCCTGCGGACAGAGGATCCTAAATTCCTCACCACTGGCGGGGTCTACACCGAGGACGTCGTTGACGAGCGCCTCGAGGGTGCCTACCACGTGTTCTTCGTCCGGTCGCCGGTCGCGCACGCCCGGGTCAACAGCGTGGATGTCAGCGCGGCCCTGGAAGCGCCGGGCGTTGTCGCCGCGTTTACTGGCGCGGACCTGGCCGACCTCGCGCCCATTCCGCCGTCGGCGGCGGGCCTGATGAAGACAGAGATGCAGCAGCGGCTGATGGCCATCGACAAGGTCCGCTTCGTCGGCGAGCCGGTGGCGGCCATCGTGACCGAGCAGGCCTACCAGGGCGAAGACGCGATCGAGCTGGTCTCGGTTGACTACGACCAGCTGCCGGCCGTGCTCGGCTACGCGCCGACCGACGACAGCCTGCTATTCGAAGAGGCGGGGACGAACGTCGCCGGCTACTGGGGCGACGCCTCGACGCTGAAGCAGGACTTGTTTGAAGGGTGCGAGGCGGTAGTCAGCCACACCATCGTGAACCAGCGTGTCGCGCCCGCCCCGATGGAGATGCGGGCCGCCGCGGCGGTCTGGGGCGAGGACGGCAGGCTCACTACCTGGATCCCGAACCAGGGCGCACAGGGCACTAAGGCCCAGCTCGCCGGGTTCCTCGGTGTCGAGGCCAGCCAGGTTCGGGTCATCACCCCGGATGTCGGCGGCGCGTTCGGCGCGAAGTTCGGCGCCGATCCTGAGCACGCCGTGGTCGCCTGGATCGCCCGGCACCTGGGCAAGCCGGCCCGGTGGACCGAGACCAGGTACGAGAACCTGATCGCGATGACCCACGGCCGGGCCCAGCAGCACACCGTGACCATGGGCGGCAGCCGGGACGGGAACATCGAGGCCTACCGGCTGGAGATCGTCCAGGACGCGGGTGCCTATCCGAAGATCGGCGCGGTATTGCCGATGCTCACGATCCTGATGACCACCGGGCCGTACGAAATCCCCAAGGCCGAGGCCATCGCCAAGGTCGTGGTCACCAACACGACCCCGATCGGCGCCTACCGGGGGGCCGGACGACCCGAAGCGACCGCGGCGATCGAGCGGGCCATCGACCTGTTCGCCGCCGAGATTGGCGCCGACCCCGCCGACGTGCGGCGCAAGAACCTGCTGGCGCCCTTCACCGAGCCGCACCGCACGGCGTTCGGCGCCCTGTACGACACCGGCGACTACGCCGTCGCGCTGGACAAGGCGCTGGCAACGGCTGATTACACCGCGCTGCGCAAGGAGCAGGCGCAGCGGCGGGCTAACGGCGACATCCGCCAGCTCGGCATCGGCGTTGCCAGCTACGTTGAGATAACCGGCATGGGCGACGGAGAAGGCACGCCACCCGAGGAGAACGCGACCGTCGAGGTCCACCCGGACGGGACCGCGACCATCCTCACCGGCACCTCGCCGCACGGTCAGGGGCACGCGACCGCGTGGGCGATGCTGGCCAGCGAGGAACTCGGCATCCCGGTCGACAAGATCACCCTCAAGTGGGGCGACACCGACCTGATCCCCGAAGGCGGCGGCACCGGCGGGTCCCGCAGTTTGCAGCAGGGCGGCGCGGCCGTCCAGCAGGCGGCGCAGGAACTGCTCGAGGTGGCCAGGGTCCGCGCTGCCGCGCAGCTCGAGGCCAACGCGGCTGACCTGGTCTTCGACAAGACCCGCAGCGCCTTCAACGTGGCCGGTGACCCGGACGCCTCGGTTCCGCTGACGCAGCTGGCCGAGAACGAGCGGCTGCTCATCAGGACCGTGTTCTCCCAGCCGGGCGCCACGTTCCCGTTCGGCACGCACATCGCCGTCGTCGAGGTTGACACCGAGACCGGCAAGGTCACCCTGCAGCGGGTGATCACCGTCGACGACGCCGGCACTGTGCTCAACCCGCTGCTCGCCGAAGGGCAGCGGCACGGCGGCATCGGCCAGGGCGCTGCTCAGGCGTTCCTCGAGGAAGTCGTCTACGACAGTGACGGCAACCCGCTGACCGCCAGCTTCGCCGACTACCCGATCGTGTCCGCAACGGAGCTGCCGAGCTACGAGCTCGCGGATATGGCGACGCCCACCACCTACAACCCGCTCGGCGCCAAGGGAATCGGCGAGGCGGGCTCCATCGGCTCTACCCCGGCCGTGCAGAACGCGGTCGTCGACGCCGTGTCTCACCTCGGCGTCCGGCACATTGACATGCCTGTCTCCTCCCGCCGGGTGTGGCAGGCCCTACAGGCGGCACAGCCTGGATCGGAGCGTTCATGACCCGCATCGAGCTCACCGTCAACGGCGAGAAGCGGTCCGATGAAGTCGAGGCGCGGCTGCTGCTCGTGCACTACCTGCGCGAAGTGCTCGGGCTCCGGGCCGCGAACGTTGGCTGTGACACCACGTCCTGCGGAGCCTGCACAGTCCTGCTTGACGGCCAGTCGGTGAAGTCCTGCACTGTGCTCGCCGTCCAGGCGGCCGGTCATGAGGTCACCACCGCTGAGGGACTGGCCTCCGGCGGCGAGCTGCATCCGGTCCAGGCCGCCTTCCGGCAGCACCACGGGCTGCAGTGCGGATTCTGCACGCCGGGCATGGTGATGGCAGCAGTCGGACTGCTGTCGGAGAACCCGCATCCGACCGAAACGCAGGTGCGCGAGGGCCTGGAAGGCAACCTGTGCCGGTGCACCGGCTATCACAACATCATCAGGGCCGTGCTGGCCGCCGCTGACGGATCCGCCAGCACGGACGGCGCGGCTGGAGAGCCGGCGAATTCTGAGGTGACCGCATGATCCCCGCGCAGTTTGAGTACGTGGCCGCCGAGTCCGCCGTCGACGCGCTTGACCTGCTGGCCGAGCACGGCGACGACGCCAAGCTGCTGGCCGGCGGTCACTCGCTGCTGCCGATGATGAAACTGCGGCTGGCTGCTCCGCAGGTGCTGATCGACATCAGCGGCCTGGCCGAGCTGGCCGGCGTGAGCACCGACGGCGACGAGCTCGTGGTCGGCGCGACCACGCGGCACGCCGACCTGGCCACCAGCGAACTGGCCCGGGCCGAAGCGCCGCTGCTCGCCTACGCGGCTGCCCAGGTCGGGGACCCGCAGATCCGGCATCGCGGGACGATCGGCGGCTCGCTCTCGCATGCCGATCCAGCGGCCGACCTGCCGATGGCCCTGGTGGCGCTCGGCGGGACGATCGTGCTCCAGAGCCCGGAGGGCAGCCGGTCGGTGGCCGCCGACGACTTCTTCCAGGGCTACTTTGAAACCGCGATGCAGCCAGGCGAAATGCTGGTCTCGGTCCGCGTTCCGCGCAGGCCTGGCGTCCCGTGGGGCTATCAGAAGTTTGTGCGGCGGTCCAACGACTGGGCGATCGTCGGCGTGGCCGCCGTCGACGGCCGGATCGCGCTGGCCAACATGGGTCCGAAACCGCTGCGGGCCGAGGCGTCCGAGCAGGCCCTGGCTGGTGGCGCGTCGGCAGCTGAGGCGGCCGGGCACGCGGCTGACGGCACCTCCCCCGGCGAGGACATTCACGCCGATCGTGAGTACCGGCGCCACCTGGCCCGGGTGCTCACCCGGCGGGCGCTTGAGCACCAGACCGGCTGACGTCAGCCCGGGGAACGATAACCGGCCCGATTGCGGGTAGCCAGTAACTATGTCTTCTGACGACTCCGCCGCTACCAGGGCCGACACGGCCGGCGAACTGATCCCTGAGCGCGTGGCCGAGCTCGCGGGCGAGCTCAGCGAGGCCAGGGATGAGTCCCGGCGACGGCGGCTGGCCCGGCAGATTCCGCAGCTTGCCAGCCGGAGCAGCCAGGCCACGGTGGCCGGCCTGCAGTCTGGGACGGGCGCGGCCTGGCGCGGCGTGCAGTCCGGCACCGGCACGATCGCCCGCCGGGTTCGCCCTGCTCGTGACGTCACCGCGCGGGGAGCCCAGGCCAGCGGCTCAGCAACCTGGCGGGGCCTGCGGGCCAGCGGCCAGTGGCTGAGTACTCAGGTGCTCGCGATGGCGCCGAAAGTGCCGGTCCGCAGCCTGGCCACGCTGCGGGCCCAGTATCCGGGCCGCAGCACCGAGGATCTGGCGACCAGCCTGATCACCGGCGCGTCCAGGGCATCGGCCGGGGTCGGAGCAGCGGTCGGCGCGACGGCGGCGGTTCCCTTCGTGGCGACCGCGCCGGTCGAGCTTGCTGTGGAGACGCTGGCCCTCGTCGCAATCGAGCTCAAGCTCATCGCCGAACTGCACGAGGTCTACGGAGTGCCGGCGCCGGGCACGGCGACCCAGCGGATGTTCGCCTACACCGGCGCCTGGGCCGAACGCCGCGGCATCCGCATCACCACCAACGGCATCGCGCTCGCCGTGGGCTCGCCGCTGCGCCGCCAGCTGGAGCGGCGCCTGCTCGCCAAGGCCAGCAAGAGCGCCCTGGCCCTCGCCCCGCTGCTGACCGGTGCGGCCGCCGGCGCGCTCATCGACCACCGGGAGACTCGCAGGCTCGGTAACCAGGTCCGCGACGATCTGCGCAAGCGGGCAGGGACCGCCGGCGCGATCCAGCGCTGACCGCGGCTGGCCCGCCCTACAGCTGGGCCAGCTCGGCCGCCAGGTCGTCCAGGCCCAGCGAGCCGAGCGACAGCGCGGCCATATGCCATGATTTGAGGTCAAACTTCTCCCCGCTGGCCCCGTGGGCCGCGCGCGCTGCGTCCCGGCCAGCGAGCCAGGCCCGTTCCCCGAGCTTGTAGCTAATCGCCTGGCCGGGCATGCCGAGGTAACGGACGATCTCACTCTCGGCGAATTCGCGGCCGCGGCCGCTGTGCGCGACGAAGAACTCCAGGGCCAGCTCCGGCGTCCAGGTCTGGCCGGCGCCTGGTGCCCAGCCGGGCCCGACCGGGAGCCCGAGGTGCATGCCGATGTCAACGATCACCCGGATGGCCCGCATCAGCTGCGCATCGAGGTAGCCCATCCTGGCGCCGGGCGTGCGCAGGAACCCGAGTTCGTCCATCAGCCGTTCCGCGTACAGTGCCCAGCCTTCTGAGCAGGCGCTCACGCCGCCCACCCGGGTCTGGTAGACCGACAGCCGTGATGACAGGTACGTCCATTGCCCGATCTGCAGGTGATGGCCTGGTACCCCTTCGTGGTACCAGGTACTGATGAGATTCCAGAGCGGGAACGACGTCTTGCCCAGCGTCGGCAGCCAGGTCCGGCCCGGCCGGGAGAAGTCCTGAGAAGGACCGGTGTAATACGGGGCGGCCGCGCTGCCCGGCGGTGCGATGCGGGCCTCGACGATCTTGACTGGGTCGGCGAGATCGAAATGCGTGCCGGACAGGCTGTCCATGGCCTCGTTCATCAGCTGCTGGAGCCGTTCGCGGATTTCTTCGACGCCCTCGATCACCTCGTCGTGCTCGTCCAGGTACCGCATCGCCTCGGCTGGCGTCCCGCCGGGCAGGATCGCGGCGGCCTCGGTCTCCATTTCGGCCGCGATCTGGCGGTACTGCGACCAGCCCCAGTCGTAGGCCTCGGCGAGGTCGAGGGCGGCCCCGTTCCAGCGTTTCGCGCCGAGGTGATAGCGCTCCGCGCCGACGCCATCGGGCGTGCCGGCCGTCGCGGGCCGGTACTCAGCCGCAAGCCAGTCGCGCAGCCCGGCTACAGCCGCGTCGGCGGCGGCGCTGGCCGTCGCGAGCTCGGCCGCCAGCGCCGCCGGGGTCTGCTCCCGCGCGGCACCCGTGAAGTCAGCGAACCAGCCGCGCCCGTCGCCGGTTGCCAGCCACGCGTCCAGCTGCGTGATCACGGTCTCCACCTGACGCGGTGCGGCGTGCAGCCCGCGGCGGCTGCCCTCGGTGAGCGAGGTCCGGTATCCGGCCATCGCCTCAGGCACCCGCTGAAGGCGGCGCGCGATCACCGCCCAGTCGTCAGCCGTGGCCGCCGGCATCATCAGGAAGACGCTGCGCACCTGCTGCGCGGGCCCGAAAATATTGGACATCGCGCGCAGGTTGTCGCCGGTCGCGCTGATCGCCAGCTCGGTCTCCAGCCGCTCCCGCAGCAGCCGGCCGCAGCGGCGCTCATCGTCGTTGCCGCCGGATCCGGCTGACGACTCCGCCCCGGTCAGCCGCGCCAGCGTCGCTCGCTGCAGGTCGGCTTCCGCATCCGCACCCGCGGGCGACAGGTCGGGCAGCTCGTCCTGGCCGGTGTGCAGGCCGAGCGAGGTGGCGAGGAACGGGTTGAGTGCGGCCAGCTGCTGCACGTAGTTGTCGGCGACGGCGCGGACGCGACGCGACTCCGGGTGGCTGGCCGCCGCGGGGTGCTGTGTCATGCGGGACATTCTGCCCTGGCGGGCTGACATTACGGCACGGGCCCGAGGACGCTAAGGTCTGCGGATGGCAACGCGCAAGATTCTGGTCACCGGCTCATCCCGCGGCATCGGCCGCGCCGTCGCCGAGGCATTCGCCGGCTGCGGCGACACCGTCGCGGTCCATCATCGTGACTCACCGGACCTGGCCGCCGAGGTGGCAGCCAGCCTCCCCGGCGACGGCCATGTCGTCGTCCAGGCCGACATCAGTGATCCTTCGGCGGTCCGGACCATGGTCGACGCCGCTGCCGCGGGGCTCGGCGGTCTTGATGTGCTGGTGAATAACGCCGCCAGCTACGGACGGGCCGGCCATCCGGTCAGCGAAGTCTCCTACGAGCAGTGGCAGCAGGTCTGGCAGGAGACGATCGGGCTGAACCTGATCGGCGCCGCGAACGTGACCTGGTGCGCGGTGCAGCACATGATCGCCGCCGGAGGCGGCCGGATCGTCAACGTATCGTCCCGCGGCGCCTTCCGCGGGGAGCCGGGCCAGCCTGCTTACGGCGCCAGCAAAGCAGGGCTGAACGCGCTCGGACAGTCCCTGGCCGTGGCACTGGCGCCGCACAACATCATCGTGTCCGCGGTCGCGCCGGGGTTTGTGGCCACCGACATGGCCGCCGCGCATCTGGAGGGCGCCAGCGGCGACGCCATCAGGGCCCAGAGCCCGTTCGGCCGGGTCGCCCGGCCGGACGAGATCGCCGCCGCCGTGCTCTACCTTGCCGCGCCCGAGGCGGCCTGGGCCAGCGGCGCGATCCTGGACCTCAACGGCGCCTCCTACCTGCGAACCTGATGCCATGAAGACTACGACCTTCGACCTGCACACCGGCCGGGAACCGGTCGTCGCCGACATCTCCGGGCACTGTCACCGGTTCGCCCGTGACGCCTCCGGCGGGGGCGATGGCCTGCTGCAGGTTTTCGTGCCGCACGCGACCGCGGGCGTCGCCATCCTCGAGCTTGGTTCCGGCAGCGACGACGACCTGCTGGCCGCGCTGGCCGAACTGCTGCCGGCCGATAACCGGTGGCGGCATGCGCACGGCTCGCCCGGCCACGGCCGCTCGCACGTGCTGCCCGCGATCGTCCCGCCGCATGCGACCGTTCCTGTCATCAGCGGCCGCCTCGCGCTTGGCACCTGGCAGTCCATCGCGATCGTGGACCTCAACGTCGACAATCCGGACAGGCAGATCCGGCTGTCGTTCCTTGGCTAGTGTCCGACGATGACGCAGCAGGCCGCCATCCAGATCCGCGAGTACGCCCCGGCCGACCGGGACGCCATCATGGCGCTGGCGCCGCGGCTGCTGGCGGGCAAGCCGGCGTGGCGTGACCGGGACGGCTGGCTCACCGCGGTCCGCGGCTGGCTCGCTGACGCGGCCGACTCGGCCGGTCAGCCAGACAATGTGGTCTATGTGGCGACCGACGGACCGCAGATCGTCGGGGTCGTGCACGCGGCTGAGCGCACCCATTTCACCGGTCAGGTGGACGCGTACGTCGGCGAGCTGGTGACCGCAGCGGGCCATGAGCGTCGTGGCATCGCCCGCGTCCTGATGCAGGCGGCGGAGCAATGGGGCGCCGCCCGCGGCCTTGAGCACCTCACGCTCGAGACCGGGATGGCCAATCACGACGCTCGCGCTTTCTACGCCGCGATCGGCTTCGCCGCGGAGGACGTACGCCTCACCAGGAAGATCGGATCTTCCGAGACCACGGCCCCGGTCCCTGGAAGCTAGCCCTGAGCTGCCGGGGCGGGCACGTCCGGGGAGCCAGCGTCGGCTAGCGGTTGCCACCGGTAGACGCCTCCGTGCCGGGCGATGGTGCCGAGACCAGGAAACGGCATGTGGTAGGCGTGCACGAGGATGCGCTCGTCCGCCGACAGGTCCAGCAGCCGGCGGCGGGTACGCACCGCCCTGACGGCATCGTGATCCCACGGAGTGCACCACCGGGGATGGCTGAGCTGCAGCTGATCGTAGAAGAGGTCGCCCACGCAGAGCAGCCGGTCGCCGTCGCTGTCCAGCAGGACCGCGGAATGACCCGGAGTGTGACCGGCGGCGTCGAGTACGCGGACGCCGGGAAGGATTTCGGCGTCATCGCCGAAAGGGCGCAGCCGGTCGCCGAAGAGCCTGATCGCCTCGCGAGCCTCAGCCAGGTGCTCGGCCGCCGACGCGCCGGCTGCCTCCGCACCTGACCAGAAGGCCACCTCGGCCGCGTGGGCGAAGCCGGTGGCCACGGGGAAGGCCGGCTCGCCGGACCAGGTCGCGCCCCGGCAGTGGTCCTGATGCAGATGGGTGAACACGACCGCGGCCAGCTCGTCAGCCGGGGCCCCGGCGGCCGCGAGCCCGTCGCCGAGATTGCCGACCAGCGGCTCGATGCGCGGGCCGTAGCCGAGGAACCGCGCGCCCAGCCCGGTGTCAATGACGGCGTGTCCGCCGCTGGTCTGGACGAGCACGCAGTTGTAGCCGCAGGATAGCGTGGTCCGGTGCCGGCCCTCTGCCGCCAGGGCGGCGCGCAGTTCGGGGGCGGGCACTCCGGCAGCGGGGGTAAAGAATGTCGCCAGCGGCGGTTCGAAGGGCGGCGTCATCTGGCCGTCGCTGATCACCGCGCAACTCAGACGCCCGATCGTAAACCGGTAGATCACCGGCCCATTGTCCTGCGCCCAGCTCGCCGGGGCGTCAGCGGGCGCCTACGGAGCCGGAGCGGCAGTCGGAACCGGAGCGGGCGGCGCGTCCGGCTGATCCGTCCCGCAGTACTTGCACTTGCTCGCGGCGGCTGGCAAGTCGCTGGACAGGCACGCCGGGCAGGTCTTGACCGGCGGCGGGTCACCGAACACGGTGACGCCCCGGCGGGCCGAGATGACCTTGTACGGAACGACGATCACGAAGTAGACAACCGCCATGAAGATGACGAAATAAATGATGGCCGAGATGAAGCTGCCGAGGTTCAGGAAGGTGGCCGCGTTGTTCGGTTTCCCGAGCTGCCAGCCGAGGCCGGCCGAGTTGTCTCCCTCGGCCCTGGCAATGATGGGATTGATCACGCTCGTCGTGAACGCGCTGATCAGCGTGCTGAGCGCCAGCGCGACGATCAGGCCGACGGCAATGACGATGACATCGCCGCGCAGCAGGAAGTTGCGGAAGCCTTTCACTGGCGGTCTCCATTCTCCGGCTGCGTCTGGGGGCGGCGCTGCCCGGACCTTGCCTGGTCAATACCAGCTTGCATGCTGTCACATCAGCCCGTTTCGTGTCTGCGGTAACGATTCGCGCCACGCCGGGTATGGCATGATCGCGGTGCAGAGACCGGCGGAAGGGTGCCAGATGGACGTTCGCGAGGCGCTGTACACGACCAGGGCGATGCGCCGGGTCAAGCCAGACCCGATTCCGCAGGCCGTCCAGGAACGCATCCTGGACGCCGCGATCCGGGCTCCTAGTGGCGGCAACTCGCAGGGCTGGCGTTTCCTGCTCGTCGATGACCCGCAGATCAAGGCCAGGCTGGCGCCGCTGTACCAGGACGCGATCGCCCGGCTCTGGACGACGTTCTATCGCGAGCGGCTTGAGCAGGCGCGCGCCACTCCTGAGGAACAGGAAAGCGCGGCGCTACTGCGGGTGCAGTCATCGGCGCAGCACCTGGCTGATCACTTTGAGACCGTCCCGCTGTTCCTGATCGCGTTCGCTCGCGGTGACGACAGCGGCAGCTCGATCTTCCCTGCGGTCTGGAGCGCCCAGCTGGCTGCGCGCGCCGAGGGCGTAGGCAGCGCCCTGACCTCGGTGCTGGGCGCCTTCCACGGCGCCGAGGCCCTGGAGATCCTGCAGGTTCCGGCCGGCAAGGGCTGGACGATGGCGTGCCTGGTGTCGTTCGGATACCCGACCGGCCGCTGGGGCGTGGCCGCGCGACGGCCGGTGCACGAGGTCGCCTACCGCAACACCTGGGGAACGCCCGTCGGCTTCGAGGTCGCCGAGCCGCTCTGGCAGCCGGGTCAGGACTGACCCGGCTAGCTTCTGCCGGGCGCCCGGAGCGATGATGAACTGTGGCGTTCGGCTCGGGCGGCGATGACGACCGGGGCGGCCCCGTTGAGTACGTTGAGTTTGGCGGCCGGCGGCGGTGGCCCCGGGCCGGCCTGTCCTGGATCGTGCTGGCCTGCCTGATCGTCGCCGCCATCGTGGTCGCCGTGATCAGGCATGACGGTAAGCACGGGCCGCCGGTTCTGCCGCCGGTATCGGCTTCCACCGTCGGCCACCCGCTGCTCGGCATCAAGGCCGGCTGGGAGCTATTCGGCCTCGACCAGAACGGTGTCGTATCGATCCAGCTCGCGAGCGGGCACATCGTCAGCACCACCCTCCCCCCGGCCCTCGGCAGCGGTCCGGTGTCGTTTATCGTCGGGCCGGATGTGGCGATCGTCCGGCCGCTCGACAACGTTCCCGGCTACTACATCAGGGATGGCGACCCGGCCCAGCCGCTGACCGGCATCCTGGCCAAGGGCGGCCTGCTGCTCCCCGGCCCGACCTCGGCGCAGGCCTGGGACTCGGCCGGGAGCTCGAACTCGCTGGTGCTGGTCGGGACCGACGGGCAACCGACCTCGACCCGGATTACGCTGCCCAACCCGGGCTGGCCATCGCAGTCGGCCATGTCCGACGGTCGCGGCGATGTGCTGGTCGCCAGCGACTCCGGCAGTCAGTACGACGCGGGCCCGCACTTCCTCCGGCTCGTGGGCGTCCTGCTGTCCGCGGTCGGCCCGACGCGCTGGCTGGCCATGGACTGCCCGTCCGGGCACTGCCGCAACGTGGTCTTCAACCCGAAGACCGGTACCGAGCGAACGCTGCCGGGCCCGCCGGTGCATCTGCTGACCTGGCCGTGGCCGGCCTATCCGGGCTCGGTGGCACCGGACGGCCAGACCGCCGCGGTCGTCGCCGACAGCGGCAACGGGCATGTCGTGCTTGAGGAGCTGAACCTCACCACGGGCACCGTTACCCGCCTCGCCGTCCCGGTCAGCGAGAACACCTCCAGCCAGACCATGGCCTGGTCGCCGGACAGCAAGTGGCTGTTCGTGGCCGCCGCGAACGGCTCGCTGCTCGCGGTCAGAACGCACACGCACCGCGTCCAGCACCTCGGCGTGCCTGGCGACTTCAGTCAGCTGGCCCTGCGGACCTAGGCACACGCACCAGCAGGCCGGCTGGCCGCACGTGCACCGTGAGCGACGGGCCGCGGGCGATGACCTCACCGTCAACCTGGCGCGGCAGCTCGGCGTCAGCGCTGATCTCGATCCGGCGGGCGCGAAGCCGCTCCAGCTGCTGATCGTCGCGGCTGCTGCGCAGCAGAACCCGCAGGCCAACGCGGATCCAGCCGGGAACTCCGGCCGGCCCGAGAATGACGACGTCGAGCACGCCATCGTCCAGCCTGGCACCCGGCATGATCAGGAAGCCGCCCGGCAGCGCGCCGGAATTGCCGACCGTGACCGACCTCGCCTGCCTGCTCAGCGCCTCGCCGTCGTCCAGGCGCACGGTGAATCGGGCCGGGCGGCGCAGCAGCTGCCCGGCGGCAGCGCCGGCGTAGCCGGCCAGCCCGCCAGCCGCTTCAGCGCCGCCGGCGTTGTCCCGACGACGGCGGCGTCCAGCCCGATCCCGGCCATCGCCGTGCACCAGATCCCGTCCGCGGCCGCCAGGTCGATCGGCGCGTTCTGCCCGCCGAAGGCGACCGCCAGAGCGGCCGGCAGTCGGGCGGGCAGCCTGAGGGCCCTCGCGGTCAGGTTCGCCGAGCCGGCCGGCACGATCCCCAGCGGAACCGGAGTCCCGGCCAGGGACTGCACGCACGCGTGCACGGTTCCGTCGCCGCCGGCGGCGACGACCAGACTGGCGCCGGCGTCAACTGCGTGCCGCGTGGCGCCGGCGCCTGTATCCGCAGGCGTGGTCAGAATGAACCGGGGTTCGAAGCCGTGCGCGGCGGCGGCGCGCTCGCACTGCTCCCGCAGCCGGCGCAGGCCGCGAACCCGGGCGGGGTTGACGACCACGGCGGCAATATTCACTGGCTCCCCGGCTGAGCGGCTGAGATGCTCCATGCAATCACGACCGCCGACTCATTGCGCTGGAGGGCTCCGTGCTGATCGCCAGATTCGATCCGGCCGTCGCCACGCCCGCTCAGCTCGCCGAGCAGGTCGCGCTTGAGGTCGCCGCGAGCGCCGTCGATCAGCCGGGCGAGCCGCCGCTCGGGGCCGACTGGGTGCTGGCCCGGCTGACCAGGACTTCGTCCGCGGGCCTGCAGCGGCTTCGCTGGATCGCGCGGGAGCAGCGGACCGGTCAGCTGGCTGGCGTCGCCAGGCTCGTGCTCTTCGGCGGCCAGGACTCCGACCTGGCTGTCGTGGACATCATCGTCGGGCCCGAGCACCGCCGCCGTGGCATTGGTACCGCGTTGCTGCGGGCGGTCAGCGGTGCCGCGGGCTCCAGAGACTGCCTCTTCATCGAGGGCATCAGAGCGGGAACGGCGGCCCAGGCATTCGCCGACGCCCTCGGCTTCGCGGTCGTCCAGCGCACCATCCGGCTCAGCCTCGACCTGGCTGCCGCCGACCGCGGGCGCTGGGAAGTCGCTCCGGCCCCCGGCTACCGGCTCGAGCGGTGGGCCGGAAGGTCCCCGGCGGAGCTGCTCGGCTCCTACGCCGCGGCCAGGAACGCCATCAGCGATGCGCCTACCGGCGATGCGAGCTTCTCCGAGCCAGCCTGGTCACCGCAGCGGGTCAGGGACGAGGAAGCCACTGCGGCCGCCCGCCAGTGCGAGCTCCGCGTGGTCGCGGCGGTGGCGGAGCAGAGCGCGGAAGTCGCCGGCTACACCTGCCTTGAGGTCCACGAGTCCCAGCCCGATGTCGCCATTCAGCAGGACACCGCGGTGCTGGCCGCGCACCGCGGCCACGGCCTCGGTGCCTGGATGAAGTCAGCCAGCCTGATCGGTCTCACCACCGACCACCCCGCGGTCCGCCGCGTGCGCACCAGCAATGCCGCCGGCAACGTCCACATGATGCGGGTCAACCGTCAGCTCGGGTTCACCGAGGACCTGTCGATGGAGAACCGCGAAGCCCGGCTGGCCGACCTGCGCGCCTGAACACATCCGCGGCCACGGCGGAGCCGGGCTTCATGCTGATCCGCGGTGGCTCAGACCGGCAAGCTTGCGCTGGACCGGGGCGGCTTCGGGGTGATTCAGCTCGCCGAGAATCGCTGCTGCCCGCCGCCACGACTGGCCAGCCTGCGGGTAGTCAGTCGCGGCGGCCTGCGCGTCGCCGAGGTGATCGAGTACGACGGCTTCGTGATAGGGCGAATGGAACTCGCCCAGGATCTTGAGTGCGTCCTGATAACACTGTCGTGCGGCCGCGAAGTGCCTCAGCTGATAACGGACGTACCCGAGGCTGTCGAGAGCCCCGGCCTCGGTGTAGCGATCACCGAGTTCTCGGCAGAGATCAACCGCATGCTGGCAGCTTGCCAGCGCGTCGTCGTATTTCCCGAGCTCGGCATAGTAAAGACCGAGCCTGTTGAACATTGCTGCCTGACCGGCCCGGTTGCCTGCGGTCCTGTACAAGCTGAACGCAAGCTCGGCGTGGTTGACCGCCGGTACCAAATCACGCTCGAGCTCGTGCACCCAGGCGATGTCGCAATGACAATGGGCCTGGCTGACTGCGTCATCGATCTGAGCAAATAGCTCAAGGCTATGTGTGAGCTGCAGGAACGCTTCGCGGTGACGGCCCAGCCGGCCAAGCGCCTCGCCGAGGAAACGCTGCATGCTCGCCTGAGCGTACGCATCATCGAGTCTGCGCGCCGCTGCAGCCGCCGTCTCGAAAAGACCAGCTGCGTCACGCCACCGACCTTGCCGTTCGAGAAAGTCGGTGAGGGCAAGCGGGATCTGCCAGGCGTGGATATCGAAACCTGAAGCGGCCGCCATGCTGGCGGCCGCGAAGAGCACTGGTCGCTCGGCGCTGAGCCACGCCATGCTGTGATCGAAGTCGGCGAGGCCCTCGGGTACCACCCCCTGGTGCAGCGGGCTCAGCGTTCGGGGCAGCCGCGTCTGGTTGATGACGAGCGCGGCCTGATGTGCGGTGTACAGGTAGTGGTCAAGCATCCGGAGCCTGGCGGCCGTGCGATCCTCCGGCGTATCACAGTCCCGCGACTGCTCAGCGGCGTAGGCCCGCAGCAAGTCATGGAAGGCATACCGACCGGGAACGTGCTCGGACAGCATCGCCGCTCGCGTCAGCTCCGCCAGCAGAGCGCGGGCCGCACCGAGCGAGGTGCCGGCCAGGCTGGCGGCGGCCGGGGCAGTGACGTCCGGGCCGGGATGCAAGCCAAGCAACCGGAACATCCGGGCCGCCTCGTCGCCGAGCTGGTCGTACGACCAGGAGAACACCGCCCGGATGCTGGCCGTCGCATCCCCCGCATCGAGCACCTCCAGGCGACGGCGCTCGTCCTGAAGTTCCGCCGCCAGGTCGGCAAGCCGCAGGCCGGGCCTGCCGGCGGCCAGTGCCCCGGCGATGCTCAGCGCCAGCGGCAGCCGGGAGCATAGCCCGGCCAGCCGCCTGACCGCCTCGGGCTCACGGGCCGCCCGAGCCCCGATCCGGGCCGCCAGCAGCTCGCAGGCGTCGAAGACGGATAGGACGTCCAGGCTCAGCAGCTGAGCGCCGTGGGTGGCGGCCAGGCCAAGTAGCTGCCGTCGGCTCGTGACCACGACCAGGCATCCCCCGTGACCAGGGAGCAGCGGGCGCACCTGCGCCGCGTCGGCGGCATTGTCGAGCAGGATGAGCATTCGCCGTCCGGCCAGCAGGGAGCGATAGAGCCCCTCCTGCGCATCTGCCCCGGCTGGTATCTGCGCCGGCGGAACCTGCATCGCGTCCAGAAACGTGCGCACGGCATCGGCCGGCCGGAGCGGCAGGCCAGCAGGGTCGAAGCCGCGCAAGTTCAGGTACAGCTGCCCGTCGGGAAAGCGGCCCGCTAACCGGCGGGCGAACTGCAGGGCAAGCGCGGTCTTCCCCACGCCCGCAGTTCCGTCGATGGCTGAGATGACGACCGTCCCGCCGCGCGGCATTTCACCAACGTCGGCCGGCGCTGCGGCGCCGGCGTCAAACATCGTCGTCAGCGCCGCCAGTTCGGCGGCGCGCCCGGCAAAGTACGCAAGGCCAGCGGGCAGCTGCCGGGGCACGATACCCCTGAAACTGAGTGCCGCTCCGGCATCTGCTGGCAGCTGGCCGGCGCCGGACTCCGCAGTGTCTGGCCCTGGCCCCGGAAGGTCCTGGCGCAGCACCCGCGCGTGCGCCTCGGCAAGCTCGGCACCTGGCTCGATCCCGAGCTGCTCGTCGAGGCGGCCACGAAGCTGGCCGTAGAGTGCGAGCGCGGCGCTCTGGCGTCCGCTGCCTGCCAGCGCGATCATCAGCCGGGCGTGCGCCCGCTCGTTCAGCGGTTCCCGGCTGGCCAGCGCCTGCAGCTCACCGAGCGCCAGGCCGTGCTGGCCGGCCGCCGAGGCGGCCTCGGCGTAGTCGGTCACCGCTTCGGCCCGCAACAGGTTGAGCCGGACGACTGCCGGATGCTCCCGGAGGAAGTCGACCTCCGCGAGCGGTTCACCTCGCCACAGCGCCAGCGCGCGGGCGTAATCGGCGCAGGCCGCGGCCGCCGAATCAGCTTCCCTGGCCCGGCTGACCAGCGTTGCGAAAGCAACATGGTCGAGATCACAGGCGGCGGTATCGAGCCGGTAGCCAGCGCTGGCGGCGACCAGCAAGTCCGCTGGCCGGCTCTCGCCGAGCAGCTGACGGAGCCGGCTGACGTAGGACTGAATCATCGCCGCCGCGGTAGCGGGCGGATCGTCACCCCAGAGTGCGTCGATCAGCGCTGCGCGCCGCAAGCCGGACCCGGGGTACAGCGCCAGCAAGCCCAGCACCGCTCGCTGCTGGGGCGGGCCAACCGGAACTGCCACCCTGCCGCGCCACGCCTGCACCGGCCCGAGCACGCTGAGCCGCAGCCTGGCGGGCTGGCCTGCCGCCTGAGCCGCAGAGTCCGCTCTCCGGGCGCCGGCCAGTGCCGCGATCTGGTCGTGGTCGAGACGAAGCGCGCCGCTCAGCCGCCGCACTGTCTCCGCGTGCGGGCGCGTTGTCCGCTGCTGCTCAAGGTCCCTGATCACGCCGACGCTGACACCCGCCGCGTCGGCAAGCTGCTGCTGGGTGAGTTCAGCAGCAGTGCGACACCGCCGGATCAGCGCCCCTGCGCTGTCCTGCTCCGTCACCACTGACACGTTGTCCTTTGCGTCGGCCGGTGCCTTCGCCACGCCAGACCCCGCGAGCGTCGGCGCACCTGCCCAAGCGTGGTCATAAACGGATCTTATTCACCAGAGCGTACTTCCGTAGCCGGGCACATTTCCCGTAGTCGTGCGATCTGCGCTCAGGGCTCCTGCAGCGTCGTGAACTGGGCAGATCGCCTGCGCTTGGGCCGCCGGGCTACCAGAAACGGCGTGGCACCGGCGTATAGCTCAGATCACGGGCTCAGACCGAAACTAGGGCACCGGGACAACGCACAGAGTCCGTCGACCGTGTAGAGAGGGCCTGAGATGCGACGAGCCGCAGGACGTTCCCGCTCGGCCGCTGGTGCCACCGCGCGAGCCCGAGCACGGGCGGCGTCCACGTTACTGAAGCTGCTGTCCGGAGTTGCCGCGATCGCGACGGTTCCGCTGCTGATAGCGGCTGGCGGGACGCGGTCCGGACCGGTGGTCGCGGGACCGCGCTGCCAGTCTTCCTTCAACGCCGACGCCTATGCCCGCGCAGCCGTGACCGCGTGCGGCTACAAGACTTTCGCGCGGACTTCGGTGCGAGCGCTGCCCGGCGGCGGCCGCGCGTACGGCTATGACGAGAACGGGCACACGGTCGACTTCCTGATCCCGCCGGCCGGGTTTCGCCCCGCTAGCGCGACCGCGGCGCAACTGAGCGAGTACGGGCTGCCGCCCCGGCCACGGTCCGCTGGCGGCCTGGCGGCCTGGAAGCGGGAAATGAGCCACGCAAGCCCGGTGGCGCCTCCGGCATTCCTCACCGAAACCCGCGCCCGGGCGGCCATCGCGACGGACTCCGATAACTGGTCCGGCTACGTGGCCACTGGCCCTGCGGGCACCTTCGACCAAGCAGAAGCCTGGTACTACGAACCGACCTACTACGCCAGTTCCTGCTCGACGAACGCGGCCGTGGTGTGGGCAGGAGTCGGCGGTTTCTCTGGCAACAACGACCCGCTCGGCCAGGATGGCACGGCCCACGGAGTGCCGGGCGTATCCAACCACGGCGCGTGGTACGAGGTGTATCCGGACATCAATATCACGCCCGTATCCCTGGAAGGCAGCGATGGTGACTATATGGATATGTCGACCATCTGGAATAACAGCCAGCAGTACTACGCCTTCTACCTGGACGACTCGAGCACCGGGCATTACGTCTCGCTCCGCTATTACACCAGCACCCATGACAGGACAAGCGCCGAGGCGATCGCCGAGAGGCCGAAGATAAACGGCTCCTTCTCCAACCTGAGCAATTTCAAGACCATGACCTTCAACAAATCTCAGGCCAACGGCTCGGGAATGAACAACTTCTCAAGCCTTTACCAGGTCAATATGACCAGCGGTGGCACCGCTCTGGCCGGGCCGTCGGCGATCGGCAGCTCACCCGGCGGGCATTTCACGGACAGCCAGCACCACTGCTCGTAGCGATACCCGCTTCGCGGCGGCAATACGGCTCGCCGTGCGCAGACCTCAGGAGGTCACGACATCATGAGAAAAGCACACCGGATCACCATCATCGTCGCCGCGGTCTGCCTGCCTGGCGTCCTGGCCGGGACCGCCATCACAACCGCGTCGGCCGCTACCTCTGCTGCGGTCGGGCCCAGGGCCACAACTTCGTGCCAGTACTACATCAATGCCTCGAACGTTCATATTCGATATGAGCCCGATGGCACTGACAAGGCCCTGACCAATAAGGATGACCTCTTCTGGAGCAGCCCGTATACCAGCTCGGGCGTGGTCGGCGGTCAGCGCTGGATCTGGGGAACTGACCTGCACACCAATCGGACGGGCTGGATCGGCCGGGACTATCTCACTCTGCAGCTCTGTACCTGAGCAGGAAGTACCCGGCTCACTACCGCGTCGAAGGGACTGGTAACGGTGATCAACGTCCGAGAGACAGCAACGGGAAACAACCGCAAGGGCAGGGCCGTACTGGGCGCAATCATGCTGGTCGCTCCAGCAGCCGGAGCTCTCATCGCGGCAGCTCCCGTCGCGCAGGCTGGGACGAGTGCAGCTGAATCCGCCTCAGCCTCAGCACCTGCGCCTACCGCTGGCCTCGTCACCGTATGCAAGCCCGGCGACTGTTATCCGAACGCCGCCACCTTCCAGTGCGCGCCGGGCCAGTCCTACGGTTCGTCGGGAATTACCGTCAGCGGGATGGAGGTGCTCAACGGCTGTTCCTATCGCATCTGGCTGGACCAGTACGCAGACGGCAGCGGCTACAGCTTGTGCATCAAAGCCGACTCCGCCACCGGCGCGCTGCACCGGAACTACAAGCGCCTGTATATGAGCGGCAGCCAGCCGGCCTGCTGACAGCCGGCCGCTGGATCCCTGGCCCTGGCCAGGTCAAGGGGCGGGGCGCGGTCTGGTCAGGGCGAGCAGGTACCGCAGGTCCTGCGTCCCCGGAGAGCAGTAAATGCCGTCCGCACCGCACGGGCGGGCCGCGTCCGCGCTCAGATTCGATGTCAGGTTCTGCTGGCTCGCCTGGGACAGCACCCAGCCGAGCGGCACCGCGAAGTCCCCCGGCTCCTGCCTGGGCGCGACGACGACGATGCCCGACCTCACCACCGTTCCGGCGGCCGCAACTGCGCTCAGGCATTGTGAGTCGCTGGCCGCGCATGGGAGCCACCGGCTCGGCGAGATCTGCGCGGCGACCTGCTGGAGCAGGACGTCCCTGCCGGTGACCTGTGCTTCCGCTGAGCTTCCCGCGTGCAGCGGAATCGCGGGCTCAGCGGCCTGCGGCAGCGGCGCCGGCAAGCTGACTGGCCTCACGATGGCGGTGTTGCCGAGATAGACGACCACCGGCACGGTCAGCGTCACGGCGCCGCCGGTGCCCGCTCCGGCCAGTTCGGCGGCGTTGTGCCTGGCGATCAGCGGGAGCAGGCTCGGCAGGACATCCGCCAGCGTCAGCAGTCCGGTGGAATCCAGGTATCCGCCGTCGATGTACTGCTCGACGAGCTGGCTGGCCGGGGACATGCGCATGTATCCGGCGCAGCCCGGAACGTCGCCCGACGGCGTGATGTAGGCGAATCGGGCCGACAGCATCGCTGCCGTCGCCATGCTCAGGTGCTGCAGGCAGGGCAGCCGGGAGAACAGGTCGTAGGCGTCCGGCAGGTCGTACCGGTCTGACGACTGGCCGGAAATTCCCAGGCAGGACGGGGTGTACTGAGCAGGCTGACCGGGTGCGCCGACGTAGGAGGTGGCGATGATGGCACGGCAGCTGGTGCGGACGGCGGTGGAGTTGAACAGTAACTGCCACGGCACCGACGCCGTCCGCGCCGCCAGGAACGGCCCGGCCAGCGACCGGTCGGCGTCGATCCACGCCTGCTCCATCAGGGCCGCGCGATCTGGGAACTGCGGCCCGTCGCGCATGGCCGCGGCCCGGAGCTCGACGCCGGTCAGGCCCGCGACAGTGTCGCGCAGGACGAAGCCGTCGATCCCGGAGGCAAGGGCAGCCGGCTGGGCGAGCCGGTCCAGGTCCGCCAGGACGGACCCGCGCAGGGAACTGCCCTGCCCGGTCGCCGTGGCCACGACGGCAGTCCCGAGCGCACCGCCGCTCACGCCGCTGACGGCGAACACGGACTGGCGCCCGCACCCGTTGTCAGCCAGCGTGGTCAGCGCATCAGCAGTCCACCAGGCGGCCCGGATGCCGCCGCCGGCGGCAGCCACGAGCACCAGGGGCCTGACCTGGACGATCTGGCCGTCGGCAGCACGAGCGACGTCCGGCACGCAGCTGGCGGCTGGCGCCGCCAGCCAGGTCGCCAGTGCCGCCCGCAGCGACGGGCGGATGACCGGCGTGACCGGCGAACTCGGCGTGGTGATGAGATGCAGACCGGAATTGGCGCCGACGGCGAGACCCAGGATGCCGACCACGGCCAGGATGCTGAGCACCGGCGTTGTCTTCAGCCGCAGGAGGCTGAACAACGGCAGCGGCTCGCGGTTCTGAGCCAGGTGAGCCAGGACAGCGAGGATCATGGCCAGCGCCCCGAGCGCGACTGTTGCGGTACCCACAACCCCGAGCCGCGCCGACGCCTGCAGCGGCCACCGCAGCAGCCACACGACCGCACCGCCGAAGACCAGCGCGCCGACGGTCAGCGTCGCCGGCCAGCCGAAGTCTGACCTCGGCGCCAGCCGCCGTCGCACGGGGCTGTTGAGGCGGCGGTCGGCCAGCCGGGCCAGCAGGGCCAGCGGCCAGATCAGCACCGCCAGCAGGACTCCGAGCAGGACGGCCAGACGGGGCAAGCCCGAATAGGACCCGCCGGCCACCAGGGCTGGCGTGGTGAAGGACCGGACCAGGCCGAGGCCAGGGATGGCCAGCACGGCGACGGCGAGGCCGTCGCCGAGCGCCACGACCGTCGCGGCAACATCCTGCGCCGGGCCCGCTGGCAGGTCAGGAGCGGGAACGGCGGGCCCGGCGACACGGCCGGCAACAAAGGACGCGGCCGCCACGGCGCACAGAACGGCCGGGATCACGGCGACTGCCCAGCTCACCCGCGCCTGGTCGAAGAGCCGAAGCACACCAGCCGCCGCGAGCACGGCCGCGGCCGTGATCAGCCAGCCCCGGTAGTGCGGTTCGGGGGCGCGGGGCCGCACGAATTCATCCCCGGCGCGCTGTCTGGCCCGCCGGATGCGCAGCCGGCCGACCTGGAACATGAGGAATGCGAGCAGGACCTGAGCGGCAATGGCAGCTAGCAGCGCGGACCAGGTAACGCCCCGGTGCCCGAGCCACTCCCGCTGCACGTCCGGCATCTGCTCAAGTGCATTGGGGCCGGGCAGGATCGCCACCACGAGCAGCACCACGGCGATGACCAGCGAGAAGCGCTGAATCTCGGCAGCGCGCGCCAGTCGCCGGAGCGCTGAACGCTGATCCCAGCCGCGATAACACAGCCAGCCGATCAGCCAGATCGCGAAGGCCCAGGTCACGATCGCGAGCACCTGCAGCACAACCGCCCAGACGGCACCGGGGTCGCGCTGCCGGCCGATCCATCCGGCGATGCCGATGGCGGCAGCCGCGATCAGGGCGAGATTCAGGATTCCCGTCGTCAGCAGCAGCAGCCAGCCGGTCACCATCCGGCGTACGGGGGTACCCCGCCTGGCCAGGACGCAGAGCCCGGCGCTCAGCAGCATCAGGTAGCCGGCCACGAACAGGCAGCTGAACGCGAGGTGCCACAGCAGCCAGCCTGGCAGCCCCCGATCGCTGCGCGCCAGCGCCGCCCAGACGCGCAGCGTGGTGTGCGGCGTGCTGAGCGGACTGGTCAGCCGTCCGATCCCGAACACGCCGCTGGTCGGATAACTCTCGCCCGGCGTCGCGCTGCTGACCACCGCGCCGCTCTCGGCCATTCCGACGAGTCCGGCCAGGCCGAGCGCTGCCCACGCCGGCATCCAGGCTGGCGCTACCAGTCCGCGTGCCCACCTCGATGCGCGTGCCATCGTGCACCGCCGCTCCGGGCTCCGTTACGCCCGCCCCGAACCAGGCGGTCCGGCACATTATCGTGTGCAGCAGCGCGGCTGCACCAGATCTGACGGCTTCCTCGTCACTGTTGATCATGAGAGCGACCTACGATGACCAGATGCGACTTTTGCTGATCGGGGCACCCGGCGCGGGCAAGGGAACGCAGGCTGAGCGGCTCGCGGCCCGGTTCGGCATTGCGCATATCTCCAGCGGCGACCTGCTCCGACAGCACGTCAGGGAACAGACGCCACTCGGCCGCACAGTGAAGTCCTACCTCGACAGCGGCGACCTGGTGCCCGACGGCCTCGTCATGGACATGCTGCGCAAGCCTGTACTGGCCGCGGCCGACGGCTACGTTCTTGATGGCTTCCCGCGGACGGTAGAACAGGCGAAAGCTTCGTATGCCGTGGTCAGGACGCTCGGCGCCGAGGTTCAGGCCGCGATCCACCTGGACGTTCCCCGAGATGAACTGCTACGCCGCCTGCTGGCCCGCGGCCGGGGCTCGGAAGATGCCGAGTCGGTCGTCGAGCACCGTCTGCAGGTCTACCAGGCGCGCACGGTGCCGTTGCTTGAGTATTACGCCGGGCGTGAGTGGATGTTCACCGTCGATGGCGCCCGGTCGCCGGACGCCGTGCACGATGACATCGCCGGGCGCATCCAGCGCCTGGCCACGCTTATCACCAAAGCCCTCTGACGCGGCGGCCAGGTACCGGGCGCCCCGCGGCTACGTCAGCACCTGGGCGAGCAGCTCTTGCGCCTCCGACTGGATCCGGGCCAGGTGACCGGGTCCGCGGAAGGACTCCGCGTACAGCTTGTACACGTCCTCGGTGCCCGACGGCCGGGCGGCAAACCAGCCGGACTCGGTGACGACTTTGATCCCGCCAAGCGGCTCGCCGTTGCCGGGCGCGGTCGTGAGCCGCTCAAGAACCGGCTCGCCGGCCAGCTCGCCGGCCGCGAACTGGCCGGGCGACAGCTTGGCCAGCACGGCCTTCTGCTCCCTGGTGGCGGGTGCGTCGATCCGCGCGTAGGACGGATCGCCGAGCCGCTCGGCGATCGACCGGTACCGCGCGCTTGGCGTGCTGCCGGTCACCGCGATGATCTCGGCCGCGAGCAGGTCGAGGATGATCCCGTCCTTGTCCGTGGTCCACACCTGACCGTTCCGGCGCAGGAACGAGGCGCCGGCGCTTTCCTCGCCGCCGAAGGCGATGCTGCCGTCGAGCAGCCCAGGCACGAACCACTTAAAGCCGACCGGCACCTCGACCAGGCGGCGGCCGCAGTCATCGGCGACCCGGTCAATGACCGAGGAGCTGACCATGGTCTTGCCGATGGCCGCCGCGGCCGGCCAGCCATCCCGGTGGCGGTACAGGTAATCGATAGCCGCGGCCAGGTAATGATTCGGGTTCATCAGGCCCGCGTCCGGCGTCACGATGCCGTGCCGGTCGGCGTCGGTGTCGTTTCCGGTGGCGACGGCGAAGTCGTTCCGCCGCCCGATCAGCGATGCCATCGCGCTCGGTGACGAGCAGTCCATCCGGATGCGGCCGTCCCAGTCCAGCGTCATGAAGCGGAAGGTGGGATCGACGTCGGGGTTGACCACGGTGAGCTCGAGTTCGTACCGCTCGGCGATCTCACCCCAGTAGGCCACGCTGGCGCCGCCGAGCGGGTCGGCGCCGACTCGCACCCGCGCGGCCCTGATCGCCTCGAGGTCAACCACAGACGGCAGCGATGCGACGTACTCGCCCAGGAAGTCGAACCGGCCCGCCGCCGCCCGCGCTTTCGCCAGCGGGATCTTGTGCACATCCCGCAGCCCGCTCGCCAGGATCTCGTTGGCCCGCCGCTGGATCGCCCCGGTGATGTCCGACCCGGCCGGGCCGCCATCGGGCGGGTTGTACTTGAATCCGCCGTCCTCGGGCGGATTGTGCGACGGGGTGACGACAATGCCGTCGGCCATCCCGCGCGTGCGGCCGTCGTTGTAGGCCAGGATCGCGCGGGACAGGGCTGGTGTCGGCGTGTAGCCGTCCCGGCTGTCGATCAGGATCTCCGCTCCGTTGGCGGCCAGCACCTCAATCGCGGTCGCCAGGGCGGGCTCAGACAGCGCGTGAGTGTCGCGCCCGATGAAGATCGGCCCGGTAATGCCCGCCTGGGCGCGGTGCTCGCAGATCGCCTGCGAGGTCGCCGCGATGTGGTCCTCGTTGAACGACAGCCGCAGGGCGCTGCCCCGGTGGCCCGAGGTGCCGAAGGCCACCTGCTGCGACGGCTCGGCCGGATCGGGATGGTCGCTGAAGTACGCGGTCACCAATCTGGGCACGTCGACCAGGTCCGCGGCCGTGGCCGGCTGACCCGCGCGCTCGTCCATCTGCGCAGTCCCCTCGCTAGCGTGGCTGATAGGCGGCTTTCTCCTGCACCGGCATGACATCCGGCAACTGCAGGGCAGCCGCGGACAGCTCATACCCGGCTCGGCGCGCCAAATCCGCGTAGACGGCCGCGCAGTCGGCGGTCACCGCGGCCTCGACGGCCGCGAACCGCCCGGCAGCCGGGTTCGCCTGCGCGGGCTCGGTGTAGTCGAAGTAATATTTCAGCTTCGCCTCGGTCCCTGACGGCCTGACCACGATCCGGTAGTGCTCGCTGATCAGCTCGAGCACGTTGCGGGCGGCCTGCTCGCCGGGCGTCAGGCTGCCTCCGCCGGTGCCGTCGACCAGGAAGTCATGCCGCACTCGCACCGGCTCGCTGCCGAGCCGCGCCAGCGGCTCGGCCCGCAGCGACCGCATCACGGCGCTGATCTTCTCCGCGCCGTCCGCGCCGAGCAGCACCAGCGACCGGCCCTGCTCGATGTGCACGCCGACCTGGTCGAAGACCTCCATGAGGTAGTCCCACAGCGTCCGGCCCGAGCTGCGCAGCAGCGCGTGCAGGTGGGCGATCAGGTAAGCGCCGGAGGCCGCGTCCTTGTCTCGCAGCTGCGTCGTGGTCAGGTAGCCGTGGCTCTCCTCCGAGGCCAGCACCAGGCCGACAGGGCCGGCGGCGGCATCCTCGATCTGGTCGAGCAGCTGGCCGACGAACTTGAAGCCGATCATAAGGTCATCGGTGACCTCGACGCCCGCGCCGAGACCGGCGATCGCCCGCAGCACCCGGCTGGTCGCGACCGTCGTGATCAGCGGCCCGCTCAGCCGCGGCCCGGCCGCGTCGGCGATCAGGAAATAAGCGATGATGGCGCCGATCTGGTTCCCGGTCAGATGCCGCCAGCTGCCGTCGGCGAGTTTGACCTCGACGCCCAGCCGGTCCGCGTCCGGGTCGGTGGAGAGCACGAGCTCGGCACCGGCCGTCGCGGCGAACTCGACCGCCGGGTCGGTCACGCCGGGGATCTCCGGGTTCGGCGAGCGCAGCGGGATCGCCGCGAACGAGCCATCCGGGTACTGGTCCGGGGGCGTATGCAGCTGATAGCCGGCGCTGGTCAGGGTCTCTCCCACGTTCGCCAGCCCGGTTCCGCACAGCGGTGTGTACACGACCGGGATGCCGCCCCGGACGGTCGCGGACGAGGCGCAGATGGCCCTGTCCCTGCTCACGTACTCCTCGATGTAGGCGCGGTGCACGTCGGCGGGCATCTCCGCGGACGCGCCGGCGTGCCGGGCGACCAGGTCCTCGATCTGCGGGTCGAGAACGACCCGCTCGACCGACTGCGACAGCGTCGAGTCGTCCGGCGGGCAGTACTGGCCGCCGGTCGGGGTGTAGACCTTGAACCCGTTGTCGTCCGGGTGATTATGCGAGGCGGACACGTTCAGGCCGCCCGCGGCCCGCAGCGCCCTGATCGCGAACGACAGCTCCGGGGTCGGCATGTAGGCGTCGTGGTCCTTGGGCGCGGTCAGGTAGGTCTCGAACCCGTAGACCGCGTACAGCTGGCAGGCCAGCAGGGCCAGGCTGCGGGAACTGGTTCCGAGCAGCGACCAGTCATCGCCCATGAAGGTATGCAGCTGGTTGATGTCAGTGAACACCCGGGTGTCGTTCGCGATGACGACCGTCTGGCCGGGCTTCGCGCCCGCCTGCCGGAGGAACTCGCAGTGTCCGGCCACCGTCAGCGCCAGGGTCCTGGGGTTAATGCGGTTCGGCCCGATTCCGACCCGGCCCCGCCGGCCACCGGTTCCGAACGGTATGTCGCACCGGAACGAGTCCACGATCAGCCCGGCCGGCGCCTGAAGCGCGAACCGCCGCAGTTCGCCGCCGTCGACGAATGGCTGATCGGCGGCCAGCCAGTCGCGGAGGGTCGCGGCCGCGGCCGCGCCGCCGTTCGGCTGCTCGGCTATTTCCGTCAGCCGCTGGCTGAGATCCTGGCCGGTCATCGTTCTCCGCGGGCTTGTGTCGGGCAGGCAGGTAGGGAACCAACCATAGACGCTAGTACCCGGGAACCGACGGCCAGCGGACGACCAGCGTGGTGGCGTCCTCCTCGGCCTCCCAGGAGTGCCCGACGCCGCTGAAGACGACGTAGGCGCCAGGCCGGTCCAGGACCACGCTCCGGTCCGGCAGGTCGATCCGGAAGCGGCCGCTGACCAGGAAGATCGCGGCAGTCCTGGTGTCCCGCGTCACCCAGTCGGCCCGCTTATCGCCTTGCGGGTGGACGCCCCATTTGATCTCCACCTCGCCGGACTGGCGGATGTCGCCCGGCGGCATGAAATGGCCGAGCACCCAGCCGCGATGACCGGCCGCGTCCTGGTCGGCGTAGCCGACGTAAATCGCCTCAGCCATGGCGCGTGAGGCTAGCAGGCTCCCCGGTCTGCCGGAACCGCGACCGAGCCGGCGGCAGCTGTCCTACGATGCCAGGATCTATCGTCACGCCAGCCTGCGCCGCCCCCTCCGTCTGCTGGCCCGGTACGCCCGCCCCGTTTCCGGGCGTGGAGGACGCATGCCCGCTTCGCATCAGGCCCCGTTTCCTCACCCAGCAGCGCCGGAGGTCCTCGGCAGCGACCTCAAGGTCACGCTCACCGACGGCCGCGTCGCTGGCTACGCGAACCTCGACTACGCCGCCACGGCACCCTGCCTGGCCGCGGTCGCGGTCGCCGTCAACGACCTGCTGCCCTGGTACGCCAGCGTGCACCGGGGGGCGGGCGCGCTGTCGCGGCGATGTACCCGCGAATACGAGCAGGCCAGGGAGACCATCGCCGACTTCCTGGGGGCGCGGCCCGACGACTGCGTGATCTTCACCAGGAACACCACCGATGCGCTCAACCTGCTGGCGCGGGCGCTGCCAGCCGGGACGACGGTGTACGGCTGGGACGGCGAGCACCACGCGAACCTGCTGCCGTGGGCCCGCGCGGTCCGGCTGCCGGTGCCGGCTGAGCCGGGCGAAGCGGCGACGCAGCTGGCCGGGGCCCTGGCCGCCGGGGACGGCGGGCCGGCCCTGGTGACCGTGACCGGCGCCTCGAACGTCACCGGCGAGATCTGGCCGATCGCCGAACTGGCCGAGGTCGCCCACGCCGCCGGGGCCAGGATCGCGGTGGACGCCGCCCAGCTCGCGCCGCACCGGCAGGTGAGCCTGGCCGCGACCGGAGTCGACTACCTGGCGATGTCCGGGCACAAGACGTACGCGCCGTTCGGGGCCGGCGTGCTCGCCGGCCCCGCGGACTGGCTGGATGAGGCCACGCCGTACCTGGCCGGCGGCGGCGCGACCGCCTATGTCGGCGACACTTTCGATGTCCGCTGGGCGACCGGCCCGGCCCGGCACGAGGCGGGCACGCCAAACCTGCTCGGCGCCGTCGCGCTGGCGACGGCCTGCGCGACGCTGGCCGCCGCCGACCGGCCTGCGCTCGAGGCGGCCGAGCAGGCACTGGTCGCGCGGCTGCGGGACGGGCTGGCCGGCATTCCGGGGGTCGCCGAGCTGCGGACCTTCGGGCCTGACCACGACAGGGTCGGAATCGTGACGTTCGCGATGGCCGGGATCGAGGCTGTGGACGTGTCCGGCTACCTGGCCCGCGAGCACGGCATCGGCGTCAGGGACGGCCAGTTCTGCGCCCATCCGCTGGCCCGTCGGCTGCTGGCCGCAGCAGGCGCGCGGGCTGGCCAGCCGCTCGGCGATTACGCGGTGCGCGCCAGCCTGGGACTCGGTTCCACCGCCGAGCACGTTGACCGGCTGGTCACCGGCGTGACCGAGCTGGCCGCCCGCAGCCAGGGCACCAGCCGCCTGTCCATCGGCTAGCGTGCTGTGAGTGACCGACACTCCGGCCGGGCTCGGCCTGATCACCTCCGGCGACAAGGTGTACTTCGCCGAGCGCGGCGAGACCAAGGCCGATCTAGCCAAGCATTACCTGCGGGTCGCTGAGCCGCTGCTGCGCGCTGTCGGCGGCCGCCCGGTGCTGCTGCAGCGGTTCCCTGAGGGCGCGGGCGGCCCGTCGTTCTTTCAGAAGCGGGTGCCCAAGAACAAGCCGTCCTGGCTGCAGACCACGACCGTTGCCACCCCGAACGGCACCACGTCTGAGGCCCTGGTGGCAGCCGATATCGATCACCTGCTCTGGGCCGTGAACCTCGGCTGCCTGGGATTCCATGTCTGGCCGTACCTGGCCGCCGATCCTGAGCATGCCGACGAGCTGCGGATCGACCTGGACCCGACGCCGGGAGTGAACTTCAGCCACATCCAGCGCGCCGCGGCTGAGCTGCGCACCTTGCTGGCCGAGTCGGGCGTGACCGGCTACCCGAAGACGACCGGTAACCGCGGCCTGCACGTCTACGTCCGGCTTGACCCGCGATTTGACGCCTACCAGGTCCGCAGCGCGGCCGTCGCGATCGCGCGCGAGCTGGAACGACGCCGGCCCGACCTGATCACGGCAGCCTGGTGGAAAGAGGAACGCGGCCAGCGGGTCTTCGTGGACTTCAACCAGAACGCCCCGCACAAGACGGTCTTCGGCGTCTGGTCTGTGCGGGCGCGACCCGGTGGTCAGGTCTCGACGCCGGTGCACTGGGACGAGATTGATGACATCCACCCGGATCAGTTCACGATCGCGTCGATGCCGTCGCGCCTGGCCAGCACCGGCGATCCGTGGCTGCCGATGAACGACGCGCCCCAGTCGATCGACCCGTTCCTGGCCATGAACGAGCGCGATCTGGCGGCCGGGCTGATGGATGCGCCGTGGCCGCCGGTCTATCCGAAGCAGCCAGGCGAGCCGCCTCGGGTCGCGCCGAGCCGGGCTAAGAAAACCTGAGCTGACCTGGCCCGCTCCCGGATGGCGTCACTCTAGCGCCACTCTAACGCCGTTGTGGTGCCAGATTCTCTTGCTTTGGCGCCAAAGTGGTGCCACACTGATGCCATGGACTTGGAACCGTACCTGGCAACGCTTCGCCAGGAGTTCGCCGTGGCCGCCGAGGCGCAGGGTGACGACGCCCGCGCGGTCGCCGAGCGACTGACCGCACCGCTGGAATCCTCAGTCCGGCTCGCCTTGCTTGAGGCACTGTCGGCAGCAGCGGATGAAATCACGAGGGACCTGGCTCCCGGCTCCGTCCACGTGCGGCTGCACGGCCGGGACCCCAGCTTCGTCGTGACACCGCCCGCGGCCGAGCCCGCCGGTGAGTCCGCGCCGGAACGGGCGCCGCTCGCGAGCGTGGCGCTGCCCGCGGCTCCGGACGGCGACGACGGCACCATGTCCCGGATCAACTTCCGGCTGGCCGAGCATCTCAAGACCCGGATCGAGCAGGCGGCCGAGCAAGCCGGGGTGTCGGTCAACAGCTGGCTGGTCCGGGCAGCCGCGGCCGCGCTCGAACCGGACGACCTCGGCCCCGCGCGGCCGCTGCGGGCCCCGCGGGGAAGCCAGCGCTACACCGGCTGGGTGCGGTAGCCCGGCCGCCAGCACGTAGTCGTCTCCCCCACTACCTGTCCCGGTTGGCGGGACACCATCCATGGCTCATCTGGAGGTCCGACCATGCCCGTTTTCGAAACCCCCGAAGCGATCGCCGCCACGCTCGAGCTCGTCGTCGGCGACGTGCAGATCACCGCGACCGAGCGCACCGACACCGTCGTGTCGGTGCGGCCGAGCGACCCCACTCACGACCCGGACGTGCGCGCGGCCGAGCAGACCCGGGTCAGCCTGACCGCGGCCGGCCTGCTCGTGCAGGCGCCCAGGCAACGTGGCCTCAGCAAGCTGGGCAAGCCCGGGTCGATCGATGTGGAGATCGAGCTCCCGGCCGGCTCGAGCCTGCACGCCGATGCGGCCGTCGCGAGCGTGCGCTCGGCTGGCCGCCTGGGCGAGTGCCAGGTCAAGACCGCCACCGGGAGCGTCCAGCTCGACCAGGCAGGCACGCTCGTGGTGACCACTGCGGCCGGCGCGGTCAGCGCGATGCGGGTCGCCGGCACCGCCGAAGTCACGACCGGGTCAGGTCGCGTCCGGCTCGGCCAGATCGACGGCGCGGCCGTGATCAAGAACTCCAACGGCGACACCCTCGTCGGCAGCGTTGCCGGTGACCTGCGAGTCAATGCCAGCAACGGCAGCATCTCGGTCGACCACGCTGACGCCGACGTCACCGCCGTTACCGCCAATGGCAGCGTCCGGATCGGGGCCATCGTCCGGGGCGTGGTCACGCTGAAGACCGCGATGGGCCAGATCGAGATCGGCATTCAGCCGGGCACGGCGGCCCGGATCGACGCCCATGCGCGGATGGGCCACGTTCACAACGAGCTGGACGCCGCCGCCAGCCCCGAGGCCACCGACGAGATCGCTGAGGTCAGCGCAAGGACGAGCCTCGGCGACATCGTCATCAGGCGCGGCTGACCCGCACACCGGCCTGACCGGCACCGCTAGCCCACACCCGCTGACACCATTAAGGAGAGTCCCCCCATGACGAGCCCAGAGCTTTCCCGGCGGGCAGCAGGCAGCACCGCCTGCCCGCTCGCCATCGCGGCCACCGGCGTGCGCAAGTCCTTCGGCGATCACGTCGTGCTCGACGGCATTGACCTGATGGTGCCGACCGGAACGATCTTTGCGCTCCTCGGCCCCAACGGCGCCGGGAAGACGACCGCGGTGCACATCCTGTCGACCCTGATACCGGCCGACGCCGGCGACATCACGGTGGGCGGGCACGCGCTAGCCACCGATCCGGACGCGGTCCGGGCGACCATCGGCGTCACCGGCCAGTTCTCTGCCGTCGACAACCTGCTGACCGGCGAGGAGAACCTGCTGCTGATGGCCGACCTGCATCACCTGGGGCGCGGCCCCGGCCGCCAGCGCGCGGCCGCCCTGCTGCGCCAGTTCGATCTCACCGACGCGGCAGCCAAGCTCGCGTCCACCTACTCCGGCGGCATGCGGCGCCGGCTCGACCTGGCCATGACGCTGATCGGGGACCCGCAGGTGATCTTCCTTGATGAGCCGACCGCGGGCCTGGATCCGCGCAGCCGCCGGACCATGTGGCAGATCATCAGGGACCTTGCCGCGACTGGCGTGACGATCTTCCTCACCACCCAGTACCTGGACGAGGCGGACGAGCTGGCCGGCCAGATCGCGGTGCTCGATCACGGCCGGATCGTCGCGGCCGGGACGGCGGCCGAGCTCAAGCGGCGGGTTCCCGGCGGCCACATTGAGCTGCACTTCGCGTCGCCGCAGGACCTGGATCCGGCCGCTCGCCTGGTCGCCGCGACAGCGCGCGATGACGACGCGCTCACGCTGCAGGTGCCCGGCGACGGCAGTCTCCAGGCGCTGCGGGAACTGCTCGACACCCTTGACGGTGCCTCGGTGCAGGTGCAGCGGCTGTCGATTCACACGCCGGATCTGGATGACGTTTTCTTCGCCCTCACCGACACGCCCGACGGGCGGACGCCTCTCCCGCAGGAGTCCGGCTCGCACGAATCCGACTCGCAGAAGGCAGCAGCCCGATGACCGCACTCAGCTACACCATCAGCGACTCGGCCACGATGCTGCGTCGCAACCTGCGCCACATGGTCCGCTACCCGGCGATGACTGCGATGCTGCTCGGCGTTCCCGTCATCTTTCTGCTGATCTTTGTCTTTGTTTTTGGCGGCACGCTCGGGGCGGGCCTCGGACACGTGCTGAATAGCCGCGCCGCCTACATCCGTTACGTCACGCCGGGGATCCTGCTGCTGACCGTGGCAGCGTCGGCGCAGGCCACCTCGGTGTCGATCGCGATGGACATGACGACCGGGATCATCGCCCGGTTCCGCACCATGGCCATCTCGCGCTCGTGCGTGCTGACCGGCCACGTGCTCGGAAGCGTTATTCAGTCGCTGATCGGTATCGCGGTGCTGACCGGGCTGGCGCTGCTGGTCGGATTCCGCACCAGTGCGAGCCCGCTGGCCTGGCTCGGCGTGATCGGGCTGCTCGCGCTCACGAGCTTCGCGCTGACGTGGCTCTCGGTGGCGTTCGGCCTCACCGCCAAGACGGTCGAGGGTGCCAGCAACAGCCCGATGTTCCTGATGCTGCTGCCGTTCCTCGGCAGCGGGTTCGTGCCCACCAGCACGCTGCCGGCTGGCTTGCGCTGGTTCGCTGAGTACCAGCCGTTCACGCCGGTGACCGAGGCCGTGCGAGCCCTGCTCACTGGCGGCGCGGTCGGCAGCAACGCCATCATCGCGGTCGCCTGGGGCTGCGGCATCGCGCTGGCGTCGTACCTGTGGGCCCGGCGGCTGTACCGGGTCAGGCCGCTGCCGGTCAGGTAACGCCTGGTCCCGAGCGCCGGCGGCGGCTGAGCCGGCCCTGGCCAGCGGACCGAGGTCTGCGCCGGCTGAGCCGGCGCACCACCCGATGCCCGGTGCCCGTCGCCCGCCCGGCAACCGTCGCCCGCCAGGCAACCGTCGCCCGCCCGGCAACCGTCGCCCACCCGGCAACCGTCGCCCGCCCGATACCCGTCGCCCGCCCGGCACCGTCACCCACCCGGCGCCCGTCACCGACGGATCGGTAATGTCAGAGGCACTCGATACTATGTACGAGTCAGATGATCAGCGGAGAGGTGGTGACGCACACATGATCGAGCAGCGATCTGGCCGGACTGGCCGCTCTGACCGGACTGGCCGCTCTGACCGGACTGGCCGCTCTGACCGGACTGCGCGGGCGTCACGTCGCGCCGGTGGTGCCTGCGCCACCGGGACGGTCCGCGGGCTGACCGGCGTGCGCGCCGACGCTTCGCTGGCACCACTGCCACCGATGCCACCGATGCCACCACTGCCACCATTGCCGCCGCTGGAGCTGACTGAGCTCCTGAGGGCGCAGCAGGCAGTGATGGATGAGCCGCTGCCGCTAACTCCGCAGGAGTTCGACGCGCTGCCGTTCGCCGCCGGCGAGGGCGACACTTTCGCCGACCCGCCATGGTGGGTGCTCGATCCGCCTGAGGGCACCGTCGAGGAAGAGCACGCGGCGTGGCTGGCGAGCCTGCCCGCAGACATCCGCGCGGCCTATGAGTCCGGGCCGTGGGACGGCTCGGGTGAGACGCTCGCGGCCGGTTTCTACCACCACGATGACGACGGGCTGTGGGGGCTCGGATTTGCTTCCGGTGGCCAGCACGACCAGCTGCCGCCGGGTCCGCAGCTGGCTGACGCGGCCGCGCGGGCCGGGAAGGACGGCCGCGAGCTCGGCGAGTCGGAGCTCATTGGCGTGCTGTGCGCCTGGCAGCGCCTGACATCGTGGGCGCAGGCCGGGCAGGCGGCTTGCCTGAACACACTGGTGCAACGCCGTAAGGATCAGTCAGTTCAGCTGAACCGGCCGGCGCTCGCCGGTCACGTCGACGACGAGGCTGCCGCGGCACTCTCGCTGACCGGCCGGGCGGCTGGCCGGCTGCTTGAGATTGCCGTGGCGCTTGGCCGGCTACCCGCAGTGCAGCAGGCACTTGAGGCGGCGCGGATTGACTGGGCCAAGGCGTGTCTGTTCGCGGATCTGCTCGCCGGTCTTCCCGATGAGGTAGCGAGCGCGATCGCCGCGAAGGTCTTGGCGGACGCGGATTGCAAGACCTCCGGGCAGTTGCGGGCCGCGCTCATCCGCGCGGTGCTGGCATACGACCCCGACTCCGTGCAGAGGCGCCGCCGTGCCGCCGCGCGCGAGGACGCGCGCGTTGAGCTCTGGGACGAGCCGTCCGGAAACCGCGCGCTGGTCGGCCGCGAACTAGCTCCCGCCGATGCGGTCAGCGCCGCGGCCCGGCTGACCGCCGCGGCCCGCTGGCTCCGGCGGAACGGCCTGGACGGCACGATCGACCAGCTCCGCGTCGCGGCGTATATCGCGCTGCTGTCAGGCCGCCCGCTGGCCGACCTCGTGCCTGCCGCCCCAACGGCGCCATCACGCCAGACCGCGGCCGGGGATCGCACAGAGGACTCCGCCGGGCCTGATGCCGCGGACAACGCAACGTGCCGGGACACCCCGGCCGGCGACGAGCTGCCCGCCGGGTACACCTCTGGCCGCCTTCAGCCGCCGCTCACGGGCACCATCAACCTGACGATGCCCATTTCGGCCTGGTCCGGCCGGACCGCAGCGCCGGGCGAGCTGGCTGGCCACGGTCCAGCGGATGCCGCCACCTGCCGGGATCTCGCAGCGCGCACGGGCGGCACCGCCAGGTGGTGCCTCACGCTGACGACCGACGACGGCCAGGTCATTGCGCATGCCTGCGCTGCGGCACCGCCGCCGCCGGGCGCGGCCGCGATCAGCTGGGCCCGCGGACTCCGCGACAAGCTCGTGTTCCTGCAGTCTGGACGCTGCGATCACCCCCGGCGATCATCCCGATACCGGCCGCCACGGAACCTCGTCCACCTGATCCGGGTCCGCCAGCGCACGTGCTCGTTCCCCGGCTGCCGCCGTCCGGCCCGCCGGACTGACCTCGATCACACCCTCGCTTATCACGCGGGCGGAGTTACTTGCGAATGCAACCTGGCCCCGCTGTGCCGGAGGCACCACCAGGCGAAGCAAGTTCCGGGCTGGCAGCTCGAGCAACCCGAGCCGGGCGTGATGGTCTGGCACCTACCTCACGGCCGCGCCTACCAGACAGCCGGTGAACCTTATCCGGTCTGAGAACACGCGGTGAAAGGCAGCTGGCCGCGCAGTTCGGCCGCGTCCCGCCAGTGTCGGATGCCTCGGGCAGACTGTCGACGACGACTCTGACCACACCGCGAGGGAGTACGTGATGGCCGCTCGCTTCCAGCTCGTCATTGACTGCCGAGATCCGGAGCCGCTCGCGACTTTCTGGGCGGCAGCCTTGAGATACGAGTTCGAGCCACCGCCAGAGGGTTTCGCACACTGGGACGACTACTGGCGCGACGTCGGCGTGAGCGAAGACGACCTGGGGCTCGGCCAGGACCGCATCGTCGATCCCGATGGCAACGGACCGCGCATCTGGTTCCAGGTCGTGCCCGAGCTCAAGGCCGTGAAGAACAGGTTGCATCTGGATATCTCTGTCGGCGGCGGCCGCGCGTTCCCGATCGAAACGCGGCGCCAGCGAGTCGACGCCGAGGCCGCGCGGCTGGCCGGGCTCGGAGCCTCATACGTTCGCGTGCTCAGTGAAGAGGGGCTCGACCACTACGCGATCGCCATGCAGGATCCCGAAGGCAACGAGTTCGACATCAACTGAAGCTCGACACCAACTGACCTGTGTGCCGGGTGACCTGTGTGCCGGGTGACCTGTGTGCCGGGTGACCTGTGTGCCGGGTGACCTGTGTGCCGGGTGACCTGTGTGCCGGGTGACCTGTGTCCCCCGGGCCCGCCACCTGGTCTGGGTCCAGCCGGAGTGATGGTGCGGGAGCCGGTGAGCTCGCGCCTCGACAGGCTGTCGGGCATGCGCGTCCGCACAGCCGACTTACTCAATCACGCCGGGCCGTTGCCAGCCTGCCGCTGCCTGGTCCAGCCGCGCCTGGTCGTGGTCAGCTCGATGAATGGCGATGCCCGCAGGAAAGCCCGGTCCTCGTCGTAGTTCTGGCCGGTCTCGTCTTGCCCTTCCAGGTAGGTGTAGTCCAGGAGCCTGTCGACGTGAGCTAGCTGCAGCCAGTCCGCTGCCTGACCGAGGAGCCAGGTCGCGATGCCCTGGCGGCGGTGCTCCCTGACGACGCGGAGGTTGCCAACGTCGGCCCAGCCGGCCTGGCGAGCACGCCGTTCACCTTCCTCGAAGACCTCCACCTCGATGTAGCCGATGACCTCGTCATCGAGGACGGCCGACAGGCGCGAGCCGTTGATTCCGACCGATCTGAGGACGCGGAGGCCGGCTATCGGGGCAGCAGGCCGGCGGAGATCCTCGACTCTGGCCAGGAAGACCAGCTCGCTGTGGCCGTCGTGGCTGAATCCGGCTCGCTCGTACAGGGCGCGGACGTGCGGCCACTGGGCCGGAACTCCATAGACGCCGCGCACCGGCAGGTCACCTTCGGCGCGCTGACGGCTCACTCCCCACGCTTCGAGCTGCTGCAGGCACGCCGTCATCAGCGCATCCGCCGCCTCCGCCGCGCCGGTCCAGTACGGCGGCCCGCTGGCCGCGGCTTCGGGCCAGAACAGCAGCCAGCGAATCTCGCCAACGTTCCGGTAGGAGGGGCTGACCCGCGCATCGGCTGCATAGCGGACCAGGTGGGCGGCTGCGGCTACGCGCTGATTCTGCTCCGCGATCAGCGTCTGGCGGGCACTCACCCAGGGATCGATGATGAACTCATCGGGCTGGCGCTCAAGCTGACTCAGCACGGTACTAACTGACACCCCGAGGCCGGGGACGACTGCGGCGGCATGTGCATTGACCAGTTCGGCTAGCTGCTCACGGTCGCTGCGACGGAAGGTACGGACCTCTACGGACGGCATGCTCGGGCCTCCTGGAATATCGATGACTAACTCGAGACAGCAGGCCCGCTACCGGTGCGGTACGCACGAAATATAACACCAGACCGAACCGCTGGCAGCCATCGCCGCAGGCGGCACCAGGCACAGACCGGGATACTCTGCCGGGCCAGTTCAGGCCGACGAGTCCGACTTGTCCGCTGGTACTTTGTTAGGAGAGATGACACGCCGACGGAAGGATGCCACGGGATGGACGGAACGCTGGCCGCCGCTGACCTAGAACTACTCCGCAAGGACTTCTCGGCCAATCCGGCCTACCGGCTGGCGCAGAATGCTGTGACCCGCGTCACAGTTGATGACGTCGCGATCAACCGAGAGATCGTCAGCACCGTCGATCACTCGCTCTCGACGACCCTGGACGACTGGAAGGTCACAAACCAGGAGCGCAGCGGCAGGTGCTGGCTGTTCGCCGGGCTGAACCTGCTGCGCGTCGGCGTCATGCGCAAGACAGGCCTCAAGGACTTCGAGTTCTCCCAGAACTACGCCATGTTCTGGGACAAGATCGAGCGCGCGAACTACTTCCTCGAAGCGATCATCGAGACAGCCGACCGGGACCTCGATGACCGGACGATCGCGTTCCTCCTCGAATCCGTCGCGAGCGACGGCGGTCAGTGGAATATGTTCGCGGCCCTGGTCGCCAAGCACGGGCTGGTGCCCAAGAGCTATATGCCGGAGACCCAGAGCTCGTCCAACACCGCCAGGATGAACTCGATCCTGCGCTATCAGCTCCGCCAGGGCGCGCAGGCAGTGCGTGCCGCGGCTGCGGACAGCGCTGAGGCCGCCAGGGCCGCCAAAGCGGAGATCGTGCAGACCATTTACCGCGTGCTCTGCATCCACCTCGGCACGCCACCGGAGCGGTTCGACTGGCAGTGGACCGACAAGGACAAGAAATTCCACCGGGACGGCGTTCTCACGCCGCAGGAGTTCGCCGCCAAGTACGTGGACCTGCCGCTGGACGACTACGTCTGCCTGGTGCATGACCCGCGCCCGTCCAGCCCCGTCGGCAGCACGTTCACGGTGGAGTACCTGGGTAACGTCATCGGCGGCCCTCAGGTTGTCTATCTCAACGTCGATATGCAGGTCATCAAGGACATCGCCGCAGCCACTCTGCAAGGTGGCGAGCCCGTCTGGTTCGGCTGCGACGTCGGCAAGATGATGAGCAACGACTACGCCGTCTGGGACGCCGGCCTGTACGATCTGCCGTCGGTCTACGACGCCCCGTTCAGCCTGGACAAGGCCGACCGGCTCGCATATCACGAGACGCAGATGACCCATGCGATGCTCTTCACCGGCGTCGACGTGCTGGACGGCGTCACCCGGCGGTGGCGGGTCGAGAACAGCTGGGGTGCAGACCGCGGCAAGGACGGCTTTTACACGATGAACGACTCGTGGTTTGACCAGTACGTCTTCGAGATCGCTGCCCGCCGCAGCACGCTTCCGGCTGACCTGCAGAAGGCCCTGGAGGCCACGCCGATCGTGCTGCCGGCCTGGGACCCGATGGGGGCACTGGCCAGGGAAGCCTGACGCAGCAGCGGACCGAGGCCGCTGGCCGCCACCGACGCCGGTCCCAGCCAGGCGTTGACCCAGCCAGCGGCCTCGACTTAGCGTGCTCTCAATGAGCACATCTCGGGCGGATACCCCTGCTAGCGAGACTTTTGCCAGGGCCAGGGAGCGATTCTCGGCGCTACGGGGCAACTTTGTCTTCCTCGATGCGCCGGGTGGCACCCAGGTGCCGGACGAGGTGGGCGAGGCAGTCGCCCGCGTTTACCGTGAGGCCGGCGGTAACACCGGCGCTCCCTACGCGACCAGCCGCCGCCTGGACGCGCTCGTGGCCCAGGCCCGTATTGCCACGGCTGGCTTCCTCGGTTGCGACGCTGACGAGGTGATCTTCGGCGGGAGTGCGACCGCACTCAACTTCACGCTCACGCGAACCCTCGGCCGCCAGCTCAGGCCAGGCGACGAGATCGTGGTGACGCGCCTCGATCACGACGGGAACGTCGCGCCGTGGCTGGACCTGGCCGCTGACCTCGGCCTGAGCGTCCGGCACGCCGACGTTCACGCGGACACCACGCTCGACTTGAGTGACCTGGCCAGTCAGCTGAGCCCGAGAACGAAAGTCGTCGCCTTCCCGTGGGCGGCCAACTCGGTCGGGACCATCGTGGACGCCCGCGCGGTCAGCGAGCTAGCCCACCAGGCCGGCGCACTCGCCTTCGTCGATGCCGTGCAGTATGCCCCGCACCAGCCCATGGACGTGCGAGCGATCGGCGCCGACATCGTGTTCTGCTCGGCCTACAAGTTCTGCGGTCCCCACCTCGGCATCGCCTTCGGCCGCCGGGAAGTGCTGGAGTCGTGGCAGCCCTACAAAGCCAGGCCGGTCCCCGCCGATCCGATCGGCCATAGCTTCGAGACCGGCACCCTCCCCTACGAGCTCCTGGCTGGTCTCGTCGCGGCACTGGCCTATCACGACAGTCTTGGTGGCATGGCGCAGATCGCCGGATGGGAACGCCAGCTCGGCGAGCGGCTCCTGGCCGGGCTGCCGCCGAGCGCGAACCTTTACGGGCTCCCGTCGATGACTGGCCGGGTCCCGACGTTCCTGGTGAATTTCGATGGCATCCCGTCGGCCCGGCTGAGCACTGAGCTCGCCGAGCGCGGCTTTGGCGTGTGGAGTCACGACAGCTATTACGCACTCGGCCTGCACGAGCGGATCGGGTGGGGCGAAGCCCTTCGCATCGGCTTGGCGCACTACAACACGCTGACCGAGATCGACAGGTTCACTGAGACGCTGGCCGAACTGGTACACGTGCCGCGGCCAGCTGCGCGCGCTCCAGGCCCAGTGGCAACGGTCGTGTCCCCGGACGGCATGCCACCTGGCGAGACGCCGGCTGGCGAGAGCCCGGCTAGCGCACGGGTCCTGGACCTGCTCACCACCGGAGGGTCGGGGCCGGTCTGCCGGCTGCTCAGCCTGCCTCCCGGCTCGCACTTCGACGGCACCGCGGGCCGGGGCGGTGACCTGTGGCTCGTGCTCTCCGGCAGCGGAACGCTGGTCGTCGAGGGGCAACCCGCCCTCGGGCTTCGCCCGGACCAGGGCGTGCGGCTTCCGCCGGACGCGGTCTACCAGCTGAGCGCTGGCGGCCCGGACGAGCTTCGGGTCGACGCGGTCGCGCTGCCATCGCCGCCAGAGGCGCAGGCCGCGGGCTCAGAGGCACCGGCCGCGATCCCCAGGCTGCTCGCGGATTGCGATGTCGAGACCACCGGGGACCGTCGCTTTCGCGTCCTGTTCGGCCCGGACCGCGGCTGCGAGATTGCCACCCAGTTCGTCGGCGAGATCCCGCCCGGCCGGGCACCGGACCACAGCCACCCCTACGACGAGGTCGTGCTGATCCTGCAAGGCCGGGGAGTCGCGCATGCGGATGGCGCCGCGCACGCCCTGGAGCCGGGCACTTGCATCCACCTTCCGCCCGGCGTCGTGCACTGCCTGGAGAACACCGGGACAGAGATACTCAAGGTGCGCGGCGTGTTCCACCCGGCGGGCAGCCCGGCGACCAAGCAGGCTGATGCGCAGCCGGGTCAGGCCAAGGCTGAATAGGCAGCCTGCTGGATGGCCGCGTGCGACTCAGGCAGGCCCGGCCCGTCGAACATGCGCTGAGTCAGGATGATGACGACAAGGTCACGGCCCGGATCGACCATCCAGGTGCAGCCGAACCCGCCATCCCAGCCGAACACCCCGTTGTCCTGCACAGCCTGGCAGAACGACCACGACTGCCCGCTGAAGAAATCCGGGCCGAGGCCACCGTGCGCCTTCTGCTCGGGCGTCAGCTGATCTGTCGTCATGGCCCGCACGGAATCCGCCGACAGCACCGGGTCGCCGCCGCGCAGGAACATCCGGGCGAAGGCCAGCATGTCGTCAGCCGTCGACACCAGCCCTCCGGCACCGTCTTCGAACGCCGGAGGCCGGCTGTACTTGCCGTCCGGCGGGTCCCACATGTCCAGTCCGGCCGCGGCCGGCCGGTACGCCGCCGCCAGCCGCTGCGGCTGGCTGGTCCAGAATGCCGTGTCAGCCATGCCCAGCGGCTCAAACAGCCGCGTGCGCAGCACCTCACGGAACGGCAGGCCAGTGGCTCGCGAGAGCAGCACGCCGAGCACGGATGCTCCGGTGTTGTACATCCAGCGCTCCCCCGGCTGAGCGATCAGCGGTAACGAGCCGAGCCCCGCGATCCAGTCGTCGGGACCGGGCTGAATCCCCGGGTCCGGCGGCCCGATGGTGGACAACCGGGCCTCGTCCGAAGCCGTGACGATGGGGAGAGGCTTCTCCGCCGTGAACATCTCGATCACGAAGCCGAAGCCGAACGTGAAGGTCAGCAGGTCCCTGGTCGTGATCGCGCGGCTGGCCGGCACGGTGTCGTCCAGCGGTCCGGCCAGGTCGCGCAGTACCCGGCGGTCAGCGAGCTCGGGCAGCAGCCGGTCGACCGGTTCGTCCAGGCCGATCAGGCCTTCCTCGATGAGCGTCATCGTGGCCGCGCCGGTCACCGGTTTGGTCATCGAGGCGATCCGGAACAGCGAGTCGCGTACGACTGGCTGGCCGCCGATCGCCAGCTGGCCCAGCGCCTCGACGTGGACCTCGTTGCCGCTGGCGACCAGGGCAACCAGGCCCGGCACGTGGCTGTCGGCGACCTGCCGCTCGGCGGCCTCGTGAACGGCTGCCAGGCCCGCCGCCCTGAGAGTATCTGCCACTGCTCCTCCTCCAGACGAGGCTTGATGTCCGTGTCCGTGCCAACGCGTAGTCTGCCCTAGGCCGGCGACAGTCGTTGCCGGGGACGGAAGGAACCATGACCGAACTGACGCCCGCGCAGCGGCGCACCGTCGCCGTCATCGAGGCTGAGCTGCACCGATCGCTCCGCTACGACGACGAGTCGATCGTGCACAGCCACTGGGTCAGGCAGCGGTACGACTGCGGCTGTTACGCCAGCCTGGCCCCGGCCAGGCAGGCCGTCGTCAGAACCGCCTGGCACGAGGCCGGTCACGCCGTCGCCGCGCTGGCGGTCGGCGCCAGGTTCAGTTCGGCCAGCATCCATCACGGGCATCGCAGCGAGGGCCGGGTCCACAACATCACCGGTGCCGACGGGCAGGCCTTCGTGATCGACGCGGCCGGCCAGATCGCCGAGCGCCTGATGGACTGGACCATGCTCGAGGGCGACGCCGAACTCGCGGCCTGGCTCCAGTCGTGGCGGAAGGACGGCGGCGACGCCCGCCGCTTTCGCAGCTCGATCGCCGCGCGTTACGGCACGGATGAGATGGCCGCCTGGCGGGCCAGCGAGCAGTTGCTGACGCCGCTCCGGCTGCAGGTCAGACAGCTGGCCAGGGCGCTGATCGTGCATCCGCGGCATCTGCCGTACAACGTCGCCGCGGCGCTCGCCACCGGAAGCGCAGTCCCCGCTGCCCGGCGATGACGGCCGAGCCGGGATGACGGCCGAGCCGGGATGACAGCCCAGCCGGGATGACAGCCCAGCCGGGATGACAGCCCGGCCGGTCAGTGACGGAAGAGCCGCAGCCCGGTCCGCACCAGCGTGATGCCGTACTCGGCGCAGGCTGCCGCCACCTCTGCCGAGCGGACGGAACCGCCTGGCTCCACGATGTACCGGACGCCAATCCTGGCGGCATGGTCGACGTTGTCTCGGAATGGCAGGTAGCCGTCGGAAGCCAGGGTCAGGCCGGTCAGGCGGGCCAGCCAGGCTGCGCGTTCGGCCGGCTCCAGGGCCGAGCAGCCGGGGAACAGCCGGCTGAACTCGGCCGTTTGCCGCGGCGTCATGTCGTCCTCGGCGAGCCGGATCTGCCAGTTGAGCCGGTCTTGCCTGGACAGGCCCGGCACAACGGGAAGCTGCCTGATGGCCGGATGACGGCGCAGCCACCAGGTGGCCCCCTTCGCTGCCGCAAGGCGCACGCAGTCGACCCGGTTCTGCTGCCCGGCGCCGACGGCGAGGGTGGCTCCGTCCGAGACGAGGGCGACCGAATTTGACTGGGTGTACCGCAGCGTCACGAGGCCCAGGGCACCGTCGGGGGTGAGCGAGGCCGGACTCCCGGGCACCGTGGTTACCGGCACTGTGGTTACCTGCACCGTGGTCACCGGCACGGAGTCACGGCGCTGGGCCACCACCAGACCGAACACATCGCGCCGCTCCCACCCGGGGGGCTGGTAGCCGGCATCGGCTTCCAGAACGAGGAAGCCGCCGCGCTTCTTCGCGGCCAGGACGTCGACCGTACCCGGCTCGAACCCCGGCGCGATGATCCCGTCCGCGACCACGCCGCGCAGGAAGGCGGCCAGCTCAGCGTCGACCGGCTCCGACACTGCGATCAGGTCGCCGAAGGATGACTTAGGATCAGCGTCTCTCGCCCTGATATAGGCCGAGGTCAGCGGGCCCGGACTGGCGCCGGGCGACCACGTTTCCAGGGCCGTCGGGTCAAGCTGGCCGGACAGGGCCACGCCGGCCGGCGACACGTGCTTGAACGAGGCGGCTGCTGCCCGCGACGTCGCAGCCGCCGCCTCCCTGACGAGCTGCCAGCCACTGAGGGCATCCAGCAGGTTGATGTAGGACGGCGCGCCGCTGCGCACGCGGACGGGCGAGCGCTTGTCCGCCAGCGTCACGCGAGCATCCTGGTGCGGGTTCAGGCCGTAGCGCAGTTCCATGGTGCTCCTCAGCAGCTAGTGCTGAGGAGCACCCAGGCCTACGGCACTCCGCGTACGGCGCTTCCCGGTGGTGACCCACCCGAGGCCAGTCGCGCTAGCAGGCGATGCTACCCGGCACCGGCGCGGTCACGAGTAGGCGGGGGCTCCTGGCCGGCGTCCGCCCACACCTCGGTCAGTTCGGTGATGGCGCCGTTCCTGACGGTTGCGAAGGACACAACCCAGAAACCCTCGGTCGGATGAGGGTCTGACAGTCAGGTCCGGCCCCTGTCCGCGGGGCGCCCTGTCGTTTAGTCTCAGCCTGATGAAGGCAACGATGCCCGCTACCGCGCCGAGCCAGGACGTGGCCAGGCGGCTGCTCGACGACGGCTATGTGGTCGTGACTGGCCTGCTGACCGCCGAGGGCGCGCAGGCGGCCCGCGCCGACTTGGACCGGGTGCTGCGAACCACCCGTACCGGCCGCAACTCGTTCGAGGGTTTCGACACGCAGCGCATCTACGCGCTGTTCGCGAAGACCCGGGTGTTCGACTCGCTGGCCGCCGACCCGCTGCTGCTCGGCGTCCTCGACGACGTGCTCGGCCACTACCAGCTCAGCGCCCCGGTTGGCATCTGCATCGGGCCCGGTGAGAAGGCGCAGATCCTGCACAGGGACGACGCCATCTACCCGGTACCTGAGCCGCATCAGCCGCTCGTGGTCAACACCATGTGGCCGCTCGACGAGTTCACGACCGACAACGGGGCCACCAGATTCATCCCCGGCAGCCATCGGTGGGAGCCGGGGCGGCTGCCGGATCCGGCCGACCCGGTCGAGACGGCCGTGATGTCGCCCGGTTCGGCCATGTTCTACCTTGGCAGCCTGTGGCACGGCGGCGGCGCCAACCAGACCGCCCGCCCCCGGCTGGGCGTCATCCTGGAGTATGCGGCCGGCTGGCTCCGGCCGCAGGAGAACCACTGCCTGGCTGTTCCCCGCGACATTGCCCGTGAGCTGCCGGAACGGCTGCAGGAACTCCTCGGCTACAACATCTACCCGCCGTTTGTGGGGTACGTGGACGGAAGCCACCCGCGTAAGGTGCTGTCGGCCGGCTCGTGAGCACGGCTGTCGATTCGAGCCGAGTCCATTCGTATAGCAGGCAGAGGGTGCCCTCCCGGCGCCCCTCTCCCTGGAGGTAAGAGCATGAAGCAGTACCTGATCAGCGTCTATCAGCCGGACACCACGCCGCCGCCGCCCGAGATACTCGGCCCGATCATGGCGAAGGTCGGCACCTGGCGAGCGGAGCTGGAAGCTGCCGGAGCCTGGGTGTTCACTGGCGGCCTGGAGGCGCCGGGCACCGCCACGGTGCTGCGCGCGTCCGGCGGCGGGGTCGTCATGACCGACGGCCCGTTCGCCGAGGGCAAGGAACACCTGGGCGGCTTTACCGTCATCGAGGCCGGCGACCTGGACGAAGCGCTGAGCTGGAGCCGGCAGTTCGCCGAGATCACCGGGCTCCCGGTGGAGGTGCGCCCGATGGTCGACGCGAGCGCGGGCTAACCCCGGCCGGGCCTTACTCCTGCCCGGCGAGCCGCGCCTGCATCCGGCGCATGCCGTTCAGCCACCGTTCCCGGTCGCCGGCGCGGCGCCTCTCATAGGTGGCAACGTCGGGATGCGGCAGGATCAGGAACTGCTCGGTGCCGATCGCGTCCAGAGTGGCGCCGGCGACCTGCTCCGATGTGAGCACGCCATCGACCGCGGCCTGCGCGGACCCGCCGCCGGTGCCGCCCTCGGGCAGCTGACCGGCACCGACCTCCCGTCGGCTGTTGTCGAGCAGGTTGCTGGTAAAGGCCTGCGGGCACAGGCAGGAAACGCGCAGGCCCTCATCGCCGTGTGTGATGGCCAGCCATTCGGCCAGCGCGACGGCCGCGTGCTTGGTCACTGCGTACGGCGCCGAGCCAAGCTGGGTGAGCAGGCCGGCCGCGGAGGCGGTGATGACCAGGTAGCCCTCTCCCTCGCGACCATGCCCGGCACGACCGCACGGGCCACGTAGACGTGGCTCTGCACGTTGATAGCCCAGATCCGGGCCCAGGCCTCGTCGGAAGCCTCAGGACCGCCGGCCACGATGATCCCGGCATTGGAGAAGAACAGCCCGATCGGGCCGAACGCCTCCTCCGCCCGGCCGGCCAGCGCCTTGACGTCGGCCTCGACCGACACGTCCGCGGCCACCGCGACCGCCTGATGACCCGCCGCAGTGATCTCGGCGGCGACCTTAGCCGCGCCCTCAGCGTCGATGTCGCACACCACCACCCCGGCGGCACCGCGGTCGGCCAGCCCGAGTGACAGTGCCCGGCCGACGCCGCTGGCGCCGCCGGTCACGACGGCCACTTTGCCGGTGATCTCCATACTCAGCCCCTTGCGGTCGCACGGACGGCGGCGTCGGCCCAGGCAGCTAGGTCCGGATCGGCCTCGATCAGGCTCGCGTACTTCTTCCTGGCCTCATCCCGCTTCGCCGGAATGTACTCGGTCGGCCACAGGCCGGGGTGCGGCTCGTAGCCCTTGAGCACATTCCTGGCGACCGTCACCTTGTGCACCTCGTCGACGCCGTCGGCGATGGACATCACCGGCGCGCCCGCGTACATCGCCTGCAGCGGCGTCAGACTGGTCGTGCCGAGCGAGCCCATGATGTGCAGCGCCCGGTAGCTGACCTCGCGCAGCACCTTGCCCATGGTGTACTTGCAGGCCGCGATCTGAGTCCTGGCCGCCTGGGTGCTCGAGTTGTCGATGGTCCACGCGGTCCACAGCACCAGCAGGCGCAGCATGTTGATCTCGGCGTAGGAGTCGGCGATCGCCTCCTGCACCATCTGGTGCTCGGCGATGACCTTGCCGTGCGACTCGCGGGAAAGCGCCCGCTCGCACATCATGTCGAAGGCAAGCCTGACCTGGGCCACTGTCCGCATGGCGTGATGGATCCGGCCGCCGCCAAGCCGCCGCTGGGCCAGCACCCTCGCGCCGTCCTCGGGGCCGAGAAGATTACCGGCGGGAACGCGCACGTTGTTGTACCGGATGTGGTTGTGCAGCGGCGGGAAGCCCAGGATCTCGACGCCCGGCGTCTCCCGCGGCACCAGGAACATGCCGTTGGTGCACATCACGATGATCAGGTCGGCCCTGGCGCCGGCGCTGGTGAACCACTTCTCGCCGTTGATCACCCACTCGTCGCCGTCGCGGACGGCGCTGGTCTTGAACAAGGTCGGGTCGGAGCCGCCCTGTGGTTCGGTCATCGAGTAGGCGGAGAAGATCTCCTGGTTCATCAGCGGATACAGCCACTGCTGCTTCTGCTCTGGCGTGCCGTAGGCGGCCAGGATCTCCATGTTGCCGGTGTCGGGCGCGGCCGTGCCGAAGACAACCGGCGCGGACCGGTAGCGGCCGAGGATCTCGTTGAGCAGCGCTAGCTTGAGCTGGCCGAAGCCGGGACCGCCGAGCTCTTTGTCGAGGAACAGCGCCCACAGGCCACGGTCCTTGACCTGCTGCTTCAGCGGGTCGGCCAGTTGCTTTGCCTTCGGGTCCCGTGAGTAGGCGATGCCGGGGAAGACCAGGTCCAGCGGCTCGACCTCGTTCGTGCAGAAGTCAGTGACCCAGTCCAGCTGCTCCTGGAACTCGGGCTCAGTCGAGAAATCCCACGCCACAGCGGCCTCCCTGAATGGGTACCGGCGATCCGGCCAGTTATAGAACCCGATTCTAAAAGCACAAGCGGGGCGCGGGGTAGGCCAGAAGCGGACGGGAATCCGGCTCGTTAGCGCCAGCCGTGCCACTTTCCGTGACCGCGGACCTCAGCCTGCAGCCGGGCGACGTACGCATCCTGGCGCGCTGAGGCCCCGGTGTCTGGCCCGGAGACGGCGTCTGGCCCGGAGACGGCGTCTGGCCCGGAGACGGTGTCTAGCCCGGAGATGACGTCTGGCCCGGCCTCGCCTGCCTCCCCGGCGGCCTTATTCTCCTGGAGCTCCTCGCGCAGCGAGCGAACCCAGAAGTACCCGCCGCAGACAGCGAACAGCGGCCATTCGAAGGTATACGCCCAGCTCAGCTCGTTCCCGGAGAGCGCACGGTGCAGCTGCCAGTCACCGAGGTACAGCATCCCGGCGAAGGCCACGACAGCGAACGCATGCCAGGCCAGCCACCGCGGCCGGAGCAGAATCATCCAGCGCGGCCGGCCTTGCCGGGCGGAGAGAGCCACTATCCCCGCCAGGGCACCAGCGCGGTGATCGCGATCACCGCGAACAGCAGGGTCAGGTACGCGATCGACAGGTGGAACAGCCGCATGGGGGCCGCCGCCTCGCCGGCGCTCACCCTGGACCTGAGCCGGTGGGCCTCGACCAGGAACCAGCCGCCGAGCACGGCAGCGCTGATGCCATACGCCCAGCCCGCATACGGAGCCAGCGCCAGCGTTACGGCCACCATGACGTAGGAGTAGACGAGGATCTTCCTGGCCACTGTGGCTGCGGTCGCGACGACCGGCAGCATCGGCACTCCGGCCGAGGCGTAGTCGTCTTTGAACTTCATCGCCAGGGCCCAGAAGTGCGGCGGCGTCCAGAAGAAGATGACCGCGAACAGCACGATCGCCGGCCAGCTGACCGTGCCGGTCACGGCCGCCCAGCCGACGAGCACCGGGAAGCAGCGGGCCGCGCCGCCGATCACGATGTTGGATGCGGTCCGCCGCTTTAGGCCGAGCGTGTAGACAAACACGTAAAACAGGATCGCGCCATCGGCCAGAACTGCCGACAGCCAGTTCGCCATGAAGCCCAGCAGCAGCGTGGACGCCAAGCCGAGCAGAATGCCCGACACCAGCGCCTCGGCCGGCTTCACCGCGGCCGGCTGGCCCTTCGCGACCAGCGGCCGACGCGAGGTCCGCTTCATGACGGCGTCGATGTCGCGGTCGATATAGCAGTTCAGGGTGTTGGCGCTGCCCGCTGCGAGAGCTCCGCCGACCAGCGTCACCAGCATGAGGCTGACAGCAGGCAAACCCCGGTCGGCCAGGAACATGGTCGGCAGCGTCGTGACCAGCAGCAGCTCGATGATGCGGGGCTTGGTGAGCAGGAACAGGGCACGGGCGATCACACCGACGGTGCGCCGGCCGTCGGCTCGGGCCTCGGGCTCGATCGCGAGCCCCGGGTCACCGTGCCCGGCCAGCGCGCTCGTCAGCTGGGTCACTCGTGCGCCTCCGTACCGTCCTGCGGCCCGGCTGACCCGCCGGCATCGGCATCAGCCGGATTGTCGTCAGCGGCCCCGCCTTCCGGCTCCAGATCAGCCGGGTTGATGCTGGCCACCAGGTGAGCGCCGGCCGGCTCATGCTGTGACTCGGTCACGCCGCCGCCGGGCGCTAGGCTGAGCCCGCCCGCCACCGACGCTGCCCTGGCCGCCTCGGCCTCGGGCAGCTCCGGACTGGCGGCAGCCGACACCGGTCGCCTGGGCACGCGCCGGTGCGGCCGGCTGAACAGCAGGTACAGCACCAGTGCGACGACGATGAACAGCAGCATCGGAAATGCGAACGTCCAGTTATACCCGTGCGGAGTATTGTCCGGGTTTATCACTGCGAGGATCAAACCACGCACTGCGGCCTCCTGCCAGCTGTCATGCGCTGCTCACCTGATTACCGGCCGGGACGGCCAGCCATGCTTGCGCGGTACCAGCAGCCGGTCCAGCCCGGCCGACAGTTCCGCTGACTCTTCGTTCCTGAGCCACTCCATCATCAGCGCCACCGCGGCGATGATCATCGGCGGAAGAATCCCCATCCACCAGACCGCGCCGGCGAGCTGCTGGTCGTCCAGCACACTCAGCACATGGTGAGCGGAGTTGACGTACGTCGGGTAGAGCACGCCCGAGCCGAAGACCAGCATCATGCCGAACACGGTGGAAGCAACCACCGAGCCGATCACCAGGCTAATCCGGCGCAGCGGCGGCGTGCGCTGCTGGTACGGCCGGGACGAGATGACCTGGAACCAGAACACCAGTCCGGCGGCCAGGTAGCTCACGTGCTCAAGCAGGGCCAGCCCGGCGCCCGACTGGGCCCGGTCGAAAAGCGCCGGCAGCTGCCAGGCGAGCCAGACCACGTTCGCGGCGACGACCATCAGCACCGGCCGCGCGGTCAGCCAGCGGGGTGGCGGGGAGCCCGCCGCCAGCGGCGGACGCCGGACGGCAGCCCGCAACGTGTCCCAGGGTGCCCCGAGCACGATCAGGCCAGGTCCGACTATCGCCACCAGCAAGGTCTGCAGTGTGCGCACCCAGATGTACACGACCGACAGTGAGCCGACCGGCGACACCAGTGCGAGCAGCACGACGAGCAGGCCGAGCTGATACAGGATCGCCTCGCGGCGCAGTTCCCTGCGGCCGGGGCCAGCTGCCTGCGCAGCCGCTCGCCGACGAAGGCCGGCCAGCTGCCAGGCAGCGAGGACGGCGTAGCCGAAGAGCACGGGCCAGCTTGCTGACCAGTGCCACAACGCCGTTGCCGTCATCGGCCTGCCCTTCCGTGTCTCGCTACTGCTCTGCTGCCGAACCCGCTGCTACCTGAGGCTGCTACCGAGGACGTCCTAGTGGACCAGGTAGAACAGGATCCAGGCGATGATGGCGACAACCGCGAGGTAGTTCCACACCACTGTGAACGCGCTGAGCGATGCCTGGAAGCGCTGCACGGCGAATGCCTCCGCGTACGTCGGCGGCTGCTCGACGAAGGAGATCTGCGGGATGGCACGGCAGCGCACGATGAGGGTCTCCAGCCACACCAGCACGCAGAAGGCAACGACCAGGAATATCGGGTTGTAGCCGACGAAGACGCTGGCGAAGCCGCTCGAGCCCGGCCAGAACGACAGGTCCGCCAGCTGGTAGATCTCCAGCGCGACGGCGGCCAGGCCGAGCACCAGCGCGATCGTCGCGCCGCCGAGCCAGGCGCTCTTGCGGCCGCCCTTGATGGCCTGCAGCGCCGCCGTCTGTACCAGAGCGCTCACCACCACGAGCACCATGATCGTGACGCCAAGCCCCATCTTGGGCGCGCTGTCCGAGGTGTACCAGAGGTGATAGCTGTTCAGAGACCTCAGGTAGAAGAAGGCGAAAACGAAGGCGCCGAACAGAAATGACAGGGCGCCGACCGCGAGCCGTACTCCGGTCCAGGATGCGTTGAGCGCGGCTTCGTGGTAGAAGACCGCCTCTTCCTCCGCTGGACCGAGGGCCGGCGCTTGCGCAGTGGTGTCGGCCATGGCTAAGCCTCCGCTCGGACTGATGCTGCCTGATTGACCGCGGCGGTCAGGACACCTGGTGGCGGATTCAGATCGGCCACCGGCGGCGCGTCCTTGACGCCGTAGTCGTACGGGCCAGAGAGCACGACCGGGATCTTGTCGAAGTTGCCGGCCGGCGGTGGCGACGAGACCTGCCACTCCAGGCCGCGCGAGTTCCACACGTTGCCCGTCTCGCGCTCCCGCACGATCACCGTCGAGTAGATGAAGTTGATCACGAAGAGCAGGATCGACGCTCCCAGCACGAACGACGAGATCGAGACCCAGTCATTCAGCGGCTGCAGGTTTCTGGCGTATTCGAAGACGCGGCGGGGCTGGCCGGCCATGCCGACGGCAAATAGCGGCAAGAACGTGGAGTTGAACGCGATGAACATCGTCCAGAACTGCCACTTGCCCAGCGTGAGGTTGAGCTTGATGCCGGTCATCTTCGGCAGCCAGTAGTACAGGCCGGCCATGAACGCGAAGATCAGGCCGCCCATGATCGTGTAGTGGAAATGCGCCATCACGAAGAAGCTGCCGTGCTCGGTGGTGTCGGCGGGCACGTCCGACAGGAACACGCCGGACACACCGCCGATCAGGAAGTTGAAGTACATCCCGAGCGCGAACAGCATCGGCACCGTGAACCGGATTTTCGCTTTCCAGAACGTCCCGAGCGCCACCAGGTAGATGAAGCCAGTCGGGATCGAGATCAGTTCGGTCGTGAGCATGAACAGCGGCCGCATGTCGGGGTTGATGCCGCTGTCGAACAGATGGTGCTGCCAGACGAAGAAGCTCAGCAGCGATACCCCGATCATGCCCGCGGCCGCGACCTTATAGGCGAACAGGGGCTTACGGCACATCACCGGGATGATCTCCGACACGATCCCGAAGCCCGGCAAGGCCAGGATGTACACCTCGGGGTGGCCGAAGAACCAGAACAGGTTCTGGTAGAGGTAGCTGCTGCCCCCCAGGCGGTCCTCGAAGAAGGCCGTCTGCGCCGTCCTGTCCATGAGCAGCATGTACATGCCGCCGACGAGGACCGGTGCCGCCAGCACCATCAGGAACGAGGTCGACACCATCGACCAGACGAACATCGGCAGCCGGCTCCAGCGCATGCCGGGAGCCCGGTAGCAGATGACCGTGACGATGATGTTGAAGCCGGCCAGGATCATCGAGATGCCCATGAGGCCGAAGGCCATCGCATACGAGTCGGCGCCCACCGTCGATTGAATCGACAGCGGCGCGTAACCGGTCCAGCCGAACGGGAAGCCGCCAAGCAGCAGGCCGGACAGCAGGATGATGAACGCCATCGGCGTCAGCCAGAACGACAGCGCCTCGACCCGGGGGAAGGCTACCCGCTTGGCCCCGATCATGAGCGGGACCAGGTAGTTGCCGAACGGGCCGAGGATGACCGAGGTCATCAGCATCATCATCATCGTGCCGTGCTCGCCGACGATCTCCACGTAGACCTGGGAGGTGAACACGTGATGAACCGGAGACAGCAACTCTGTCCTGATCGCCATGGCAAACAGGCCGGCGGTGCAGAAGTAGATGATCATGCCGACCAGGTACTGGATGCCGACCACCTTGTGGTCGAGCGAGTACCTGAAGTACCGGGCCAGGCCGGACACCTCGTGCTCAGGCAGGCCGGTCGCGCTCGGAGTCGGCCGGCCGACGATCTGGCGCAGGATGTCGTTGAAGACGCCAAGCCCGGCCAGCCAGCCCACGATTGCTAGCAGATACCCGAGCACGATCGGCCAGTCCTCGGAGTCGGACAGCGCGACGTTCGGGTACTGGTTAGCGGCGCCGGTCGCACCGGTCAGGTAGTCGCCCAGCAGGTGGCCGAGCACGTAGCCGATGACGGCGCCGAGAATCGCGGTATGGATCGCCGGCCGTCGCCACCAGGGGCGCGGGCTCAGGCTCGCCAGCGGGTCTCCGCCGCCGGCACCCTGCGCCCGGCTCGGCTGTGTCTCGATGGCCATCCGTCACCTCTCCATCGCTGCGTCAGCTGCACACTCAGTCACGGCGGTCACTGCTGCCCGCGTCATGGCTGCACCGGGTCGTTCGGCGGGTAGTAGTAGCCGTTGGCGCCGCCGATACCGGCCTTGGCCATGGCCTTGTTGATCTGCGGTACCACCGTGGGGTCGTAGGTGGTGGAGTACGGCGGCAGGATCTTGGTGATCGACGCCAGCTGCGTCTCCGTCTGCTGCGCCCAGGCCTGGAACGCCGACACCGAGACGACGTGGCCGTAATTGACCATGGCGCCGTGCCACAGGCCGCACAGCTCATCGCAGCGGACGACGAGCTTGCCGGTCTGGACCGGCGTGGTGTACGCGACGTTGTTCACGCCCGGGTTCGCGTCCGCCTTCACCCCGAGCTGGTAGGCCCAGAAGCTGTGGATGACATCGAGCGAGGTCACGTTGAACTGGACCGCCTCACCGACCGGAAGCATCAGGGCCGTGGTCTCGAACCCGCCGAACTGCGGGTACCGGTAGGTAAAGCGCCACTGCTGGGCGATGACCTGGACCTCGAGCTTGGCGCCGCCCGTCGGCCGCCAGATCGGGGCCGGCCCCTGACCAGCACCGGCGCCGGCGAAGCCGGGCCAGGCGAGCTCGTAGGTCCCGAATCCGGCCAGGAATAGCACGATCACAGCGGTGACCGTGATCCAGGTCGCCTGGATCCGGGCGTGCCCGTAGAGCGCCGGCCCGTCTTCATCGTCACCCTCGCGGTGCCGCCACACGATCAGCGCGTAAGCACCGAATACCAGCACGAAGATCATGACCGGCGCGGCGAGCACCGACATGACCTTGATGTCGAACTGCTGGCTGGCAGCCGACGTCGACATCAAGCCGGGCGGCATGTGCGGGCCGTAGACGAAGTAGAGCAGGATGTCCGCGGCTACCGCGAGCGGGAGCCAGATGAGGAAGATCCGCAGGCCGTGGTTAGAACCGCCGGACCCTGCGGTCGGCGCATCCCCGGCGACTGACGCGGTCATCAGGACACCACCTCCATATTGCCCGTCATGAACCCGATCGTCTGCATCGGACCGCCGAATCCGTCGATGAATCCGCCGCCGCACGGGACCCGGCACTGCCAGAAGTACTGGCCGGTCGTCTTCGGCGTCATGAAGCTGAACGTCATGACTTCCTTCGGGCCCGACGTGCACGGTGATGTGCCGCACAGGCTGGCAGTCAGCCCGGGCGAGGCCATCGGCACGTTCAGGTTGATGCCGGGGATCGAGAACGTATGGCCGACGTTGCAGCCCGACCAGGAGTTGATCTGGGTGACCGGCTTGCCGTTGACGTCGGCAGTGCCGCCGATGGTGCCCGTGACTTTGCTGAAGTACGGGTTCCGCAACGGAGTGCAGCCGTCATAGGCGTAGATCGTCATGTCGATCTTGGTTCCGGCGGGCACCTGGAACAACGTCGTGTGCAGCCACTTGTGGGTGCTGGGGTCCTGGATGAAGTAGGACACCCAGTCCGGATGGGTGCTCACTGTGTTCTGCGGGTCTTCCTGCATGACCACGTGAACGGTCGCACCCGAGTTGGCGGCCACACCCGCGGCATAGTCCACCGTCGACGGACTGGCCAGGAAGTAATTGACCACTATGAATGCCGCGCCTGCTGCGACGGCGAGAAACGCCACCACCAGCGTAACGACACGGGCCGGCAATGACACCGGCCATCACCTCGCTTCTTGGCCTGTTGGCAGAACCGCCGGGATCCTGGCATGGCGGAGCGATCCGTCCTAGCCTTGCCCTGGGGATGAACGAGACTGATCTTGCGATCGCCGGCTAGCTGGGGGCAAGGATGCTGGCGATCAATGACGAAATTGTCACGGTTCCGCGGTCAACCTGACCGCCGAGCGACGTCACCTGACGGTTTCGGCCCTGCTGGTAGACATTGCAACATTTCATTCTGGTAGCTCCGCTTGACCCCGACACCGAGGTGGGGTAGATCCTCTTGCTGTTGACCTGCGCGATTACGGTGGGATCCCACTCGCAGCGACTGTTAAAAAACAGTCTGTAACTATCCAATTGAGGTAAAAGCGGACAATGAGCGTCTATCAGGGGCTTCAGACCCCGGCGCGCCGCCGGATCCTTGTTGTCGACGATGAACCGCAAATCCGCGACATGATCACCCGGGCGCTCGAGGCGGTCGGGTACGAGATCGACACCGCGGCCGACGGCGCCGCCGGGCTGAGGCTGGCCCTCGCCGGCGATTATCACCTGGTGATCCTGGACCTGGTGATGCCGGTGGCGGATGGCCGGCAGGTTCTGGCCCGGATCCGGCGCGAGCGCCCGGACCAGCCCGTGCTCGTGCTGTCCTGCCTGTCCGATGTCATGACGAAGGTGCTGTGCCTGGACGCCGGCGCGCAGGATTACCTCACTAAGCCGTTCTCGCTCGATGAGCTGCTGGCCCGGGTCCGGGTGCAGCTGCGGGCGGACCATGCCGAGCATGACGGCACCGACCACTCGGCGGCCGGGGACGTCATCAAGGCCGGCCAGCTCATACTCGACCTCGGCCGGATGCAAGCCAACGCCGGACTCGGGCCGGTGGCGCTGACCCGGCTGGAAATGATGCTGCTGCGCGAGCTGATCGAGCACAGCGGCGAGTCGGTGACCAAGGGAATGCTGCTGGCCTCGGTCTGGGGCATCGACTTCGACCCCGGATCCAACGTGGTCGACGTCTGCGTCCGCAGGCTCCGATCGAAGCTCGGCTTCGACCTCATCGAGACGGTGCGTGGTGCCGGATACCGACTGGCCTCCTAGCCCCCCGGACGCACGGGCGCTGCCGCGGCTGATCCCGCGGGCCCGCCCGGCGCTGTTGCGGCCCGCGCTGCTCCGGTCGGCGCTGCTCCGGCCCGCACTGCTCCAGTCGGCACTGCTGCGCTCGGGCCGCGAGCTGGCCGCCCGCAGCGGCGTGTGGTCGTGGCCCGGCTGGCCGGACTTGCTGTGGGTGGTGCTGTGGGTACTCGGGCTGGCCGGCATCGTCTTCGGGCACTGGGAGACGATCCCGTTCCATCTGATCTGGATCACCTTCGCGCTCATCTACAGCTTCCGGATCAGGAACACCAGGCCGACCATGCTGGTGCTGTCAGCGATGCTGACGACCACCTTCGCGGCTATCGGCCTGGATGTACTCAGGGGCGGCCGCCCGGCCGACGAGCTCACTGAGGTGCCGTTGATGGCGGCCATGTTCTGGATCATGATGTGGCACGGCCGCCGCCGGATCACCGCGAACACCGAGCGCGCCGCCGTCAGCGAGGAAAACGAACGGCTACTGGCCAACCAGCGGCGCTTCCTGCAGGACGCCTCGCACCAGCTCAGGACGCCGATCACGATCGCTCTCGGGCACTCTGAGCTGCTGGCCAGGCATCTGGCCGACAACCAGGACAAGCGCGATATCAACGTGGTCGTGGGCGAGCTGAACCGACTGCGGGTGCTGAGCGAGCGGCTGCTGCTGATCGCGGCCTCGGCCAACCCGGACTTCCTGCAACCGGAGCCAGTCGAGATCGATCAGTTCATCCCGGACGTGCTCTGGCGCTGGCAGCCGACCGCCGACCGGCACTGGCTACTCGGCCAGCTGGACGAGGCCACCGCGATCGCCGATGCCGAGCGCCTCGGTCTGGCCATCGACGCGCTGCTCGAGAATGCGATTCAGCACACGAGCTCCGACGACTTGATCCGGCTGGCCGTAGTCCGCGACGACCGGGCCGGCACGGTCACGATCGTGGTCCAGGACACCGGGACGGGCATCCCGGCCGGCGAGCTCGAGCACATCTTTGACCGGTTCGCGACCGGGCCCAAAGCGGCCTCTGGCCACCGCGGGACCGGGCTCGGCCTCGCCCTCGTCCGGGCCGTGGCCGAGGGTCACGGCGGCCGGATCGGCGCGCAAAGCACGCCGGGACTCGGCAGCAGGTTCGAGTTCATTCTGCCGGTGGCGGCCACCGCGGCTGCCGCCCCCCGGCCGCTGGTGCTGCCCGTGCAGGCCGACGATCCCGGCAACCCGTGCCGGAGCGGCCTGTGCTGACTGAGCGAGGCGAGTCCCGGCCGGGCGTCACCGGGCGGTCCCGGCGGAGCCGCGTCCGGTTGATCAGCTATGCCGCGGCGGCGCTCATCGTGCTCGCCGCCGCCATCGTGGTGGTGTCGCTCGCCGGGCGTCAGCACCGTACGCCGCCACCACCGCCGCTGGCCCGGGCATTCTCGCTGGCGGAGCTCGGCCATCCTGGTACCAGAATCACCCTGGCGTCGTATGCGGGCCGCCCGCTCATCATTAACTTCTTCGCGTCCTGGTGCTCGCCCTGCCAGCGTGAGACTCCGATGCTCGCCCGGTATTACGCGTCGAAGCACGGCACGGTCGTGGTGATCGGCATCGACTCGAACGACGAGACTCCGGCAGCCCTCAGGTTCGTCGGCAAGACCGGCGTGCGCTACCCGGTGGCCTCAGACCCGTATCCGTCGACCACCACGACGTCCTACGGTGTCTACGCGCTGCCGCAGACGTTCTTTCTCAATGCCCGGCACCGCATCGTGTCCCACATCCTCGGGCCGCTGACGATGAAGGACCTGATCTCGGGGACCGCGCTCATGGACAAGGATCGAGGCTGACTGACAGGTGTCGTCCACCATCTCGAACAAGCCGCCACGGGTCACATCCAGGAGGAGCGGCTGGCCGGTGCGCCGCATGCCGCGGTGGGTGCTGGCAGCCCTGGCGGCCTTCCTGGTCGCCGCCGTGGCGGTAGCTCTCGTGCACAAGCCGTCGCAGGCCGAGCGCGCCACCGACATGCGGGGCTTCCTGCAGTATGTCAACTCGGACATCGAGTCCTGCGCGGCCGGAGTCGGCGAGTCACTGACCGCACTGCGCGAGGTGCAGGCGGAACACTTCGGCAACAGCGCCGACGTCAGTGACGGCATCAGCGTCGCCCAGCAAGGAGCCGCGAACTGCGCGCCGGCCAACAACGAGCAGATCGACGACCTGGAGAACTACCAGGTGCCCCAGTCGCTCGACAGCTACGGGCTGGTAGCGTCCGTGAACGGGCTGGTGGCCTGGGCTGCCCCGAACGCCGAGCAAGTTCAGACCGATGTGGCGAACGTTCTGGCCGCCACCACCAGCCGGGCCAGGAGCCAGGATCTGGCGGCCCTGAACCTGGCCGTGGGCAAGCTGGACGCCCAGCGCGCAGTGGTCGACCGCACGCTGACGAAGGCAATCACCGCGCTGCACGTGCGCGCGACCCCGCCGCGGCTTCCCGGCTGAGACCGCCAGGCGGAGCGGACACAGGAAGGCAAGCTACATGCCCGGCATGCAGACCGGCCTCAGCAACACCAACCCGGCGCTGGTCGCCGCCTTTAAGTCGGCGCTGATACACCAGGGCCTGCTGATCGCGGTGCTGCTCGCCGTCCTGGCGCTGGTGTGGGCAGGCTTGCGGGAGTGGATGCCGTCAGCATCCGCTCCGAGCGCGTCAGCCAGGCTGCCCGAGGCGGCCGGCCGCCGCACGCTCCGGATCGGTTTCGGGCTCATCTGGGTGTTCGACGGAATCCTGCAGGCGCAGCCGGCCATGGCCGCCGGACTGCCGGGCACGGTGATCAAGCCAGCTGCGGCAAGCTCGCCAGCCTGGGTTCAGGACCTGGTGAACTGGGCCGGAACCTCCTGGTCCTATCACCCGGTTCAGGCCGGGGCGGCCGCGGTCTGGATCCAGCTGGGGATCGGCGCCTGGCTGATCGCTGCGCCTCGCGGCTGGCCATCCCGGCTGGCCGGGCTGGCGAGCGCCGGGTGGGGCCTGCTGGTGTGGGCCTTCGGCGAGGCGTTCGGGGGCATCTTCGCGCCCGGCCTGACATTCTTGTTCGGCGCACCGGGAGCAGTCCTGTTCTACGTCGTGGCCGGCCTGCTGCTGGCGCTGCCCGATGCGCGCTGGCACTCCGCGCGGCTCGGCCGGCAGATCCTGGCCGGGCTCGGACTGTTCTTCATCGGGATGGCTGTCCTGCAGGCATGGCCCGGGCGTGGATTCTGGCAGGGCCGCCTGCACGGGCATCCGGGCTCGCTGGCCGCCATGGCGACGTCCATGGCCGGGACGCCGCAGCCGCATGTTCTGTCCGCGCTCGTGAGCGGCTTCGCCTCGGCTGACGAGGCCCACGGCTTCGGAGTCAACCTGATCGCGGTCATCGTGCTCGCGGCGATCGGCGCGGCGTTCCTGACCGCCCGCCCGCTGGTCAGTCAGGCGCGCTGCTGGTGCTGGTTGTTTTCTGCCTGGCCGACTGGATGCTGATCGAGGACTTCGGTTTCTTCGGCGGCCTCGGCACCGACCCGAACAGCATGATTCCGGTGGCCCTGCTCGCAGCGGGCGGATATCTCGCGCTGACCCGCGTCCCGGAGGCTGTGCCGGAGTCGGTGACGCTGACCGAGCCGGTGACAGGCGCGGCGGCCGGGCCGGGCCGGGGGGTACCGCGGCTGGCCCGCGGTTTCGCCTCGGCCAGCCTCCGCGCGGTCGTCGCACTGTGGGCCGTGGCGATCGTCATCGTCGGTGCCGGCCCGCTGGCAGCGGCCCAGGCCAGCCCGAACGCCAACGTCATCATCGCCCAGGCCATCGACGGCAGCGTCGCGCCGCTGAACTTCACTGCGCCCGCGTTCACGCTGACCGACCAGCGGGGCAGCCCGGTCAGCCTGGCCAGCCTGCGCGGCAAGGTCGTGCTGCTGACCTTCCTCGATCCGGTCTGCACCTCGGACTGCCCGCTGATCGCCCAGGAGTTCAGGCAGGCAGACCAGATCCTGGGCAGCCAGGCGCGCAAGGTGGAGCTCGTCGCGATCGTGGCGAACCCGGTCTACTACTCGGTGTCCTATACCCGGGCGTTCGATCAGCAGGAAGGCATGGCCGGGCTGGCTAACTGGCTGTATCTCACCGGATCGCTGCCGCAACTGCAGCAGGCCTGGAAGCAGTACTCGATCGCCGCCCAGGTGCTGGCCGCCGGCGGCATGATCGCGCACAACGACATCGCCTACGTCATCGACGCCAGCGGCCGGACCAGGGCCGAGCTCAATTTCGACCCGGGCCCGGGAACGGCGAGCTCGAAGTCCTCGTTCGCGAACGAGCTGGCCACCCAGGCCCAGCAGGTGCTGAGGCAGGGATGAGCAAGGGACGGGCGGCCAGCACGGCAACCGCGATCACCGCCGCCGGCCTGCTGGCGACCGCGGTCGCGGGCTGCGGCAGCAGTCCGGCGCGGTCACCGGAGGCGGGCGCCCGGGCAGTGCCGGCCGGCATTGCCGGGCCGGCCCTCGCCACCTCGCTCACCGGACCTGGCGGCACAGGCTGGGCCGTCGTCGAGATGGGCGGTGCGGCGGCACAGCACGACAACTTCTGGGAGCTGTTCGCGCGAAGCGCCGGCGGGCAGCTGGACGCTGGCCACGCCGCCCGGCGTGGCCACGAACGGCGGCCTCGTCGCCGCCATGACCGGGGCCGGGTCGCTGCTCACGGCCGTGCGGCCGAGTCAGGACCTGACGTTCTCACCGCTGGCCACGACTCCGGACACGGGCGTGCACTGGTCCAATGGCACGCTGCTCTCCGCCGGGGTCGCCGACGAGCCCGGCGCGCTGGCCGGGTCTTCAGGCAAGCTGCTAGCTCTCACCGCCAGCGGCGGCGTCGAAACCAGCACCCGCCACGGTGCAGTCTGGACCCGGCTCACGACGTTGCGGACGCTCGGCCAGACGGGGGCCGCCCGCAGCTGCGGCCTGACCAGCCTGACCGCGGCTGCCTGGACGCCGGCCGGACAGCCGCTGGTCGCTGGCAACTGCAGTAAGCCGGGGCCGGCCGGCATCCTGACCCTGACCGGCGGCAGCTGGCGCCTGGCCTCGCCGGCCCTTCCCCCGGCGCTGGCCCGCGACCGGGTCAGCGTCATCGGGCTGGCCACCGCGGGTCAGCGGACCACTGCCGTCCTGACCGCGGGCAGCGGGGCCGCGACGGTGGTCATCGCCGCCTGGTCCGCGGACGGCGGTACGAGCTGGACGGTGTCATCAGCGCTAGCCGCGCGGGCTGGCGGCGCCGACGCCCCGTCGGTGGCGTTCGGCCCGGACGGCTCGGTCAGCCTGGTGTTGCCGACAGGCCGCGGGCGCGGGCAGAACGAAAGCACCGGCGCCACCCTGGCCTGGCAGGGGTCGCAGTGGCACGTACTGCCAGCTTTGCCCGCCGGCACCGCAACTCTCGCGGCAACTGCCGCGGGCCCGCCAGAGGCGCTCGCCGCGAGGGCCGGAACGCTCACTATCTGGACGCTCGACCGCACCGGAGGCGGGGGCTGGGCCAGAGCCCAGACCCTCCGCGTCCCGGTCCCGTACGGCTCATCCGGCTGAGAGGGAACACGTGCATTACCTGACCCAGCACTGGTCATTCGACCCGTTCCTGATCGTGGCGATCGTCCTCGCGGGCTGGCACGAGATCGGGCTGGCCCGCCTGGCCCGGCGCTCGAGGCCGGACCGGACCCGGCAGCGCCGCCGCCGGTCACTGCTGTTCTACGCGGGCCTGGCCGTGCTGCTGCTCGCCGTGCAGTCGCCGATCGACTACTGGGCCGATGACTATTTCTTCGTGCACATGATCCAGCACCTGCTGCTGATGTTCGCCGCGCCGACGCTGATCGTCGCCTCGGCGCCCTGGCAGCCGCTGCTGGCCGCGCTGCCCGGCCAGTCCGGCAAGAGCGCGACCCGCGAGATCCTGACCGGCGGCTGGTCTCGCCCGCTGCGCGCGGCAGGCGGCTTTGTCCTCAGGCCGTGGGTCAGCGTGATCATCTTCAACCTGGTCATGTTCGTCTGGCATCTGCCCGGTCCGTTCGACCTGGCTGCGCGGAACCAGTCGGTGCACATCTGGCTGATGCACTCGAGCTTCTTCATCGCCGGCGTCCTGTTCTGGCTGCAGTTCATCAGCTCGCCGCCGTTCCGGATCAGGATGTCAACGGTGTCGCAGGCCGCGGCCCTGCTGGCGACCAACTGCGTGATGTGGGTCCTCGCCATGGCCATGGGCTTCCTCTCCAGTACGTCCTGGTACTCGGTCTACAACCACATCCCCGGCGTGACGCTGCCCGCCTACGCCGATCAGCAGATCGGCGCCGGCATCCTCTGGATCTGCGGCGACTTCTGGGCCATCCCGACCATGATCTTCGTGATTCGCAAGCTCATGGCCGAGGACGGCAGCGTCAGCAACGCCGTTGACAAGATCCTGGGCCGCGGCTCGGCCCGCTACAACTGGGCCAACCGGGGCTGACCGCTCAGCCCGGGTGCGTAGATTCGCGGCGTGGCTGACGAGCAGATCGGCGCGGACGACCCGCACGCCGCCGATGTCGGCGCGCTGGTGGCGCGGCACCTGGAGTTCATGCGATCGCTCAGCCCTCCGGAGAATGTCTTCGCCCTCGGGGTCAGCGGTCTGCTCGACCCGGCGGTGACCGTGTTCAGCTGCCGCCGCGACGGGGAGCTGCTCGCTATCGGCGCGCTGAAGGAACTCAGCGAGCACCACGGTGAGCTGAAGTCGATGCACACGGCGCAGGCCGCCCGCGGCACGGGCATCGGCCGGGCCATGCTCACCCACCTGATCGGGGTCGCGCGCGATCGCGGCTACACGCTGCTGAGCCTGGAAACAGGGTCAATGGATGGCTTCGCCCCGGCACGATCGCTGTACGCCAGCTCCGGCTTCACCGAGTGCGGCCCCTTCGCGGATTACCAGCTGAGCCCGCACAGCACGTTCATGTCGCTCTGGCTGTAGCTGGCGGCTGCCACCGGCGCCGCGCCGTTCAGCCGGGAGCCTCGCTGGAATCCGCCGAACAGGACCGACAGGACCAGCAGCACGACGATCAGCGCGAGCACCCAGAGCAGGCACCCGGCCGGGCGGCTCCGCCGCCGCCGCTTGCTCCGGCGGTTGTTCCGTTTGCCCGGCATGTCATCTCCAGCACCGCTCGCGGCCGGCCGTCAGCCACGGCCGGCCGGAAGCTACCCGGCCGGCCGCCCATGAATCGCGGCCGGCCGGGTAGCTGGCTCTGGTGAGCGCATCCCCGGGCCGCCGTGCCCGCGGCGAAAGGTACTGACGTTGCGAATCTCGCGTCCGGGCCGGCTGATCGGCTGGCTAGCTGCTGGCGTCGCGGCCGTCCTAGCCGTGATCGCCCTGCTCGTGGTGCTGTCGGCCGTGCGGCTGCTGCCGCAGCTGCGCAATCCGTTTCAGACGACGACAACGGTGCGCAGCCAGCCGCCGCTGCTGAAATCGATCACGGCACTGAGCCGCTACGAGGCCGCGACCGGGAACTTCCAGGTCGTCGTGGACCTGTCCAAGCGCACCTCGTTTCTGCCGTCGTTCATCGCCGGCAGTCAGACCCTGTTCATCGGCGACGGAAGCGACATCGCCTACGTTGACTTCGGCGGCCTGAAGGGCAGCGCCATCCGTGTCCGCGCGAGCAAGGCGGTGACCATCACCCTGCCGCCCGCGCAGCTGGAGCCGGCCGTGCTGAACGTGAGCCAGTCGTACGTCTTCGCCGAGCAGGAAGGGCTGGTCAACCGGGTGGCCAGTTTCTTTTCCGGCAATCCGAACAGCCAGCAGCAGGTGTACGTGCTGGCCCAGCAGCGTATCCAGGACGCCGCCAAGACCAGTGCCCTGCGGGCTGACGCGCAGCGGAACACGACCGCGATGCTTGACGGCATGCTGAGCTCTCTCGGCTTCCAGCACGTCACGGTGCTCTACGCCGGCAGCTAAGCGCGGCGGGTACCCGGCCAGGCCGCTGCGGCAGGTCAGGAGGCTAGCCGCAGCAAGCTCATCGTGGTGCCGTTGTAGGTGAGCACGGCTGCTGCCGGCCCCGCCAGCACGCTCAGGGCGTCCGGCACCGGCAGCGTCGAGGTGGTCGCGCCGGTCGTCGTCGAGAGCAGGCTGACTTTGGCGGTCGGGCATGAGTAGCTGTTGCAGGGCGCGGACAGCAGCAGCAGGCCGATGCCAGTGCCGGCGATCTGCCTGGCGCTGCTCGACACCCGCCTGGTGAAGACCTGCTGCAGGCTGGTGTGCCGGTAGCCGTTGAGGTACACGCCACTGTGCTTGCCCGAGTGATACAGCAGCAGTTCGGCTTTGCCGCCCGCCAGCGCGAGCGGTCCGAACAAGTAGCTGTTCGCGGCCCTGATGGTGCCGCCCGCCGGGGTTGCCCGGACCAGGTAGCCCTTGGCCGCGACCGAGGCCTGATAGTAGAAGCCAGCCGGGCTGGCCGCGGCGAAGTCAGGATAGGCGGTGCCCGTGCTGACTCTGTGCACTGTGGCCGCCCCGGCCGAGAACCAGTAGACGTTCCCGTACTGCAGGCCGCAGGTGTCACAGTTGTCGTCCGTGATTGCCCACACCCGGCTGCCGACCGCATACAGGCCAGCCCAGACGACTCGCCGGTAGGACGACACCAGCCGCCAGGCCGCTACCTTCGCGCCGGTCGAGCGACGGTACTCGGTCACCGTCTTGCCGACGTCGGCGAACACGGCGGTTGAGTTCGCGGCCAGCGCCAGCACTGTGCCGCTCGCGACGACAGCCGGAGTGGCCGCTCCCCCGGCGAGATAGACCCTGGCCCCGGCGGAGTAGTAGACCGCGCCGTTCGGTGCCTCGGCAAAAGCACTCGTCAGCGAAGCGTGCGTGAGCGTCACCGGCGGGTGCGCGCGGTGGAGGACAGCCGGCCTCGCGAGACCTCCCTGCGCGGTGGCCGCCTGAGCGGCCGGAAGGCTGGCGGCAGCGAGCCCCGTCAGGGCAGCGAGCCCGGCCACGGCGGCCAGGCTGCGGCCAGCGATTTTCCTGACGGACTTCACCATTGCTCCCCCACGGCCGGCAGCCACCCGGACATTCCCCCGCGGCTGCGTGCTGATCCATCGCCCGGCCGAGATCCTATCCAGGATCAATGCCATGGCCAGGCATTTTGCGCCGGCGGCGCGGCGCTTAAGGCCGCCGATTCAGCTGTCGCGGTAATGGATAACTAACGGCTGGTCAGGCCCGGACGCCGCTACCAGGTGTTCCATCCGGAGTTGACTGGGCGGCATGACGGCTTAGAGTGAACGACGTATCACAATTGTCCCGGTGGGAGGTACCGATGGGCCCAACGCTCGGGCAGCGCCTGCGCTCGCTCCGGATCGAGCGCGGCCTCAGTCAGGCAGATCTAGCCGGGGATCTCGTATCGCCCAGCTATGTCTCCCTGATTGAGTCCGACAGGCGGTCGCCTGAGCGCGAGGTCCTGGACGGCCTCGCCAGGAAGCTGGGCTGCTCGGCCCTGTTCCTGGAGTCCGGCGTCGCGCCCGAAGAGATTAACGAGCAGCGGCTGCGGTTGCGCTTTGCCGAGATTGCCCGGATGAATGGCGAGCTACGGGAAGCCAGGGACCAGTTCACCGATCTCTCGCACGCGGCTAGCGGCGAGATCCGGTACGAGGCCCTGTGGGGGCTGGCCCGCACCCAGGAGGCGCTCGGCAACCTGCACGAGGCCATCACCCAGCTTGATGCGCTGGTCGACGCGGCCGGGGTGGGCGAGCCGGGCGCGCCCGGCCTGCTGACGCTGCTGAACGCGCGGTGCCGGATCTACCGCAGCGCCGGCGACTTCGCCCGCAGCATCGAAGTCGGCGAGACGGCTCTCCGCCAGGTCCGCGAGCTGGGCCTGGAAGGGACCGCAGAAGAGATCAGGCTGGCGTCGTCCCTGGTCGGCAGTTACTGGGCCAGGGGAGACATGTTTTCCGCCCAGCACCTGGCCAGCCAGGTGATCGAGCGGGCCGAGAAGCTCGGATCGCGCGAGGCCCAGGGCAACGCCTACTGGAACGCCTCCACCGTGGCAGCCGCCCGGGGCCAGCTCACCCTGGCCCTTGAGCTCGCGACCAAGACGCTCGCGCTGCTGGGCGAGTCGTCGCCGGCCCGTAACCTCGCCGCGATGCGCATCACCTACGCCTGGTTGCTGCTGCGCTGCGAACCGCCGCGGCTGGAGGAAGCGGACGCGATGCTCAGCCAGGCCCACGAGGTACTCACCGGGCTGGCGATGGACCCGTACCTGGCGAATTGCGAAACCGAGATGGCACGGTCCGCGATGCTGCGCGGCCAGTTCGACGAGGCCGTCGCCCTGGCCGGCCGTGCCATCGAGCGCTGCACCAAGCGCGGACTGCCTGAGATCGCGCATGCCCGGGTGATCCGCGGCCTGGCGCTGGCGATGAACGGGGAGCCGGAGGAGGGTATCGCCGTCATCTCAGATGCGGCCGATCAGCTCACCGCGCTCGGATCGCACCTGGACGCGGCGCAAGCCTGGCGCGAGCTGGCCGAGGCCCTGATTCACCTGGGCCGCTCGGCGCAGGCCATCGACGCCCTGCGCCGCGCTGCCGACTACGCCGGCGCCCGGTCCTCCACCATCAGGGCGGAGATGCCCGTGCCCGCCAGCCTGTCGGGCTAGCCAGCCGTCTCCGGCTCGTCAGCGGACGGCCGTTCGTCAGCGGACGGCCTTGTCGGCGGCACTGCTCAGGCTTCGGATCAGGAAGTCGATGGCCCGGACGCGCAAGTCGGAGACGTTCTGCGGCCGGACGTACCGGTGGCCCTCGTCTTCATAGATCGTGAGCTCGCAGGTCTGGCCAGCTTGCCGCAGCGCCTCGGCGAGCGCGGTCGCGTGACTGACCGGCACCCTCGCGTCCTGGCGGCCGTGAAAGAGCAGTACCGGCGCATGCAGGTCAGCTGCTCTGGCCACCGGCGAGGCGGCCACGAGCCGATCATGATCGGCGACCGGATCGCCGATCCTGGCTGCTTCCACCAGGCCCGCTGAACCGCCGAACGACAGCAGGCCGCCGACGTAGCGCACGAGATCGGTGGGCGCGGACGCGGATGCGACCCCGGCCAGCGGAACCTGCGACTGCGTCGCCAGCATCAGCGCCGCGTAGCCGCCGTAGCCGTAGCCGATGGCCGCGACCCGGCTGAGATCGATCAGCTCGGACAGCGCGTCCGATCGCAGCGCGTCCACCAGGTCGTCTTGCATCGCCAGTGACCACTGCTTGTCACCGGCGGCGCGGAACCGCTTGCCGAAGCCGCGCGAGCCCCGGTAGTTCACCTGGAGACAGCACAGGCCGGCGGCAGCCAGCGACTGCGCCCACGGATCGAGATGAGCGTGGTCGCGGGCAAAAGGCCCGTCGTGGATCGCCAGGACGGCCGGCCACGGCGGCGGCCCGCTCGGGCAGGTCACGAACCCGGTGATCTGACGGCCATCCCTGGCCCGGTAGGTGACCGGTTCCCGGCGCTGCATCCGCACCCGGGCGAACCCGGTGAACCGGGGCAGCGGCTTGCTCACGGCCGTCGCCGCCCGGCTGAGCGTGACGAAGGCCGGCCCGCCGACCGGCCAGGAGACCTCGGCCAGGCAGTGGCTGTCGTTCCGGCCGATGATGGTGGCCGCCCCGCCATCCGCGACGTGCTCCAGTCTGGTCAGATCGGCAGCCGCAGCGGGCGTCAGCGCCGTCTGCGGTGACACCGGGTCGGTTGTCGTGACCAGCTCAGGTTCGCTGCCGTCCGGCGCCATGAGTACCGACACGACATCGAAGCGCTCGTCGGCGGTGATCAGCCGGGGTGTCCAGTCCGGCGGCGACATCGCGGTCAGCGCGATGGTGTCGCGGCCGACCGAGCTCAGCGCATACAGGGTCCGTCCGTCCGCGCTGAACGCCAGTGGCCGCGTCCCGTCGCAGTCTGGGCCGGGAACCGTGAGAATGCGCGACCACGACGGCTCGCCGAGCCTGCTGTGCCACCACTGTGACTCCCCGCCCGCCGGATGGATGGCGATCGCCTGGGTAGCGGAGGCGAGCCAGCCGCTCGCTGGCCGGCCAGGGGAATCCCACTCGGCCAGCACGGCGCCACCGGGCGTGACCGCCTGCAGATGAAAGCCGCTGGTGTACGGATGCCGCACCGCGATCAGGATGCGCTCCTTCGGAGCCTGGCACTGTCCGACGTACTGCGCGTCAGCTCCGAGGCCGGGCGTCAGCCTCGTCAGCGCCCGCTCAGCGAAGTCCAGCCACGCCAGCACCTGCTGGTCGGCGCCGGGAAGCTCAAGCACCAGGACAAGCCCGTCGCCGCTGAGGCCCCAGAAATAGTCGCGCAAACGCCAGGGCCGCAGATCGGATGCGAGCTGCATGGGTGAGTTACCGGTACCGATCCACACATTAGCGGCACCCTCATGCCAGCGAACAGCAGCAAACCGGTCACCTGCCGGGGCCAGTCGGGGCCGGGTCCAGTCTGGCCGCTCAGGGACGACGTATCCGCTGGCCATCCTCACCCTGATCGCTAGGCCGCTGGCACGAGAATTCCAGCGACCGGTTCTTATGCCGCCCCTAGGACGTTATCGGGCATCTTCGCGCTCAGTCAAGGTCGGCCTTGACTGATCCACTTATGCCTGACTGCGGTCTGTAGTGCAATGTAATAGCAGTTTTGACCCTGTTTCATGACTGCTGAGCCTGAGGCGGTACATCGCCGTCTCCAACACCAGATAGGTGGGAACATCACATGACCAGCATCCGCATCGCCATCGCCTCCGTGAGCGCCGCCGCTGCCATCATCACCGGCGCAGCCATCGCGCATCACGACGCCCGGCCGGCTGGCTACAGCCAGCGGACCGTGGTGGCCAGCCCCGTGCTCTGCTGTGACGAGGCGATGGTGAAGATCTGACTGCCAGCCTGACGCAGCTAGCTCAGCACCTAGTTCAGCACGGGTAAGGCCGCAGCGCCGGCCCGTCCTCCGACCAGGCCCGGTCCCGCCACCGGGCCCGGTGGGCTGCCCCGGTTCGCGGCTTAGCCGTGACCACGGCGCAGCCAGCGCCGTGCGCGTGGCTTCGATGCCGCGCGCCAGGCGTGCGCCGCATCGAGGGCGTACCCGCGCGCGTCGCACGCGTCCCGCTCGTAGAACAAGCCATAGCTGAACGCGGTCTCGCCAGCCTGATGAGCGGCGATTCCTAGCTGTCGTTCCAGCTGGCGCGCGATCACCGTGTCCTGATGATCGCCGAGCGCCCCCTGGACCTGCTTAACCCGCCGGGCGAACCGGCGCGCCTGCTGGCCCAGGGCCGGCCCGGCCGCCTCGGCGGCGTAGCGGGTCTGCTTGGCTGATTTGCGCGCCTGGTGCAACGCGGCATCTGCGGCCGGGCCCGGCGGGCAGTTCCCCGACCCGGCGAATCCGGCGGCGGGTCCTGGTGTAGCTGCGGCGCACGGCCCTCGGCAGCGCCGCTCTGGCCGGGACCGCAGCGTCAGGACCGGCGGGCGGGGCGGCGAGCAGCGCATCCAGCTCGTCGAGCAGGGCGGCGTACCGCGACGAGGTCAGCGCGGCGCTGACCGCGGCCTGCGCTGACGCGCGGGCAGCGGCGAAGTGACTCTGGATCCTGGCCGACACCGGTCCGAGTAGCAGGGCGACATCGGTCTCGTCCAGGTGCCGCTGCAGATGCGCCTGCATAACCTCCACGTCGCGCGCGCCACCGAGCACCTCGCCGAGCCATTTCAGCTCGGCCGCGACCTGATCCGCGCGACCGTGGCCAAGCACCTTGGGGTAGGCGCGGAAGGTGCTGCGCAGCCGGCGGGTTGTGACCCGCATTTGATGCACGGCATCCGGCTCGGACCTGCGCACCAGCGGATCCAGCGTCTGCAGGCGGTCGGCCTGCCCGGCCAGGTAGCTGATGATCACCTGGCCGGCCGCGGTGGCCGGTGTCAGCTTCGGACCGGGGCTCGCCGCCGGCAGCCTCGGCCGCCAGCACGCGCTCCAGCTTGGCCGACCGCTCCGACCGGCGCAGGCCGCCCTTCGTCAGCAGGCCGTCCGCTGCCGCCAGCAGCCCCGTGTCGCCGCCAGCCAGCTCGACCTCGATCTCCCGCCAGGCCAGCTCAGGCCCTGCCGCGGGCCTCGTGCTGGCAGTGACGAAGTCGTCAGCCACTTCGGCCAGCGCCTGGCCGGAGTCACCCAGCAGGATCATGCGCTGCCCGGCGCGTCGCCACGATGGCGACCGGCGCGAGCTCGGCCCCTCGGGTGCGTGCGAACACCAGCTCAGCCAGCTCGCGCGGCACCGGGCGGCCGGCCCGGCCAGCGGGCAGCCGGATCTCGCGGCGGGAATCAGGCCCAGCAGGCAGTTTCAGGTGCCAGCCGGCGTCGTGACCGCCGGTCCGGCGCCGCAGCGTAATGCCAGCCCGCAGCAGCCGCAGGTCAGCGGTGTCGTAATACTCGGCCGTCAGCCGTTCCTGTTCCACCCGGGTCGCCTCAACGCCCGGCAGTTGCTGCAGGTCAGGAAGCGTGACCTCGGTCCCGGCCTCGTACTTGGTCTCTGTCTCGAGTTCGGTTACTGCCATCGATAGCGCCTACCCTGCTTCGCTGAATCAATCCCGTGATCCGGCCGGAAGCCCGGAGCCAGCGCCCGGCGTTGTTGTGCTGGGTCATGCAGGTAGAGATCTGGTCAGATGTAGTGTGCCCGTGGTGTTACCTGGGCAAAAGGCGCTTCGAGCGAGCGCTGGCGGACTTCGGGCACGCTGACGACGTCGAGGTCATCTACCGGTCGTTCGAGCTGGACCCGGACGCGCCTGCGGGGACTACGACTCCGACAGCCGAGCTGCTGGCGCAGAAATACCGGATGACGGCCGATCAGGCACGGCAGGCGCAGCGAGAAATGGAAGAGCGCGCGGCCGCCGACGGGCTCACCTTCAACCTGGACGGCCTGCGCAGCGGGAACACCAGGGATGCGCACCGGCTCCTGCAGTTCGCCAAGGACGCGGGACGGCAGCCGGAGATGATGGAGCGGCTGCACCGGGCCTATTTCACCGATTCCGAGTCGGTCTTCGACCATGACTCCCTGACCCGGCTGGCCGCCGAAGCTGGCCTGGACGCCGCCGCCGTCAGCAAGATGCTGGCGTCCGACGACTACTCCGACCACGTCGAGACCGATGAGCAGATGGCCAGGGCCCTCGGCGCAACCGGCGTGCCGCTGTTCGTCATCGACCGCAAGTACGGTATCTCGGGGGCACAGCCCGCGGACACCATCACGTCCGTGCTGGAGCGTGCCTGGAACGAGGCCGGAGCCTGACCCGGCAGCCGGATCTGGTTTCCTGCTAGGCATGACAACCTCGCGCATGACAACCTCACAGGCGCCAGCCTGGTTTACCGCGGCCCTGGCCGCGCCGGTCGTGCCGGGCACCGTGACCGTGGCCGGTGCCACCATCGCCTACCGGCAGTTCGGCCCGGTCAGCGCGAGCGGGATCGTGCTTGTGCACGGCGGGGCCGCGCACGCGCGCTGGTGGGATCACATCGCCCCGCTGCTGGCGATCGGACGCCAGGTGGTGGCCATTGACCTGTCCGGCCACGGCGACAGCAGCGCGCGGGAGAACTACACACTCGACTGCTGGGCCGACGAGGTTCTGGCCGTCGCCGCCGATGCCGGAATTACCGGCCCGCCGATCGTGATCGGCCACAGCATGGGCGGCTTCGTCGCGCTGCGCACGGCCGGCCTGTACGGCTCGCAACTGGCCGGCATCGTGGTCATCGACTCGCCGGTGCAGGAGATTACCCCCGAGCAACAGGCCGCCAGGGACTCGCGCGCGTTCGGGCCCAAGCGGGTGTATCCGACCGCGGAGGCCGCGCTCAGCCGCTGGCGGCCCGTTCCTGACCAGCCGGTGCTGCCCTACATCGCCGAGCACGTCGCGCGCACGTCGATCGAGCCAGTCCCCGGTGGCTGGAGCTGGAAGTTCGATCCCGCCGTCTTCGGCCGGTCGCAAGCCACCCCGGCACTCCTGCATCACCTGGACTGCCGGGTGGCAATCTTCCACGCCGAGCACGGCATCGTGCCGCCGCAGACCACCGAGCTGATGTACGACAAGCTCGGCCGGCTCGCCCCGGTCATCGAGATTCCGGCGGCCGGCCATCACGTGCTGCTGGACGAGCCGATCGCGCTGGTGACCGGCATCAGGACCTTGCTGTCGGACTGGGACCATTCACTCCCCGTCCCGCCGCGGTGAGCCCCGGCCGGGTCATCGTCGTCGGCTCGGTCAACATCGACCTGGTGATGCGCCTGCCCGCGCTGCCCGCAGCCGGCCAGACGGTGCTCGGCGGCGTGCTCTCCCGGCACGAGGGCGGGAAAGGAGCCAATCAGGCCGTCGCCGCGGCCCGCGCGGGCGGCCGGGTGCATTTCGCCGGCGCGGTCGGCGAGGCCGACGGCGAGCCGTCGGTAGCCGCGCTGGCCGCCGCCGGCATCGACGTGACCGCGGTCAAGCGCGTCAGCGCCCCGACCGGGCACGCCTTCGTCCTCGTCCGCGACGACGGCAGCGGCGAGAACCAGATAGCGGTTGCCTCGGGTGCTAACGCCGCCGTGACCAGCGAGCAGGTGACCGCGGCACTGCGCGCGCTCGAGCTGACCACGGCCGACGTGGTGGTGCTTTCTTTTGAGCTGCCCGCCGACGGGCTCAGGGCGGCCAGTGCGGCCGCCCGCTCGGCCGGCAGCCAGCTGGTGGTCAACCCGGCACCCATGCGACCCCGTTCCCTCGATCTTCTCAGCGGCGCGGTCGTCACGCCGAACGCCGGCGAGCTCGCCCAGATCGCAGCCGAGCTCGGGCTCGGGCAGGACGCACGGACGCTTGCGGCCCGGGCGGCCGAGGTCGCCAGCAGGCTCGGTGGTCAGATCATCGTGACCGCCGGGCCGCAGGGCGCGGTGCTGGCTGGCGGCGGAGCGACTGAACAGTTCCCTGGTCACCGGGTCGCGGTGCGGGATACCACCGGGGCGGGCGATACCTTTACCGGCGTGCTGGCCGCGAGCCTGGCCGCCGGCGGCACCATGTCCGCCAGCGTGACCAGGGCCGTCGCCGCCTCGGCGCTCGCGGTCACCAGGGATGGCGCCCGCGATGGCATGCCCGCCCCGGCCGCGATCGACGCGGCGCTGGCTGAGCACGGGTAACCAGGGCGCCAAGAAGCACCACGGACCGGCAAACTCGCCCCCGCGGCGGTTTGCCGGCCGGACCGCTCGATCACATACCTGGCCATGCCGACAACAACCGCGCGCACCCGGCCGGGGCCCGCAACCGGGCCCGGCCCGGTCAGGCAGTTCTTCACCGGGCTGGCCGCGCCCGGCCAGCTGGACACATTCGCGGGTCAGTCGGCGACGCTGCGCTTCGACGTGCGGGACGATGCCGGCGGCCAGTCCTGGTACCTGACCATCAGCAAGGGCGAGGTAGCGGTCAGCGGCAGCAAGGCCGCCGCGGACGCGGTGATCACAATCGGCCGGCCGCAGCTGGAGGCGATCGTGACCGGCCGGCTGAACGCCCAGGCGGCCATCTTGCGGGGCTTGCTGACCTGCACGGGCAGCATGGCCGCCTTCATCATGTTCCAGCGGTGCCTGCCCGGGCCGCGCGGCTCAGCCGGCCGGGTCGCGCCGATCAGCTCGCAGCAGGTCATGGCGCAGCGGAGGCCCGGGTGACCAGTAACCTCGTTCAGATCCTGGAAGGCAACACCTTTGTCGTCAGCGATGACCGGGGTGACATCGAGGCCTCCACGACCGATCCGACCGGCTTGTTCTCGTTTGACACCCGGTTCCTGTCCCGGTGGGTGCTGACGGTCAACGGGCAGCGGCTGACCGCGCTGTCGACCGACGACCTGCAGTACTTCCAGACCCGCTTCTTCCTGGTGCCCGGCAGCGGGACCGTCTACGTGGACGCCCAGCTGTCGGTAATCAGGGAGCGGGAGGTTGCCGACGGGTTCCGCGAGCACCTGCGGGTGCTCAATCACGCGAACGAGCCGGCCGGGCTCACCGTCAGGATCGAGGCGGGCTGCGACTTCGCCGACCTGTTCGAGGTCAAGGACGCGCTGAAGAAGAAGGGCAGCTACCGCGCCGAGGTCACGAGCGACAGCCTGGTGCTCGGCTACCGCCGGGAGACCTATGCCCGCGAGACCTGGATCTCGGCGACCTCGCCGGCCGAGATCGACGAGAAGGGCCTGACGTTCGCGATCACGGTGCCGCCGCACGGCGAGTGGAGCACCGAGCTGGACGTCGTGGTGTCGGAGGGCAGTCCCGGCGAACCAGCCAGCGGACAGGAGCCGGGACGGGCATCGGCGACAGCATCAGCGACAGCATCGGGCCCGGTCGGCATCCGCGGTCAGGGCCAGCGCCGGGTGCGCCAGGACATGGCCCGCGGCCTGCAGAAGTGGCTGCAGAAGGCGCCGGCGGTTGAGTGCGACTGGGAACCGGTCCAGCGCATCTACCGGCGCTGCCTGACCGACCTGGCCGCGCTGCGGTTCTCCACCCTGACGATGCCGGGCCGGTCGCTGCCGGCCGCCGGGCTGCCCTGGTTCATGACCATCTTCGGCCGGGACAGCATCTTCACCAGCCTGCAAGCGCTGCCGTTCACCTCCGAGCTGGCCTCGACCACGCTGCTGGCCCTGGCCGAGCGGCAGGGCACCAGGACCGATGACTTCCGGGACGAGGACCCTGGCCGCATCCTGCACGAGATGCGGTACGGGGAGATGACGGCATTCGAGGAGCGGCCGCACTCCCCCTACTACGGCAACGCCGACGCCACCGCGCTGTACGTGGTGCTGCTGGATGAGTACGAGCGCTGGACCGGCGACACGAAGCTGGTAGGCGACCTCGAGCACGCGGCCAGGGCGGCGCTGAACTGGATCGACGAATACGCCGACCTGCAGGGCAACGGCTATGTGTCCTACCAGCGCCGCAATGCCAAGACCGGCCTGGAGAACCAGTGCTGGAAGGACTCCTGGGACTCGATCTCCTATCGCAACGGTGATCTGCCCGGCTTCCCGCGCGCGACCTGTGAGCTGCAGGGGTATGCCTACGACGCGAAGGTCCGGGGTGCCCGGCTGGCCCGGCTGGTGTGGAAGGACCCCGCGTTCGCTGACCGGCTGGAGAAGGAGGCCGCGGACCTCAAGCGGCGGTTCAACCGGGACTTCTGGGTCGCCGACGGCGAGTACTTCGCCGTCGCGCTGGACGGCGACGGCCGCCAGGTGGACTCGCTCACCTCGAACATCGGGCACCTGTTGTGGAGCGGCATTGTCGACAAATCCAAGGCCCGCTCGATCGCCAGGCACTTGCTCGGGCCCCGGCTGTTCTCCGGCTGGGGGGTGCGGACCCTGGCCGAGGGCGAGGCTCGCTATAACCCGATCGGCTATCACGTCGGCACGGTCTGGCCGTTCGACAACTCCTTCATTGCCTGGGGCCTGCGCCGCTACGGCTTCCGGGAGGAGGCCGCCTGCCTGGTGGCCGGAATCCTGGAAGCAGCGGACGTCTTCGACGGCCGGCTGCCTGAGGCGTTCGGCGGCTATCAGCGCACGACCACCAGGTACCCGGTGCAGTATCCGACCGCCTGCAGCCCGCAAGCCTGGTCGACCGGGGCGCCGCTGCTCCTGCTGCGGGCCGGGCTCGGGCTCGAGCCGCAAGGCGACAACCTGATCGTCGATCCGGCGCTGCCGAAGCGGATGGGCAACCTGCAGCTACTCGACCTGCCCGGCCGCTGGAAGAAGATGGACGCCTTCGGCCGCGGCCGCATCGACACCAGCCGCCTGATCCAGCGCTGACCCGTCCCCGGCCTACGGGCGCTGGCGGGCGTGCTGGGGCCGCCCGGTCTGGCGCATGGTGTCAGCCAGTTCCTCCAGCGCCGGCAGCGCGTCGGTCAGCACCTGCACCCGGACCGGGGGCAGCAGTTCCAGGCAGCGTGACACCGCGGCCGCGCGGCGGGCCTTGACTTCGTGATCGACTCGCTGGCCGGCCGGCGTGCTCAGAACCGAGGCGCTGCGCAGATCGGCCGGGTCCGGGATCCGGTCGATCAGCCCGAGCGCCTGCAGCCGCGAGATGACCCGCGACAGCATGGTGGGATTGAGCCCTTCCAGGTCGCCCAGCTCGCCCAGGCTCAGCGGCCCGCGCGCGACAATGAGCCCGAGCACCGAGGCCTGCGACGGCGTCAGGCCCGCACCCGTCGAGGAAGAGTTCAGCTCGCGAGCGAGCTTGCCGATGACCCGGCGCAGCCTGATGGCGCCGTCGTCGTCCATGGCCAGAAGCATAGCGGCCGGACAACTAGTTGCCTGCCGGCAGGCAGTGTACGGTGGTGTCGTCGTGGCAGAACAGCTAGCTCAGACCGGCACCATCGGCGGAGAGGTCGCGCAGGAGCGCACACCCCGGCGCGCCATCATTTTCGCGGTTGTCTCGATCGCGCTGCTGATGGCCTCGGTGGATCAGACCATTGTGGCGACCGCATTGCCGTCCATCCAGCGCGACCTGCACGCCCAGGTGAACTGGAGCAGCTGGACGATCACCGTGTACGCGCTCGGGCAGGTACTGATGATGCCGGTCGCGGGAAAGCTCGGCGACCAGTTCGGGCGCAAGCAGATCTTCCTCGGGGCCGCGGTCCTGTTCACCACCGCGTCGCTGTGCTGCGGGCTGGCCGGCAACATCTATCTGCTCATCGTCCTGCGCGCGGTCCAGGCCCTCGGCGGCGGCGCGTTCATGCCGTCGGCCACCGGGATCGTGTCGGAGCTGTTCGGAGCCGACCGGGACCGCGCGGTCGGCATGTTCGCCAGCATCTTCCCGATCGGCGGCATCGTCGGCCCGGTCCTCGGCGGCGTATTCGTGACGTACTGGTCGTGGCGCGGCATTTTCCTGGTCAACATCCCGATCGGCATCACGCTCATCTGCCTGAGCGCGGTCTTCATCCCGAACATCGCCCGCCGCCCCGATCAGCACCTGGACATTCGCGGAGTGGCGCTGCTGGGCGCGACCCTGCTGCCGGCCATGCTCGGCATCGGCTACCTCGGCGGCGCGCACAGCGATCCGCTCAGCGTCTACTTTCTGCTCCCCGAATGCGTGGCGCTGGCGTCCGCGGCCGCGTTCTTCCGGCATTCGGCCCGGGCGCGATCGCCGTTCATCTCCGTGCGCTTCCTGACCGGCCGCGGCTTCGGCGTGATGAACCTGCTGAACTTCCTGTACGGCTGTGCCGTGCTCGGCTTCGCCCCGCTGGTGCCGCTGTACGCGGAGGAACGGTTCGGGCTGCCCGCGCTCGCCGCCGGGACTTTGCTCACCGCGCGCGCCGTCGGGATGATCGCGACCGCGGGTCTTGCCGTCTACGTGCTGCGCCGGACCGGCTACCGGTGGCCGATCGCAGTCGGCTTCAGCCTGTCGGCGGCCGGGATGGCACTGAGCGCACTCGGTCCGCGTGACCTGTCCGCCTACGCCTGGCTGGCGGCAGCGACCGCGATCTGCGGCATCGGGATCGGCATCTCCACGCCGGCCGCCAATAACGCGACCCTCCAGCTCGCACCCGAGCACGCGGCCGCCATCGCCGGTCTGCGCGGGATGTTCCGCCAGTCCGGGGCCATCACCGCGGTGGCCATCGGCACGGCCGTGGTGGCCAGGAGCGCCGACCCCGGCCTGGCCCAGGCACGCGTCTTCCTGGCCTTCGCGATCGTTCTCGTCGCGGCCCTGCCGCTGGTGGCGTTCGTGCCCGAGCACCGCGGCCGGTGGTAGGCGGCGCTAGTCCCCGGGCGCTAGTCCCCGAGGGCGCTGTAGATGGCGCGGACGTAGGCCTCGCTGCGCTCGGATCCGATGATGCCCGGTCCCATCTTGTTCATCATGTACGAGATCGTCATCCGGCGGCCGACGTCCATGATGATCACCGAGCCGCCCCAGCCGCCCCAGAAGCAGATCTTGTCGTCCGGGACGTACGGCAGCGTGTCAAGCTGCGGCAGGCCGTACCCGATGCCGAACCGGAGCGGAACGCCGAGCACGACATCGACGCCGTCGGACTGCTGGCGGAAGATCAGCTCGATGGTCTGCGGGCTGAGCAGCCGGACCCCGTCGACCTCGCCCCCGCGGGAGATGACCGACAGGATCCGCGCGACCGAGCGGGCATTGCCGTGCCCGTTGGCCGCGCCGATATCAGCCTGCCGCCACGCCGGGGTGTTGGCGTAGTTCGCGTCGACGACGGGCCCGGTCATGGTCTTGACCGTCGGGCTGTCCAGCCCGAGCGCCTCCAGGTCGAACGGCAGCGGCGGCGGCGGTATCACCGGCGAGATGCGGCCCCAGTCGGCTTCGGCCGCGCCGATCTGGAAGTCGGCGCCGAGCGGGCCGGCGATCTCGTCGGCCACGAACTGCTTCAGGCTCGTGCCGGTGATGCGCCGCAGCACCTCGCCGATCAGGTGGCCGAAGTTCAGCGCGTGGTAGCCGGAGGCGGTACCCGGCGGCCACCACGGCGCCTGCGCGGCGAACCTGGCGGTCGACTTCTCCCAGTCGTACAGGTCCTCCACCACGGCCGGCTGATCGAGCCCGGAGACACCGGAGGTGTGCGAGAGCAGGTGCCGGACCAGCACGTCCTGCTTGCCCGCGGCCGCGAACTCGGGCCAGTAGCTGGCCACCGGCGCGTCCACGTCCAGCAGCCCCCGGTCGGCCAGCATGAGAGCAGCCAGGCTGGTCACTGTCTTGGTGGTCGACCAGACGTTGACGATGGTGTCGCGCTCCCAGGGCCGGGTGCGCGCCTCGTCGGCGTAGCCGCCCCACAGGTCGACGGCGACCTGCCCGTCGAGATCGAGCACGACCGACGCACCGAGGTCCTCGCCGGAGTCGAGGTTCTGCGCAAGCGCCTGCCGGACGGCCGCGAACCGCTCGTCACAACTGCCCTGAATATCTGCCATGGCCGCAGCGTAGGGCGAGATCGCGGGGAAAAACAATGATCGGGACGGGAACGGGGTAACCCGCCACCCCGGCTGCCGCCGCGCCCCGGCCGGCCAGCCGGGCCCAAGCGGGCAGATCAGCTCAGCCCGCCCGGCGGGAGGCTAACAGGAACCGGGGCTCGATCGCCATGGCGGGCAGTTCGGCGACCGCCGCCGCGACGCTGCCGAACGTCCGGAACCCCGGCCGGAGCGAAGCCGCGGCGACGGCCGCCCGGACCGGCCCGGCCCAGACGACCAGGCGCAGCTCGCCGCCTTCAGCGACGCCGCTGCCGTGCGCCCGGACCAGCACATCCAGCCCGGCCGAGTCGCAGGACCGGGTGCCGGTGAGGTCGAGCACGACGGTCGCGTAGCCGAGCGTGGCCGGCAGCGCGAGCGCGGCCCGCAGCAAGCCGGCGTTCCCGGCCCCGAGCACCGCCGGCGCGGTGATGACAGGCACGCCCCTGACCAGTCGCAGCGCGTAACTGAATCCGGCCACTCCAGCTCACCTCCGCCTGGATCCGCCGCTCCGCAAGCCACCTACCCCGGCTGCGGCGGCTAACCGGCGCCCGGGTGCGGCATCCTGGAGTCGAGAGCGCAGGAAGGTCAACCTGGGGGGACGCTATCGTGAGCAACGACATTCCGGCCCGGCGCTGGCTCTGAGGTTGAGGTGCCGCCTGACCCCGGCTCCGCGGATCCCGGCGGTGAGCTGCGGCACGCGGCCCGGACCGTGCGGGAGCGGTACCGGCAGGGATCGCCCGGCTACGGCTTCTGGCGGGTCACGGCCGGAATCTGGGACCGCTGGGCCGAGCGGGTGGAGCTGGGCACCGAGCTCTCGCCCGTCGCTCAGGCCGAGTTCCAGGCCGCGCTAGTCAGCGCACGTGAATACCTGGAGCTGCGCAAGGCCGGCCTGGAGCGGGTCGCCGTCGCCGGGCCGCTGAGCTGCACAACCTGCGGCCACGTGTTCGCGCGGCCCGATGACGAGCCGCTGGTGGCCGGCGAACTGTCCGGACGGCTGCTCGGGCATGTCTGCACCGGCAAGCGGGCCTGACTCCGTACCGCGGGCCGCTCGTACGGCCTAGCGGCCGGCTAGGCGGCCACGATGACGACCGGGCAACTGGCGTAATGCGCGATCTTCGTCGCGATCTCGCTCACCCGCAGCGCCGGGAAGTCGCGCCGGCCGCGCGAGCCGATGACAAGCATCTCGGCGTGCTGTGACGCCGTGATCAGTTCCTCGCCCGCCAGCCCGTTGATCGCCGTGACGCTGACCTCCGGCGGCGCGCCAAGCTCGCCGCTGACCTTGATGACGGCCTCCTCCGCCGCCTCGCGGGCCTTGCCCAGCATCACCTTGTCAGCGGACACCACCGACGGCTCACCGGTCCACGGGCTGACGGCGACCTCGTTCACGGTCAGGACAGTCAGTGCCAGGTGCTCAGCGGTCGCGCGCTGCATCGCCCAGCTGAGTGCGTAGTCCGCATTCTGCGATCCGTCGTATCCGACCACGATGCCCGCCATGGCAAGTCCCTCCTCCGTGCTCCGGCCTGACCCGGTCAGGCTCAGGCTCTCGGTCCACTGTGCCGCGCGTCCGGCCTCGCCGCGGCAGGGCAGTTGGTACGGGCCAGCCAGGACGTAGGTCCTGCCCCGGCGGCCAGCTGCCGCGGCCGGGGACCTTCGCGGCCTGGAGCAGGACATTGGCCTCTGCGCTGGCCGTCCGCGCATGAGCAGGCTCAGACTCAGAGCCCCCGCGGGGGCAGCCGAGCTGAGGAGAGTAGCCGTGAAGACGAACATCCTGCTAGCCGTGGACGTCGCCGCCCGGCAGCCCGTCGCGGCACATCGCGGGCGCGGTGGAGATGACCCGTGAGCTTGCCCGTGGCCGGGCTGACCGGGTGATCGTGCTGCACATCCAGGAGTTCTCGCTGCCGAAGCTGGCCACCACCATGCGCGACCATGGCGGAGCGTCCGGCCGGCGAGTCGTCGACGATGTCGTCGACGAACTCAGGAACGACGGCATCCGCGCCGACGGACTCATCCGCGAAGCCGACTTCGGCCACGTCGCCGACAGCATTCTGGCGGTGGCAGACCAGTTCGACGTGCGCCTGATCGTGCTCGGATCGCGCGGGGCGACCGACTTGCCGCGGATCCCGGCCGGCAGCGTGGCCACGCACCTGCTGCGCCACGCGCGGCTGCCGGTACTGATCGCGCCGTCCGGACAGGGACGAAAGGCCCGGCAGAACCAGCCTTACGCCCCTGCCGTCGCCGCCGCGGCCCTGCGAGGGTGACTTCCGACAGGGCTGACGCCGTAACCGCCAGCCCGGAAAGAGAGGCTCACATGTCTGGAATCGTGGTGGGCATTGACGGGTCGCACAACGCCAGTCATGCCCTGAGCTGGGCGATGGCGGAAGCCGGGCTGCGGAAGTCTGATCTGACCGTCATCACTGTGCACTCGGTCCCCGCTAGCTACTGGACGGGCAATCCTGTCCTGCTCCCCGGTGACGAAGACAAAGCTGCAGAGGCGCGCACCTCGGCCGAAGCGGCTGTCGCGAAGGCTGGCGCTGAGCTTGGCGATCGCCAGCCCGGATCAGTGACGGTCCTGGCCGTGAACGGTTTCCCGGCCCAGGTGCTCATTGACGCGACGCAGAACGCCGACCTGCTGGTCGTCGGCTCGCGCGGCGGCGGCGGATTCAGCTCGCTGGCGCTCGGCTCGATCAGCAGCCAGGTTGTCCATCACGCCAAGTGCCCCGTTGTGGTGGTTCCGGCTGGCCGGTAAGCACGCGGCCGGACGCTGGCTCGGGCGCGGGCTGACCTTGTCAGCCCGCGCCGTCGCAGGAGGAGGACAGACATTATGACCACCCGGATTGGCATCAATGGCTTCGGCCGGATCGGGCGGGCGTTCGTACGCCGCTGCCTGGACCGGCCCGACCTGGAAGTCGTCGCCATCAACGACCTCACTGATGCCCGTACGCTTGCGCATCTGCTTGAGTTCGACTCGACGTACGGCCGCATCAAGGCGGACGTCAGCTACACCGAGACCGCCATCAGCGTTAACGGAACTCCGATTGCCGCGCTGACCGCGCGGGACCCGGCGGCCATCAACTGGGGCAATCTCGGCGCTGACGTAGTGATCGAGTCCACCGGCAAGTTCCGCAGCCGCGACGACGCCGCGATGCACCTGAAGAGCGGTGCCCGCAAGGTCCTGATCTCGGCTCCCGGCAAGAACGCCGATCTCACTGTCGTCATGGGCATCAACGACAGCGAGTATGACCCCGGCCGCCATGACGTGATCTCATGCGCATCCTGCACGACCAACTGCGTTGCGCCCATGGCGAAAGTGCTGGCGGACAGTTTCGGGCTCGTGCACGGCCTGATGACGACGGTGCACGCCTACACCGGCGATCAGATGCTGCTGGACGGGCCGCACAAGGACCTGCGCCGGGCCCGGAGCGCCGCGGTGAGCATCGTGCCGACGTCCACGGGCGCGGCCCGTACCACCGGGCTGGTGATCCCCGAGCTGGCCGGGAAGCTCGACGGCGTGGCCGTCCGGGTCCCGGTCGAGGACGGGTCGCTGACCGACCTGACTGCGGTACTCGAACGCGACGTGACGGCCGGCCAGGTCAATGACGCCTTCGCCGAAGCCGCTCAGGGAGCGCTCGCAGGCGTCCTGCGCTACAGCACCGACCCGCTGGTGTCGCGCGACATCATCGGTGACACGGCGTCCTGCGTCTTCGACTCGGGCCTGACCCAGGCGACCGGAAGCCTCGTCAAGGTGTTCGGCTGGTACGACAACGAGTGGGGTTACACCTGCAGGCTCGCTGACCTGGCCGCGCTGGTGGGCGCTGACCTGGCCTAGCAGACCGATCGCAGCTCAAAGGCCGCCAGGACGGTGTTCTGGCGGCCTTCGCCGTACGGGATGAAGTACGCCTCACTCATCGTCGGCCGGCAGGGCCGAAGGTCGCGGACACCGGGTGCGAAGGCCCCGTCCGGTTCCTGCGCATAGGCCCTGCTGCCCGGGCCGGCATCAGGAGCACGCTGCGGCAGACAGACTAACTATCACCCCGGAGGTGCTCGATCATGAAAGCAGCAGTTGTGAGGCAGTTCGGCGCGCCCCTCGTTCTTGAGGACCGGCCGATTCCGGAGCCAGGGCCAGGCCAGATCAGCGTTGAGATGATCGCGTCCGGCCTGTGCCACACCGACATTCACGCGGCCAGCGGAGACTGGCCAGTGAAGCCGACGCCGCCGTTCATCCCCGGCCATGAGGGCGTTGGCCTCGTGCACGCCGTCGGATCCGGCGTGACCAGCCTGACCGTCGGTGACATGGTGGCGGTCCCCTGGCTTGGCTACGCCTGCGGCGAGTGCAAGCACTGTCTCACCGGCTGGGAGACACTCTGCCTGCGGCAGCAGAACACCGGCTATTCGGTCGACGGCTGCTACGCGGAATACTTCCTTGCCCACGCGGCCTTCGCGGCCCGGGTACCGGACGGCATCAATCCCTTTGACGCGGCGCCGCTGAGTTGCGCCGGCGTCACCACCTACAAGGCCGTCAAGGTCGGCAACGTCCGGCCGGCCGACCTGGTGGCGATCTCTGGCATTGGCGGCCTCGGGCACCTCGCGCTTCAGTACGCGAAGATCTTCGGGGGCACAGTCGCCGCCATCGACGTGACCGACGAGAAGCTGCAGCTGGCTAAGGACCTCGGCGCCGACATAGTCATCGACGCCAGGACTGAGGATCCAGCGGCCGTGCTCCAGGCCCGCGGCGGCGCCGACGTCGCCATCGGCCTGGCGGTCGACGACAAGTCGTTCGCCACGGCTTATGCCGGCCTGCGCCGGGGCGGCAGGCTCGTCCTGGTCGCGCTGCCGGCCGCGGGCACGCTCAGCATCCCGGTCTTCGACACCGTGCTGAACGGGACCTCGGTCATCGGCTCGATTGTCGGCACCCGTGCCGACCTCGCCGACGTCTTCGCCTTGCACTCGCAGGGCCGGACCAGGGTCAGCTACGAGACCCGCGAGCTCAGCTCGGTCAACGAGTCCATCGCTGATGTCCTGCACGGCCGGGCTCGGGCCCGGATCGTACTGCAGCCGTAGCGGCAGCACCGCCCCGGCCAGCACCGCCCCGGCCAGGACCGCCCTGGCCAGGACCGCCCCGGCCAGGACCATGGAAATGTCCGCGCAGGGACCATCGGCCCTGGCCGGGGCACCGCCAGACGGAGTTGGCTGGCACCAGGGGCCGGGCACAGCGTCCGGCCGTCATCATCGGAGGCAGTCGTCATGTCCGTTGCAGGTAGCTCAGGTCCAGCCGTCGTCGTCGGCGTCGACGGATCCGGCGAGTCCGCGGACGCCCTCAGGTGGGCAGCGCGCTACGCGGCGGCTACCGGCGCCACCATCACCGCCGTCATCTCCTGGCACTACCCGGCGGCCGGCCTGGTACCGGCCGCGCCGCCGCCCGACGGGATCACCGCGCAAGTGCGGGCGGACATGCAGACGGCGCTGGACAAAGTCGTGACCGACGTCTTCGGCACGGCCACACCCGGCAACGTGGTCACCAAAGTCGCCTACGGCCACCCGGCTATGGTTCTGGTAGACGAGTCACGCGAGGCAGACCTGCTGGTAGTGGGCCGCAGGGGTCATGGCGCGTTCACCGGCATGTTGCTCGGATCCGTCAGCATTCACTGCGTGACCAACGCCGAGTGCCCAGTCGTCGTGGTTCGCGGCAGCTGAGATCTATTTCTCCGTCAGCAGAGGAAGTTCATGACTACCGTGACCGAGCGTGATGCCCTGACCGCCGAGCAGGTCGAGGTTCTCGACCGGTACTGGCGAGCGGCGAACTACCTGTCCGCTGGCCAGATCTACCTGATGGACAACCCGCTGCTGACTGTCCCGCTGAAACCCGAGCACATCAAGCCGCGGCTGCTCGGGCACTGGGGCACCACGCCGGGGCTTAACTTCATCTGGGCCCACCTCAGCCGGGCGATCACCGAGCACGAGGTGCCGATGATGATCGTCATCGGCCCTGGCCATGGCGGGCCCGCCGCGCTGGCGAACACCTGGCTCGAGGGCAGCTACAGCGACGTCTACCCGAGCATCCCGCAGGATGCACGCGGGATGGAGCGGCTCTTCCGGCAGTTCTCCTTTCCTGGCGGCGTGCCGAGCCACGTCGCACCCGAGACGCCGGGCTCGATCCACGAGGGCGGCGAGCTCGGCTACTCGCTGTCGCACGCGCACGGCGCGGCCTTCGACAACCCGGATCTCATCGTTGCCTGCGTGGTCGGCGATGGCGAGGCGGAGACCGGTCCGCTGGCGACCAGCTGGCACTCGCACCGCTTCCTGAATCCGGCCGCTGACGGGGCCGTGCTGCCGATCCTGCACCTCAACGGCTGGAAGATCGCCAACCCCGCGGTGCTCGCCCGGCTCCCGGAGGACGAGCTCGACGATCTGCTCCGCGGCTACGGCTACGAGCCGATGTACGTCACCGGCGAACCTGACCGCATTCCGCACCTGGAAATGGCCGGCACGCTCGACGCCGCCATCGCCCGCATCCGGGCCATCCAGAGCCAGGCCAGGGGCGGGCGGCCGCAGCCAGGCAGCCGGTGGCCGATGATCGTCATGCGGACGCCGAAAGGCTGGACCGGGCCCGGCCGAGGTTGACGGCCTGCCGGTCGAGGGGACCTGGCGGGCCCACCAGGTGCCGCTCGCCGAAGTGCGGACGAACCCCGAGCACTTGCGGCAGCTTGAGCAGTGGCTGCGGTCTTACCGGCCGGAAGAGCTGTTCGGTCCTGGCGGCCGCCCGCACGACGACTACCTCAGCTTCGTGCCGCCCGGCGACCGGAGGCTCGGCGCCACCCCGCATGCCAATGGCGGCCTGCTGCTGCGCGACCTGGCGCTACCTGACTTCCGCAGCTACGCGGTACCGGTGCAATCGCCGGGCGGCCACATGTCGGAGCCGACCAGGGTGCTGGGCGGGATGCTCCGCGACGTGATGAAGCTGAACGGCGAGCAGCGCAACTTCCGGATCTTCGGGCCGGACGAGACCGAGTCCAACCGGCTCGGCGCCGTGCTGGAGGTGACCGGCAAGACCTGGGAGGAAGAGACGATCGGCGTCGATGAAAACCTCGCGCCGGACGGGCGGGTCATGGAGATCCTGTCCGAGCACACCTGCCAGGGCTGGCTGGAGGGCTACCTGCTGACCGGCCGCCACGGCCTGTTCTCCTGCTACGAGGCGTTCATCCACATCGTGGACTCGATGTTCAACCAGCACGCCAAGTGGCTGAAGGTGTCTCGCCACCTGCCCTGGCGGCGACCGGTCGCGTCGCTGAACATCCTGCTCACCTCGCACGTCTGGCGGCAGGACCACAATGGCTTCTCGCATCAGGACCCCGGCTTCATCGACCACGTGATGAACAAGAAGGCCGAGGTCATCAGGGTCTACCTGCCACCGGACGCCAACACGCTGCTCTCGGTCGCCGATCACTGCCTGCGCAGCCGCGACTACGTGAACGTCGTCGTGGCCGGCAAGCAGCCCACCCCGGACTGGCTGGACATGGAGTCGGCGCTCCTGCACTGCACGCGCGGAGCCGGCATCTGGGAGTGGGCCAGCAGCGACGGCGACGGCGTCGAGCCGGACGTCATCTTCGGCTGCGCCGGCGACGTGCCCACCCTGGAGGTGCTGGCGGCCACCGACATCCTCCGCCGGGAACTGCCGGACCTGAAGGTACGAGTGGTGAACGTAGTCGACCTCATGCGGCTGCAGCCCGAGGTCGAGCATCCGCACGGCATGAGCGACGCTGAGTTCAACGCGCTGTTCACCCCCGACCGGCCGGTGATCTTCGCTTACCACGGTTATCCGTGGCTGATCCACCGGCTGACTTACCGGCGCGAGGGGCACAGCAACTTCCACGTGCGCGGCTACAAGGAAGAGGGCGCGACGACCACGCCGTTCGACATGGTCGTGATGAACGACATGGACAGGTTCCACCTGGTGATGGACGTCATCGACCGCGTCCCCGGACTGGTCAGGCGGGCCGCCCAGCTGCGCCAGCAGATGGTCGACACCAGGGCCAGGCACCGCGCCTGGACCAGGGAATTCGGCGAGGACCTGCCCGAGGTCGCGAACTGGGTGTGGCCGGAGGCGACCGCGTGAGCAGCCAGCCGCCGGGCTCCGGCGGAGCGGCGCGGTGACGTCCGTCCTCATCGTGAATGCCGGGTCAAGCAGCCTGAAGGCACGTGTGCTCGGGTCCGGCAACGCCGTTACCAGCGAGCTCGAGCTGGACCGCTGGGACGGCAGCCCCGACCATGGCGAGCTCTCCGCGTTCCTCACCTCGGCGGGCAGGCAGGCCGCCGCGGTTGCCCACCGGGTCGTGCACGGCGGCAGCACCTTCCGCGAGGCGGTCCGCATCGACGACAGCGTCGTCGAAGCCATCGCGCGCCTGACCGACCTGGCACCGCTGCACCAGCCGAGGGCGCTGGCCGGAATCGAGGCCGCCAGGCGGATGCTGCCGGACGTGCCGGGCGTGGCCTGCTTCGATACCGCGTTCCACGCCGGGCTGCCGCACGCCGCCGCCCGCTACGCCCTCCCCGGCCAGTGGACTGCGAACTTCGGGCTGCGCCGGTACGGCTTCCACGGGCTGTCCCACGCCTACGCCGCCGGCCGCGCAGCCGAACTGCTCGGTCGCGAGACTGCCGCTCTCCGGATCGTGACCTGCCATCTCGGCGCCGGTGCCTCGCTCGCCGCCGTGCGGAAAGGCCGCAGCGTCGACACCACGATGGGCTTCACGCCGCTGGAAGGCCTGGTGATGGCGACCAGGAGCGGGAGCGTTGATCCAGGCCTGATCATCTGGCTCCTGCAGCACGGGAACCTCAGCGTCGACGAGGTCAGTGCCGGCCTTGAGCAGGAGTCCGGGCTCGCGGGGCTGTCCGGGCAGCCGTCCGGTGACATGCGGGACGTGCTGGCGGCGGCTGCGGCCGGCGATCAGCCCGCCCAGCTGGCCGTGGAGGTCTACCTGCACCGATTGCGGCGGGAGATAGCCGCCATGGCCGCGGCCATGAACGGGCTGGACGTCCTGGTGTTCACCGGCGGGATCGGCGAGCACAGCGCGCCCATTCGCGCCGGTGCGGCCGCCGGCCTGGAATTCCTCGGCGTGACCGTTGATGCCGGTCGCAATCAGGCGGCCGGAGACGCGGACATCACCGGAGCCGGAACGGCCAGGGTGCTGACCGTCACGGCCAGGGAGGACATCGAGATGGCGAGGCAGGCCCGCGGCCTGCTGACCGGGTCCTGATCCGGCCCCGGTGCTAGCGCAGCGACGACCACCGGGGCCCGGTCGCTGCCCAGGCCTGCGTCCAGCTCGCCAGGCGCCGCCGGTTGGCCAGGACGCGCACGGCCCAGGCGGCGGCTGCCAGCAGCACTCCCGCCGACAACACCGCGAGCAGCACGCCCATCGCGATCCGGTTGGCCAGGTCGGCACCGGTGATCTTCGCGTGCGTCAGCTGGCCGGCCCTGGTGACCCAGATCTGCACGCGCGCCCCGGCCTGCGCATTGGGATCCACCGCGATGATGCCTTTCCGCGCGCCGCCCGCCGGTGCCGTCCACCGGGCCGGCACCCAGGCGACATTGCCGTCTCCGGCTGCCGCAGCCACGCCCTCCGCTCCGCTGACCAGCAGCACGGCCGGAACCTCCCGCCAGCCGCTTTCGGCGCGTACTCGGGCCAGGCCGGAGGCGCCAGCCAGACGGCCCGCGGTGATCCCCAGCAGCGGCGCCGCGACCACGAAGGTCAGCATCAGGGCAATCATGATGACCGCCTCGAGTCTGTCCACCCGCCGCCGCAGCGGGTTGCCATCCGTGCTGAGCAGCGGCGTCATGCGGGCCAGTCGGATCTTGCTCATGAGTACCGTCCTCGTGCGCGTTCCCTCCGTCCACGATCGGGCCGGCTGCAGCCCTGGCGCGAGAGCCGATCAGCCCTGCTCGCACGGGCTAACGGCCTAGCCGTCAGGGTCGTTGGTCACCACGTCGGCCTGACGCCGGCGCGGTGTCGCCGGAGCGGTATTGGCCCGGCCGAACTGCAGCAGCATCTGCGGGTAGCCGTCCCCGGCCAGCAGGGCGCGCACCTGCTCGCGATAGCCGGGCAGCTCCAGCGGCTGGGACTGCAGGCTGGCAAACACCCATCTGGACGCGGCCCGCACCAGCAGGCGATTCAGCGCCTGGCCGGCCCGGAGCCAGTCAGCGGGCTGATCGGCGGTGGTGAGCAGGACGGCCGTCGCGCCCGGCGGCTCATCGCCGGCCAGGTCGGTTCCCGGCAGCCCGAAGCTGCGCCGCGGCAACCGCTCCGCCGGGCAGCCAGGCGAGCCGGGCCCCGCGTCGCCGGCCTGCGCCGGGGCCAGTCGCGCTCGGGCGGGCACGCCGTCCCTGGCCTGGCTGCCGGACGGCTGCACCCACCGCTCAAGCTCCCGCTGCACGCTCGCGTCCGCGAGCTGGTCGGCGGCCGCGCTGCGGGTCAGCTGAGCCAGGCGCTCGACCGGCTCCCGGCTGGTCAGCACGACCAGCTCGCAGCCTTCCGCCGCCGCCTCGGCCACCAGCGTGTCGAGCAGCCGGGGCGGCACCTCGCTCGGCGAGAACGCGCCGCGGTGAGTATGCCGGTGCGGCACCGCCGCGATCAGCTCGGCCTCCTCGGGGCTGGCTCCCGCATGACCGTCACACCAGACGCGGGCGAGCAGCGCCGGCCGGGCGGCGTCCGGCAGCAGGTCGACCACCGGCAGGCGGCCGACGCTGCGCAGGCCAAGCCGGAGGCCGAACAGCGCGGCACCGCAGCTGATCAGCAGCTCGCGGCCGGCCGGGTCGATGGCGGGCAGCAGCCGGCTCGCGTCGGCCAGGACCTCGATCGAGCGGTCTCGCGGCCGGAATTTCCACGGCTGCGTGTTGTGCACGGATGGTGCCCGGCCTGCCATCTCGATGGCAGCGGCGATGTCAGCGGCCGACAGCGGGCTCGCGGCCACCTCAGGCGCTGGCCGCAGGCCGGTGTACACCAGCATGCCGCCCCCGTCGGCGGCGGACAGGCCCTGCGGGCCGGCCGGCTGCCGCCAGGCGGCCTCTCCGTGCGGTCCCGATGTCATGGTCATCACCCCTGTACACAGGTTGTGCGCACAAGGCACCGCCCGCACAGGGCCGAAGGGCCCTGACGCGCTCGAAGGATGTCCGTAGAGTTGGCAAGGTGGATGGCTTCCCTCCGGAGGAGGAAGCATGACGAGTACCGACAAAGCCGCCGCTACCGACGTCGGGCGGCGCATCGCCGAGCAGCGCAGCCGGGCCGGGCTCGGCGTGGCCGAGGCAGCCGACCGGGCTGGCATGTCGCAGGGTTATCTGGCCTACCTCGAATCGAGCCCGGCACCGAACCCGAGCCAGGCGACGCTCACCCGGCTCGCGGCCGCCCTCGGCGCTCCGCCCGACGCGCTGAGCGGCGCGGGCATGAATCTGCCACCCGGCCAGCGCGACGCCGCGCGTAACCCGGTGCTGGGCACGCTCACCGTTCCTGAGTGCCGGGCCCACGTCGCGCCGGGCGGAGTCGGCCGGTTCCTGTTCAATGAGCCCGGCCGCGGCCCGGTAGCGATCCCGGTCAACTACCGCATGGACGGCGATGACGTGATCTTCAGGACCGGGGGTCAGACCAGCGCCGCCAGCGGGCTGACCGAGACCACAGTCTCGTTTGACGTCGACCATCTGGACGATGCGCAGAGCGAGGGCTGGAGCGTACTGCTCACCGGCACCGCCCGGCTTATCACCGACCCGGACGAGCTTGAACGGGTCAGCGCGCTCGGGGTGCAGCCCTGGGCCGGCGGTGACCGGGACGACTGGGTGCGCCTGCGCCCGCAGCAGGTAACCGGGCGGAGCATCCGGGTCACCGGCTAGCGCAAGCCGTCGCTCAGCCGATGCGGGTCCAGTCGCTGGTCTCGCTTACAGCCAGCCGGTTCCTGACGCCTACCACGCCCTCAAGATGACGGATCCTGGCCATCAGCTCCAAGGCCGTCTCGGTGCGCTCCACCAGGCCCGTGACCGTCACGACCCCGGCGAGGACCGCCGCCTGGACCTGCGCCGGGTCCAGAGCGAACTGCCGGACGATGACCTCAGTCAGCACGTCCGCCAGGATGTCGGCGTCCGGCCGCTCGTAGACGCTGAGGACGTCTGACCGGCTGACGATGCCGATCAGCTTCCCGCCGGCGCCGACCACGGGCAGGCGCTTGACCTCGCGCTCCTGCATGAGCCTGGCTGCGTCGACCACCGACGCGCCCGGATAGATAGTCACGGCAGGCGAGGTCATGAGCTGGTCCGCCGTGATCGCCGTGGCCTTGCATTCCTCGGCGAGCCGCCAGCGTAGCCTGATCAGCCCGGCAGGCAGTTCGGGATCGGTCTCCTTAGCCAGCAGATCCGCCTCAGATACGACGCCGACCACCTGACCGGAGTCGTTCAGCACCGGACAGGCACTGACCCGGTACTGGCGCAGCACCGACACGATCTCCTTAAAGTCCGTCTCCTTCGTGACGGATACCACCTTTTCCGTCATCACGTCCTGAACTGTCTTCATCGTGTCCCCCACCCCTCATGATCACCACCGGGCAGCTCGCGTGGTGCACGCAATGCTGGCTCACGGAGCCGAGCAGGGCCTCGGTGAAGCCGCCGTGTCCGCGGCTGCCCACGACCAGCAGATCCGCGCCGCGCGCGACATCCAGCAGCACGTCGGCCGGAATCCCCTGCCTGACGGTCGAGCTGACCTTGACCGAACTGGCCGGATCGACGACGGCGGCGATGACTTTCGACACCGTCCTGGTGGCCAGCGTCCGGAAATCGTCCGGCTCCTCGAGCACGGCCACCGGCGCGAACGGCACGGCCATGACCGGGTAATGCCAGACGATGACCGCCTCCACCATCGCGCCCGTCAGCTCGGCCTGATGTACCGCCCACGTCAGTGCTGCCCGTGACGACGGCGAGCCGTCGACTCCGACGACAATCCTGCGAACGCCGGTCTCGCGCTGGTCATTCATACCCCGTTCCCGCCCTTCCCTATGCTCTCTACCAGCAGTTTTGCTCCTGACTGCAGCTCCGGGACAGAGTCGTCAAGCACCGAGGGGCCGGGACGTAGGTCCTGGCCTAGCGGAGCTGGCGCAAAAACGGGTCCTTCGGCTCCGCCGGGCTGACCCTGACGCGGGCGTCGACGGCAACCGCGCCGTCAGGCAGCGCGACCACCGGGTTCAGGTCAAGCTCAGCGACCTCCGGGAGGTCCTCGGCCAGGCGCGACACACGCAGCAGGACGTCGGCCAGGCTGCGGGTATCGGCGGGCGCGCTCCCCCGGTAGCCGGCCAGCAGCTGAGCTGACCGCAGCTCACCGATCATCTGCGCCGCGTCGGTGTCGGTGAGCGGCGCGAGCCGGGCCGCGTGGTCGCCGAGGACGTCGGTCGCCACCCCGCCGAGGCCGAAGATGACTAGCGGGCCGAACACGGGATCCTGAGCGACACCGACGATCGTCTCCACCCCGCCGGTGACCATCGGCTGCACCAGGACGGATCGGAGCTTGCCGCCAAACGCAGCATCGAAGCCAGCGACGGCCGCGGTCACCTCGTCGCCGGTGCGCAGATCGAGCTGGACCGCGCCGGCCGCGCTCTTGTGGACGATGTCCGCCACGTCCGCCTTGACCGCGACGTGGCCGCCGAACTCGGCCGCGGCGGCAACGGCGGCCGCCGCGTCGGCGGCGAAGCGGCAGGGCGCCAGCGGGATCTGGTAGCTGGTCAGCAGCGCGGCCGCGTCCTTCGCGGAGAGCCAGCCGCCCCGCGGGAACGCGGTGAGGAATGCCGCGATCAGCTTCCTGGCGCCGTCGCTATCGATGCCGGTGAGCTCCGGCACCGTGCCGTGGTCGCGGTCCAGCCAGTCGCGGTCGCCGGCCGCGCAGGCGATGGCCCGGACGGCGTCTTCCGGGTATCCGTACGCCGGTATGCGCCGCGCCCCGGCGGGCGCTGTCCCGGCAGCAGTCGTCTCACGTCCCGGCAGCAGGGCCACGGACTCGGCCTGGCCGAGCAGCACTGCCGCCATCGGCAGGCCCGGCGCAGCCGCGCAGATGGCCGTGCGCAGATCGGCAATCGCGGTCGGCACCGCGATCGCCAGCACGACGTCGACGCTGGGGTCGGCGCCCACGGCCTCCAGCGCCGCCCGGAAGACTGTCGCGGTCACCGTTGCCGTGGTGTCCACCGGGCAGGCCACCGCTGAGCCGGGCGGCAGAATGTGAGCGAGCCGCCGCCGCGTCCCCGCGTCCAGCCCGGCGACCGCCAGGCCGGCGTCCCCGCAGGCATCGGCGGCCAGTACGCCGGCCCCGCCCGCGTTCGAGACAATGCCGACGCCGCGGCCGGGCGGCAGCGGCTGGCAGCTCAGGTAGGCCACCGCGGCAACCAGTTCGCTCAGGCCGTGTGTCGCGATGACTCCGGCCTGCGCGAACAGCGCTTCCTGCGTGACCAGCGGAGTGGCCGCAGCGGCGGTGTGCGAAGCGGCCGCGCGCTGCCCGGCCGCAGACCGGCCGCCGATTACCGTGAGAACCGGCAGCTTCGCGCTGACCCGCCGGGCCGTCCGGGCGAACTGCCGCGGGCTGCCGAACGACTCGACATAGAGCATCGCGATCGTGGTCTGGTCATCCTGCTCCCACCAGCAGAGCAAGTCATTGCTGGAGACGTCGTATTTATCGCCCACCGAGGCGAACGACGACAGCCCGATGCCGAGCCGCCTGAGTTGCTCAAGCAGCGCGATGCCGATGCCGCCGGACTGCACGACCAGCCCGGCAGTACCTGGCGACGGTATTCCGGTGCCGAACGTGGCGTTGAGATGCACGTCAGGGCCCGCGATCCCGAAGCAGTTCGGCCCGACCAGGCGCATGCCATGCCGCCGGCAGATGGCCAGCAGATCGGCTCCGGCAGCGCCGAGGCCGGCCGTGATCACTACCAGCGACCGGACGCCGCGGGCGCCGCACTGCGCGGCCACCATGGGCACCTGCGCGGGCGGCACGGCGATGACGGCCAGGTCAACGCCCTGCGGAAGCTCGTCTACCGAGCTCAGACAGGCTAGGCCGGCCATCGACCGGCCGCGCGGATTGACTGGGTACACCGGTCCGGTGAACCCCCCAGACACGATGTTCTGCAGGATCTCCCGGCCGACCGATCCGCGCCGCCGCCCGGCTCCGATGACCGCCACCGACGCTGGCCGCAGCAGATGGTCAAGGCTGGCCGCATCGGCCCGGCTGGCGCGGCGGCCGACCACATCCAGGTAATGATCGAGCTCGGCGTCGTCGTGCCCGGGCAGCGGCAGGCACAGCTCGACTACGCCATCGGCGTAGTGCCGCTCGACCGGCAGCCCGGCGTCGGCGAACACGTGCTGCATGGCCAGGTTCTCCGGCAGCGTCTCAGCCGCGAACGCGGTCAGATGCCGCTGCCTGGCCAGCGATACCAGGTGCTCAAGCAGCAGCGTGGCCACTCCCCGGCCGTGCATCTCATCGGCAACGGCGAACGCTATCTCCGCGACGCCGGGCCTGCCGGTCGGCTCGTAGCTGGCGGCTCCGACCAGCCGGTCGTCCAGCCAGGCCAGCAACGCCGCGTGAGTGTCGTCCTCGGGGCGGCACAGCCGCACTGCCTCCCGGTCGGCTGCCAGCGGGCTCAGGCTAAAGAACCGCAGGTAAGCGTTGTCCGGTGACATCTCCTCGTGCATGCGCCGGGCGTCGCCGGCGTCCTGCGGTCGCGCCGCCCTGATTTCCAGGGTGCTGCCGTCGGACAGCAGGGCGTAGTGCGCAGCCGCCTGCACGGTCATGAGACGGCCGCCGATCTGCGCTCCATCAACCGCGCCCTTGTCATCTGCAACCGGTGCGCGGCGACCGCCAGGAAGCGGTCAAGAAGGGCGTAGCCGAGCACCGGGTCGCTGTCGCAGGCCGCGCGCACAGCGACCGCGTCGAACTCAAATGCTTCCAGCGGCTGCAGGCAGGTCGCCCCGTACCGGTACTGGTACGGCGACGTCAGCCAGGACAGGCCGACGACATCACCGCGGCCCAGCGCCTCGATGGTCACCCGGCCCTGGCCGGGAACCAGGGTGTCAAGCGCCACCCGGCCGGCCTCGATCAGCCAGAAGCGGTTGGCGGTGCCGCCCTCCTCGAAGAGCCGGGCCCCGGCCGGCAGGCTGATGTGACGGGCCAGCGCCGCCAGCCGCTCGATCTGGGCGGCGGGCAATCTGTGCAGGAATGGCTCAGCTCCGATGATGGATGCTCGCTCAGTCATGGCAGCCCCCTCTGTGGTGATGCCGCTTATCCCAGCCTGGGCAGTACCGGGGCGCCGGGCCTAGCGGCAAACGGACCGGGCGGCCGGGACTTTCGGCCTGCTTCCGGCCGGGCATTATGCCGCCAGGGCGGCCCGATGGTCCCCTTCCGGGCCGCCCGGGTCCGTCCTACGGTGGAGACCGGAGCCGGATAACGGGGGGGATCATGTTCCGCGTGCTGACTGATGAGCAGATTCAGGGAGTGGTGGCTGCCGCTGCCGCCGCGCCGTCGCTGCACAACTCGCAGCCCTGGCAGTTCGAGGTCAGCGGTGACGCGCTGGCGCTGTACGCGGCGCCGGACCGGGCCCTGGCGATCGCTGATCCGCAGGCCCGCGCCTTGTACCTCAGCTGCGGCGCCGCGCTGTACAACGCGCGGGTCGCGCTCCGCCACCTCGGCGCCGAGCCGCGCGCGGACGTACTGCCGCATCCCGGCTATCCCTTCGATGTGCTTGCGGTGCTGCGGGCCGGGCCGGGACCGGCGCCGGGTCGCGGCGAGCAGGACCGGTTCAACGCCATCTGGCGCCGCCACACCGACCGCGGCCCGTACTCAAATCAGGCGATCCCGGCAGCGGTCGTGCGGGAACTGCGGCTGGCGGCCGACCTCGAAGGCTGCGGTACCCGCCTGCTCGATCCGGCGCAGACCGCCGCGGTGCTGGCGCTGGCCGGGCAGGCGGCACGGGAACTGGCCGGCGACGAGCTCCATCAGGCCGAGCTGGCGCGCTGGGTGGCTCACAGCTCGCAGGACGGAATTCCGGCAGCGGCTCTGCCCGCCCGCGGCGACGACGCCTTGTCGCCGGTCCGCGACGCGGACCTGCTGGCAGCCGCGCCGGATGTGCGGCCGGAGCACCTCCGTTACGAGCGCTCTCCCCAGCTGATAGCGCTGACGACGGCCGGAGACGAGCCGGCTGACTGGCTCCGCGCGGGGCAAGGCCTCGAGAGTCTGCTGCTATCCGCTACCGCGAATGGCCTGTCAGCCTCGTTCCTCTACCAGGCGATGGAGCGCGACGACATGCGCGGCGGCAGCACCACCGCGTGGCCGTGGCCCGGTCACTGTCAGATGATCGTCAGGCTCGGCTATGGCTCGAGCCCGGCCCGGGCGCCGCGCCGGCCGCTGAATGAGGTGATGCGGGCTGGACATGGCCTGCGCGTCGGCGGATGACAAACGTCCCGCCGGTCCGGGCCGGTCGGCACTCTTGCCCGCCAGCGGCCAGATGATCAGCTAACTCCGGCACGCTTTCGCCGCGACGACCAGGGACACGCCCGGTCGCAGTGCAGGAGGGGCCAGTGATGAGCACGCTCCCGGACCGATCATGACATGCACCCTGCAGGTGGTCTTCGATCAGCAGCTGGCTGAGTATGACTTCGGGGCCGGCCATCCGATGGCGCCGATCAGGGTGCAGCTGACGATGGAGCTGGCGCGGGCATTCCGGGTGCTCAGCAGGCCCGGCGTCACGGTGGTTCCGGTTCGGGCGGCGTCCGACGCCGAGCTGGAACTCGTGCACGATGCCGGCTACCTCGCCGCCGTGCGCCAGGCCGGGGCACTCGGTGCCGCCCGCAAGTACGGGCGGCCCGCACCGCCCGGCACGGACCCGCCCGCACTGCTCGGGCACGGCCTCGGCACTGCCGACGATCCGGTCTTCGCCGGGATGCACGAGGCATCCGCCCTGGTCACCGGCGCCACGCTGGCCGCGGCCCGTGCTGTCTGGACCGGCGCAGCGGAGCACGGGGCGAACATCGCCGGCGGCCTGCATCACGCCATGCGCGCCCGTGCCAGCGGCTTCTGCATCTACAACGACCCCGCGATCGCCATCGCCTGGCTGCTGGACCAGGGCGCCGGGAAGATCGCCTACGTCGACATCGACGCTCATCATGGCGACGGCGTCCAGGCCGCGTTCTGGTCCGATCCGCGCGTGCTCACGATCAGCCTGCATGAGGATCCGGCAACCCTGTTCCCCGGCACCGGCAGGCCGTCGGAGACCGGCGGAGCGGGCGCGGAAGGCCTCGCCGTCAATGTGGCGCTCCCGGCGGGCACGGAGGACGCGGGCTGGCTGCGCGCGCTGCACGCGATCGTGCCGCCGCTGCTGCGCGAGTTCGGGCCGCAGATCCTGGTGAGCCAGCATGGCTGCGACACGCACTACAGCGATCCGCTGGCCAACCTGCAGATCAGCATCGACGCGCAGCGATCAGCGCACGCGCTGCTGCATCAGCTCGCACACGAGACGGCCGGCGGCCGGTGGGTGCTGACCGGCGGCGGTGGCTATCAGCTGGTCCAGGTCGTGCCCCGCACCTGGACCCACTTGCTCGCCGAGGCAACGGGCGACCCGCTTGACCCGGCGCTGCCGACACCCGACCTGTGGCGTGAGTACGTGGACTGGGTCGCGCCCGAGCCAGCCCCTGAGTACATGACCGATGGCGGCACCGGCGAATTCTCCAGGTTCGAGGCGGGCTACGACCCCGCTGACCCGGTGGATCAGGCCATCCTCGCGACCAGGAAGATGATCTTCCCGCTGCACGGGCTCAGGCCCTGACCGCCGGGACAGTCAGAACCGGGCACGCCGCGTGGCGCACGCAGTACCGGCTCACCGACCCGTGAATCAGGTGCCTGACTAGCTGCCCGCAGCCTGCGCCGACCACGATGACATCGCCGGGACCGTCGGCCAGCCTGATCAGGGCCAGGGCCGGGTCGCCTTCGGGCGTCACGATCCTGACCCGCACATCCGCGGGCATCCGGCCGACGGCTGTGCTCAGCGCCTTTCTGGTGAGGACCGATGCAGCCGCGCACTCCTCCGCCCCGGAGAAGCTCAGCACGACGTGCGGATGCGAAAAGCGCCGCAGCCTGCGGCCGCCGTGCCGGGGCAGGCCAAGGGCCCAGGCCCGGACGGCAACTAACTGCGCGTGCGACGACAGGGCCAGCTGGGCCGCGGCAGCCAGCGCCGCCAGGCCGCTGGGCGAATCGTCAACTCCGGCCACCACCCGCGTCACCATGGCGGGCACCGCACCGCTGAACTCTCCCGGTAGCTCCCTCATCAGCGTCATGGCCGGTCACCCGCTGATCCGTTCGCCGGTCACGACGACCTTCAGCGCGCCGGTGTCGGCCGCGCGGGTGAAGACGTCGTAGGCCTCGTCGAAGTCATCGAAGCCGAAGCGGTGCGTGACCAGTTTGCTGGCGTCGAGCTGTCCGCTGGCCAGGAGGCGAAGCAAGGTCGGAGTGGAGTAGGTGTCTACCAGCCCGGTCGTGATCGTCAGATCTCTGATCCACTGATCTTCCAGGTGCAGTGGCGCGGGCTTGCCGTGCACGCCGATGTTCGCCACGTGCGCCCCCGGCCGGGTCAGCCGGACGGCAAGGTCGAAGGTTTCCGGCTGGCCAACGGCCTCGAACGTGACATCCGCGCCGAGGCCCTCAGTGAGCGCGCGGACGGTCGCCAGCGGATCGGCGACGGCATTGTTGATGGTCACGTCGGCGCCGAGCTGCTTGGCCGCCTCGAGGCGCCGGTCGGCCACGTCGATGGCCACGATGTGGCTGGGGCTGAAGAGCCGTGCGCCCATGATGGCCGCCAGTCCCACCGGCCCGGCACCGACGACCGCGACCACATCTCCGGGCCGCACGCCGGCCTTGAGCACGCCGACCTCGTAGCCGGTGGGCAGGATGTCCGCCAGCATCAGTACTTCGGCGTCAGAGACCGCCCCCGGCAGCCGGTAGGTCGAGGTGTCAGCGAACGGCACCCGCACGAACTCGGCCTGGGTTCCGTTGTAGGTGTTGCCGAGTATCCATCCCCCGCCGCCGAGGCACTGCCCGTAGTGGCCGTCACGGCAGTACCGGCACGCACCGCAGGCGGAGATACAGGACACCAGGACCCGATCACCCTCGCCCATCGTGCGGACGGAGCTGCCGACATCCTCGACCGTGCCGACAGCCTCGTGCCCGAGTACGCGCCCCGGTCGCACTGTGGGCACGTCACCGTTCAGGATGTGCAGGTCGGTGCCGCAGATCGTAGTGGCGTCAACCCGGACGATCACGTCCGCATCGTCGGTGATCTCCGGGTCCGGTACTTCCTCGAACGCCCGGCGCCCTGGCCCGTGATAGACGATCGCTCGCATTGCTCTGGCTCCTGCCGCTGTCAGTGACGGGTAACTCGCGCTCAGGCGCTGGTCGTGCGCCTGATGCGCCGGCCGGTCATCCGGGCCGGGGTAATGCTGATGAAGTGCTCGCGCTCGCCACCGGGCCAGGGCTCGACTCCGGCCGTGATGGCACCCGCACGCTCGGTGTCTGAGTCCAGGTGATGAGCCGGGCCCTGAACCAGAACGCTCCAGCCCTCCCGGGCTTTCTGGTCGAAGTCGTCGACTTCGAACGCCACCCGGAAGTCGGCGTGCTCGATGCCGGTACGCAGATCTTCCTCAGTCGAGCCGTCCTGCGCGGTTCTGAACAGGATCGCGCCGTCGTGGAACTTGTAGTTCACCGGCAGCACGGTCAGATCGAACCGGCCGGAGAAGACGAGTCTGCCGATGCCGCCGGGCTCGATGAGCCGCTGGCACTCAGCCTCGTCCAGGGTTTCAAACACGACGTCAGACACGACGCGTCTCCTAATGAGTCTCAGGGAGCCCGCCGCCTGGCAGACTCCGGGTGTGGTGGCCGCCGGCAGGTGAGCACTTGTGTTTCCCGGGCTTTGAGCCCTGACGAAAGACCGTGCCCCTGCCGGTGACCGGGAGGATTGATCGCTGCTGGGATGTCGTGCCCTCCGGGTGGAGTGAGCACAGTTTCATTAGGTCGCTGATAGTTCTCCCGCTGGCTGCTGAGGTGTTCCGGCATTGCTGAGGGGAGAACTGGTGCGGCTGTTCGTAGGTGATGACTGGGCGCAGGACCATCACGACATCGAGGTGATGGACCAGGCCGGGAAGGTGCTGGCGAGAAAGCGGGTGCCGGAGGGCGCGGCCGGGATGGCGCAGCTGCACGGGCTGGTCGGCGCTCACCTGGGCGAGGAGCCGGACGAGGCGGAGGTGATCGTCGGGATCGAGACTGACCACGGCCCGTGGGTGACCGCGCTGATCGCCGCCGGCTACACCGTGTTCCCGGTGAACCCGCTGCAGGCGTCCCGGTACCGGGAGCGGCACGGCGTGTCCGGCGCGAAGAGCGACGGCGGTGACGCGCACATGCTCGCGGATATGGTGCGGACCGACTCCCGCCAGCTGCGCCCGGCGGCCGGCGACTCGCCGGAGGCGGAGGGCATCAAAGTCCTCGCGCGCACGCACAAGACGCTGATCTGGGAACGCACCCGGGCCGTGCAGCGACTGCGGCACCAGCTGCTGGAGTACTTCCCGGCGGCGCTGGAGGCGTTCGAGGACCTGGACGCCGGCGACACCCTGGAGCTGCTGGGCAAGGCCCCGGACCCGGCCCGTGCGGCGAGGCTGACCAGGGCGCAGGTCAGCGCGGCGCTCAAGCGTGCCCGCCGCCGGAACATCCCGGACAAGGCCACCGCGATCCTGGCCGCCCTGCGCGCCGGGCAGCTCGGCCAGCCGCCGGCGCTCACCGCCGCCTACGCCGCCACCGTGCGGTCCCTGATCGCGGTGATCGCTGTCCTGAACGAGCAGGTCAAGGTCCTGCAAGGGCAGGTGGAGGAAAATTTCGGCCGGCACCCGGACGCTGAGATCTACCGGTCCCAGCCCGGCATGGGCGCTGTCCTCGGCGCCCGGGTGCTCGGCGAGTTCGGCGACGCCCCGCACCGCTACGCCGACGGCAAGGCCCGCAGGAACTACGCCGCCACCAGCCCCATCACCCGCGCCTCGGGCAAGAAGAAGATCGTCGCCGCCCGGTTCGTCCACAACGACCGGCTCGTTGACGCACTCAACGCACAGGCCTTCACCGCCCTGAACGCCTCGCCCGGCGCCCGCGCCTTCTACGACCAGCTCCGCGCCCGCGGGATCGGGCACAACGACGCACTGCGGCGGCTGGCGAACAGGCTCGTCGGCATCCTGCACGGATGCCTCAAGACCCGCACCCTCTACGACGAGACCACAGCCTGGGGCCACCGGCAAAACCACCCTCAATCTTCCGTAGCGGCTTGACACTTAAGCTCCTGGGATGTCTTTCGTGAGTTCAGCTTTCGTGAGTCCAGGTCGCTGGCCAGCTGGACCGGCCAGGCCAGGCCCGCAGTCCAGGCTTGCGGGTAATGAAGCCGGTCCCTGACCGCGACCACTCCGGCAACGTTCCTGATGTCGTCAAGCAGCGAGAGCGCGACTGCCTCGCTCTCGACAGGCCCGCTGACGGTCACGATCCCGGACGCCACTGTCACCGTGAAAGCCAGCTTCTCCAGCATGAACTCACTGCCGATGACCTCGCAGACAATCTCGTGCCTGATGTTCTCATCCGGCCGGTCGTAGACGCCGAGCAGGTCGGTGCGGCTCACGATTCCGGCGAGGTGCCCGTCCCGCGTCACCACGGGCAGCCGCCGCACATGCCGGGCATGCATCAGGCTCGCGGCCTCGGCGGCCGACGCCTCCGGGCCGATCGTGATCGCGGGCCTGCTCATGAGCTCGCCTGCCGTCAGGCCGGCCGCCTTGGCCCGGTCACTATGGCGCCTGAACCCGTGCCGGAACCCGTGCCGCTCCCGCTCCGGCTCGCTGTAGGCCTCCTTGACCAGAAGATCGGCCTCACTGACCACGCCGACGACCCTGTCGTCCTCGTCAAGGACCGGAAACGCGCTGAACTGCCGGGCCCGGAGGACCTGAAGAATGTCCTTGAACTCGGCGTGCCGGCGGAGCGCGATGACGTTCCGCGTCATGACATCGCAGACGTGACTGGTCATCGGGGTCCATCTCCTTACCAGGGTCCTTGTCCGCCACGCTGCCAGCTGACCGCCGGAGCTAGTAGGGGCGAAAGACCCGGTGGCCAGGGACCCAGGACCGGCCCGCGAGCAGCGGCAGGGCCGTAAGTCCGCAGGGATTGGCCACCGAGGTCCCGGTAAGCAGAGGCGCATGACCCTGAGAATGGCCGTCAGCCTGGCGGGATGCTCAGTGCAGCTTCACTAAGTTCATTGGCCGGGCCAGATACCCGGAATAATTGCAAGGAGGAAAAGCAGATGCGCAGGAGGACTTTCGACGCGCTGGCTACCGCGGCAGGCCTGCTTCTGGTGGTCGTCCTGGTGGTGGCAGGCGTCCTGCTGACCTGGGGTCATTCATACGCCAACAACCAGGTGGCCAGTCAGCTATCCGCTCAGAAGATCGTATTCCCGACCACAACCAGCCCTGAGTTCAAAATCCTCCCGGCGGCTAACCGCGCCGAGATGAGCAAGTACGCCGGCCAGCTGATGACGACCGGCGCCCAGGCCGAGACCTACGCCAACTACTTCATCGGCCGCCATCTGTTCCTGATCGGCGGCGGCAAGACCTACTCTCAGCTGTCCGGTGAGGCGCTGGCCCAGCCCAAGAACGCCGCACTGGCCGCCCAGGTCGACACCGTCTTCCGCGGCACAACGCTGCGCAGCATGCTGCTGGAGGCCTACGGATTCTGGCAGCTGGGCGAAATCGCCCTGATCGCCGCCATCGCGTCCTTCATCGCGGCCGGCCTGATGCTGATCCTGTCCGTCCTCGGGTTCGTGCACCTGCGGCGGACCGCTCCCGAGGCCGAGATCCTGCCGAAGGTCGCCACCAGGGTCGAGGTGAACACCGTCTGATCCATCGAGCGCCCTGGCGCCGCTCCGCCAGCTGCCTCCCGTCCGCGCCGCGGACGGGGGGCAGCTGTGTTTCTGCCCCGCTCCCCGGCAGGACTTAGGTCCCGCTATTGACCGACCCTCAGCACTAATCGGAGCGGCCCGCTCCCGGTCACAGTGGGGAAGCGACGTGTTCGCACCCGAATTGGTCCCGCTCACGAGGAGCTCATGACATGAGTGCGCAAGCACTGGCCGCGACAGCGTCGGCCATTAATCTGAATAGTCCGGGCAGCTACTGGAAATGGTCTATTTTTAACATCTCGGTAGCGAATCTGGCGCTGATCGGCGTCATGGTCCTCATCTTCGGGCTCGCGCTGGTCATCCCGTTCCCGCACCGCAACCGCACGCTCCCGCCTGAGCCTGCGAACGACGGCGGGGCCGGCCTGGGCAACGGCACGATCACCGGGGCGGCTCTGACCCCTGTCGCGGACGACCCCGACGCGGATATGTGGACGAACCGGGTCCGCCGTCTCGGCCTGCGGCTGCTGCCGCCGGGCAAGCTCCTGCCAGACCGCCAGCCCGGCTACGTTGCGTCCTGGATCTACGTCTTCGGCGTGGCCTCGCTGGCCGCTTTCGGCGTGGTCATCGTCTCCGGTTTCGCGCTCGCGCTGGGCGGGCCGGACTGGTGGCACTACAACACCGTCGGGCACTACTTCAACAGCATGCACCTGTGGAGTGTCGAGCTGTTCATGGCGTTCCTCGTCATCCACCTGTGGGGGAAGTTCTGGATGGCCGCCTGGCGCGGGCGCCGCGCGATGACCTGGATCACTGGCGTCGTGGCGTTTATGTGCTCGGTGATCGAGTGCTTCACCGGTTACGTCTCGCAGCAGAATTTCGACTCGCAGTGGATCTCCACCAGCGGCAAGGACGCGTTCAACGCGGCGGGCGTCGGCGGCTTCTTCAACGTCATGAACTTCGGCCAGATGCTGATGTGGCACATCGTGCTGATCCCCATCGTGCTGATCGCGATCATCGGCGCGCACGTCCTGCTGGTCAGGGTCCGCGGAGTCAGCCACCCGCTGCCGAAGCGGCCCGCCTGGCGCGACCGCGCGGCCCGCAAGGCTGCCACCGCGGCCGATGCCGCGCCGTGGCGCGGCCGCACCCGCCGCTACGACATCCTGAAGGAAGGCTCGATCGCCGCCGTGGTCGCCCTGGCCCTCACCCTGGGCCTGGCCGGGCTGCTGTCCTCCCCCGACGTTCCGTCAGTCAGCGTTCAGTCCTGGGCGCGGATCGCCCCGGCCGACTTCGTCGGCGCGGCGGCGAGCGAGCTGGCCGGCACCAGCGAGACCGCGACCTACGGGCCGCCCTACAACAACGTCGCCAACGCGTCCCAGAGCCTGCTGTTCTCGCCTCAGCACATGGCCGGCGTCCTGCAGCCGGTGAACCCGGCAACCGCCTTCGTGCTCGCGCCGCTCACAAGACTGTCGGCCACCGACCCGGCGCTGGCGAGGGCGCTGGCCACGTACCGGGCAGCGCCTGCCGCGCAGCAGGCATCCTGGGCCGCGGCCTACGCCAAGGTGGCGCCGAAAGCCACGTTCGCGGGCGGCGTGCCGGTGGTGCCGGCGGCCAGCGACGGGCCGGTGCCGGTCCTGATGGCCTCCGAGCTGGCCGTGGCTCGTAGCGGCGGTCTCGACACCGACCTGCTGGCCGGGCGGACGTTCTACGGAACCAACTACACGCTTCCGTTGCTGTTCATCGAAGACGGCCAGTACTTCGCCAACAAGGCTGAGGCTATGCACCTCGGTGGCGACCAGTGGGGCGTGATGAACGAGACCGGCAGCTACCCGGGTCAGCCCTGGCTGTGGCTGTACACCATGTGGTACCAGATACCGAAGTTCGGCAACTCGGTCAACGCCGACCTGATCGCCATCTACCTGACCGGACTGGCCACGCTGCTGCTGCTGCTGGTGCCGTTCATTCCGGGCCTGCGCGACATCCCGCGGCTGATCCCGGTGCACCGGCTCATCTGGCGGGGCGACTGGGACCAGCCGACGTCAGCACCGCCAGCCGGACCGCCGGCGGAGTCGATCCGGCCGCCCGGACCGCCCGCTCACGCGAAGCCGGCCGCCGGGCAGAAGTCCGCGCCGTGACCTAGCGCCAGGCGCAGGAAAGCGGAATCGCCCGGGTCGCAGCAGCGCGACCCGGGCGATTCCGGCTGCAGGAGCAGGCCGGTGAGCGCCCGCAATCAGGGAGCGGTTCTGATGGCTCCGGCCGGCGGCTCAGCCGCCGGCGCCGCCGGAGCGAGCCGGTAGCCGGTCACGATCTCGGCGCTGATGGTGATGATGTCGGTCATCGCGCCGCCGCCGAGCCAGGGCCGCAGCCGCGTCCGGTAATCCAGGACGCGGCTCGCGGCCGTCTCCAGCCGGGCTACCCCGACGACGATGACGGTCCAGCCGGACCGGTCTGCCGGGTCAAGCGAGTCGGCCTCGTAGGCCACGACAGTGCCGCCCCGCCCGGTCGACTCGGCGATCGCCGAGCCGGCGGTGAGGCCGATGACGATCAGCTCGCCGGCCACGAGGTGGTTGACCGGCCTGATGGCAGGCAGCGCCTGATGGGTGAAGACGAGGCGGCCAACGGGCACGCTGGCCAGCAGCTCCAGCGACTGCCTGCGGGGCAGCTCCAGGAGGGTTCTCTCGTCAGTCACCGAAATACTCCTCCGCGCAGATAGGTCATCCAGCTCATGCTGGGTGCCACCGCCGGCGCCGCGCAGGGCCACTGGCCCTGCCGCGGCGGGACCTTGGTCCTGGCAGGCGGGGCAAGACGCCTCTCCGTCCCCGCCCGGCTGCGGGTGATCATGAGGAGGAGGACGCAGTCACCGGGAGGGCAGCATGCCAGCGCAGGGACACGCACCGCGCATCGTGGTCGGGGTCGACGGATCGCCGACATCGGATGAGGCTCTTCGCTGGGCCATCCGCCAGGCGCAGCTCACCGGAGCCAGTGTTGACGCCGTGACGGCGTGGGAATACCCGGCATCAATGGGCGGCTTCGGCCTGGCCCCGATGGGAATGTACGACAACACCGACTTCGCCAAGGTGGCCGCCGACATTGTCACCGCGGCGATCAGCCGGGTCGCGGACCCGGCCGATGGCGGCGTCACCGTCCGCCCCGAAGTCGCCGAGGGCACCGGCGCCAGCGTGCTGCTGGCTGCGGCCGACGGCGCGGACCTGCTCGTCGTCGGCAGCCGAGGCCACGGCGGTTTTACTGCCGCGCTGCTCGGCTCGGTGAGCCAGCACTGCGTGCAGCACGCCCGCTGCCCGGTCGTCGTCATCCGCGGTCGGGCCCACGGCACGGTACCTGAGGCAGGCGCCACCGGGACGGCCGAGGCGACGCGTCCAGCAGCTCCGGTACCTGGCTAACCCAGACCACCAGGGAGCGCAGTGGCCGGCCACGATGACGAGCCTTTCGGGAACGACGAGCCTTTCGGGAACGTAGCCGAAACCCACTCGGCCGTGATTTTCTTCGCGGGCAGCCGGGCCTACAAGGTTAAGAAGCCGGTCGATCTCGGTTTCCTCGACTTCACCACGGCGAAGGCCAGGGCCGTCGCGTGCGCCCGCGAGACCGAGCTGAACCGGCGCTTCGCTCCCGATGTGTACCTGGGGGTTGCCGAGGTCCGGGGGCCCGGAACCGGGGAGTGCGAGCCTGTAGTCGTCATGCGCCGCATGCCGGCGGCCCGGCGGCTGTCTGCCCTCGTGCACGCCCGGGCGGACGTTGCCGGGCCGCTGCGGCAGGTAGCCAGGATCCTGGCCGCCCAGCACGCGTCCGCGCCGCGGTCGGGGCCGATCTCCGAGCAGGGCACGCCCGAGGCGGTGACCCGCCGGTGGGACGACAACCTCGGGCAAGCGCGATCGCGGGGCGGTCGTCTCCTTGATGCCGGAATCGTCGAGGAGACAGGCCTGCTGGCCCGCCGGTTCATCGCGGGCCGGGGGCCGCTCCTCGCCGCCAGGATCAACGAGGGCCACCTCCTCGACGGGCACGGTGACCTGCTCGCTGACGACATCTACTGCCTGGACGACGGGCCGCGGATCCTCGACTGCCTGGACTTCGACGACCGCCTCAGGTGGGTGGACGGCGTCGATGACGCCGCCTTCCTGGCCATGGACCTCGAGCGGCTCGGCGCGCCGGAGCTTGGCTGTCAGTTCGCCGGCTGGTACACCGACTTCGCCGGCGATCCCGCGCCCGCCTCGCTGCGCCACCATTACGTCGCCTACCGGGCATTCGTCCGGGCCAAGGTCGCCTGCATCCAGGCGACCCAGGGTAACGCTACGGCCGCCGGCGACGCCCGCCAGCTCGCCGAGCTGGCGCTGCGGCACCTGCGTGCCGGTGCCGTCTCTCTCGTCCTGATCGGTGGCCCGCCCGGCACCGGCAAGTCCACCCTGGCGGGCGCCGTGGCTGACCGGCTGGGCTGGACCGTGGTGAGCACCGACCGGATCCGCAAGGAACTCGCCGGACTGGCACCCCGAAGCAATGCCGCAGCCGGCTGGGGCACCGGAATCTACTCAGCCGACTGGACCGAGCGCACGTATGCCGAGCTGTTCCGCCGCGCTGCGCTGCGGCTCGGCGATGGTGAGTCGGTGATCGCCGACGCCTCTTTCAGGTCGGCGGGCCAGCGGGCAGCCGCTGCCGCGGTGGCCGCCCGGACCAGCGCTGATCTCGTGCAGCTGCGCTGCGCGGCGCCGCCTGAGCTGGTCCGGGAACGGGTGCGAAGCCGGCCGCACGACGTGTCCGATGCCGACAGCGGCATCGCGGCGCGGCTGGCAGCGAGCTTCGCGCCGTGGCCAGAGGCCACCGGGATCAGTACCTTCGGTCCGGCCGCAGTAGCGTCCTCAGTCGACCAGGCTCTGGCGGCAGTCAGGCCGCACGGCCCCGAGCATGTCTGGCGTCCCGGCCGGCCGGTCATGCTTCCCGGCTGACAGGAGCCGCAGCCGGAAATGTCCGGTGCTTTCCTCTTCCCGCTCCGGGACCTACGGCCCTGCCGAGCCGGTGATCAGGGCGGTTTGCTGAGGCACACCGGCCCCCATCGTGGCGGCCGGCCGGAAGACGAGGGATGCGCTTCCCGTCACGGCGCGGCGCGTCCGGGAAGAGGTTGTCATGTCCAGCACCGCTATCACCCGGCCGCCCGGCGGGCCGGATCAGGCCCCGGAGCTGACGTCACGGAAAGATCAGCAGAAAGCCCGTGCGCTCGGAGTCACGTCCGCCACCGGGCTCGTCATCGGCAGCATTGTCGGCACCGGCGTGTTCACTATGCCGGCCGTGCTGGCCGGGGCAGGCACCAGTTCGCTGATCACGCTCGCCGTGATCGCTCTCGGAGCGATGGTGCTCGCCATCTTGTTCGGCCAGCTGACCAGAAGGGTGCCGAACACCGATGGCGGGCTGTATGCGTACGCCCGGCATGAGTTCGGAGATTTCGCCGGTTACCTCACCGGCTGGTGCTACTGGGTCCAGGCCTGGGCCGGGAACGCGGCCATCGTGTCGGCCTGGGTGCTGTACGTCGACGCGCTGTTCGGGATCAGCCACCCGTCGGCGATGACGAACTGGGGCATCGCGCTCGCCGGGCTGTGGATCCCGGCCGCGGTGAATCTGGCCGGCCTCAGGAACCTGGCCTGGTTCCAGAATGTGACGGTCGTGCTGAAGTTCCTGCCGCTGCTCTTCGTCGGCGTGGTGGGCTGGTTCTTCGTGTCCAAGGCCAACTTCGGCCCGTTCAACGCCTCCGGCGGCAGCCTGTACAGCGCGATCGGTATCGCCGCGGGCGTGGCCTTGTTCTCGTTCATCGGCGTCGAGGTGGCCGCGATCACCGCCAAGCGGGTCACCAACCCGCGGCGCAACGTCGGGCTCGCATCAGTCGCCGGCACCGGCGCCTGCGCCCTGCTGTACCTGCTGGTGACCGCCGCCATCATGGGCCTTGTCCCGCACCACGCCCTGGTGAACAACACAGCACCGTTCGTCACCGCATTCCAGACGATCTTCACCAGCGGCGTCTGGGCCGGAAAGCTCGTCGCTGCGGTCGCGGTCGTGTCCGGTCTCGGAGCGCTGACCGCATGGACGCTGGTCACCACCGAGGTGGCGCGCGCCCCGGCCAACGACGGGCTGTTCCCCGCGCCATTCGCCTGGACCGATCGCAGGGGCAATGCCTGGTTCGGCATCGTGACGGCAGCCGCGCTGCCCTCGCTGCTCATGCTGTGGGCCTACACCACCAAGACCGGCCTCACGGTCTTCACCTACCTGGTCGACCTTACCGTGGTCACGGTCGCGATTCCGTACCTGTTCTCCGCATGCGCGCAACTGGCCTACCTGGTGTCCAGGCGCCGCCGGGTGCAAGGCTGGCTGCTGGGCCGGGATCTGTCGATCACCGGCGCGGCCGTGCTGTTCTCCATGTGGGTCACCTTCGCGGCCGGCTACGCCGCGGTCTATCAGGCTCTGGTCATCGTGCTGGCCGGCGTCATCCTGTACGCCTTCCTTAAGGCCCGCCGCGAACGGCTCGGCCAGGCACCTGAGCCTGCCGACGTTACCGCCGGGACCGGCGCGCGGACGGAGGCCGGGTCATGACGTTCAGCGTGCGATCCGAGGTGGGCCAGCTGCGGCAGGCCATCCTGCACCGGCCGGGGCTTGAGCTGTCCCGGCTGACCCCGCAGAACATTGGCGGCCTGCTGTTCGACGACGTCCTGTGGGCGAAGAAGGCCAAGGAAGAACACGACGTGTTCGCCGAGACCCTGCGCGAGCGCGGTGTCTGCGTCCACTACTTCGGGCAGCTGCTGGCCGAGACGCTCCAGCTGCCGGAGGGCAGGGCATTCGTACTCGACCGTGTCTGCACGCCGGAGGTTGCCGGCCCGGCCCTGGCCATACCGCTGCGCAAGCTGGCCGACGACGCCGACGCGGCCACGCTGGCCGAGTACCTTGTCGGCGGCGTGCTGAAGGCCGACCTGCACCCGATGCGGGTACAGAGCCTGAAATGGGACATGCTCCGGGCCGATGACTTCCTGCTCCCGCCGCTGCCCAATCATCTGTTCCCGCGGGACAACTCCTGCTGGATCTACGGCGGAGTATCGGTCAACCCGATGGCCATGCCCGCCCGTCAACGCGAGACCGTGCACATCCGCGCGATCTACCGCTACCACCCGCTGTTCGCCGGCGCGGGATTCACGACCTACTACGGCGACGACGATGCCGCTCACCTCCCGGCCAGCATCGAGGGCGGCGACGTCCATGTCATCGGCAACGGGACGGTCCTCATCGGCATGGGCGAGCGGACCACCCCCATGGCGGTTGAGATCCTCGCCCGCGCCCTGTTCAGCAGTGGCGAGGCCAGCGCGGTCATCGCCGTCCAGCTGCCGCAGTCGCACGCGATGATGCACCTCGACACGGTCATGACCATGATCGACCGGGCCACCTTCGTGCTGTATCCGTACCTGGACCGCAACTTCCGGTCCTGGACGATCACGGCCGGCACCGAAGATAACGGAGGAATCCTGCGGGTCCGGCCCAACCAGAGCCTGTGGGACGCGCTCGCCGGAGCGCTCGGAATCAGCGAGCTCACCATCCTGACTACCGACGAGGACATCAGGGCGGCCGAGCGGGAACAGTGGGACGACGGGAACAACTATCTCGCCGTCGCCCCCGGCATCATCCTCGGCTACGAGCGCAACGTCGCCACCAACACGATGCTCCGCAAGCACGGCATCGAGGTCCTCACGGTGCCGGGCGAGGAGCTCGGCCGCGGCCGCGGCGGACCCCGCTGCATGACCTGCCCGATCGAGCGCGACGCCTAGCCACCCGCCTGCGAAAACGGGAGCACCGATGAACCTGCACGGACGCAGCCTGCTGAAGGAATCCGACCTCAGCCCCAGCGAGTTCCTGTACCTGGTCGAGCTGGCCGGCCACTGCCGCGCCGAGAAGCGGATGGGCTTCCAGCGGCACCGGCTAGCCGGGCGCAGCATCGCGCTGATCTTCGAGAAGACCTCGACCAGGACCCGGTCGGCGTTCGAGGTCGCCGCTCACGACGAGGGCGGCCACGTCACCTACCTCGGGCCAGATGACTCTCAGCTCGGCCGCAAGGAATCAGTCAAGGACACCGCGCGGGTACTGGGCCGGATGTTCGACGGCATCGAATACCGGGGATTCGCCCAGTCCGACGTCGAGACGCTCGCCGAGTTCGCCGGGGTCCCGGTCTGGAACGGGCTTACCGATCTGTGGCACCCGACCCAGATGCTCGCCGACATCCTTACCATGCGCGACCACGCGAGCAAGCCACTGTCGCAGGTCAGCTACTGCTACCTCGGCGACGGCCGGAACAACACGGCAAACTCACTGCTCGTCACCGGCGCGCTGCTCGGCCTGGACACCCGGATCTGCGCGCCGCCCGCTCTGCAGCCGTCCGAAGAGGTCCGCCGCATCGCCGGTCAGCTAGCTGACAGCTCAGGAGCCAGGCTCCTGGTGACGTCCGACGTGGGCCAGGCCGTGCGGAGCGCAGACTTTGTCTACACCGACGTCTGGCTCTCCATGGGCGAGCCGCCCGCGCGCTGGGACGAACGCATTGACCAGTTGCTCCCCTATCAGGTCAGCGCCGGCGTCCTCGCGGCGACGGGCAACCCGGCGGTCAAGTTCATGCACTGCCTGCCCGCGCTGCACAACCGCGAGACCGAGATCGGACGGCAGATCTACGACAAGCGCGGCATTGATGCGCTGGAGGTAACCGAGGACGTATTCGAGTCGCCCGCGTCGATTGTGTTCGACCAGGCTGAGAACAGGATGCACACCATCAAGGCCACCATGCTGGCCACCATCCTCGCGCCCGGCGCGACACCGGACCTTGACTGCTGACGGCGCCGGCGAGCTTCGCCGCCTGTTCATCCGGCGGCACCATCGCGCTCGGCGGCCCAGGCCCGGTAAGCCTGGACCGCGGTCGGCAGTGTGGGAAATATCAGATCTGCCCCGATCTTGTCGGCCAGGCCGAAGGACTGCAGGCGGGCCAGCAGGTCCTGCTTGACGCGAGCGAGGGCAAAGACCCCGCCGCTCGCGGCGATCTCCTCCCGGACCGCGTCCAGTGCCTCCAGGGCAGTGAAATCGACCTCGACGTTAGCCTCGACGTTCAGGACGAACCAGCGCACCGGACTGACGGGCTGGCGCGCAGCGGCGAGCGCCCGGCGCCTGAAGTTATCGGCGTTGGCGAAGAACAGCGGCGCGTCGTAGCGGTACACCACCAGGCCGGGAATGGTGCTAGCGCTCGGGTAGTCGTCGATGTCGTGCATTCCGGCCAGCCCGGGGACCAGACCCTGAACGGCATCATGCGGGCGGGCGACGCGCACCAGCAGATCCGCCACCGACAGCCCGACCGCGACCAGCACTCCGTACAGGATGTTAAATGCCAGCACCCCCGCGCATGCCGACAGCGCGATCAGCAACTCGGCGCGGCGGAAGGCAAACAGCCGCCGGAACGCCACCACGTCGATGAGGCGGATCGCCGCGTAGATAACGATCGCTCCGAGCGCGGCGTCGGGGAAGCGGGCCAGCGCGGGCCGGGCGGCCAGCAGGACCGCAACCACCGAAATGGCCGCCACGATTGAGTACAGCTGGGTCCGGCTGCCTGTCGTCACTGCGATCGCGGTCCGGCTCGCGCTGCTGCTCACCGGGAATCCGTGCAGCAGGCTCGCGCCCGCGTTGGCGACGCCAAGCGCCAGCAGTTCCCGGTTGGCGACAATCTGCTCGTCACGCCGCGCGAACGACCGTGCGGTCAGCACGTCATCGCTAAATCCGACGATCAGCACAGTGAAAGCGGGCAAGAGCAGGCGCTGCAGGTCAGCGGCGTGCAAGCTGGGCAGCCCGACAGCAGGCAGGCTCGCCGGGATCGGGCCGACGACACTGACGCCGTGACTAGCCAGGCCGAAGACAGCGACGACAGCGGTTGCCAGCAGCACTGCCAGCAACGGACCGGGTGCCTTCGGCCACCGCCAGCGCAGCACCAGCAGGAAGGCGAGCACAGCGGCTGCGAGGAGGACGGTCGCCGGCTTTGTCTCGCCGATTCCGCGGCCGAAGGACGACAGCTGCGTCACGACGGCCTGACCGGTTACCGGGACGCCGGTCACCCTCCCCAGCTGGTCAGCGATCATGATCAGCGCGACGCCTGCCATGTAGCCGACCAGCACCGGCCGCGACAGGAGGTCGGCCACGAAGCCAAGGCGGAGCAGAGCGGCAGCCACCGCCATAAGGCCAACCAGAAGCGCCAGGGTCGTGGCGAGCGCCGCATACCGTGCTCCGTGACCCGCCGCCAGCGGGCCGATGGCGATCGCCGTCATCAGGGCCGTGGTGGCCTCCGGCCCCATCGACAACGAGGGTGACGAGCCGAGGGCGGCATAGATCACCAGCGCGGGCAGCGCGGCCCACAGTCCTGCCACCGGCGGCACGCCTGCGACGGTCGCGTAGGCCATGACCTGCGGGATCAGGTATGCCGCCACCGTGATGCCGGCGAACAGGTCGCCGCGTAGCCACGACCTGCGGTAGCCGCGCAGCCTGACCCGTTGTCCCGGCATAACGCCTACCTACCCAGCCCGCCGCCCGGCTACGGCTCGATCACGGTGCCCGCGCGCTTGTCCAGCAGGGCCGCGGCATCGTCGAGGCGGCCGATGGCGGCCAGCTTCCCGGTCGCCTCGACGAACCGGCAGGCGGCCTCGACCTTCGGGCCCATCGATCCGGCCGGCAGCGACAGGCGGCGCAGTTCGCCCGGCGTCCCGCGCGGTACCGGGCGGGCGGCCGGCGTGCCGAATCCGTCGATGACGGCAGCGACATCGGTGAGCAGCAGGAGCACATCGGCGCCGATCTCGCGAGCCAGCAGAGCTGCGGTGAGGTCCTTGTCCACCACAGCCTCGACACCGTGCAGCGCGCCCGACGCCGCTGCCGCTACCGGAATCCCGCCGCCGCCGGCGCACACGAGCACGACGCCACCGTCCACCAGCATCCTGATCAGGGGCAATTCCACTAGCTCGCGCGGCTCGGGGGACGGTACGACCCGTCGCCAGGACGGGCCATCGGGGCGTACCGTCCAGCCGAACTCCGCGGCCAGCGACCGCGCCTGGCTTTCGGTATAGACCGGTCCGACAAACTTGGCGGGGCGGGCGAAGGCAGAATCGTTTCCGTCGATAAGCGTCTGGCAGACGAGGCAGCCCGCTTCCCGCTCCGGCAGGGCGTTGCGCAACGCCTGCACCAGCCAGTAACCGATCATTCCCTGCGTCTGGGCGCCGAGCACATCGAACGGGAACGGGCGCGACAGGGCCGGATCCTGAGCGCTTTCCAGCGCCAGCATGCCGATCTGGGGACCATTCCCGTGCGTGATGATCACCTGGTTCGCCCGCAGCAGCGGAGTCAGGGCTGTCACCGCAGCGTCCACGTGGGACTGCTGGATGCCGGAATCGGGCCGCTCGCCGCGTTGCAACAGCGCATTGCCCCCGAGCGCTGCGACGATCCTCATTTCTTTGCTCCTCCTCCTTGAGCGGGACATCAAACGAACCCCGGTGACCTTTGGCTCTGGCCTGACGATCTCACGGCAATGATCATGACCGTTGTGAGCCTGCCGGCGGAGCCAGTCGACGCCGGCCGCCAGGCAGCCTGGTGGGCGGTTGTGTCGGCCGGTCTGGCGCCAGTCTTGCTTATCGGTGCCTGGGTGATCGCCGGGACCGTCCAGCCGGCCTCCTACAGCCCGGTCCGGCAGACCGTCAGCGTGCTGGCCGGCTACGCCGGCGCCGACCGGTGGATCATGACGACCGGCCTGATCGTTGCCGGCTGCTGTCATCTGGTCACGAGCGCCGGGCTGACCGGCGTCCGGGCGCGTGCCCGCGCCGTGCTGATGCTCGCCGGCGTTGCCAGTATCGGGATCGCCTTGTCACCCGAGCCAGCGCACGAAGCGTCGCAGCGTCACCTGGCCCTGACGGTGCTCGCCGCCGCCGCGATCACGATCTGGCCACTGCTGGCAGCACGGGCGCCTCCCCCGCTCGCGCTGAGCGTCCCGGTTACGGCGGCAGTGACAGCGGTCCTGATCGTGCTGCTGTGCTGGCTGCTCTTCGAGAGCCAAGGCGGCTCTGACCTGGGGCTAGCCGAGCGCCTGACCACGGGCGCTCAGACTTTCTGGCCGTTCCCCGTCGCGATTGCCTTGTTCCGCACCGGACGGGACCTTCGGCCCTGTCCGGACAGCCAGGGCGGCACTGGAGTCGTAACTGACAGGTGTCGCGGGACGTGACACGGGTCGCGTCCCGAGCCTGCCCGAGCAGGTGAAAGGGGTGCACGATGAGGTACGTTCCGCCGGGAGAGACCGGCAGCATCGTGACAGTGGAGTCCAAGTACGACAACTTCATCGGCGGGAAGTGGCTGCCGCCGACGTCCGGCAAGTACCGGGTGAACCTGAGTCCGGCGACCGCCCGGGCCATCTGCGAGGTGGCCGAGTCCGCACCCGCGGATGTCGAACTCGCGCTGGATGCCGCGCACGCCGCCAAAGACGAATGGGCCGAGAAGTCAGGCGCGCAGCGCACTGCCGTGCTGAACAAGATCGCCGACGCCATCGAGGAGCACCAGGAAATGCTCGCGGTCGCCGAAAGCTGGGAGAACGGCAAGCCCGTGCGGGAGACCCTGGCCGCAGACATTCCCCTCGCAGCCGACCATTTCCGCTACTTCGCGGCCGCCATCCGGTCGGAGGAAAGCGAGATATCCGAGATCGACAAGGACCTGATCGCCTATCACTTCAAGGAGCCGCTGGGCGTCGTCGGGCAGATCATCCCGTTCAACTTCCCGTTGCTGATGGCGGCGTGGAAGCTGGCTCCGGCGCTGGCCGCGGGCAACTGCTCGGTGCTGAAGCCAGCGTCGCCGACCCCGTGGTCGATCCTCAAGCTCATGGAGGTCATCGAGGACATCGTTCCGCCGGGCGTGATCAACGTCGTCACCGGGCCAGGCGCGGAGATCGGCAAGGCACTCGCCGCCAACCCCCGGATCGCGAAGGTGGCGTTCACCGGGGAGACCGTCACCGGCCGCCTGATTATGCAGTACGCGGCTCAGAACATCATCCCGGTGACACTGGAACTGGGCGGGAAGTCGCCGAACATCTTCTTCGACGACGTCATGGCCAGCACCGACGAGTTCCTGGACAAGGCCGTTGAAGGCCTGGTCCTGTACGCGTTCAACAAGGGCGAGGTGTGCACCTGCCCGTCACGGGCCCTGATCCAGGAGAGCATCTACGACGAGTTCATGGCCAGGTGCCTGGACCGGATCGGCCAGATCAAGGTAGGCAACCCGCTGGACACCGGAACGATGATGGGACCGCAGGTCTCGGCCCAGCAGCTGGAGAAAGTGTCCTCCTACGTCGACATCGGCATCAGTGAAGGCGCTGAGGTTCTGATTGGCGGCCACCGCCCCGATATCGGCGGCGAGTTCGCCGGCGGCTACTTCTTCGAGCCGACCGTCCTCAAGGGCCACAACAAGATGCGGGTCTTCCAGGAGGAAATCTTCGGGCCGGTGCTGGCAGTGACCACGTTCACCGACGAGGCCGACGCCCTCGCGATCGCCAACGACACCCTGTACGGCCTGGGTGCCGGGGTGTGGACACGCGATGGGGCGCGCGCCTACCGGATGGGCCGGGCGATCAAGGCCGGCCGGGTCTGGACGAACTGCTATCACCAGTATCCGGCGGGCGCTGCGTTCGGCGGATATAAGATCTCCGGCGTCGGCCGCGAGACCCACAAGATGATGCTCGATCACTACTCGCAGACCAAGAACCTGCTGGTCAGTTACAGCAGCAAGCCGCTCGGGCTGTTCTGATGACAGCGCCAGGCCCGCAGCAGGCGCAGCGGGTCGGCGCCACCCCGGCAGCGCGCGAGGCGCTCAGCCGCCTCCGCGCCGGCCGGGGCGGCCCGGTCATGTTCGTGCAGTCAGCCGGAGGTTCTCACTCGGCCCTGGCGGCGGCCGGCATTTCATTACCCGGTCTGAGGCCAGCGGCGTCTACTCTGCGTGCACCACTCCGACCGGGCAGGGCGCATAGCAGACCATCGCCAGGGCGACCGAGCCCAGCGGCATACCGCGCAGGCCACCTCGCCCGCGGGCGCCGACAACGAGCAGCTGGGCCCCGGCGGCCGCCTCCAGCAGCGCGTGCCGGGCCGAGCCGTCGCAGATATGCCGTCGCACCGTCACTGCCGGCCTCTGCCGCATGCTCGACATCAGCTGATCGAATTCGTCCCTGATGGCGCCGGCTCCGCCAAGGGCGCCGGGGGCGTCAGCCAGCGCGCAGACCGCCAGCAGGTCAGTCCCGCGCAGCGACGCCTCCTCGAGTGCGAACGTCACTGCGGCCTTCGAGGCAGCCGAGCCCTCAGTCCCGACCACAACTGGTCCTGGCTGGCCGGGAAGATTTCGCCAGTGCCCGCGAATCACTACGACCCGGCCGGGCGCGTGCGCGGCTACCTGCAGGCCGACCGAGCCGATCGGCAGCTCGGGGAGGCCGCCACCGCCACGGGAGCCCACGACCACCATGTCCGCGGTTGCGCAGTGCTTGCAGAGCACCGCGGTCGCCGGGCCGTTGGCGAGCAGCGGCCGGACGTCGCCGGCGGGCATGAGATCCCGCGCTCGCCGTACTGCGCGCTCGAGCAGGTGTCGCGCGCCGCCCTCGGGATCGTCGCCAGAGTCATGCTCCGCCGACGGCGGCGGGAACCGGGGCACCTGCGCCAGACATACCGTCAGGGCAGCCCCGCGTGCCAGTGCCTCCCTGGCTGCCCAGGCCAGGGCGTCCTCACTGGCCGCAGATCCGTCATAGCCAACCAGGATTCCGCAATCACTCATGGCTGCCCCCTCTGGCCAGCTTCGCGCTCGCCCCCGGCCGCGGCCCAGAGGCCGAACGGCGGGGACGACGGGACCTTCGGCCCGGCCGGCCGCGAACCGGGTGTCCCCGCATGTGCTCTCTGACGGACCTGGACCTTCGTCCGCTCGCCGGGAACGATGACCGCGTCGTAGTCGCCGACCAGCCAGTGCACGACATATCGGATCCGGCCGCCGGCGGCCCGCGAGCTGACGACGGTGCCGACGCGTCCGGGAAGGCCTGACTGGTCGCTGCCGACGAGGACCTCATCACCGACGCTAGCGTCCATCTCGGCCTCACCCGGACGGGTACTTCGCGAGAATGTCCCGGAGCTGGCCCGCGAAGCGCAGCGATTCCGTGTGGTCGCGCTGCCAGACGTTGCGCCCGAAAATCAGGCCGGTAGCGCCGGCCTCCATCGACTGCCGGGCCTTGTCGAGCATGACCTCATCGCCGGCCCGCTCCCCGCCGGAGACCAGCAGCAGGGTCCGGCCAGCGGACCTGACCACCGCGTCGATGGCGTCCTGCGACGACACCTCGCGCGCGTAGTCGGGCGGCACCCCTGCCTGCTTCTCCGGATGCGGGAAGTTGACCTTGACGATGTCGGCCCCGAGTTCGCTGGCCGTCCTGGCCGCATAGTCGACGGCATAGAACGAGTCCTTGCCGCCCTTGGCGTCCACGGCCGGCCCGCGCGGATATGACCAGACGATCAGCGGCATGCCCAGCCGCCGCGCGTCGTCGCGCACCCGGAGGAGCTGACCGAAGTCATGCTCCTGGGCAGGCGAGCCCACGTAGAGCGTGTAGCCGACCGCGTCAGCGCCCAGCCGGACGGCGTCCTCCACGGTCGCATTCAGCGGCGACAGCGGGTCAATGGCCGGGATGTCGGTCTTGCCGTTGAGTTTGAGCACTAGCGGGATCTCGCCCGCGTAGTCCCAGTAGAACTTCTCGGCCAGGCCGATCTGGATAGCGATGCCATTGAAACCGCCCTCGAGCGCCAGTCTGATCACGTAGCGCGGGTCGGCGGCGGCGGGATTGGCGAAGAAATCTCTCGGCCCGTGCTCAAGTCCCTGGTCGTAGGGCAGGAACATCGCGGTGCCGTTGCCCAGGCCCTGCCGGTGCAGAATCCGGTACAGGCGGGCTTTCTTTCCAGTGTTCAGGCCCAGGTCATCCAGGGCCGGCCGGGTATTCATGATCAGCTCCTTGCCAGTTGTCGCGTCCGGCTCCGGTCAGCCGGCAGCGCAGGCTTATACGGCAGCACGGTCGCGCTCACCGGTCCGAACGCGCAGCGCGCTCTCGACCGGGCAGATCCAGATCTTGCCGTCGCCGATGGACCCGGTAGTGACGGCCTTGGCGATCGCGTTCGTCATCGCCTCGGCCAGTTCGTCCTGGACGAGAACATCGACGCGGATCTTCGGCAGAACCAGCGCGCTCCGGTCGTCCTGCGGCGCCGTAACGTGATGCCCGTACTGCTGCCCGAACCCCATCACCTCGGCGACGGTCAGGCCGCCGCCACCGTTGTCGGCCACTGTCTGCACGACGTCATCAAGCCTGTCCGGCTTCACAATCGCGGTAATCAGCTTCATTGCTCTCACTCCCTCGGACTGGCCGGACCTGGCAGATAACCGGTAAGTCCGCCCGTCTCGCTTCGCTTCCGCTGCCACCCTCGGCCCTGCCGGTCGTGCTAGCCAGTGCCGAAAGGCACTAAGCGGCCGGGCCATCAGGCCACTGCGCGCCTTAAGGGCTGGGGTGGCGGACGAAGCGGGAGGCCCGGCGGAGTATGCGCCGTTGCAGGCGGACGGCATGGCTCGATGGCGGGCGCGGGGTGCGGGCGCGCGGCGCGCGGTAGAAGCGCGTCTTGGCCAGCTCGACCAACAGCAGGTAGACGATGACCAGGCCGAACAGCAGCAGGAAGAATGTTGTGGGCAGCGGCGTGAAGCCCAGCAGGCTGGCGAGGCCGGTATAGGGCAGGATGGCGCCGACCAGCGCCGCGCCGGTGGGCACCAGCAGCATCGGCAGGCTGGGCCGGCTTTTGAGGAACGGGATGCGGCGCGTGCGGATCACGTAGACGACGAGCGTCTGGGTGGCGATCGACTCGACGAACCAGCCGGTCCTGAACTCCGTATGCCCGGCGTGCAGCAGATCCAGCATGATCCAGAACGTGAGGAAGTCAAAGATCGAGCTGACGGGGCCGAAGACGGCCATGAAGTTTCTGATGAACTTCATATCCCACGCGGCCGGGCGGGCCAGTGCCTCCGGATCGACGCGATCCGTCGGGATCACCAGCTGGCCGGTGTTGTAGAGCAGGTTGTTCAGCAGGATCTGGGTCGGCAGCATCGGCAGGAACGACAGGAAGACCGAGGCACCGGCGGCGCTGAACATGTTGCCGAAATTCGAGGAAGTCGCCATCAGCACGTATTTCATGGTGTTGGCGAAGATCCGGCGTCCTTCCATGACGCCGGCCGCGAGGACGCCGAGGTCCTTGTCCAGCAGAACTACGTCCGCGGCTTCCTTGGCCACGTCCGTTCCCGAGTCGACCGAGATCCCGACATCGGCGTGATGCAGCGCAACGGCATCGTTCACGCCGTCCCCGAGAAAGGCAACGTCTTTCCCGGTGCGGCGGGCAACCTTGATGATCCGCGACTTCTGGTCCGGGCTGATCCGGGCGAACACCGTGGTGGTCTCGATGGCAGCCCGCAGCTGATCATCGTCCAGTGACTCCAGGTCAGTACCGCTGAGAACCCCCGTGCACTCCACTCCGATCTGAGCGCACACCCGGGCCGCGACGAGACCATTATCCCCGGTGATGATCTTGACCTGCACGCCGAGCTGCTCAAGCTGGGCGATGGCGGCGCCGGCATCGGCCTTGGGCCGGTCGGCGAAGGTCAGGAAGCCGGCGAGCGTCAGCCCGTCCTCGTCGGCCGTGGTGATGGCGCCCGCCCCGTCCGCCGGGCGGCTGGCCACCGCCACGACCCTGGACCCCTCGCTGAACAGCTCCTGCATCGTGGTCCTGGCGACGTCGGGAACGTCCGCGCAGAGCTTGAGTACGGCTTCCGGCGCACCCTTGGTCACCAGCCTCGTCGTGCCGCCGGGCTCGGCCACCAGCACTGATGCCAGCTGCCGCTCGTGGTCGAAAGGAAGCAGCCCGAGGCGGCGGCAGCCCGCTGCGCCGGTCGCCGCGGCCTGGCCGGCCGCCGCGCCGGGCGCGTGCCAGAGCGCCTGATCCAGCGCGTTCCCGCCGACTGGCCCGCCGGCCGTCACAGCGGCCTCGTTGCAGACCAGGCCCAGCATGAGTGGCCGCTCGCTGCCCCGGCCGCTTGCGTCAAGCGATCGCTCGAAGGTGATCGCGCCCTCGGTCAGCGTGCCGGTCTTGTCGGTGAACAGGATCTCGATGTTGCCGAGATCCTCGATCGCGACCAGCCGCTTCACCAGGACCTTCTGAGCGGCCAGCGCCTTCGACCCGGCCGAAAGGCTGACCGTGACGATGGCCGGCATCATCTCGGGCGCGATGCCCACGGCGATCGCCAGAGAGAACAGCAGGGCGTCGATCAGCGGACGGGACAGCGCCACGTTGATGATGAAAATGAATGCCGTCAGGACAGCCGCGACCGCGAACAGGAACCGCGAGAAGCGTGCGAGCCCGGCCTCGAAAGCCGTCTGCGCCGGCTTGTCGGTCAGACCCGACGCGATCTGGCCGAACGCCGTGCGGGGGCCGGTGCCGACCACCACGCCCGAGGCCGACCCCTGGTGCACGATAGTGCCCATGAACGCGCAGCCAGGCTGATCGAGGCCGGTGCGGCCGAGGACCGGAGCAGGCGATTTAGCCGCCGGAAGCGACTCGCCGGTCAGCACGGCTTCATCGCACTCGAACTCGCTGACGGTCAGCAGCCGCAGGTCGGCAGGCACGATGTCACCAACACGGAGCGACACCACGTCGCCGGGCACCAGATCCAGGACGGGCACCTGCTGGGTCTGACCGTCCCGGCGGACTTCCGCCTCGTGCCGGATCTGCGCACGCAGGGCCGCCATCGCCGTTTCGGCCCGGTACTCATTGAAGAAGCCCAGCCCCACGCTGAGGGCGACGATCACCGCGATGATGATCGCGTTCGTAGCACCCCCGGTCAGGCCCGATACGAGTGCAGCCCCGAGCAGCAGCACGAGGATGGGGTTGCGCAGCTGCCGGAACAGGACAGCCGCAGCCCGTACCCGGTGCGTGGCGAGTGCGTTCGCCCCGAAACGCCGCAGCCGGCCTGCTGCCTCCGCCGATGACAGCCCGGCCTCACTGGTACGGAGCCGGTTCAGCACGTCGTCCGGCGGCAGGGCCCCCGCGTCGGCGAGATTCAGCACGTCCGGCGAGGCGCCCGCCGTCATGACCATGACAGCACCCTGGCAACCGCGCATCAGCTGGCGCCAGGGCCTTTGGTCAGCACTCGGTCCGGCTCAGGGTCCGGCCCGGGGTGACGTGACCTTTGGCCCTGCCCCGGCCGGCGAGACCCCGGCACGATGAAGGAAGCGGCGCGGCTGCGGCTTGGCCTCGTGGCCGGATCCCGCAGCCGGAGCCGTGTACCTTACTGGATGCGATGCCAGGACTACAGGACGTCGATGACCTGATCTGGCTGCCGCCGATAAAGGATCGTGATGACTGAGCCAGCCGTGCTGTCCCGTTCCGGCCTCGATCAGCTGATCGAGGCGCTGCGCGCGGACGGCTACCGTGTCATCGGCCCGACGGTGCGGGATAGCGCGATCGTGCTGGCCGAGCTCACCTCGGGTGCCGACTTGCCGGCCGGCTGGGGCGTGGACAGCGGGCCGGGACGTTACCGCCTGCGGCGCCGCGCCGACGAGGCCGTTTTCGGGCACTCCGCCGGATCTCAGTCCTGGAAGCAGTTCCTCCATCCGCCGCGCCGGAAGCTGTGGGAGACCCGCGGCGAGGACTTCGTTCCCGCCCGCGAGGCACCCGTCCGCTACGCATTCCTCGGCGTCCGGGCCTGCGACCTGGCGGCCATCGGGACGCTCGGGACGGTGCTGGGCGGCGGGGCGCACCCTGACGGCTCCTTCGCCCGCCGCCGGGCGGCCTTGTTTATCATCGCCGCCGGCTGCACCGAGCCGGGCGGCGTCTGCTTCTGCGCCTCGATGGGCACAGGTCCCGAGCCTGGCCCTGGCTACGATCTCGCCCTCACCGAGGTCATCGACCAGGCCGGACACCGATTCGTCGTGACGGTCGGTACCGCGGCGGGCGAGCGCATGCTGTCCGGGCTGACGCATCACGAGGCGTCCGCGGCGCAGGTAGCGCAGGCCCGTGACGCCGTGCGCGCCGCAGCCGACCGCATGGGTCGCGAAATGCCCGCTATCGACATTGCCGGGCTACTGCGGGAAAGCCGCACATCGCCGCTCTGGGACGAGGTCGCTGACCGGTGCCTGACCTGCGGGAACTGCACGATGGCGTGCCCGACCTGCTTCTGCACCACGACCGAGGACAGCACCGATCTGGGCAGTGGCGAGGCCGAGCGGTCGCAGCGCTGGTCGTCATGCTTCGACATCGACTTCTCCTACCTGCACGGCGGCAGCGTCCGGGTGTCAGGCGCCAGCCGCTACCGGCAGTGGATCACGCACAAGCTCAGCACCTGGTACGACCAGTTCGGCAGCTCGGGTTGCGTCGGCTGCGGACGCTGCATCGCCTGGTGCCCGGTCGGCATCGACATCACGGCTGAGATATCGAAGCTTGCGCAACTGCGCGATGCGGGCCAGCCGGGAAGGGATGCCATCAATGACCGGGACTGACGAGATAGCGCGCTTTGCGCCGTTCGGCCGGCTCACGGCGGGCCAGCTCGCGGCGGTCGCCGCCACGGCCACGGACGTCGCCTACGCTGACCGGACTGCAATCTTTGCCGAGGGCGAGCCGGCCTCTGGCTGCTGGCTCATCCGGGCCGGCCAGGTCGCGCTGGCGACACAGGTTCCCGGCCGCGGCGGCGTCGTCGTGCAGACCCTCGGAGCCGGCGACGTGCTCGGGTGGTCGTGGCTGGTCCCGCCGCATCACTGGCATTTCAGCGCCACCACCACCGGCCCGGTGTCCGCGATCCAGCTGGACACCGGACGGCTGCGCGCGCTCGCGGAGCACGATACGTCGCTTGGCTATCCGCTGTCGCTCGGGCTGTTTGAGAACCTGCTCGCGCGCCTGCAGAGCACCAGGTCGCGGCTGCTGGACCTGTACGGGAGCCCGCGTGAGCGCTAGCCAGGACGCGGTGGCGGAGCTGCCGCCTGCGGGCGAGGCGATGCTGCCGGTCCCCTACCGGGTGACGAACCGGACGGCCGAGACCCACGACAGCGTCACGCTGGAGCTGGAGCCCGTCTCCGTCGCGCTTTCTCCGTTCCGGCCGGGCCAGTTCAGCATGCTCTACCGGCACGGGGTCGGCGAGATCGCTGTGTCCGTCAGCGGAGATCCGTCGGCTGACGCTGTCCTGACGCACACGATCCGCGACGTGGGCGCAGTCAGCCGCGCCCTCACCCGGACTGGCCCCGGCGATATCGTCGGCGTGCGCGGGCCCTACGGAACGAGCTGGGACCTGGACAGCGCGGCCGGCACCGACGTGCTAATCGTGGCGGGCGGGGTGGGCCTGGCGCCGCTGCGGCCCGCCGTGCTCGCGGCGCTGCAGCACCGTGCTTCGTACGGACGGCTTGTGCTCGTGGCCGGAGCCAGGAGCCCGGCCGAGTTTCTGTTCCGGCGGGAGCTGGCGGACTGGTCGGCGATGCCGGAGATCGACGTGGAACTGACGATCGACGCACCTGCGCAGGACTGGAGCGGTCCGGTCGGATTTGTCACCGAGCCGCTGGCCCGCCTCGCGCTCGACCCGGCGCGGACGACCGCGCTGCTATGCGGGCCCGAAGCGATGCTGCGCTTCTGCGCTGACGTCCTGCTCGGCAAACGCCTGCCGGCCAGCGTCATCCGGGTATCGCTGGAGCGCAACATGAAGTGCGGCATCGGATTGTGCGGACACTGCCAGCTTGGACCGGTTCTGGTCTGCCGGGACGGGCCGGTCGTGAACTACGAGCTCGCCCGTCCGCTGCTCGCCACCAGGGAGCTCTGATCGGTGATGGCCAGCCTGCCCACCCTGGCGGTGTGGAAGTTCGCATCCTGTGACGGCTGCCAGCTGACGCTGCTGGACTGCGAGGACGAACTGCTGCTTCTCGCGAGCCAGGTCAGGATCGCGCATTTCCTGGAAGCCTCCAGCGAGGTCCTGCCCGGCCCCTATGACGTGTCGCTCGTCGAGGGCTCGATCTCAACCCCGGCCGACGTCGAGCGCATCAGAGCGGTCAGGGATCAGTCAGCGGTCCTGGTCACGATCGGCGCCTGCGCAACCGCAGGCGGCATCCAGGCGCTGCGCAACTTCGGCGACGCGGATGAGTTCCGCTCGGCCGTCTATGCCAGCCCGCAGTACATCGACAGCCTGGCCACGTCGACGCCGATTTCGGCGCACGTCCCCGTCGATTTCGAGCTGCGCGGCTGCCCCATCGACAAACGTCAGCTGCTCGAGGTGATCGGCGCGCTCCTGGCCGGCCGCAAGCCTGATGTCCCCGATGCCAGCGTGTGCACTGAGTGCAAGCGCCGCGGCCTGACCTGCGTGATGGTGGCTGACGGCACGCCCTGCCTCGGCCCCGTCACGCACGCTGGCTGCGGCGCGCTGTGCCCGGCGGTCAGGCGGGGCTGTTACGGCTGCTTCGGGCCGGTGACCGGCGCCAACCTGTCCGCCCTGATCGGCCAGCTGCACACCTGCGGCATGAGCCCGCGGGCGGTCGATCTGGTGCTGTCCACCTTCAATGCTGCCGCCGACGGCTTCGCCCGCGGAGATGAGGACCGATGACTCACCGCAGCAGGCAGCTGCGGGTCAGCGCGCTGGCCCGGATCGAGGGCGAGGGGGCGCTCCGCATCGTGGTGGAGGGTGACGAGGTCCGCGAGGCCAAGCTGGAGATCTACGAGCCGCCTCGGTTCTTCGAGGCACTGCTGCGCGGCCGCCAGTACACCGAGGTCACTGACATCACCTCGCGGATCTGCGGCATCTGCCCCGTCGCCTATCAGACCAGCGCCTGGCTCGCCGTCGAGGAGGCCTGTCACGCCGAGATCAGCGAGCCCATCGGCGCCCTGCGGCGTCTGCTGTACTGCGGCGAATGGCTCTCTAGCCACGCCCTGCATATCTACCTGCTGCACGCTCCGGACTTTCTCGGCTATCCCGACGTGGTCGCGCTCGCCCGCGAGCACCGCGACCATGTCGAGCGCGGGCTGCGGCTCAAGAAGGCCGGGAACGCCGTACTCGAACTCGTCGGCGGCCGGTCCATTCACCCCGTGAACACCCGGATCGGCGGCTTCTACCGCGCGCCGGCCAAGTCCGAGCTGGCACCGCTGGCCGAGACCTTGCGGCAAGCGCGTGACGACGCCCTCGAGACCGCGAGCTGGGTGGCCGGCTTTGACTTCCCCGACCTTGAACTCGACCATGAGCTGCTCGCGGTCCGGGAGCCGGACCGCTACGCCATCGAGCGCGGTCAGCTGGCGACTGCGAGCGGGCTCGCATTCCCGGCGCGGGATTTCAGCCAGCATGTGGTCGAGCATCAGGTGCCGTACTCCACCGCACTGCACGCCACGCTGGACGGCCGGACATACCTGACCGGACCACTGGCCCGCTACTCCATCAGTTCAGCCAGCCTGTCGGCAACCGCCCGCGAGGCCGCGGCCGCCGCCGGTCTCGGCCCGGTGTGCCGCAACCCGTTCCGCAGCATCGTGGTGCGCGCGATCGAGGCGGTGTACGCAGCCGACGAGGGCCTGAAGATCATCGCCGATTACGAACGGCCAGAGCCATCGTTCGTCGAGGTGCCGCCAGTCGCGGGAGCGGGCTGCGGGGTCAGCGAAGCACCGCGCGGGCTGTTGTTTCACCGGTATCAGCTCGACGCAGACGGCCGGATCGAGTCAGCCGACATTATCCCTCCGACGTCCCAGAATCAGGCCGCGATCGAAGCCAATCTGCGCAGCGTCGTCGCGGCCAACCTGGACCTTGACGATGACGCCCTGACCGGGCTGTGCGAGCGGACCATCCGCAATTACGATCCGTGCATCTCCTGCTCGGCTCACTTCCTCGATCTGCGGATCGAGCGGCGGTGAACGGCTCGCAGGCCGTCGTGATCGGCGTCGGCAATCCGTACCGCCGCGACGACGGCGTCGGACCCGCGCTCATCGCCGCACTCGAGCGATGCCGGCCGCCGGGCGCGACGCTCATTGTCTCCGACGGAGAGCCGGCCCGGCTCATTGACGCCTGGTCCGGCGCATCACTCGCAGTCGTCGTGGACGCTGTCCTCCTCGACCGGCCCGAGCCGGGCCGGATCCACCGCAGCGCGCTGCACCTGGCCAGGCCGGGATCAGCGCCGCCAGGCCCGCAGGCTGCCGCCGCGAGCACCCACGGGCTGGGCATCCCGGATGCCATCCGGCTGGCGCAGGCTCTCGGCCGCGTGCCGGACCGCCTCGTTACCTTCGCGGTCGAAGCGGCCAGCATCGGCTTCGGTCAGGGCCTGACACCCGCCGTTGCCGCGAGCCTGCCCGCGCTCACCGACTCGGTACGGGACGAGCTCCTGACAGCGCGGGCAAGCCGGGAGGCCGGCCGCTGAAGGCAGCCGCCAGCGGGACCAAGGGCTCCTGCGGGCGGGCCGGACGCCACTAGATCCGCTCCCGAACTGGCTCGCAGGCTGGGGGAACCTGGAGCGAAGGGGGCCATCATGACTGGCGAACCAGTGCTATTCGGCGCCGACGGCTCCCGTCATTCCCTCGCGGCCGCGGACTGGGCGGCACGAGAGGCTGTGCTCCGCCAGGTGTCGTTGCGCATTGTGTCGGTACCGTTCGCGTGGTCAGGTAACACCCTCATCGGCACCTTCGGTTTCGCCGTCTCGCCTCAGGTTGCCAAGGCGGACCGGGCCGCGGCCGCCAGCGCCGTGAACGCGGCCGCCGGCCGGGCCGCCCGGATGTACCCAGACCTGCGGATAGACGCCGAGATCCGGCCCGGTTCAGCGGCCCGGATCCTGCTGCGCTGTGCGACTGAGGCGTCCATGCTCGTGGTCGGTTCCCATGGCGCGGGCGGGTTCGCCGCGATGATGCTCGGATCGGTCAGCCGGTGCATTGCCACCAGTTCGCCCTGCGTGTGCGTGGTGGTGACCGGCGAGACGCACCCGGAGGGACAGCCGGTCGTGGTCGGCGTGCGCGAGCCCGAACGTGCTTCGGCTGCCCTGGACTTCGCATTCGATGAGGCTGCGCGGCTGCGCGCCGGTTTGCATGTGGTCCACGCCTTCGGCGCGCCCTGGCTGGCGGCAGGCGCGCGGCATGGCCGGGACAATGCCGACGACGGCTACGCCGACCGGATGCGTCTCGTCCTCGCGCCGTGGACAGGCAAATACCCCGATGTGGACGTGCGGACCAGCATTCTGCCCGGCCATCCTGGCCGCGTGCTCTCGGCAGCCTCCGCCACCGCAGGTCTCGTGGTGCTCGGCCGGCACGGCTCCCTGGAGGGCTATGCGCCGCCACTGAGTTCCGCTCTGCACGGCCTCCTTGAGCATGCGCAGGGGCCGGTCGCCGTCATCCCTGACTCCCGGTAAGTGACCGGGAGCGCAGGCCTCGGCTCCCGGAACGCCAGCTCCGCCAGAATCCAGCCGATCAGGCGGACACCGCGATCAGCGCCGCTATCGTCGCCAGGGGGCGCCGGCCAGTCATCGTTGCCTCCCGTGCGGCTGCGCTGCGTCACGCCGCCTGGTCCGTCAGCCGCGAGATGACCGAGACGACGCCGTCGACGTCACCGGCCACGCGCTTAGCGGTGCCGATCAGGCTGCCGGGCTCGAGGGTTCCGGAGAGGGTCACGACGCCGTCCTTCACGAAGACCCGCACGTGGTCGCCCTGATCGAGCAGCACGGTCGTCAGCGCATCCTGAACCTCGGTCGCGATCTCGCCGTCCGGGCGCAGGAACACGAACAGCAAGTCGCGCCGGCTGACGATGCCGACAAGCTCGCCGGTCTCATCCACCACCGGCAGCCTCCTGATGTGGTGCCCGTGCATGAGCCGCGCAGCCGCGCCGACGGGGGCGTCAGGGATCGTGGTGAACACGGGCTTGGTCATCAGCTCGGCTGCCGTCATCGCTTCGGCCTGATGGCGCTGGTGGCGCGTCAGGTGCGGCAGTCCGCGGCCGAGCCGCGGGTAACCGCGGGCCTCCTTCAGGAGCAGGTCGTTCTCCGACACGATGCCCGCGACGTGCCGGTCAGTGGTCAGCACCGGAACGGCGTTGACTTTCTCCTCGGCCATAATGCGGGCCACCTGCTTGAACAGCGCATCCTGGCCGACGGTCACGACCTGGGTCGTCATCACATCGCGCACCCGCCAGCGGCCGCTGCGCGGGTGGCGGCGAGGCAGCAGCGATCCAGCCTCGTTGCCCTGGTCCCCCGCCTCGACCGCTTCGAGCGCCCTGGTCACGTCACTGGCGCTCGCGTTCCCGCGAATGGCCTGGTAATACGTAGCACCCAGATGCTGGATCATCGCATCAAAGTGAGCGTCCCTGCGAGTCATGGATGCCTCCTTCGGGCGGGCCGGCTGCTAGCGAGCCGGCGGCCATGCCTGTTCGTCAAGCGGGTACCCCAGCATGTCGAGGAAGGCGGCGCCGCTGGCGGCCAGAGCCTGCCTCGACTGCCGGTAGTGATGGCCGCACAGCAGCAAGTCAACGGGAGCGCTGCGGCCGTTAGCCGCGGACATGACCGCGATGACGGCCGGCCGGGCCGGGCAGCAGCAGGCCCGCCGCGCGTACCTGACCGCCGGCCGGTAGACGGCTGCAGGCTCGGGCCTCGGCGCCTCGCCTTCCTCGTCGCTCCGGAAATCGCCGAGGCGGCTCTGATAGCTGGGGTGCTGGAAGCTCATCGACATGAGGCAAGTGTCGCGGCCGGATCCTCCCGCCGCGCAGAGTCCAATCGCCTGCTCCGCCGGGACCTATGACCCCCGAATCCCCGGCGCGCGGCGGAACTGGCGGGGCGGCAGCGCAGCGAGTGGCCAAGGTCCCGGTAGCTGAGGCCGGACGCCTACCGCCGCGAGGCAGCCCGGCCGGGCACGGTTAGACGAACGAGGGAGAGGAGTTTCCATCATGTACGCACACGTGGGCGATCAGCTCGTGGTCGAAGGGGATGCGGCCAGGAAAGGCCTCATCATCGGCGTGCCCCATGACGACGGCTCGCCTCCCTACATCGTCAGGTGGCTTGCCGACGGCCACATCGCCATGGTCTCTCCCGGCCAGTTCGCGCGGATCATCCCGGCACACCCGGACTTGTCAGCGGCCACGCCGTGAGCTCTTCGCGACGAGGGTGGCCGCGTAGTCAGGCACGAACGTCTGAGATTCGCGCGGTGCCCGGACGTAGCCGGTGGACGCTGGCCGCGGCGGCAGCTCGAGCGGGCGGCGCTGCACGTCGTGATACCCGATCGTGCTGAGCAGGTGAGCGATCATGTTCAGCCGGGCCCGGCGCTTGTCCGCGCTGTCCACGACGTACCAGGGAGCCTCGGGGATGTCGGTGTGCACGAACATCTCGTCCTTGGCCCTGGAATAGTCCTCCCACCGGGTGATGGACTCCAGGTCCATGGACGACAGCTTCCACTGGCGCATCGGGTCCTCGAGCCGGGCCCGGAAGCGGCGCTCCTGCTCCTCGTCACTCACCGAGAACCAGTACTTGCGCAGCATGATGCCGTCCTCGACCAGCAGGCGCTCGAAGATCGGGCACTGGTGAAGGAACCGGCCGTACTCCGCTTTGGTGCAGAAGCCCATCACGCGCTCAACGCCGGCGCGGTTGTACCAGCTACGGTCGAACAGGACGATCTCGCCCGCGGCAGGCAGGTGGCTGATGTAGCGCTGGAAGTACCAGTTCGTCCGCTCGCGCTCGTTCGGGGCAGGCAGGGCCGCGATGCGTGCCACTCGCGGATTGAGGTACTCGGTCACCCGCTTGATCGTGCTGCCCTTGCCCGCCGCGTCCCGGCCCTCGAACACGACCACCACCCGGGCACCCTCAGCTCGCACCCATTCCTGCAGTTTCGCGAGCTCACCCTGAAGCCGCAGCAGTTCGGCCAGGTACACCTTGCGCGGCACCCGGCCGTCGGCGGTATCCGCGGGTCCGGCCTGATGGTGGTGGCTGCCGTGATGTGCCATAACTACCTCCGGTTCCTCCCTACCGCTATTCAGCGGGCCGAGCGTCACCAGCAGAAGGCTCGAAGGTCCCGGCGCGGCGGCCCCTTCGGCCCTGGCCGTCGTCGCTACCGGGGCCTTGGCTGGAAGCGTAAGGCAGGCCGAGAGGAGTGGTGAGCATGAGCATGCTGACCCGCAAGGATTATCGAGGCCCGTTCGGTGACATGGTCGACTGGCTGGAGGCACCGTGGTCAGCGCTGCGGCCGTTGTCTGGTCATCCGATCCGGGTGGAGGACTACGTCAAGGATGGCAGCTACGTCATCCGGGCGGAGCTCCCTGACCTGGACCCGGAGAAGGACATCGAGGTCACAGTCGCTAACGGCATCCTGACCATCAGCGCCGAGCGGCGCGAGGACATCACCGACAAGCATCATTCCGAGTTCCGCTACGGCAGCTTCAGCCGCAGCGTGACTCTGCCCGCGGACGCCGATGAGGAGCACCTCGACGCCGTCTACGGGCACGGCATCCTGGAGGTCACGGTCAAGCTGGCCGCCAAGGCCACCGACCAGGCCGCCAGGAAGATCCCGGTCAGGGAGAACCAGCACATCAGGCCGACCTGACCGCGCACCCGGCCGCGCGAGGACATGCCGGCCGGGCAGATATCCGGAGGCGGCACCATGACGGTGCCGCCTCTGGCGTTCCGCGGGGCGGAGGGTCAGCGGAAAGGCCGTTGGTCCCGGCAGCACAGGTCAGATGCCTCCGGCCGGACGTGACCGGCGGTGCCAGCATCTCAGGGAGGGCCGGTGACTGCCGGCCAGCGCGAGGAGGCACCGGGCATGCTCGAAATCCGGATCCACGGCCGGGGCGGCCAGGGCGTGGTGACCGCGGCGGAACTGCTGGCCGCGGCGGCGTTCGCCGAGGGGCGGCACGCGCAGGCGTTCCCGAGCTTCGGCTCGGAGCGCACCGGCGCGCCGGTGATGTCGTTCTGCCGGATCGACGACAGGCCCATCCGGGTCCGCGAGCCGGTCATGTACCCCGACGTCCTGATCATCCAGGATCCGACGCTGCTGAACCAGGTCAGTGTCTTCGACGGAGCCGGACCCGGCGCGCGGCTGCTGATCAACTCGTCCCGGCCGGAAGCCGATCTCGGTATCGGCGAGTTCACCGGCGGGCTGGCACCGGGCGCCGTCCTCACGGTGCCCGCCACCGAGCTAGCTCAGCAGCACGCCGGCCGCCCGGTTCCGAACGCGGCGCTCCTCGGCGGGTTCGCCGCGCTCACCGGTGTCGTCTCGATCGAGTCGGTCGCGGCCGCGATCCGGGACCGGTTCGGCGGCCAGGTCGGCGAGGGAAACGTGGCCGCCGCGCAGGCAGCCTACGACGCCGCGCTGGGTCAGCTGGGCCTGGACGCGGCGGATGCGGCCAGCCGGGCACCCGGCTGGCTGGCGACGGCCGCGGGCCGCCCGGTGCCCGCAGGCCCGGGGCGGATCGGCCAGATCGAGGGCTCCCGCGGCGTCGCGGATGCCGTCGCGCTCTGCAGGCCCGAGGTCATCTGCGCCTACCCGATCTCACCGCAGACCCACATCGTGGAAGCCCTGGCCACCAAGGTGAAGGGCGGCGAGCTGACACCCTGCGAGTTCATCAACGTCGAGTCTGAGTTCGCCGCGATGTCGGTCGCGATCGGCGCATCCGCGGCCGGGGCCCGTGCTTACACGGCGACCGCCAGCCAGGGCCTGCTGTACATGACCGAGGCGCTGTACAACGCCTCCGGCCTCGGACTGCCGATCGTGATGACCGTCGCCAACCGGGCTATCGGCGCGCCGATCAATATCTGGAACGATCACAGCGATGCCATGTCCCAGCGCGACTGCGGCTGGATCCAGCTCTATGCCGAGACCAACCAGGAGGCACTGGACCTGCATATCCAGGCCTTCAGGATCGCCGAGGAAGTGTCACTGCCGGTCATGGTCTGCATGGACGGCTTCATCCTGACGCACGCGCACGAGCGGCTCGAAATCCCGTCCCCCGAACAGGTCGACAGGTTCGTGCCCGGCTATGAGCCCCGGCAGGTGCTGGATCCCGCCGACCCGGTGTCCATCGGCGCCATGGTCGGCCCGGAGGCCTTCACCGAGGTCCGCTACCTCGCCCATGCGCGGCAGACTCAGGCGCTGGCCCTCATCCCCGAGGTCGCCGCGGCGTTCGCCGGCGAATTCGGCCGCGACTCCGGAGGCCTGGTGCGGCACTACCGGACGCAGGACGCGGAGACGATCGTCATCGCGCTCGGCTCGGTGCTCGGCACCATCAAGGACGTCATCGACGAGATGCGGGCCGACGGCACGAAGATCGGGGCGCTCGGCATTACCTCGTTCCGGCCGTTCCCGCTCGAGTCCGTCGCAGCCGCGCTGGCAGGCGCGCGCCGCGTTGTCGTCCTGGAGAAGGCGCTGGCCGTGGGCATCGGCGGCATCGTGGCGGCGAACGTGCGGATGGCACTGGAGCACTCGGGCGGCCACCCGCACGGCTATACCGTCATCGCCGGGCTCGGCGGCCGTGCCATCACCAAGGCGTCCCTGCATGAGCTGTTCGCCCGGGCGGGCAAGGACGAGCTCGAGCCGCTGACCTTCCTGGACCTCAACACCGGGCTCATCGACCGCGAGCTGAGCCGGATCGCCGCCAGCCGGCGGTCGGGACCTGCCGCCGAGAACATCCTGCGTGATCTGGGCGCGGTCGCCAGCAGGATCGGATAGGAGCACCTCCATGCCCGCTCAGCCCGTGAAGTTCTACCAGGTCGGCAGCTTCGCCGTCGGCAACCGGCTGCTCACTCCCGACCAGCGGTCCGTGCAGTCTGAGCCCGGCCGGGACAACTCGCTGAACTGCGGCCACCGCGCCTGCCAGGGCTGCGGCGAGGCGCTCGGGGCCCGGTACGCCCTGGACGCCGCGATGCGGGCCACCAGCGGCCAGCTCATCGCGGTCAACTCGACCGGCTGCCTGGAAGTGTTCTCCACGCCTTATCCGGAGACGTCCTGGCGGATCCCGTGGATCCACTCGCTGTTCGGCAACGCGCCCGCGGTCGCCACCGGCGTCGCCGCCGCGATGCGCGCCAAGGGCCGCGATGACGTCCGCGTCGTCGGCCAGGGCGGCGACGGCGGCACCGTCGACATCGGATTCGCCTGCCTGTCCGGGATGTTCGAGCGCAACGATGACGTGCTGTTCATCTGCTATGACAACGAGGCCTACATGAACACCGGGGTGCAGCGCTCGGGCGCTACTCCCCCGGCCGCGCGGACGACGACGACGCCGGCGGTCGGCCCGGATCCCGGCAACGCGTTCGGCCAGGGGAAGAACGCCCCGCTGATCGCGATGGCCCACCAGATCCCGTACGTCGCGACCGCCACCGTAGCCGGACTGCGCGACCTGGAAAACAAGGTGCAGCGGGCCATGAAGATGCGCGGCGCCCGTTACCTGCACGTGCTGGTGCCCTGCCCGCTCGGCTGGGGCAGCGCGGCGGGTGACACCATCAAGATCGCGCGGCTGGCCGAGCAGACCGGGCTGTTCCCGGTCTTCGAGGCCGTCGGCGGCGAGGTGGTCAGCGTCTCGCCGATCCGCAGGCGCGCGCCGGTCGAGGACTACCTCAGGCTGCAGACCCGCTATGCCCATCTGTTCACCTCGCCTGAGGGCGCGGCCACAATCGCCCACCTGCAGCGGATCGCCGACGCGAACATCGCCAGGTTCGGCCTCGACACGGCCGCGCCAGGTGATCCGGAAGCGCAGTTCAGCGGCCAGCTTCCGCCCGTCAGCGCCGGAAAGGACATCAGGTAATGGACAAGCCGTTTGCGATCACTCTGGATCCCGGCTCGAGCCTGGCTAACAAGACCGGGACCTGGCGGACCGAGCAGCCGGTCTATGTGGATCTGATGCCGCCGTGCAACCACGCCTGCCCGGCCGGCGAGAACATCCAGCAGTGGCTGTACCGCGCCGAGGAGGGCGGGGCCGGCGACGAGGCCGCCTGGCGGCAGATCATGCAAGACAACCCGCTGCCCGCGATCATGGGCCGGGTCTGCTACCGGCCCTGCGAGACCGCCTGCAATCGCGGCCAGCTCGACAGCGCCGTCGGGATCAACTCGGTCGAGGGGTTCCTCGGCGACGAGGCGATCCGCCAGGGCTGGACCGTGCCGGTGACGGCACCGGACAGCGGCAAGCGGGTGCTGATCGTCGGCGCCGGGCCGTCCGGCCTGTCCGCGGCCTACCACTTGCGGCTGCTCGGCCACCAGGTCACGCTGCGCGACACGGCGCCGTGGGCGGGCGGCATGATGCGCTTCGGCATCCCGGCCTACCGGCTGCCCCGCGACGTCCTGGAGGCCGAGGTCGGCCGCATTCTCGCCATGGGAGTGACCTTCGAGGGCGGCCAGACAGTCACCGATATCGAGGCGGCGATGGCCGACGGCGGATTCGACGCCGCCTTCCTCGCCGTCGGCGCGCAGCGGGGCAAGCGGGCCGAGATCCCGGCTGGCGACTCGGCGAAGATCCTCGACGCCGTCACCCTGCTGCACGCCATGGACGGCGCCCAGCCGCCTCTGCTCGGCCGCCGCGTAGCGGTCTACGGCGGCGGCAACACCGCCATGGACGCGGCCAGGACGGCACGCCGCCTCGGGGCGACCGACGCCGTCGTCGTCTACCGGCGGACCAGGGACCGGATGCCGGCCCACGAGATCGAGGTGGAGGAAGCCGTCGAGGAAGGCGTGCGGATGATGTGGCTGTCCACCATCGCCCGTGCCGACGAAGGCTTGGTCACGATCGAGAAGATGAAGCTGGACGAGACGGGGTTCCCGCAGCCCACGGGCGAGTTCACCACGCTTGACGCCGACACGGTCGTGCTCGCCCTCGGCCAGGAGGCCGAGCTGTCGCTGCTCGACGGGGTGCCCGGCATCAGCATCGCTGACGGCGTGGTCCAGGTCGGCTCGGACCTGCAGACCGGGTGTCCCGGCATCTTCGCCGGCGGCGACATGGTGCCGGCCGAGCGCACCGTGACCGTCGGCATCGGGCACGGCAAACGGGCCGCGCACAGCATCGACGCCTGGCTTGCGAGCCGTCAGGACGGGAACGGGGCCGCCCGGCCAGCCGCCGCCCGTCAGGCCGCGGCCGTGAAGCCCGCGGCAGGCGAGCCCGCGGCAGGCGAGCCGCGGCTGGCCGACTTCTCGCGGCTCAATCCCTGGTACTACGCCGACGCCCCGGCCTCCGTCCGGCCCCGGCTGGAGGCAGCCCGCAGGGTTACCACCTTCGACGAGGTCACCGGCGGCCTGGATGAGAAGACCGCGCTGTACGAAGCGCGCCGGTGCCTGTCCTGCGGCAACTGCTTCGAGTGCGACAACTGCTACGGCGTATGCCCCGACAACGCGGTGATCAAGCTCGGCCCTGGCCGGCGGTACGAGATCGACCTGGATTACTGCAAGGGCTGCGGGATCTGCGCCGCCGAGTGCCCGTGCGGGGCCATCGACATGGTTCCGGAGCGAATCTGAGTCCTTCGGCCGGTGATCATCAGGACCAAGGTCCTGAGCCCGCCAGGTCAGCCGCGGCTAGGCTGATGACGGCGGGCAGCAAGTGACCTCGTTCCCGTCCTGACGAATTTTCCTACCGCGCGAAGGGCAACGTCGATGGCGGACCAGCAGCCAGGCCAGCCGGGCATCAGGGTGTTCCTGCTCGATGACCACGAGATCGTCCGCCGTGGCGTCAAGGACATGCTGGAGGCCGAACCCGGCATCACGGTGATCGGCGAGGCCGGAACGGCTGAGTCGGCGCTTGCCCGGATCCCGGCGCTGATGCCCGATGTGGCCGTGCTGGATGTCCGGCTCCCGGATGGCGACGGCGTGACCGTGTGCCGCGAGATCCGGTCGCGGCATCCGGAGATCGCCTGCCTGATGCTGACCTCGTTCGGAGACGATGAGGCCCTGTTCGACGCGATCATGGCCGGCGCGGCCGGCTACGTGCTCAAGCAGATCCGGGGAACCGACCTCGTCGGGGCCGTGCGGACGGTCGCGGCCGGCGACTCGATGCTGGACCCGGAGGCGGCCAGCAAGGTCATGGCCAGGATGCGTGATCAGGCCGTGAAGAAGGACCCGCTCGCCGGGCTGACCTCGCAGGAGAAGAAGATCCTCGAGCTCATCGGCGAGGGACTGACCAACCGGCAGATCGGCGAGCGGATGTACCTGGCCGAGAAGACCGTGAAGAACTACGTCTCGGCCCTGTTCGCCAAGCTCGGGATGGAGCGCCGCACGCAGGCGGCCGCGTACGCGTCCCGTGTCTTCGACCAGGCCGGGCATCAGCCGCAGCGCTGACTCCGGCGGGCGTCCTGCTGCCTACCGCAGGTACTGCTCGATGGCCGGCGCCACCAGCGCGACGATGTCGTCGGGGCTCGCCCGGGCGAGCGGGTCGACCCGGATGACGTGGCGGAGCGTCGCGATGCCGATGAGCTGGGCCGCGATCAGCGCGGCCCGGAGACGGGCGTCCGGGTGGCGGGTGAGCCGGGCGATGACGGTGAGCAGCTCGGCGGTCAGGAATTCCCGGAGCATGGCGGCAGCCTTCTCGCTGGAGACCGCCGAGCGGACCAGGGCAAGGATGGCGTTGCGGCTTTTGTCGCTGTCCACGAGCTGCAGGTAGCCGCGCACCAGCGCCGCGGCGAAGTCGGCAACGGGCAGCGCGGCCATGCTCCCGAACAGCTCGGACAAGCCGGACGGCAGCCCGGTGGCGGCGACGAACAAGCCTTCTTTGGTGCCGAAATAGTGGATGAGCAGCGCCGGGTCAACTTCCGCCTCGGTGGCGATGCTGCGCAGTGACGTCGCGTCGTAGCCGCGGGTGGCAAATCTCCGGCGGGCCACGGACACGATCGCCTCCCTGGTAGCGGGCGTGCCCGGTCGCCTGCCGGTCCGGCTCATCCCGCCGCCGGCGATGTCACGATGGCCACGAAGGCCTCCTCCAGATCGGCGGGCACCACCCTGGTCGCGGCCCCGATGCCCGCGCCGGACAGGAGCTGCGCCACCCGCGCGGCCGGGGCGGCGGCGCGCAGCGCCTTTCCGCGCAGCTGCACGGCAATCCCGGCGGCGTCGAGCAGCGAGAAGGCCCGGTTCCCGTCGTCGCAGCGTACTTCGGTGACCGTCCGGGCACCGGTAATCTGCGCTGCCGTGCCAGTCGCGACGACCGTCCCCGCGGCCATCACGACAAGGCGGTCGCACTGCTCGGCTTCCTCCAGGTTGTGCGTGGTCACCAGGGCGCCCGCGCCGTCCACGGCGGCCTGCCGGATCTCCTCCCACAGCCGGGCGCCGCCGAGCGGGCCGACGCCTGAGGTGGGCTCGTCGAGAATGAGCAGCTCCGGCCGGTGCGACCGGGCGACGGCGAACGCCACCTGGCGCTGGGCGCCGAGCGGAAGGTCGCCGACGAGCTCGCTGCGCCAGGCGGCGATGCCGGGCGGCACCGGGGTGCCCCGGAGGCCGAAGGCGCCCGTGGTGAAGGCGGCCGTGGTGAAGGCGGCCGTGGTGAAGGCCCAGTTCTCGGCGACGGTGAGGCCGGCGTACAGGCCGAGCGTTTGCGGAACGTAGCCGACCCGCCGGCGGGTGGCAATCGAGGGAACGGCTCCGAACAGGCTGACGATGCCGCTGGTGGGCCGCACGAGGCCGAGCAGCATCCGGATGAGGGTCGTCTTGCCGGCCCGTTCGCGCCGAGGAGCCCGACGACCTCACCGCGCCGCACCAGCACGCCGGCGTCGCTGACGGCGGTGAACGCGCCGAACCGCCTGGACACCCCGCGGGCCTCGGCGAGAACCTCCATGGGCCTACTCTCCTGACTCGGCGGCGAGGGCGGCGACGACGACGGCGTCGTCAAAGTCGGGCTCAGCGGGCTGAACGCCGGCCGGAAGCGGGCCCGCCGGAACCCAGACCCGCCAGCTGGCTCCTCGCCGCCAGGATCGCGGTGTGGGCCGCTTCGTCCCGGTGGCGGAGCCGACGGAGCCGGGAATGCTGTCGAGGATGTCGTCGGGCGACCCGCTGGCCAGCACCTGTCCTTGCTCGAGCAGCACCACGGTCGCGGCCCTGGCCGCCTCGTTCAGGTAGGTCGTGGCAACGGCGACCGCTGTGCCCGCCGCAGCCGCGCGGGTGATGAGGCGCCAGAGTTCGGCCCGGCTGACCGGATCGACGCCCGTGGTGGGCTCGTCAAGAACCAGCAGGTCCGGGCCGTGCAGCAAGGCCAGGCCGACCGCCAGCTTGCGCTGCATGCCGCCGGACAGCTGTCCGCCGAGCCGGTGGCGGGCGTCCGTCAGGCCCGTCTGCTCGATCAGCTCTCCGGCCCGGCGGCGACGCTCGCCGCCGGAGAGCCGGTAGGCGGCGGCGACGAAGTCGAGATTCTCCTGAACGGTCAGGTCGCTGTAGAGCCCGGCGGTCGCCGGCACGTAGCCGATCCGATCCTTCCGCGGGCGGCGGACGACGCCGGCATCAGGCTCGGCCAGCCCGACGAGCACGTCCAGGCAAGTGGACTTGCCCGCACCGTCCCCGCCGACGACAACCGTGATCAGGGCCGGATCGACAGCGACGGTGACTCCGGACAGGGCCACAGTGCCGCCGCGGCTGACGTGCACATCCTGCAGGCCCCACCTCATGACGCGGCCAGCTTGCCCGGCTCGGCCGGCGCCGGCGCCGGCCCGGGCGCGGTCCGGCCGCCCGGCGCGAGGTCGCGGCGGAACCTGACGATTGCCAGTCCGAGCACGACAACCGCCAGCAGCGCCAGCAGGGCCAGCGGCTCACCCAGCGCCGTGATCGGCGTCGCCTTCAGCATCACGCCGCGGCTGACGTCAATGAAGTAGGTGAGCGGCAGCAGATAGGAAATCCACCGGACGCCCGCGCCCATCGAGGCGACCGGAAAGATCAGCCCGGACAGCAGGACCTGCGGCAGCGTGAGCATGAACGCCAGCTGGATCGCCTGGCCCTGGTTCTGCGAGACCGTCGAGACCAGAACCCCCATTCCCAGGGTGACCAGCAGGAACAGCCCGGCACCGAGGGCAAACACGGCGACGCTGCCGGTGAACGGCACATGGAACACGCCCATCCCGATCACGATGATCAGCACCAGGTCAACGACCGCCACGATCAGGTACGGCGCGATCTTGCCGGCGATGACGTCGAAGGCTCGCAGCGGCATCACCGCCAGTTGCTCCAGCGTGCCCGACTGCCGTTCCCTGACCACTCCGAGACTGGTGATCAGAGTGCCGATGAAGACCAGGATCAGCCCGGCCAGGCCCGGCACCATGACCCACGAAGTGGTCAGGCCCGGGTTGTAGAGAATGCGCACCGAAGCGGCTGCCGCGCCCGCCGCCGGCAGCTTCGCCAGCGCGTTCTCCGCCGCCTCCACCGAGAACAGCTGGCTTCCGTCCAGCAGGATCAGCGGCCGCCGGCCGCCGGTGACCACCGCGACGACTGCCTGGCCGTCGCGCAGCTTCTGGGTCGCCGCGGCCTGGCCGGCGGCCGGATCCACGTCGGTGACCCTGAAGGTTGGCTCCCGCAGCAGCGCGGCCGCCTGACTCGCAGCCGGTCCCACGGTGACGGCCGGGATGTCATGCACCTTGAAGTTCGCCGCATAGCCGAAGACCACCAGCAGCACAACGGGCAGCACGATCATCATGGCCACGGTCCGCCGGTCCCGCCTGAGCTCCCGGAACTCCTTGACAATCATCGCCCACACGGCCGGCCTCCAGTAACTCAACGGTCATTGAACTCTACACCTGTTGAATACCACCGCGTCAGGCCAGCCGGAAGCCCAGTGCCCGGCCCGCATCCCTGAGCTCACTGCGCGCCGACGGGTGAGCCACCCGGGAGATGATCTCGGCGGCCTGGACGCTGGCGTCGTTCCCCCAGATCGTCGCCGTGCCCTGCTCGCTGACGAAGAAACTGTGCTGGAACGACGTCACCGGGCCGGCCAGCCGCGGCACGACCGTCGACACTCCTGCCTTCGGGTGCCAGGACGGCAGCGCGATGATGGCCCGGCCGCCGGGCGAGTGCAGCGCGCCGACTACGAAGTCGGTCTGGCCGCCGAAGCCGGAGTAGATCGCGCCCTTGACGCGCGCGGCGTTCGCCTGCGCGAACAGATCGACCTGCAGCGCGCCGTTGACCGAGGTCATGGCCGGCTGCCGGGCGATCAGGGCCGGATCATTGGTCTTCTCCGTGCGCAGCATCCGCACCCGCGGATTGCGGTCCATCCAGCGGTACAGGTCGCCGCTGCCGAAGGCGAACGACGCGGTCACCGGAACGTCCGGGTCGAGCGCTCCGTTCTGCTCCAGCTCCAGGACACCGTCGCTGAACATCTCCGACCAGACCGTCAGCCCGCGGCGGCCGTGCAGCGCGCCGACGACGGCATCGGGAACTGACCCGATGCCGAGCTGGAGGGTCGCGGCGTCGGGCACCAGCCCCGCGACCCGCTCGCCGATCGACTGGTGGACCGGCGCCGCCGGGCGGCGCAGCGGCGACGGCAGTTCCGCATCCGCCTCGATGGCCAGGTCGATCTCATCAGTAGCCAGCACGGCGTCGCCGAAGGTATAGGGCATCTGCCGGTTGAGCTGAGCCACGACCAGGCCGCCGCGGGCCCGCACGGCCGCGATAGCGGCGGGCAGGATGTTGACCTCGGTGCCGAGTGAGACGGTTCCGCTGACCGGCACCGAGGTGTGCAGGAGAACCACGTCCGGCGGCAGCGCCGTGGTCAGCAGGCTCGGCACCAGCGACAGCCGGCAGGGCAGATAACGCAGTCGCTCGCTGCCGCGCATGCCGGGTCCGACGAACGGCGACTCCAGACAGACGCCGGCCCGATCGGGAATCCCGGCCTGGGCGTTCAGCGCGAAGAGCCGGTAGGCGGGCACGGCAGCGTCGAGGATCTTCATGGCCAGCCAGGGCGTGGCGAAGTTGCCGCTGACGACAACCCTGGGCATCCCGGCCAGCCCGCCGAGCAGGGTGCCGAGTATCGAGTGCGAGATCACGCGCATCCGCTAGTCCTCCTCGCCGGGGCCCGCGTCGCCGGTCACGAGGGGCCGCTTCCAGCACAGCCCATCGGGAGCCGCCGGCACCAGGGACCTTCGGCCCGGCCGGCGCTGCGAAGGTACCCGGCAGCGGGACACACGGCTGTCCAGGTCGCGACCTAAGTCCCTACTGCGGCGCTGGCCGGCCTCGTTGACTGGAGACAGAACAGGAGGACGGACCTATGAGCACGATGTCATCCGCACCGGTTACCTCGGACTGGGCCGGATCGCCAATCTCGACTCTGCACCCGCTGAGCCAGCCCGTTCAGTCCATCCCGGTCGAGCAGTACCCGGCCGGCTCCCGCTACGTGGTCAGGCTGGAACTGCCCGGCATCGAACCGGGACCCGATCTCACCGTCTCGGTGGAGACGGGCACGCTCGCGGTCCGCGCCGAGCGCCACTTCAGCGGCGTTCGCGACTGTGAGAGCGAGTTCCACTACGGCACGTTCGCCCGCAATATCCCGCTTCCGGCTGACGCGGATCTCTCCGATGTCTCCGCCAGCTACTCCAGCGGGATCCTGACGGTCCTGATCGGCACGGTGCCCGAACGTCAGCGCGGTGCCCGTCCCGTACCCGTCGACGTCCAGTCCTAGCCCCCGGAGGTCGTCATGAACGCCACCAGGAACCCGGCGATCGTCGTCGGAGTCAGCGGATCGCGGGCGTCGCAAGCGGCGCTGCGCTGGGCCGCGGCCGAGGCCGATCGCGTGCACGGCCAGCTCAGGATCGTCATGGCTGTCGAACGGCCCGCGCGAGCTCCGTACGCCCGGCCGGCCCGGCCGGCGAGCCGCACCTTGTCCTGGAGAAGGCCAGGCGCGACCTGGCCGCGACGATGCGGACGACACTCGGGCGGGCGGCCCGGCCGGACACGACGTCCGACGTCGTCGAGGGCATGGCCGAGCGGACGCTGGTCGACTGCTCAAGCGGTGCCGACTTGCTGGTACTCGGTTCTGAATCCGGCCTGGACGCCGGGCGGTCGATCGGACCGGTCATCAGGTCCTGCCTCAGCCGCGCGCACTGCCCGGTCGTCGTCATCAGCCCCCAGAACCTCACGCGCCGCGACGAGCCGCCGGCTGAGGCCGGCCTCGCCGCGAGCTTCGACAGCAGATTTCTGGTCACGGCCGGCGCGGTCCCCGCGCCGCGGGCCGGGGAGTAACGGAGAGGCGGTCCCTGGCCGTGAAGGACATTGATGACCTGATGGTCGGCGGGCGCCGCGTCCTCGTGCGCCTGGACCTGAACGTGCCGATGAACGCGGGCACGATCACCGACGACGGGAAGATCCGGGCGTCGCTTCCCACCCTGACCACGCTGATCGAGCGCGGCGCCGCGGTCATCGTCTGCTCCCACCTCGGGCGCCCGGACGGACGGCCGGACCAGCGGTACTCGCTCGCGCCGGTCGCACGCCGCCTCGGCGAGCTGCTGGGCCGCCCGGTCTCGTTCGCGACTGACACTGTCGGCGTGGTCGCGCGATCAGCCGCGGCCGGGCTGCAGCCCGGTCAGGTCCTGATGCTGGAAAACCTGCGTTTCAACCCCGGTGAGACGAGCAAGGACGACGCCGTCCGGGGTGCGTTCGCGAGCCAGCTGGCGGCGCTGGCCGAGCTGTATGTCGGTGACGGCTTCGGCACCGTGCACCGCCGCCATGCCAGCGTCTGCGACGTGCCGGCCCGGCTGCCGCATGCGGCCGGATATCTGATGAAGGCCGAGATCGCGGCGCTCAGCCGGCTGACCAGCAGCGTGCGCCGGCCCTACGTCGTCGTGCTCGGCGGGGCCAAGGTCGCCGACAAACTGCCTGTGGCCGGCTCGCTCGCCCGGGTCGCAGATCAGGTGCTCATCGGCGGCGCCATGGCGACCACATTCCTGGCCGCGGAGGGCCACAGCGTCGGCGCCTCGCTGCTGCAGGGCGACCCGGACGCGGCTCGCCAGTGCCTGGTGCAGGCAGCCGCCACCGGAGTTCAGGTCGTGCTGCCTGCCGACCTGCTGGTCGCACCCGACCGGTTCGCCACCGGGCCCGTGCGGGTCGTGTCGTCCGACGCCATCCCGCCCGGCCAGCAGGCACTCGACATCGGCCCGGAGACAGCCAGCCTGTTCCGGATCACGCTCGCGGGCGCGGCCACAGTGTTCTGGAACGGACCGATGGGCGCATTCGAGAACGCGGAGTTCGCGGGCGGGACGCGGGCGGTCGCGGAGGCCATGTCAGCCTGCAACGGCTTCACGATGGTCGGCGGCGGCGACACGGCGGCAGCGGTTCGCTCGCTCGGGTTTACCGACAGCAACTTCAGCCATGTGTCCACCGGCGGCGGCGCCAGTCTGGAGTTCCTGGCCGGCCACACCCTGCCGGGCCTGGTCGCGCTCGATGCCGGCAGCCAGCAGGAGGCCGCCCTGTCGATGGGCGGCTAAGTGCGGCTCTCGGGCGCGTCCGGCTGGAACACGATGTCCCGGAGCGCAGTGATCGCGAGATCCAGATTGAGGACTGCGTCGTCCACCTTCGCCGCCGCCGGATGATCGCCGAGCAGGCTCAGCGCCGCCTGGAGCGACAACCCGGCGGAGAACAACTGCCGCACGACGAGATCGTTGAGGCTCGCCGCGATCCGGTCCCGATCATCGCTCAGGCGGCGGGCGATGTCGGCGGACTGGCCCGTGGCCCCGGCCGGACTCAGCTGTGCCGCCGGACTCTGTGCGGCGGACCGGGGCTGCGATCGGGCCAGCGACAGCGTGACCGCTGCCCCCGGTGGCGGCTGGCCGGGCCTCCGCCCGGGCGGAGATCAGCAGGTCGAACCAGCGCCAGGTATCCGGGCTATGGCAGGGCACCTGTACGGTCAGCGGGCCGGGAAGCTCACCCGCGAGTGCCTGCCGGATGCCCGTCCCGACGGCGCGGGCCACCGGATCATCATCAGCCGCGGCGCACACCTCCAGGTACGACATGCCCTCTCCGGTACGGGCCGGATCGCCGCCGTTCGCCGCGGCGAACTCCCGCCAGGCCCCGTTCACCGACACGATCACGCCCCCGGCGTCCAGCAGCGCGACCTCGGTACCGACGTCCGGGCCGGGCGGCGCCTCCGGGGCAGCCGCGCCGGACACCGCGACCAGCGCCCTGGCCTCGGTCGGCGACCGAGCGGCCAGCGCGGCTTCCATCAACGGGTACACCGAGACCAGCCGGTCCGTGCCGGCGATGGTCAGCGCCCGGCGGACGACCGGACTGGCGACCACCAGCTGCAGGCTGGTGCCGCTGACGGCAGCCCGCTGATAGACCCGGGCCAGCGCATCGGTGCCGGAGTGATCGCACGACATCGTCGCGCTCAGGTCCGCGATCACCGCGGTGGCGCCGCGGTTGATGACGGACAGCAGCTGACCCCGGAGTTCCGCCGAGTTGGACATATCGACATGCTCGGGAAATACCACCACTGCCTGCTGGCCGGTCCAGACCACCGGGTAGATATCCGCGATCACAGCAGCACCTCAGGTTGCCGTCGGGACTTCACCTGACCCGACGAAGTCCGGCTAACCTGCACCACCGGCAGAGCATGGCGCAGACCCATCAACGGCGTGAAACCGTGAGCGAGGTCCGGACCCACTGTCGACCATACGCCGGGCCAGTGAGCTGCGAAAGCAGCCCCGGATGAACATCGGCCGCCCGGCTCCGTCACCGGTCCTGAGCGGCCAGCGGCACCCGCCACTCGAGCTCGGTGCCGCTGCCGGAGGCAGGCCGCACGGTCAGGGCACCGCCGAACCTTCTGGCCCGCTGCTCCAGATTGCGCAGCCCGCTGCGGCGACCAGTCTCGCGTGATGCCGGATCCGTTGTCCGTGACGGTCAGGGTCAGGTCCTGCGCTGCCTCCACCCGTACGACGACGCTGCTCGCGCCGGCGTGCCTGGCGGTGTTGGACAGCGCCTCCCGCAGGACGCCGAGCACATGCTCGGCCAGGTCGGACGGCACGTCATCCAGATGTCCTTCCAGCTGGAGCGCGGGCGCGAACCCCAGACTGCCGGCCATGTCGTCCGAGATGCGCAGGATCCGGGCGCGCAGACCGGTGGCGGCCGTGTCCTGGCGGGTCTGGAGGGCGAAGATCGCGGACCGGATCTCCCTGATGGTTTCGTCCAGCGCGTCCACCGCCGAGCTGACCCGGTTCGGCCACGTCCGGTGAGCTGACGAGCGACACCGTGCCCTGCAGCGACATGCCGGTGGCGTACAGCCTCTGGATGACGAAGTCATGCAAGTCACGGGCGATCCGGTCGCGGTCCTCGAAGACCGCGACCCGCTCGGCCTGACGCCGGTGCTCGGCCAGCTCAAGCGCGATCCCGGCCTGGCTGGCGAACGTCACCAGCATGTCGGCCGCTGCCGCTGTCAGCGGCATGGCGCCGGGGCGACGGCCTGCGGTGAGCACGCCGCGCACGTTGCCGGCGGTACCGAGAGGCACCAGGATCGCCGGGCCGAGCTGAATGTTCTCCCTGCGCAGCCGAAGGCGACGTGCGGGTCCTGGCTGAAGTTCTCGACGGTCATCAGCTGGCCGCTGGACAGCACCTGACCGGAGGCCGAGCCGGCGACGGGCAGCATCAGACCGAGCGCATCGTCGGCGCCATCGCCGGCCGCGTGCTCGATTTCCAGCATCGTCCCGTCGGCGGCCGGAAGCGCCAGCACGACCAGATCGGCGCCGGACATCTCCAGCGCCTTCGCGGTGATCAGCGCGAGGGCGTCTCCGGCATCCGGCATGGACAGCAGCTTTCTGGTGACCTCGCCGCTCGCGGCCAGCCAGCGCTGCTGGCGGCGCGCCTCGTCGTACAGCCGCGCGTTCTCGATGGCGACGCCGGCCGCGGCGGCCAGCGCGACCAGGACGGCCTCGTCTTCCTCGTCGAACTCGTCGCTGTTGCGCTTCTCGGTCAGGTAGAGGTTCCCGTAGACCTCGTCCCTGATCCGGATCGGCACGCCGAGGAAGGACCTCATCGGCGGGTGCCCGGCCGGGAACCCGGATGACAGCTCGTGCTCGCTCAGGCTGGAGATGCGCAGCGGGCGAGGGTCGGCGATCAGCGCGCCGAGCAGTCCGCGGCCCTCCGGCCAGTGATGAATCTGCGCTGATCTGCTCGTCGGTAAAGCCGACCGGGATGAACTCGGCGAGCTGTCCTCCGTCGCCGATCACGCCCATCGCGCCGTAGCGAGCGTCGACGAGATTCACCGCCGCCTCGACGATGCCGCGGAGCACGACCTCGATATCAAGATTGGCGCCGACGGCCATGACGGCCTCGAACAGCGCGTTAACCCGGTCCCTGGTAGTAACCATCGCCTGCAGCCGGACCTGAAGCTCGGCCAGCAGTTCATCCAGCCGGAGGCTGGGTAGCATCGACGGCGGCTTGCGGGTATTCATAGGTGAGCCCGGCCTTTTTCTGAGGGCACGCTGCGATCCTACTGGCCGGTCTGCGGCGCTGACCTGCGGGCCGTGTTTGCCGGGCCAGCTGGCCGGGCACGTGAGAATTTCTACAAATTTGTAGAACCTATAATGGCGGCGGGCGCAGCGGCGCCCGGCGGAATAAAGCTCCCCTGATCGAGGAGGCCGGCGCTGAACGGATCGTGCCGGGCCGGCATGAACGTCAGTCACCTGATCGCCAGCTTTGGCTACTGGGCCGTCTTCGTGCTGGTCGCGGTCGAGAGCCTGGGCATCCCGCTGCCCGGCGAGACGGCGCTGATCCTGGCCGGCGTGTATGCCGGGCATACCCACCACCTGTCGCCCTGGCTGATCTTCATCGTGGCCGCCGCGGCGGCGATCATCGGCGACAACATCGGTTACTGGCTCGGCGCCAAGGGCGGGTACCCGCTGGCCCGCCGTTACGGCTCCAAGGTTCGCCTGGATGAGCGGAAGCTGAAGACCGCCAGGTACCTCTTCGACCGGCACGGCGGCAAAGTCGTCTTCTTCGGCCGCTTCGTGTCGGTGCTCCGGACCTACGCTGCGTTCCTGGCCGGGGTCAGCCGGATGCACTGGTGGAAGTTCGCGCTGGCGAACGCGGCCGGCGGCATCGTCTGGGCCGGCATCTACACGGCGGCGTCCTATCTGGCCGGCGACACCCTGCAGCGCGTCTCCGGCACGATCAGCTGGATACTCGGCGGTCTCGCGATCGTCGTGATCGCGGTCGCGATCTGGCTGGTCCGGCGGCAGGCCGGCAAGCTCGGTGACCGGGCCGAGGCTGCTTATCCCGGCCCGCTTGAAGCACTGGACCAGCACCAGCACCACCACTCGGCCAGCGCGAACCGGCCGCACTGACTCGGCTGGCAGCCGGCCCGGCACCCGGCGCCGGCTCCGCCCGGCCGGGGTAGCGTGGCCTGACCGTGCGCGACCGGCTCCGGCTCAGTCAGGGCTCGCCGGCGGACGGGCCGAGCGGGGAGGCGGGACAGCAATGGCGCACATCGATGAGCAGGCTCTGCAGGCCAGCCTGCAGCGGCTGCGCGGTGCCGCCAGCGCCTCCGACCTCATCACCGTCATGGACCGGGCCGTCGACTCGGTCAACGAGGTTTTCGGCTACAGCGGAGCCGGCATCATGTTTGTCACTGATTCCGGATATTTGTCCTACGTCGCGGCCTCCGATGACGACGGCCGGAAGCTCGAAGAGGCCCAGGCAGCCGCCGGCGAGGGGCCGTGTTATGAGTCGTACGTCTACGCGCGCGAGGTGGCCAGCTCCGACCTTCAGGCCGACAGCCGGTGGCCAGCCCTGGTGACCCATCTGCCGCCTGGCATCCGGGCCGTGGCCGGCATCCCGATCATGCTCAGCGGCAGCCCGGTCGGGACCCTGAACACCTACCACGACCGGCCCACCGACTGGGATGACTCGGACATTGCCGCGCTCCGCGCCTATACGAACCTCATCGCCGAGGCTGTCGGCACGGCCCTGGCCGCGCAGGACCACAGCGCACTCGCGGGCCAGCTCCAGTACGCGCTCGACTACCGGATCGTTATCGAGCGCGCCGTCGGCTATCTGATGGCCGCTCACAGCCTCGACGCGGTCACCGCTTTCGACGCGTTGCGCAAGCAGGCCCGCGACTCGCGCCGCCGCGTCGCCGACGTCGCCGCCGACGTGCTCGGGCCGGTCGCCGCACCCGGCTCCGATGAGCAGACAGGCGGCGGCCCGGTGCTGCCGGGCGCGCAGGCGCGAGACGCCGACCCGCGCTGACGACCGCCGGGCCAGGCCCGCGGCCCGCGAGGCCGGTGCGCCCCGGTTGCCGTCAGCGCCCGGTCGCGGTAGATTTCCGGTTCAGTTCCGCCGTGTGTCCGCGGATCACTCCCAAGGGAGGATCTGTGACACATGCCTTCATACCTGGCGGTTCTGCCCAGCGGCCTGCGCCCGCGGCCGGAGCCGCTGATGGCTAGCTCCCCCCATCTGACGATCTCGGTCACCCGCGACCGGCACGGCGATCCTGTGCTGGTGCTGGCCGGGGATCTCGACGTCGCCAGCCGGGATGACCTGCGCCACGGCGCTCGCCAGCCTGTTTGAGTGCCGCTGGCCTCAGGCGGTCACGCTCGACCTCGCCGGGGTCGGTTTCGTCGACTGCAGCAGCCTGGCTGTGCTCATCTGGGCCCATCAGCAGCTCAGCGCACGGAACGGACAGCTGATCTGCACCGGGGCCCAGCCGGTCGTCCGCCGCATCGTCCGGCTCACCGGGCTCGACGGGTACCTGGATCTCCGCGAGGGACGCGAGGCGGTCGCCAGCGCCGGGCCGGCTGATGCAGCCGCGCGCGATCAGCAGCCGGCCCGCGACAGCGGGCCGGTCATGTTTCCGGCGGTCGAGGACTCAGGCGGCATCGGCTTGGCCGCGACCTGACCGCCCGGCAGTCCCCGCAGGGCTGCCTTAGGAAAGGGCCGCCAGCTCAGCCGGGTTGTCACCGGGCAGGTCGCCGTCGGTGACCGCGGTGACCTGGAGGCCGGCCAGCCTGACGGCGCCGCCGTAGGTGGACAGGAACGCGGTGTCGGCGGCATCGCGGCCAGTCGCGATGCGGACCAGGCTCGAGCGGGGAGCGAGCAGGGTGGCGTCGACCGCCCGCCAGCGGTCGTCCAGGGCCACCTCGGCCACCGCGTGAAAGTCCATCGGATCGAGTCCGGGGGCGTAGACAGCGACCACCCGGGCCGGCACGTCCAGCGCCCGGAGCAGCGCCACGACCAGATGGGCATAGTCCCGGCAGACACCCTGCCGGGACAGCAGCGTCTGCACGGCCCCGTCGGTCGGCCTGCTGCTGCCGGGTACGTAGGCGAGCCGGGTGCCCACCCATGACGACACGGCCGACAGCAGGTCGGCACCAGGCGCCAGGCCGGCAAATTCGGCCCTGGCGACCGCCGCCAGCCGGTCAGACTCCGCGTACCGGCTGGGGCGCAGGTACGTCAGGCGTTCCGCGGGCGTGACCATCCGCTCGGGCATACGGCCGGCAATCTCCGCCTGGTAGCTGACAATGACCTCACCGCGGTCGAGGTCAGCGACATGCACACGGCCCTCGCCCTCGATGACAACCTCGCGCGCGGCGACTGGCCGGCCTGCCTGCAGCACCGTGAGGTTCTCGGTGACGAGGCCGGGCGGCCCGGCCACCGCAACCTGGAGAGCGGCCTCGGCACGCTGATCGACCTGCAGTGCTATCCGGGCGCTGACTCTCCGGATCAGCTGCGGCGGCTGGCCAGTACGGGCGACCGCCAGCCGCTGGCCTGCGGCGACGGGCGGCACCGCCGCCTGCGCGGTCACTTCTTCGCGCGAGCGCGCTTGGCCGCGGCCTTCTCAGTGCGGGCGTTCTGGGTCAGCAGCGAGCCGTCAGGCTGCTCGAGATGGGCGCGGATGAACCATCCGAACCGCTCCAGCTGTCCCGCCTGTCCGATGAGCATGTCCTGGGTGACCGGATCGAGCTGCTCAGTCTTCTCGATCGCCTCCCGGTGCCCCTCCAGGATGCCGGTGAAGACGACGTCCAGGGCGGCCAGGTGCTCGCTCGTGCCGGCCCGCCCGATCGAATAGTCGTCCCAGCTGCGCTGAGCCACCAGCGCGCCGGGTGTTCCGACGGGCGATCCGCCCAGCGTGGCGATGCGCTCGGCGGTGTCGTCGGTCATGTCGCGGACATCCTCGACCTGCGGATCGAGCATCGTGTGAACCGCGATGAACTCCGGCCCGGTCACATTCCAGTGCACGTGCTTGAGGGTCAGGGCCAGATCGCTCAGCGAGTTCAGCCGGTCCTGCAGGAGGCTGATGACAGCCTCGGCATCGCCGGCCTTCATGCCGGGCACGGTGTAGGACACCATTATGATCACCTTTTCCGATCTGTTCCGCGGACGCTCAGCCGCAGCGGTCCGTCTACCTGCTGACCGCGTGGCTAAACTCCGCGCGGGCACCCGCGGATGCTCACAGAGATGACGCAGAAGACCACTGTGACCCTGGCCGACGGCCGGACGCTGATCTATTTCGGCGCGAAGCCGTCCGATCCGGCCGCCTATCCCGACCGGCGGCGGCTGACCCGGCCGCCGGCCGCGTCGCAGGCCCGCTTCGACTGGCTGCTGGGCGAGTGGGTGGTCATCGCCGCCCACCGGCAGGAGCGCACGTTCCGGCCCGCCGACGATCAGTGCCCGCTCTGCCCGTCGACGCCGGCGCACGCCACCGAGATCCCGGCGCCCGACTACGACGTTGTCGTCTTCGAGAATCGTTTCCCCGCCCTTGCTGCTTCGCCCGAAGCCCCGCCGGCCAGCGCATCCGGCCTGCTCAGCTCCCGGCCCGCGGCCGGCCGGTGCGAGGTCGTCTGCTTCAGCCCGGTCCACACGGCCTCGTTCGCCGGGCTGTCCGCGGCGCAGGCCGGGCTGGTCCTGACCGCCTGGGCAGACAGGTCAGCCGACCTCGCCACGCTGCCGGGCATCGAGCAGGTCTACTGCTTCGAGAACCGCGGTGCCGAGATCGGGGTGACGCTGTCGCACCCGCACGGGCAGATCTATGCCTTCCCCTACCTCACTCCGCGCACGGACCGGATGCTGCGCTCACTCGCCGGCTACCGGGAGGAGACCGGCGGCAATCTCTTTGACGACCTGGTAACGGCGGAGCTGGCCGATTCCGCGCGCGTGGTGGCGGCGGGCAGCCACTGGGTGGCGTTCGTCCCGCACGCGGCGCGCTGGCCGTACGAACTGCACCTGTACCCGCGCCGCCGGGTGCCCGGCCTCCCGGCGCTCGACGACGCCGCCCGGGCCGAGTTCTGCGAGCTTTACCTCGACCTGCTGGGCCGGTTCGACCGGCTGTTCGGGCAGCCGGCCCGTACATCTCGGCCTGGCATCAGGCGCCGGTGCGGGCTGCCGCGGACTTTGCCCTGCACCTGGAGCTGTTCACGGTCCGCCGGGCGCCCGGCAAGCTGAAGTACCTGGCCGGCTCGGAGTCGGGCATGGGCGCGTTCGCTAATGACGTCGCGCCCGAGGATGCTGCGCGCCGCCTGCGACAGCTGGGCTGAGGCGCCAGGCTGGCTCCAGGTCACCAGACGCGGCTCGCGCCCGGTGACGGCACGGCCGTGCTGATCACGGGAGCCGGCCAGTCTCGCCGGGCGAACGCCGCCGTCACGGCCGTGGTCACGTCGCCGGCCGCAGTCGCGCGCGCGAGCGCGATCACCGATCCTCCGAATCCGCCGCCGGTCATCCGGGCGCCGAGCGCCCCGGCCCCGATGGCCGAGTCAACCGTCGCGTCTGCTTCGGGCCAGGACACCCCGAAGTCGTCCCGCAGCGAGGTGTGCGAGGCGGTCAGCAACTCGCCGGTCCGGCCGGGCTGGCCGGCCCGCAGCAACCGGGCGGCGGCAAGGACGCGGCGGTTCTCGGTGACCACGTGCCGGGCGCGGCGGCGCAGGACCGCGTCGCCAAGCCCGTCCAGGCCGGCCGCGTCGTCGATCTCGCGCAGCGAGGACACGCCGAGCGCACGGGCGGCGTCCTCGCAGGCCTGCCTGCGCGCGCCGTAGCCGCCGTCAGTCAGCTCATGCTGCGCGCGCGTGTCGATCACCAGCAGCACCAGCCCGGCTCCGGCCGGGTCGAACGGCACCGGCGTCCAGGTCGCGGTCCGGCAGTCGAGCAGCAGCGCGCGGCCCGCCTGACTCAGCAGCACCGCGAGCTGATCCATCAGCCCGGTCGGAGCGCCGGCGAAATCGTTCTCGGCGCGCCGTCCGAGCACCGCCAGCTGGGTGCGCGGCAGGCTGAGCCCGAAGAGGTCAGCGAGGGCCAGTCCGGTGGCGCATTCCAGCGCGGCCGACGACGATAGCCCCGCGCCGGCCGGGAGGTCCGCGTCAATGGCCACGCTGGCGCCGCCGACCTGATAGCCGGCCGCCCGCAGCGCCCAGGCCACCCCGGCCGGATAGGCAGCCCAGCCGCCCGGATCGCCGGGCGCGAGTGCCGCCAGCGGAACCTCAAGTACGCGGCCGCCGTGCTGGCGGGAGGTGAGCGCGAGAACCTCGTCCGGGCGGGCCGCCGCGGCCACGCACACGCCCGGCGCGATGGCGAACGGCAGCGCGAACCCGTCGTTGTAGTCCGTGTGCTCGCCGATGAAATTCACCCGGCCGGGGGCCCGCCAGACGCCGGCAGGCTCGCGCCCGAACTGCCGGGCGAACAGTGCCGCCGCGCCGGCTGCCGGCCCGGTCTGCGCGCCTGATGCCCTCACCGCGCCGTCACCACGGCCTCACTGTGCCGCACTGTGCCCGCACCGTGCCCGCACGGGTCACCACGCCGTCTCCATGCTGTCAGCCTCACTCGCAGCGCCCGGGCCAGCCGGGCTGAGGCCATGATCCCCGACGGCTCGCGGGGTCGCGAAGGCGCGGCCCGGCTGGCTGCCCGCAGCGGCCGCGCGCCGGCGAGGCGCGGCCGGGTGATCAGCAGTGCGTTCCCGATATTGCATACGAAACAGATCCGACGGTGCCGCGAGCGCCAAAGTATCGTGCGTAAAGCACGGGATTACCCCGGAAGAGCCTGCCACCTTCGCAGAAGTCGTATACAATGCACATTGATGGACGCTCCTGCGCACGCTGAGCTCGGCCGCCTGACGGCGGTCGCCGCTGAGGCCTGCCGCGCGCTGGCCCGCCGCGGCCTGGTGACCGGAATCCTCGGCCACGTGTCGGCTCGCGTCCCCGGCCGCGAGGAGATCCTCATCCGTTCGCGCGGGCCCGCTGAGCGCGGCCTGCTGAACACCACCCCGGCCGACATCGCGCTGATGACCCTCGACGGCCGGCTGACCGACGCCGGACCGGGCTGGCACCCGCCGAACGAGTATCCGATCCACACCGCGCTCTACCAGGCGCGGCCCGAAGTCGGCGCGGTCGTGCACGCGCATCCGCCGGCCGCGCTGCTGTGCGGCCTGGCCGGCCTGACCCTCCGCCCGGTCTTCGGCGCGTACAACATACCGGCGCTGCAGCTGGCGCTGGCCGGCGTTCCGGTGTTTCCCCGGTCTGTCCTGATCACCCGGCCCGACCTCGCCGCCGAGATGGTCGCGGCCATGGGCACCGCGCAGGTGTGCCTCCTGCGCGGCCACGGCATCACGGCGACCGGACGCACGGTCGAGGAAGCAACGCTGCGGGCTGTCAACCTCGAGGTCCTGTGCTCGGTGACCGTCGAGCTGGCGCGCCTGCGCGCAGCCGCTCCGGACGTGCCCGCTGCTGACCTGGCCGAGCTGCCCGACCTCGGCGGGCAGTTCAACTACGAGCTGGCCTGGAACGCCCTGATCAGCGAGTAACCCGACCGCGCGTACCGATCACCACATCGCCCAGTAAGCGAAAGGCAGGCACCATGCCCCGTCTGAGTCAGGTCTCCAGGGCCGACATCCCGAATGAGTTCGTGGAGCGTGCCTACGACCGCATGTTCGGGCCCGATCGTGATCCCGTCGCCGAGCCGGGAACTGCCACCGGTACGCCCGGCAACTGGTGGACGGTCTTCGCGCTGTCGCCCGAGGTCTTCCACCACGCGGTCGCTGGCTTCCGGCTGTACCAGAAGTCCGAGGACCGCCTCAGCCCGGTGCTGCGGGAGCTCGGCCAGACCCGGGCCGGCTGGCTTACCGGCAGCAGCTTCGTGTTCTCCCAGCACTGCAAGTCGTGCCGCCGCCTCGGCATGCCGGAGGAGAAGATCCGCGCCATCCCGGCCTGGGGCGTATCCGATCAGTTCGACCTGCTGGAGCGGGCCGTGCTGGCCTATACCGATGCCATCGTCGCCGACCGGGGCCGGGTCGATGACGCGGTCTTCGCGGTGCTGCAGAAGCACCTGAGCGACTCGCAGGTACTCGACCTCACCTACATCACCGCCATGTACGCGATGCACGCGACGATCAGCCGCGCCCTGCGACTGGAGTACGACGACCGCGAGGAGCCGGTGCAGGAGATCGCCGCTCCTGAGGGTGCGCAGAGCCGCGACATCGGCGCCGACATCGCCGGAGGCTGAGCCGCCGGGCTGAGCCGCTGAGGCTGAGCCGCTGAGGCTGAGCCGCCGGATAAGCGGCGGCTCAGCCTTGTGACAGGGTCGGTGCCGCGTCCATCAGGCCATCCACCGAGCCGACCTCGTCGAAGCCGGCCAGCAGCACGTCGCGGCCCTGCTCAATGTGCTCGGTCATCAGCCGCGCGGCCCGCGAGCCGTCCTGCACCCCGATAGCGTGCCTGAGCAGGCGGTGGAACAGGTTAGACCGCTCCGACTCGGACCGGTCGAAGCGCCGGAAGGCCTGGAACACCAGCGGCGCGTCGACCGTCACCGACAGGAGCTGGCCAAGCAGCGGATGCCGGGCGGCCGTCAGGACGGTCTCGTGGAACTTCCTGTTCGCCGCGTTCAGCTCGTGCAGCTCATCGATCGTCATCGGGCCGGTGCCGGCGATGGCGCGGTCGAATTCCGCGATGGCCTCGTCCATCCGGGTCAGGTCGTCCTCGTCAGCGTGCGCGGCGGCGCGCTTGGCGGCCAGCGATTCCAGTACCGCGCGCAGTTCGTAGAGGTCCACGATGTCCTCGCGGGTCAGGGTCCTGACCATGGCCCCCTTATGCCGCGCGTTGACGACGAGGCCGGCGCCCTCCAGCCGCACCAGGGCCTCGCGGACCGGTGTCCTGGACACCGCCAGCTCCTCGGCGATCCGCTGCTCGATCAGCCGCTCACCCGGCCGGTACACGCCTTCGATGATCCGGCGGTAGATCTGCTCGTACGGACCGGTCCGGTCGTCTTTCGACGTTCCTGCCATCAGCTCCCGCTTCTGTGCCGTCCTGCTGCCGGTCCGGTGACCGGCGGCGTTCCTATCCTCTCGCGGCCGGGTCCCGGCCGGCCGGGAGCCGCTCAAACGTGCCGAAGACCGGCCGGCCGGCTGACCCGGCGTACGGCGGAGCTCCGGGCGAGCGCTCGATCCGCAGCAGCCGGTTGTACTTGGACAGCCGCTCGGAGCGGGCCACCGACCCGACCTTGATCTGGCCGGCTCCGGAGGCCACGGCCAGGTCGGCCAGCCAGTCATCCTCGGTCTCCCCGGACCGGGCCGAGATCACCGCCGCGAGACCGAGGGCGGCGGCCTCATCGGCGACCTGCAGCGCCTCGGTGACGGTGCCAATCTGATTGATCTTGGTCAGGACGGCGTTGGCGGCACCGTCCGCGGCCGCCCGCCGCAGCCGGTCCAGGTGGGTCGCGATGAGGTCGTCCCCGATGAGCTGCAGCCGCGGGCACCGGCGGGCGAAGTCCTGCCAGGCCGGCCAGTCGTCCTCGCCGAACGGATCCTCAATCGAGGTGAGCGGGTAGGCGGCGGCCCAGCCGGCCAGGACGCCGGCCAGCCCGGCGGCGGTGTACTCGCGGCCGTCCAGCCGGTAGGTGCCGTCCGGCCGGGCCAGGTGCGTGGCGGCCACGTCCAGCGCGATGCTCACCTGCGCGGGGGCCAGGCCGGTCGCGGCAATGGCGCCGGCGACCAGCGCGATCACGTCCTCACTGCCGGCGGCGGGGGCGCCGTAGCCGCCTTCGTCGCCGACCAGGGCCGACGGCGCCGCGGGCCCGCAGCTGCGCTCCGGCCGCGTGGTACACATCGTGCACCCATTCGAGCGCGGTCGCGAAGTCCCTGGCGCCAGCCGGGATGACGAGCACATCCTGGATGTCCATGCCCCCGGCGGCGTGCAGGTTGCCGCTCATGATGTTCACCATCGGCACCGGCAGCACCGGGCGGCGCCCGTCACCGAGGTGCTGCCACAGCTCGCGGCCGGTCACCGCCGCGCCGGCCCGCGCGCAGGCGACGGATGCTGCTACCAGGGTGTTGACGCCGAGCCGCTCCCGGCTGGGCGTGCCGTCCGCTTCAATGAGCCGGGCATCGACAGCCGCCTGGTCGTCGGGGGCGAGGCCGGCCAGGCGCCCGGCCAGCGGTGCGGGCGGCCGCGACCGCGGCCGCAACCCCGCGGCCCCGCCAGCGCGGGTCATCACGGTCGCGGCGCTCCACCGACTCGTGCGAACCGGTCGAGGCGCCCGACGGCGCCATCGCCCGGTGCCGGGACCCGTCGCTGAGAGTGACCGTGACCTCAATGGTCGGGGTGGCGCGCGAGTCGAGCAGCCAGCCGGCGTCAACCGACGCGATGGTGATCACAGACCCTCCCGGTGCAGGTCGTCGAGCAGCGCGGGCAGCGAGCGGCAGCCCCCGTGCAGCGCCCGGCGCCCGATGTCCGCCGCCGCGGACCGCTCGGACGGCGAGCGGAGGTAGTCGACCGTGGACTTCCCCCACAACCGGGCCAGCATGATCGCGCCTGCGTGCCGTACGGCCAGGCCCGGATCGGCCGGGCCGTCGTAGCCGGCGGCCAGCGCGCGCGCCGCGGTCCAGGCCGGGTTTGCCGTGACCGGCGCCGAGCGGCAGGCCTTGAGCAGCAGATGGGCGCTGAGCATGCCGAGGTCAAACGCCGGGTCGCCGGCATGCACGACTTCCCAGTCCAGCAGGACAGGATCGCCGCCGGTGGCGAGCACGTTCTTGGGCGTGAAGTCGCCGTGCACGAGGCAGGCGGCCGCCGGACTTGCGCACTCGGCGATCAGGGCCGCGAGCGCGGGTGCGTCCTGCGGCCGCCTGGCCGCCACCTCGCGGTAATACGGGGCCAGCCGCAGAGTCTCGAACAGCAGGGCGCCAGTGTCCCGGTCCAGCCCGGCAGGCAGAGCGGTCTGATGCAGCACGGCCATCCCGCGGGCCAGCGCGCCGACGATCGTCAGGTCCACCCGCCCGGCCAGCAGCTCGTCCTTCCAGCTGACCGCCGGCGGCCCGAACCACTCAAGCTCCAGGATCGGCGGAGCCTCATGGACGCGGTACACCAGCGGGACGCGCAGCGGCCCGAGGCGGCCGGCCAGCGCGCGCAGCACGGCGCCCTCGCGGTGGGCGCGGCGCGGGTCGGCTGTCCAGTCCTCGGCGACGTCGAGCCGGTGCCGGGATGCCTTGGCGACCCACGGAGCGGTGTCCTCGTCGACGACCGCGATGAAGCTGGACACTCCGCCCGCCAGCCGCCTGATGGTGCTGGCGCCGGTCAGCCGGCCAGCCTCCCGGAGGGCGGCGACGATCGTGTCGAAACTGTCCTCGCTGCCCGCTGGCGGGGCGGCGCGCTGAGTCACGACGGCACCGGATGCCGGGCCGGCGCGCCCGCCAGCACGCGCAGCAGATCCTCGGTGGCGCTCCGCCGCAGTTCCAGAACCGACTCATCCGAGGAGAAGGCGATGTGCGGCGTGAGGATCACATCGCCGCGGCGCAGCAGCGCGGCCGGGACTGCGGGCTCGCCGGGAAAGACGTCGAGCGCGGCACAGCCCGGTGCGCCGCGGTCCAGAGCCGCGCATAGCGCCGGCACATCGATCAGGGCGCCGCGGCTGGTGTTGACCAGCAGTGCCCCGGACTTCATCAGCGCCAGCTCGGCCGCGCCGATCAGCCCGCTGGTGGCAGCCGTCAGCGGCAGGTGCAGGCTGACCACGTCGCACTCGCCCAGCAGCACCTCGGCGGGCACCGTCTCGACGCCGGCCGGCGCGCGCTCCGGGTGCCGGTCATCGGCCAGGACGCGGCAGCCAAGCGCCAGCAGCTTCGCCGCCGTCCGCCGTCCGATCGGGCCGAGGCCAATGACGCCGGCCACCTGGCTGGAAACCCGGCGGGGAGCGTAGCCGGCCGGATCCCACCGTCCGGCCCTGATGTCGCGATCGCCGGCCACGATGCAGCGGGCCCACGCGTGCAGCAGGCCGATGACGTGATCGGACACCTCCTCGACGCAGTAGTCGGGAACGCGGGTGACCACCACTCCCCGGCCGGCCGCGGCAGCCAGGTCGATGTTGTCGAGACCGACGCCCATCCGGCTCACGACCTTAAGAGCGGGGCTCGCCCCGATGACCCGGCCGGTGACCTGAGCCCAGCAGGTGAGGATCCCGTCGGCGTCAGCGGCCAGCCCGGCGAGCACATCCTCCGACGCATCCGGCGGCGCCTCGATCAGCTCGAATCCGGCGTCTGCGCACAGGCGAGCCTCCACCTCGACACCGGGCCAGGCGTGATCGGTCAGCAGCACCGAGCCCCGGCCGGGCTGCCCGGTCACACCGAGCTCGCCTGCAGCCGGACCGGGCCCGGCTCCTGTCTCATGGCCCCGCTGGCCACCAGCCGGTCCCGCTCGGCGGCCAGCCCGTACCGCCGCAGGATCTCGGCATCGTCGCGGCCGGGAGCGCCGGCCGCGCCCGCGACCGCGGGGCGGTCATCGCCCCGGTAGCGGGGAAGCAGCCGGGGCTGGATCACGGAGCCCCACGGGTCCTGCGGTATGCGCACGAAGTCCTCACTTGCCCTGGCGGCGTCCTCAAGCGTCCGGACCGGTGTCCAGCTGGTGAAGCCAGCCTGCTCGAAAAGCTCGCCTACGGCGGCAGTATCCATCGTCGCCAGCAGGCGCGCGAACTGCACGGCCGCCGGCCCGTGCACGAGCCGGCCGGGATCGCTGCCGCCAGCCTGGCGCGCGGCCGCACCGAACGCCGCGCGCGCCTGCTGGCTGGTCGCGGCGACGCAGATCCAGCCGTCCCGGACCTGGTAGAGCCGCTGGTCCGCGGCGTAACCCCACCGGCCGGGATCAAGCGCGAGACCCGGCGGCCGCGGATCGGCCAGGCTGAAGAGCTGTATGAACGCCGAAGTGTTCAGCAGGCTGGCCTCGACCGCCCCGGACCGGCCGGACCGCTGCCGCTGGTAGAGCGTGGCGACGCAGCCGAGCGCCGCCAGCCAGCCGGTGCCGTTGTCCAGGAAGCCGCCGGTGCAGCCGACCGGCTCCTGGCCGCCGCCCTCAGCCAGGGCCTGCCCGGACAGCGCCTGCGCGGCCGCGTCGACCACCCGCCGGCCGCCGAACGGCGGCTGGCGGCCGAACCCGAGTATGGAAATATGGCACGCCGCCGGGTTGCGGGCGGCGACGGAGACCGGATCGATCCCGAGCCTGGCGCTGGCTTCGGGCAGCGCGTTGGTCAGCACGACATCGGCTTGCCCGGTCAGCCGCGCAAGCAGGTCCAGCCCTTCCGGCCGGGTCAGGTCGGCGCCGAGCGAGAGCTTGTTGCGGTTGTTGGCGGCGAACGTCAGCCCCACCTGCCTGCTGGTCTCGCCGGCAGGATCCTCCACCCTGACCACCTCGGCGCCGAGGTCGGCGAGCACCCGGCCGCAGATCGGCCCGGCAGCGGCACGGGACACGTCGATGACGCGCACGCCCTGCAGCGGGCCGGCGCTGACGTCCGGGAGGGCATCAAGCGGAGCGGCGTCCTGCTCACCTGGCGTGCACTGGACGAACCGGCCGACCTGGAGCTGCGAGCCGTGGCCGTCGTGTATCTCCACCGGCAGCCCGTTGGCCGCCGCCTGCGGGTGGACAAGGAACTCCTGTCCGCTGAGCACCGGCGCCGCCACGATCTTGTGGCCGACGAACAGGTCGACGCACTCGGCCACCGTGCGGCCGGCGACGAACTCCGCCACCAGCGCGGCGAGCGCCTCGCCCTGCGCCTGGTCGGCGATGTTGAACGGCAGGGCCGACTCGATCGCCGGATCCTCCGTCAGCTCCGGGCGGCCAGCCAGGCCGAACAGCGTGTGCCACATGTGCCGGGAGACGGCGGCGACAAAGACCCAGCCGTCGCGCGCCCGGTGGAATCTCATGATCGGGCTGAACGAGACGGTGTACGGGTCGCGGTACCTGGTGCGCAGGTCCGCGCCGGCCCGCTCACTGAGGAAGGAGGCGGACAGCGTCTGCATCACCCAGGCGCCGTCGGCATAGCTGACGCTGCCCGACCAGCCCGCCCGGCCGCCGCGGGCCTGGCTGAGCAGGCCGCAGACCGCGCTCAGCGCACCGAGAATTCCGGCCCCGAGGCCGGCGACCGGCGACGCCAGGCAGAACGGGCCGTCACGATGCCCGAGCTGCAGCCGCATGAGACCCGATCCGGCCTCGGCCAGCATGCTCCCGGCCGGGCTCAGGCCCTCGAGGTCCTCGGTCGGCTGGTCTGGGAACTGCACGACCACCGGGGCGCCGGGCGGCGCCTGCTGCCCCGGCCCGAGCAGAAAAACATCAGCGGACGGCAGCGGGTCAGCCGGACCTGACGTCGTCTTGCCGCGGTGGGCAATCCGGGCCGGCCCGTCACCGGCCGGCCGGGCTGCCTGGCGCGTCACCGACGCGCCGAGTTCAGCCAGCAGCAACCCGGCGACAGCGCCGCCGATCGCCGTCCCGGCCTCGGCGACGCGGACGCCGTGCAGCGGACCGTGCGGCGGACCGTGCCGCTGGCCGTCCTGCAGGCTGTGTGCCGATGGCCGCACGTCAGGCCTCCCGGCCGGCCGGGCCGTCAGCAGCCGCCGGCATCGTACGACGATCGGCCTCGGCAGCGGTCCGCTCGCGCGCCAGCCGTGTCTTGGCGATCTTCTGGTTATCGGTCGTCGGCAGGTCCGCGACGATCTGGAGGTAGCGCGGGCACTTGTACGGCGGGAGCCGCTTCTCGCACCACTCGAACAGCTCGGTCTCGCGAGCCGCGGAGCCGCTCTCCAGCACCACGAACGCCTTGACGTCCTCTTCGCTCAGCTCGGAGGGAACGCCGATGACCGCGGCTACCGCGACCGCGGGGTGGTCCTCGAGAACGCGCTCCACCTCAGCCGGACTCAGGTTCTCGCCTTTATGCCTGATCAGCTCCTTGCTGCGGCCGCCGAAGTAGTAGTAGCCGTCGGAGTCGCGCCAGGCCAGATCGCCGGTGCGCAGCCAGCCGTCTCGCTGCAGGGCCGCGGACTCCTCCGGCCGTCCCAGATAGCCGGGCGTGGCGGTCGGATTGCGGATCTCAAGCTCGCCGATCGCGTCATCGCCGAGCTCGGCCCCGCCGGCGTCGACCAGCCGGGCCGCGGTGACGGTCCCGAGCCGCGGGTGCTGGCGCGGCCGGCCCATCGATCCGTACCTGGGTGCTCCCTGCAGGGGCATGACCAAGCCGAAGCCGCCCGCCTCTGACTGCGAGTAGCCGGTGACGAGGTGCAGGTTGAATCGTTCGGAGATCGCCTGGTGACGCTGCCGGCCGGGCGCTGGCGCCGTATAGCACAGGCGGACCCGGTGGTCCCGCTCAGCCGCGTCCGGCGCCCGCTGCATCAGGATCTCCAGCATCGCCCCGACCGCGTTGAACTGGGTCGCGCGGTAGGCACAGACATCATCCCAGAACGTCGTAGCTGAGAAGCCGGGCAGCAAGGCGAGCCGCGCGCCCAGGCCCAGCGACCCGAGGGTCGAGTACAGCTGGGCGTTGCCGTGGGCCAGCGGCAGGGTGGTCAGCATGACGTCACGGTCGACCAGGCCCAGCCACCACGGGAAGGCCTCGGCTGCGAGCGTGTACATCAGGTGCGTGCGGATGATGAACTTCGGCGTCCCGGTGCTCCCGGACGTCTGCAGGTAGGCGACATGCTCGTCCGGGTCGGCCGGCAGCGGGTCGGCCGGCGCCGCCTGCTCGAGTTCGGAGATGCTCAGGACCGGTACGGCCGGGCCTGACCCGGCGGCCCGGTCCGCGGGCAGTGCGGCCGCCAGTTCCGGCGCACTGTCTCCGGCGGCCATGATCAGCTTCGGCTGGAGCGCGGCGGTGACGCCCGCCAGCTCCGCGGCGGCCGCACGGGGATTGACGGCCAGCACGGGCGCGCGCGCGAACATCGCGGCGAACCACGCGACCAGGAATTCGACGGAGTTCGGCGCGGCCAGCACGACCCGGTCACCGGGCCTGATGCCGGCCTGCCGCAGGCCGCCGGCGCAGTGCCGCGCCCTGGTCAGGACGGCGGCGCGGGAGGCCGAGGCCGTCGGCGTGCGCACCCACTCCTGGTCGGGCCACAGCTCGGCGCTGCGGATCAGGAACTCCGGCACCGTGCTGCCGGACGGGCCTGCCGGCTGATCAGCGGACACCAAGACCTCCGTCGTTGCGCAGGATTTCCCCGGTCATCCCGGCCGCGGCAGCCGAGGCCAGGAACAGATAGCAGGCGGCGTGGTCGGCGCGCCGACAACGCCCGGCTGAGCGGCGTGCGGGCTTCCAGCTGCTCCTTGCGCCCGGCCCGGTCGTCCAGCCGCAGCGCGTCCTGGCCGAGGCTGGTCAGGCCGCGCAGGTCGGTGTCGAGAGTGCCGCCGGGCGCCACCCCGTTCACCCGGACCTCGGGCGCGAACTCGCGGGCGAGCTGGAGCACGGCGCCGCGCAGCGCGTGCTTGGACGCCACGTACAGCGGGCCGCCGCGGCCGGCGTAGAAGCTCGAGCTTGACAACGTCAGGATCAGCGTTCCGCGGGTCTCGCGCAGGTCGGCGACGGCCGCACGGGCCAGCAGCAGAGCGCTCTTGACGTTGACGGTGAACATCTCATCGAAGGCCGCGTCGAACTGATCCGCCGGGATCTCGGTCAGCGGCCGGTAGTGATCGAAGGTGCCGACGAAGCTGACGGCGATGTCAACGCGGCCGAACGCGCGGGCGGCAGCCACGGCGTTCTGGGTGTCCGCCCAGACGGCCGCGTCGCCCTCCACCACCGCCACGTCCGGGCCAAGACCGCGAAGCTCCTCGCATTTGGCGGCCGAGTGCTCGAGCACGGCGACGCGGACGCCGGCCTGCAGGAAGCGCGTCCAGAGCAGCCCGCCCGATGCCCGATCCGGCTCCGGTCAGCACGGCCACCCGGCCGCTCAGCCCGGCGTCGGCACCCCCGGCGCCGCCGCCGGGGGCGGTGCCGCTAGATGAAGAGGGCAAGGTTCTGCGTCCTCAGCACCGACTCGTCCACGGAGATCTGGCGGTGCACCAGCCGGAAGCTCTGGCCGGCCGGGTGCAGCCGGTCCTTGCGGCCAGCCGACAGCCACTCCGGCGGCCGCAGGTCACCGCGGCTGCGGAACAGCAGCAGCGAGCTGCGGACGTCCAGGTCACCGCCGGCGAGCCAGAATCCGCGAACGTTGGTGACGAAGCGCCGGGGCCGCGACGGCGGCTCCTCGGTCCACGCTTGCTCGGTCTCCAGCCGCTCCACCCGCTTGGTGAGCCCGTACAGGTCCTCGTCGAAGTGATCCATGTCCGCGAGGTGGCCCGGCCTGCCGTGGGCCGAGCTGACCCGGACCGGCATCACGTACCGGATCGCGGGGTCAAGCAGCGCCAGCCAGTCCCGGTAGCGGAGATCATCGAGCAGTGCCGCCTCGTCGTACAGGAACTGCTCGACAGCGTGCTGGCCGGCGGCGTCCAGACGGCGTCCGGGACTGGTCATCAGTCGTTCCCCTCCCAGCCGGGCAAGCCGGGGGCCGCGCAGTAATCCGCCCACCGGCGCAGGAAGGCGCGCTGGCCGTACTCGCCGAAGCCGACGTGCGCCTCCCCCGGCGCAGGCCAGTTCATCTCGGCCGCGGGAGGCGCGGCGGCCAGCCCCATGGTCGAGTCGAGCAGTACCGACCGGGACAGATAGCCGCGTGACATCGCGGTGATCGAGGTCCAGTTCTCCACGTCGTCCTGCTCGAACATGCCGGAGGACCCGAAGCACAGCAGGTAGGCCCGGTAGGAGGCCGCCTTGAACCACTCCGGCGCCTCGCTGTCGACCACGAACCAGGACAGCACCTCGGTCTCCGCCGGGCCGACCGGCTGCCACAGCCGCACCGAGATGAACGGGACGATCAGGCCCTCGGCATTCACCTGCGGCCAGTTGTGCACGAGGCTGAGGTTCGGGAACAAGGTGGACGCCGACACCATGAAACGGCCGGGCCCGATCAGTTCGTGCTGCTGACCGGTCCAGGCCGTCTGCATCCGCTCGATCATCTCGGCCGGGTAGCCGACGTAGGCCAGGTTCTCCCTCGCGTCGCCGGTCGGCAGCTTGTAGGTGGTGCCACCGCCGGGGCCGGTCTGGTAGGTGGCACCTTCCTTGCGCTTGGCGGCCCGCGGCTCGCGGAACAGCCCGATCTCCACGATGCTCGCGTGCGTGTGCGGCGTGTGGTAACTGTCACCGGCGAAGTTCTCGGCGGCGATCTTCCAGTTCGCGTTGATCATCCAGCGCTGCGGGCCGTGGAACTCGGCCCCGCCCTCGCTCTGATGAAGGTAGAAGTCCAGGAAGAAGCGGTAGTCGCCGAGATACTCGGCCAGGCTCGGGGCAGCGGCGTCCAGGCAGGCGAAGATCAGCCCGCGGTAAGTTTCATGCCGCGGGCTGACCAGGCGCCGGTCAGCCTTGGCCAGGCCGGCCTCGCCGCCGTAAGCGTCCTGGTGGAACGGCACGCCGACGAGCTCACCGGTGTTCCGGTAGGTCCAGTTGTGGTAAGGGCAGCGGAAATGCGTGGTGTTGCCGGTCTCCGAGCGGCACACCTGCATGCCGCGATGCAGGCACAGGTTGAGCAGGACCCGGACGGTGCCCTGGTCGTCGCGGGAGACGATGAAGGAGTCGTCGAGGATGCGCCTGACCACGAAGTCGCCGGGCGCCGGAATCTCGGACTCGTGCGCGAGGAACTGCCAGGTCCGCGGGAACAGCCGCGCCCGCTCCGCCTCGTGAACGGCGGCTGAGCTGTAGATGGCGGCCGGCGGCCGGCCGGCCGCGGCGGGCCTGAGGATTTCGTCAATGTCCATGTTCCCGGCCTAACCTCGTCAGGTGGCTATAGACGACCGCATCAATTTCCAGAAGCTCCAGGTCTTCGATTATGTCGTCGGCCTGGGCGGCATCAGCCGCGCCGCCGACCAGATGAAGGTCGCGCAGCCCGTGGTGACCGAGCACATCCAGTCCCTTGAGCGCCGCCTCGGCGCCCGGCTGTTCGAGCGCGAGGGGCGCCGCCTGGTGCTGACCGAGGCCGGGCGCCTGGCCCACGAATGGTGCACCGAGATGCTGCGCCGGACCAGGGAATTCGACCGGGAACTGCAGGGTCTGTCCGACGGGCTGCGCGGATCGATCGTCATCGCGACCAGCATGTCCATCGGCAGCTACGAGCTGCCCTCGCTGCTGAGCACGTTCGCCCGGCGCCAGCCTGACGTCCGCATCCGGGTCGACGTGGAAGGAGCCGAGCACGCGATTGAGGCGACGCTGACGGGCCGGAACGACTTGTCGGTGGTCGCGGTCCAGCGCCCGCCCGCGCTGGCGTCCCTGGTCTGCGAGCAGATCGGCTCGGACGAGCTGGTCATCGTCGCGCCGCCGAGCGGAGTCACCGAGGCCGGCCTGGCTGACGGTCGCCGACCTGGCCGGGCTGCCGTTCGTGGAAGCCCAGGACGGCTCGCTGCGCCGGGTGTTCATCGACAATCAGTTTGAGATACTCGGCCTGCCGGCCCGGCGCGCGGTCATGGAGTTCGGCCATCCGGAGGCCATCAAGACCGCGGTCGCGAGCGGCGTCGGGGTTGCCTGCCTGTTCCGCAGCGCTGTCCGCCGTGAGCTGCAGACCGGCGAACTGCGCGAGGTCATGGTCGATGGCGTGCACATCGCCGCGCCAGTTTGGCTCGTGCACCGGCGCAACCGGACCTTGTCGGCGGTCCACCAGCAGCTCATCGCCGAGATCAGGTCGTACTTCGCCGGAACCTAGCCGGGCCCGGCCCGTCATACCCGGACCAGGCTCTTGGAGCCGAACAGGCCGGTCGGCCGCACCCACAGCAGCACGAGCAGCAGCGCGTAGGCGACGATGTCCTGCCAGTCGCTGCCGATGTAGACCGAGGCCAGGGTCTGCACGAGGGCGAGGATGAGGGAGCCGACGGCGACCCCGGCCAGTGAGTCGAGGCCGCCGATGATGATCGCGGGAAAGACAACGATGCCGAGTGAGGGCAGCGAGGTCGGGTCGATCACGGTACCGAGCGTGTAGCCGACCCCGGCCGCGCCTGCGGCCGCGGCTGAGATACCCCAGGCCAGCGCCGAAATCCGGCCGACCCGGACGCCGCCGTAAGCCGCCAGCGCGCTGTCGTTCGCGACCGCGCGCATGCGCAGTCCGACCGGGGTGCGGTAGATCAGCGCGAACAGCGCCGCGATCAGGACGATCGCCAGGATGATCGTGACGATCTGAGAGTCGGTGATCTTGATGCCGGCGAACGGCGTGTGCGCTGCCGATGGCAGCAGCTGCTTGGGCTCGAACAGGTTGGAGCCCCAGCCGAGCGCGACCGCGGCTTCGATGGCCGTGCCCAGCCCGACTGTCGCCAGCGAGACGAACAGCAGGTCGTAGCCGGCCTGCCGGAACACCGTGAGATAGCACAGTGCTCCGGCCAGGCCGACGAGGATCGTGGCCACGATCAGCCCGGTCCACAGGCCGAGGCCCGCGTTGGTCAGGCTGTAGAAGATGAGCGACGCGAGCAGGAAGAAGGCACCCTGGGCGAAGCTCAGCACTCCGGTTGCCCGGAACATGACCACGAAGCCGACCCCGATGAGGGCGTAGACCGCGCCGAGCGTCAGCGTGGTGATGAGAATCAGTGATCCCATGGGGGGTGCCTCCGCTCGTACGCGCTTCGTCTACTCAGCTGAGCTGGCTCAGCTGCCGGACGGGATGGGGTTGGACGGCACGTCGTCGCGCAGTTGCACGACGTCGTTCTTGCTGGCTGACCACTGGTACAGCTGGAACGTGGTCTGCGGGTAGTGCCTGCTGGCGGTGTAGGAGTAGTCGGTGTTGATGCCGGGCAGGTTCACCGACACGGTCTGCAGGGCCGCGTTGACCTTGGCGTTGGTGCAGTTCGCGCCGCAGGTCCTGAGGGCGGCGATCAGGGACTCGGCCGCCGCGTAAGTGATCGCGATCGACTGGCCGTTGATGGCGCTGACCCCGGTGATGTTCTGCTGCTTCAGCGCGTTCACGTAGTCCTGGACAGCCGGGGAGGTCGACGTCGGGTCAACGAACGGGTTGAGGGACAGCTCGTAGATGTTCGGGTTCTTCAGCAGCACCATCTGCTGGTAGGACGATGTGGTCGCCTCGGCGATGATCGGCACCTTCGAGCCCGAGGTGGTCAGCGACTGGGCCAGCGACTGCAGCTGCTGCGGGATGATCTGCTCGACCACCACGTTGGCGTGGCTGGAAATGACCTTGCTGGCGTCGACCGACAGGTTCAGCTGGGCGCCGATCCCGTCGTTGAGTACCACCTGACCGCCATCCGCCTTGATCTTGGTCGCCAGCGCGTTGAACAGCGGCTCGGTGCTGGACGACTGAACATAGACGAAGGCGACCTTGGGGTGGCTGAGGTTCAGCGGGGAACCCTCGATGATCGAGGTCATGCCGTTGACCTCAGTGACCTCCGAGCCGTACTCGGTGTAGAGGTAGGGCTCCGGCGGCTGGAGCTGAGCCGGGTCGAGGGTGCCGCACAGCAGCGCGATCTGCCGCGCCTTGGCCACCGGGGCCTGGGCCTGGCAGTTGTTCGCCAGCACGTCGCCGAAGCTGGCAATCACGTTGTTGTCCGTGGCCAGCTGGGTGAGCGCGGCGACCGCCGTGGTCGCCACGTTCTGGGTGTCGGCGGTGACCAGGTCGAGCTTGCGGCCGTCGATCCCGCCCTTGGCGTTGACCGCGCTGAACGCGGCCTTGATGCCCTGGATCTCGCCGGTCACGATAGCCGCGGCCGGACCGGTGATGCCGGCCGCGAGGCCGATGTTGTAGGGAGCTTTACTGCTGCTCCCGCCGCCGCTGCCGCCTGATGAGCCGGAACTCCCGGAGCTTCCGCAGGCGGCGGTCGCAACGGCGAGGGACGCAAGAGCCGCGATGGCCCAGTACCGACGGTACTTCATGTGGCGTTACCCCTTCAGTGGGTATGGTCGCTTGGTTGTGTGCGGGGACTTGATCCCGGTCAGCCCATGTAGGCGGCGATGACGTCGGGATGGGTCAGGACGTGCTCCGGCAGGCCCGAGGTGAGCGGCTTGCCGTAAGCGATGGCGTAGAGCTGGTCGGACACAGCCGAGATGAAGCCCACGTCGTGGTCGACGATGAGCATCGTCGGGATCGTCTCCCGCAAGGCGCGCAGGCGGACGACCATGTCCGAGCGCTCCCGCTCGGACAGGCCGGACGTCGGCTCGTCGAGCAGCAGGACGTGCGGGTTACTGACCGTCGCGCGGCAGACGTCGACGAGCTTGCGCATGCCGTACGGAAGCGACTTCAGCAGGCGGGAACGGTGCGGCCACAGGTCGGCGGCCTGGAGCGCGGCCGCGCAGTGGTCGCCGGCGCCGTGGCGCTGTTCCCTGGACCCGGCCGCGGCGGCCATGCCGAGCCGGACGTAGTCGAAGACGGTGAAGTCGGCGAACCCCTCGGCGAGCTGGAACGTCCGCGCGACGCCAGCCGCCGCGATCTGCTCGCCCTTGCGGCCGGTCAGCATCTCGCCGCGGAACCGCACGTCGCCGCGCGCGGGCCTGACCAGGCCGCAGACCGCGTTGAGCAGGGTGGTCTTGCCTGCCCCGTTCGGCCCGATGATGCCGAGGATGGTGCCTGCCCCGACGGTGAAGTCGATGCCGTCGAGGGCGTGCAGGCCGCCGAAGCGCACGGCGAGGTCGGTGACTTCCAGTTCCGCGGTCACGAGCCGGCCCTCCCCGCTGCGCCGCCGCTCGCGGACCCGGCGCCGAAGTACGCGGTCTCGAGCGCGTCGCCGGGCAGGTCGGCCGGCAGCCCGTGCCACCTGACCTGCCCGTTCTCCAGCACGGCCAGTTCGTCGGCGATCGCAGCCGCGACCGGAGCGTTCTGTTCGACGAGGATGACCGCGCAGCCGGTGGTGTCCCGGATCTTGCGGATGGCCGCGCCGACCTCGGTCACCGCGATGGGCGCGAGGCCGAGTGACATCTCGTCGACCAGCAGCAGCCTCGGCCGCCGCAGCACGGCCACGCCGAGTGCGAGGAACTGGCGCTCACCGCCGCTGAGGCTTGCGGCGTAGCTGTCCATCCGCTTCTCGAGCATGGTCAGGCCAGCCGCGCGCAGTGTCTCGGTTACCGCCCGGCCGCGGGCGCCGGCGAGCGCGAAGTGCTCGCGGACCGTCAGGGCCGGGAAGACCTTGCCCTGCTCCGGCACGAGCACGACCCCGTGCCGGGTGCAGTACTCGGGCGAGCGTCCGGCCAGGTCGGCCGCGCCGATCCTGATCGAGCCGGCGAGCCGCACCCGGTCGCCGGGCGGGAACCCGCCGATCGATTTCAGCAGCGTGGACTTGCCGGCGCCGTTGCGGCCGAGCACGCCGAGGATGGCGCCGTCCGGCACCTCCAGGCTCACGTCCTCGACCGCCAGTCCCGCGCCCGCGTAGCGGACAGTCAGCCCGGTGACAGTCAGCAGCGCCGGGGAACGGCCATCCGGCCCTGCTGCGGCCAGGGCCGGCGCGGCCGGGGGTGAGGGTTCCGGGCTGGCCGCGGGCGCGGCGGGCGCGGTGGCTGCGGGTACCGGCCGCGTCGGCTGACGGCTCATCGGCCGCCGCGACGCTGCCTGCCGCAACACTGTCTGACGCAACACTGTCTGAGGCAACACTGTCTGCGGCAACACTGCCTGCCGTGACACTGCCTGCCGTGACACTGCCTGCCGGGACACTGCCTGCCGGGACGGGCCCCGGCGGGCAGGCCTGCTGCGTCCGGCGAGCGGCGCAGGCGGGCGAAAGCCGTGCGCAGGCTGGCGAGGCCGCCCCGGGCGTACAGCAGGATGAGCGCCAGCGCCAGCCCGTAGATGATCTGCTCGACGAACGGGCCGTTCTGCGAATACCAGCTCTGGCTGACCGCCTTGCCCACGGTGTCGTTGAGCAGGTAAGGCAGCAGCGTCACGATGGCCGCGCCGACCACCGGGCCGATCCCGGCGGTGGCGCCGCCGACGAACACCATGACGACCAGCTGCAGCGTCAGGTTGAGGTCGAAGGAGGTGTAGCTGACCAGGCCGATGTAGTAGGCGAACAGCCCGCCCGCGACCGCGGTGATGACCGAGCTGCCGACAAACGCCTGTACCTTGCGCCGCCGGACCCGCACGCCCATCGCCGCGGAGGCGATCTCATTTTCCTTGACGGCCGCCCATTCGCGCCCGGCCTGGGTCCGGTACAGCCGCTCGATCACGACCAGCCCGATGACCAGCACCACGACGGCGGTCTCGGTCGCCGGGCGGCCGGCCGCCAGGAGGCTTGAGCCAGGCCCCGGATTCATGGTGATGCCGGCCAGATATGCAGGCGCCTGCTGGATCCGCTCGCCCGCGAACTGGACGACGTAGAGCAGCGCGAGGGTAGCGAGCAGCAGGTAGACACCCCGGAAGCGGAGGCCGGGGACCGCGACGATGGCCCCGACGATGGCCCCGGCGATGCCGGCCGCGATCAGCGGCAAGCGGGAACGCGGCCAGGCTGTGCACCTGGGTGGTGAATGCGGCCGCGAACGCTCCGACGGCGAAGAGCGCGCCCCCGCCCAGGGAAACCTGCCCGGCCCGGCCCATCAGCCAGCCCTGGCCGGCGGCCGCGAGGCCGTAGATCGCGATGCTGCCGGCCACGTACACGTCGAAGCTCGAGCCGACCGCGATCACGATGGCGAAGACCACGGCGACCAGGGCCGGGCCGCGGATCACGCCCAGCCACAGGCTCCAGCCCGCCGTGCCTTCCATCCGGGACGCCGAGGCCGTCGCAAGACCGGCTCCGCCGGCCACGGAGGCGGGGACGGACCCCGTTCCCTCCGTTGTGCCATCTGCCGGAGTCACCTCTGCGTCACCTCCGCGCGACGAGCTTCGGACCAGTCAGCCCATAGAATGTATGCAATCTAGGGCTGGCGTTGTTCAGCCGTCAAGCACTGGAGCGGACTGAGCGGTGGATTGGCAACCGGCTATGTACATATAGGTGCAGCGTATCCCGGACATTCTTTGCAGGTCTGTGATGGTTTGTTGCGTCTTGGGGGGACTCCGGAAGGAACCCGGCGCGTTGCATACATTCAGGCTCTTGCATACAGTCCGGTGAACGGGCTTATCATCGCCCCAGGCGGACCGGCGGCAGTCGGCCAGCCCGGGGCAGTCGGCCCGGCGGCATGACAGGCAGAAGGAGACACACAGCATGAGCGACGGCAACGGTCCTGGCCGGGCCGCGGCATGACCGGCGCAGCGGCTCACCGGAAGCAACGGCGTCACCGAAAGCAACGGCATCACCAGAAAGCAGCAGGCTGCCCGCCGGGGTCGAGCGTGACATCGTCACCATGGAGGCGCCGGGAGCGGCGAGGGCCGGGGCCGGCGGCTACCCGCTCCAGGGCTTCTACACCCGCCCGGCCGGCCGGATGCCCGCGGTGGCCGTCATCGCCGCGCATTACAACGTCGACTTCTCCGAGCACTACCTGTCGCCGTACCTGGCCGGGCGCGGCTACGGCTTCCTGGGCTGGAACACCCGGTTCCGCGGTGCTGACCATTACTTCCAGCTAGACCGGGCGCTGGTCGACATCGGCCGCGGCGTCAGCTGGCTGCGTGAGCACGGAGCGCAGACCGTCGTGCTGCTCGGCAACTCCGGCGGCGGATCTCTCATGGCCGCGTACAACGCCCAGAGTCACGGCGACGTGCTGACCGAATCGTTCGGCGTGCCGCTGCTGCCCGAGGTCCAGGACCTGCCTGCCGGCGATCTGTACGTCAGCCTGGCCGCGCATCCCGGCCGGCCGGAGGTGCTGACCGGCTGGCTCGACCCGTCGGTGACCGACGAGACCGACCCGACCTCCGTGGACCCGGAACTGGACATGTACGCGGGCGGGCGGGAGCCGCCCTTCGACCCTGAGTTCGTCGCGCGCTACCGGGCCGGGCAGCGCGCACGCAACCAGCGCGTGACCGACTGGGCGAAGTCCGAGCTGGCCCGGCTGACCGCGACGGGAGTGCCCGACCGGCTCTTCCTGCTTCCCCGCACCTGGGCTGACCTCCGCTTTACCGACGCGTCGATCGACCCGTCGGACCGGCCGGTGCCGTCCTGCTACCGCGGCGATCCCCGGCTGGCCAACGCCGGCGTGACCGGCGTGGGCGCGATCAACACCCTGCACAGCTGGCTGTCGATGTGGAGCCTGGAGACCTCGCAGTGCCGCAGCGAGCTGCACCTGGCCAGCCTGACCATGCCGGCCCTGGTCATCCAGGCCACTGCCGATTCCGGCGTCTTCCCGAGCGATGCCGCGCAGATCTACGCCCAGATCGCGGCCGCCGACAAGACCCGGCTTGATCTCAAGGGCGACCACTATTTCCGCGATCCGCCGGGCGCCCGGGACGAGGTCGCGTCCGCGATCGCGGACTGGCTGGCGCCGCGGCGCGGCTGACGGAGGCATCGTGAAGAGCACCATGGGCGACGACCGGCCGCTCACCGTGACCGAGATTCTGCGCCACGGCGCGACCTGGAACGGCGATCGCGAGGTCGTCACGGCCGAGGACGAGCAGCAGGGCACCAGCCGGGTGTCAGTTTTGCTGAAGTTGGCGCTGGCGCCGCACAGCTCGCCCATGCCCTGCGCTACCTGGGCGTTGACGGCGATGCCCGGGTCGGGACTTACCTGTGGAACAACCGCGAGCATCTGGAGGCCTACCTCGCCGTGCCGGCGATGGGGGCGGTGCTGCACACCGCGAACATCCGGCTGTTCGCCGATGAGCTGGTGCACACGGTCAACCAGGCGCAGGACCGCATCCTGCTGGTGGACGCCGACCTGCTGGACGGCCTGGCGCCGTCGCTCGGGCGGATGCCGACCGTCCGGGCGATCGTCGTCCGGGGCCAGCCCCGGCCGGCCGCCACCGAGATCGACGGTGTCCGCGTCTACTCCTACGACGAGCTGGTCCGCACGCAGCCGGGTGACTTCGCCTGGCCGGACCTGGACGAGCGCGCGGCCGCCGCCATCTGCTTCACCTCGGGGACGACAGGCAACCCGAAAGGCGTCGCGTACAGCCACCGGTCGATTTACCTGCATTCGCTGTCCCTGTGCACGGCCAACGCGGTCGCGCTCAGTGCCAGCGACCGCGGCATGATCGTCGTGCCGATGTTCCACGCCAACGCCTGGGGCTATCCGCACGCGACCTTCTGGTGCGGCGGTGACCTGATCCTGCCGCACCGGTTCCTCAAGCCGGGCCAGCTGGTACCGCTCATGGAGCGGGAGCGGCCGACCTTCGTCAACGGCGTGCCGACCATCTGGATCGACGTGCTTCGGTATCTGCGCGAGCACCCGGACGCCGACGTCTCGTCGGTCACCCGGGTGGTCATCGGCGGCTCGGCCACGCCCCGCGCCCTGATGCAGGCTTTCCGCGACGAGTACGACATCCCGCTGATCCAGGGCTGGGGCATGACGGAAACGTCCCCGCTGGTCACGCTGGCCCGGCCGCGCCGGGGACACGGCGGCAGCGAGGCGCTCGAGGACGCGCTGAGCCAGGGCCGCGTGCTGCCCGGCGTCGAGCTGCGGCTGGTGCACCCGGAGAGCGGCCGCCTGGTCCCGAACGACGGCCGCAGCATCGGGGAGCTCGAGCTGCGCGGACCCTGGGTGTCCGAGAGCTACCTGTTCGACGAGGATCCGGCCAAGTTTCACGATGGCTGGCTGCGGACCGGCGACATCGGCACGGTCGACCCGGATGGCTACGTGCGGCTGACCGACCGGGCTAAGGACGCGGTGAAGTCGGGCGGCGAGTGGATCTCGTCGATCAACCTCGAGGCCGAGGTGGCCGCGCATCCCGAGGTGATCGAGGCCGCCGTTATCGGCGTGCCCGATGAGCGGTGGGGCGAGCGGCCGTGCGTCGTCGTGACCACAACCGCCGGGTCCGCGGTCACGGCGGACGAACTCCGGGACTGGCTGGACGGCCGGGTGGCCCGCTGGTGGCTGCCCGAGCGCTGGGTGTTCGCTGCGGCCATCCCCCGCACCAGCGTCGGCAAGTACGACAAGCGGCTGCTGCGTTCCCAGTACGCCAGCGAGCAGCTCAGCGTGGTGGAGCTCGGACCGCGCCGTCCGGCATCGCGGTCAGGGCAGGGCTAGCCGGGTCAGGACCGGCCGGCCGGGCGGGCGGGAACACGCCGGACCGGCTGAGCATGCCCGGCACCTCGTGCTCCAGGCTGTCGCCGAGCCATTCGGCATCGCCGATCAGTTCCCCGAGCGAGACACCGGTGCGCTGGTGCATCCGGTCCAGCAGGTACACCAGATCCTCGGTGGCGATATTGCCGGTGGCCCGCGGCGCGAACGGGCAGCCGCCGATGCCGCCGAGACTCGCGTCCAGGGCCGCGATGCCGGCCGACGACCGCCGCCGCGGCGTTGGCCATGCCAGTGCGCCTGGTGTCATGGAAATGCGCCCGCAGGCCGGTGCCGTCCGGTACGGCCGCCCGCACGGCGGCGAAGCGCTCGGTCACGTCCGTCGGCACCGCCACCCCGATGGTGTCGGCCAGTGCGATCTCGTCGGGTCCGGCGGCGCCTGCGGCAGCCGCCACCTCGGCGATCCGGCCGGTTTCGATCTCCCCGTCGAACGGGCAGCCGAACGCGGTGCCGATCGTCACCGTCGTGCGCAGCCCCGCGGCCCGCGCGGCGCCCATCAGATCCGGCAGCTGGGCCAGCGCGCGTCCGACGCTCATGCCCTGATTGCGCTGGCTGAACGGCTCCGAGGCCACGACCACGACGTTGACCTCGTCGACGCCAGCCGCGGCGGCACGGCTGACGCCGCGCTCGTTGACGACCAGGCCGATCATGGACAGCCCCGGAAGGCTGAGCTCACGCAATCCGGCGACGACCTGCTCCGCGTCGCTCAGCTTCGGCACGGCGCGCGGGCTGACAAAGCTCGTGACCTCGATCCGGCGCAGGCCCGCCCGGAAAGCACGGGCCACCAGCTCAATCTTCTGCCCCGTGCTCAGCTGGCCGGGGTCGTTCTGCAGCCCGTCCCGCGGCGCTACCTCGACGATGGTGACGCTGGCCCTGGCGGCCGGGCCGGTCACACGATCCCCCTCGCCCGCAGGTCGGCCAGCCGGCCCGCCTCAATGCCGAGGAGGCCGCAGTAGATCTCCTCGTTGTGCTCGCCCAGTTCCGGCCCGAGCGAGCGGACCTCTCCGGGGGTGTCTGACAGCCTGCGGCACCACCGCCGGCACCGGAAACGGCCCAGGCGATCGTGGGTCAGGTGCAGGATGGCCTGCCGGGCCCGGAACTGCGGATCGTCGAACATGTCCCTGGTCTGATAGATCCGGCTGGCCGGCACCCCGGCCGCGGCCAGCTCCGCCAGCAGCTCATCGGTCCTGAGGGTCGCGGTCCAGTCGGAGACCAGCGCGTCCACTTCGGCCTGCCGGCCGCCGCGGGCGGCATGGGTGGCGTACCGCGGGTCGGCAGCCAGGTCCGGGCGCCCCATGGCGGCGGCCAGGCGGCTGAACACGGTGTCCCGGTTGGCCGCGATCAGGACCTCGCCGTCGTCGGCGGTCGGGTACACGTTCGACGGCGTGACGCCGGGCAGTACCGATCCGGTCCGCTGGCGCTGGTAGCTGGCCAGCTCCCATTCGGGCAGCACGGACTCCATCAGCGCGAGCACTGCCTCGTAGATGGCCGAGTCCACGATCTGCCCGCGGCCGGTGCGATCGCGCGCATGCAGCGCCAGAATCGCGCCCATGGCGGCGAACGTGGCCGCCAGCGAGTCACCGAGTGAGATGCCGGTGCGCGACGGCGCCCGGTCGGGTTCCCCGGTCACATAGCGGATGCCGCCCATGGCCTCGCCGACCGAGCCGAAACCGGCCCTGGCGGCGTATGGCCCGGTCTGGCCGTAGCCGCTCACCCGGACCAGAATCAGTCCGCGGATTAGCCGCAGCCAGCGAGTCGTAGCCGAGCTCCCAGCGTTCCAGCGTGCCCGGCCGGAAGTTCTCGATCAGGATGTCGCTCGCGGCCGCGAGCTGCCGCACTAGCTGCTGCCCGTCGGGCTGCCGGAGGTCGGCCGTCACGGACTTTTTGTTGCGGGCAATGATCGGCCAGTGCAGCGACAGCCCGTCGACCTTGCGCGGGCCCCATTCGCGCATCGGATCCCCGCCCGCGGGGTCCTCCACCTTGATGACTTCAGCGCCGAAGTCGCCGAGGAGCTGACCGCAGAACGGCCCGGCGATCAGGGAGCCGCACTCGACGACCCGGATCCCGGCGAGCGGACCCCCGGTCGCGTCCGTCCCGTCCCCGGTCTGTTCTCCGACGTGAGTCAAGTACCTACCTCCCGTCGCGATTGTATGCAATGCTGACGTCGAAGAGAAGGTAGGTCGGATCATCTTGTGGAAAATTGCGCTTACCAGCACACGGACTGTATGCATCTTGCCATTCGTCAGTGACAGAGCCGCTACCTGGCGCCGGCTGCCACCCGAGCACGGGCAGTCGTGAGCGGCGCCCGCGACACGGGCCTCGCCGGCCGCTGCGTCATCGTCACCGGCGCCGCGCGCGGGCAGGGAGCGGCTCACGCCCGCGCCCTGGCCGCTGAAGGCGCCAGGGTCGTGCTGACCGACCTGCTCGATGAGGAAGGCGAGCACCTGGCGTCCGAGCTCGGCGACAGCGGCCGCTACGTGCATCTGGACGTGAGCGCGCAGGACCAGTGGGCCACGGCTGTCGAGACGGCCGTGTCCGCGTTCGGCCCGGTGCGGGTCCTGGTGAACAACGCCGGCGTGCTGCTGCGCGGCTCGCTGGAGGAAGGGACGCTCGCCGACTACGACACGACGATGAACGTGAATGTGCGCGGCATCTTCCTCGGCATGCGGGCGGTGCTGGACTCCATGCGCGCAGCCGGCGGTGGTTCGATCGTGAACATCTCCAGTAATGCCGGCATGCTCGGCACTAAGAACGCGCTCGCCTATGTCACCAGCAAGTGGGCCGTCCGCGGGATGACCAAGGCCGCCGCCGCCGAGCTCGGCACCTACGGGATCCGGGTGAACTCCGTCCACCCCGGCGCCGTGGCCACCCCGCTGCTCATGGGCGACGGGCTCACCGAGGAGGCCTTCGTCAGCCGGGGCAAGGACCGGCTGGCGGTCCCGCGCATCGCCGAGCCGGACGAAATCTCCCCCGCCGTCGTCTATTTCGCTTCTGATCTGTCCGGCTACGCCACCGGCAGCGAACTGCTGGTCGACGGCGGCTGGGCGATCGGCTAGACCGCCGGCCGGACGGGCGCCGGGTCCGGCGGCCGTCCGGCCGGCCACCATCGGACCGCGGCGGCCGCTCCGGGCCGGTGCCGGTCCTCCAGCCGCGCGGCCCGTGCGCTCAGTCGCGCAGCAGGCGCAGGATGCGAGCCAGGTGTTCCTGGTCCGCCGGGCTGAGCCGGCCGAACAGGCGCTCAGCCTCGGTCCCGCGAGCCGCGCGGATGGCCTCAAGGACGCTACCGCCGCTGTCGGTCAGCTCGACCACCGTTGCCCGGCGGTCATCAGGATCAGCCCGGCGCTCGACCAGTCCGCGAGCCTCAAGTGCGTCGACGACCTCGGTGGCCGAGCGGGCCGCGATCTGCAGGTGGCCGGAGAGCCGGGACATGTGCATCGGCCCGTGGTGACCGAGTACGCGCAGCGCTCGCAGGTGCGAGGGCGTGATGTCCCAGGGAGCCAGGACCTCCTGCGAGGTATGCCGCAGCTGCCGCGCGACTGAGGTGAAGGCCTCCGACAGCGACTCCTCGCCGCCGTCGTCCCGCCCGGCCGGATCACGCGCCCTGGTCACGGGAATAGCGTATCAGCCATTAGTGTTGTAGCCTCATATTGAGGTAACCTCAGCAAATTATATCCCCGGCAGAATCGAGAAGCACTTGGCATCCCCCTCCCCCGGTACAGACAGCGGCGCCGGCGGCCGAGCCGCGGCGCCAGGACAGTCACCGCTGCCGAGAAGGCGCAGGCGCGCGAGGTTTCGCTGCGCCGGATCGGGCGCCTGTTCGCTCCCTACCGCTGGCAGCTCGCGGTCGTGATCGTCATCATCGTCGCCTCGTCCATCGTCTCCATCGCGTCCCCCTTCTTGCTCCGCGCAGTCATCGACGTTGCCCTGCCGGACAAAAACGTCCGGCTGCTGGCACTGCTGGTCGCCGGCATGATCGCCGTCGCCGGTGTCACGGCGGCCTTCGGCGTGATCCAGACCTGGATGAGCACGAAAGTCGGCCAGCACGTCATGCACGAGCTCCGGACCGGCGTCTACGCCCACCTCCAGCGGCAATCGGTCGCATTCTTCACCCGGACCAGAACCGGCGAGGTTCAGTCCCGGATCACCAACGACATCGGCGGCATGGAGTCTGTGGTCACGTCGACAGCGACGTCCATCGCCGCGAACCTCACCACCGCGGTCGCGACTGCCGTCGCGATGGTCGCCCTGTCCTGGCGGCTGTCCCTGATCTCGCTGGTTGTCATGCCGCCGGCGATCTACCTCACCCGCAAGGTCGCGCGCATGCGCCGGGCCATCACCACCGAGCAGCAGCAAGAGCTGGCCAACCTGAACGTCGCGATCGAGGAAGGCCTGTCCATCAATGCCGTGCAGCTGGCCAAGACGATGGGCACCGGACCCGGCGCTCGTGCGCCGGTTCACTGCGTCCTCGGCCCGGCTCATTGACCTGGAGCTTCGCTCGCAGCTGGCCGGGCGCTGGCGGATGGCCTCCATGAGCATCATGTTCGCCGCGATCCCTGCGATTATTTACCTCGCCGCCGGCCTGCCGCTCACCGCCGGCATCATGACCATCGGCACGCTCATTGCTTTCACGACCTTGCAGAACGGGCTCTTCCGCCCCATCACCGGCCTGCTCAGCACCAGCGTCTCGGTGATCAGCTCGCTGGCCCTGTTCGCCCGGATCTTCGACTACCTCGACTTGCCGGTCGAGGTCGATGACCCCGTCCGGCCGGTCGAGATCGATCCGGCCGCCATCAGCGGGAACGTCCTGCTCGAGGACGTCAGCTTCAGCTACCCGGGCGCCGGCCGGCCCGCGGTGACCGGCGTTGACCTGTACGTGCCAGGCTGGCAGCACGCTCGCCCTGGTCGGCGAGACCGGATCAGGGAAGACCACCCTGGCGTCACTGATCTCCCGCCTGTACGACCCGGATAGCGGCGCCGTCCGCATCGACGGCATCGACATCCGCGACCTGAGGCTGACCGACCTTGCCTCGATCGTGGGCGTCGTCAGCCAGGAGACCTACCTGCTGCACACCACCGTGCGGGAGAATCTGCGCTACGCCAGGCCGCAGGCAACGGACGCCGAGATCGAGGCGGCCGCGCGGGCCGCGCAGATCCACGACCTCATCGCCGGGCTGCCCGACGGTTACGACACCATGGTCGGCTCCCGCGGCCACCGCTTCTCCGGCGGGGAGAAGCAGCGCATCGCGATCGCCCGCACGCTGCTGCGCGATCCGCGGGTCCTGGTCCTGGACGAGGCAACCAGCGCCCTCGACACCGAGACCGAGCGCGCGGTGCAGCAGGCTTTCGACGCCCTGGCCCGCGGCCGCACCACCATCACCATCGCGCACCGGCTCTCCACCGTGCGCAATGCCGACCAGATCGCCGTCCTTGACCACGGCCGCGTCGTCGAAACAGGCACTCACGCCAGCCTCCTCGCCACTCAGGGCCGCTACGCCGAGCTCGCCGCCTAGACCCAGACGCTGGCACCGGGCCGGTTTCAGGCTGGCCCGGGCGCTCACTCCGGCCTGGGGTCCCATCGGAATCGCCGGACCGCGACAACCGCGCCGGCGACGCCCCACGCTGCCAGCACGGCCAGGTGCCGCCAGTCGGCGCCCTGCTGGCGGGCCAGCGCGCCAGTAATGGCCTCATTGAACGGCCGGACCGGCAGCCAGCCGGCGATCCGGTTGAGCATCGCCGAGTGAATCGGCAGGTAGGTGCCGGAGAGGAAGAGCAGCGGGAACAGCACCAGCTGCGCGACGGCCGGCGCCGCCTCGGCATTAGAGATCGCCGACGCGACCGCGACCCCGAGGGCGCAGAAGCACGCGGCCGCCAGCACCAGGGTCAGCAGGATCGCCAGCCACTGCGACGGGACCGCGACGCCGTACAGGCGCCCGATGCCGACGATCAGGGCCACATCGACGAAGCTGACCAGAATGCAGTGGGCCAGCAGCCCGCCGAAGTAGACGGAGGCGGGCAGCGGCGTCGCCCGCACCCGCTTGAGTATGCCGCTCTGGCGCCGGGCCGCCAGCGCCACCGCGAGCTGTCCGTAACACGATCCGACCACCGACAATGCGGCGATGGTGGGCACGTAGTACTGCAGCGCGGACAGGCCGCCGAAATACGAGCTCCGTCCGCCGCCGCGGAAAAGCGCGCCGATGATGGCCACGAACACGACCGGGAAGATGAACGTGAAGATCGCGCTTTGCGGGTTGCGCCAGAAGGACAGCTGCTCGTAGCGCACCTGGTGCGCCAGCAGGCGGAGTCCGGGCCGGCGGCGCGCCGGACGGCGGGTGAGCGCCACGGTGGTCATCTGATGCTCTCCTTCTGCGCGCGTCCAGGCGCGCCTTCGCTAGTCAGCCTCAGGTAGGTGTCCTCCAGGCTGGGCCGGCCCACGGTCAGCCCGGCCAGCTCGACTCCGATGTCCTGCGCCCAGGCGGTCAGCAGGCGCAGCGTCCGGGTCGGCTGCGCCGTGTGCAGCACGACGGCCCCGTCGGTCACCTCTGCTCGCACCGGCAGATCGGCGAGGGCAGAGCCGGCCGGCAGCAGGAACGCGATACGAGTCTGATCGCCGTCACGGCCGCCGAGGCTGCCCGGCTCGCCCTCGGCCACGACCGTGCCCGCCGACATCAGGATGACGCGGTCAGCCAGAGCCTGCGCCTCGTCCATGTCGTGCGTCGTGAGCAGGATCGTCACCCCGTCCGACTGGAGCCCGCGCACGAGGTTCCAGGCATCCCGGCGGGCGGCCGGGTCGAATCCGGTCGTCGGCTCGTCCAGGTACAGCACTTCCGGATTGCCGACCAGGCCGAGCGCGAGGTCAAGCCGGCGCTTCTGGCCCCCGGACAGTGCGGAGACCTTGCGGCGCTCCTGCCCGGACAGGCCCACCAGGCTGATGAGCGCGGACGCGCTCCTCGGCGCCCGGTAATAGCCTGCCTGACGAGCGATGGTCTCCCGGACGGTCAGGTACGGCTCGACCGCGATGTCCTGCAGGACCAGGCCCGTCCGCTCCCGGAGTTCGCGGGCGCTGGACCGGTCGGCCGGGTCGAGACCGAGCACCTGCGCCGCTCCCCCGTCGCGCGCCCTGAAGCCCTCGAGAATCTCCAGTGTGGTCGTCTTGCCGGCCCCGTTCGGCCCGAGCAGCGCGACGATCTCGCCGCGGGCGACCGTGAAGCTGACATCACGCACGGCCTGGACCGAGCCGTAGCTCTTGCGCAGTCCCGCGACGGCCACGGCCGGCGCCAAGGCTTCACTCAGCTGCGCACGCATGTGACCTCCACGCTGACGTCGAGATAACGGCCGGCCAGTCCGCGGGCCGCCGTGATGCCGAATTCGGTCCGGTCAATCCGGGCGGCCGCCCTGGCCGTGAAGCCGGTGCCGGCGCTCACGATCTCCGCGACGGAGAACGTGACCGGACGGCTGACGCCGCGAACGGTCAGCGTCCCGGCGAGCGTCCCGCGCGCGGTGTCGGCCCGCCCGGTGTCGGCCCGCCCGGTGTCGGCCTGCACCGAGGCGAAGCTGATCACGGGATGACGGCTGGCGTTCAGGAACCGGGCTGACCGGACGCTCCGGTCGCGCTGGGGGCTGCCGCTGCGGAAGCTCGCCGAGTAGGCTCCGGCCTCGATGCCCGAGGCTTCCAGGGGCTCAGCGATCCGGATGCTGCCGCCGCTCACGGCGAGGGCGGCGCGGACAGGTGCCAGCCCGAACAGGTGACGGGTGGCGATGGTGATGGCCGACCGGCCGGGGTCGATCACATACTGGCCGGGGGCGATGGTCGCGGGTGGGAGCTGCTCTGTTCTGTCCATGCCCCCCAGTGCAGCCGGGCGGCCTGCCGTCGCGGCAGGGCTGCCGGTAGGGTCCTGGCCCGACGAACGGATGCCCGGCAGGGCGGGCCTGCGACTTTCGTAGGTTCCTGGCCGGCCGATGGTCGTGCTGAGCCGGGCCGGCCCGGCGCGGTGTCATACCGTGATCTGCATGAGGAGCCCATTCCGGGTCTGCCGCAACCGCCTGGTGCTTGACGTCCTGCTCGCGGTCGGCTTCGCGCTGCTGGACACCATCACGACGCTGAGCGGCGCGTCGTGGTGGCCGGCCCGCCCGGACACGCTGGCCTGGGCGATGCTCGGCCTGCAGGCGCTGGCCGACTTGTCGCTCATCGCCCGGCGGCGCGCGCCCATGGCGGTCATCGCGATCCTGGCCGGATTCACCCTGGCGATCTCGCTGCTGATCTCGCCGGCAGCCGCGCTGACCCCCGCTCACGACGGGAACGTCTGGGCGCCGCTCGGCACCGTGCTCGCGGCCTACGGGCCCTTCTACTACCGGAAAGACCGGCGGGCCGCGTTCGCCGCCGTCGGCATGCTGACCCTGATTGTCGCGCGCGTCTGGGAGCCGTCGGCGACGGTCATCACGATCGGCATCCTGAGGACGGCACTCGGGCCGCTGCTGGCGCTGTACTTCACCGCCCGCCACGAGATGGTGCAGGCACTGCGTGATCGCGCCGAACGGGCCGAACGGGAGCGGTATCTGCTGGCCGAGCAAGCCCGGGCGGACGAACGGGCCCGGCTGGCGGGCGAGATGCATGACGTCGTGACTCACCGCGTCAGCCTGATGGTGCTGCAGGCCGGCGCGCTCGGGATCACCGCGGCCGACGACGCGACCAAGCGCGCGGCGGAGGAGCTGCGCGCAGCGGGCTGCCAGGCGCTCGACGAGCTGCGCGACCTGGTCGGGATCTTGCGGACCGAGCCGGACGGCGACCAGTCACCTTCGATTTCGGGCCTTCCCGCGCTGATCGCCGAGTCAACCGCCGTCGGCAGCCCGGCCGAGCTGGCGGAGGCAGGCGACCCCGCGCTGGCGTCCCCCGTGGTCGGGCGGACGGCCTACCGCATCGTGCGGGAGGCGCTGACCAACGTGCGCAAGCACGCGCCCGGCGCCCGCGTGCTGGTGCAGGTGACCTACGGCGAGTCGCAGGTACGTGTCCGCGTCCGCAACGGCCCGGTCCCCGGCTCCGGCAGCGGCACATCCGGCAGCGCCGCCGGGCTCGCCGGGCCCGGCCCGGACCTCGCGGCGACCGGATCCGGCCTCGGTATCGCCAGCCTGCGGCAGCGGATCGACGTCGTGCAGGGAACGCTGCGAGCCGGGGTCACAGCCGACGGCGGGTTCTGCCTGGAGGCGACGATGCCGTCCTACGTCCCGACCGCCGAGCCCGCGGCATGACCGGCGTGATCAGGGTCGTCGTCGTCGATGATGAGCCGATGGTCTGCGCTCACCTGCGGACCATTCTCGGCTCGGCCGCGGATATCGAGGTGGTGGATGAAGCGCGCGACGGGGCCGCGGGCGTTGAGGCAGTCGTGCGCAGCAGGCCCGACCTGGTGCTGATGGATCTGCGGATGCCCGGCGTGGACGGGATTACCGCGATCGAGCGGATCGGCACGCTGGCCCAGCCGCCGGTGGTCGTGGTCCTGACGACCTTTGACGCCGACCAGTACGTGCTGCGAGCGCTGCGGGCTGGCGCCGCCGGGTTCCTGGTCAAGTCGACACCGCCCGATGACCTGATCGGGCTGGTCCGTGTCGCGGCCGAGGGCCACACCGTGCTGTCGCCGGCGGCCGCCCGCCGGCTGATCGCCGCATCGGCTGACAGCCAGTCGGCGCGTGACCGGGCTCGCGGCCTGGCGGCCAGTCTGACCGAGCGGGAAGCGGAGGTACTCGGTTGCCTCGGCGAAGGGCTGTCGAACGCGCAGATCGCGAGCCGCCTGTATCTGTCCGAGGCGACGGTGAAGGGCTATGTATCGCGGCTGCTGGTCAAGCTGAACTGCGCTAACCGCACTCAGGCCGGGTTGCTGGCGCACGAGGCCGGCATCGTCAGCCCGTAGGCGACGGGCCGGGCCCCGGACTTATCAGCCCTGATTCGTAGGCGAGCACCACGGCCTGGACCCGGTCGCGCAAGCCGAGTTTCGCCAGTATCCGGCCGACGTGCACCTTGACCGTGCCCGCGGACAGGTGCAGGCGGCCGGCGATCTCGGTATTGGACAGGCCCGCGGCGATCAGCGCGAAGACCTCCAGCTCACGGCCGGTCAGAGCGCGCCGGACCCGCTCGGCGCGGGCCGCGGCCGGCTGCCCCTGCTGCTCGCGCTGCGAAGCGGTGAACTGGCTGATGAGGCGCCTGGTCGCACCGGGAGCGAGAACCGCGTCGCCGGAGGAGACGGTTCTGATGGCCGCCACCAGGTCGTCGGGCTGGGTGTCTTTGAGCAGGAAGCCGCTCGCGCCGGCGCGCAGTCCCGCGTAGACATAGTCGTCCAGATCGAACGTGGTCAGGATCAGCACCTTCGACGGCAGGCCGGCGTCGGTGATGTCCCTGGTCGCCTGGATGCCGTCACGGCCGGGCATCCGGACGTCCATGAGCACGACGTCGGGACGCAGCGCCGCCGACATTGCTACGGCCATCGTCCCGTCGCTGGCCTCGCCCGCCACCTCGATGTCGGCCTCGGCGTCGAGTATGAGCCGGAAGCCCTTCCTGATCAGGGAATGGTCGTCGGCGAGCAGCACGGTGATCACGTGGGCGCCGGATCGCGAGCAAGCCGGGCGGTGACCTGCCAGCCACGCCCGCCACGGGGGCCGAAGTCGAGTTCGCCGCCGAACGCGCTGATGCGTTCGCGCATGCCGGTGAGGCCGCCGCCGGCGGCGCCGGGCCCGGCGGCGGGCCCGGCGCCGTCGTCCTGCACTTCCACCTGCACACCGGCCGGGGTGAGCCGCAGCCGGACCGTCGCGCTGGCGCCAGGACCCGCATGCTTCATCGTGTTGGTCAGCGCCTCCTGGACGAGCCGGAAAACCGCGAGCTGGAGATCTGCTGGCAGCGCCGCGGCAGTGCCGGTCCCGAAGCCGCTGAGCTCGTACCGCACCGGCAGGCCGGCGGCCCGGACGTGACCGACGAGATCGTCAAGGTCGGCGAGGCCGGGCAGCGGCTGCCGAGACTCGTGCCCGGAGTCGGCCCGCAGTACGCCGAGCAGGCGTCGGGTCTCGGCCAGCGCCTGCCTGGCGGTGCCCGATACGTCAGCGATGGCCTCGGCCGCCTCGGCCGGCGAGCGGGTGACCGCACGCAGGGCGCCGTCCGACAGCGCCACGATGACGGTGAGGTGATGAGCGACGCTGTCGTGCATCTCGCGGGCGATGCGAGCTCGCTCCGCGGCGGCGGCCAGCGCGCTGCTCTGATCACGCTCGATCTCGAGCTGCCGGGCCCGGTCGCTCAGCGCGGCCAGGTAGGCCCGCCGGGTGCCGACGTACAGGCCCACGATCAGGACGGCGGCGGTCAGACCGACGACATCGGAGACCGCCAGGACCCAGTGCCGGGTGCCATCCTGCGCGATCACCGCCACCAGGACGCCGGCCGTGAGCACGGCGGCGATCACGGCCGCGGCTCGCCGCATCATCGCGGCAACGGTATAGAGGCTGATCGCGAGTGCGACCGGGAACACGGCACCGCGGTCCGGCCACTGAGCGACCACGGCCGCGGCGAGGACAGTCCATCCGAACACCGGCCCCGGCCAGACCCGGCGCAGCGGCAGCGCCGCGGCCGTCAGGACCGCGGCGACGATGCCGGCCGCCAGCGGCTGGTGCCCGGGCAGCCCTTCCTGCCCGAATGAGAAGCGGGCCAGTGCCGCGCCGCCCGCGGCGACCGCGCAGGCGATGTCGAGGGCCCAGGATCGGGCCGGCCGCGTTCGCGGGTTCTCGGCCTGCTTCCAGAAGGACACTCCCTCATCCTCCTCGCAGTTCAGCCGTCCTGCACCGGCCGGGCAGGCCGGCCTCTCCGCCTGCGGAGAGACCGGCCTGCGCGGATATCGTCCGATCACCGGCGATAGGCCGCTGTGTCCGGCCCGGTGCGTTCCCGCTCAGATTCTGGCTGTGCTGATTCCGGCTGTGCTGATTCCGGCTGTGCCGACAGTGCAGCTGGCGCGGCTGAGCGGCCGGCTGGGCGGCCGCCTGCCAGGTCCTGACGGCCAGCAGCACCATCGCGGCCGCGAACGGGAGCATGATCAGCACGACGGTGACCGGTCCGGCGGACGTCGCCTGCTCAGCGATCTCCAGGCCGACGGCGAACAGGACCGCCAGCCAGCGCGGCACGCTGCGGCTGCGCCACAGGGCAACGCCCATGAGGATCGGTGCCGCGTACTGACCGACGAGATAGACGTACAGGAAGACGTGCGCGAATCCGGAGCCGGAGCTAGTCGTGAGGAATTGCACGGCGGCGCTTCTGGTCAGATGTGCGGTAGCGGCAGTGGCGAGATTGGCGAAGATCGAGCACGTTGGCGATTGCTCCGCAGAAAGCGCCGACGGCGCCGATCAGCGCCGCGGTCGTGGCGAGCGCCGACCCGCGGCCCCTGACCAGGGTGGCGATCGCCGCGTAGGAGACGGCCAGGGCCCCGAGCGCCAGCACGACCAGAGTGCCCGCGGCATAGAGCTGGCTCGGGTACCGCGCCGCCAGGGCGAGTTGCCTCATCGCAGTGCCGGTCGTCGTGATCAGCTGGTCGGTGCCCCGGGGCTGACCGCCTCGGCGCTGGCATACAGCAGTGCTGTGAGCGGCAGGAACAGGGCAAGAACGCGCTGGCGAGTTCGGGCAGCGTTATCCATGGTGGCTTCTCCAGCCTTATTGCGGCCAGCTGTCGCATCATCGAGCAGCAGCACCGTTAGCCATGACGCTACGGAACCGGCCGCAGGCCGGCATCTGCCTGCGGGCCGCTGTTTGCGGCCCGCCTATGCCCGCAGGCATACGCCGCCCGCCAGGCCCCGGGCCGAGCCGGGCCCGGCCGGACGCCGGGCTGCGGCACGGGCCGGCGCCGGGCTAGGGCACTGCCTGGAACGCCCGGCCGGCCGCCGTGGACAGCGCGCCCGGCCGGAACAATCCGGCGCTGCCGTCCCCGGATGTCGCCGGCAGCGCGAACCAGGAGTAGCGCTGCACGTAGGCCAGCCGCCGCAGCATCCGCGGCGGCCGCCGTCAGAAAGGCCGCCTGCCCGCGCGGCGACGGGTACGTGGCCGTAGCGCCGAACCTGATCAGCGCGAACTCGGTCAGCCAGATCGGCAGGTGATACCGCGCGTAGGTAGCCTGCAGATAGGACTTCAGCTGGGCCACGGCCGCGCCGGCCGCGAAGTCGCCGCCGTACCAGTGCAGCGCGATGAAGTTCACCCGGTAACCGCGGCTCTTCGCCCCGGCCAGGAACTGGTCCAGCCAGCCGCCCGGTGTCGCGGCACCGCTGGCGACCGCCGGGCTGCTGAGCTTCATCCCGGTCGCCATCAGCTGCGGCCACAGGCCGAGTGCCTGCGACACGGTCAGGTTCGACTGACCGGCGTTGTCCGGCTCGTTGAAGGTCAGCAGGTAGTGGCCCTCGCCTCTGACCTGGCGCAGATTCGCCGGCGTGACGCTGCCAGCGCCCCAGATCATGGGCACGAAGCTCACTCCCCGCGGGGTCCTGATGCCAGCATGACCCGGCGCCCAGGTGTAGTACCAGGAGGTGCCGGACCGGGCCAGCGCAGTGCTGACGCCGCGGAAGGTCCAGGCCGCGACTCCCTTGCGCGCCGCGCTGGCGGGCCCTTCCGCTGCGGGCACGCCCCCGGCGGCCGCGGCCGGTGAAGCCGGGACTGCTGCGGCCGCAGTGACCGGGGCGGCCACGACGGCCGCCGGCGCGGGGACCGCGAGCGCACCGGAGGCAGGCATGACCGCAGCCGCGACCACGAGGCAGCCGGCCGCCATGGTGCCTGCGGCCAGCTTCGGTACCCAGGCCATCAGGATGCTCCTCCGTCGCCAGTGGTGCCGGGCATCACACATCATGCCCGCCTTCCTGCCGTTCGGCAGGCGGCCGGGAAAAGCGGGCGCAAAAACCCGGGAAATGGCTGAACACCCAGTAACCGGCCGATCGAGGTCCGGGCCGCGAGCACTTAAACGGCGGCCGCGCCAGCACGAGCAGCGGAGCGGGCCGGGCAACGGCGGACCCGGCTGCGCGCGGTGCTTCCTGCCGGGGCCGACGACGCGACCGTGCGCGCGGTGCTCGCCCGGCTCGGCCCGGCCGCGCCGGGCACCTCGCGGGCGCGGCGCGCCGTTGCCGCCGTCAGGCGCAGGCGCTGGCGGGCCTGGCTCACCCTGGCGGTGCTGATCGCGGTCATCGGCGTCCCGGCCGGGTCGCTGATCTACTGGCAGGCTCAGGACGAGGTCAGCTGGGACGGCAGCTTCCTCTGGTGGAATCCGCAAGACGCAGCGCAGTCCGTCCAGACCGAGGCCGACGGGGCGAGCCAGGACACCATCCCGCTCCGGCCCGGCCAGATCCAGGGACTGGTCATCCAGGTCTACAACCGTCCGATGTGACCCAGCGCATCCGCGGCGCACCGGCGAACTCCATCAGCATCGGTGCACCCGTTCCCGCTCAGATCGCGGTCGCGAGCATCCGGTCCCTTCAGCAGGACGGGACCCCCCGCACGGTGGCCTACCAGGCCGGCGGCGCGATCGCGCCGCACTCCTACGCCTGGCTGCTGCGGGTCCTGTGGCGGTCCTGGCAGTGCTATCTGGAGGGGCCGGGCGGCAGCCAGGGAACCGATCATCTGACGCTGCTGGTCAAAGTCGGCTGGGTCACGCGCACGGAGAATGTCTCGCTCGGCGGCGAAGCCGCTGTCTCGCCGGCCGCGAAATGGCCGGGCTGGTGCAACCACCACTCGCCGGTTCCGTGACGACGGCGCCCTGCCCGCCGTCAGAGCCTGCCGTCAGGGACCGAGCGAGGATCCGTTGTCGTACTGCGGCTCGCCGCTGCTCGTCCCGGCGCGGTCAATGGCGGTCAGCAGCATCCGCACCGCTCCGGGCATATCGACCATAGCGGCGCGCAGGTCGGCGAGTTCCTGCTCGCCGTCGGGGTTGTTAGCCGCTGCCGCCTCGGCCATCTCGTAATCTTCCAGCCGGTCGCGCGCTGTCTGCACCTCCGAGGACACCAGCAGCTCCTCGAGGACGTTGTCAGCCATGGTTCCTCCTGGTCGCGGTCAGGCGGACTCCCCGCCGCCTGACCGCCAGCTACCCGGCTTGGCAGCCATCCAATCCCGCTCGCACCGGGACGGCCGCCCTGTTACAGGACCCGGTTGTTGCCGCCGTCGATGACGAACTCAGACCCGGTGATATAGGACGCGGCGTCCGAGACGAGGAAGGCGACCAGCTCGGCGACCTCGCCCGGCGTGCCGGCCCGGCCGAGCGGCACGCCGCCGATGGTCGCGAGCAACTCGGCCGCCGCCTCGTCTCGCCCGATCCCGGCTTGCTCCATGATCTGCGCGATCCTGGCCTCGGCCAGCGGCGTCGCGATATAGCCGGGCGTCACCGTGTTGACCCGGATGCCCCGCGGCCCGAACTCGGTCGCCAGGCCTTTGCTGTAGCTCCGCAAGGCCGCCTTGGCCGGGCCGTAGGCGGGCGAGGACTCGTGCGGCCGCTTCCACTGCAGTGAGCAGACGTGCACGATGGCACCGGAAGCCTGCGCGACCATGCCGGGCAGGACAGCCCGGTCGAGCCGGACCGCCGACAGCACATTGGTGCTCAGGGCCAGCATCCAGTCGTCATCGGTCAGCGCCAGCATGCCGCCCGGCTTGCCGAACGAGGCGCCCACGCAATGCACCACAATCTCAAGGCCGCCCAGGAGCCCGGCGGCCTGACTGGCCGCCGATGCCGCGCCATCGGCCGTCGCCAGGTCTGCCTGGATCACTGGTGCGGTGGCGTTCCCGTCGTCGTGCCGCGCGACCACGGCAACCGCGGCACCTCCGGCCTCCAGGGCCGCGACGACGGCCGCGCCCATGCCCTTGGTACCGCCCGTGACCAGCGCCCTCTTCCCGGCCAGGTTCATGATCTCCTCATCTCCGTGTTCTCGGCTGCCCCGTGTTCTCGGCTGCGTTAAGGCCGCGCGGTAAGCCTCGCGCCTCCCCTGAGGGGAGAAGCAAGCGGTCAGCCGGAAATCGCCAGCAGCGCTGTCGCTGGCGGACTAAATGCAACCTACAGTTGCAGTTCGTCTCGCGAATGTGCTACCTTCGGTTGCAGTTCAAGCCGCGGTGACCCGCCGCGGCCAGGAAAGGATGGATAACGATGCCAGGCCTTGCAATCGAGCGGGAGATCCTGATCGACGCGCCAGCGGAGGTGGTGTGGCGCACGATCACCGAGCCCGAGCAGATGAGATTGTGGTTTGCCGACCGCGTTGACCTGGTGGTCAAGCCGGGCGCTCGCGGACACCTGCAGTTCGGGGACCAGGGCGGCCCCGTGGTGATCGACACGGTCGATCCGCCGGCCCGCTTCTCATTCCGCTGGAACTTCCCCGCCGGCGAAGAGCCCGCGGCCGGCAACTCAATGCTGGTGGAGTTCACGCTGACGCCCGAGGGCGCCGAGCGGACCCGCCTGCGGGTCACCGAAAGCGGCCACGACCTGCTGTCCTGGCCGCCCGCCGAGAAGCAGCGCTATGCCGACGAGCACCAGGATGGCTGGGGAGACTTCCTGGACCGCCTCGCCCAGGCGATCGACAAGCGCCAGCCGGGATGACAACGCAGGCCGAGGACGAGCTGTGGGCGGCCATCGCTGACCCGTCTCGCCGCCGGGTGCTCGACCTCGTGATTACTCACGGCGACGTCAGCGCGAGCTGGCTGGCCGGGCATGTGCCGTTCTCCCGGCAGGCGGTCGCCAAGCATCTGGCCGTGCTGGAACGCGCCGGGCTGATCGAGCGGCGCAGACACGGCCGGGAGGTTCTCTACCAGGTCCAGGCCGACCGCCTGGACCAGGCCACCCGGGCAATGACGGACCTGGCCGCTCGCTGGGACCGCAGGCTTGCGGCAATCAAGCAGCTCGCCGAGGCGGCGCACGCAGCGGCGAGGCAGAGCGCCCGCGGCAGCGGCAGCGGACCAGAACGAGGAGGACAGTCATGATGATGCAGCCAGGAAACCTTTCCGCCCCGGCCGCGCGCCCGGCCGCGCGCCTTGCTGACGCCCGGCCGGCCGCGGTCGGCCGTTCCGCCTTCCAGGCCGAGCTGGACAGTCTGCGCGTCAGGGAGAAGGCGCACACCAGGGAAGGTGACGCGATCGCCGCCGCCCGGCGGCGACTGCCCATGGTCGAGGTAGACGCCCGCATCGCGCTTACCGGGCCCGGCGGTTCGCTGACTCTGCTCGACGCCTTCGAAGGGCGACGGCAGCTCATCGCCTACTACTTCATGTGGAGCCCCGGCCTGCCCGCTGCTGAGCAGTGCGAAGGCTGCACGTTCTACACCGCGCAGATCGGCGAGCTGTCGTACCTGCACTCGCGCGACATCACTTTCGCGACGTTCTGTCAGGGCCCCTACGACGAGAGCGTCCGCTACCGGGACTTCATGGGCTGGGACCTGCCGTGGTACTCAGCGGCTGGTTCCCTCGACGAGCTCCTGGTCGGGCGGCAAGCGGGCTTGTTCCACCTCGTGTGCTACCTGCGGGACGGCGACCGCGTGTTCGAGACGTACTGGACGACCCGGCGCGGTGCCGAGACCATGGATGTCAGCTACGCGCTCATGGACCTGTCCGTCTACGGGCGGCAGGAGCCGTGGGAGGACTCGCCCGGCGGCTGGCCGCAGCAGTGCACCAACGCCCGGACTGAGACCGGCTCCCCGGCCTGGGCACCGGTGCCGGCGTGGCCAGGCGGACGCCCCGCGGCCCAGTGGCCGCGGCTCGCGCAAGGCCGCTCTGACGATCTCCGCCAGTGACGGGCCCCGGCGGGACGGGCTAAGCGATCCGGGCGGGCGGTTACCCGGACGTCATGCCGCCGCCGAGCAGGGCGGGCAGCGCGGTCGCCCGCATTCTCCGCAGAACCCGCTGGGTGACAGGCACCGCGTCGGGATGGACGCCGCCGTTGGCTTCCGCGGCGGCCTGCCACGCGGCCGAGCGGAGTTCGAACGTCTCGGGGTCGTCGAGCTGACGGCAGTCGATCCGGCTTTCGTTGACGTCGACCACGATCGTGTCGCCGTCTTCGACGAGCGCGATAGGACCGCCGAGGAACGCCTCGGGAGCAACGTGCCCGATGACAAGTCCGACGGATCCTCCCGAGAACCGGGCGTCGGTCATCAGGGCGATCGTGATGTTCTGCTGGCGGCACAGACTCGTGATCTTCGATGTCGGGTCCAGCATCTCGGGCATTCCCGGAGCGCCGCGGGGTCCCTCGTACCTGATGACGACCATGTCGTTGTCGCGGAAGTCGCCTGGCTGCTCGTCGAGAGCCCTGATCAGCGTCCGCTCGCTGTTGAAGACCCTGGCGCTGCCGGTGAAGATGCCGTCCGAGATCCCGCCCTCGACCCCGGCCAGCTTCAGGATCGCACCGCCGCCGGGAGCGATATTCCCGCCGAGCAGGCGCAGGCCGCCGGTGTCCTTGAACGGCCGGCCCACCGAGTAGATGACCCGGTGATCAGGCAGCGGCGGATCAAGCCGGCTGACCTGCTCGCCGAGCGTCTCCCCGGTGCACGTCAGCGCATCCGGTTCGAGATAGCCGGCCGCCAGCAGCTCGCGGACCACCGCGGGCACCCCGCCGCTGTCCTCGACGTCGACCATGGAGTAGGACCCGAAGGGCCTCATGTTGACCAGCACCGGAAGGCGGCGCGACAGCGCGTTGAAGTCTGCCTGGCTCAGCACGTCAGCCCACAGATCGAGCCCGGCAGCCCGGGCGATCTCCACGCTGTGCAGCATGACGTTGGTCGAGCCCCCCATGGCAATCGCCACGGTCAGCGCGTTACGCAGTGAGGCGCCGTCACGATGTCCCGCGGCCGGATGCCCTTGGACGCCATCGTGATCAGGCAGTCGACCAGCTGGCCGGGAAACTCCTCCGTCCGGCGAGGGTCGTCCGAAGCCGGGGAGACCATATGCAGGGGCTCCAGGCCGAGGACGCCGATGAACGTCTGCATGGTGTTGTACGTGAACATGCCACCGCAGCTGCCCTGCCCGGGACAGGCATTCAGCGCGATCCGGGCCCGGACTTCGTCGTCCGGATCGGAGGCGGCCTGGAATGCGGTGACGAGGTCGATCCGCGCACCCGTCTGCGGATCAGTGCCCGGCCGGATCGAGCCGTCAGACAGCAGCACCGCGGGCACGTTGTGCTCGAGGAGGGCAGCAACAGTGCCGACCGGCGGCTTGTCGCACGCCACGACGGCAATCAGGCCCGCCACATCGTTCGCGGCCAGGTGCACTGCCGTTGCGTCATTGACCAGTTCCCGGCCGACGAGGGAGTACCGCATCTCGGGAGTGCCATTGAGCTGGCCGTCAGAGACGCCGAGCGTGAAGGCCGGCGCGATCAGGCGCACCGGGAGATCCTCGCTGGCGATGCGCCGCGACACCGCAGCCTGAACGGCCGCTACCTTCGCCTGGACACCCAGATAGCACTGGCTGTCGCCAAGGTTGCCGACGACGGCCCAGACCGGGTCATGGATCTTCCGGACGTCCTGGCCCAGAAACGCGGCCGTCCCGACCTTCTGAACGTCCCGGCCGGGGTTAGATGAACCCAGCCCGGAAACGTCGCCCGGATCGGCCGGGCTGGCTCCGTCCACGAGTGCAGTCACGCCCCGAATCGTACCGCTGGCGGCTCGCTGACCGGGCCCGCACGCGGGACAGGGTGCTTATTCAGCGGTAGACGAGCGTCCCGTCGTCGAGGTCGGCCGCGGGCAGGATCTCGCGCTCTTCCTCGTGCTCCAGCATGTGGGTCCAGGGCTCGCGATCGCCCTGCTTGAACAGGATGTGCTGCGAGCGCATGACATAGCCGGAGTTGAAGTTTTCCGGGTCGGACCACGGCAGCAGCCGCATGTCCGCGTCCTGCGGCCTCAGGGTCGGGACGACCATCGCGGCCCCCTTCTCCTGCATGTTCGCCAGCAGGCGGCCCACCAGATCGCTGACCAGGTCGGCCCGCAGCGTCCAGCTGTGCCGGAAGTAGCCGAAGACGTACGCCATGTTCGGCACGCCGCTGATCATGATGCCGCGCCAGGTGACCCGCTCGGTGAAGTCGACCGGCTCGCCGTCCACGGTGAACGCGACGTCGCCGAACACCGACATGTTGAAGCCGGTGGCGGTGACGACGATGTCGGCGGGGAGCTCCTCCCCGGAGCCGGTCCTGATCCCGTGCTCGGTGAAGGTCTCGATGGTGTCGGTGACGATCGAGGCCGTCCCCTCGCGCAGTGCCGCGAACAGGTCGCCGTCCGGCACGATGGCGATGCGCTGCTGCCAGGGGCGGTAGCGGGGCGTGAAGTGCCTGTCGATGTCGAAGCCCTCGGGCAGCAGCGGCCGGATCGACTCCATCAGGAACGCGTGCAGCTCCGTCGGGGCTCCTCGCCCCATCCGGGCCAGCAAGTCGGACTGCGCGATGTGCGCCGGCGGAGGATCTCGTGGGTCCACTCCTCGGGGATGTCCAGCGCGCGCAGCGTGACGGCGAGCTCGTCCGTCGTGGGCGGGGCGAAGAAGTAGGACGGGGAGCGCTGCAGCATCGTCACGTGCTGCGCGGTCTCCGCGATGGCGGGGATGAGGGTCGCCGCCGTCGCCCCCGAGCCGATGACGACCACCCGCTTGCCCGCGAGGTCGAGGTCCTCCGGCCACGCTGCGGGTGCACAATCACGCCCTGGAAGCGGTCCATGCCGGCCCACCCCGGCTGGTAGGGCTCGGCGTGGTTGTAGTAGCCCTGGCACATCCACAGGAAGCCGGCGGTCAACCGCAGCCGCTGGCCGGTGTCCTCCCGGTGACCTCCACGGTCCAGCGCCGGCTCCTCGGTCGACCAGCTCGCCCAGGTGACCCGGTGCTGGTAGCGGATGTGCGGATCAGGTCGTCCTCGTCGATGACCTCGTCGAGATAGTCGAGGATCTCCCCGCCGGCGGCGATCGACGGGCCGCGCCAGGGCTTGAACCGGTAGCCGTAGGTGAACAGGTCGCTGTCGGACCGCACTCCGGGGTACCGGTGCGTCCACCAGGTACCGCCGCGGTTGTCCTGGGCGTCGAGGACGACGAAGGACCGGTCCGGGAACCGCTCCCGCAGGTGGTGGGCGGCGCCGATGCCGGAGACCCCGGCCCCCACCACCAGGACGTCGACGTGACCGGCATCCTGGATCTCCTGGCCGTCCTCGGCTCGAGCCGTCGTGGGTGCGGTCCGCCGCGCCATATCCGGGCCTCCGGGCAGCGCGCACTGGTGCAGGTAATTGTAGCTCCCGCCCTTTTCGCGGGAGGCATTCCGGCGATCTTGCTCCGGACCGCGCGGCCCTACTGGCCGATGACGGGTGCCTGGTCAATATCGTTGGCGAGTCTGAATCGTTGGCGAGTCATGTTGTCGCCGTCCGCTCGTCACGCGCGGGCTGACCGGGCCATGCCGATGGAACACGGCACGAAACGTCGTCGGTCTCGGCGCCCGGATCTGAATCGGTGGCGCAGCGAGCCCGCGCCCTGGCTGCCGCGCGCCGCCGGGCGACTGCGCTTCTCGCCGGCGTCACCGTCCTGTTCGCGGTCGTGACCGCAGCCGGAGCTCACGGGGTCCTGCTCGGCTACGTGCAGGCCGGCGCAGAGGCGTCCATGGTCGGCGGCGTCGCCGACTGGTTCGCGGTCACGGCGCTCTTCCGCCACCCGCTCGGCCTGCCGATCCCGCACACCGCGCTGATCGTCGAGCGCAAGGACCAGTTTGCTGCTGACCCTCGGCCGGTTCGTGCAGGAGAACTTTCTCACCGCCGACGTCCTTGCCAGCCGGATCAGTTCCGCGCGCCTGGCTCCCCGCCTTGCTGCCTGGCTGGCCGATGAGGCCAGCGCCGCCCGCTTTGCCGGCCGGGCAGCGGATCTGGTCGTCACGGTGGCCGACACTTTTCGCGACGAGGATGTCCAGCGGGTGCTGACGGCCGAGCTGACCAGGACGGTAGAGACCATCGAGGTCGCGCCGCTGGCCGGCCGGGCGCTGCGGATCATCATCGCGGGCGGCCATCATTCGGAGTTCTTCGACGCCATTCTGTCCGTTGCCGACCGCTACCTCGATGATCATTACGACGAGCTCAGGGAGCTGTTCGAGGCCGAGGCTCCCCGCTGGGTGCCCGATGCGGCCAACCGGCGCCTGTTCGCCAGCCTGTATGCCCGGCTGCGGAAAGCGGCTCTCGGCGACGATGGCGGCCGATCCCGGTGATCAGGCGCGTGCTGCAGTTCGAAGAGTGGATCGCCTGGGTGCTGCCCGATCGCCTTGAGACATCGCCGGAACTGCGCGAGCGCGGCGAGCGCATCAAGCGCGACATCCTCGGCAGCGCCGCCCTGCGGGACTGGTCCTCATCACTGTGGCAGAACATCAAGGAGGGACTGCGGGCCCAGGCGGCTGATCCGGAATCAGAGCTTCGCCGCCCGCTGGCCAGCGCGCTGGCGGCGGCCGGGCGGCGGCTGGGGTCGGACGAACGCCTGCAGGACAGCCTCGGCCGCGTCGTGGAGTCCGGCAGCCGGGCGCTCGCTGATCAGTTCCATGACGAGCTTGCCGGGCTGGTCACCGGGACGATCCAGCGGTGGGACGCGGCCGAGACGTCAAGCCAGCTGGAACTCCTGCTCGGCCGGGACCTGCAGTACATCCGCATCAACGGCACGGTGGTCGGCGTGGCTGTTGGGCCGGCACTGCATGCCATCGTCCTCGCCGCACCGTGATTGACGCTGCACCGCAGGTTCAGCTGCCGTCCGGAGCCGGGACGGTGCAGGCCCGCTGGCAGTGGGTAGGGGTTGGTTCTCGGTAATCGGACTGGGGCTCGGGTCAGCCGCTGGTGTTCAGCCACGGCTGGCCGCTGTCGGCCGATGACTGGGATGCCCAGCTGCTGTTCTTCCTGCAGCACGGTTACCGCGTCATCGCCCACGACCGGCGCGGGCACGGGCGCTCCACGCAGACCAGCGATGGCCACGACATGGACCACTACGCGGACGACCTGGCCGCGCTGACCGAGCATCTCGATCTTCGCGACGCGGTTCACATCGGCCACTCGACCGGCGGCGGCGAGGTCGCACGGTACATCGCCCGGCATGGCGAGAGCCGGGTCGCGAAAGCGGTGCTGATCAGCTCGGTGCCCCCGCTGATGGTGCAGACCGACGCCAACCCCGGCGGCCTGCCGAAGAGCGTCTTCGACGACCTCCAGGCCTAGCTGGCCGCGGGCCGGTCGGAGTTCTACCGGGCCCTGCCGTCGGGACCCTTCTACGGCTTCAACCGGCCGGGCGCCAAGCCCTCGGAAGCGATCATCCAGAACCGGCGGCGGCGGGGAATGATGGGCGGAGAGAAGGCCCAATACGACGGCATCGTCGCCTTCTCCCAGACCGATTCACCGAAGACCTCAGGAAGATCACCGTGCCGGTCCTGGTCCAGCATGGTGACGACGACCAGATCGTTCCCTACGCCGACTCCGGCCCGCTGTCAGCGAAACTCGTCCGGAACGGCACGCTGAAGACCTACCACGGCTTCCCTCACGGCATGCCGACCACCGAGGCCGCAACTATCAACGCCGACCTGCTGGAGTTCGTGCGGTCCTGACTGACTGACCTGGCAACGCCCCCTGGCTGACGCCGGGCCGTCGGGGGCCGGCCTTTCGCGCGACCCGGCTGCGGCGGCCGGCGCGGGGCCCAGGATGCAGGACTGCCCCGGGAAGGCTCGTTGTGCGACCGGGAGCAGACGGAGTACAACTGGTGAGTGCCGGCTCTTCGGGCATCGCGGTTGCGCTGAGGAAGAGAGAGCAAGATGACACAGCCAGGCACGCCCGCAGTCTTCGTCCATGGTTTATGGCTGCATGCCAGCTCGTGGGAGCCGTGGCTAGAGCTGTTCCAGGACGCGGGTTACCAGGCGACGGCTCCGGGCTGGCCGGGTGACGCGGACACGGTCGAAGCGACTCGCCGGGATCCTGGCAAGGTCGCAGGCACGGGCATTGATGACGTAGTCAGCCATTACGCCCAGATCATTCGCGGCCTCGATGCCCTGCCGGTCGTCATCGGCCACTCCTTCGGTGGCCTGATCGCGCAGCGCCTGCTCGGCCAGGATCTGGCCGCTGCCGCAGTCGCGATCGACCCCGCACCCATCAAGGGCGTACTCAACCTGCCCGTGTCCGCGCTGCGAGTCGCCTCGATCGCGCTGCGGAAGCCAGCTAACCGCAACCTGGCGCTATCGCTCACCGCAGATCAATTCCGCTATGGCTTCGGCAACGCACTGCCCGACCGGGAATCAGCTGAGCTGTTCGACCGCTGGACAGTGCCCTCGCCGGGCAAGCCACTGTTTGAAGCCGGGCTGGCGAACTTCACTCCGCGATCTCCGGCGAAGGTAAACACCGGGAACAAGACCCGCGGGCCGCTGCTCATCACGGCTGGGGGGCAGGATCACACCGTTCCTGCGGCTATCTCAACGTCGACCCGGAAGCTGTACCACAAGTCGCCGGCCATCACCGACTTTATCGAGTTTCCCGATCGCGGGCACTCGCTGACGATCGACCATGGCTGGCACGAGGTGGCACAGGCAGCGCTGGACTGGCTCGGCCAGCGGCCGCTCTGACCGGCGTCAGCCGAGCCGGGACAGCAGCCCGTGCCGCCGCGAGCAGCCAGGTGCCGATCCCGAAATGGATCCAGACCGCCGGGGCCAGCAGTCGGCACGAAGGCCGGATCGCTGATGCTGCCTGCGGAATTCATCCGGTGCAGGATGCAGTCTCCTCTTCGGGCGCACCTGGCTCCATGGCGGCCACGCTGCTGAGGCGACGAGCCTGCGCCCTGAGGGTGCGAGCAGGCCGGTCGGCCTGACCGAATCGCCGGAGCCGAACGCTATTGGCGACCACGAAGGCCGATGACGCGGCCATCGCCGCCCCGGCGATGAGCGGATTAAGGAGCCCGGCCGCAGCCAGCGGGATCGCCGCGACGTTGTAACCGAATGCCCAGGTCAGGTTACGGCGGATGACTTTCATGGTGGCCCTGGCCAGGCTCACGGCCTCAGGGACGACCGACAGGTCGTCGCGTAGCAAAATGACATCGGCGGCGCCGATGGCCACGTCGGTGCCGGTCCCGAGCGCCAGGCCCAGGTCCGCCGCGGCCAGCGCCGGCCCGTCGTTAATGCCATCTCCGGCCATCGCGACGCGCTTGCCTTGCGCCTGAAGGTCCCTGACCACCGACGCCTTGTCGCTGGGGAGCGCGCCGGAAATCACCTCATCAACGCCTGTCTCGGCTGCGATCGCACGAGCCACGATGTCGCTATCGCCAGTCAGCAGCACCGTCCGCAGACCGAGCCGCCGCAATGCCGCAACCGCCGCAGCGGCTGATGGCTTGACGGAATCTGCGACCGCTACCGCACCTCTCGCCTGCCCCTCCCAGCCTGCCAGCACAACCGTGCAGCCTGCCCGCTCCCAATCGCCGCACTGGTCCGCCAGCGCGTCGGGGATGAGAAATCCGCAGTCGCGGAACATTTTCTGCCGCCCGGCTATTACCCGGACGCCCTCGACAATGCCGCTAACACCAAGGCCGGGAAGCGCCTTGAAGTCACTGACCTGAGGCAGCTGTCCCCGAGTTCGGCGTGCGCGATGGCGCCAACCGCAGCGGCAACGGGGTGCTCGGATGCATGCTCGACTGCTCCCAGCCGGCGGACCAGCACGTCCCGGTGGTCCCTGGCGCCGCCTGCAACGCAGTGGCCGTCATCGCCCCGGTAGTGATGGTCCCGGTCTTATCGAGCAGCACGGTGTCCACGCTGCGTGAGGCCTCAAGCGCCTGATAGCCCTTGATGAAGATGCCGAGCTGAGCTCCGCGCCCGCAGGCCACCATGAGAGCTGCGGGGGTGGCCAGCCCCAGCGCGCACGGGCAGGCAATGATCAGCACCGCCAGGGCCGCGCCGAATGCGCGCTCAGCCGTTCTTGTGCGAGCGCCCAGCTGGCCAGCGTGAGCGACGCGGCCGCTAGCACCGCGGGGACAAACACGCCGCAAATCCGGTCGGCTAGCCGCTGGACGGACGCCCAGCCCGCCTGAGCCCGCTCCACCAGCGCAATGAGCCGAGCCAGCTGCGCGCCACCTCCCCGGCGTGAGTGGCGGCGACGACCAGCCTGCCGCTCAGGACGACCGTCCCCGCAGTGACCACGTCACCCGTGGCAATTTCAGCGGGCACCGATTCCCCGGTCATCATGCTGGTATCGACCGCCGACTCGCCGAATTCCACAAGACCGTCCGCGGCGATAGCCTCGCCGGGCCGGACCACGAACCGGTCGCTCCGGCTCAGCTGGGCTACCGGCACCCGGCGCTCGGTGCCATCCGCGGCCAGCACGCAGGCTTCCTTAGCCCCCGCAGTGGCCGGCGCCCGCATCGCATCCCCAGCGTCCCGTCGTGCGCGAGCCTCGTACCACCGGCCCGCCAGCAGGAAAGTCGTGACCGACGCCGCAACTTCGAGGTAAATCCCGCCTCCAGAGCCGTGGAGGAGCAACTCCAGCGGACTGACTCTGACCCGGCCGGCGTCAAGCACGACATCGCGAGACCGACCAGCCGCAGGCCGCGGCGATACCCAGCGACACCAGCGTGTCCATGGAGGTGGAACCGTGCCGGGCGTTTTTCAGCGCTGCCGCGTGGAACGGCCACGCCGCCCATCCCGCCACCGGTACCGCGAGCGCCACCAGCACCCATTGCCAGCCAGGAAAGCGGAACGAGGGAAACAGGACAGCTGCACCGACAGATCGCTCAGCGGCACGAAGAAGAGGAGCGAGACGATCAGGCGCCGCCGCAAATAGGCGACATGGCCATCGTCATAGCTCGGGCCCGCCGCCTCGGCTGATCCTGCGGCCGGCCTGGCGTCAGCGGCCGAATACCCGGCCTGCTCGATTGCCGAAATCAGCGCCGGAGCAGCGAGACCGGCCGGGCCGGAAATGCGGGCCCGGCCGGTGGCCAGGCTAACCGTGGCGCTGACGCCGTCCAGGCTGTTCAGCTTCCGCTCAACCCTGGCGGCGCAGGCAGCGCACGTCATCCCCCGGACCGACAGCTCGATTTCCGCCACCAGGGCGGACCCGTCAGCGACCGCAGGTGACGACATAGGTCCACCACCTTCCGCCCGTCAGCCGGCGGGCCAGCACCGTGCCCGCCTGCCGGAATGCATCGTAATAGCTGCGGCAAGCAGGACGGTACCCGCCCACGCTGGCCAGATAGGATGCCTGCATGGACAGTAGCGTCATTGCAGTCACGGGGATGACCTGCGAACACTGCGCACGGGCAGTCAGCGCGGAGATCGGCAGCCTGAGCGGTGTGAGGCACGTCGAGGTCAACGTCGAGTCCGGTCAGGTCACCATCACCGCCGAGCCGTTGCCCGAGGTCTCAGCCTTGCAGGCCGCTGTCGAGGCCGCGGGCTATAAAGTGGCCGGATAAGCCCGGTCCGAGAGCGAACCTCTCTGGGTGACGGGTCCGGGCGGTCCTGCCGTCAGAGCATCAGGATCAGCATGTAGCCCATGGTGACGCCCATGGCAATTTCGCAGCATGCTGCCAGCCGGGGCGACAACGGCACCGCTTTCCGAGCGGCCGGGGCTAGATCGGCATCGGCCAAGACGCTCTGGGCACCTGCTGTCCCGGCCCCGGACAGACCGGCGCCAGCGCCCGCGAGTGCCGGACCTGGATCGGGGCGCGCGCCGCCAGCGCGGCCACGGTGGCCAGCCCCGGGAGCCTGCTCAGCGGTCCAGACTACATAAGCGAACAGGGCGAGAGCGAGTACAAGCGCGAGCGTGGGGAAGTGAGCGACGCCTCCCGCCATGCCGCTCATGCCAGAACCGCCAGAGCCCGCGGCAGCAGCGGCGGTCCCGGTAACGGCCAGGAACATGTACAGCATCGCCCCGCAGGCCAGGACGTGCTGGAAGTGATGCCCTGACCGGCCGGAAACCGGCTGACGACGCCGCTCACGGATCGTCAGCCAGCCGAACCACGCTGTGGCGACTCCGAAGACGACTTCCCACCCGCCGACCCAGAACACCCGCAGGCTCGGAACCAGCATCCCGGCCATGGCGACGCCCATCAGGACGTGCACGCCGTCGACCTGGTAGTCGGTGCCCCGGTGCTGCCGCCGGGCGACGACCAGCCGGCTACGCAATAAGCCGCCGTGATGAGCATGATGCCAGCGAACGTGTCCGCTAGCCAGGACTGTCCTGCCATGCCAAGGACTCCTTCAGGCCGATTCTGACGTGTTGGTGGCGGGGCTGCTGGCGGCCAGCGGCCAGTAGGCGAGCGCCAGCAGTCCTAGCAGCAAACCGGAGTTGGGGTCAGTGCCGCCGCCGGTCAGTATGCCGCCGAGGCCCTCCGCGATCCAGATTGCCGCCGCCGTCACGATCGCGAGCACGATCGTCACCCGCATCGCGGATCCGGGCAGGTAGACGCCCAGCGCGATGACCCCGAGCACGACCGCGAGCACAATTGCCGCGGTCGGCCCGCGGCCGGCGAGGAATGCTCCCAGATGATTATCGAGACTGGCCAGCCAGCTGGGCTCGCCGGAGGCCATCCCGGAGATCATGCCGCTCAGAGCCTTCGGCGCCCTGGAGGCGGGCTGGAGGGCCAGATAGGCGAGGCTGCCCCACAGGATCAGCCATAGCAGCCGGGCCACGTTCGCGCCGGTGAACCGCCCGGCCACGAACGTCGCCGCCCGGTCACGCTGGCCCGGCCACAGCAAGACGGCGAGCAGCGCATAGATAATGACTGCCCCCGGGGCTCCGTTCACTGGGCTCCCGGCACCGTTCAGGATCCCGCCCAGGCCTTCCCCGAACCACCAGACTCCGAGAGCCCAGGCAATGGAGACAGCGAGCGCGGGCCTCAGCGTCGGCCGCCATGCGATCCCCAGGCCGATCAACAGCTGAACGATCGCGAAGACAGCATTGGCCGCGGTCCCGTGGTCACTGATCATCCGCGCCGACCAGCTGATCGGATCGGCGATGACAGCCGGATTACCCGGTCCTGTTCCCGCAAGCATCGAAGCGAAGCCCTTGGTGAACATGAAGGCCTGGAACTGCAGCACTGCATCCAGTAGCCAGATGAACGCCAGGCCCATCTGCAGCCAGCGCCGGTAGTCGGGCGGCGCCCAGTTCTCCTCGCGCGCTACGCCAAGGCTGCGCAGCCTGCCAGCACCGGCCCGCGGATCGGCTGCCTCGGCTGTCATGGATGCACCTTTCGGTCCTCGTGGCGGCGCGACTATCCGCGTGCTCCACGGTCACTCGCCGCGCCGTCCACCGGCCGTCACGGTGTGAGTGTAGTTTTCAGTGGCATGACACTAGGGGCACGACGCTTATCGGCACAAGCTCAATAGCAATTTCAACGGATGACATTTTCGCAATTGCTTTCCGGCCCTAAACCCTGGGCGGGTATCCGGAGCGAAACTAAGACCTCATTAAACCGGGCGGGGGTATGCGCTAAACCCGACAGGGGTATGCCATTGCCTCGCCGGCGTTATCCGTCAGCATTATGCGATGGTCCTCGGACGAGCGCCTGTGTCTCACCCGAGCCCACGACGCGGGTTCGCGGGCGGGCTGACCTGCCAGCTCGCGCAGGGAATTCGACCTTTCCGGCACACCAGGGACGTGCTCGGCAGCAGACGGTGGCAGAATGCATGCGAGCATGGGCGGCCTCCGGCGGCGAGGAGCTACGAAGATGCCGAGCATCCGCGGTTCCGCCAGAATCTTTACTCTTGGCGACGGCGCTAGGCCGTCGTGCAGCCGTGCGTCTGGAGCCGCCGGATGAGCGCACAGGCCAGACTCGGGGGCTTCGTATTGCTGCTCCTCGCCTTCTTCGGCGCGGCCTACGCGGTCGGACATCATCTCGGTCCGGTGAACGTGAGCTACCTGCACTCTGGCGGCAGTTCGATGAACATGGGAGGCTCCGGCATGCCGATGCCAGCCCGTCACCAGCGATGAGCGATACCGAAACCGTCAGCGGCGGATTCGTTGAGCTGGTTGTCGGCGGAATGACCTGCAGTTCGTGCGCGGCCAGAATCGAGCGGCAGCTCAACCGGCTGGACGGTGTAAGCGCGACTGTCAGCTACGCGACTGAACGCGCTTATGTGACACGGGCGGGCACCCATCGCCCGGCCGAGCTAGTCGGCGTCATTGAAGCGGCCGGCTATACCGCTAGGGTTGCTGCCGACGGGCCTGCGGACGGGGACGCGGAGTCATCCGGACCAGCCCGGATGCTGAGCCGCAGGCTGGCTTTCTGCGTGCCGCTGGCGCTGGCCACGATCCTGCTGGCCATGATCCCGGCCACCCAGTTCCCCGGCTGGCAGTGGGCAAGCCTCATCCTCGCCAGCCCGGTTGCCGTATGGGGCGCGTGGCCATTGCACCGTGCTGCATGGCTCGGCCTTGGTCATGGCGCTGCGACGATGGACACGCTGGTGAGCCTGGGCGTGGCGGCGTCATTCGGATGGTCGCTCTACGCGCTTTTCCTGGGCGGAGCAGGTCGCCTTGGCATGCGGATGCCGTTCAGCGTGGCTCTCGGCCCGGTGAGCAGCGACGCACTGTATTTTGAGGCCGCTGCGGGAGTAACCGCCGCCGTCCTGGCCGGCCGCTACCTGGAGGCGCGGGCCAAGAGCCGGTCAGGCGCCGCGCTGACCACACTCGCCGGGCTGGGCGCCAAGACCGTCGCGGTGCTCCGCGACGGCGCGGAGCAGCGGGTGCCGATTGAGACGCTGGCCGTCGGGGAGTGCTTCGTCGTCAGGCCAGGCGAGAAGATCGCGACCGACGGCGTGGTCCTGGAAGGCGACTCGGCCGTCGACAGCTCCCTGGTGACCGGCGAGTCCATGCCGGCCGAGATCGGCCCAGGCGACGAGGTCACCGGCGCGACGGTCAACATGAGCGGCCGCCTCCTCGTCCGCGCCTCCAGGGTCGGTTCCGACACGATCCTGGCGCAGATCGCCCAGCTCGTCAGCCATGCGCTCGCCACCAAAGCCGCGGCGCAGCGCCTCGCCGACAAAGTTGCCGCCGTATTCGTGCCCTGCGTCATTAGCCTCGCCGTCGTCACACTCGGTTTCTGGGCCGGGCTCGGCATTCCCGCAGCCGCGGCCTGGAGTAACGCCGTCGCCGTCCTGGTCGTGGCGTGCCCGTGCGCGCTGGGCCTCGCCACCCCCACGGCCCTCCTGGCCGCGCTGGGCCGCGGCGCGGAACTGGGCATCCTGGTCAAGAGCGCGGCGGCGATGGAACGTGCGGGCCGGATTCGCGCGGTCGTCCTGGACAAGACCGGCACGCTGACGACCGGGGTCATGACGACCCACCGCATCGTCGTCGTCGCCGGCACCGACGAGAAGGAGGCCTTGCTCCTCACCGGGGCTGTCGAGGACGGTTCCGAGCACCCGATCGGCCGGGCCCTGGCCGCTGAGGCAATGAGCCGGTTCGGCTCGCTGCCGCCGGTAACTGGCTTCAGCAGCCTGCCCGGAGCCGGGGTTCAGGGAACCGTAGACAGCCGCGCTGTCACCATCGGCAGCTCTGAGCTCTTCGAGGCCCTGCAGCTGGCTGTTCCCGGCGAGCTGGCCGAGGCCATCCAGATCGCCGCGGAAGCCGGCCGGACCGCGGTCCTGGCCGGCTGGGACGGGCAAGCCCGCGCGGTGTTCGAGATCGGTGACGCGATCCGCCCGGGCAGCGCCGCCGCTGTCGCCAGCCTCAAGAGCCTAGGCCTGCTGCCCATGCTCATCACCGGCGACAACAAGCGGGTCGCCGACGCGGTCGCCGCGCAGCTGGGTATTCCGGCTGATCAGGTGTTTGCCGGTTTCAGCCCGGCAGGCAAGGCCCGTGCGGTCCGGGAGTTGCAAGACAAGGGCGTTCCCGTCGCGATGGTGGGCGACGGCGTCAACGACTCCGCTGCGCTCGCTCAGGCCGACCTGGGTGTCGCCGTCGGCACCGGTACCGATGCGGCCATCGGTGCAGCCGACCTCACTCTGGTGAGCGGCGATCCCGGCAGTATCGGCGATGCGGTCCAGCTGGCCAGGGCAACTCAGTCGGTGATCCGCCTCAACCTCATGTGGGCGTTCGGCTACAACCTGTTCGCGATCCCGCTGGCGGCGCTCGGCTACCTCAAGCCGTTGTTCGCCGGCATTGCCATGGCGAGCAGCTCGCTGATAGTCGTCTCCAACAGCCTGCTCCTGCGCCGGTTCAAGCCGCGCCGGACAGCCGCGCCGGATCCCGGTGCCATGGACAGCGGACGTGAGCCAGGCCGGTGACTGCAGCCATGTCCGCCTCACGGCGCGGGCCGCGGGAGATCGCGATCGCAGCGCTGGCTCCGCTAGCGTGCGCCGCGGTCCTGATTGTGCTGCTTTCCTCGTATGTCGTCGGTGGCGGCGGCGGCACCATCTCCAGGGTGCGGGTTGAAGTGGTCTCTGCCGCTGTCCCCATGCCGACCGCCAGCGGCGGGCCTGCCGTTACCTACCTGACCCTGGATAACCTGAGCGGCGCTGACGAGCTCCTGTCGGTCACTAGCCCGGCTGCGCGGCACATCGAGATAGTCCAGCACAACGGATCCGCGGACGGCCCCGGCCGGCTGCTGCCGCGGCTGGCTATCCCGGCGCATGCAGATCTCTCTCTCAGCCCCTTCGGCAGCGACATCGTTCTCGTCGGGCCAGTCACGCTGGCCTACGGCCAGATGCTCCCGCTGACGCTCACATTCCGCAACGCCGGACGGGTCACGGTGCAGGCCACCGTCACCGCACCGGGAACGCCCTGACCAGGCGCGCCAGCACTCGTCACAGCTGTCAGTCCCGGCTGCTAGGACACAGGGATGCCGCGATCGATGGCGCCTGCCACTGACATCACGTACCACAGGCCCATGTCGTCCGCCTGCCCGGTAGCCTGGCCCGGAGCCGCGTCGCCCTCCCAGCGGTAGAGCGGCCATTTGTTGTAGGTGACCTGCAGCACGCCGTCGGCACGCCTGGTCGTCCCCAGCAGATCGGCCCGGATTCCCGGACCTGCCTTCGGCCTGGTGACGCCTCCGGGCAGCACGAGAGGCGGCCACTGGGCGGCGCAGAACTTCGAGCACGTCGATGGTCCCTGGTGATCCGGTGCGTACATGTAGAGGGTGAACCCCCGGCCGTCGGCAAGGATCCGGCCCAGCCCGCCGATGGTGGTGGCCCGCACCTCGTAGCTCGCCGGGGCCGCCCCCGGCGAAGCGGAGCCGCACGAGGTGACCGTCAGCACGCAGAGACCGGCTCCGGCTAGTGCGGCAAGCAGTGCGCGGGCGGTCCGCCCGCCGGACCGGACCACCCCGGCCCGCCGGAAGCCGCCCTCGGCACCACAATCGTCATGACCTTCGGGCATTGACAATGATCCTGCTCCTCAAGATCCCCGCAATTCGCACGCGACGCACAGCGGCTCACAAGCCTAGCCATCCGCTGCCCGGAGATCTCTCGCAGGTTCACGTTGTCGCGACGCCGCGCAGAGCCACTCCTACTTGGCGTGGCGCTGCCGGAAGCCGAAGCCGTCCGACCGGGTCCGGGTGGCGGTGAAGGTGTCGTACTCGAGCGGGGTCGGGTACGGGCCGGAGCCAGACCAGGCCGCGGTGTGGTAATAGGTGAACTTCATCGTGGTCTTGTCGCCGGGGAAGCGACCGGGATCCACGTCGAACACGCCGATTCCCCACGGGTAGGTGGTGTTGGGGTCGGTGACCGCGGACCACGGCGCGTCCTCGGTCTCGGTCGCGGTGCCGCTGACGTTGACGGTCTCGGTCGGCTCCCCCGCGGTGCCCTCCTGGTACACGTCGTCATGACCCTTGGTGCCGCCGGTGCCGATCACCAAGTGCACGAGGCCCTTGTCGGAGTCGACTTTGCCCAGGTCAGCGCTGACGACGTGCGGCCGCAGGACGGTGCCGGTATCGACGCCGTGTACCACGTAGCTGCGCTCGTAGTCGTGGTCATGGCCGGCCAGCACGAAGTCGACGCCGTACTGGTAGAACAGCGGCATCCAGTTCTCGCGGATGCCCAGGTCGGAGCCGTCTGCGTCAGACGTCGACATAGCCGGCTGGTGCATGACCACCACAATCCAGTCAACCGACGTGTCGAATGACGCCTCGCGCAGCGTGCGCTCCAGCCACCTCAGCTGCTCACCACCGGAGTAGCCGGTCAGGAGCTGGTTGTCACCGGTGCTCAGGTAGGTGCCGGTGTCGACCTGATAGCAGACGTCGTTGTTGTCCACCATGACGAACAACACTGAGCCAATCTGGAACTTGTACCAGTTCCCCTCGAAGTCGGCAGAGCCGTTCTCCGGCAGGGTGAAACGAGTCTGGTAAGACAAGTAGCCCTGCGGGCCGTTGCCCGGCTCGTTCTCGTGGTTGCCCAGAGTCGGCATCCACGGCCGGTTCGCGGACGAGAGCTGAGTGTTGTCGAAGTACTCCTCCCAGACCTGGGGCTGGGACAGCTGATTGGAATTGGCGTAGGACAGGTCGCCGTTGACGAGGTGCACGACCGGGTCGAATAGCTCGACCGACGCGGCGGTTGCCACGGCGTTAAGCGATGCCTTGGAGAAGGCCGTGTCGCCGCAGGCGATATCGCCGACGCTGGTGAACCGGAACGGCACGCGGCCCTCGGGCGCAGTGCGGAACGCGCTGGCGACCTGCGTCTCGCCGCCACTGACGATCCGGTAGACGTAGTCGGTGTCGGGCCGCAGGCCCTCGATCCGGGCGTGCTGGGTGATCGTCTGGATGCCGTTGTTGGAGTCAGTGTACGTACGGGTGTCCGCCGCGATTCTGCGGCCGAAGCCGCCGGCAGGAGTGCCGACAATGACGGTCGGGTTGGACACCGAGGTCGGGGTCACCCAGGACACCGCGACCTCACGCGCCGGATCCTGGCCGAAGGTCAGGTGAACCTGCTCGGCTGTGACGGTGTCAGCCCGGGCAGCCTGCTGCCACAGGGCCGGGCCGCCGACCACAAGGCCGCCGACAGTGACACCGACGCCGCCGATGAACGACCGGCGCGAGAGGCCGACGCGCTCCATGCTCTCCGTCATTACTGTCCTTCCTGGGCGCACGCAGACGAGACAGGGCAATGCTTCCGGCCCGGAAGGCCGGGAAGACAAACCGGAGGTTTACTCACCGTTAACGGTTAACAGCCGTTAGACGCGGCCGCAGCAGAACCGGGAACGCGGGCGCAACTCGACGAATGCCTGGATCTCGTCTGGGGCCGGGGAGAAGGGCCGGAAGCCGGTCCTCGCCGTCTTAGCGCGGTCAGTTGCGCTGGCTCTTGCTGATCAGATCCTCGGCGATCGAGGACTTTTCTCCCTCGTCCGGGATCAGGGCCTAGGCCGCCAGGTAGGCCAGGACGCCCATGCCGCCGGTGATGGTCGATACGACTGCCACCAGGACCCGCACCAGGGTTACGTTCCAGCCGAAGTACTCGGCTGCTCCGGCGCAGACGCCCGCGATCATGCGGGCCTTCCGGCTGCGTACCAGCATCTTGGTTCCGTCTGTGCTGCTGCTCATGGGAGTCTTGCTTTCGTCGATCCGGGTCTGGGTGAGCCCGGGATTCCTGCTGTGGTGCCGCGGGTGGCGAACGACCGCCCGCCGCGCTGTCAGCGTTTATCTGGCGGTCCGAGATGACCGAGGTGGGTGTGCTGAAAGTGGTCGCCGTATTTCAGGCCGTAGCCGAGGAGACGGTCGAAGCCGACGTGAGCCAGCCAGACCAGTCCGAGAGCAACGACAAGAGGCCTGGTCTGCCACCAGCCGAAGCCGATCAGCGCGGCAGGCAGGACAGGACTGTGAGCCAGGTTGTATAGCCGGGCTCCGAGCCGGCTGCCGCGAAGATAGCCCACCATGAGCACGTCGGGAACTAGCAAAGCAAGAGGGACGAGCCACCAGGGCTGGCCGGTGGCCGAGTAAGCGATGAGCGCGCCGGCTACCAGTACCGCGCCTTCCAGGCGAAGCCAGCGCCGTGGCACCCCGGTCACAGTGCCGTCCGGCCGGGTAGCGACATCGGCGGAGACGCTGACGGTAGTCTCCGGCACCGCGCTAGCGCCGCGATAATGCGGTTCAGCCCGCTGCATGCCTGCTCCGTCCACCCCATTTGTCCTCTCGGCGGCTGCGGCTCGGCCGGGACCGGCTTTAGGCACGGCCCGGCGCCGACTCTAGGAACCGCAGCATTGCGGCAGTGGTGATATCAGGACGCTGCGACTGCGGGTAATGCCCGGCCTCCGGAATCATGACGACTTGTCCGCCAAGCGCAGCGGCGATCCAGTTCGCTTCGGCGCGCGGGTCCGGGAAGTCGGGGTCCTCCTCCCCCATCACGACCAGGACCGGAGTCCGTACGTCGGGCAGCCGCGCCTCGGCGGCCGCGTGACTCGTGCGCGTCGTCAGCGAGAACGCCTTCGCGTGACCCGGCTTGTGCAGGCTCGCCACAACCTGATCGCCGTAGTCGCCGCAGTCCGGTGGCCGCTGGCCTGCGTACAGTTTCGGCAGGCAGCTAGCTAACCGCACCCCGGAGCACCCTGACGGCCAGCCCGTCGCAGCACCCGACACCCGTCCAGGTTGACAGGACGACTGCCGCAAGGTGGGTGCCCAGCGTCTGCACCAGCAAGCGCGCACCACGGGCGGGGCCGCGGTCACTTGCTTTGCGTCCCGGCGTGCGCTGCTGCGCGGGGCAGCCGGACGTAAGTGATGCGGCGGCAGCGTCGCCCGGACACCGCGGACTGTGGTGACCGGTGGCCGCCTCGGCTAACTTATTCAGGCACGACACGAATGCTGTGGTGCTCGCCGATCTGGTGGCGATCTTCGTCGGTGGTGGCGTTGTTGATCTGCTGGAAGTAGTCTTCGATGCCACCTGGAACCGTGATGAGGAGCAGTCTGGCGGGCTGGTCCCTCGCCCAGAATCTGTGCGGACGGCCGCGGGGCAAGAACACGAAGCTGCCTGCTGAAGCGCCGAAGATATCGCTTCCACAGCGGATGGACAGTTCGCCTTCGACCACGTAGAAGCACTCATCTTCCAGGTCATGGACATGCAACGGCGGCCCGGCTTCGATGGTGGTCTCGAAGACGCTCAAGGCTCCGCCGGTAGAACGCTGGGACGCCTTAAGGCCTGGATTGCCCTCAACGCCGGCGCCAGGAACGACGACATAGCCAGTCAGGAATTCGGTCATAGGTACATGATCGCCTCGCCGACTGGCAGCGCTGCCAGTGCAGCCGTTAGTACAGCACTCGCCCCCAAAATTCGCCGCCGCATACAAGATCGCGATGAGCATTGTCATGGGCTACATGCTCATCACGATGCTCTGAACGAAACGCGCTCGTGCCTCCAAGCCTTGGCTTAACCGCCTCAGCATCGCGTCCTCGCAGAGGTCACGACGGGACCAGCGGATTCGAACTCCGGCTCATCCTGGATAGCGAAGAGCCGGATATCCGCTTCTGCCCACCCCCATCGGTCCGGCCGCATCGATGTCAGATGCACCGCGAGCGTCATCCCAGGCCTAAGTGCCGCGGATTGCAATCGGTCCCGCGGTGCAGTGGCCGCGGCGAGGGGAGAACATCTGCGTCACTGTTTTCGGACGCCGGTTCAAGGTAACGCGTGACCAACATCAGGCTCGTCCTGTCGGCCGATCAGCCTCGTGGAGTCCCGCGATATCCTGGGCGTGCATTTGGTGACATGCCTAGGAGTTAGCTCCGGCATCGGGTTGATCGCAGCCAACGCCGGAAGTCCTCGGCGAGAATCGCAGGATCTTCCAGGAAGTATTCGGTCGGCAGTTGTGCTGTGCTTACGCGGACTCGGATGAGAACAGGCCCTTCGGCGGCCAGCGCCCATTCCGTGGCGGAGGAAAGTTCTTCAGTGGTTCGTACATCGCGGCCTCCGCGCCAGCCACAGCCGACTGCTACGGCGACGAAGTCGATGTCGGCTGAAGCCGTGGGTTGACCGCCGGTGGCAAGGTAGACCCCATTGTCGAGCACGTAGACCACCAGCCCGGATGGCTTCAGATGGCCCACCGTACTGAGGATAGACAGACCCATCAACAGTGAACCATCGCCCTCGATGGCGATCACCTTGCTTGCGGGGTCGCAGCGTTCCAGGCCCAGAGCCACGCCCAGAGCAACTGAGGCTGTCTGGCCCATCGCATCCAGGCTGATGAAATGGTTACCTTTGCGGCCGGCCACCGCGAGCATCTCGCGAGATATCCCGCCGAGGCCCAGCACAACCGGCCACGCGGGCGCCGCCCTATCAATGAAGCGCAGCACATCTGCACGATCAAGGCTTGACATGGTCAGGAACCCATCAGGTTAACGAGCACGAATACTGGCCTGTGCGTAGTGCGCGCGAATTCCCACGCCCGCTCGATCTCCGCGGCCCACCGATCGACCGGGGTACGCGCGTCTAGCTGAAACCACCTGACACCTGCGGCATCCAGCAGCGCCTCGGCGCGCTCGCTAATGGTGTGGATCATAGAGTTGTACTCACCGAGACCGCCTCTGCGGCTTACCACAGCCAGTAATGGTAGGTGGTAGGGCTGGCACAAGGTGAGCAGAGCGGTTAGCAGATTCCCGATCCCATTGTCCTGGAATATCAGCACGGGGCGGGCCCCTGCGAGTTCCAGGCCGGCTGCGATCGCAACGCCCTCCTCCTCGCGCGGCATCGAGAAGATGCGCCGACCCGGCTTGTTGCCAGGCCCGTCAAGGAAGTGTGACAAGACAATCTTCAGTGTGCTGCTGGCTAGATGCAGAACATGGTCAGGGTCGATCGCCTCAATACCGGTGATAACTGCCGCGCTTCGTCGCTCGAGAACCCGCTGAGCGGTCTCGTACGCGTCTATCCGCCGTTACGCTGACGCCGGTCATAGCTGCACTCCACGTGTAAGCGCGCCGTCTATGACCAGATTAGTTCCGCTCGTAAAGCCCGAAACAGGGCTGGCCAGGAATGCGACCGCCGCAGCCATCTCAGTCGCAGTGCCCATACGGCCGGCCGGAATCAGATCTAGCGCCGTTTGGAAGAACTCCGGCCTGTTCCGCTGAGCGTTGTCCCAGCTGCCTCCCTCGAAGAGCGTGTTGCCGGGCGAGACCGTATTAGCCCGGATACCCGCCGGAGCGAGGCGCCGGGCGATGCCCTGGGTGTAGTGAATGAGCGCGGCCTTCATGGAGCCATATGGTCCCTCGAAGAAGTCGACCTCTCGGCCGGAGACGCTCGAGATCGTGACTATTGATGCGGCGCTGCTCTTCTCCAGATAAGGCAGCGCCGCCTCGACCATGCGGACCGCGCCCATCACGTCGACAGTGAAGCACTTGAACCAGTTTTCTTCCGTATCCGCAGTAGCCATCGCGCTGACGTTCGCCACGAGTATGTCGATACCGTCCAGAGCAGCAGCCGACTCGTTAACCCATCGTGTTAGTGCCGCGCCGTCAGCCACGTCGGCGGCCGAGCCGACGATCGTCCTGCCTGTGGACTCCAGTTCGGCCACTGTCGCAGACACCGCGGCGGAGTCGCGGGCACAGAAAGAAACGCATGGCGCCTTCGTCGAGGAGAGTCTCGACGACAGCACGCCCGATTCCCCGTGTGCCACCCGTGACCACAGCTCGCAAGCCAGTGAGATGTAGATCCATACTGTTCAGCAATTCCTTCCTATCGGCGCAGAGCGGACCTCGCACAAAGGTCACGAGAACCTGACCCGTGAATGAAGCAGGGACTAGCGGAAGACGACGCCGATGTTTGCGGACGACGGCACGCAGAGCCTGCGCTCAGTACATCCGGCGCGGATCCAGCACGTTCACCAGCGGCCGCCCCGACTCATACCGGGCCAAGTTCTCCGAAAACAGATCGCAGAGCCTTTGATTCTCCCCCTCGACGGTGCTCATCGAATGGGGCGTCACAAGCGCCCGGTCGCATGCCCACAGGGGGCTGTCCTCGGGAAGCGGCTCCGCTCGAAGCACGTCCAAGGCTGCGCCTCGCAGCCTCTCCGACAGCAAAGCCTCGGTCAGGGCACTTTCGTCCAGGACCGCGCCCCGGGCAACGTTGATGACCACAGCGTCGGAACTGAGCAGCGCAATGCGTGTGGCGGACAGCAAGTTCTCAGTCGCCTCCGTGTGAGGCACCGCCAGAACAACGGCATCAACCGTCTCTAGCACGCTGTCCAACTCCGAAAGCCGAACTATTCGCTCAACACCAAGGTCGCCAGCGCTGCGGTCCGCCTCGTCTCGCACCACTCCGGTCACGTGCGCACCCAGAAGGCCCAGCAATCTTGCTATCTCCCGCCCGACACTACCCATGCCAACAACCGCCACCTCCTGTCCCGCTATCAGCCTTCCGCATCGCCTCTGCCAATGGCGCTGCTTTCGATCGGCTTCAATTGCGGGCATGTCGCGGCTGAAGTAGATCAGCGCCATCGCCACAAACTCGGCAAGTGCCGCGCCGTGCACACCTCGAGCGGTCGTGACGGTGATAGCTGGATTGCAGTCGAGGCCAATCTGGTGTACAAACTGCCCCACCCCGGAGCTGGCTGCTTGAATCCATCGGAGGTCCGTCAGCTCGAATAGGCTCTGGTGAAAGGCAGCGGGCCCGAAGTGGAATAGAACCTCCGCGCTCCCCAGAAGCTCTCGCCACCGGCCCGCGACATTCTCGTCACCAACCTCCGGAAACCGATGCTCCCCTGAGTAGCGCGGAACGGGCAAGAGCTCTTCCGGATAGGTGAAATTGACATTTCGGTGGCGCCGCCGCAGGCCATCAACCAGCTCGCCGTCGAGCCGTGTCGTAATCACCGCAGCAATTTCCCTCGTCACCTTGAATTATGCACCTCCTATCCACGCCCAGCTTTCGCCGCCCGCGCACCACGGGCTTCCGGATCCGCCTCGCAGGCCACACCCGCGCTAGTCAGTGCTCCTTGCCCCAGGCGATCGCCTCCGACAGCTGGAAGGCGTCAAACCGCATGCCAGTCGCATTCACGGCCTCGAGCGAAGCCAAGTAGCCAAAGGCGGGAGCCAAACGGGCTGGCGATACCATGCCCACCTTCATTTCCTCCGTGTAGTGGGACGCCGACATCGGAGTGTCAATAGGCGCGCCCGTGGTAACGGTGTTAACCGCGATATTCAGGTCCCTCCCCTGTAGAGACAGCACCTTCATGAGGCCTTCTTGACCATGTTTCGCCGGCGTGTAGGCAGTTTCCTTCCTAAAGCCGTGAATTGCGGAGCCGGACGAGACAAACACGATGCTTCCGCTCCGTGCCCGTCTCATGCCCGGCCAGACTGCCTTTGAAAGAATGAAGGCGGCCTGAATGGAGACATCAAGTTCTCCCCTCCATTCAGGATAGCTAATGCTCTCAATCTCTCTCTCCTTCAGGACGGCGGCGTCGTGAACTACGGCGCGGGGGGTGCCGCAATCCGCAAGCGCAGAACCGACCGCGTCTTCGGTAGCGCGCGCATCGCTGAGGTCGACTACGTACGAATGCACCTCCGTTCCGTTCTCGGACAGCGCTCGACTCAGCTCCTGCAGTTTGTCCCCCTGAATGTCAAATAGCGCCAGCTTCATGCCGATCCGAGCCAGCTCCTGAGCGACAGACCGCCCGAGACCATCGGCCGCCCCGGTCAAGAAGACCCAGGCATCGCGCACCTCAGCCACCGTGCCAACCTCCCTCATCTCTCGCCGCCGCCTGCCGCTGGCGCGGCAACGACCACTGCCCTGGCACCGCAAGCAGCACCGTCATCGCGTCACCCGTCCCATCTCCGGCCAGCAACTCATTCCGCCGCAGCCAGATAGCCGTCGCTCGGTCAACGCCTGATGTCCGCCCTCAAGCGCACGTCAATGGCGTCCCGGAAACCCTCGCCGATGAAGTTGAAGCCAACAACCACCGCGACGATGCAGAGTCCAGCGGGCCAGATCTGCCACCAGTATCCTGCGAACACATAGTTGACACCATTGGCGAGCATGCTCCCCCAATTCGCCGCCGGCGGCGGTATGCCCAGGCCCAGGAAGCTCAGGGCCGCCACCGTCAGAACTGCATCCGCGACCTGAAACGTCGCATTCACGACCACGGTGCCGAAAACATTGGGAACCAAGTGCGTGATCACAATCCGCGGCACAGTCGCCCCTGCGGCTCTCGACGCCGCAACAAAGGGACGCTCCCGGAGGCTGAGCACCTCAGCCCGCACCAGCCGCGAGGGAACGAGCCACGCAAGCGCGGTAATCACGAAGATCAGCACGAGCACCGAGGGCTTCAGGATCGAGTTCAGGAAGATCAGCAGAAAGATCCCGGGAATGGCCAGGGCAGCGTCCACGATACGCATCATCACGCTGTCCACGCCGCGCCGGCTCACGCCAGCCACGCAGCCCCAGATCAGTCCGATACTGGTAGCCAATACTGCCACAGTGAGAGCAACAACCAGCGTGATCTGTCCGCCAGCCATCAACCGCCCCAACTCGTCGTATCCGACCGAGTCCGTGCCAAGCAGATGTTGGGCGCTCGGCGGCTGGTTGGCTATCGCAACGTCAGTGGCAATTTGATTCGTGTGATAGAAGACTGGCCCGACAAAACAGAAGAGCACGAAGCCAAGTACAATTACTAGCCCGGCGAGAGCGAGGCGATTCTGGCGAAAGACAGTCAATCCCGCCGTCCGCAGCCAGGTACCCCTGACGCCGCTATCTTCCACAATGACGTCGGCTTGTACCACGCTCACTGTTCCCTTCCCACTTGGCCGCTCATTGCTATCGCCATCGGTTCGTTATCGCCATTCGCCGATCACTGGTACCGAACCCTAGGGTCGGCAACTCCGTAGAGAATGTCGGCCACCAGGGATCCCAGGACCACTCCCAGGCCCACCACCAGGCTGGTGCCCAACATGACTGGGAAGTCCTCGGTCTGAGCCGCATTCCAGAAGAGCAAGCCCATACCCGGATAGTTGAAGAGCGATTCGATGATCAAAGCGCCGCCCAGAATGCCGGGCAAGCTCAGCCCCACCAAGGTGATGATCGGCATCAGGGCGTTGGGAAGTACATGGCGGAAGACGACGCGACCGCTTGACGCCCCTTTCGCTCTCGCCGTGCGCACGTAGTCCTCGGCAAGATTGTCGAGCGACGCCGAGCGCATGTACCGACTGAATAGGGCCACCGTGATCAGCGTGAGAGTGGCCACTGGCAGGATCAGGTTCGGAATCTGCGAGAACAGCGATGCCGTCGCCGTGGGCCCCGTGGAGGGAAAGATCGGGATGACATCGCTGAACACAATGATCAGCGCCAGCCCGAGAAAGAAGCTGGGCATCGAATAGAAGATGAAGGCGAATCCCGTCAGTGCGTAGTCAACCGCCGAGTTGCGCCTGACGGCTTGGATCACGCCTAGCGGCACGGCAATGCCGACGGCTATGGCCGTGGCCGACCCCATCAACACCAAGCTGCGGGGGATGTTCTCGGCTAGCAGCGAGTCCACGCTCTGGTTGAGCTTATAGGAGAAACCCAGATTCCCCCGGAGCACCTGAGACATCCACACCACATACTGGATAGGCAGTGGCTGATTCAGCCCATACTGGGCATTGAACGCCCTGATTGATGTGGGGTTCGCCCGCAGGCCCAAGCTTGCCCGGGCCGGGCCACCCGGAAGCAGGTGGAGAAGCAGGAACACAATGAGGGACACGCCAAATAGAACGATCACTGCATGGAGGGCCCGTCGGATCAGGTATGCCGTCATTCTTAGCTTTCTCCGCGCTCAGACGCCGCTCGCATTGACTTCATCTTCCGCGATGCAAGCCTTGGGGTGGCCGACTTGACACCGAATGGCACCTGCTCGGCATCTCTATCCGCCAGTAGTTCCCTGCCCCTTACTGCCGTTCACCGACGGCAACACCCGATGGGATGGCGGCAACAATCTCTGCGCTGGCGTGCGGACCCCAGTGGCCCGCACGCCAGCATTGGACTTGGTTCCGGTAACCCTTACGCTGCCCCAGCAGCGCTCACGATGACAGGGACCAATTCTGCGGGTACAGATTGAGGTTCGGATCTTGAGGAAGTGCCCCGCGAAGCTTCGGGCTGATGACCGAGATTTGGTAGGCGTAGTCAGGCTGCCAGAGACCCGGCAGCTGCTGGGCGCAATACTCGGCCAGGTTCTGAATGGCCTGGACTGACCCATTGGTGTACGTCGCGGCGATCAGTCGATCCATCTCGGCGTCGCTGTAGCCCATGACGTTGTTAGCTGCATTCGTACCGAACCATGGCCCAGGCGCAGGCAGGTACTGGGGCGAGTACGTCGGCGTGGACCCGGGCGCCCCGAAGTTTGCGATTTCCCAGCTGCAGCCCGCGTTCCCGCCCGAGCAAGGCTGGAGTGTGGCGAAGATGGAGGACTCCGACTTCTGTTGAAGGGTCACGCTCACGCCGGCGCTTCTCCAGCTGGAGACCATGTCCTCTACCTCACCCAGGAACGGCGCGGAGCCCGTGGCGACCTCCTCCGTCAGGTCAAGCTTGGCTCCCGCGGCTATCCCGGCCCCGCACTGCGTGGGCCCGGTTCCGGGCTGGGCGCAAGTGTCGGTGCCGTTGGGCACCACGTTCCATCCGTGTGACTTCAGCAGGGACACCGCGTGGCTCAGGCTGTAAGGATACGGATTCTGCTTCAGAGCGCTGGACAGGTAGGAGCTGCTGGGCGTCTGGGGAATTGGCCCGTAGGTCGGAAACGCGAAGCCGTGCCAGATGTCCTTAGCAATTTGCGGCTGGTTGATCAGAGACTGCATCGCCTGGCGAATGTAAAGCTGCTTGAAGATCGACCCCACCGTCGGGTTTGTGTAGTTCAACATGAAGTTGTTGAAGCCAAAGTCAGTCCAGTTGCTCACCTTGTACCCGCGACTAGTGAAGTAGCTGGCCTGGGAGGCGTCCTCTGGCGGCAGATAGCCGTAGTCAACCTGCCCAGACCGGAGAGCATCAAATTCGGCACTGGTACTCGTGAAGGGGAGTTCCTCGAACTTCGCGATCTTGGGCTTGCCAGGTCCGGTGTAGGCCTTATTGGGCACGAACGTGGAGGCGCCGGTCGCGGTCGAGAAGGCGCTGAGCTTCCACGGTCCGTCGACGACCTGCCATAGAGGGTTGGTGGGGTAACTGGCCTCCTGGGTTGCCTGACCGTTGATGAACTTGTAGACCGCCTTGGCTCCGGCAGCGGTGGTGTCGTAATTGCCGACGGGAGACGATGCCGAGGTTTTGTCCCAGGTATTCTGAGGGATGGGCACGATCTCGCTGAGCTCGTTGTAGAGCACCCAGAGGTGGCTGTATGCCTTATTGAATGTGATGCTGAACTGGTAAGGGCTGGATGCCGGGAAACTCATGCTGGTGACGTCGTCAGGAATGCTCCCGGGGCTGTATCCCAGGTAGTTGCCCTTCTCCTCCTTCAGCATGTTGAGCCAGAGCTCGACGTCGCGATTGGTCACTGACTTCCCGTTTGACCAAGTGAACCTGCGGTTCAAGGTGACGGTCACGGTCTTCCCGCCGTTTGAGTAGGTCGGGGCACCCGCCATGCTCTGCTGATAGTTGATGTCCGGCGACCCATTAATGCCGAACCAGTAGAGCGGCCTCCACATGAACGGGGTGAACTGGAACAGGTCCACATTGTTCGAGACCGGTCCGCTCACGAACGGCGATATGTAGGTGGGGGTGATACCGGCCGGCAGCGCGAAGGTGACCGTGCCTCCCGCGGCGGTGCCGCTGCCCGATGACCCTGGAGACGAGCAGGCGGCGACGGCGACCGCGACAGCGAGGCTAGCCAGTACAACCACCGGATGACGGCGACGACCCTTCTGACAGCGGATCATCAGGGCTCCTCTCGAGTACTTCGCATCTCGGGCATAACGCTTGTGAGGTAGAATGTTGACATTCAACATTCAGATGTGATTAATGTCAACCCATATGATGTGCCAGCGCGGCATAGTAATCAAAGTGCTACAAGCGGGTGAACGGTGACCTTGCTGACATCGAGGCGGCTGAAGAGGAGCCCTGCTAGGAGGCAGCCATGCGTTCGCTAACGCCAGCCACCCGCCGGGGACTAGCTGACGAGGTGACTGACCGCATCCGCGATGCGATTCTGAGCGGTGAGCTGTCTGCGGGAGAGAAGGTGGGTGAAGCCGAACTCTCCAGAGTCCTCACCGTCAGCCGGGGGCCGGTCCGAGAGGCACTCGTGCGGCTAGAGCAGGAGGGCCTGGTGGTCAGCGAGTGGCACAAAGGAACGACGGTCGTCGACTTCACCAAGTCCGACATCCGGCAGCTCGCCACCCTTCGGATAGCCCTCGAACAGATGGCGGCGAGCGAAGCTAGCAGGGAAGCAACGCCGGACGATCTCAGGCGCCTGCACGACGTCATCGCGCAGATGCAGGCCGCCCGCCTCGCTGGCAACGATGATGCGCTTGTCCGCTTGGACGCGGAGTTTCACGACGCTATCTACCAGGCCGCCCATCACCCCCGGCTGTACGCGGCCTGGATCACGATACGCTCGCAGGTCGCCCTGGCCCTGCTGCGTCGGCGCGCGCTCCCCGACGACTATGCGGGCATCGTAGTCGGCGAGCATCGCGAACTAGCGGAGGTCCTGGCGAGCAACGACCCGGCCAAGATGGTGGGCCTCGTCACCGCGCATCTTGAGAGCGCGTACACCCGACTGCTCGCTAGCTTCGACTAGTGTGCGGGCCGCTCGCGAGAGCAATGGTCAATACCTGTGGATCTGTTGCATGGTGGTCTGGTCGGCCCTATGAAGGTAGGCGGCCTGCGGTTTGGATGGGTCTTGTTGTCGGTGTAGATCGTCTGCGCCGGAGCCGTCCGGCAGGAAAGAGGTGGTCAGCCAGCGCTGATACTGGTTCGTCGCACCAGCCACCATGCGACGGCGGCAGCGATTATGCCGAGGCCGAGGTAGCCACCGATCAGGATGAGGTGGAAGTCGGGGATCCTGCTGCCGGGCTGGTACCTCAGCACGTCAGCGACGGTCTTGAAGTGGTGTTGCACCAGGCACTGGTTGTTGATGTTGCCGCCGGGGGCGGGGCACAGCGACTGTATGGTGGCTTGGCTGACGGGGTGGCCGGACGCGTCGTAGATCGGGTTCTGGGAGACGGGCAGGATGTTGGTACCGACGTGAGAGGTGAGGCTCCGCGAGGCCCATCCAGCGGTCGCCGCCCGGTGGCCGTCGCTGGGGACCAGGACTGTCAGCGGCGTCATGAAGGTCGGGTACACCCACTGGACGAGGATGTACACGCCGACGTACCCGGCGAGCGCGGTGAAGATGGCGGGCAGGGTGCGGCGGTACGCGGCGCCCAGGGCCACCCCAACGGCGATCCACGCCACGCTCTGCGCCAGCGGCACCATACCGGTGACCAGGAAGGCACTGCCATAAAAAAGGCTACGCCCGGTCGCGATGCTCGTGACGTCGGCTAGGTGGCCGGCGGCGGCCGACACTGCCGCGCCCACGGCCGCGGTCAGGGCTGCAAGCAGGGCGAGCTTGGTCCACAGCCAGCGCTGCGGGGTGATGTCCTGGCTCCAGGCGAGCAGCAGGGTGCGCTGCTCGTGTTCGCGGGCCAGCAGCGGGACGCCGAGGAACACGCCGGCCAGCAGCGGCACGAAAATGACGGCGATGGCCAGGTAGCTCGACAGCTCGCTGAGCCCGAAGGGGCCTGCGAGGGACGCGGCCTGGGCCGATCCGCCTGGGCAGGCGGTGTTCCCGCACTCGTGGTTGATCGTGGCGATGCGCGCGGCGAGGTAGAGGATGGCGCCGGTCACCGCGGCGGCGAGCGTGATGCCGGCGATGATGACCGCGCGGTGCTGGCGCCAGGTGAGCCAGGCCAGGTCGATCAGGCGGGCGCCGCCGCGGTTGCGGCCGGGATTCGCCGCGGGGGCGGAATGGCCGGCGTGAGTGAGGGTGCTCATACGGCGGCCTCCAGGACTGGACGCGGCTTCGCGGACGGCTTGAGGTAGGCGAGGGTGAGATCCTCGAGGGTCAGCGGCGCGCTACTCCACCCGGGAGCGACTGCCGGGGGCACCGATGTGCCGGGGAGCTTGACGATGAACGTTGACTGGCGTTCGGTGTGCTGGGCCTGGACGATCGTGCCGGGGCTCGGCGGCAGGTCCGCGCGCGGGCCGGTGAGCCGCACGTGGCCGGCGAGCAGTTCCTCGATGTCGCCGCAGAGCACCGACCGGCCTGCGGCGAGCAGCAGCAGGTGCTCGCCGACTCCGGCGAGCTCGGCCACGATGTGGGTCGAGAGCATCACGGTCATGCCGCTCTCGGCGACATCGGCCAGCAATTCCCCGGTGACCTCGCTGCGGGCGACGGGGTCCAGATTCCCCAGCGGCTCATCGAGCATCAGCAGGCCGGGGCAGCCGCCGAGCGCGACCGCGAGGGCGACCTGGGCTCGTTGCCCGCCGGACAGCCGACCGCAGCGCCGCCCGAGCGGCACCTCGAAGCGGTCCAGCCAGGTCACTGCCCGTCTCTGGTCCCAGACGCGGTTGGTGCGCTGCCCGAAGCTGAGCATGTCGGCGACGGTGAAGTCACGGTAGAGCGGTTTGTCCTGGGCGAGGATGGTGACACGGTGCGCGGTGTCAGTCTGCCGACTCTCGTGGCACGCGTCGATGCGCTGGCCGCCGATCAGGATCTCGCCGCTGCTGGCCGGCATCAGCCCGGCGGCGATGCTCATCAGCGTGGATTTGCCCGCGCCGTTAGCGCCGACCAGCGCGATGATGCGCTGCGCGGGCAGCCGGAAGCTGCACTCGTTCAGCGCCGCCACGTCGCGGTAGCGCTTGTTCAGCCTCCTGGCCTCCAGCGCTATCGGCTCTTCGCTCGTCATGCCGCACCTCCGGTGTCGGCGGCCCGCGCCGTGCCCGTCGTCTGTTGGGCCAGTACGGAGGTCACGAGCGCCTGGACGTCCTCGTCTTCGAGCCGGGCTTCGCGGGCCTGATCCAGCCAGCGCGCCAGGCCGCCGCGCAACCGCGCCATCACGTGGGGATCGGTCGATCCCAGGGTGCCGGTGACGAACGTCCCCGAGCCCTGGCGGGACTCGACGAGCCCGGACACCTCGAGTTCCCGGTACGCCTTGAGCACGGTGGCCGCGTTCACCCTGCACGAGGTGACGACCTCGCGCACGGTCGGCAGCCGGTCTCCGGGATGCAGCAGGCCCAGCCGCATCGCCTCCCGCACCTGGCGCACCAGCTGCGCGTAGGCGGGCACGCTGCCCGCCTTGTCGATATGGAAGTCGATCACACCGCACGTCCCTTCCCGGCGTCGACCGGCTGAGGAATTGTTATGGTTAAGCGTAACACCATATCGATGGTGGATTGCACTCCGGTCCGCCCATGACGACAGCAGCCAGCTGGCACGGACAGGTCAACCGGCCCGGCGCTGCGCGAACACTTCAGCCCGAGCAGGACTGCGACGCAGCTCGGGAGGACCCGGCGGCCAGTCTCCTGCTGATGTCCCGACCAGGGCTCGCGGCACTGCCAGAGAGGCCTGGCCTGGAGGCGGCGACCGCGTCCGCGCGCCAGATTGGCCGTACGCACAGTCAGCTGGCCGCCGGACAGTGCGGCGACAACGCGGTCCGGGTCGACGGCGGCGCGCATGGACACAGCGTGATCGAACCAGCCGCAGCAGTCGGTCTGAGGACGCACCATACGGTAGGGCCGCGCTCGACGGTCTCGCCGCGGATGCCGCCGAGCAGCCGGCCTTGCGTCAGCGCTCCCAGCGCACGCAGCTCGCCGGGAGCCGGAGAATACAGCGGCGCTCAGAGATGCGTCGGCCTGCCGCCCCAGTGGTCGGCGCCGTCGGCGAGCAGCGTGGTGACCGTGTCGGCGTGGTCGGCCAGCGCGGCCTAATGCAGCGGGGTCCGGCCCTGCCTGGCGACATCGGCCATGGTCAGGCCGCCAGCTCGTCGGCTCGTTCGATGAGCTGGCCGTTGGTGAAGGTCGCTCCGGCTCGGACGAGAGCGACAAAGTGGGGCGCGTTGACCAGGCGCCAGCGGGTCTGGGCGGACTCAATGAGTTTGAAGGCCATTGCCAGCCCGGCTGCGCGGGAGCCCGGGCCTCTGGTGACCTTACTCCGGTGCCTGACCGTGGCGAAAGTTGACTCGATCGGGTTCGTGGTCCGCAGGTGCACCCAGTGCTCGGCCGGGTAGTCGTAGAACGCGAGAAGCTGGTCCAGGTCGCTGGCGATCTTCGCGGCAGCCTTGGGGAACTTCACGCCGTAGGCCGCGTCGAACGCCTTCGCGGCCGCGGCGGCGTGGTCCTTGTCCTCGGCATTCCACATCTCGGCCAGGGCCTTCTTCGCCCCGGGGTGCGCCGACTTCGGCAGCGCCGCCAGGACATTCCCGGTCTTGTGGAACCAGCAGCGGCCCTCCGCCGTCTCGGGGAACACCTCGCGCAGCGCGGCCCAGAAGCCGAGCGCGCCGTCGCCGACTGCCAGGACCGGGGCGCGCATGCCGCGTCGCCTGCAGTCGCGGAGAAGGTCCGCCCACGACTCGGCTGATTCCCGGTACCCGTCGGCCAGGGCGATGAGCTCCTTGCGGCCGTCCGCGCGGACGCCGATCATCACCAGCAAGCACAGCTTGTGCTCCTCCAGCCGGATGCTCATGTGGATGCCGTCCGCCCACAGGTACACGTAGTCGACGCCAGACATTTCCCGGCCGGCGAACGCCTTCTGCTCGTCCTGCCACGTCTCGGTCAGCTTCGTGATCACCGGCCCGGACAGCCCCGCGCCCGAGCCGAGGAACTGGCTGAGCGCCGGCACGAAGTCACCGGATGACAGGCCGTGCAAGTACAGCAGCGGCAGTACCTCGGTCACCTTTGGGGTCTTGCGCGCCCAGGCCGGCAAGATCGCCGAGCAGAACCGCTTCCGCTCCCCGGTCAGCGGATCGGTCCGCCTGTCATTCACCCGCGGCGCGGTCACCTTCACCGTCCCGGCGCTGGTCAGCACATCCCGGGACCGGTGGTATCCGTTACGGACCACCTGGCGCCGACCGTCCCCGTCCCGCTCGGCGGCAAACGCCGCGACGTAGGCATCCACCTCGGCCCGCAGTGCCTCGGCCAGCATCCGCCTGGCACCTTCCCGAACGATCTCATCAATCACCGAGGCCGGCTCCGAGCCGTCGCGGCCAGCCGGATCAGGGACTACGGTAAACATGGGTGTGCCTTCCCAGCCGGCGTTCCAGCGCCAGCCATTGCTTGAGACCTCTACGATTCGACCACCGGGAAGGTACACCCCCTTCACATCCCGCCCTCTCCGGCCGATCCACAGGTCTCAAGCATTGCTCCGCTCGCGACGACGATTAGCCCTGAGGATCGGACCGGTCAAAACCCACGCCGGCAACCGGGTCCTGCCGGTGCCCGACCTCGCCGGCGATGCGCTCAAACTACGCGCCGGACAGCAAGCCGCCGACCGTACGATGCTCGCCTTTGCCTGGCCTGACACTGATCTCGTTTTCACCACGAGAACCGGGCGGCCGGTCGAGCCCCGCAACCTCGTCCGCCCCGGTCGCCGCCGACCGCGCGATCTCAGTCCGGCGCATAACTGTGCGCGACCAGGACGGGTGGATGGTGAGTCCATATCCTCCACCCGAGGATGGTTTGCGGCGTCAGACTGTTCTGCATCTCGTCACGGCCCGAACTGGAGGAACATTGTGCGGCCTTAAAGGAGACCTGCACCGCAGTCTTCGGGCCACCAGGCAGGCCCTGCTGTGCCGGCTCGACGGCCTGGATGAGTACGACCTTCGGCGGCCCATGACGCCCACCGGCACCAACCTCCTCGGCCTCGTCAAGCACCTGGCCAGCATGGAATACATCTATCTCGGCTCGTCATTCAGGCGCCCGCCGCCAGCGACGCTGCCGCCCTGGGACATCTCCGATCCCAACGCAGAGATGTGGGCCAGACCCGGGGAATCCAGCCAGGCCATCATCAGCCTCTACCAGCAGGCCTGCGCGCATGCCGACAGGACCATCTCCGAACTCGAGCTGGATGCGCCAGGGGCGGTCGCTCACTGGGATCAAGACCAGCGCGACACGACCCTGGGCGCGCTGCTCATCTGGATGATCTGGGAAACCGCCCAGCACGCCGGTCATGCCGACATCGTCAGGGAGCTCATCGACGGCGCTGCCGGAGCTGACCACGACCAGGTCCTCACCGAGCCTGGCTGGCGGGCCTACTTGGCCCAGGTTCAGGCAGCCGCGAACACATTTCAGGCCCCTTTGCCTGGCCCGGCAGGTTGACCAGTTATGTTCTTTCCTGGTCGGGACGGTCTGCTGCTGGCCTATTGAGATCGGCGAGGGTCGGCCGCTTATCCTTGTTCACGGCCACCAGGACCGCGGGTCACACTGGATTAAGTCGGGCTTCGCCGGCGCCTGGCGGAACGCGGGCGCCGCGTGATCATGCCAGACATGCGGGCGCACGGAGACAGCGCCAAGCCGCATGACGCAGCCGCCTACCCGCCGGACATCCTCGCTGATGACGGGCTAGCGCTCGTCGACTACCTAGGGCTTACCGACTACGACCTCGCCGGGCGCTCGCCTGGCGGGCGGACCGTGGCGCGAATGCTGATCCGGGGTGCCACACCACGTCGGGCAGTCATCAGCGGGCAAGGGCTTGACTCGATGCTGCATGCCGCCGAGCGGCCCGGCTGGCATCGCGAGTTGTTCGCGGCGTGCGGGACCGGCGACTTTGAGCCGGGCAGCGACGAGCAGGAAACAGAGAACTGGCTCCGGCCTAACAATGGCGACCCGCGGGCGCTGCTGCTGGCCCTAACCTCCTGGGTGAATACCACCGGTGAGGAACTCGCCTCGGTCGCCGTGCCAGTCCTCGTCCTGACTGGCACAGAAGATTGGCATAACCAGACCGCGAGGGCCTTTGGCCGCTGCTCTACGCGGCCGGCATGTTGAAGTACCCGGCGACCACTTCACGGCCGAACAATCTCCGGAGTTCTATGAAGCAGTAACGAGCTTCCTCGGCGAGTAACGTCCCGCTGTGGCAGTCGCGTGCCGGCCCCAGACCTCCGGTGACAACTTTCATCTACGCCGTGTCAAGGATTAAGTGACGCTGACCCATTGAACTTGCCCCGCGCGTCAAGGATCAGGTGGAGCTAAGCAACAGCGCCAGGCAAACGGAGCTAGGCATGCGCAGGCGAAGCATCATGGGGCGCTGGACGTCGATCTCGTACAGCCGCTCCCGGCCGATAGCCGCCACGCTGTCGTCATCGAGGACCTGGCCTGCTGGCCCCTGCCGGATCTCCAGCCGCTCGCGCGTCATCTCGCGTATGCGGTTATTGATGCCGCTGTATATCGTGATCAGGCCGTTGGAGAGCACGCCGCCCGCGGTCAGCAAAACGACCGGTGCAACCATGTCAGCGATCGCATTCACCGCGGTGAGAGTCACGCGCTGATCTTTCCCAGATGCAGGCCCTGCCAGCACTTGGTCGCGATGCCCTCGCCTTGGTTCATGCCCGGATGCCACGGCAGCTTTCGCGACGGCTGTTTCATCCGGTTTATCGATGAATCAAATAGCGAGCATGGATGCCAGTGACCGTCGCTACGCGTGCCCGCTCCCGGTTTCGGCGGGCACGCTGACCCCTCGCCGGGCGCTGGATTCCCTCGGAGCAGGGCATGCCGGCAATGCCGAGGGCTCGCCCGGCGTTGGTGACCGCTCACCGGATCGACCGCCGTTCCGAGGCCGGCCGAAAGCCGGCCGTCGCGGCCCGGATTGTGGTCGTCACCTACAGACTGGCGCCCACGCCGACGCGCCGGATATCACCCTTGCCGGGAAGATAAGAGCGGCGCAGTAGCGCGAGTGCCACGATGAGCTAAAGTTCCGATCCCGCGGACGTCCCGCGCCAGCTTCAGGAGGATGGTCATGCCGGCTATCAGCGCTCATTTCAACGGCAGCGTCAACCTGGCGGACACCGAGACAGTGATGCGCGAGATTGCCGCCCGGATTCCCGCGGGCGTGCGGAGGTTCCCTGATGGCGAGACCGGTGAGGACCGCAGCAACTGGATCTTCTTCCAACTGCAGCGGTTCACCGGTAACCCGGACTTCGAGGTCGTTCGCGCGGAGGCGGACCCGGAGGCGTACGAGACACCCTTGGTCCGGCTGGCGCCCGGCGTCGACCCCGAAAGCCTGACCTGGCCTGACCTCGGGTATGCCGCCGTCTACCTTGAGTCGTACCAGACGTTTGTCCGGTTGCGCGAGCAAGGCATCATCGCCGCGGGTAGCCGGTTCCAGGTGCAGTACCCGACGCCGCTGGCCTCGGTCGGCGCCTATGTCGTGCCAGAGCAGCAGCAGCTGGTGCTGCCGTCGTATGAGCGTGCCATGTTCGCCGATCTCGCCCAGCTTGTGGCCGCGGTCCCGCATGAGGACCTGGCCGTCCAGTGGGATGTCGCAGTCGAGTTCGGCGTCATGGTGGGCGGGTTCGGGCCGGCGGCACCGGAGCTGTTCGACATGATCGTCGCGAACCTCGTCCGGTGCGTCGATCAAGTGCCCGCAGACATCCCGGCCGGGCTGCACCTGTGCTACGGCGACTACGGACACCAGCATTTTCGTCAGCCCGACTCGCTGGGACTACAGGTCAGGGTACTGAACGGGGTCGCAGCCGCGTCCTCTAGGCCCGTCAGCTTCGTCTCGTTCACGGTGCCGCAGAACCAGACGGACGAACGATACTTCGCGCCGCTGGCCAGCCTGACTGCAGGCCAGGAGACCGAGCTGAATTTCGCGCTGGTGCCCTATCATCCGGCCGACCAGCCCGCTGGCACGACGCAGGAGCAGGCCCGGCTGATCGACGGCGCCCTGCGCCGGAGCGGCGGCGGACGAACCTGGGGCGTCTGCACCGAGTGCGGCATGGGCCGCGTCGACCGCGACGATGTCCCGGTGCTACTCGACCGGTATCAGGACATCCTGACCGCCGGCTACTAGGCCCGTCGCTGCGACAGCCGCAGCCTTTCGCTGCTGCACCTTCAGGCCGCCACGGCTGATGCGCGAGAGCGACGGAGACTGTCGTGGACGATCAGCGGTACACCATTGATGATCTCCGGCAGGAGCTGCGTAGCTTCGAGCGCGAACTACGGGCGGCTGGCCTGAGGAGCTCGGTGTCGCCGAGTGGAGGCCGAGTCAAAGTGGTCAGGGCGGCCAGCGACCTGTTCAGGGAGGGCGGTGCTGACCCTAATGCACGTTCATCGCCCCACCTATTACGACATGAAATTCAGGACCTGGCGACCGGGACATCCGCGCTGGTCAAGCGAATCATGCGTGAGCTGGGCCTCAAGGGCCTGCCCGGCCCGAGGAAGGGCTACAAGAACCTGAAGAACGCCCGGACAGCGAGGGGAAGCTCTACTGCTGCGTGGTGCTCGACCTGTATTCCCGCAAAGCGGCCGGCTGAGCCATCGAACGGCGCTGCGAACCCGCCCTGGTTCTCGACGCCATCGACAAGACCGGCAAATCCAGGACGACCTCGCCCTCGACGGTGATCCACTCCGACCACGGCAGCCACGAGCTGACCATCGTCTTGGCCGACTACATCGACCATTACTGCAATTGCAACCGCCGCCACAGCTCGCTCGGCTACCTCACCCCGAACGAGTTCGAAGCGGCACACTCAACCACCACCCAGCAGGCCACTCTGTCCTAAAAGTGGTACACCGAATGGGGTCAAGCCCACATGGTGGAGCTATGGGGATTCGAACCCCCAGACCTCTTGCATGCCATCTGATGGCGGTCGAGTTTATGTGAGTTGCTGACGCACGCGAGAAGCCAACGACGGTCGTTAACAGCCACGCTGATGGGGTCTCGGCTGCTGTACTTCCGTGCTGTACCACCAACCCTTGGGCTTCTCTCAGGGTCGTCAGGCCGTCCTCGTCGGGATCACCGAAACCTGACAGCTCCACAGCGCTGAAAGGCCAATCGTTTCAGACAGTTTTCGTCCGCGCCCCGTTGCGATTCCGTCGGACCCGTCTTGGCTCAATTAGGGCGCACCAGGGTCCGCAAGATCCCTGGACGTCCCCGGAATGGGAAGCGACGGCGAACGACCGGCTCCGCACGACTCTGGCGGACAGCAGCTACGTCAGCAGTCTTGAGGCATCTCTACGTTGGGCGCGTGCGCGCTGACCGTTGATGGTCTTGCCACAAGGGGATCGTCCTACGAAGCGTCGCGAGCAACCTCGGGCAGCCGACCACTTGCTCAGGGGATGGACGCGCCCTCGCTGCGCAGCGCGGCGAACGTCGCGTAAAGCCTCCAGAACTGCGACAGAGGGATCGTTTCCCCCTGGACGGCAGCCTCCAGATACGTTAGGTGCGTCGTCCAGCCAGGACCGTAGGAGGCGGCAAGATCCGGTCCGGTATGCGTGAGCTTCGCAGCAGCGCCTTCATCGGACTCCCGCAGTTCGACAGCGATCCGAGACCGAGGCTCGTCGGGGAACTCCCAGGTCATGGTCAGCCGATGGGGCGCCTCCGCCTCGGTCACCTCGCTGCGAGACAGTTGTCCCTGGCCATGGTCGATAACCAGCCTTCCCCCGGTCCTGATGTCTATCTCGACGACGGTGCCCAGCCACCGTGACAGCAGTGCCGGATCGGTCAGTCCCCGCCAGACAGCCGCAATGGGCGCCTGGAACGACCACGCCACCGTGACGGCACCGTCGTTGAGCGCCAGTGCAGAGAGCGACATGGATCTCAGTATGTCGGTTCCCACGGCGGACCCGAAGACACCGGCCTGAGCGACTTCCTGACCGCCAGCTGCACCCGGCGCCTCGCCATAACGGGTGTCATGTCAGAGATGTTGGCGAGGCCGGACTCTGGCGCCCGCAGCGGCGTTGGCTGCGGCCCGGATTAGTGCGCCAAAATAGGCACCGCGAACCGCGAACCTGCTGGTCACATTGTCGACCCAGTCCAGAGACCCGAATCGTGAGACGCGTAAGCGCGGGCGGGGCAATGGAGAGGGCTCGATCTTTCCGTATAGGAACGGCTACGCCGCTTACGTCTGGGTCACAACGCCAGACGGCACCCGGAAGCGCAAGTGGGTCTATGCCAAGACCGCGATCTGGTAGCGGAAAAGTGGCAGCAGGCAAAGAACCGCGCGAGCCAAGGGCCAGTTCCGACGACGACGCCGACCGTAGCCAACTACCTCGCCTACTGGCTCGCTGAGGTCATCAGACCGCACGTCAAGCCCGCGACCTACGCGATGTACGAAACCAGGGTGCGCGTCTACATCGCTCCGGCGTTCGGCCGCAAGCGACTTGACCGGCTCGCCAGTGTCGGCGATCACGTTATTGACCAGGGGTGTTGCTCACGTAATTGACCAGGGCCTGGTCTTGTCTTGTTTTACCGGACGGGCTCCTTTCCTGTGGTGGTGACACGCTGGCCGGGCCGTTTGTTGGGCCGGTAGCTGGGCCCGTTCATGAAGACCTGGTGGCTGTTGTTGATGAGCCGGTCGAGCAGTGACTCGGCTACGACGGGGTTGGGGAACAGCGGGTACCAGTCCTGGGGTGCCCGGTTCGAGGTGAGCACGAGCGAGTGGCCGGCCCGTTCGGTGATGAGCTCATAGAGGTCGTCGGCCTGGGCGGGGGTGAGTTCCCGCATGGCGAAGTCGTCCAGGATCAGCACGGCGGGGCGGGCGAGCTCGCCGAGCCGTTTGTGCCAGGTGCTGTCGGCGCGGCCCCCGGCTAGGTGTGCCAGTGCCCGGCTGGTTTTGAGGAACCGGACGCTGGCGCCGTGCCGGACAGCGAGGTGGCCGAGGGCCTGGGCGACGTGGCTCTTGCCCACGCCGACCGGACCATACAGAATTACGGACTCGCCGGCCTGCAGCCAGCGCAGGGCAGCCAGGTCACGGATCTGGGCGGCGGGCAGCTTCGGGGATGCGCCGAAGTCGAAGCCCTCGAGAGTGACCTGCTCGTCGAACCGGGCGCTGCGCAGCCGCCGGTGGATGGACATGGCCTGGCGGCGGGTGATCTCGTCCTCGCACAGGACCTGGAGGAACTCGATGTGGCCGAGTTCCCCGGCCCGGGCCTGGGCCAGGCGGGCCTCGATGGTCTCCAGCATCCCGGACAGCTTCAGCGTCCTCAGTGTCTTGTCCAGGGCGCCGGCCTCGATCGCGGTGACCATGGACGGCGCGGCAGGCGCGGACGTGGTGAGGGTGGTCATGACGCTGCTCCTGCCGCCGGGCGGAGCTCGGTGACGGTGCAGGCGACGTCCCCGGCGAACAGGGCGTCGGGGCCGTGCAGGAATGCTGGTGCTCCGCCGTCCCCCGCAGGCGCGGCGACGGGGTCCTGCTCGGTTCCGGCGGCCAGGATGCCCTTGACCGTGCGGTAGGACGGGTCACCGGCGGCGGAGGCCTTCGCGCAGGCGGCTTCGAGCCGGCCGGGCTGGTGCTTGTCAGCCAGGCCGAGGACACCCTGGGCGGCGCGGAGCCGGTACAGGGCGTTGTCTTCCAGCAGCCCGCCGATCAGCGTGGTGCAGGCCGGGCCGATCTCGGCGGCTCTCTTCCGGCACCAGGACGGGGTGCGCATATGGAACGCGATCTTCTCCGGCGGGTAGTCACCCAGGTCGGTCTGCTTGCCCTGGGCCTTGCGGACGTGGGTCTTGACCAGATCGCCGCCGGAGAACAGCTGCACCGCCGTCGCGGTCGACCGGGCATCGAGGGTCTTGCCGATGTGCCGCCACGGCACCGAGTACAAGGTCCGGCCGACCTTGACATGGATGTCGGGACCGACCTTGCACCTCGACCACTCCGCCAGCACGAACGGATGCGCAGGCAGCGGAGCGAGAGCGTCCTTCTCCGCCGCGGCGAACACCGCGGCCGGGGCGGCGCCGTCCAGCGGCCGGCACGACCGCCGGCCCGCCACCTCCGCGGACCAGTGCTCGGCACCGGCTTGCATCTGCTCCAGCGACGACCATTCCCGGCCGCGCCAGAAGCTGTCCCGGATATACGGCATCGGCCGCTCGACCTGCGGTTTGTCGCGAGGCTTGCGGGACCGGGCCGGATCGACCAGGCAGCCGTAATGGGAGGCCAGCTCGGCATAGGAGCGGTTGATCCTGGGGTCATACAGGTCCGGCCGGTCCACCCCCGTCTTCAGGTTGTCCGGCACCAGCCTCGCGGGCACGCCGCCGAAGAACCCGAACGCCGCCACGTGGCACTCGGTCCAGGCCCGCTGGTCCATGGTCAGGACCGGGCGGACGAACAAGTGCCGCGAGCAGCACAGCACCATCGCGAACGCATTGACCACGTGCCGGCGCCCGGTCGCCGGGTCCAGCCACCGGCCCAGCTGCCCGTAGTCGATCTGAGCTTCCTGCCCGGGCTCGGCCGGCACCAGCCGCAGCACCCGCACCTGCGACCGGCGGGCCTCTTCCGGCAGGTTCGCCGCCACATACCGGCGCAGCGACGCCACCGACACCGCCAGGCCGCGTTCGTCGCGGAGCCGCTGGTGGATCGTGGACATCGTCACCCCGGCCTCCAGCTGCTCCACGATGTAATCCCGGTGCACCGCAATCGCCGGCCACGTCACCTGCCGCAGCCGCGTATCCGCCAGCTCCGGGAACCACGCCCGGGCCAGCTCGCCCCAGCGTTCCTGGCTGACCGGCGGGCCGCCCGGTGCCATGCCCGCGGCCTCCGCCGCCGCCAGGTACTTGCGGACAGTGTTCCGCGACAGCCCCAGGCTGCCGGCGATCTCGTTCTTCGACCGGCCCGCATGCCAGTGCGTGAAGATCTCGCAGATATCGATCACGTCGAACGTCCTCCTCGCCATCGGCCCCCTCCGTCACAAGGACGAGGGGAATCATCCTGACTTCCCGATGACCAGGTCCACCCCGACACGCACATCCTGACCATGGTCAATAACGTGATCGGGGTGGTCAATTACGTGATCGCAGCACGCCCCTCACTGCTCAATTTCGTGATCGCTGACACCTCGTCGGGATCAGCGAAACCTGACAACTCCACAGCGCTGAAAGGCCAATCGTTTCAGACAGTTTTCGTCCGCGCCCCGTTGCGATTCCGTCGGACCCGTCTTGGCTGGATTAGGGCGCACCAGGGTCCGCAAGATCCCTGGACGTCCCCGGAATGGGAAGCGACGGCGAACGACCGGCTCCGCACGACTCTGGCGGACAGCAGCTACGTCAGCAATCTTGAGGCATCTCTACGTCGGGCGCGTGCGCGCTGACCGTTGATGGTCTTGCCACAAGGGGATCGTCCTACGAAGCGTCGCGAGCAACCTCGGGCAGCCGACCACTTGCTCAGGGGATGGACGCCCTCGCTGCGCAGCGCGGCGAACGTCGCGTAAAGCCTCCAGAACTGCGACAGAGGGATCGTTTCCCCCTGGACGGCAGCCTCCAGATACGTTAGGTGCGTCGTCCAGCCAGGACCGTAGGAGGCGGCAAGATCCGGTCCGGTATGCGTGAGCTTCGCAGCAGCGCCTTCATCGGACTCCGCAGTTCGACAGCGATCCGAGACCGAGGCTCGTCGGGGGACTCCCAGGTCATGGTCAGCCGATGGGGCGCCTCCGCCTCGGTCACCTCGCTGCGAGACAGTTGTCCCTGGCCATGGTCGATAACCAGCCTTCCCCGGTCCTGATGTCTATCTCGACGACGGTGCCCAGCCACCGTGACAGCAGTGCCGGATCGGTCAGTCCCCGCCAGACAGCCGCAATGGGCGCCTGGAACGACCACGCCACCGTGACGGCACCGTCGTTGAGCGCCAGTGCAGAGAGCGACATGGATCTCAGTATGTCGGTTCCCACGGCGGACCCGAAGACACCGGCCTGAGCGACTTCCTGACCGCCAGCTGCACCCGGCGCCTCGCCATAACGGGTGTCATGTCAGAGATGTTGGCGAGGCCGGACTCTGGCGCCCGCAGCGGCGTTGGCTGCGGCCCGGATTAGTGCGCCAAAATAGGCACCGCGAACCGCGAACCTGCTGGTCACATTGTCGACCCAGTCCAGAGACCCGAATCGTGAGACGCGTAAGCGCGGGCGGGGCAATGGAGAGGGCTCGATCTTTCCGTATAGGAACGGCTACGCCGCTTACGTCTGGGTCACGACGCCAGACGGCACCCGGAAGCGCAAGTGGGTCTATGCCAAGACCGCGAGCTGGTAGCGGAAAAGTGGCAGCAGGCAAAGAACCGCGCGAGCCAAGGGCCAGTTCCGACGACGACGCCGACCGTAGCTAACTACCTCGCCTACTGGCTCGCTGAGGTCATCAGACCGCACGTCAAGCCCGCGACCTACGCGATGTACGAAACCAGGGTGCGCGTCTACATCGCTCCGGCGTTCGGCCGCAAGCGACTTGACCGGCTCGCCATTCGCGATGTCCAGAGCTGGGTTAACCGCCTCGCCACTACCTGCCAGTGCTGCATACAGGGCAAGGATGAAGACCGGCCCGAGAAACGGCAACGGTGCTGTGCCATCGGAAAGTGCTGCCAGCAATACACCTCGGCACACACGATCCAGGCTGCCCGCAATGTCCTGCCCGCGCCAACAGAGCTGAGCAAGATGGCTTCAGCTGGGTTGCGCCGTCATAGGCATTAGAGGTCTGCAGTCGTTGAACTGGCTCCAGGGTGCAGACCAGGCTGTCCCCGATGTTCCTGCATGAGTCTATGGGCAGGCAGCGGCAGATATCCGGCTCGGCTCAACCTGACGAGCCATATTGGATGGGGACAATGATGGTTTGCTCCTTGGTCCAGGTTGTGCCCTGAGGCCGCAGTTGCCAGATGGTGAGAGTGGAGCGCTCAACGGCCAGGGCCTGGGTCTGCCCGCCGGTGCCGGGCGTGAGATCTGCGGTGCCTGGGGGCAGCGCAGGCAGCGTCTGCCATTGACTGTCGCCGCTGGCGATTATCTCGGCCCGGCCGTTCGAGGCGATGACGGCGACGGTCCCTTGGTCACTGAAGGATGTCGACGCGGGGCTCGCCCCGCCGAGGGAGAGGGCCGGCGACAGTGCCCACTGATGGCCGTTGTCGCTCGACCAGGCCACAAGCAGATCAGCGGCTCGGCCAGAGCCGACGGCTAGCAGGGCGATCGTCTGACTCGCGGTACGGCTGAGACGCAGGACATTGATCGGCTGCCGGGAGTCGGACGAGGGTATCCCGGGTCCTGCTGCCTGCCAGTTCCCATCGGCCTCGGCAAAGATGCCTGCAACTCCCGGCCGGGAGCATCCGCCAGCGAGCATAGGCACCCCGGAAGGCGTGTAGGCAGCTGCGGTGAGCGCCTCCAGTCCGCAGCTCCGTCCGGAAGGCGTCTTGGCGAGAACTCGCCTGGTTGTCAGCGGATGCCAGCTCGTGTATCCGGGTGCGGCGACCTCCGCAGTGCCGTTGGAGAGGAGCGCGAGCAGGTGCCCGCTGCCCGGGTTGGCGGCGAGCGCGTCCGGGATGTTCGCGAGCGCTCCGTCGAGCGGTCCGGTCGAAGCCCACCCCTGGCCGCCGTTCCGGGTCGCAGTGAGCGGTGTGAAGGTGAGGTTCTGGCTGGGCCGGAAGGCGCCGATCACCAAGGGCCCGGCGGCAGCCAGAACCAGGCCGCCGTTATCGGCGGTGCCAGCCGGCGTGACCAGCTTCCACCGCTGGCTGTCAGCTGGGCGCATGAACAGCTGCCAGAAATTGTTGTGCGATGCGGCTGTGCCGCCCATGACCGCGACTGCCCAGGTCCCGGCAGCCGTGTCCAGGGATGTGGCCAGAGACGAAGCGGCCGTGACAGTGCCGGCGGATTCAGTGCTGGAGGCAACCGGGGCGGCGGCGCTGCCGCAGCCTGCTATCAGGGCCATGACGGTGAGCGTCAGCGCGGCGGCGATTGAACGAGCGTGGCGGCGGTTCATGGGTGACTCAGCAGCCGGCGGGCGGCGTCGGTTAGCTCGGCCGCGAATGACGATTTGGTGGCCGGCGTTCCGGGGCCGACGTCGAAGTTGAGTTCCTGGCGGATGTGGCCTGCCTGGTCGATGACGAACGCGTAGTCGCCGTGGCCGATCATCGACCCCGCAGGCAGGATCTGCACGGGCAGCGCGTAGTTATGCCAGACGCGCTCCAACTGGGCAGCGGGGGCGGTCAGGTACAGCCAGTTCCGCACCCCGTTCAGGCCCTCCTGCCGGTCGAAGGCCTGGAGGTAGCTCACCTGTGTGTTCAGCGGGTTGTAGTTAACCGCGACCAGCTCGACATTGCGGGAGTCCGCGCCGAGCAGCTGCCCGGCCTGGCGGAACTCCTGCGCGATCAGGGGACAGTCGGTGGTGCAGGTGTCGTCCAGGAACGTCAGCAGGATTACCTTGCCGCGCAGGCTGCCCAGCGTGACGGTCTGTCCATCTTGGTCGGTGAGACTGAACGCCGGCGCTCGGTAGTTGACCGGGTCGCTGGAGCCGTCGATGGCCTGAGCCAGAATGGTGTCGGCGACGGGGTTGGCCTGCGCGGCGGCCATGGGCGCTGCGCCCAGGATGATCAGGCCGATCGCGCCGATGGCTGCCACAGACTGGATGCTTGCCTGTGCGACCGACTGGCGGACTGCCGCGGGGCGGAGCCGTTCCCGCCAGCTGCCGGCGGGTGCTGGCTGCTGCCCATGTTCCGCCCGCGTCTGCGGCTGCCCGGTCAGGGCGAGGTATCCGGCGACAGCTATCAGCGCTATGGGGATCATGCTGTTGGGGTCGGTGCCGACACCGCCGAAGAAGCCGAAGTCCTCGATCAGCACCCAGTCCGCCAGGCAGACGATCGTGAATCCGATGAGCACGGGCCGGATCAGCCGGGGCCTGCCCGTCAGGAACGCCGCGCCGGTGACCGCGAGCACGGCGACGGCGAAGAGGTTAACCGCGAAACCGTGAGCCTCGTCAAAGGCGGTGAACGCGGTAATCCAGGCTGACAGGACATGCGGCTGCGGTGTGGGCGCCATCGCGGAGGTCATGCCGGCCAGGGTGCCCGGCTGGCCGTGTGCGGTCCCCTGCCAGAACCCGCGGCCGGGCCAGGCCTGCAGGACTGCCATTCCGGCCAGGAAGAGTCCCGTGCCGGCCATCGTCAGGCGTCCCAGCAGCGGGGAAGACCAGGATCGCTCGGGCAGTGAGATCAGCACCCCGGCGACTACATAGATCAGCGCGGCGCCCGGCGCGCCGAACAGCCAGGTCAGGCCCGGCGCAAAAATCCCGCCGAACGATTCGCCGAATACCCACACGACCAGCCCCCAGCCCACGCTGGCCAGACCCGCTAGCCGGGACAGTGGTCCCCGGGCCGCTACGAGCATCCAGATGCCGATTCCGACTTGAATCCAGACCGCCGATGCGCCGGCCTGCATCGGGTGATAGGACCAGTTCGTCCCGGCCCAGTTCACGACGTGCTGCACCCACGGCGGCGAGCTCGCCGCCGTGGGCTCGATCACCTGAGACGGCATGCCAACCGCCATCTTCGGCTGCGCTTGCAGAATTCCGTCGAACACCCAGATCACGCCGAAACCGACCCGTAGCAGCCGGCGCCAGGAGGGCTCAGCGACGGCGGAGCTTGACGTCGCTGCTGCCGTGATGCCTGGCAGCCAGGTCCGCACGGTCAGCCAGACCAGCCCGAGGATCGCGAAGATGGCAAGGGCGGTCAGTCCCTGGTGCAGCAGCGCGTTCTTGAAAGCAGCGACGACCGTCGGGTCGCCGATGTTGAGACCGGAGTTCATGCCTGGCATGGCGTCACCGCCTCTTCTGAGGCCGCGAGAGCCGCCGGATCCTGGCTCTGCGAAGCGGGTTTTGCCCGCCGCCTGGACTGGCCAGCGGGCGTGTGGCCGAAACGTCGCAGCTGCACGCTGCTGGCGACGACGAATACTGAGGAGGCTGCCATGGCGGCCCCGGCGATCAGCGGATTGAGCAGCCCGGCAGCGGCCAGCGGGATCGCGGCGATGTTGTAGCCGAACGCCCAGACCAGGTTCCGACGGATCACCCTCAGGGTTGCCCTGGCCAGGCTGATCGCCTCGGGCACCACAGCGAGGTCATCGCGCATCAGGATCATGTCCGCTGCGCTGATTGCCACATCTGTGCCTGACCCGAGCGCGAGACCCAGATCCGCCGAGGCCAGCGCAGGCCCGTCATTGACTCCGTCCCCGGCCATCGCCACGCGTCTTCCGTCTGCCTGCAGATTGCGGACGACAGCAGCTTTGTCGCCGGGCAGCGCCCCGGCGATTACCTCATCGACGCCAGCCGCCGCTCCGACGGCGATCGCAGCGGGCTCGCTGTCACCAGTCAGCAGGATTGTCCGAAGGCCGAGGCGCCGCAGGCCTGTGACCGCAGCGACGGCCGATGGCTTGATGGTGTCGGCCACTGCAACTACCCCGCGGGCCTGGCCGTCCCAGCCGGCAAAAACCACCGTGTAGCCAGTTCGCTCCCACTCATCGCGCTGGCGCTCCAGCCGGCCGGGAATGATGATCCCGCGATCACGCAGCAGCTTCTCCCGGCCGGCGATAACGTCCAGGCCGTCGACGACACCGCAGACGCCCATTCCGGCCAGCGCTGTGAATCCGGCGGCCTGAGGCAGGTCGCCCAGCTCGGCACGAGCGGACGCCGTGACCGCCACGGCGATCGGATGGCCGGACGCGTTCTCAACCGCGCCCAGCCGTCGCAGCAAGGCGTCCTTGCTGATCCCTTCAGAGCACTGCACCCCGGCGACCGTCATCACCCCGGTCGTCATCGTCCCGGTCTTGTCCAGCAGCACCGTGTCCACGCTGCGGGACGCCTCCAGCGCCGGAAAGCCCTTGATGAAGATGCCGAGCTGCGCACCGCGCCCGCACGCAACGACCAGAGCGGCCGGGGTAGCCAGGCCGAGCGCGCACGGGCAGGCGATGATCAGCACCGCCAGGGCTGCGCTGAACGCGCGCTCCGCAGGGGCTCCGGCTGCCAGCCAGCCGGCCAGGGTCAGTGCCGCCGCTGCGAGCACGGCCGGGACGAACACCCCGCAGATCCGGTCGGCCAGCCGCTGGACTGAAGACTTTTCCGCCTGAGCGCGGTCGACCAGAGCGATCAGCCGGGCCAGCTGCGTGTCCTCACCCGTACGCGTCGCCGCGACGACCAGGCGGCCGCTCACCACCACGGTGCCCGCGGTGACGTTTCCCCCCTCCGTGACATCAGCCGGCAGCGACTCCCCGGTCATCATGCTGGTGTCGACCGCGGACTCACCGAACTCGACCACGCCGTCAGCAGCGATCACCTGTCCGGCCCGCGCCACGAAACGGTCGCCAGGTTGCAGCTCGCCAACCGGGACCATGCGTTCGCTGCCATCCGCGGCTAGCAGGCACGCGTCCCGTGCCCCGGCAGCAGCCAGCTCCCGCATCGCGTCGCCCGCATTGCGGCGAGCCCGTGCCTCATACCACCGGCCGGCGAGCAAGAAGGTGGTGACCGAGGCGGCGACCTCCAGATAGATCCCGCCGCCGGCGGCGTGGATCAGCAACTGCAGCGCGCTCACCCGGGTTTGGCCGGAGTCCAGCACGAACATCGCATACAGCGACCAGCCGCAGGCCGCGATTATGCCCAGCGACACCAGCGTGTCCATCGACGTTGAGCCGTGCCGGGCTTGCTTCAGCGCCGCGGCGTGGAAAGGCCAGGCGGCCCATCCCGCAACCGGCAGGGCCAGCGCGATTAGCACCCACTGCCAGCCGGCGAACCGGAATGATGGGAACAGCGACAGCAGAACTGACAGGTCGCTCAGCGGCACGAAGAACACCAGGGCGATAAGCAGGCGGCGCCGCAGATAACTCACCCTGGATGCGTCGGCTCCAGGCGCGCCGGCCGCTGCCGAATCACCGGCGGCCTTGGCTCCCGCCAGTTCAGCACCGTAACCAGCCTGCTCCACCGCCGTGATGAGCAACTCCACCGGCACCGGCGATGACGCCGTCACCGTCGCCTTTTCGGTGACGAAATTAACCGACGCCGTGACGCCGCCGATTGCTCCGAGCGTCTTCTCGACCCGCGCCGCGCACGCAGCGCACGACATACCCCGAATCGAGAGCTCGACTTCTCTCAACCCCGGCGACGAAGACGCGCCGACGACTGCAGCCGGTGACATTCAGCCCTGCCTTTCAGGCGGACAGCCCGGCTGAGCGCACCAGCTCACAAAACGGATGCGCCACACGCCTGGCTGCAGGATACGGCGACGTCGCCGCCGCATCGGGGAATCTACACACTCATGAAAGCGGCCTGCAACAGAATGTGAGTGAAAAGCGTCGGCTATCTGCGGCGCGGATACCCTGGCCGGGTTTTTTTAATACCCTGCCATGGTATCGAGTGAGGGCGATGAATACCCTGCGGCAGTATCTTTGATACCCCCGGAGGGTTTGCCGAACAACTTACGCCCTATTCCGGGCGATCGTAGTAGGTCCATTGCCTTGCGGCAATCGGGCGCGGCAGATTAGTCTTTCACCGCGATGCTGAAGAACGAAAACCTCCTGTCCGGGCCCCGGCGGATTCAACCAGACGACGACCGCGAGCCCAGGCTTTGCGGCCTGGGCAACCGGACCCACAGGTGCCGAGGTCGCGCAGCTCACCGGACGCCGAGATGACCGCGCCTGCATGGCTCGCGGTCGTCTTGGCAGTACTGATGCTGCTCGTGGCCGCTTGCTGCACAGGCCGCCTCGCAATCTGCAGGACACGCGGCCGCACTACCGAAGCTGACGCTGACGGGCTTCATGTCCTCATGGGCATAACCATGGCGGGAATGTTCGAGCCCCGGCTCGCCATCATTCCAGCTGGCGCGTGGACGGCCGTATTCGCCGCTGCCGCCGCGTGGTTCTCCTGGCAGGCCGTTCGTGCCCGGCGCCACCGGCCCGGCAGCTGGCACTGTGCGCACCCAGCACCTCATGCCGCTGAGTGCGCGGTCATGGTCTACATGCTTTTCCCAGCGATGTCGGCAGGTCACCTTCCGGCCATGGCGATGGGCGGCATGAACGGCCCCGGAGCCGCGGGCAATCCAGCTATTGCCCTGGTGCTGGCGGTGTTCATCCTGGGCTACGTTCTCTGGAACACCGACCGGCTCGCGACACTCTCCCGCCCGGGGGCTGCGGCTTCCCCGCATCATGGTGCCGCCCGACTTGCGTCGGCCGTCGCCGCCTCAGCCGGCGCCGAAGGCGCCACTCAGAGCTCATCGGCCGTCTCGCTGGCGGGAAGCGCGGCCAGTGCAGCCCTCGCTCCTAGATTCGCAGCCGCGTACAAGATCGCGATGAGCATTGCCATGGGCTACATGCTCATCACGATGCTCTGAACGAACGCGCTCGTGCCTCCAAGCTGTTGGCTTCACCGCCTCAGCATCGCGCCCTCGCGCAGGTCACGGCGGGATGCACTACCGCAGACAGGACGGGCTGAACACCGACCGGGCTTGACGGCTACTGCTACATGAGACGGCTGCACGCTTGCCGTCTGCGATCTTGGAAACTCACGTCTCCGCAGGTGGAGCTATGGGGATTCGAACCCCAGACCTCTTGCATGCCATACGAAAACAGCCCGTAGCTGACCGTAGTCACATGGCGCCTGACCAGCAGCTCTATTCGCCGGGCATCGCCCACTGCCGCCTGGCATCGCCGGTCGCTTGCTCCCCTCTTGCTCCCCGCTCACGCGATCTTGAGCTGCTCGTCACCGAAGTCAGCGATCAGTTTCAGCGTCCCCCGAGCGCGGCGACGAACCTGTTCAGTACGTCCTGAGTGGACACATCCCCGCTCTCGATCTGCGAGACACGGGGGCGACTGAGACCCCCATTCGCTCAGCGACCTGCTCCTGGGTCATCCCCCGCCGCTTGCGCATCTCCGCCAGCCGGCAGCCCCGCGCATCATCCAGCATCGCCGACACCGCCGCCGCGAACGCCTCCGGTCCCCCCGGTCGTCTCGACAGCGCGCTCCAGATTCGCTGACTCCCGCCACCGCGACACCCCTCACCGGCCCGCCTCCTTCTCCCGCTCTGCCAGGTGATCCTCATACAGCTGCTCCGCCTGCGCGATCGCCGTCCGGCCGACTACAGCGACCGCCGGCGAGGACTCGCTGACGACATACTCGGCCGGAGCTCCTAGCATGACTCCAGCAACCCGACTCCGGGCAAGCTAGGACATATTAGGGCCTGACAGATGACAAAATGCCGCCGATGCCACACCCGCATGGTGAAGCTGCATGCCGGGACCTCTGGCTATGGCGCGCTTACTACGGATGTGCTGCGCGTTCTTAGGACCGCTCCGCCGCCGAGGACTCGGCGGGCGAGTTCGTGGCTGGCCCCTCGAGGACCTGCAGAACCTCGCCGGCCAGCAGATATGTCTGCATGACGCACGTATCGACTTCAGCCTGAGTAACCTGAGCGTGCACGCCCTTGTTCGTCATCGCGTATACCTTGTCGATGCGCGTCCCGAAGTCCCCGAGCGTCGCGAGCAGGATGCCGGCGTGGCTGCTTCCGGACATGGCGACGTCGAGGAATATCCAGAGGCGATTGATGTAGTCCGTGGCACCGACGCTCCTGACCTTTCCGGTTGAGTCCTGGACCTTCTCGGTGCGCGCCGGGTACGCGACATCCGCGACCGCCTCCAGAATCCTGCGGCAGGTAGTAAGGGCATGAGTCTTGCTCTCGGCGTCGTCTTCGCGGGCGCGCCGATAGGCCGCTGTGAACTGGTCGAGAACCGACGGCGCGATCTGCGATAGGTAGGACTCCACTCGCCGACGGTGTCGCTCGAAGATGTCGGCGTTGACTCCGGCGAAGGACAGTTCGCGTTCCGTCGTGCAGAGATATGTGAAGGCCCGATGGGTCGTGCGCTCAATGATCTCCAGGTCGGCCTCCCACCTCATTTCTGCCCGATACTTCCGGTCAGGCTTAGTTTCGGCGGCGACCGTGACTTCGAGGCCTGCAGCGTGCCTTATAACGAATTGGATCGAGCCGCCTATCAGCTGGCCGTCGCCGAATAGATCCTGGAGCGGCTCGACGCCGGACGGCTGGCGCTCCCGCATCCACTCCTCCAGGATTTGGGATCGACGCTCATCGACGTTGAATCCGTCTAGACCCTGGGCCTTAAGCATCTCGAAGGCCTCCGTCCGGCGCCACGTTGACGAGCCGCCATGTGGCCGCAGGTCGAGCTGGAACATCATGGCCCAGTGGATGTCGCCCCGAAGCCGGGCGACCCGTTCTGCGCGCCGGAGCGAGGCCGCGAGGGGCACCGACTCGAACTCGTCCAGGGCCTGGCGCGTCAGCCCTATCAAGTGCTCGGTGTTCGTCAACGCGATCTCCTTGCGGCAGGCCGCCCCCGAGTTCGCGGCTTAGGAACGATGGGGATCTGCCGCCCAGCTTAGGAGCGGATACTGACAGCGCTGAAGCGGGTTTCCCGGCCGCCGAGGCTGACCTGGCCGTCCTTAGAGACAACCCGGTCGACCTCGATCGCAGCACCGGGACGGGCGGGACTGCCGGCACCGGAGCCGGCGCGGGCACCGGCTCCAGCGCGAGGATCGCTGGCAGCCGCAGCGGCAGCAGGTCGTCCTCTGCCCTTGCCTCCCTTGCCGTGAACCGGTCCACCGGGGATGCCATGCCGATGCCCTGATGCGGCCGGGGGTGTTGTACTCGGCCACCCACGCATCAGCGGCAGCCTGCACCGCGGTCAGGTCAGCGAACGGGACACCGTCGTTCATCATCTCCCGCAGCGACCCGTGGAACCGCTCGATCTTCCCGGTCGTGGTTGGCGTCCGCGGCGGGGTGAGCAGGTGGGTGATGCCGTTGTCACGGCAGATCCGGTCGAACAGCGTCTCCCCGCCGTGACCGAACCGGTCGGTGAACTGCTTGCCGTTATCGGTCAGCACCTCCGCCGGGACACCGAACTTGCGCAGCGCCCCGGCAAAAGCCAGGCACACCGCCCGGCCGGTGGCCCGCGGCACCACCTGGCAGATCACGCAGTACCGCGAGTGATCATCCACGCCGGTGATGACCTTCGCCTCCCGGCCGCTGGCCAGAAACGCCCCGCCGATGATGTCCATCTGCCACAACGCCATCGGCTCATCGCGCTCCCAGCGCCGGTAGCTCGACTTCGGCCGTTTCCGCGGCTTCGGGCTGACTAACCCGTGCCGGACCAGGACGCAGGTAGACACTCATCCGCGACGGCGCCGGTGACACCCCGGCTCTGGCAACCTCGAACGCCAGCCGAACCGGACCCCACCGCGAATGCTCACGGCGCAGCTCGCAGATCTTCGCCTCGACCTCGGCGCTGACCTGATGCGGGCACGACTGCGGGCGCCTGGACCGGTCCATCAGAGCGCCCAGTCCGCCCTGCTCATACCGGCGCAGCCAGCCATGCACGCTCTGCCGCGACACCCCGTACTTCTCAGCGACCTCGGTCACCGTCATCCCCGCCGTTGCGCTCACCATCGTGCCAGCTGGCTGGGTGGTTGCCAGCGCAGCAGTGCCAGCGCAAGCGTGCAGCCTCGACGATCATTGCTACGCCAGAGCAGACGCAGACGACATAGCCGACAATCATGGAATAACCGGCGTCCTCTCTGCCTCCTGCCTCTACAACACTGACGATGGCAATTTCGTAACCAACGAGATTTGGGACGGAAACACCAGCCCTCTCGCCTGGGAGGAAGTCGGGATAACCAGTGGCGTCGGGACTAACGGGATTTATTACAGCGACAAGACCTGGTTCTGGGCCGATTACCGACCGGATAACGGCTACGACGAACACATAGAGAGCGGCCTTTCGCCGGCGGGCAGTGACGAGCCCTACGAGGTGGCGGCACTCCATGAAGCCAGTGATGAATGGAGTCTTTGGGGAGGTAACTCCTATCAGAAGATCGGCACATCCACCGGTCAGACGGCGGCTCTGAACCAAGGATTCGCTGGCACGGAGTACACAAGCTACGCGGGTCAGGACATACGCGACGCGGGTTATATCTATGACCTGGAGCGTGAGTCAACAGCTGGCGACTATTACGACTGGGGTGCTGCTTACCAAGATCCGTATAGTGGCTACATAACGGGCTCATACAATCAGGCCGAGACTGAGGAAAGCTGGTCCTGGAATTGTTAGCAGTAATCCCGCGATCGCTGAGTTGCGTAATTTGATCGGCGCCTGAACATCGAGCGCGATGTCGAAGGAGGGGAATGACTATGGGTAGGTTGCGCGCAAGTGAACGACGGCGGTGGTTCGCTCTGAGTCTCGCGGTCGCTGGTATCGGGCTAGCCGTAGGGTTAGCAACCATGACGACGCTTCCCTCATCTGCGAGCGTGGCGGGGAGAACGGCGATACCGGCTGCGACAGCGAGCAAGCTGAGGGCCGCCATGCTGCGAATGGCAGAGTTCAGCGGGGATGGACATCCCGTTTCGATCACGGCCGTGGCGACTACCAGGGACAACGCGCTGCGCGCGGCTACGCCGGGAGACACGATTCCAGGCAGCGACAGCCAGTCCGTATATCTAGTTGTCATCGAGGGGAAGTTCGAGCTAACGCACGCCAAGGTGCCGCCGGGCTACCCGCTCCCGACAGGGCGATATCTCAAGGTCACTGTCAACCCGTCCACGCTGACAATCATGGACATCGGTCTCAGCGATAATCCGCCGCCCGTCCAGTTGGGCACCTTTGGGCCGGTGTCAAACCTCACAAATCGGCGATGACTCGCGGGTCGTCGGCGCACGCAGTAGCGTGATCCCTCTGTCTGCTCACGTGGGATATCTGCGGGACGTGATCTACGCCCAACTGCAGCGGTCATAGGCTGACGCTGGCCACGGCTGCACCGAACCACGTAGCGGGCATCGTCTGTAAAACCGTCGCACGTTCCTACAGCATCATTCAGGCTGATGCGGATGCAGTCGCTGACGGCGACGATGACGGCAACATGGGCCACCCAGAACTGCCTGATCGATCCCATGCTGCCACTCACGGTCGCTGTCCTCCCGCTACCTGGGCATCCGCTACACCTGATCCGAAAATCGGAGAGTTAGCGGCGGGCGGCAGCGGCCGGCGGAGCGTCAGCGGAGCCGGCTGGGCTTGGACAGTGAGTTGTTTATGCGGTTGGTTCGAGGATGACCTTGTAGCCGAGGGACTCGAGCTGGCGGATGTGGCCGCGCTTGCGGCGTTCGGGACTGATGCGGGTCTGGTAGAAGTCGCTGCCGAGATCGGTGTAGCGGGCGCCGGGGTCGGCGAGCAGGTGCCAGATGATGACCAGCAGGGACCGGCCGATGGCGACCACGGCCTTCTTTCTGCCGCGGCGGCGGCCGATGCGCCGGTACCGCTCGCCGAGGAAGGTGTCGCTGCGGCCGGCGGCCACGGCGGCGTTGCCGAGCACCCGCGCCAGGTACGAATTGCCGTGGCCGGTCATGTTCTTGCCTTTCTTCTTCCCGGCGGACTCCTTGACGCCGGGGGCGAACTTGGCCCAGGACACTAGGTGACCGGCGGTGGGGAAGCGGCCCATGTCGGTTCCGATCTCGGCCAGGATCACTGATGCGATGGTGAGGTTGATGCCGGGGATCTCATCCAGCCTCCGGGCCGCGGCGGTGAACGGGGCGGCTATCTCTTCGATCCTGGCGTCGAGGGCGGCGATGTCGGCGTCGATGCCGTCGACCCGGGCCAGCATCCGCTCCAGCAAGAACGCGTGGTGGTCGGTGAAGAACCCGGTGAACGCTTCCTGCAGCGCGGTGATCTTGCCGCGCATCGCGGCCCGGGCCATCTGTGCCAGCACTTTAGGGTCGCGTTCCCCGGCGATCATCGCCGCCAGCATCTCCCGGCCGGACACGCCGAAGATGTCGGAGGCGACCACGCTCAGCTTGATCTGCGCGTCTTCCAGCAGTTTCTCAGCCCGCTGTTTCTCGGCCGTGCGCACCGCGACCAGGTCGGCGCGGTAGCGGGTGACATCGCGCAGCCGGCGGAACTGCGGCGGCGGGACGAAGCTGGGCCGGATCATCTGCCGCTCGGCGACCTTGCACAACCAGACCGCATCGAGCCGGTCAGTTTTGGGACGGCCCGGCAGGTGCTTGACGTCCTTGGCGTTGACTAGCCACGCCTCGAACCCGTGGGCCTCCAGCAGGTAAAACGCGCACTTCCAGTAATCGCTGGTTGCCTCCATCACTACCCGCGTGACCCCGAGGCAGCGCAGCCGGTCGGCCATGCCCAGCAGCGACCGCGTCATCGTCGAGTACGTCACCACCTCCTGCAGCCGGCGCCCTGGATGGTCCTCATCGGGAACCCGCACGCAGCACACCAGCTCCGCCTTGCCGATATCCAGCGCCGCCACCCGCGCAATGATCTCCTCGCTATCCTGCGTCTCCGCTAACACCTGACCTCCCAGACCATCGACCGGAACCTAGGGCGGCTGCTGCCCGCGGGAACCATCAGGACATTGGAGAAATCTGATCCACGTGCTCGCGGCAACACTGAAGGGCCCGGAACTGGCTCCCAGCACCCGGCTGAAAAACGACCTCGAAGGCCAAGGGGTAGTCGGCGTCAGCGGACAGCAGCCACAGCCGATTTTCCGCCCGGAACGGGCGTCACGACAGGGACCCAGAGGCTGAAAAGCGGAACGTTGGGGACGAGCACGGGGAGCGTCGGAATTACCACTCACGCCTTAGACTCGCTCATGATCTATGCGCCGCAGGACCGGTAGGCGCAGACCGGCAGGCAGGTTTACGGGCAAATGCCGACTTACCACAAGTCCCGAGGCGGTCCGGGCGGGCCGCCCCGGTCCCGGTCATGCGCCGGCGGGAGACACGCGGACTGCGGACATCTTCTGTCGGTCGCCCGCCGCTTTGACGTTCCTCCGGCGGTGCTGCTGTGCTCCTGCCCCTGCCATTCCGAGTGTCCGCTGGCCGACTCGATGCCCCTTGTTACGAGGGCGGTTTGGCAGGCGCGGTGCATATGTCCCGGTGCGGACTTGGCCGCAGCCAAACTTGACGAGGCTGAGCGTGAATCGCGTCCGGACATCCCCGAGTTTCAGCGCCAGCAGCGCGAACGACGGGCAGATTCGGAGCGGGAATCTCAGCAGCGGCGCGGGCGGACCCGCGAAGCCTTTGCGGCGGCCCGCGCTGCCGCGGCGGGTAAGAACCGCGCACAGGTCCGGGAGATCTACGTGGCCGAGCTGCATGCGCGTGGCCTTGCCATTCCGTCCGATCTGGTGCTGGACGCGAATGTGGATGCTATTGCCCGAGGCCGTGACAAGTTCTCGCCAGCGTACTCGGTCCGTGTCCTGGCCGAGCTGGGCCGGGACTTCCATGAGTTGTACCGGGACTTTCGCAAGCACTTCCCACTCTGAGAGTCCCCCTCTGACTGACTTCGCGACGCGATCGGCGGCCGGTGCTGACAGCAACAGCGGGAACAAGGGCGACGGCAGCGAGCGGCAGGCCTGCCGCTGTGGCAAGGCTTCCGACCTGACGGTCTGCTACGCCTGAAAGCGGAAGGTCGGCGGTTCGACCCCGCTCTAGCGCCTCCCCGAAACCGCCCCGATGCCGCACATTTTCGATACAGCGGCCCGAGAGATCAGTTAGGACGGCCGCCACCGACATCGCTCGCTAACGGCTGAGATAGGGCTCCAGGTCGCGGATCACGGCGAACACTGTAGGGTCTGGCCAGTGTCCGCGAGTGATGGCGGTGACGGTCTTGCCGGAGTGGCTGAACTGCAGTCCGTTGTACTTCTGATAGCTCATCGTGGCGATGGTGCGCGGCCTGTCCAACACGACGATCTCCAGCAGCCCTCGAGCCAGCGGGCCCTTAGGAGGCCGGTCGCGGCGGGCGGGATGATCTGGCGGCCTCGCCATGTCAGCGGACCTAGCTGCCCGGCCAAGGGCGGTCCTGAGGTGGACCGTGTCGCGGCGGTCAGGCGTCAAGTCAGTCAGTACTTCAACGTACGGCAAGCTCGGATCGTCCGGACTGCCGTAGCACAGCGAGATGCTGGTCAGTTTTCCTGGAAACGTGGCCTTGGCGGCGCTCCCCGCGACTCCCGAGAACTGGCTGCTACCGACGAAGACGGGAAGCGGTCGGCTGTCACCGACCAAGCCAAAAGGCTCCGGTACCGCCGCGCGTACCTGGGCGTCGAATGCTCGGCGCGCAGCCATGATCAGCGCAGGCGGCACGAGTCGTGCCTTGCGTTCGTCCACAGCAATACCTCTGTTGTTCCAGCCCAGTTTCAGTAAACGTCCTGCGGAGCGCACGGATGCCCAGTGAGGGCGCCGGCGCAGTGCGGTACCTGCTGACGGCAGCGCAGTACAGCAACGAGCATGCACTACCGCTGACGGCGCCAGCCCGTCACGTCCGCCAAGCTGCACTGGAAGCCAGCGTCCCAGCGTCGCCTGTAGTTCGGGAGGAAGCGGCGTGCCCGCCGGGACTGCGTGCCACATACGTGCCACACGTGGCGAGCGCAGGCAGCTACCTGCGGGTACTCACGGTAAAAGACCGCGCGCGAACCTGACCATCTCAGCGGTGACGTGGCCGCCGAAGGTCTGGTCTCGCACGCGTCCGGACGTCCTTGACTTATCGAACACTAGCGAATGATGTGCGAGGGCCGAGAAACGCGCCGTGGGCCCCGCCGATCGTCGCGCTCGCTAACGGAACTGTGGCTCACTTGCTGGGATGGGAGATGCTCGAACTCGAGGGGTCCGCAGGCGTGGATTCCTGGGTGCGCAGGTTGGTGGCAGGCCGATTCATAAGGTAGTCGCCGTTGGCGCGTCCGGGCCTGCAGCCGCTTGAGGAACCCGAAGCCTATGCCGCCGGTGCCCAGGCGGGTCATGGGTCGGGATGGCATCGTCCGTACCTGGTCCGCGGAGAAACCGGCTGAGGTAGTTGCGAATACCGCGCAGCCAGACACGCCCTGTTGTGCGACAGCAGCACTACCATCCTTGCCTAGGCATGGTCTACGGCTCTATCTCCGAGGGTTCACGTTTCAGGAAGGCCTTCACCTGAAGGGATGACTCCGGATCGCTGCTGGCGAGAGCCCGGTTGATGATCGCGGCCGTTCCCACGCTGGTGCTGATTTTCGCGACGGGACGTTGCTGCGGGTTGGGGTCTTCTGCGGCCTCGATGATCAGGCGTTCGCTTGCCTGGTCGATCGCTCTGGCGCGCTGCAGCAGGTCGGGTCTTGTTATGCCCAGGTCGTGCACGACGCGCTCCACCGGACCCTCCACGGGAGGAGCCTTGCCAGATGCGTCAAGTCCCGAAGTTGTCTGGCCCTGCTCTCGTCTGACTCGGCCTGCCCGGGCCGAGAAGCCGAGCTCGGGAGTGGCCGGGGCTCGCGCGCCGTGGATCTCCGCGATAGCCGCGACTGCCTCGCCGCTTGCCGTGGCCGCTTGCCGGTAGGTGGCGAGCAGCAAGCTGACTCGGTCATCAGGGGCGCGGGTGAAGGCGCACGGAATGTCGAAGGTGTCTGGGAGGGTGCTGACAGGAGCGAGTACCCGGCCGGCGTGCGACGCCGTACTGAGTTGCGCATAGTCGGCGCTGGCCACGAAGTGCGTTGTGGACATGGCCTGGTGGATGGCGGCAAGAACAGGCATCATGCCACCGGGGGGACCGGCCAGGGCCGCGGGATCGCGGTGCGGATGTGAGGGGCCGCTGGACACGGTCCACTGCGAGTCGTCGTAGATGAGCCGCCCGGTCCAGAGTGCAAGGTTGCGGGCTTCGATAGCTTCGGCGGAGATGTTGTGACGGCTGTCTGTGGTCACGGATTTCAGGGCGTGGGCCGTGGCCAGCCAGGCAGTGCGGGCGTCGCCCGCGGCTTCGGCTGCCGTGAGCAGGCTCGCTGCGCGCGAGCCACTGCAGCGGGTGGCAAGTGTCTGGAGTACGGCCTGGCTGTTGTGGCTGGTGACGGTGTTGGCCGCGGCGACGATCCGCAGGGCGGTCACGGTAGACCACGGTGACCAGACGGCGTCTTTGGCGTTGGCCCAGGATGCGCGGCGTAGTCGTTCACCTGCTTCGCGGATGCCCTGGCAGAGATCCTGAACGGACTCGTCTGGCTCCGGCTGGCGGTACGGCGGGAGGACCGAGACGGGAATGGTGCGTACCAGTTCCCGGTCAGCCTCGCGCACGGGCTCCTTTCGGTCAGCGACGCGGACGGCGGCGTCCAGGATCCACGCCCACTGACAGGCGGTGCTGAGCCGGCGGCGGGCGTCCGGTGAGCCGCGCCAGCCCGGCGTGATCGCGAGCTGCGCGCCCTGGGCCGCTGCGTGCCGGGAAAGCGATGCGATTTCGGTAAGTACTGCCCTTGCGGTGAGCGGCGAGGTGATAGCGGGTGCCCAGTCTGTCCGGTATTCCCTCGTGCCATCCGGGGCCAGGCCCAGGTGGCTCTGTAGCAGGTCGCGGCCCGCGGTCAGTGACACGGCCGCGGCGTCCAGCCGGTGCGCGAGCGTGGTGCGCGGCCCGCTCGCCAGCCGTGGCTTACTGCGCACGGCATTTGCGTGCAGGATCGCCGCCATGGTCGCCAGAGCGTCGCGGGCTTCGGCCCGTGCGCGGTCCCAGCAGGGTTGGGTGCCAGCCGGGATGCCATGCGCCGCGGCTCCGGGGGGCGTGATGTCGTCCACGTACCGGGCCATGACGACGACGAGCCGCGCCATGCTGTCGCAGGCACCCTGAACGTCGTCGCCCCCGGCCGGCGTCACGGCACCCGGACTGGCGTCGAGCTGACGGCGGGCGAGGTCGAGGAAGTCACCGAATACGGCGCGTCCGGTCATGGCCCGAACAGGGCAGCCATCTCCCCGGCGCACTCAGCAGCCTCCTGGCAGGCCGCGCGATCAGCAGGATGCTCGGCAGCTTTCGCCGCATCAGTCAACTTCCTCGCCAGGACATCGCACAGGCTCCTGATCTCCAGTGCGCCCGGGCCGAGGTGGGAACATGCCCCGTCGCCGCGCTGCTCCTGACGGCCGGCAGCCGTCAGCGACGGGGCAAAGGCCAGTGCGTCGCGCCCGTTGGCGGCGTACGCGGCGGCCATGACCGCGGCGCTGAACAGCTGGTTGCCGGGGTCTTCGAGGGCATGTAGGACCGGCAGTACGCGGGTGAAGGCTTCGTAGGATGCGGCGATGATCCCGGCCGGATCAGTCGCCTGCCGCAGCGACTGCGTGGTTGCTGTGAGTCTCATGACAGGAGTCCTTCAGATTCGAGGTTCGGCCAGCTCGCGAGCGATCGCCGGATCAGGCCGTGGTCTGCGCCAGGAATGTCTCCAGGCTGCGCCGCGTGATGAGCCGCCGGCGCCCCACCTTCAGGTAGGCGAGTTTCCCTATGCGCATCTGGTCATAGAGGAGGTCGCGGGACAGTCCGGTGATCTGGGCTGCCTCGTCGACAGAGTAAGCAAGGCGCTCTTCGGGAGCTGCGTTACCTGAGATCGCTGCCATACCGGTGCCGTCCTTTCGGCGGGTGTTGCTGTCGGAACGCGGCTTTCCTGTGCCGAGGGTCTCGTGACTGGCTCGTCTTCAGGCGCGAAGGGACGCGTCCGGTCATTCGCCAGCCTCCCGATCGCTCGGGTCTCCGGTGGCCCGCACCAGCGTCCAGCCTTCACCTTCGGCGTCGCGACCCCATTGCCTGTCCGGTGCGCGGGTGTGGATGTGGCGGCTGGCCGCGCGTTCGTGCAGGGTGAGACGGCCCAGGTCGCGGGCTAGCTGCCGGCGGGCTTGTCGTTCCCGTGGCGAGAAGGCGCGCTGTGCCGCCTCCTTGGCCTCCCGGTACCCGGAACTGAGCGTCTCGAGGAGCGCGGCAGCCTCGCCGGGCGACAAGCAGGCGACGACGGCCTTCTGCCTTCGCTCCGGTCGCCTCATCTCGCCGCTCCGTCATCGCAGCCGAGGGGCTTGTCAGCCCGGCTGCCTTTGCCCTCGGCCTCAGGCAGAACGGCGGTGGCGGAGTGCGGTCCCAGCGGAAGCTGGATGATGTAGGCGCCTGCAGGTGCGTCCTGCGTCCCCTGGTAGATGCGCGCCAGGTCGCCGATCAGGCGAACGGCGCGCTGCGCGTGCACGGGATCACCGGGCCGATAGCCATGCTGATGCAGCACAGTGAGAACGTCGGCGACGAGCGCGGCGGTATGCCGCCGATCACAGCCCATGTCAGTGCCTTTCATGCGGGTAACGAGGCCGCCCGAGTCCGCAGCCACGCCGGTTCCGCGCGATGCTTTCCAGCCGCTTTCGGGGCGGTACCCGGGCTGATCGAGTAAGTCGTCGTCGAGTCCGGCGCCAGGGCACCAGTTCCCGCGCGCGGCCCGGCGGCGCGCTGCTGCAGCGGCGGCCTTCTGCTGCCGGGTGTTTTCCGGCGGTCGCTTGTCCCACCAGGCCTCGTACACGCACGCAACGGCGTCCCGCAGAGTAAGGCTCACGGTCCGTGCGGTGCCGCGGGAGAGTCTCTGGATGGCCTGTTCGCTGGTTCCGGCGGCGCGGGCGATCCGGGCGGCGCCGTGGCCCATGGCAGCCAGGGCCCGGATACGGAGCCGGGTACCGCCCGCGTCCACGCGGATCTCCGGCCCGGCGGCCCGTCCGGGCCGGCCGTTGCTGCCCTTCGCGCGGGTCCCGGCCGGCGGAGCGCTGGCGCAGGCGGCAATGCTGAGCTGATACGACAGCGCTCCATGCTGCAGGCTTTGGGTGCGGTGGCCTCGTTCCCGGCTTGATGATCGTGTCGCAGTCACGTCAGCTCGCCGCCTCAGCACTCGGGCCCCGCTCTCGTCCGGATGTGCCGATGCCACGCGCCGCCGCCGTCCGGACCGCGGAGCTGATAGTGCGCCGGATTTCGGGCTCGGGCAGGCCGGCGCTCTTCGCAGCTGCGGCGAGCTCGGTCAGTATCTGCGGCTGGCGGGCTTCGGAGGCCCGGCACGCTGCCCAGAACAGGCCGGCGTTCCGGTTGCCTTCTGGCAGCGCGGCTACCCAGGCGGCCAGGCGGCCGGCGTCTGAGGCTGCACGCCGGATGGCTTCGCTCCGGCCGCCGTCGTAGCGCGGGGCAAGCACGCCGGTGATCGCAGCCCAGTCGATGCCCGATTGCTGGCCGGCCGACGATCCGATGAGGCGGTATCTCGAAGCGCCGATCCGGGACGGCGGGGCGAGGACATACCCGCCGGCTGCCTTGAAATCGATGTGCTCCCTGGGGATCCGGCCGCTGCGCTGGCTGCTGCCGCGGTAGTAGGCGTGCAGTCCCCCGCTGGGGGTGCGGACCAGCGCGATCGGACCTCTGGCTAGGCCTGCCTGCTGCAGCCTGCGCCAGGCGGAGTAGCCGCTGCCGCCGGGGCGGACGTCGATGTCGAGGACGTCGGGTCCGGGTGCGCCGGTGGCGATGGCGACGTTGCGGTCAGGTCTGTCATGCCACCAGGCCAGGATCTGTGCCGCGTCGCTATTGGCGTCCAGGTGCCCGTGGGGGGTGGCGGGTTCCTTGCTGCCCAGCTTGCACGGGAAGACCGGCCAGCCGTGCCGGGCGTAAGCCAGCGCCCGCGCCAGCGCCGGGTTCCCAGGCTCCTCGCGACGGTTCATGGCAGCCGCCCGCCCGGGCGCGCGGGCCGCGCGGCGCCGTGCCCGCAGCGGGTGGTCTCGATCATGAGCTGCTCGGCGATCGCCGGGACAATCCTGGCCTGGAACTCGGCTTGGGCGGACACGACTGCGGGGGTTCGGCCGGGCTGCAGGTACAGCACGGACCATAGCTCGGCGAGCAGGTCGAGGCCGTACAGGCAGAGGGGGTGCTGTTCCCAGCATGGTCCGAGGGTCGCGGCAAGCTGCCCGTAGCCGGGCCGGTACACCTGGGCGACCCAGCCGCGGAGCCGGCCCAGAGCGTCCTCGCGCTCCCGCCCGTCCAGCTGCCACCACCGCGGCGCCGGCGCTGGCCGGTAGCCGTGCTCGTTCGATTCGGCAGGGTCAGCGCCAGCGGACATGCCGCCGAGGGTGGCGAGCAGTTCCGCGAGCTCCGCCAGCTGCCCGGCAGCCTGCTCGTGGTGGCCGGCCTCGCGGGAGTCGAGCCGCGCGAGACGGTCGGCGTGGTCCGCGAGCTGCAGCAAGACCGCGGTCATCGCATCCCCCGGCTCCGGGTAGCCGCTCACGGAATGCTCCACGGGAAGGTGGTTCCGGCCGGGAACGGATCGGGCGGCAGCTCGCCACGGCCAGGGACGACCTGGAGTGGCGGGATTGCGGGCAGCGCGCCGGCCGGTGCAGGGGTGAGTTCGGCGATGGCCTGCCCGGCCCGGCGTGCCCTCTTGTAGGCGGGGTCGTTCCAGGCGCGGGGCAGTCTGGCGATGACGGGGGCCAGGCCGCCGCGGATGACGAGGCCGAACCCGGCGGGCAGCTGGCGGATCATGCCAGGGGTAATGACGTCATGGCGGCTGGCGTGTTTCTGGCCGTGCTCGCGCCAGGCGGCCTGGCCGCAGATCTTCGACGCTGCGTCGAGAGCTTTGGTGTCGGTGATGCCGGGCAGCAGGATCTTAACCGAGCAGGTGTCCAGGACGACCTGCTTGCCGTGGTCCTGCCAGCGGCTGGCGAGCTGCGCCTCGCCGTGCGCCACCGCGCAGACCTGGATGCCCTTGCCGCCGCTGTCGGACAGCCACACCGGCAGCGGGACCGGGCAGATCTGGGTGACCTCGTCTAAGCCCATCAGCAGCGGCGGGTCCAGTCGCCCGCCCGGCGAGGCCTGGCCGAGCTGGGCGGCCTGGTAGTGGATCTCGCCGGCCATGGCGGCGAACAGCGGCGCCACCGGCGCTTCCTCGTGCGACGACTCGGCGATCATGTACAGGGTGCCGCGGCCGCGCAGGAACGCCTCGATACTGAACGGTTCCGTCGCGGGCAGCACCGATTCGGCCAGCGCCGGGTCGGCCATGAACGACAGCGCCCTGGACATGACCATCCGCACGGTCGAGGCGGTTTTCTGCGCCTCCGACCGCAGCTCGGCCAGCGTCATCGCCCACTGCCCGGCGCCACCCAGGCTCAGGATGTCCTCGGGCTCGTCGGGGTCGGCACCGCCGACCCACCGGGCCACGGTCCGCATGTCCGCGTCGGCGAGGGCGGCGGCGTGGAAGTAGGCGCGCAGGTAGTCGGAGGCCTTGGACGACCAGAAGGTGGCGTCCTCGACGCCTTTCTGTGACACCGAGTGCGCGAACGCATCCGCGCGGCGGATCGCGACCGCCGGGTCGTGGCAGCCGTCGACCGGGGACCAGCGGAACGTCGACGGCACACCGCCGATGCGCTGCGGGTTGAACACGTGCACCGGCCCGCGGCGGCCCCGGATCCCGGAGGTCAGCTGGAACACGTCGTGCTTGGTGGTCGTCGAGATCACCGGGCCCGGATAGTGCAGGATCACCGAGGCGAGCAGCCCCGTCTTCCCGGTCCGCGGCGGGGCCATCACCAGCACGTGCTCCTCCACCGGCACCCGCAGCTGGTGCCGCCAGTGGGCCCGGCCGATCCGAACCGAGTGCTCCCCCGGCCTGCGCGCCCGCTGCCAAGCGGTCAGCGACCGGCGGGTCCGGCCGGAGGTGCGGAAAGCCGCCAGCCTCCCCCACCGCCACCACAGGGCGACCGCCGTCGCGAAGCCGCGGCCGGGATGCAGCTGGAGGAACAGCCGCAGTTTCAGGTAGCGGACCCGATGCGACGGGAGCCGGCTTTCGGGTACGAAGCAGAACCGCACCAGCGCCGCGAATGTGATCGCGATGCCGAGGAAGATCAGCCCCTTCATGCCGGCCTCGCCTCTCCCTGTGCCGCCAGGACCGCCTTGCGCAGCGCCGTCCGGGCCGCGCCTGGGTTCAGCTCAGCCTCGGCAGCGGTCGCGGTGCAGATCCGCGACACGTCAGCCAGCGGGACGCCGGCCAGCGGGCCGTGCCGCTGCTGCACCAAGGCCAGGAATCGCGCGGTCTTGGTCCCGCTCCCCCGGGCTGGCCTTCGTGCAGTGCCGTTTCCTGCGGATTGCCCGGCGACACCGTGCGGGCGGGCGGTGCGGCCGGGGGCGACCGGGCATTCCTCCAGCACCCAGCTCCGGAAGCCGACTGCCGTCGAGGCTGGCGCCAGGATCAGGCGCAGCAGCCAGAGCAGCACCCGGCCCGCCAGCGCCAGCGGCGTCGCCTCGTCACCTGCCAGCGCTCCGCTCGTCGCCTGCTGCCGGGCTATCGCCCGTGCGCGGACAACGCCGATCATGGTGTCGCTGGCCAGCGCGTACGCCACCGGCGGCATCGCCCAGATCGCCGCGGCCCGCCAGCCCGGCGCCGCGGCGAGGATGTTCATGAAGACGCTTGTCCCGACCGCCGCGACGTTCAGCATGCGCGCCCGGACAGCTCTCCGGCCGTGCAGTGCCAGCGCGATCCCCAGCGACGCGAACACCAGCGCGGCCGCGTCCGGGATCGCCGCCTCCAGACCCGCGACTGGCCGCCTGCGGCTTCGCGGCGAAGATCATCCGGTACTGCGCGGAGAAACTCACCGCCGCCGCCGCTGCGGCCAGCACCGCCAGACCCGCCGTCGCCGCACGCAGCCAGGCTGCGGAGCGGTCACCGGCAAGCGTGCTCGGGCAGAGCATGGATCGCGTCCACGGCGTCGGCCTCGCTCCCACGGACGTCGCCTCTGCGTTTGCCCGCTGCCGGCGCGTGAGTCGGCGGCATCGGGAGAACAGTGACGCTGCAGCCCGATGGGTGCTGATTTCCTCGATGACGCGTCGCGGCGTGCGACCTGGCAGCGTGTCCGAGCCGCACTCCGATGCGGGCTCGTTCCGGCTGGGCTACCGGCTTCGCGTTCCGGCGGGCAGTTTCCATGCCAGCAGAATGCGGCCGGATCCGTGCATTAGCCGGGACGGGTTTGCTACCCGCACAAAAGTGCGGATGAGGCCCCGGTACAGAGCTACCGGAGGCTTGCGGCTATCCAGCCGGGATCGAAGTGGCTGACGACATCGCCGCCCGTCCCGGAGACCACCGGCCGCGGCGGACCGGCTGTACCGTCGTGAATACTCAGCCACCGCACGCCCGCCTGGGTAAGCCGTGCGGTGTTAGCCGCCCACGCCGGGTGGCCCCAGAGACGGTCGTTGACCATAGGGATGGCCAGAATCGGAACGCCGTCGCCCAGCGCCTCGCTGAGGACACCGTGCGCGTAGGTGTCGGCGATTCCTGCGGCCATCTTCCCGACGGTGTTGAAGGTCACCGGCGCGATGACCAGTACGTCGGGCTGCGCCCGGTCACTCGAGCCGACCGGGCGGTGCACCGACCGCGGCGCCCGCCCCGTCGCCGCTGTCACAGCATCCTCATCCGCCCAGCTGGCGGCCGACGGGGTCATCACCACGTCCAGGCGCCAGCCGCGGGCCGCCAGATCCGCAGCAATCTCAGCTGACCGCGCCGCCAGCGGCGCCCCGCAGACGACGAGCGCGCAAAGTCCGGGCACATGCCTATTCCAGCAGGCCCGCGCGCTGAGCGAGCAGATTCAGCGCCATCGTCTGCCGACGCGACCCGCGGGCCAGCATCTCGCGGACGATTTCCTGCGCGATCACGTTGTGCCGGATCACCTGCGGAGCGATCCGCTCAGCGTCCAGCAAATGCAGCGTCGCCTCAGCATCCCTCCTGCGCTGAGCCTGCGCCCAGGCCAGATCGAGACTCACCTGCGCCCGGCGGCTCAGCAGCCCGTCAGGCAGGCGCTCGGTGTGCACCAGGGTGGCGGCACGCAGTGCCTCGCTGACATCCCCGAGCTCGGCGGCCACGTTGACCCGGTGGATCGCGACATTCACCGGGCCGAACCCGGTCCACGCGTAGTTCCCGTCCACTCCGAGCTGGTCAGCCAGCCGGGCGGCCCGCTCCAGCCTCATGGCGGCCTCGTCGCGGTCGGCCTTGCGGCCGGCGATCACCGCCGCCATCAGCCACAGCGAGCCCGCGACCGACACCTGACCCGGATCATCACTGCAGGCCCCAGCCGTCAGCCCGTCAGCCAGCTCCACCGCGAGTCGCTCGGCGTCGTCGACCTGGTCGGCGCGCAGCATCGCGCACACCACCTGATACCCGGCCATGCCCCGGGCCAACAGCGAGTCGGCCTCCAGGGCGGCCGTGGCCGCACGGTCAGCCGCCAGAATCGCAAGATCGGCAGCACCCAGCTTGGTCACCAGCTTGGCCGCGGCGACATATGCCGACACGTAGGCCACCAGCGCTTCGCGGTGCTGGCCGTTCGGCCGTTCCGGGAACCGCTCGACCGTGGCGAGCAAACCCGGCAGCACATCGATCACCGCGTCATAACGGGCCGACTGATACAGCCGATGCGTCTCATTCACACGGCCAGTCAGATCTTCAAGCGCCATCAGCTCGCCCAGCGACGTACCGCGCAGGCCGCCGTAGCTCGTCAGCGCCCGGCGCACCTCACCCATACCCGTGGCCAGCGCGCTCCCGTTCGGCGCGAACTGCCACGGCCTGCCCGTCAGGGCATCAATGTCCACGTGCAGAACCCGGGCCAGATCCAGCAGAACTGACAGCCGGTCAACGGACCGCACGCCACGCTCCACCTGCGACAGCCACGACTCCGACCGCCCGACCAGGCCCGCCAGCGCGGCCTGGCTCAGCCCACGGCGGCGCCGGTACGCCGCGATTCTCGTGCCTAAGCCCGCACCTGCCATATTTTCAGCCTCTCATAACAGCACGATCGCGGACAGTTCCGAACAGGTCGCGCTCCTGCCGGGAGCGATCTGATCCCGGTCCCTATGCCGACCGGTAGAAGGTAAGCGGCGAGTTAGGACAACCGCTTAGGCTGCGCCGGGTATTGCGAGGCGTGACCGTCTGGCTCACAGCAGCGCAGGGCGGTTACGTGCTCATGCGGTCCCCATGCAGCGGTCTTGCCGTCGGCTGACGCTCCGCGTAGTCCTCCCGGACCTTCTGCCGCAGCTCATCGGCCGAGTCGGCCGTCAGCACAGCGGCCGGATCCGCGGTCGAAGTGGCCTTCCAGACCCCGTCGATCACCTCGAAGGTGTACGCGCTGTCCCAGTTCCAGGACAGATTCAGCAGGTCCGACTGTTCTTCCCTGGTCAGCATCGCGTCGCCCTCCTCTCACCAGCCCGGGCCGGACGAGTCGGATCTCGTCAAGCTGCATAACCCGGGCCGTAGATGTCGATGATACTCGACTACCGTCGAGTATGCACGACGCTGGCTGATCACGGCCGCCGACGGGCGGGTAGGCATTGAAGGGTGGACGATCCTCGTGCCTATGTTCGGCTTGCCGCAATCCTGCGCGGGCAGATTGAGTCCGGCACGCTGAGCCCCGGCGATCCGGCACCGTCAATCACCACCCTGACGCAGGAGCACGGCCTGGCACGACAGACCGTGGCCAAGGCATTCGGCCTCCTCGTTAGCGAGGGCCTCGTCGTCCGCATCCCCGGACTCGGCTACTACGTAGCGGAGCCAAACTGAAGCCACCTCGAGTGCAGACAGGGCGCGAAAGCTAGCTGTCCGCCAGGCAGAAACCGGGGCAGCGCGGGCTCACAGCGCGGCGGATGCATGCCCGGCCTCACCCTCAGAGGGGCCGTTCACCTTCACTGTCCAGACCTGCAGACCCCGTTCATCAGCCGGGAACGGCACGACCCGATAACCCGCAGCGCTCAAGGCATCTTCGTAGATGGCCATCTGGCGGACTGCCCGGTCCTCATGCGAAACGGTGCACGCCACGAGAAATGGTCCCCCATCTTCGCCGCCTTCCACTACAAATCCATCTCGCGTCCGGCCGAATTCCGGGCACCCGGCATCCCGCAAGATGGCCCGTATCTGCTCGGCAGCAAGATCACGTGCTGTCCACAGAGGTCGCAGGCGCGCGCCGAAGCCGAACCGGGGAGAACCAGGCAAACCCACAACCGGTCGGAGGCGCTGCCGTGCTACGGCCCGCCGCACCTGCCACCATCGCCAGGCAGGTGCCGCCGCGACCACCCCCATGAGGGAGATCGTCGTGATTAGCACGACCAATCTGGGCTGGTATGTGTCTGAGCCGCCGAAGAGCGCGAGCAGCGACAGCAGTTCTCCTCCCAGCGCTCCAGCCACAGCCAGGTACGCGACCCACGGCAGAAACCTGGCGAGCACGTAGTTCCAGGTACGCCGGGGCAACGCACGAGCAGCGTTGCGAGCGGCATTGAGCATGGCCTCGTAGGTGCCGCCCTGGACAACTAACGCCAGGAACAAGACAGGGATCACGGTGGCGCAAACGACGTAGAAGTCGCTAGGGAACGGCTTGGCCACGATTCACTCGGCTCGCCTTATGGGGGACGCTGCAGCACAAATCGTAATCCGCGAACAGCGCCGAACCGGTACTTCGTGAACTGACCAGTTCAAGGACGCGTCCAACTGCCGGCGGTTGCAACGCGTCAAGGGCGGCAGTTCCGGCCTGAGAGCGCTGCCCGCCGGCGGATGCCCCGCAGCGTCCAGCGCGGAGGTCCGGCGTAGGGTCGCCGCAGTGTTCACAGCCGCCCATTGACTGCCCAGGCATTCGACTAAACAATTGCTATTAAATAACCACAGTTCGTCGCTCTAGCTGCCGAGTTCCGCCGACATGAGGACCCCTGATGGATGGCTCTGAGATCGCCCGCCGGGCAAGCACTCTGCCTGATCGGTTCGCGACTCGCCTGCCAGCGAGCACTCTGGCGGGACTCCGCGCGATGGACGAAGGAGGCGAGTACGGGGAGCTCACCATCGAGCTCGCCGCGACGCTCGCCAGGACCCGGACTCCGGTGACACCGGCGGAGCAACGCGAGCTGCGAGAACTACTAGAAGTAATGGGCATGCCGACCCAGCCAGTCGATCAGCTTGCGGTTGCGCCCGGCGTGGTTGACCCCTGAGGAATGCTTAGCTTTGGCGCATTCCTCAATCGGCACCGCTGTGGCATAAAGCCCTGTTCACAGTGACCTGCTGGCTGCGGTGTTATCCGTCATTGACCGTGCGCCCACTCGCAAGTGGAGGGTCTGGCGTTCGCGAGTCGCGTTCGGGCCTCCGAGTGGATCTAGACATAATGAGATCTGCCCTCTGCGTCGGTCATGGACCAGGATCGCGGACAGTGCCGTAGCCATTCGCAGCTGGTCTGAGTGGGCTCAGCGCTCGTTCCCTCAGTCCGCGGCCGAACGTGAGCATCGACCCGAACAGACCATGATCCGGCATGGCCTCGCACACCCACCCGCCAGATCAGGTGCGCCGACAGGCTTAGCGACGCGCCAATAAAGGATGGCCCTAGGCATTCCGCAAGGTCCGTCCAACGTGCCTGACGCAATCTTGGTTGGCGTTATCCCTGGTCACGACGGTCTCCCATATCTCTCCCTGATGCTTCGCCCGTCCCGAGTTCCTGATCATGCTTGCGTTCCTCGCCAGCATGATTTCAGCCGCGCAGACCATTGCATTACTAATGATCATGGTCGGTTCTGTGCGGCTTCGGAGGGGTCGTGGCGGTGGTGGTGACAGCGAAGAGCGGTTACGACCTTGGTTATGTCTGGCGCGGGTTGCAGGGTCAGCCGGAGCGGACCGCGGGTGGCTACTACCTGAATGCGAGCCTTCAGGGCGAGGCGCCCGGACGCTGGCACGGCCGCGGCGCCGCGGCGCTCGGCCTAGCCGGTGAAGTGAGCCGCGAACCGTACATGGCGGTCTACGCGCAGCGTCATCCGGTGACCGGCGAGCATCTGGGCCGCCATGCTGGCCGGTACGCAACGCGGCAGGAGCACTTCGAGCGGCTGCTGACGGCCGAGCCGCATGCTACAGCCGAGCGGCGCCTGGAGCTGGAGGTCGAGGCGCATCGCCTGACGCGTGCGCCTGCGCCGTATACCGACGTGACGGTGTCGTTCTCGAAATCGATCAGCGTGCTGCACGCCTCAATCCGGGAGAATGCCAGGCAGGCCCGTCTCGCCGGCGACGAGGACGCGGCCGCGTGGTGGGAAGGCCGCGAGCGGACGTTCCAGGAAGTTCTCCACGCTGCCAACGCCGCCGCTCTCGACCACGCCCAACGGTGGGCCGGCGTGACCCGCACCGGCTACCACCGCACGAAAGTAAACGGCGCCGAGACGGGCCGGTGGGACGAGGCAGAGATCATTGTCTCCTCCTGGCTGCAGGGCACCAGCCGGGCCGGCGACCCGCAGGATCACGTGCATAACCAGTTCGCCCGGATGACCCGGACGACCAGGGACGGGCGATGGCGGGCGCTGGACACGATGGCACTGCGGGCGCAGCTGCCAGCCATCGCCGCAGTCGCCGCCGTCCATGTCGAGGCCGGGCTGTCGCGTGAGTTCGGCGTTGCGTGGGTTCCCCGCACCGACGGCAAGGGCAACGAGATACGCGGCGTGACGCAGGCGCAGATGGACGCGTACTCGACGCGAACGGAAGCGATCAAGGACGCGACGCCCCGCTACGTCGCTGCGTGGATCGGGCGGTACGGCCGGGCACCGAATGAGCGCGAGCTCCTGCACATCCAGCAGCTCGTCACGCTGGCCACCCGGCGCGGCAAGGACAACGGGGTCATCGACTGGGACGCCTGCGCGCGCCGGTGGGACGCGACGCTCGGCGGAGAACTTGCTCGCGTCGCGCGTGAGGTCAGCTCACCTGGCGGCATCGACGGCCAGGCGCTATCCGAGGACGACCACCGCGCGGCCGTGCTGCAGGGACTGGCTGTCGTCCAGCAGTCCTCGGCCACCTGGACCCGCGCGCAGCTGATGCGGGCGATCGGCTGCGCGCTGCCGGCCGGCCGCAGCGGCGATCCGGCTGCGGCCGTGGAGCTGCTGGAGCGGCTGACGGACCGGGCGCTGGCGTCGGAGTTCGAACCGGTCATCACGGTGGAGGCGCCGCAGTGGCCGACTGTGCCGGAGTACCTGCGCCGAGGTATCGACGGCCGCAGCGTCTACACGCGGCCCGGTACGCGTCGCTACGCAACGCAAGTCCAGCTGACGCTCGAGGAACACCTCGTCGACGCAGCCCGCGCTGAGACAGCGCCGCACCTGACGCGCAGCCAGGCCGCCGCCGAGCTCGGCACCGGCGCCGACGCTCCCGAGTCAGCGCATGCGCCGAACGACGTGACCATCGACACGCAAGGACGCCGGCAGCTGCGTCTCGACCAGGCCGCCGCGCTCGCCTACGTCCTGACCTCCCCGCGTGTCGCCGAGGTGCTCACCGGGCCGGCCGGGTCGGGCAAGACCCGGACGCTCGCGGCGGCCGCACAAGCCTGGCGGTCAGCGACCGGCGGTGACGTCATCGGCACCGCGACCTCCCAGCAGGCACGCAACGTCCTCGCCGAAGCCGGCATCGACGTGGCGGAGAACACCTCCGTCTTGCTCGGCCACGTTCCCGGCCGGCGCGGAGCACGGGGAATGCGCCAGCTAACCCGCGGCACCCTCGTCCTGCTGGACGAGGCGTCCATGACGTCGGTCGCCGACCTCGGCGATATCGTCACCGCGGCCCGGCGCGACGGCGCCAAGATAATCGTGGCCGGCGACCAGGCCCAGCTGCCCGCCGTCGAAGGCGGCGGCGGGATGAGCCTGCTCGCCGCCGAACTCGGCTACATCCAGCTCACCACCGCCGTCCGGTTCACCCAGACCTGGGAGCAGCAGGCGTCCCTGGCCCTGAGGACTGGGCAGGAATCAGCGATCACGGCCTACGGCCAGCACGGCCGCATCACCGGCGGCGAACCCGACGACATGATGGAAGCAGCCCGCCGCACCTACGTCAGCCACTACCTCGACGGCACCGACGTCCTGCTCATCGCCGCCGACCGCGCCCGCTGCCGCGAGCTGTCCCGGCGCATCCGCGACGACCTCATCCACCTCGGCCGCGTCGACGACACCCGCGCCGTCCGCCTCGCCAAGGACACCAGGGCCAGTGCCGGCGACCTCATCATCTGCCGCCGCAACAACAACCAGATCCACGCCAGCCCGGACCGGACCCTCGCCAACGGCGACATCCTCCGCATCGAGGCCATCCGCCCGGACGGGACCCCGACCGTCCGGCTCCGCGGCGACCGCAAGACCAGCGGCGGCTACGACTGGGCGCCCGGCACCTTCACCTACCGCGACTACCAGACCGCCGACCTCGCCTACGCCACCACCGCCCACGCCGCCCAGGGCCAGACCACGACAGTCGGACTTATCCTCGTCGCAGGCACCGAGGACCGGCCCTGGCTGTACTCCGCCATGACCCGCGGCGCCGCCCTGAACCGCGTCTTCGTGTTCACCCGTCCCGCCGAAATCCCCGACCCGGCACCGGGCACCGTCCCGGCACCCGAGCTCGCACGCCACGAACAGCTGGAAAGGGAACGAGGCGGGCACCAGCTGATCCCTTCGCGCAGCGCGCGGAACCTTCACACCCGCGATGCCCGCGCCGTCCTGCGTGACGTCCTCGACCGCGCCACCGGTGACGAATCAGCGACAACCACCCTGCGGCGCGCCCTGACCGACGCCGACCACCTGGCAACACTCCACGCCATCTGGGATGGCGAGACTGCCGGACTACACCGGGAGCGCTACCGCAGCTGCGTCGCCGCCGCGCTTCCCCCCGGCCGTGACCCGGCCGAGCTGGACACGCCCCAGGCGACATGGCTCTGGCGCACCCTCCGCGCCGCCGAGACAGCAGGACTCGACATCCCCGCCGTCGTCCAGCGGGCGGTCAGCGAGCGGTCCCTCGCCGGTGCCCGTGACATCGCGTCCGTCCTGGACTCGCGCATCCGCCGCGCCATCGGCCCGGCTACCCCTGCGCCTCTGCGTCCCTGGTCCCAGCTGGTGCCGGCGTGCGGCGGGGACCGGCAGCGCTACCTCACCCAGATCGCCGCCGCGATGGACGACCGGAAGACCCGGATCGGCGAGTTCGCCGCCGACCACTCCCCCGCCTGGGCCACGGCAGCTCTCGGGCCGGTTCCCGATGACCCGCTCGCCCGGCTCGACTGGCAGACCCGCGCCGCTCACGTCGGCGCCTACCGCGAGCTCTACGGATGGGACCACGACACCGAGCCCGTCGGACCAGAACCCGCCGGCGACTCCCCCGAGAACAGAGCCGCCTGGCATGCAGCCTGGTCCGCAATCACCAGGACCGATCAGCACGACATGTCCGGGCTTTCCGACGGAGCACTCCAGCAGCTGCAGGATGGCTATGCCGCCGAGACGGCCTGGGCACCACCACACCCTGCAGCAGAACTCCGCCAGGTCCGGGCCGCCGCCCTCGACATGCAAACCGCCATTACCCGGTCGCTCGCTGAAGCTGCCCTCGCCCGACGCCAGGGCGACCTGGAGACAGCCGCACGACACGACGCGCTCGCCTCCTCCGCGACAGCCGCAGCCGCGTTCTACGCCCAGCGCGAGCAGACCGATCAGGCCCTCGCCGCCGACCGCGCCGACTGGGAGAAAGCCACCGCGCGACCCCGGCACCTCCCAGTCCTGGCGCACGCCGAACTCCGCCGACGCCACCCTCACACGCAGCTGCCCGCCTTGCGTTCCGCCGAGCCAGCTCCGCTGCCCGATCAGATCCCCGCCGTCACCACACCAGACGAAGCCGCCCGCCACGCAACCAAGATCAACGCCGTCAGGCAGGCCTTCCGGACCACGCTCGAACGGCGCGCGGGTCATGCCGATCACGACGCCGGTCCGTTCCGGGATGCGATCGCAGCACGGTCATCGGCCACGATCTCCCCGCTCCTGCACCCGCCGCTGCCGCAGATCCGGCCAGCCGCCCGCATTCTGGCCCTGCACCTAGAACGAGAACCTGAACATGGTGCATGAGAATCGCGCGCTGGATGTCACCCGGGCGTTCATACTCGATGGCAGGCAACATGAGGGCAGGTCCATGACTACACCGAGCACCGCACCGTCGGCACCGCCCGGCCGAGCACGGATCAGGACCTGCCCGGACTGCGCGGCAGGAGTCGACCAGGACGGCGAAACCTGCCTGGAATGCGACGGCACCGGCAGACAGCTCTGGCGCGCATGCCCGTCCTGCGGCGACACCGCCTTCGAGTACATCAACGGACACGACGAGACCGGCGGGATGCGCTGCACCCTCAGCTGCGGCTCCGATTGGGCTGCCAACGATCCCGGCTGGGCAAGCCAGCGAATCCGCTAGTCCTCGCACGCCCGGGACGGCATTAGGCGAACGCGCGCGCAGCTGATTCATGCGACCGGCATGGGCACACTCGAGCTAGTGAACCGTATCCAGCCAACCGGTGCTGATGACAGCACGACCGATGGCCAGCGGATCGTGACCAACCGGCGGTGCTCGGAGTACTCCTACCTTCCGGTCGATCAGGTCCCGGTCGAAGGGCGTAACTGGCTGCAGCTGCTAACGACGTTCCAGGGCCAGCAGGAGCTCTGTACCGGCATCGAGATCCGGGTACTCTCCGGATGCCTCGTACTCATGAGCTACGGCAAACCTCCGGAAAATTCGGGGTCCGTTGCCCGTCAGATCGAATTCTGGCAGGCGACACTCAGCCGGCTTTCCGGAGGCAATTCTCGCGCTGAGCCTGTCCGTCGGTCTCGCAAATGTTGAGGTCGTACGCGGTTATGCGGGGGTTGAGAGCCGTCGCGGCCGCTGTCATCGGGCGGTTGGTGACGGACATCTCGCGGAAGGCCCGCTGATGGTCGCCGATGAACCCGCCCGCCCCGAAGCTCGCGGTGACGTGCCGGAGCCCGGCGCACCAGAACGTCAGCGCGTCGATCAGCGACTCGCACAAGATGATCTCATCGGATGCGGCGAGCGCGGCCAGATTCCGCACGCCGCGGTGCGAGCCAGGCAGATACAAGTACGCCGGCGTGCCGGGCCGCAGCCGGTCCCCGGTCTTGCGGCCGTAGACCTCTGTCACAGTCCCGTGCCCATCGAAGACCGGGATGATCAGCGACCCGGCGAAATGCTCATGCCCAGAGGCGCGGAAGATGCCCAGCTTCTCCAGCCGGCCCCGGATGCCGGCACCGTCCTTGCGGCGCTTGTCCGGCAGCCGCAGCCCCAGCGTCCGGTCCGCGTACCCGAGCCGGAACACCTCAACGGCCTCGGGATGACCTATCTTCCGCCGGGCCAGGTAGCCTTGCACGTCCGGCGACTCCTGCAGCACCCGGCGGTAGTAATCCGTCACCTGCCCGAGCAACTCGTCATCGGCCGCGGTGCGGTCCACCGGCGAGGCCAGCCTGCGCACCGTCGACCGGCCCGGCGGCCGCCCCGCTGCGGTGACGGCGGGCATGCCGTCGCGCAGCAGCTCCACCGCGTGCCGGAACGCCACGCCCTCCGCCCGCATCACCCAGTCGATCACCGACCCGCCCGCCTAGCACGCCCCCAGGCAGTGCCACAGGTTCCTCGCCGGGGCTGATCACAGCGACGGCGTGCCGTCCTCATGGAACGGGCAGCACCCGGTCAGGTCAGCCCCGGTCGTGCGCAGCGTTACCCCGGCCGCCTCGGCCAGCGACACCTCGGCCTTCAGCCGCTCCACCAGATCGTCGGGGATGCGCGCCACGCCGCCCGCCAGAAAATCATGGAACTATCATCAGGTGGCAACATGCTATTTCATGAAATGCACTTCATGGCAAGCAATCACGCCACCGGAGGCAAGCATGACCGTCATCAGCGCGGCACAATGGGCCTCACGTGACGACCACGGAGGCCACCACATGCCCAGCCCGTTCCTCCCCGGCCGGCTCCGCGAGCTGCGCGCCGAGCAAGGCCTGTCCCAGGCCGAGCTCGCCGACAAGATCGGCAGCGACGCCCGCCAGGTCAGCCGCTACGTGAACGGCCGCGTCGCCCCCAGCCTCGAAGCCGTCGTCCGCATCGCCGAGACCTTCAACCTCAGCATCGACTACCTCGTCACCCCCGACGCGCCCCGGCGCCCCCTGCACGCCCCCGGCAACGCACTCGACGCCCGCCTCGCCGACCTCAGCCAGCTCACCGACGACGAGCGCGCCACCATCACCAACGTCATCGACGCCATCACCACCAAAGCCAAGCTCCGCCTCATCATCGGCGGAGCCAGCTAACAGTCGCGCGGGTCAGCCACCTCATCCACGACCCGCGTCACAACGCCGGCGCCGACAGCGCAGCCGTACCAGAGCATGAACGACGCACCAGGCGTCGCATAGACCCCCGCCTCATCCGCCCAGAACCGGATGATCACCGGCAGCTCAGCGACGCCGGGAACCAGCGCAAGACCGCCAATCACGTCGATCACCGCGCCAACCTTCAAATCCTCGCCCTCACCCTCCAGCGGAGCGAAGGCGAGCAGCAACGAGCGCGTCCCGGTAGGCATCGGGCTGCCCAGCCCGCCCGACTCGGCCGGCAACAGCCCCACCCGCGCCTCCACGACCGGCATCGAGGTTAGGTGAGCGGCTCGATGAACGTCGCCTGCGTCGGCTCGAGCGGCGAGTCCATCGACGCCATCCCCGCCACCACCGCCGCATCACTGCCAGCGAAGTCCGGCGGCGCATCCGGCAGGCCCGGCACATCCCCCGCATAGAACACCGCGCTCCGGGCAGCCACGGCCAGTTCGGCAGAAGGAAAGAAGATCAGCCTCAGGCTGACCACCCCGTCCTTGTTGGATGGCACTGAAGCATCGACATTCCACGACGTGCGAGCGGTGCGACGCTGCTTGGAACGCCACTCGAAAACCTCAACGCCTCCCAGGACAATCAGCCCGGTGTTGGCCATCCGCAACTGCTCCGCCACCCGAAGATCGAACAGCAGGCCAGCGCGCATGTTCACCGCGTCGAAAACCGCCTCAATCAGCGGTGCACATACAAGAGCGTCCTCCTCGGTGAGCGGGTCCATCTCCGGGCTGCCTACCAGGGCAGTCACCTGAGCGCCCGCGAACAGATCCCGTAGCCTCATCGCGACCCTCACTCCCAGTGCCAGAACGGATCCGAGCGGGCGATCGTCTGGCCGGTGAACGGATTTACCGTCTGGCCAGGTTCATTGAAGTACGACACGTAGCCGTTGGGATAGAAGACCTCCCCGAATACCCCGGGTCCATCACCCGGAGCCCCGCGACACCGGAATCCAGCGGATCCCCGCCACTGCCGCCGGTGAACTGGAAGCCTTTCCCGCTCTCCGCAGGCTCAGGACCTGTCGCGCCCTCGGGAACTCGGATCACTTCACCGTTCGAGTTCGCGATGAAGCCCGGCCCGCGACGCTCCGGCATCAGCCGCATCTGCTCCTGTGTCTTCTGCGGCGAAGATCGATCACGGACCAGACTCCTTGGTTTCCGCGACGCATCGCATCCAGTCTCCCCACGCGGCCGGATCCAACGGTTGGCCATCTGCCTGGAGCGTGATGTCCGCGATCAGCGTCTCCATGTCGTTGCCGGCGTGAGCGTAGAACTGCTCCAAGAACAGTTTCATGGCGATGAAGGCTTCGCGTTCGCTCATAGCCATCTGACGGTCTCCCTAGAAACGCGGTATTTCATTTACGCCACCATTCGTTATCTCCACGCCGTTGCGCACCTCGACCCAGACCTGGCTTCCGTCTGGAAGAAGCTGTCGATAGAAACTGATGCTTCCTCCAGGGCCTTGAGTTCCGGCGAAGTTGTCCGGGTCGACCGCGTCTTGCAATAGTGCCCGATTCTGGGGCGTGTCCTCCGCGAGATGACCGGGAGCGTCACGGAAGATGTGCGACGTGTCCTCGCGAAACTCGGGCCCGCAGTTGTGGACGAGGACGGCGGTGGTGGTCACGTCGGTGTAGAAGTCGTGGTCGCCCCCCGCCCGGGACGGTCAGGTCCCACATCCAGCCATCAGCGTTTGCGGGGACGTAGCCGCCGTCGGCCGTGGCGATGGTGCCGTCGGAGGTGCGCAGATAGTCGCCGTACGTGAGGCTGGCAGCCTTGGTCCACCGGCCGGTGGTCTGGTCTCAGAACAGGTGGCTGCTCGTGGTCAGGATTACGACGCTGCCGCGGGCGGTGCTCACGGTCAGGTCATACAGGTCGGTGTCGTGGTGAACCAGGACAGCGGTGACCGGCTCGGCTGACGTCTTCCCGGTCTTGACGTTGGTGGCGAGGACCTTGTCGCCGGGCTTGAGCTGGCTGATCGGGATCGCGACGCCGGAGGCGAGCAGGACCTTCGTGCCCGCGCTGAAGCTCATCCCTCCGCAGGACGCGGCAGCATCCTCAGCATCTGCGCCGGCGTCTTCTGCGGCAAAGACGCCAGCCCAACCCTTGGCAACGTCCGTATCTGGCAGTCGACCAATGACAGCCGTCGACTTCTCGGCTGCAGTCTCGGGAGCCGCGGCGTCTTCTGCGGCAAAGACACCGACGGTGTTACGTCATGGTGTCGCCATGCGCGAGCAGAACGACCACTCGGCTTGGGGCGTCGACCGGGTCGACGTAGAGCTTCAGGGCCACCCACCCGGTCCTGCCGATGTCCAGCGAACTGGTCTCGCCGCCCAGCGAACTCCCGAAGACCAAGCGCGGCGAGCTGAAGGACAGTTCGCCGTCGAACAAGGGCGGCCCGAAATCGTCATGACCTCCGTCTTGGCGAATCTCGATAAGAACGTCACCATCTTGATCACCACGTGTGGCAATCAAGATGGACTGCGTCGTCGCAACAACGCGCTCCTGGCCAGTCTCCGGGACGGGCAAGTCTGATGCGCCATCCGCCTCGACTACGACCTGCCCGTAGAGCGGAGCGACCCTCAGCATGGCCAGAACCTGACTCACTCGCCCTCCAACCCGGTGACAACGACCCTGAAGAGGTCCCCGTCTCCGATACTGTACTTGGCGTAGAAGCTGCGCAGGAGGCCACCTTGGATGTACTGCTCCTGCAGAGGCACACCCTGAACCTGCGCCCCTGCGCCACCCTCATAGGTGGATGCGAACGGATACTCATCAGGACTCCCAGGCCCGCAGAAGCCCGCACAGGCTGCCGCGCGATTAGCGCGAATCAGTGCATTATCCGTAGTTCGACTGAGTACATCTGGCTGACCATCATCCAAAGCCGACTGCACGTTCCTCGCGATGTTCGGCATCCGCGACGCATCGACTTCAAAGGTCGGTAGGTCTTCTGCGGCGGCGGAGCTGGTGAGTCCGCTGATGTCGGCGGCTTCGATGCCGTCGGTGAGGGGGTCGGCGCCGAGCTGGAGGACGTTGACGGCGGTGAGCCCGGCGGCGGCGATGCCCAGCCCGGCCTGGATGAGGCCTTTGGAATGTTTGTGGATTTCGTGCCCGATTTTGTGGACGGCGCAGGCTGCCCAGCCGAGAAGGCCGGCGCAGTGGCGGGCTTTGGGCCGGGGCTTGGGTTTGCGGACCGGAATGTACCGGGGCGGCGGGGGCGGCGGGTAGTGGATGGCGATGTAGACGTCGCGGTGGTAGGCGGCGGCGGTGGAGACGCGGATGACGTTGCCGGCGACGACGGCGTCCCAGGCGGCCATGAGGCCGTCGGCGTCGGTGTTCATGACGGGGTTGCCTGCGGCGTAGCCGTAGGGGGCGAGGGTCTGGGCGACGTCGGGGTCGAGGGAGGTGAATTGTCCGGTGGCGGGGTCGTAGTAGCGGTTGATGAGGTAGAGCAGGCCGTCAGGGTCGGTGTAGGCGCCGGCGTAGCCGAACGGGGTGGCGGCCGTGAGGCCGCCGCTGGTCTGGGGGTTGCCCCAGGCGTCGTAGGAGGTGGTGGCGGACAGGGCGCCGGCGGCGGTGATCGTCCCGCGGACGGAGCCGAGGGCGTCGGCGTTGAGGTAGGTGATGGTGCCGGCGGACAGGCTGACTTGCTCGGCGGGGGTGCCGGTGCCGGCGTAGATGTAGGCGTTGGAGGAGTCCATCAGCAGCTGGGGGGTGCTGGTGGTGGTATTCCAGGTGTAGTTCTGGGTGGTGGGGGATCCGCCGGAGGGCGTGAAGGTCGCGGCGGCGCGCAGGCCGGTGCCGTCGTAGCTGCCGGCGGTCATGGCGGCGGCGGAGTTGCTGTAGGCGGTGAGCTCGGCGGCGCCGTTCCAGGTTCCGGACGCGATGGTGGCGGAGCCCTGTTTGGCGGTGAGGCGCTGACCGTCGGCGTTGTAGGCGTAGCTGGTGGTGGTGCCGGACAGGACCGAGGAGGTGAGCTCGCTGTTGTGGTCGTAGCTGCCGGACGCGCCGCCGGGCAGGGTGGTGAGGTTGCCGGAGGCGTCGAATCCGTAGTTGAGGGCGGGGTTGCTGCCAATGGTCATGGACGCGACGCGGCCGTGGCCGTCGTAGCTGTAGGTCGCGGAGGTGGAGGACGGGGTGTCGGTTTCGGACAGGATGCTGCCGTCGGGGGCGTCGGAGTAGGAGAAGGCCTGCAAGGTGGTGGAGCCGGAGTTTTTCAGCGTGATCGCCGAGGGGCTGTCGGTGGGGTCGTAGCTGGTGGTGAGGGTGTCGCCGGTGGAGCCGAGGGTTTCGGTGGCGGGGAGGCTGTCGGCGTTGGGGGTGATGGTGATCTGGTGGCTGTTGAAGTCGGTGACTGAGGTGAGGGTGTCGGCGTGGTCGTAGCCGTAGCTGACGGTGTCGGTGGCGGCCCAGGATGCGGACGCGGGCAGCGGGTAGGTGATGCCGGTGGTGTCGCCGTCGGCGTCGTAGCCGTAGCCGGTGGTCTGGCTGGCGCCGTTGGTGGCGGAGGTCAGTTCGCCGAACGGGTCGTAGACGTAGCTGGACGAGCCGGTGCCGTCGGTCATGGCGGTCTGGCTGCCGTCGGCGTCGTAGGTGCTGGTGACTGAGTGGGCTGAGGAGCCGGAGTAGCTGATGCTGGCGGCCTGGTTCAGCGGGGTGTAGGTCCAGGTGGTGGTGATGCCGTCGGGGTCGTCGGAGGTGAGCTGGTTCCCGGCTGCGTCGTAGGTGGCGGTGGTGGTGGCGCCGGACGGGGCGGCGGTGGTGGCCGGGGAGGTGGTGGAGACCAGTTCGCTGGCGGAGTCGTAGCTGGAGGTGGTCTGGTAGGCGGCCTGGGTCGGGTAGCCGGTCGCTGACACTGTCCACGGCGAGGAGGTCTGGCAGGGAGCGGTGGCGGAGGTGTTGCCGTCGGGCATGACCACCGCGGTGGCGTCGCCGTCCGGGTCGTAGCACCAGGTGGTGGTAGAGGCTGCGGTGGTGCCGTACCCGGCGGTCTGGGTGGTGAGCTGGTTGGCGGCGTTGTAGGTGCTGACGGTGAGCTGGGCGGAGCCGCCGGTGGACGCGGCGGGGGCGCTGACTTGCAGGACGTTCCCGGCGCCGTCGTAGGTCCAGCTGGTGGTTTCCGATCCGGTCTGCCCGGCCGGGGCCGGGGTGGTCATCGTGGTCTGCTCGCCGGCGGCGTTGAACGTGGTGGTAGTCGCGTCGGCGGCGAGCCGGTCGCCGTAGCCGGACGGGTAGGACGACGGGCAGGACGCGGCGGTCAGGCTGCCGGCGGCGACGCCGGCCGGCGGGACGGTTTCAGTGACGTTGCCGTCGCCGTCGTAGCAGGTCAGGGTCTCGTTGCTGTCCGGGTCGGTGGACAGGGTGGCCTGGTCATCGGCGTTCCAGGCGGTGGTGATGGTGTAGCCGCGGGCGTCGGTGACGGTGGCCTGGTTGCCGTCGCCGTCGTAGCCGTAGCCGGTGACCCGGGGGGTCACGGTCGCGGCGGTGCCGGCCGCCTGGGTGACGGAGGTCTTCTGCCCGTCGGCGTTGTAGGCGGTCGCGGTGGTGTAGTTCGCGGTGGTGGCGGCGGTCGCGCCGGACACGTTCCCGTCCGGGGCTATCTCGCTGGTCTGGTCGCCGTCGCCGTTGTAGCCGTAGGTCGCGGTGGCCAGCTGGGAGCCGTTCCCGTCCGGGGTCGAGCTCAGGGTCAGGTCGCCGGCGCTGTCGTATTCGAGCTGGGTGACGACGCCGTCGGGATTGATGGTGGCGCACGGCAGCGATGACGCGGGCGGGGTGTAGGTGCAGGAGATGTTGACGCTGTTGAGGGTGATGCTGTTGTTCTTGAACAGCTGGTAGGCGGTCTGCGAGTACTCGTAGGTGCCGGACGGGCTGTAGACGCCGGTGGTGGAGTACAGCTCGTTGCCGTCGGTGTCATACAGCACGTAGGTCACGCCGGCGGGCGGGGCGGAGGATGGCGGGGTGATGACGCCGCCGGGCGAGACGGCCGCGGGGCCGGTTTCGGTGGCCGAGCACGGCGTCGCGGCCTCGGCGGTGCCCGAGCAGGTCTGGTTGCCCTGGCTGTACCAGGCGGTGGTGGTGGCGGTCTGAGTGCCGATCCCGTCCGGGGAGGTGACGGCGACGGTGTCGCCGGTGGCGTCGTAGGCGTAGGTGGTCATGTGGCCGTCGCCGTCGGTGGCCCAGGTGTCCTGGCCGGTTCCGGCGGCGCTGGTGCCGTCGGCGGTCAGGTCGGCTCCGTAGTCCTGTTCGGAGGTGAGCGTGGTCCCGGTCCACTGCGATGACGCGGCCAGGACGCCTTGCTGGTAGTAGTCGACGGTGGAGTTGCCGTCGGGGTCGGCGACGGTGACGAAGCCGGTGCCGGTGGCGGTGTTCATGCAGTCGCCGTCGGCGGCATTCACGCAGTAGTTGAATGCGGTCTGGTAGCCCATGGGGTCGGTCTGGCGGGTGACCTGCCCGTAAGCGTTGTAAACATTGACCGTGTCGGCGCCAGGGTCGGCGTCCGGGCCGCCGTAGCCGGACTGGGCGTCGGGGCTGGTGATCGTGAGCAGCGCGCTGGCGAGCAGCGGGTTGCCGGTGGAGCCCTGGCCGTAGGTGTAGCTGGTCGTGTTGCTGAGCGGGTCGGTTGCCGAGGTCAGCTGGCCGGAGGAGTAGGTGTAGGTCCAGGTCCGGTTCATCGGGTCGGTCACCGAGATGATCTGCCCGCTGTCACTCGCGCCGGTCCAGCCCAGGATCAGCGCCCGGCCGGATGCGGCGGTGATGGTCTCGCAGCTGGCCACGGTGACCGTACCGACGGTGGAGGGGCAGGTGCCGTTGCCGGTGACGGTGCCGCCGGGTGCCGGGCTGGAGTAGGTGACGGTGAGCTGGTCGCCGGCGGTGTCGGTCTCGGCGGTGAGCTGGCCGCCGGAGTTGTAGCTGAAGGTGTCGCCGCCGGGGGAGGGACTGAAGGTGTAGACGTGGGTGCCGGAGTTGTAGGTGAGGGTGGCGCCGGTGTCGGCGGGCAGCACGCAGGACCCGCCTGCGGTGACGTACGGGGCGGTGCAGGAGCCGCCGGACTGGGGGGTGAAGGTGACCTGGGAGCCGTCGTCCTGGGTGACGGTGATCGCGGTCGGCGCGGGATTGACGGCGGTGACTTCGGCGGAGGTGGCGGTGATCTCGCGGAGGCGGGAGTAGCCGGAGTCGGTGACGAAGATGTCCCCGGCGGGGTCGGTGGCGATGCCGGCCGGGTCGGTGAGCAGCGCCGAGGCCGCGGGGCCGCCGTCGCCGGATTCGCCGCCGGTTCCGGCGGAGCTGCCGGCGACGTTGTAGATGTCGCCGGCGGTCATCTGCTGGGCCCACTGGGTGCCGTTGTCGGCGGCGATCTCGCGGATGCGGTTGTTGGCGTAGTCGATCACGTACAGGTCGCCGTTGTAGTCGAGGGACAGGCCGCCCGGGCTGTGCAGGAGGGCGGAGGCGGCGGGGCCGCCGTCGCCGGTGTTGCCGGAGGTGCCCGCGGAGCTGCCGGCGATGGTGTAGATGTCGCCGGCGGTCATCGACTGGCCGTGCTGGATGCCGGTGGCGGCCGCGATTTCCTGGATGCGGTTGTTGCCGGCGTCGGCGATGTAGACGTTGCCGGCCGGGTCGACGGCGAGCCCGTCGGGGTCGTTCAGGTAGGCGGCGGTTCCGGGGCCGCCGTCGCCGGAGGAGCCGCTGGCGGCGGAGGTCTGCCCGCCGATGGTGTAGAGGTAGTTCGCGGTCATGGCGATGCCGTAGTGAGTGCCGGAGGTCTTCGGGACGACGTAGACCTGGTTATTCTCGGCGTCCTCGATGATGACGTCCCCGGCGCCGTCCAGCGCGATCGCGGAGGGAACCTCGAACAGCGCGGAGGTGGCCGGGCCGCCCTGGCCGGAGTTGCCGCAGTCGTAGCTGGCGGCCCCGGCGATGGTGTACATGTCGTTGGCGGTCATCGACTGGCCCCACTGGGTACCGGAGGCCGCGGGGACTTCCTGGATGCGCATGCCCTCGCCATCGGCGATGTACAGGTCGCCGGAGGAGCTGACGGCCACGTCGTAGGGTTCGTACAGCTGGGCCTGGGTTGCCGGGCCGCCGTCTCCGCTGGTGCCGGACTGGGCGCCGGCGCTCCCGGCGACGGTGTAGACGTCCCCGGCGGTCATGGTGATGCCGAACTGGGTGTGATTGGACACCGCGATTTCCTGGACCCGGTTGCCGTAGGTGTCGGCGATGAAGATGTCACCCTGCGCGTCGGTGGCGACGCCGTCCGGAGAGTCGAGGCCGGCGTCCACGGCCGGGCCGCTGTCGCCGTCTTGCTGGAAGGTGCCGGCGCCGCCGGCGAAGGTGGAGATGTCGCTGGTGGACGCCGACACTTCCCGGACGGCGTCGTTGGCGGTGTCGGCGATGTACAGGTTCCCCGACCCGATGACCAGCCCGGCCGGCTGGTACAGGCCCGCGGAGGTGGCCCCGTACCCGTCGCCCCAGTAACCGCCGTTGCCGGTGGAGCTGCCGGCGATGGTGTAGATGTCATCGATGGTCATCGACACGCCGAACTCGGTGTGGCTGCTGCCAGCGATCTCCTGGATACGGTTGTTGGTCGTGTCGGCGATGTACAGGTTCGGGCTGGACCAGCTCACGTCGTCGGGGCTGTCGAGTTTCGCGCTGCTCGCGGCGCCGCCGTCACCGCTGGTCCCGCTGGTCCCCGCGGTGCTGCCGGCCACGGTGTAGATGTCGTTGGCGGTCATGGTGCCGTCGCCCCACTGCGCCCCGGTGGCCTTGGCTTCCTCGCGGACCTGGTTGTTGCCCGCGTCGGCGATGTACAGGTTCCCGGAGCTGTCCACGGTGATCCCGCGCGGGCCGTGCAGCTTCGCGCTGGTCGCGGCGCCGCCGTCACCGCTGTCCCCCGAGGTGCCGGCCGAGCTGCCAGCGACGGTATACACGTCGTACGGGCTCATCGTCTGATTCCACTTGGTCTGGCTGGTCTGGGAGACCATCTGGATCCGGTTGTTCCCGGCATCGGCGATGTACAGGTTCCCGCCGGCGTTCCCGCCGGTGAACACCCCGACCGGGTCTCGCAGCGCCGAGGAGATCGCCGAGCTCCCGTCGCTGCCGGTCCCGGCGGTGCCGGTGCCGGCGACCAGGTAAATGTCATCGACGGTCGCGGTCGACGGGATGTCGCCGTTGCTGGCCCCGGCGCCCCACGGGCTGGTCGAGGCCGCCATCTCCAGGACCCGGTTGTTGCCGGAGTCGGCGATGAACAGGTCACCGGCATTATCGGCCCACACGCCGGCCGGCTGGTTCAGCAGGAAACTGGTGTTCCTGGTGCCGTTCGCCGAGGCGCCGGACGCGCCGGTGTCGCTGCCCGCCACGGTATAGACATCCCCGGCGGTCATCGCGATGCCCCACTGCGACCCGGTCGACGACGCCACTTCCTCAACCCGGTTGTCGGCGGTGTCGGCGAAGTAGACACCCGAGGAGCCGTAATAGACCGCGGCCGGGTTGTTCGTCGGCGCGCTGGTCGCCGGGCCGCCCTGCCCGGTGCCTGTCTCCAGGCCGTCCACGGTGTAAATGTCACCGGGCTGCGGCTGGGCCGCGGTCAGCGACGTCGCCCAGTTGTCCGTCCAGCCGTACCCCATCGGCCCCGGCGTCTTAGCCTCGGTTTCGGCCTGGGCGACGTCGGCGTCGTAGGTCCGGGTGAACGCCAGCGACGGCCCGGTACCCGGAACCGACTCGTCGGTGTTCGACTGGGTGAAGTCGCCGTTCTCGGTGTTCACCGGATCACCCGCCGTGGCCTGCGCGGCGCCCGGCGCGGCCAGGCTCCCGCCGCCCGCGCTGGTCCCGGCCGGCACCTCGCCGCCGGTCGTCGGGGCCAGCGCCTGCGTCGCCGCCGAAGCCGGGTCACCCAGCAGGATGTAGGGCTGCCCGGACACCCCGTCGGAGGCGGTGAAGTTGTTCTTCGCATCCGAGGCGGTGTCGTAGCCGACCGGCGTGAACATCGCCGGCCAGGAGTCGAAGGCTTCCTGCACCGGGCACGACGGCGACGGGAACCCGCTGCTGCCGGTGCCCAGCGACGCGCTGGTGAACCCGCCGAACGTCTGGGCCGAGTCCGCTTCCCACGTGTTCACCGTCCCGGCGTCGGTGCACGCCATGCTGCCGTTCACCGTCACGCTGCCCGCCGCGCCGATCCCTTCCACGCTGTCCAGCAGCGCCACGTCCGTGTTCGAGCCTGACGTGGTGTACCCGCAGTTCAGCGACAGGTACAGCCCAGTTACGCTGCCCGACGACGGCTGCACCGCCGCATAGCCGGCCGCGGCGGCGATCAGCGCGTTCGCCCCCGATGTGCCCGGCATCGCCGGCGCCGTGCCCAGCACGGCGACGTTCCCGTTGACCCAGCCCTCCCAGTTGGTGCCCAGGTTCGACGTCGCCGGCTTCACCGTCGAGCAGGACGTACTGGTCGAGGAATCCCCGATCACCACCGCGGCATAGCCCTGGAACGTCGACTTGCTCATCCCCGACAGCGTCGCCGTGCTCACCTGCGTCACCGAGTAGCCGGCCGCGGTCAGCACCGCGGTTTCCGGCGCGCTGGACTCGCCGTTCACCAGCACCACCGCTACCGCCGGTCCCGGGCTGGCATGCGCGGCCGGTGCTTTCGCCACCGCGACGGCAGCGACCCCCGCCACCACCCCGGCCGTGACAACCGGGGCCAGTATCGCCGCGGTCATCCGGCGGCCCTGCCGGAGCGTTGTCCGGGACCTGGCCCGTGATTCCGCCAGGCCGTGCCCGCCGCCGGTCAGTATCCGCCACGCATCCAGCAGCGCCATGTAGCCAGCCCTTCCCGGGCCCGTGCCCGGACACGGCACCCTCGCAGGCGGCCGCAGCCCGGCATCAACAGGTTATGACCGATTCATACGTCCGAATCTGCGGACAGTAAAGAGCGATTCTCAGCTTTATATGCTGCGATATATTGCAGTCTCATTATCTAATTAGAAATCATGTCTTTTCCTCACCCACGCGCGGTGATATGAACGAACTGGAGCCCCCGCCCGCCGCCGCCAGCGGCCGGGCCAGCAGGAACGGCCCCAGGCCTGCATTCCGGAAGGGGTAGCCGAATGAAAAGAACCGCATCCGCGCTCATCCTGGCCGCCCTGCTCGTCGCGGGGTGCTCCTCCGCTCCGAGCCACCACGCGCAGCGTGGCGCGACCGCCGCGGACCTGGCCGGGTCGGCCGGCGCGGTGCAGGACATGCAGTCCGGCCAGGTCCTGCGGCTGGGATATCTCGAGGATTTCGGAAGCGCTCCCGCGCTCGCGGCGCTGCAGGCCGGCTACTACCGGCAGGACATGGGCGGCGTCAGCGTCCAGGCCCAGGGCTTTGCCTCCGACCTGGACGAGATCTTCGCCCTCGAGCACGGCCAGCTCGACGCCGCCTACCTCGACCCCGTCGCCGCCATCAGCGCCTGGCAGTTCATGGCCACGGGGTCCCTGCACGTGATCGGCGGTGCCGTCACCGGACCCAGCGAGCTCATCGTCCGCCCCGGCATCACCAGCCCCGCCCAGCTCAGCGGAACCCGCGTCGAAGCCCCCGCCGACAGCAGCCAGGCCGCCGCCCTGGACGCCTGGCTCACCGCCCACGACCTCACCAGGCACGTCCGCACCGACGGATCCCCGGTCACCACCGCCGGCATCCTGCGCCAGTTCACCAAAGGCACCGTCGCGGCCGCCTGGGAACCCGCGCCCCTCGACCAGGAACTCATCGCCGCCGGCGGCCACGCCCTCGCCGCCACCCCCGCCACCGCCACCGCCGGGGTCCTCGTCGTCACCAGCCGCTACCTGGCCGCCGGCCCGGTAGCCATCCGGAACCTGCTCAACGCCCAGCGCATTGCCTGCCAGCAGCTAGCCGCCCGCCCCGCCGCCACTCGGGCCGCCGCCGCCCGGGCCCTCGCGACCATCGCAGGCACCAGAATCCCCGCCGCGAGCCTGACCGCAGCATTCGCGCACCTGACCTGCACCACCAGCCCCGGCACCCGCTCCATCACCGCACAGGCGAAACTCGCCGCCGCGGGGGGAATCATCAGGCCCGTCACCACCTACGCAGGCCTCTACGACACCCGCCCACGCTGACCCGAGCCGCGGACATGCCAGTGCCCAGCGCCGCCCGCCAGGACCATCAAGAACCCCAGGCCGGGCGGCCGACCAGCTCCAGGAGGACTCGGCGCGCCGTAGCCCGTGCTCTGGCCACGACCGCAATCTCAGCCGCCGCCGTGATCCTCACCATTGCCTATCTCCACTACCCGGCCACGATGGGGTTCCCCGCAGCCCGTAACGCCCCGGTGTCAACCACACCCCGAACGACTCGTGCCTCCGATGACCCGAGCCCGGTGGCGCTTGCCTGCGCCGCGTTCCGCCGGGCTGCGGCCACGGCAGCCACATCCCTCAGCCCTAGAGGTGAACTAAGCACCGCCGCCATCAGCACACTCGGCAACGCCCTCCTCGACGCAGCCGACACCCTCAGCAACGCGACACCCGACCCCGATGCTCACCTCGCATCCGACCTCGGACTAGCCGCAACCGCGAGCCTCGCCATCGCTGACAACTTCCTCCCCGCAGGCGCAGCAGCCGCCTACCACCAGGCCACCTACACGCTCAGCAAAGTCGGCACAGACTGCACTGCGCTTGGCTACTGACCAGACCAGCGACCGTTCCGATCGGTCGCAGGCCCGGGTTCCTGGCCTCCTCGCCAGGCGTCAAGGCATGGGTTCCCACTAACGTCACCACCGGCCTGATCATCCGGACTAGGCACCGCCTTGAGCTGAAGCCCCCTTACGGAATTGGACCGTAGACCTTCTCCTTACCATGGAGGTGGCGTCTGGCTGACCTGGAGATCCGCGCGCTGTGCCTACCTGTGGCCTAGCGCGGACAGCCGGAGTTCGAACAGGAGTTCCTGCCGATTTCTGAAGTCGACGCCACTGGATATTCATTGAAGGCGGGGAGCCAATGTCAGCAGATGCTGAGCTGCACCAACGCCGCCGGACCGACATCCTGCCTGTTCAGAGGCGCACCGGCCTTCTGTAGCGAGGCCGCGACGGTCAGATGGTGACTGCGTCAAGCGTTATCTTGCAGCCTCCGCAGCGGCCGGGCCAAAGATGTCGTCCATGACCTCTGCTCCTCGCAGCAGGACTGGCCGGATTTCCTTGCGGTAGATGACCTCGGTCGTCCGCGAGCTCGAATGACCTACCAATCGGGCGATCTCCTCGACAGGTACGCCCGACCACGACATCAGACTCACGAAGCTCGTCCGCAGTTCCCGCGGCGTCCATGACTCCCCGAGACCGGCCGCCTTGCAGATCGCCTTGAACTGCTTGCGCACGTTCCCGGCGTCCATCTGCGTGCCGATCCGCGTAGTGAAGACGAGCCCGCGATCCTGCCAGAACTCTCCCGCCAGAAGCCGGTCCTCGGCCTGCCGCTTCCTGTGCTCCCGCAGCGCGTTGACCGCGGCTTCTGGCAGTCCGAGCGTCCGACGCGACTTCTCTGTCTTAGTGTCGCCGCCGAGGCGCACCGACCGCCATACCGCGATCGATCCCGCATCCAGGTCGACGTGCTCCCAGCGAAGAGCCCGCGCCTCCTCGGTCCGGATGCCGGTCAACAGGCACAGCACGACGTATGCGCCGAGCCGAGCCGATTGCGCGGCCTCCAGCAGCGCCGTAGCCTGTTCTGTGGTGAGCGCTCGGCTCGGCCGACCGGTCTGACCCTTCGGGGTGTCCACCAGCGCCGCGACGTTCTGGACCACCTGACGGTTCGCCTCGGCGAACTGGATGGCGCGGGTAAGCGCATTATGCGCGAGGGTGACGGTCCGTGTGGAGTGACGGCGCGCCAAGGAGTTCAGGGCCCGCCGCACCTGCTGAGCCGTCAGTTTCCGTAGTTCGACATCGCCAAGCGCGACACCGAGCGGCTTCACCACATCGCGATTGAGCTGAACAGTCCGTGCCGTGCGCCCTTCCAGACCATCAGCAAGCCAGTCATCGAGTGCGCGCTGCACGGTGTAGCCGACGACCGGATCCGCGCCGAGGTCATGCTCGGTCTGAAGATCCTTGAGCTTGGCGACAACTTCGGCCCGCGTACGGCCGGAGACTTTCACCCGCCGCCAGGTCTTGCCGTCAGCGCTGTAGCCGAACGAGACGGCCCCATACCAGCGACCCTTGGTCTCGTCCTTATAGATCGATCCTTCGTTGCGCCCGCGACGGCGTCCAGATAACGGCTTCGTCATGACGAGGAGCGTAACAGCTCTTGCTCCCCCGCTTGCTCCCTAACGATCTTGGCTTGTTCGAATCAAGCCCTTCACCTGGTGGAGCTATGGGGATTCGAACCCCAGACCTCTTGCATGCCATGCAAGCGCTCTACCAACTGAGCTATAGCCCCTCGGACGCCGTCGCCTTCCGGCTAAAGCGCCTCGCCAGTGTACAAGAACCTGGCTAGTACTCGCCGCCGCCCCGGTCGGCTGGCACCGGCTCCGGCGGAACGCCGACATTGTGCTCAAGCAGCCGCCACTGGCTGCCCCGCCGGGACAGCACCGACCAGTGGCAATTGCCGAAGGGGCCGAGCGCGCGGGGCTCGGCCGGAATCCGCAGCACGCGCGCCAGCGCCATCCCGAGCGCGGCGCCGTGACTGACCACAACAGCCAGCGAGCCACCCGGCAGTCCGTCCGCGATCCGCTCCAGCGCCGCCGAGGCGCGATCGGTCACCGCCGCCGCCGGCTCGCCATCGGGAGGCGTCCAGGTCACCCGCTCGGCCGGGAACCGCTCCCTGATCTCGGTATCAGTCAGCCCCTCCCACAGGCCGCCTGAGCGCTCGCGCAGATCCTTGTCGAGCTGGACCGGGAGCCCGGTGAGCTGCGCCAGCGCCTCGGCGGTGGCCGCGGCCCGGCTGAGATCGGAAGAAACGATGGCGGCCGGGCGAAGCGCCGCGAGATACCGGGCGGCCCTCGCGGCCTGCCGTCGGCCGGTCTCGTTCAGCGGGACGTCGGTCTGCCCCTGGAACCGCCGCTCAACGTTGTAGGTGGTCTGCCCGTGCCGCCAGACCACCAGCGTCACGACGTCATCACCACCGGAGGCCGTGCTGAAGCCGCCGGACTCTTCCGCCGCGGGCTGCTCTTCCTCGGCAGGCGGCTCCGCGCCGGGCCGGTAAGGCGGCGCGGCTGCATTCAATCCGCTCAAGCCCTAACCCCGGTCCGCCGGGCTGGAGCCGTTCTGCCCGCTCGTGCCGGCTGCGCCGACAGGCTGCGGCAGCGGGATCACCGGGCAGTCCTTCCAGAGCCGCTCCAGCGAGTAGTAGACGCGCTCCTCCGCATGCTGAACGTGGATCACCACATCGATGTAATCCAGCAGCACCCAGCGCATCTCCCGCTCACCCTCGCGGCGAGCAGGCTTCACACCCGCCTTGCGCAGCCGCTCCTCGATTTCGTCCACGATCGCGCGAACCTGGCGGTCGTTGGCGGCCGAGCAGAGCAGGAAGGCGTCAGTGATCACAAGCTGCTCGCTGACGTCGTAGGCGATGATGTCGGAGGCGAGCTTGTCAGCCGCGGCTGCGGCCGCGATCTCCACGAGCTCGACGGCCCTCTTGGTGGCAGTCACGTGTGCTGGCAGTCCTCCTCGGTCAGCCTGTATTGATCTCCATCAAGGGTATCCGCCATCACCGACAACGCGAGCGGCCGCAGCCGAGTGTTTCGCGGCTTTTAACCACCTACGACAGGGAACGGGCTCGCTTCACCCCTCTGCGTCCGCCCGTTCCCGGCCGTCCGGGGCTACTCCGGCCCGTACCTCTTGCCTACCGCTTCCAGCCGCGCCCGGACCCCTAGTCCTGCGGGCGGCCTGTCGCCGCCGTCAGACCCGCGGTGCGAGCCTAACCCCGGTACAGCCCGCGCTTCGAGATGTACTGCACGATCCCCTCCGGAACGAGGTACCAGATCGGCTGCCCGTCGCGGACCCGGTTCCGGCACTCGGTCGACGAGATCGCCAGCGCCGGGATCTC
>CAWFUM010000015.1:0-97709 GCA_963818995.1 uncultured Actinomycetota bacterium | reverse complement strand
AGGGATCATTGCGGCAGGCGGTTTCCGGCGCCCCCGACGGCGGCGCGGCAGATGAGGTGAATGGTGACAGACGGCATCGCGGTTCCCGGCGGCATCCAGCGCGTTCCCGGAGTCCCCGGCGTGGAGGATCCGGTCGGGCTGGCCAAGTGGATGGCCGGGGCCGGGCTTGCCGGGCTGGGCGAGCTGCGCGGCGTGCAGCTGATTTCCGGCGGCCGCTCGAACCTCACCTACCGGCTGGACCTGGACGGCGGCCAGGTCGTGCTGCGGCGGCCGCCGCTCGGCCACGTGCTGCCGACCGCGCACGACATGAGCCGCGAGTTCCGCGTGCTGACGGCCCTGGCCGCCACGGCCGTGCCGGTTCCCGAGCCGCTTGCCAGCTGCCAGGACACCGAGGTGATCGGCGCGCCTTTCTATCTCATGCGGTACGTGGACGGCCTGGTGCTGCGGACCATGCAGGATGGCGAACTGCTGACGCCGCAGCAGGCGGCGGAACTATCGGACCTGCTGGCAGGAATGCTGGCCACTATCCACGGAGTCGACCTGGCTGCGGCCGGCCTTGGCACCTTCGGCCGGCCTGAGGGTTACCTGGCGCGGCAGCTAGCCCGCTGGCAGCGGCAGTGGGAGCTGTCCAACAGCCGGGAGATGCCGGGCTATGACGATCTGGTGGCCAGGCTCACGGAGGGATTGCCGGACCAGTCGCGTGCCGAGGGGACGCTGGTGCACGGCGACTTCCGGCTCGATAACACGCTCGTGCAGCTGACCACCCCGGCCCGGATTGCGGCCGTGGTCGACTGGGAGATGTCGACGCTCGGTGACCCGCTGGCCGATCTCGGGCTGACTCTGTCGTACTGGGCCGATGCCGGGGAGGCGTTCCCTGACCTCAATGTCGGCGCCACAGTGACCGCGCTGCCCGGCTTTTATACCCGCGCCCAGTTCGCGGCCAGGTACGCGGAGCTGACCGGCCGGGACGTGAGCGCGATCGGCTACTACATCGCCTTCGGCTACTTCAAGCTGGCCGTCGTGCTGGAAGGCATCCACGCCCGGTACCTGCTGAACCAGACGGTCGGCGAGGGATTTGAGCGGGAAGGGCCTGCGGTGCCGGTCCTGATCGGCCGCGCTCACCAGATGCTGGACACCCTGACCTGACCGGCCAGAGGGCCCCGGACGACAAAAACTCCGGGCCCGCGGAGGCCCGGAGCTTGTCCTGAAGCTGGAGTGAGGCCCGGCGCCCCGCTCTCGCCGGGCCTCATGCATAAAAGACGCGGTGCCCGCGGGACAGGTTCACAGGATCGTGCCAGTGATTTTCGGAAACTTCTCGGGTGCCGGATCGGCGCGCCGGAATGGCCGTTACGGGGCCGCGCAGCCCTGGTCGCACATGCGGTGCGCGATCGCCTCGATGAAGATCTTGCCCACCTCGGCCGGGTTGCTGATCTGGTAGGCGACGCCGCCGGTGGCGTCGGCGATCTCCCGCATCGCGGTGAAGTCACCCTTCTGGCCCAGCATGAGGATGACGATCTCCACTTTCTTGCCGGGGCTGTACAGCGACCGGAGCCTGGCCGAGCAGGGCGCTGAGTGGCATGTCGCCGTGCGCGCTGTCGACGCCGGAGGTCAGGACGAGCACGGCGTTGGCGTAGTTCGGCGCGTACGTCGCGGTCATGTTCCGGTAGGCGGCCAGGATCGCGTCGTTGAGCGCCAGGGCCCCGTCGCCCGGATGCAGTGTCGCGATGATCTGCTGCAACTGGGCCCGGCGGGTGATGACGCCGTAGTCGGCGGGCAGCGGGCCGATGGAGACCAGCTGCTGGTAGGGCTGGCTGGCCGACCGGCTCCCGCCGATCTCCCACAGGCCCATGTGCGTCGAGTCGGGGAACAGCGCCAGCCCGCGGGCGGCCGTCTGCGTGAGCTCCCCCTCCAGCGTCTGCTGGCCGTTGCCATCGGGCTGGTCCATCGCCGGTGACACGTCGATCAGCGTCAGGTCGCGAGAGCCGAGGCCGAGTTTCTCCCAGACCTGCAGGTTCGAGGCCGCCTCGCTGGCGCGTCGGCGCGCTGGCGAGTTGCAGCGGCTGGGCAGCCAGCCCCGCCGACGACGGCATGACGTCCGGAACGCCGGACGCGTCCCTGAAGCCGTAGTACCTGATGGTCGACTTCGCGTAACTGGTCTGGAGATAGTTGCCGAAGTCTGTTGCTGCCTGCAGCGTCACGGCTTTCGAGGTGGTCAGCACGTAGGGGTAGTCGAGTTCCGGGCTCGCCCACCGCCGCGCTGGAGCCTGCCGGGTAGCGCGCCGCCAGCGGCGCCTTGGAGGCCTTGTCGTAGGCCAGCACGGCCTGCTCGCTGGCGACGGTGACCGCCTGCCGGTTGAACGGCGCCTGGGTGCTGGCCACGAACTGCTGCAGGGCTGACGCGGAGTCGAAATTCTCGGTTGCCTCCGAGTCGAACACGAACTGGGTGAACGCGGTCCTGGCCGCGGACGTGCTGCCGAGCACGCGGCTCACCTGGATCAGGGTCGCGAGGCCGGACGAGCTGTCGGTGGGATCAGGCAGGTCGACCGACAGCCCGAGGCTGGCGGGCGGCCCTCCGGCCGACGGCGGCAGGAGCACGTTCCAGGCCGGCGGGGTGTCGAACACGTGGGTTCTGGCCGCGACCGCGGCCGTCGTCACGAGCATCAGCGGGCTGCGGGCGACGCTGCGGCCAGTCGGCTGCACGACCTGGGCGCCCACCGGGTAGGTGCGGACCACGTCCACCCACAGGCTCGAGTCCGGGATCCAGGCGTCGGCGGGCGCGAGCCCACGGGAGGACACCTGCCCGTCGATCTGGCTGGCCTGGGCCGCGGAATCGCCCTCGGTCACCTGGACCTCGGCGCAGCGGCCGTGGGTCATGACGTTCTGGTTGTTAAAGGAACGGGCGATCGCCTGGATCGCCGGGGCGATGTCGGCGCTGACCGCGACATTGACCAGTACCGGCGTGTCGGAGCAGGACACGCTGGTGATCACGGCCCGCGCCGTCATGGTGATCATGCAGACGGCGGAGATCGCGACGGCAACGGCGACCAGTTTCGCGGTGCCGACCCGGCGCGACCGGCCCCGGCGGCCGAGGCCCGGCGCTCCTGCCCGTGGTGGCACTTCTGAGTCCTCAGGATCCGTTGCTGTCCGGCCAGCTGGCCAGGCCCGACTATATCGGACTTCACGTCACAGACCGGCCGACTCTGCCGGGTTGGTCTCGCCGCCGTTCCCGTCCTGCCCGGGCGTCACAATGGCAGGCATGACAGCCACCGGTTCGCGGCAGATCCTGATCAGCGACGCCGCCGATCCGCGGCTGGCCGACTATGTCCGCCTGACCGACGTGCAGCTGCGCCGGAGCCTCGAGGCCGCCGGCGGCCTGTTCATCGCCGAGGGCGAGAAGGTGATCAGGCGGGCCATCGCCGCGGGTTATCCGGTCCGCTCGCTGCTGGCTGCCAGTGACAAGGCGGCCACGATCGCCGATATCGCGGTCCCGGCGCCGCTGTACGTTCTCCCGGCCGGGATCGCCGAGCAGCTGACCGGCTTCCGGGTGCATCGCGGCGCGCTGGCCTCGATGCAGCGGCTGCCGCTGCCGTCGCCAGCTGACCTGCTGGCCGAGGCCCGCCGGGTGGTCGTGCTCGAGGACATCGTGGATCACGCGAACGTCGGCGCGGTCTTCCGCTGCGTGGCCGCCCTCGGGTTTGACGCGGTGCTGCTCGCGCCGCGCTGCGCTGACCCGCTGTACCGGCGCGCCGTCAAGGTGTCGATGGGAGCCGTGCTGGCGGTCCCGTACGCGCGGATGACGGACTGGCGGGACGGGCTGGCCGAGCTCAGGGCAGCCGGCTTCACGCTCCTGGCTCTGACGCCGGACCCGGCCGCCCGCCCGATCGGGGACGTCACGCCAGCGGGGCGGCTGGCACTGCTGATCGGCGGCGAGGGCTACGGCCTCTCCGGCCGCTGGCTCGCCGCTGCCGACGAGGCGGTGCGCATCCCGATGAGCCGCGGCGTCGACTCGCTCAACGTGGCCTCCGCCGCCGCGATCGCGTGCTACCTGCTGAGCTGAGCAACTGGCGGGCCGCACAGCCGCGCGGCTACCACTGGCCGCGATGTACCAGGTCATCGAGCGTGCGGCGGCTGATCTTGCCGCCTGAGCCGCCCTGGTCAGTCCCGGCGTCGGGATGTCCGATGGCGACCGCCCCGATCGGCAGGTACTGGTCCGGGACGCCGTAGAGCGCGCGGAAGTCGGCTATCTGATGAGGCGGTATGCCGAAAAACAGCGCGCCGAGGCCCTCGTCGACTGCCGCCAGCAGCATCAGCAGCGCCGTAAATCCCGTGTCAATATCCCAGTACGGCACCGGCCAGTGCGACTCGTCGCGGTCCGTCCAGCCCTTGTCCTGCCGAGCGTACCGATCGAGATAGACGTCCTTGCAGGACAGCGGCACCACCACGAGAGGCGCACGGGTAACGGGCTCGAACGATGGCCCGGCGGCTGAATCGTCGCCGTGGTACGCGGACAGCAGCTCCCAGAACGGGCGCAGCTGATCCGGGCCCTCGAGCGTCAGCAGCGCGTAACCCTGGCTGAACCCTGCCGACGGGGCACGGTTAGCCGCCCGCAGAATGCGTTCGGCTACCTCGGGCGCCACCGGCTCATCGGTGTACGCCCTGACCATCTTGCGTTTCTTGATCACGTCCGCGAATTCCATCGCGCCAGCGTAGACGCTGACCTGGCGCGCCATCGTCTCGGTTGCGGTCAGCGTCGTGGCCGATACGTTGGGTGTCATGACGGATCAGGCTCCGCTGTCCATTGCCATCTACCGGCGCGGGCCGGCCTGGATCGACGGCCGAACGCTCCGGGAGCAGCCCTCGCTGCTTGACCACGGGCGGTTCCTGGCCGAGCTGGAGCGGACGGGGCAGGCTGTCCATGCGGGCCCGAACCACCGCCTCGATGAGGTGCCCCGCGCCGACCCTATTGGCGTGGCGTCCTTTCCCTGCGGAGCGCCCGAGACCGCCAGTCTCCTGACGGCCGACCCCGGCCTGGTGAGTGGGCTGCTGCTCTGCGAGATTCTGCCGTGGCACGTCGCTGACGCCTGACCCGCGGGGAAGCCAGTTCCTGCGAGCCGGACACCCGACCGTCTGCTAGCGCTGGGGAACGTTCACCCGCTAGCACGCACCGGCGCCAGCCCGGACAGGCCGGCACGAGCCCTATTCACCTGCCTTGCTGAAATCAGCAGACCGCCAGTGCTCGGGCGTCATCCGGATGATCACCTCGCCGCCACCGGGATTGGCTGCGACGAAGGCATCGCCGCCCTCGGTGCCGAGATAGCGGCGGGCGATGGCGGTTCGCTCGGCCAGGTCTGCCGGTTCGATGACGGCCGGTCCCTCCACCGTCACGTATTCATAGGGTGGCGCCTCATCTTGCGCGCACAGGCTGAAACGGCCGGCCGCGGCGACGGCCCTGGCCTTTTCGCTGCCTTCGCCCGTGCTCACGCCGATGCTGCCGCCGGGCTGATAGCTGTACCAGACGGGGGTGGCGAGCGGCCCCCTGCCCGGCCCGTCCGCCACGGCGAGCACGCCGACGTGGACGCCGGCAAGGAACGCCTCCCGCTCCGCCCGGCTCATAGTCACCGACACGACGTCTCCCTTCGCCTGAGCTGGTGCCCCCGCTGCCTGCGTGCGTTCAGGCCAGTATTGCCGGCAGTCACCGGCCTGCCGCTGCCGGTCCGTTAAGCAGGTCGGCGACGGCGGCGATGGCAGGTTCGATTGCTCGCGTCCCGACGTTGCCGAATCCCATCACCAGCGCGGGTGGCGCCGGGGTGTCCGGATTGCCGCGATAGCTGCTGATGCCGTGCAGTCCTACCCGCCGATCACGCGCCGCCGTAACCACGTCCCGCTCGTCCGTACCGGCTGGCAGCGACACGACAGCCTGGAACCCGGCCGCGAGCCCGGCGAGCTGGACGCGCGGGGCGTGGCTGGCAAACGCGTCGGGTCAGCGCGGTGCGGCGGGCCGCGTAGGTCGTTCGCATCCGCCGCAAGTGGCGGTCGTACCGGCCGGTTGTGAGCAAGGCTGCCAGTGCGAGCTGGTCGAGCGTGCAGGAGCCGCGGTCGCTCATTTCCTTCTCGGCGGCCACCGCCGCCGCCAGCGAGGACGGCGCGTGGACCCAGCCGAGGCGGACCGCGGGCGCCAGTGCCTTGCTCGCAGTGCCGAGCAGGAAGACCTGGTCTGGCGCCAGTCCCTGCAGCGCGCCGACCGGTTCCCTGTCGTAGCGGAACTCTGAGTCGTAGTCGTCCTCGATCACGTACCCGCCACCGCGCCGCGCCCAGTCGATCAGCTCGTGGCGCCGCGCCGGGGACAGCACAACCCCGGTGGGGGACTGGTGTGCCGGGGTGACCACAACGGCGTGGGCTCCGCTGGCCGCCAGTTCGCTGACCACCAGGCCATTCTCGTCGACCGGCACGTAGGTGACATGGATGCCCATCAGCAGGGCGGCGCGGACGGTTTCGTCCGCCTGCGCGGCGCCGTAGCCGGGGTCTTCGAAAGCCACGCAGGTCACGCCGCTGTGGCTGGCCAAGGCGCGGAGTACCAGGTTGATTCCTTGCGCAAAGCCAGTGCTGATGATCATTCGCGCCGGGCTGGCCGCGGCGGCCCGGACCCGCCGCAGGTAGCCCGCGAGTACTTCGCGCAAAACCGCGCTGCCGTGCGGATCACCGTAGCCGAGGTCGGCGGACGGGGCGTGGGTGCAGGCCTGCTTAACGGCCCAGGCCCAGTCGGCGCGGGGGAAGCTGGACAGGTCCGGCACGCCCGGCTGGAAGTCCGCGATCAGCGGAGCTTCCGCGGGGCCGGGAGGCAGCGAGCGCGCCGCGGCTGAGCTCGCGGCCTGCCCGGCCGCGGGCTGGCCTCCGGAGATGTCGGCGACCCGGGTGGCAGACCCGGTGCGGCTGGTCAGGTATCCCTCGGCCAGCAACTGGGCGTAGCACTCCTGCACCATGCCGCGGGAAACGCCGAGCTCACGGGCCAGTTCCCGGGAGGAGGGGAGTCGTTCCCCGGCGCGCAGCCGGCCGACCCTGATCGCCTCGCGCAGGCTCCCCTCCAGCTGGGCGCGCAGTGGCTGGCTGGCCGAGCGGTCCAGCCGCAGCAGCAGCTCGGGACTCAAACCGGACCACTGGATCGTCATAAAATCGGACCTTACCAGTGAGCCGGCTGGCTTCTAGCGTCGCTGCTATGAGCACTGTTACGCAGGCCCGGCCAGCTACCGCCGCCCCGGCCCGGCTCCTCAGCGTTCCGCTGGCAGCCACGTTCGTGGCTGAGTTCACCTCGTTGACCAGCTTCTTCCTGCTGCTGTCGGTGATGCCGATGCTGGCGGCGGCGGACGGCGCCGACAGCTCCGCCGCCGGGCTGCTCACCGGCGCGCTGCTGCTCGGCACCGTGGCGGCCGAGGCGGTGGCGGCGGCCGCGATCAGGCGGTTCGGCTACCGGATGGTGCTCGCGGCCGGAGCGGTACTGCTCGGTGCGCCGGCGGTGGCCCTGGTAGCCCGCGAGCCCCAGGCGGTGATGGTGAGCGTCAGCTTTGTTCGCGGCATCGGGTTCGGCCTGTGCGGCGTGGCCACCGGTGCGCTCACCGCCAAGCTGCTTCCCCCCGGCCGGCGCGGTGAGGGGCTCGGCCTGCTCGGCCTCGTGTCCGGTGTCCCGGCTGTCGTCGCGCTGCCGGCCGGGGTCTGGCTCGCCGGACACCACCTGGCCGCTGCGGCCGCCGCGATGGCGGCCGCAGCCGGCCTGCTGCCGCTGCTGGTGATCCGCCGGCTGACCGGGCGACCGCGAGGCCCCCCGCGCCGGCCGTGGCGGGCGCGCACCTGGTGCCGGCGGCTCCGCGCGCGATAAGGCGCGCCGCGTTGCGGCTGCCGCTGATCTTCGCCGCGGTCACCGTGGCGGCCGGAGTGCTGGACTCGTTCCTGCCGCTGGTGAGGGGGATCTCCGGCAACGTGTGCTCGGTCGCCCTGCTCGTACAGGCGATTACCGCCACGCTCAGTCGCTGGCAGGCCGGCAAGCGCGGCGACCGGTACGGTCACGCCCGGCTGCTCGTCCCGGCGCTCGCCGTGGCAGCACTCGGCATGGTCGCGATGATGGTGCCGGGGTCACCGGTCGTGCTCTTCACCGGCATGGTGCTGTTCGGTGCCGGGTTCGGGGTCATCGAGAACGTAACGTTCGCGCTGCTGATCGAGCAACTGCCTGAAGCTCGGGCGAGCGCGTTGTGGAACTTCGCCTACGATGCCGGATACGGCGCGGGGCCGGCCGCTTTCGGTCTGATCTGCGTGCGCACCGGCTACCCGCTGGCGTTCGCCCTGACCAGCGCGCTGATCGTCGTCGCCGTCCCGGCTGCCGTGCGAGAGCGGAGGTCCGCGGCCAGGGTCGCGCCCGCGGTATGACTTCTAGGTCAGCGCCAGGACCGCGTAGGCGGCCAGCCAGTGTTCCACCATGTAGTCAGCACCGGCGACATGAGGCAGCGCGGCGTCCAGGTGGGTGCGCGCTGCGGCGAGGGCTGGCCCGATCCGGGCGTCGCCGCCCGGGAGGCTCTCGGCGATCCGGCGCCAGCAGTAGGCGCGGCTCGCGTTCAGGCCGTGCAGATGCGCGATCTGCCCGTCGCTGGCGTCCGAGACCACCGCCGGGGTAAACAGCGTGACCGGCTCGCCGTCGGCGATCCCCGGCAGGAACGCAGCCAGCCAGTCGGCGAACTCTGGCTGTGCCAGCAGTCTGCTCATCAGCTCTGCCTCGGTCAGCGCGGGAGACAGGAAGTCGTACCCGGACGGCTCGTATCCGCCCGGATAGTCCGTGTCGTCGCCGAACCAGCCGAGCGCCTTGGCTTCGATCGCCGCGGCCAGTTCCGGACGGCCCGCCTGCGCCTGCCTGGCCGCGAACGGCAGTGTGACCGAGAAGCTGAACGCGCTGTTGGCGTGCATCCCGTATCGGATCGGATAGGTGGCCTTGGGCAGCCAGTCGAGGAAGCCGGCCGTCAGTGCATCGGCGAGCGGCGCGATCGCCGTCAGCCACCGGCGCGCCTGAACGTCGTCCAGGCTCGCGATCTCGTGCACCAGGGCGAGTGCCCAGGCCCAGCCATAGGGCCGCTCGTGCCGGCCGTCTGTGCTGGTCACGAAGCTCACCTCCGCGGCGAGCTTGTCCACGGTGAACTGGGCGTCCAGGAGATTCCTGATCTCGCTGGCCGGCGCTGAGTGCCCGGCCAGCCGGAGCAGCCGGACGAGCAGCCAGTGCATTTCGACGCAGGAGTGCCAGTCCAGGCTGCCGTAGAACACCGGCGTCCGCTCGGCCGGCCGGACGGGCAGATCGCCCGGTTCCGTCATCAGGTGGAACAGCAGCGACGGGAACTCCCTGCCGATATTGGCGATCGCGACTCCGGCATAGGCGGCTGCCTGCTCGTCCAGAATGCCCAGGCACGCCGCCGCGGCCGTGCCAGCCGGCTCAGTCTGACTGTCACCCACCCGAGCAGCCTAAAGCAGGAGCGCCGGCACGGTGCGGCGGGCGCTCAAGGTGCCCGGACACCGGACTCCGGCGGTCAGTCCAGACCCCAGCTGGTCCAGCTCGAGGGCGGACCGTCGGGTGTGATGGCCAGCAGGACCCGCCCCTCGTCGGCGAGCGCCCGCAGATGCTCGGCGTCGTCCGGAACGGCTAGCCCGTGCTTCTCCCTGATGGCACGGAAGCGCGGCAGCTCCGCCTTGAGATCCTCGCGAATCTCGACGGTGGCCGGCACCAGCACGGCGCGGAACCCGGTGGAATCGTCGATCAGCAGCTGCGCCCGCGGGTCCCGGCTGAAGATCGCGTATTTCACCCGGTCCCGCGTGGTCGAGACATAGAACCGCTGACCGTCCCAGTAGAACCAGTTCGGGCTCAGGTGCGGGCGCCCGTCGCGGCGGATCCCGGCAACGACGACGTTACGCGGCTCGGCCAGGAACGCTTCGATCTTGTCTGTTGAAGCCATCTGCCCACGCTAGCGGCCCGCCGGGCGAGCCGGGCAACGACCGGCCCCGGCGAGTGGTCAGCGCGACAGCGCCTCCAGGTAACGGCCGGTGATGCGGCTTTGCACGGCCCGGCCGAGTGGTCCGGCGAGCATAGCCAGTGCCGATGCCGGTCTGGAGAAGGCAGTGACGGTGAAAGTCACGGCCGCATCGGGGCCGCGGCTGACGACGAAGGCTTCCTCGCCGCGTTCGGGATGGCCGGGCAGCGTCCCCCGTTCGGCCGTGAGGGCTGACGCGGACACCCTAAGACCCGCGCGCGCGTGCACCTGCCAGCTCATCAGGGCATCCGCGGCAGCGGCGAACTCCTCGGTGCCGGCGCTGATCGCCACCGTGCGGCGCAGGTGATGGTAACCGCGCGGGAGCAATCCAGCGGTTGCCCCGGCTTCGGCATAGGTCAGGTCCGCGGCCAGCAGACGGTCCGCCACAGCGGCGGGCATCAGCGTTACCGGCACAAGCCGATCATTCCTGGCCACTGCATCAGCACCACCGGCGCAGCAGGTGCGGACCACATCTGGTCTCAGTTATCAGGCCGGGCGTCAGCCGGAACCTCGGTGACTCCGTTGCCGGTGAGCTCGAATCTCTTGTCGCAGGCCGGGCACCTCGGCAGCAGCAGTGGCCGTTTCTGTACAGCCCGGAGATGAGTGCCGTCGTCGGGGCAGACCGCGATGTTCACCCTCGCAGGGTAGACCTGGGCTGCCGGCCGGGCTGGTACGTTTCGGGATCTGAGCGCATCCGCCCCGGGAGGCACCGTGCAGTGGCTGAATGAACCAGCCCAGTGGTCTGAGCAGGCAGGCGCGTTGATGGTTACCGCCGACGCGGCCACCGATTTCTGGCGCATCACGGGGTACGGGTTCATCCGCGATAACGGCCACCTCTACGGGGAGCAGCTCGGCGGCGACTTCGATCTGTCGATGCGAATCCGCGGTTCCTACGCTGCGCAGTTCGACCAGGCCGGGGCGATGGTGCGGGTCGACGAGCGCCGCTGGCTCAAAACGGGCGTCGAGTTTGTCGACGGCAGGCCACGCTTCAGCACGGTGATCACGCTCGAGCACTCCAGCTGGGCGGTGGCCAGCCTGCCCGCTGACCCTGGCGAGGTCAGCCTGGTGGTCACCCGCCGCGGCGATGCCATTGAGGTCCGCTACCGCCTCGGCGGCGGAGAGAGCGAACTGGCAGCGCTGGCGTACTTGCCGCCGGGCGAGCCGGTACTGGCCGGGGCCATGTGCGCCGCGCCTGAGGGCAGCGGCTTCCCGGTGACCTTCCGTGACCTCACGATCGCCGGGCACGCGGGGTAAGCAGTGGCGGAACGCCTGCCGCCGGCATCCACGGTGCAGGTCGCCGCAGATCGGCCCGCGCGAACCGGCTGCCCGGTTCTGCCTGAACGCCTACTTCGCGGAGCTAGCGGAGCGATTCGAGTCCGGCTTCGATCCGGCTCGCAGCATCCCGGCGGAGGACGCCGAGCTGACTCCGCCAGCCGGGCTGCTGCTGGTCGCCACACTCCACGGCGAGCCCGTCGGGTGCGGCGCGCTGAAACTGCACGCCGGTGCTGCGGCCGAGATCAAGCGGATGTGGATCTCTCCTGCCGTCCGCGGTCGTGGCCTCGGCCGGCGGATACTCACCGAACTCGAGGACCGCGCACGGGCGGCCGGAGCGCGGATGACACGGCTGGAGACCAACGGCGCCCTGACCGAGGCGATCGCGCTGTACCGGGCGAGCGGCTACCGGGAGGTCCCCGCGTTCAACGAGGAGCCGTACGCGCACCACTGGTTCGAGAAGGTCCTCGCCCCGTCATCGGCGGCTACCCGCCGCGATGACTGATTACGCCGCGCCGCGCTCAGCGACTGCCCGGGCTAGCCGTGGCGGAGTGGCCGGCGCCAGAAGAAGCTGTGGGTGCCGCTCTCGCCCTTGATCGCGAAGGTGACAGTGAGCAGCTCCCACCCGCGCGCGGCCATGATGTTCATGTGCCGGGTGATCGCGGCGGCATCGTGGGCGTCCTGGGTGCATAGGTATTCCCAGCCGGGCGCCATATGTCCACCGTAGGCGTGTGAACCCGCTTCGGCCAGATTTTCACCAGCAGCCGCGCCGCCCCGGCCAAGCTCAGCCGGCAGGCCGGCCCGATCGCGAGGTAGCCCGGATGCCGCGCGCCGCGCTCACCGTGGCCGTGGCCCCGACCGCGGCTGACCACCGCCAGGTAGCCCTCGACAAGGCCGCCGTGGTGATAGCCGGCGAAGCCGCGGGCCCACAGGCACAGGCCGGCGGCGGCCACGATGCTGGCCAGCCCCGCTACCACGACGGTGGTGGCGGCCAGGCCGGCCGCGCGCATCGCCCGGCGGACCGCCGGGCCGCCTGGCCGGAGGATGCGCATGGCCGCGATCGGGCCGGCCGCGGCCAGGCCCACGGTGATGAAGCCGAGCAGGGCGAAGGCCACAAACCACCACGGGCCGCTGCCCTCGGGATGATGGACCACGCTGACCGCCAGGCCGGCCGCGGCCGCGAAGGCGGCCGGGGCGGCGAAGGCCAGGGCCAGGCCCGCCAGGGCGCGCCGCTGCCGCTGCCGCCGGGCTTGCCGCAGCATGTGCAGCCAGAGCGGGAAGCCGCCGCCGATGGTCAGGATCGCCGAGCAGGCGAGGCCAGCATCGATGATGCCGTAGGACCAGCCGACCACCGGGTGGCCGGGAGCCAGGAACCCCTGGACCTGTGTCAGCTGCACGAACACCAGGCCGACGCCGGTCAGCGCCGACCAGGCCAGCAGCACGGTGGCCAGTGAGGCGCGCACCCGGGCGTCCCGGTCGTGCAGCTGGCGGGGCGGGCAGATCCACACCGGAACGGCCCGGCAGGCCAGGCTGACCAGCGCGCCCGGTCCCGCGTCCGTGTCCGCCAGCAGCGCGAGTATCTCGTCGCCGTACCGCTCCCGCCAGGCCGGGGGATACAGCGACAGCACCGCCCTGGCCAGAGCGGTCCTCGCCAGCGGGGCGCCCGGCACTTTCGTCACGTCCCCGCGAGGCCGGGGCGGCCGGATAGCCGGGCGCGGGCGAGCGCGGCGACCCGGCTCATCCGGGCCGATTCCTCCGCGAGCACCGCCGCGCCCGCCGGGTGATCCGGTACGGGCGGCGGCGGTCGACCGCTTCCAGCGGCTCGATGAGGCCCTGCGACTCCAGCCGGGCGATAACCGCGTACAGTGTCCCGGCACTCAGCCGCACGCCCATCATCTCCGCGACGTCGCGGGTGATGGCGTAGCCGTGCTTCGGCTCGCCGGCCAGACTGGCCAGCACGAGCAGCGGGGGATCGGCCCACCGGTCCAGTCGGTTCACCACGCCGGTTAGCATAACTCCGCGTCTGTATAATGCTAGCCGCTATACCGCACGACGATAGAGCAAGCCACCGCAGAGGAGTGTCCTGATGGTGCATGCCGTCGGTGCCGCTGGCCGACGCGAGCCGCTCGCGGTCAAGGTTCCCCGGATCACGGCCCTGTTCTGGGTCGTCAAGCTGCTGACGACGGCCGGCGGCGAGGCCGTGTCCGACTACCTGGCCAACCGCGGCCATCTGATCGCCGGCGTGGTCGAGATCGCGGTCTTCGTCCCCGCCGTACTGATCCAGTTCCGCACCCGCCGCTACATCGCGGCGGCGTACTGGTATCTCGCCCTCGCGATCGCCATCTTCGGCACGGGCGTATCCGACGCGCTGCACCTGATCGTGGGCATCCCCTACGGCGGCACGACCGCGCTCTGGGCGATCGTGCTCGCGGCCATCTTCTGGCTCTGGTACCGCAGCGAGGGAACGCTATCGATCCACAGCATCGTCACGCGCCGGCGCGAGGTCTACTACTGGTCGGTCGTTTTCGCCACCTTCGCGCTCGGGACGGCGCTCGGTGACTTCACCGCGTCCGTGCTGAAGCTGGGCTACTTCTCGTCCGGCGTCCTGTTCACCGTCGTGATCATGATCCCGCTGGTGGCCTGGCGGCGCTTCAACATGAACCCGGTGCTGGCCTTCTGGTTCGCCTACGTGGTCACCCGTCCGATGGGCGCCTCGTTTGCCGACTACCTGAGCAAGCCGCATTACCTCAGCGGCGCCGACCTCGGCGACGCGCGGGTCGCGGGCGCGTTCCTGCTCGTGCTGGCCGTGCTGGTCGGCTACCTGGCCATCAGCCGCTCGGATATCCAGCCGCCCGAGGAGCAGGAAATGCCGGACCGGTATGCGGGAACGGCGGCCGACCCCGGAGCGGCAGACCTGCCGGTCCGCGGCGAGTATCTGTGAGCCACCGCACCGCGCATCCGCTGCCGGGCGGCACTACCAGGTAACGCGGGCCTGCTCGCGCAGCCGGGCAGCAGCCGCGGCCGGAGCGCCGACCTGATCGAGCCCGAGCAGCGCCGCGCCCGCGACCGGCGGGATGTCGACGATCCTGATCTTTGCGCCGGGGATCGAGGTTGCCAGCCGGGCGGAGATGGGGCCGGTGAGCAGCGGGTGGCGCGCGGTCATCAGGCTGCCGCCGAGTACGACCGGCACCGGGGAGCCAGCGGCCCTGCCCTCGTGGCCCGGGCCATTGCCGGCCAGGCCGAGGCGCCGGGCCGCGACCTCGGCCATCAGGCAGATCTCCTCGGCCTGCCGCGCCAGCACGTCGCGGGCGACCTGATCGCCCCGCTCGGCGACCTCGAACAAGACCGGCACCAGCCGGTGCCGTTCCTCGTAGCCGATCTTGCCCAGGTGCAGGCCGATCACCACATCCTCGACCCGCTCCAGCCCGAAGTGCGCGGGCACGGCCGTCCGCAGTTCTGTCTGCGGGCCGCGGCCGTCCTCGGCGCGCATGGCCCACCACAGCGCCTGCGGCCCGATCTCGCCGCCGCCGCCCCAGTCGCCGCTCAGCTCGCCCAGGGCCAGGAACCGGAACACCGCGCCATCGGGTCCCACGCCGACGCAGTTGATCCCCGCACCGCACACGACCCCGATGCCCCAGTGCGGCCCGTCGTCGGCCAGGCCGGCCCGCAGCACCGCGAACGTGTCGTTGACCACCGAGTTACTCGGCGACCAGCCGAAGGACTGGACGAGCCGGCTGAGGTCCGCCTCCTCGACCGGCAGGTCGGCACCGGCGAGGCAGGCTGACGTGTGCGCGGCGACCTCGCCGGCGGCCGGCAGGCCCGCCCGCGCTGCCGCCTCGCGCACCAGCCCGACCAGAACGGCCGACGCCCGGTCGATGCCGATGATCTGGTGGTTGGACGGGCCGCCGCGCACCGCGGCGAGGACCGATCCGTCCTGCGCCGATGAGGGCGACGTCGGTCTTGCTGTTGCCGCCGTCAACCGCGAGAACGGCGGCCAGCGCCGCGGGCGCAGCGCTCACCGGGCCCACGTCAGGAACGGGGCGTTCTCCGCCAGCAGCCGGTCGGTCAGCTGCCCGGCCAGGTCGTACTGGCCGATCAGCGGATGCGCGAGCAGCGCCCGCTCCACCCGGTCCCTGCCGCCGTGCAGCGCGGCGTCGATCGCCAGCTCCTCGTAGGCCGACACGTGCGCGATGAGGCCGCTCATCAGCGGGCTCACCGGCGCGACCGGCACCGGCGACCGCGCCGCCGGCGCCGACCGTCGCCGCCACCTCGATCACGGCCTCGTCAGCCAGGAACGGCAGCGTTCCGTGGTTGCGCACGTTCACCACCTGGCGGTCCCCGGCGTCGGCGACCAGCGAGGCGAGCAGCGCGACCGCGGCCTCGGAGTAGAACGCGCCGCCCCGGTGAGTCAGCAGCTCGGGCTTGGTGTCCAGCGCCGGGTCGGCGTACATCGCCAGCAGCTGCCGCTCGATCTCGGCCACGGCCTCCGCCCTGGTCTGCTGGCCGCGCTCGTCCGCCACCACGGCGTCGTGGGCCCAGAAATAGCGCAGGTAATAGGACGGCACCGCGCCGCCGGCCAGCTGCGTCACCGCGAGCGGCTGGCCGGTGTGGGCCGCGATTTCCTCGCCGTGGCGCTCCAGCAGGCCGGGCAGCATGTCCTGGCCGTCGAGGAAGGCGGCCCGTTCCCAGGTCAGATGATTGAGACCGACGTGATCGAGCGCGACCCGCTCGGGCGTGACGTCCAGCAGGGAGGCGAACAGCCGCTGGTAGCCGATCGCGACGTTGCACAGCCCGATGGCACGATGGCCCGCGTCCAGCAGCGCGCGGGTGACGATGCCGACCGGGTTGGTGAAGTCGATGATCCAGGCGTCCGGCAGCGCCCGCTGCCTGACGCGCTCGGCCACGTCCAGCACGACCGGCACCGTGCGCAGCGCCTTGGCGAAGCCGCCCGCGCCGGTGGTCTCCTGCCCGATGCAGCCGCACTCCAGCGGCCAGGTCTCGTCCCGGTGCCGGGTGGCCTGGCCGCCGACCCGCAGCTGCAGCAGGACGGCGGCGCGCCCCGTCGACCGCGGCGTCCACGTCGGCGGTCCACCGACACTGCCGCCGGGTGCCCGTACCTGGCCATGATCCGGGCCGAAAACGGGCCGACTACGGCCAGCCGCTCGGCATCCGGGTCGGCCAGCACCAGCTCGGTGATCTTGATGTCACCGGTCAGCCGGGCGATGCCGTCGACCAGTTCCGGCGTGTAGGTCGAGCCGCCGCCGATAACAGCGAGTTTCATGAGTACGCCTTCACAGGGAGTTAGAACGCCTGCTGTGAGCGGCGGAACCGGGCCGAGTGCCACCTGCTGGCCAGCGCAGCCGGGGCGGCGGTCGATCAGCTCCTCAGTGCGCCCCACCGGGCTGTCGAGCTTCACTTCAGCGCCGGCTGCGCGACGTGGCAGGCGGCGTCGTGACCGGGGGAGAGCTGCCTGAGGTCGGGCGTCACCTCCGCGCACTGGTCGATGGCGAGCGGGCAGCGCCAGCGGAAGCGGCAGCCGGGGGCGGGGTTGATCACCCGCGGCGGCTCGCCCCGGTCGGTGTCGGCGCCGATGGTCAGCTCGGCCTTCGGGTCCGGCACGGCCGACAGCAGCAGCTGGGTATACGGGTGGCGGGGCGCGGCGAGCACGTCCTCGACCGGTCCGGCCTCGGCGATGTGCCCGGCGTACATCACGATCAGCCGGTCCGCGACATAGCGGGCGCTGGCAATGTCGTGGGTGATGTACAGGATGGATACGCCCTGCTCGTCGCGCAGCTGCTTCATCAGGTTCAGCAGCCCGATCCGGATGGACACGTCCAGCATCGAGACCGGCTCGTCGGCCAGGATGAGCTTCGGCCGCATGGCCAGCGCCTGGGCGAACCCGACGCGCTGCCGCTGGCCGCCGGACAGCTCGTGCGGGTACCTGTCCATGATCTCGGCCGCGGGGGACAGGCCGACGATCTCGAACACGCGCCGGGCCTCGGCCAGCCGCTCGCTGGCGGGCAGCTCGGGCCGGTGCAGCTTCAGGCTGCGCAGCACGCCGTGCGAGATCCTGAATACCGGGTTGATCGAGCTGAACGGGTCCTGGAAGACCATCGGCACGTCGCTGCGGTAGGCCAGGGTGTCCGCAGCGCGACCGCAAGGACGACAGCGGCCGGCCGCCGAAGTAGATCTCCCCGGCGGTGGGCTGATAGATCCGGGCCAGCAGCCGGGCGATGGTGGACTTGCCGCTGCCGCTCTCGCCGGCCAGCGCGACGATCTCGCGCTCGCCGATTTCCAGGCTCACGTCGTCCACCGCGTGCAGCGTCTTGCGGGTGACGCCGCCGCCGATGCGGAAATGCCGGGTGAGCCCCTCGGTTCTGAGCAGCGGCTGCCCCTCAGTCACTCTGCACCACCTCGTTGCCGTCCTGCAGGATGCACCGGACCAGCACGCCGCCGGCGCGGTACAGCGGGACCGGCTCCTCCTGGCAGCGGGCTGGTGGCCTGCGGGCAGCGCGGGGCGAACCGGCAGCCGAGCGGCGGCCGGGCCAGATCCGGCGGACTGCCGGGGATGCCGGTCAGCGGAATCTTCGGGCCCCTGATCGACGGGAACGCGTCCAGCAGGCCCGCGCTGTAGGGGTGCAGCGGCGAGTCGAACACCTGCCGGGTGGCGCCGAGCTCGGCGACCTGACCCGCGTACATCACCAGCAGCCGGTCGGAGAAGTGACTGACCAGCGACATGTCGTGGGTGACGAAGATGACCGCGAAGCCCAGCTGCTGCTGCAGCTCCTTGATCTGGATCATCAGCGAGCGCTGGGCGACGACGTCCAGAGCCGAGGTCGGCTCGTCCATGATCACCAGGTCCGGCGTGAACAGCAGCGCCATCGCGATCATCGCCCGCTGCCGCATGCCGCCCGACAGCTGGTGCGGGTAGCTCGTCAGGTGCTGCGGGTCGATGCCGACCATCCGCAGGACCTCGGCCGAGCGGCCGGCGATGGCCGGCTTGGACTTCTCGCCGTGCGCCCGCATCGCGTCGGCGAACTGCGAGCCGATCGACTTGACCGGGTTGAGCGCGTTCATCGCGCTCTGCATGACGACCGAGATCTCCTTCCACCGGATGCCTGCCAGCTGCCGCTCGGACAGGCCGGTCAGCTCGGCGCCCTTGAACGTGACGCTGCCGCCGGTGATGCTGGCCGGCGGGGCCAGCAGCTGCGCGACCGCGAACAGCAGGGTGGACTTGCCGCAGCCGGACTCGCCCACGATGCCGAGGAACTCCCCGCTGGCGAGCTCGAAGCTCACGTGGTCGACGGCCGCGACGTCGCCGCGCCGGCTGGCGTAGGTGACGGACAGATCAGACACCCTCAGGACGGGAACGAGGCCCTGTCCCGCCGCGGCCGTCCCGGCCCGTTCGCTGAGATTGGCCGTCATGCCTCGCTCCGTTCCTGACGGCCGGGGCGGGCGGCCGCGGCGGCGACCCCGGCGGGCGCGCCCGGCTTGGCCGGCTGGCCGGCGGGCCGGAGCCTGACCCGCCGCAGCGCCGGGTTCCCGACTTCGTCGAAGGCGTAGTTGAGCAGGGCGAACGCAGCCCCGAGCAAGGCGATGCACAGGCCGGGGGCGATGGCCCACAGGTACTGGCCGGTCTGCAGGGCCTCGCCGTTCTGCGCCCAGTAGAGCATCGTGCCCCAGGAGGTTGAGCTGGGGTTGCCGAAGCCGATGAACTGCAGCGTCGCCGCCGCGATCACGTTGTAGACCGCGGTGCCGAGGAACACCGCCACGATCAGCGAGGTCATCGACGGGATGATCTCGACGAAGATGATGTAGAAGCGGCGCTCGCCGCGGACCCGGGCCGCCTCCAGGAAGTCGCGGCCGCGCAGGGACAGCGCCTCGGCCCGCAGCTGCCGCGCGCCGTAGGAGTAGCCGGTGATCACCAGCACCCCGATCAGCGGGATCAGGCTGCTGTGCGGGTAGTAGGCGATGATCACGATCAGCAGCGGGAAGGTCGGGATGACCAGCAGGATGTCGGTGATCAGGTTGAGCCCGTGATCCCACCAGCCGCCGAGGTAGGCTGCGCCGATGCCCATGAGCATCGACAGCAGGGTGGACAGCAGGCCGGAGACCAGCGCGATGATCAGCGTCTCGCGAGCGCCCCAGATCACCTGCGAGTAGATGTCCTGGCCGGAGGCGGTGGTGCCGAGCCAGTGCGCGGCTGACGGGCCGAGGCTGCGTCCGTACGCCGACGCCTGCGGGTCGTCGGGCGCGATGACGCCGGGGATCACCGCCATGATCGCGAAGATGAGCAGGATGATCCCGCCGGCCAGCGCCTTGCGGCTGGACCTGACCGCGCGCCAGATCCGGCCGCCGGCCCGCTGGGTCGCGCCGGCCGGCGTCTCGGTGGTGATCTGCAGGGCAACCATGGCTAGCCTCCGGTCCTGGTGCGCGGGTCCAGGACGGCGGTGAGCAGGTCGGCGGCCAGGATGGCCACCAGGACGGCGACGGTGATGAGCAGGAACAGCGCCTGGACCAGCGCGTAATCCTGGTTCACCACGCCGAGCAGCAGGTAGTAGCCGACGCCCTGATAGGAGAACAGGTACTCGACCACGATGGCGCCTGACAGCACGAAGCCGATCGACATGGCGAAGCCGGACAGGTTCGGCAGCATCGCGTTCCGGGCCGCGTAGTCGAGCATGATCCGCCAGCCCGGCAGTCCCTTGGCCCTGGCCATCCGCACGTAGTCCTCGGCCAGCACGGTGACCATCGTGTTGCGCATGGTCAGGATCCAGCCTCCGATCGAGGTGATCAGGATGGCCAGCGCCGGCAGCAGCGCGTGCTGGAGCACGTCGCTGATGAACGTCCAGCTGAACGCCGGGGTGGCACCGTAGGCATAGGCGCCGCTGGTCGGGAACGCCGGGTCGAGCTTGCCGACGAGCAGGATCAGCAGCATCCCGATCCAGAAGAACGGGATCGAGGTGGCGATCACGAACACCGGCGGGAGGATGCCGTCCAGCCAGCCGCCGCGCCGCCAGGCGCCGATGATGCCGATCAGCGTGCCCAGGATGAAGGCGAGGATCGTGGTCACGCCGATCAGGCCGAGCGTCCACCAGACGGCGCCGCCGATGACCTGGCTGACCGGCTCGCTCTGCGTCAGCGACATGCCGAAGTTGCCGGTCGCGGTGTTCCGCAGATACTGCCCGTACTGGACGACCAGGCTGGTGTGGGTCTCGATCCCGAACGCCGTCTCGATGGCCTGCAGCGCCCTGGCCGTGACGTGCCCGCGGTACTTGGCCATCATGTCGAGGATCGGGCTGCCGGGCATCAGCCGCGGCAGGATGAAGTTGAGCGTGAGGCAGGCCCACAGGGTGATGGCGAAGAAACCCAGCCGTCGGAGCGCGTGTCTCACGCTCTCCTCCTGGTTGCGGTCATCGTTTCTCCCTCGCCATCACCCTGCGGCCTGGCCTGCCGTGCCTACTTCGAGCGGCTTCAGGTGCATGAGCACCCAGCCGAAGTCCGGCGTGATGGCCGGCCCTGGCTGCGCGTACGGGTCGCTCTGCGTCGACCAGCCGCTGAAGGCCCCGGTGTTGTACTCGAACCAGTCGACGCTCTCGGTGACCGGGATGACGGGCAGGTCGGTGAGCATGATCTGCTCGAGCTGGTCCACGATCTGGTGCTGCTGCGTCGTGCTGGCCGCCGGGTACTCATTCAGCAGCTTGTCGGTCGCCGGGCTGGAGTAGCGCTCCCAGTTGCTGGACGCGGTCTGCCCGATCGGCGCCGAGTTGGACGACAGCAGCCACTGCCGCAGCTCGTAGAACGGGCCCGGGCCGCCCGACTCGGTGCTGTAGCCGAGCTGGTACTTGCCGGTGTACAGGTCGGCGTCGTAGGCGTTGCTTGACAGGTTCTCGACGGTCAGGTTGATGCCGGCCGCCTTGAAGTCCTGGGCGACGATCTGCAGCGAGTTCACCCAGTCGGAGTAGTCGCCGATGTTGATGATCGAGAACGACAGGGGCTGGCCGGACGGGCTGGTGAAGATGCCGTTGCTGCCCAGCTTGAAGCCGGCGGCCTCCAGCACCTGCTTCGCCTTGGCCGGGTTGTAGCTGTAGTTGTACTTCGCGGTCAGGCTCGGGTCGACCCAGCTGGAGTAGGTCGGCGTGACGATGCCGCTCTGGTTGGCGGGCGGCTCGTAGCCGTACTCGCCGTCCGAGGACACCTTCGATCGGTCGATCGCGTAGGACATGGCCTCGCGGACAGCGACGTTGGACAGCAGCGGGTTCTTCAGGTTGACGAAGATCTCGTTGTTCACCGTCGGCGGGAACCAGTACTTGTTGCCCGCGTTCTTCGACGTGTACGCGGCCTGGATGCTCGGGATGAACTGGTTGCCCCACTGCGCCTGGCCGTCGGCCAGCTCGGCGTTGGCGGCGTTGTTGGACAGGAACGCCGGGTAGTTCACCGTCTCGACCTTCGGCAGGCCGGGGATGTAGTAGTGCTTGTTCGCCGTGTAGGTGATGTTCTCCGGCGTGCAGGCGCTGACGGTGTAGGCGCCGGTGCCGATCGGGTTCTTGTCCGGGTAGGTCACCGGGTTCTTGATCGAGGCCCAGATGTGCTGAGGGACGATCGCGGTCTGGTCGGCGACGTAGTAGAAGTCGGCCTGGCCGGCGGTCTTGAAGTTCATCACGACCTGGTCTGAGCCCTGCTGGGTGACGCTGCTGAGGAAGCTCCAGTCCGAGTTCAGGTCCAGTGCCGGGTACTTCTTCAGCAGGTTGTAGGTGAACACGACGTCGGCCGCCGAGAACGGCTTGCCGTCGGACCAGGTCACGCCCTTGCGGATGGTGAAGGTCAGGGTCTTGTCGCCGTTGCTCCAGGTCCAGTTGGTCGCGAGCCAGGGCGAGGCCTTGCCGCTCTCCAGGTTGTCCACGAAGGCCAGCGGCTCGTAGACCGGGCCGAACGGCAGCGTGCTGAAGTTGGGGTTGTACGGATTGAACTGGCAGGTCCAGGTAGACCCGAACTCGTTGGAGATCGTCAGCGTGCCGCTCGGGCCTGCCGATGACGATCCGGAGCCTCCGCCGGACGAGCTGCTGGCACCGCAGGCGGCCACCGCCGTCAGCAGGCCAGCGGCCCCGATGAGGACCCCGAGTGACTTAAGGCGTCTCATGTGCCCTAACCCTTCGTTACTGAGTTGGTCGGTGCAGGGATGGAGACACTATTTGTACTATTAGTACTGTAGTGCCCGTTTGACTGAGCGGTGTGCGAATCGACATCAGGGCTGGTGCCGCCGGGCCGGCCAGGGCCGGGCGGCCCTGACACCGCCTCGACCGCGAGTGCGACCGCGCCGAGCAGGGGCGCTTCGTGCGGGAAACGCGCCAGGACCAGCTCGGGCGGGTAGGGGACTCCGGCCTGCAGTGCTTCGGTCAGCCGGGGCCGGATGCGGTCGAAAGACCGGGTGATCCCGCCGCCGACGACGATCCGGGCCGGGTTCACGACGATGGCGAGGTTCACCACGTGGAAGGCCAGCTCGTCGATGAAGCTCAGCACCAGGTCGTCAAGCTCAGCGTCGCCGGCCGCGGCCGCGAATACCCCGGCCGCGGTCATCGGCCTGCCGATCCGCGCGGCCCGGCGCTGCAGGGCCTGGCCGCTGACCATGTCCTCGAGCGGGATCCGCAGCCCGTCCGGCCGCCCGACGTCCGCCGGGTCCCGCAGGCTGTAGCCGATCTCTCCGGCCGCGCCCTGCCATCCGGACAGCACCTGGCCGCCGGTCACGATGGCGGCCGCGAGCCCCGTCCCGAGGTTCAGGTACAGAGCAGGGTCGGCGCCGGCCAGCGCGCCCCACCGGAGCTCAGCCCTGGCCGCGGCCTTGGCATCCGTGCCCATCCTGATCGCCGCGCCGGGGAACGCCGCCCGCAGTTCGCGGCCGAGCGCGAGCTCGTGCCAGCCGTCAATGGCGGGGGCGAGCTCGACCCGGTCCTCGAACGGGATGCCGAAGGTCGACACGCCGACCGCGGCCGGCGCGGTATCAGGCGCCGCGGTCCGCAGCAGGTGCCGTGCCGTCGAAATGCCGTGCTCGAAGCTGGTCCGCGCGCCGCGCTCGCCCTGGCTGTCGACGACGGCTGAGGCGAGCTTGTTCCCCGCGGCATCGCAGACTGCGGCCGCGATCTTCGTGCCGCCGAAATCGATGCCGAGCACCACGGGGGAGTTGGTCATGCGGGTTCTCTCGGGCCAGGGGACGGGCCGGGTGATACCGGAAAGTTAGTTAGGACAGTATCCTAACTATGTGGGGGCGACAAGCAACGGTTTGGTCTCGTCCGCGACGGGCGCGACACCGGCCGGGTCTCGGGCGGCTGCTGCTCGCGGTCCGACCTGCGGTAAGGAAGGATGAGGGCGTGAGCGCGACGACGTCGGCCGAGCCGGATGAGCCAGCGGAGACCGTCGCCGTCCGCATGGCCGGCCCGCGGGGTCACGGACAGGCGGCCCGGCCGCAGCTGCTGCGCGCACTCAACGAGCAGCTGCTGCTCCAGCACATCCGTCAGCTGGGCCGCTGCTCGCGAGCCGAGCTCGCCCGGGTGTCGGGCCTGTCCAAGCCGACGGTGTCGCTCGCGCTGGCGAACGTCGAGCGGTCGGGCCTGATCCGCGAGGCCGGGCAGCGGACCGGCGTGCCGGGCCGCTCCGCCGTCCTGTACGAGATCCGGCCGGAGGCTGGCTACGTCCTCGGGCTGGACATCGGGCACCACTACCTGCGCGGCGCGGTCGCCGACCTGACCGGGGATGTCGTCGCGCGCTCGGCGCTGCGGACCAGGGCCTCCAGCACCAGCGGCCGCGTCGCGGAGCTGATCGGACTCGCCGACGAGCTGTGCGCCGGGGCCGGGATCGACCGGGCGGCGGTCACCCAGACCGTGATCGGCAGTCCTGGCGTTTACGACCCGCGGCGGAACGCGATCTCGCTGGCCGGCGGCCTGGCCGGCTGGGGCAAGCCGGCCGTGCTGGCAGAGCTCAGAAGCGCCTTCGGCGAGCAGCTGGTCGTGGAGAACGACGTCGACGCCGCCAGCCTGGCCGAGCGTGAGCACGGGCACGGGCGCGAGGCCGGTACCTTCGCCTTCGTGCACATCGGCACCGGCATCGGGATGGGGCTGGTGATCGGCGGCAGCCTGCATCGCGGCGTGCACGGGGTCGCGGGCGAGATTGCCTACATGCCGATCTCAGCCGGCCAGGGTTCCGACCCCGATGACGCGCGGCGCCGCGGCACGCTCGAAGCGGCCGGCTCAGCCGCCGCCGTCGTGCGGGCGGCCCGCCGGGCCGGGATGCGGGGGCCGGTATCGGCCCGCCGGGTGTTCGCGGCAGCGGAGGCGGGCGACGAGCGCGCGGCCGCGGTGGTCGCGGGCGAGGCCGAGCTTGTCGCGAGGGCCGTGTGCGCCATCATCACCGTGATCGATCCCGAGCTGGTCGTGCTGGGCGGCGGTATCGGCCAGGCGCCCGGATTCGCCGCGGCGGTGGCCGCCCAGCTGCGGAAGCTGGCACCGGTCATGCCGGAGGTGCGGGTCAGCGCCCTCGGCACCGAGGCCGTCGTGGACGGATGCCTCGCCTCCGGCACCGGCCTGGCCTGGGAGCGGCTGACGGCCCTGCTGCCCTGACGGCGGTGCAGCCCTGACGGCGGTGCTGCCCTGACGGTGCTGTCCTGATCCCGCGAGCCGGCGCCAGACCGTAGCGCCGGGCTGCCCGTTCCCGTCCTGGTCACTCGTGGCGTCGCGGTCAGGCTTTCCGGTTACAGTCCAGTGGTGACCGGAGGTAACGACGCCATCAGTGCCGATGACGGTTCCGCCACCCTGAGCCTGCCGCCCCGCAGCTACCTGCGGTGGGAGATCGTCGTCGTCTTCGCGGTCTCGCTCGGCGCCAGCGGCCTCAACGCGCTGCTCGACCTCATCGGCGCACTGCTGTCGCGGCAGTCGCTCAGCAGTCAGCAGGCGCTGCTGGTCGGGCCGCTGTCCTCGATCAGCTGGTTCGATCTGGTCCTGCAGCTGGTCAGCATCGCCGAGGCGCTGATGCCGGTGGTGCTCGTGTTCTACCTGATGGCCAGGTCCGGGGAGCCGCCGTCGGCAATCGGGGTGGACGCGAGCCAGCCGGTCAGGGACCTGACCCGCGGGGCGGTGATCGCCGCCGTCATCGGCGGTGCCGGGCTGGGGCTGTACATCGCCGCGTTCAAGCTCGGCGCCAGCCTCACCATCGTGCCGGAATCGCTGCCGGCCGTCTGGTGGCGGATACCGGTGCTGCTGCTCAGCGCGGCTCACGACGGCATCCTGGAAGAAATCCTGGTCATCGGCTACCTGCTGCGGCGGCTCGATCAGCTCGGCTGGACGCCCTGGAAGGCGATCCTGACGGCCGCCGTGCTGCGCGGCTCCTACCACCTGTACCAGGGGTTCGGCGCGTTCGCCGGGAACGCGGTGATGGGCATCATCTTCGGCATCCTGTACCGGCGCTGGGGCCGGGTCATGCCGCTGATCATCGCGCACACACTGATCGACGCGGTGACCTTCGTCGGCTACGCCGCCCTCGTGCACAAGGTGTCCTGGCTGCCGTAACGGTGCCGGGCGCGGGTCAGCGGGTTCAGCCGGGTCGGCGGGTTCAGCCGGGTCGGCGGGTTCAGCCGGGTCGGCGGCGGGCGGGTCAGCGGCCGAGCGCGGCCAGCACGACCGCGCCGGGCAAGCTGGCCAGCATCGCGCCCGGCAGCGTGAGCTTGGACTGCCGCACGCCGCTGCCGATCACCACGCGGGCCGTCGCGGCGACGGCTGCGTCCACGTACACCGGCCACTGCGCGGGCAGTCCTACCGGCGTGATCCCGCCGTACTCCATGCCGGTCAGCTCGACGGCCTGGTCCATCGGCGCGAAGGACAGCTTGCGGACGTCCAGCTCGCGCCTGACCACCCCGTTCACGTCCGCGCGGGTGGTAGCGAGCACCATGCAGGCCGCCATCCTGGTCTGCCCGTCCCGGCGGCCGGCTACCACGACGCAGTTAGCCGACTCGCCCGGCGCCACGTCATAGGCATCGCAGAAGGCGGCAGTGTCCGCGAGCGACGGATCGATCTCGGCGACCCCGATCTCGGCGACGGCGATCTTGCCGTCGAGCGCGGCCAGCGCGGCCGCCACCGGCACGGCGAGCAGATCAGGGCGGTCCAGGGCGGGAACGGCGGGCAGCCGGCCGATGTGCATCGTCACGCGGCCGAGTCTAGGCCGCTAGCTGCTGCCGAGCGTGCCGAGCTTCGCCGTGCCGGTCCTGACGTCGGCGCTGCTGCCGCGGGTGTACCGGATCTTGACCTTGGTGCCCGGCTTGAACGTGGCGAGCATCGTCTCCAGTTCCTCCAGGGCCGTGATGCGCTGGTCGTTGACGCCGACGATGATGTCGCCGGCTTTCAGGCCGGCCGCCGCGGCGCTGCCGTTGCTGGCAACGCCGAGCACGGCGACGCCGGCCGGCTCGCCTTGCGCGTTGGCCGAGGTTTCGGCAGTGATGTTCAGTGAGGCGCGGTCGGATGTGGTGACCTTGCCCGACTTGATCAGCTGGTCGGCGATGTTCCGCACGGTGTCGCTCGGGATCGCGAAGCCGATGCCCGGCGCGGCCCCGCCCTGGTCCGGCAGCCGGGCCGCCAGTGTCGGCACGCCGACGACCTGGTCGTCGAGATTCACCAGCGCGCCGCCGCTATTGCCCGGGTTGATGGCGGCGCTGGTCTGGATGGCGGCCGTGATCAGGGCCTGGCCGCCGTTGGCCTCGCTGGCGCCGACGGTACGGCCGGTTGCCGAGATGATGCCCTGGGTCACGCTGTCGGTGAGGCCGAGCGGGTTGCCCATCGCCAGCACGATCTCCCCGATTCTGGTGTCGGCGGAGTTCGCGAACCTGGCGGGCTTCAGCTCGCTGTCATGGCCGGTCACGCGGATGACGGCGAGGTCGTCGGGCGCGAACTCGCCGACGACCTTCGCCTCGAAGGAGTGGTTCCCGACCGATTCCTGGACCTTGACCTTCTTGGCGTTGCCGACGACATGTTCGTTGGTGACGATGTCGCCCTGGCTGTCGTAGACGACACCCGAGCCGGTCGAGTCCTGCGTGCTGATCTGCACGACCGACGGCAGTACGGTGCGGACGACCTCCTCATACTGCCGCTGCAGCGCCGAAGCCGACTCGCCGGCCGTGCCGGAGCCTGAGCTGCTGATGGTGCCCGAGCATCCGGCCACTGCGGTCGCCGCGGTCGCCGCCGTCGCCACCGCCACGGCCAGCGCGGCGAAGCCGGGCATGCGTGATCTACGCGACGAATACACAGCGTGTCCCCCCGATGGCAGTCGCCAGACCCCCCTATTGTGTCCACTATGTCGTTGGCCGAATCGCAGGCGGAGCTCGTGGGCCGGACGGGAATACCGGCAGGCCGGGCCACCGCCGCCGTTCTCGGTCAGGCGCTGGCCGCAGGGACACTGACCGCCGCTGAACTCACTGCCTTCTATCTCGATCGCATTGACCGGCTCAATCCGGGGCTGCGGGCGGTGATTGCCGTCGGCGCGGACGCTGCCGCGCAGGCAGCGGCCAGCGACGCCCGCAGGGCCGGCAGCGCCGGGCTCGGGCCGCTGGACGGCATCCCGGTGCTGATCAAGGACAACGTGTCCGCAGCCGGCCTGCCCGCGACCGCTGGCTCCCCGGCGCTGCTGGGCGCGACCGGACAGGATGCGTTCCTGACCGCCCGGCTCCGGGCGGCGGGCGCGGTGATCATCGGGAAGGCCAACCTGTCGGAGTGGGCGAACTTCCGCTCCCGTCCCTCCAGCAGCGGTCTGAGTACTCTTGGCGGCCAGGCCGTCAACCCGCACGGGGCCGGCCGCAGCCCGTCTGGCTCAAGCTCCGGGTCAGCGATCGCGGTGGCCGCCGGGCTCGCGCCGCTGGCGATCGGCACCGAAACCGACGGCTCGATCGTCTCGCCCGCCGCCGCCTGCGGTGTGGTCGGCATCAAGCCAACGCTCGGGCTGGTCAGCCGGTCGGGGATCGTGCCGATCACGGCCGCGCAGGACACGGCGGGCCCGATGACGGCAACGGTCGCCGACGCGGCCGTTCTGCTCACGGTGATCGCAGGCGCTGACGCGGCCGACCCGGCCACGGGTCCCGCCCGTGAGCATGCGACTGACTACCAGGCGTTCCTCGACCCGGCCGCCCTGGACGGCGCGCGCCTCGGCGTGTGGCGCGGGGGTTGCGAGGCGGCCGACGGCGCGACGATCGCGGTGCTCGAATCCGCCGTCGCCATCCTCGCCGGGCACGGCGCGACCGTCATCGATCCGGTCGAGCTGCCGGAGGCGGACAAGATCGGGGAGCCCGAGATGGCTGCCATGACGCACGAGTTCAAGCATGACGTGAACGCGTACCTGGCCGGGCTCGGCGGCGAGCACCCGGCCGACCTGGCCGGACTGATCGCCTTCAACACCGCGAACGCGGCCCGCGTGCTGGCTCACTTCGGTCAGGAGCTCTTCGAGGCCGCCGAGGCGACCAGCGGGGATCTGGCCGATCCGGCCTGCCGGGAGGCACGGTCAGCCGCGACCCGGCTGTCCCGCGGCGCGATCGATGCCGCGCTGACGGAACACCGGCTGGATGCCGTGATCACGCTGACTGGCCATCCGGCGTGGCTCACCGATCATGTGCTGGGCGACTATCACGGCTGGGGAACGTCGGGCCCGGCGGCCGTGGCCGGGTACCCGTCGATCACCGTTCCCGCCGGTCACGTCAGCGGCCTGCCGGTCGGTCTGTCCTTCACCGGGCCGGCCTGGGGCGAGCCGCGCCTGATCGGGCTTGCGCACGCCTTTGAGCTCGCCCGGCAGCGCTAGCGATACTCTGGCGCCCATGGAGTCCTGGCCCGCTTCTGCCGTACCCGACCTGCCCGGAACCGGTCCTGAGCCGGAGATCCGGGACACCGCGAGCGGCTCGCTGGTCGTCGCCGCTCCCGGCGGCACAGCGGCGCTGTATGCCTGCGGGATCACCCCCTACGACGCCACGCATATCGGTCATGCGGCCACGTACCTGGCCTGGGACTTGCTGATCCGGGCCTGGCTGGATGCGGGCAAGCAGGTCCGGTATGTACAGAACGTCACTGACGTCGATGATCCGCTGCTGGAGCGGGCCGATCGCGACGGCGAGGACTGGCGGGAGCTCGCCAGCCGCGAGATCGCGCTCTTCCGGTCTGACATGACGGCCCTGCGGGTGCTGCCGCCCGATCACTACATCGGCGCGGTGGAAGCGATGCCGCTGATCGAGGACTTCAACCGGACTCTTCGCGAGCGGGGCGCGCTGTACGAAGTCGAGGGCGACACCTACTTTTCCCGTGGCGCCGATCCTGATTTCGGCTCAGTATCCGGCCTTGATGGCGACGCCATGTTCGCGCTCTGCGCGGAGAACGGCGGCGACCCGACCCGGCCGGGCAAGAAGGACCCGGTCGATCCGCTGGTCTGGATGGCCGCGCGGCCGGGTGAGCCGTCCTGGCCGTCGGAGTTCGGTCCCGGCCGGCCGGGATGGCATGTGGAGTGCGCGGCGATCGCGACCCATTACCTCGGGACAACCTTTGACGTCCAGGCGGGCGGACGGGATCTGATCTTCCCGCATCACGAGATGAGCGCCGCCCACGCCCGGGTCGCGCTCGACGGCCCGGGCGACACCGAGGCGCCGTTCGCTCGCCGGTACGCGCACTCGGGGATGGTGCGGCTTGACGGCGAGAAAATGTCGAAGTCCCGCGGAAACCTGGTTTTCGTTTCCCGGTTGCTGGCCGATGGCAACGACCCGATGGCCGTGCGGCTGGCCATCATGGCGCATCACTACCGGGCCGACTGGGACTGGACGGCGGGTTCGCTCGAGGCCGCGTCAGTCCGGCTGGCGACCTGGCGGGCCGCGGTAGCGGACGCGACCATTGCCGGGCCGTACGGCAGCGGGGAGCCGGTGGTCGCGGGCATCCGCGAGCGCCTTGCCGATGACCTGGACGCCCCCGGCGCTATCGCTGTCGTCGACGACTGGGCGGCTGCGGCTACAGCCGGCCAGGCGGGCGATTCCGGAGCGCTGGTGCGCAGGGCGGTCGACGCCCTGCTCGGAATCGCGCTGTAGGCCAGCGTCGGCCCGGCGTCGTGAAGTTGCGGCCGGCCACCGGAGCGGACGTGCCGGTGCTGCGCTCGATCGCGGCTGCGGCCTACGGGCCGTACCTGCCGCGGATCGGCCGGATGCCGGCGCCGATGACGGCCGACTATGCCGCCTCGGTTCGCGAGGGCTGCGTGTGGCTGCTGACCGGAGCCGACCCCGGTCAGCCGGACGCGCCGGCCGGCCTGATCGTGCTGGTGCCGGAGGCCGGCTATCTGCTGCTGGAGAACGTGGCCGTCCTCCCGCCGGCCCAGGGCCGGGGCGCCGGTACGTTCCTGCTTGACTTCGCCGAGGCCAGGGCCTGCGAGCTCGGGCTGCCCGAGATCCGGCTGTACACCAACGCGGCGATGACCGAGAACCTGGCCTACTACCAGCGCCGCGGCTATCACGAGACCGGCCGGGGCCAGGAGGATGGTTTCAGCCGCGTGTACTTTGCCCGGCAGGTCGAGGCGCCGACCGGACGCCCGGTCACACCAGGCTCGGTCGCCCGGGCTCGGGTGTCCGCGAGTGTGGCGAGCCGCGCTAGGCCGTCCCGGGCGACCTTCATGGCCGCGTCAAGCACTTATCGGCAGCCTGTGCACTGACCATTCCCGCCGCACATCGCTGCGGTTAGCGGCGCGCAGCCCCGTGGCCGCCGTTCACATGCTGGCTGCATGACTAACACCACGCCTGCGGGTGACAGGTCCCCGCGTTCATTCAGCTCAGGGTCGGCCACGCGCCCCGCCGGGGTCGCATCCAGGGTTCAGCTGCGAGCCGCGACCCCGGACGCCGTACTTGCGGTTGTGCCGCACCTGCTCGGGTTCTACCCGAGCCGCAGCCTCGTCGTGCTCGGCCTCGGCGAGCAGAACCGGGTCGTCGTCACCTTCCGGTATGACCTGCGCGATCCGGCCGCCGAGGGCATTCCCTTCAGGACACCGCTGCGGACGGCACCGCAGGTGCGGACAACGCCGTCGAGGGCACTGCCGGCGGCAGCGGTGCCGCCGACAGCGGCCACTGCCGGTGAGGACACCGCGGACGACATCGCTGAACACGCCAGCTTCGTGCTCGACCGCGAACGGATCTCCGCCGCTCTGCTGGTCGGATACGGACCGCCGGACCTCGTGGCACCGGTGATCGCGACCGTGGCGGCGCGGCTCAGCGCCGACGGCGTCGAACTGCATGAGGTCTTGCGTGCCGACAGCGGCCGGTACTGGTCGATGCTCTGCGACGATCCGGCCTGCTGCCCGCCCTGCGGACGGTCCTATGACCCGGGGTCACATCCGGCAGCGGCCGTCATGACCGCGGCCGGGCTGGCCCCGCTTCCCGATCGGGACGCGCTTGCCCGCACGCTCCAGCGGCCCGCCGGGACGGCCGGCCTGATCTCCCGGGCGACGAGTCAGGCCCTCCTCCGGCTTGAGCAGCTCGCTGAGCTTGGCGAGGCGGACGGCGACTCCGATCCCCGGCTGCGGGCCACCAGGGCGGGCCGGCGCGAGATTCAGCGGGCGATCCGCCTGTACCGGTCTGGCGGCGCGATCAAGAGCACTGAGCATCTGTGCTGGCTCGCGGTGCTGCTCGCCGATCTCCGGGTGCGCGATGACGCCTGGGCCCGGATGGATCCCGGCGCATCGTGATCAGCACCGGCGCCTCTGGACCGATGTGCTGCGCGGGGCCGCTCTCGACTACGTGCCGGCGCCCGCGTCGCTGCTGGCGTTCACGGCCTGGCAGAGCGGCAACGGCGCGCTGGCGTCGATGGCCATCGACCGCGCGCTGGGCGCCGATCCGGGTTACTCGATGGCGCACCTGCTGGCCGGCGCGGTTGAGGCCGCGCTGCCGCCATCGGCGGCCCGCATGCCCATGACGCCTGCCGCGGTGGCGGCGAGCTACGCCCGGTCCGGGCCGCGCGGGCCCGAGCGCGCCGATGGCCCCGAGTCCGGCGCCGTGCGGCCGGGGGCTCGATCCAGGAAGAAGCGGAGCAGGTCCGGCAAGGGCAGACGCCGTCGCCGCCGGGCGGCCCACGCCGCGGGCGGGGCAGCGAGGTAGCCGTCGCCGCGGCCGGGCCGCGGAGCATGCCGTTTCAGGAGCACGGCCCGCCGGTCCGGCACGGCGCGGCGCTCAGACCGGAGCGCTCGAGCAGGACCCTGTCGGCGCCGGTCACCGCCGATTCCGCTGCGTTCGCACGATCAGCCGTCTCGACCAGCGGCGCGAGCAGGCGGCCCTCCGGGTACTGCAGCGCTGCTGGCGGCAGGCCGGAGAGCCGGCCGCTCAGCAGCACGCGGACAACTCCGGGATTCCCCGCGGGCAAGGTCCCCGTGCCCGGGTTCGCGCTGCCGGGGCTCGCGCTGCCGGGTTCGCGCTGCCGGGGTTCGCGCTGCCGGGGTTCGCGCTGCCGGGGTTCGCGCTGCCGGGGTTCGCGCTGCCGGGGTTCCCGGTGCCCGCATACGCCGTGCCGAGCGCGGCCGAGGCCAGATCAAGGGCCGCGAGGCGGCGCAGCGCCTGCGCGGCGACCGCCACCGCGGAACCGAAGGTAACCGCACCGGGGACAGCCTCGCTGATCCGGCCGGGCGGCCAGCTCATACTCGGTGCACCCGAGCACGACGGCCTGGCAGCCCGGCGGCGTCTGTGCCGCCGCTGCGGCGATGGCGGCCGCCGCGCCTTCCTGATCGCCGGCGTCCACGGCATCGGCCAGGCCAGGACAGGCGACGGCGGTGACCTCGCGCCGACCCGCCGAACTCAGCGATCAGCCGCCGCTGATAGGCACTGGCCGTGGTCGCGACCGTGGCCCAGATCGCGACCTGCCGGTACGCCGAGGCCGCGGGCTTGATGGCCGGCACGGTGCCGATGACCGGGATAGCCGGCTCGAACTCAGCCCGCATCGCGTCCAGGGCATGAACCGAGCCGGTATTGCAGGCCATGATCAGGATGTCTGGCTCGTAGGCCAGGGTCGCGCGGGCGCAGAGCAGCGCCCGCGCGGCGATGTCGTCCGGCGTCCGCGGGCCCCACGGCATTCCGTCGGGATCCGGGGCGAGTATCAGGTCGGCCTCGGGCCGCATCCGGTGCAGGGCGGCCGCGGGCGCCAGCAGGCCGAGCCCTGAGTTGATCAGCGCGATCCGCATCAGGCAACTCTATGAGGTGCGCCGGTCGCGCTTTCCGCCGCTCCGGGTAAGACTGCTGCCATGACGACGGCTGCCGAGATCCTCCGCACTTCCTACGCTGCCTCCTGCAACTCCATGCGCCGGGTCCTGTCCGGGGTTACCGACGAGGAGTTTTTCTGGGAGCCGGTAGCAGGCTGCTGGACAGTGCACCGGCGGTCCGAGTCGCGCGGAGTCACCGCCGAGGGAAGCGGTGAGTGGGTACTTGACTACGATCCGTCACAGCCTCAGCCTGCTCCCTTCACGACCATCGCCTGGCGCACTCTCCACGTCGCGAGCGTCAACTACCTGTACTGGGATTACGCCTTCGGGTCAGCGTCCCTGACGTTCGAGCTGGAGATGCCCGGCGACGCGGCCGAGGCGACAGACTGGCTGTTCGCCAGCCATCAGCCGGTGATGGACGCTCTCGCTGATCTCAACGACCTCGACCTGGACAAGCTGGTGCCCACCAGCTGGGGCGAGGAGCGGCCCATCCATGAGGTCATCGTGACGCTGATCAACGAGCAGGTGCATCACGGGGCCGAAATCAGCCTGCTGCGGGACCTCTACCGCTACCGCGGATCGCTGGCCGGGCCCCGCTGAGCGCCGGAAGCCCGTCGATACTCACGGAATTCTTCGCGGTCCGGTAGGCGTCCAGCTCGGCGGCTGTCTTTCTCTGGTCCGACCTGACCAGGACGTCTCGTTCCTCGGCCAGCTCCATGATGGGCACGGCGTAGCCGCAGGAGTCCGAGACCCGGTCGAGATCCACCACGATGACCGCTCGCCGGCTCGCCTCATTGCCGCCGAGGCCGCTAGCCGGAAAGCGGCCGGTCAGCTCGGTCCAGTCCGGAGCGCCGGGCAGCACGATCCGGCCCGTCCCGTACAACCGCAGAATCTTCGGCTGCCGGTCGAAGGAGCAGAACATGATCGTGATCTGGCCGTTCTGCCGGAGGTGCGCGATGGTCTCCGCGCCGCTGCCGGTCAGGTCCAGGTAGGCCACCTGCGATGGCCCGAGTACCGCGAAGGTGTCCCGGTAGCCCTTCGGCGAGACATTGACGTGACCGCCGTCCCCGCCAGGGGTGAGACAGGGAGCAGTCGCGACAAAGAAGACAGACTGTCGAGCGATAAACTTCGTTAGCCGATCATCGAGCTCAGAGTAGAGCTTGCCCATAATGCCCTCCCGCAGATACGACGGGGAGATTCTGGGGAATATTCCCGGATGCTGACAATGTGCGATGATCTGGCGCCGACAGCACTGCAGAGGAGTTCGTGTGACTGAGGTCACGAGCCAGGCGCGGCCGGGTTCGCCCGCAGGGCAGCATGAGGCCGCCGTGGCGGCGATCGAGCTCGCCTACGCGGCCATCCCGCCCGCAAGCCCTATCCGGCTCGCCAAGAGCACGTCGAATCTGTTCAGGTTCCGTGGCGAGGCGCCTGGTTATCAGCTCGACGTCTCGGCGTTCGGGCACGTCATCAGCGTGGACCCGCAGGCGCGGACCGCTGTGGTGGGCGGCATGACGACCTACGAGGACCTGACCGCCGCGACGCTGCGGCACGGGCTGATGCCGCTGGTCGTGCCGCAGCTCAAGACGATCACGCTCGGGGGCGCCGTATCCGGGCTCGGCATCGAGTCCAGCTCGCTGCGGAGCGGCATGCCGCACGAGTCGGTGCTGGCCATGGAGATCCTGACCGGAGCCGGCCAGGTGGTCACGGCGACGCCGTCGGGTGACCATGCCGATTTGTTCCGGGGCTTCCCCAACTCTTACGGCACGCTCGGTTACGCTCTGTCGCTCACGATCGAGCTTGAGCCGGTCAAGCCGTACGTGCACCTGCGGCATTTCAGGTTCAGCGATCCGGCGCACTGCTTCGCGGCGGTGGCGGAGGTCGCGGCCAGCGGCAGCTACGACGGCCACCGGGCTGACTTCATCGACGGCACCGCCTTCGGTCAGGGCGAGATGTACCTCACGGTGGGCGCGTTCAGCGACGTGGCCCCGTGGCTGAGTGACTACACCCGGGAGCGGATCTACTACCAGTCCCTGCGCGGACCACGGGAGGACTTCCTCACGATCAGCGACTACCTGTGGCGCTGGGACACTGACTGGTTCTGGTGCTCGCGCCCCTTCGGCGTGCAGCGGCCGCTGGTGCGAGCGCTGTGGCCGCGCCGCTACCGGCGCTCGGATGTGTACCGCAAGCTGGTCGCACTCGACCGCAGACACGGCCTGACGCGCCGGCTCGATCAGCGCCGCGGCAAGCCGCAGACCGAGATGGTCGTGCAGGACGTCGAGATCCCCGTCGAGCGATCGGCCGAGTTCCTTGACTACTTCCTCACCGACGTCGGGATGAACCCGGTGTGGATGTGCCCGCTGCGCCTGCGCGGCGAGACGACCTGGCCGCTGTACCCGATGCGGCCCGGCCAGGTGTACGTGAACTTCGGATTCTGGGGCACGGTGGCGCTCCCGCCGGGCGCGCGCGACGGGTACTTCAACCGCCGGGTCGAGGACAAGGTGACCGAGCTTGGCGGTCACAAGGGCCTGTACTCGACCTCGTTCTATCCGAAGGAGGAGTTCTGGGCCAGGTACAACGGCCCGGAATATGCCGAACTGAAGCGCACTTACGATCCGCAAGGCCGCCTCGCGGACCTGTACGAGAAGTGCGTGCGCGGAGTCTGACCGCGCGCCAGCAGGAAGCAGCAGGAAGAAAGAAGGTTCGAAGATGGCTCTGGCCGAGGTGTTCGAGCGGGTAGCAGGCCCGGATGCCCCAGTCGGTTTCACCGCCTATGACGGGAGCTCGGCTGGACCCGACAACTCGCCGATCAGGATCGCGGTGAAGAACCCGACCGCGGTTGCCTACCTGGCGCAGGCGCCCGGTGCGCTGGGGCTGGCGCGCGCCTACGTGGCCGGCCACCTGGACGTGGACGGCGACATGTACGCCGCCCTGTCCCGGATGGCGCATGCGCAGGAACTGGACACCAGCCTCCCGGAGAAGCTCAAGCTGCTGAATAGCCTGGGCGGGCCGAAGATGCTGTTTCCCCGGGTCCCGCCGCCGCCGCAGGAGGTCCGGGTGAACAGCCGGTGGCTGTCCGGCCGCCGGCATTCCCGGCAGCGCGACGCCAGCGCGATCTCGCATCACTACGACGTGTCCAACACGTTTTACGAGTGGGTGCTCGGGCCGTCCATGGCCTACACGTGCGCCTGCTACCCGACGCCGGAGACGACCCTGGAGCAGGCGCAGGGCACGAAGTTCGATCTGGTCGCGCGCAAGCTCGCGCTCAGGCCCGGAATGAAGCTGCTGGACGTCGGCTGCGGCTGGGGCGGCATGGTGATGCACGCCGCCCGCGAGTACGGCGTCCGCGCCCTCGGCGTCACCCTGTCCGCCGAGCAGGCGTCCTGGGCCCAGACCGCCATCAAGGAACGGGGCCTGTCCGATCTCGCCGAGGTTCGCCACCTCGACTACCGGGAGGTGACCGAGACCGGCTTCGACGCCGTCAGCTCGATCGGCCTCTCCGAGCACATCGGCAAGGCCCAGTTGCCTGGCTACTTCCGGTTCCTGTACTCCAAGCTGGTGCCGCAGGGCCGGCTGCTCAACCACTGCATTACCAGGCCCGACAACACCGGTCCGGCCCGGGTCACCGACGGATTTATCTACCGGTACGTGTTCCCCGACGGCGAGCTCGAGGGCCCCGGTTACCTCATGTCGCTGATGCACGACAACGGCTTCGAGGTGCGCCACGCCGAGAACCTGCGCGAGCACTACGCGATGACCCTTGCTGCCTGGTGCGCCAACCTCGACGCCCACTGGGACGAGGCGGTCGCCGAGGTAGGACAGGGAACGGCACGCGTCTGGCGGCTGTACATGGCCGGCTCGCGGCTCGGATTCGAGCGCAACCAGATCCAGCTGCACCAGATGCTCGGGGTCAAGGTGGGCGAGCACGGCCAGGCCGGGATGCCGCTGCGGCCGGACTGGGAGCCGGCCCGCGACTTCCCGGTCACCTACCCGGGGGCCTGACCGGCGCCGCCAGCAGCCAGGCACCGGACTCGCAGAGCAGCCGCGGCAGGCTACCCGGCCTGCGAGCGGTAGCTCTCCGCCACGGTGAACGCGAGGTCGAGCGCCTGGCTGCGGTTCAGCCGCGGGTCGCAGCGCGGTCTCGTAGCGCTGGTGCAAATTCTCGGCGATGACCTCGTGACTGCCGCCGACGCATTCGGTGACGTTGTCGCCGGTGAACTCGATGTGGATGCCGCCCGGGTGCGTGCCCGCCGCGCGGTGGACCTCGAAGAACCCCTGGACCTCGTCGAGGACGTCCTGCAGCCGCCTGGTCTTGTGGCCGCTCGGCGCCTCGAACGTGTTGCCGTGCATCGGGTCGCAGATCCATGCGACCGGGATGCCCTCAGCCTCGACTGCGGCGATGATCGGCGGCAGCAATTCGCGGATCCGGCTGGCACCGAGCCGGGTGATGAGGGTGAGCCGGCCGGGCTCGCCGTCGGGGCTCAGCCGGCGAATGAGCGCCCGCACGCCGTCGGGCGCGGCGTCCGGTCCGATTTTGACGCCGACCGGGTTGCGGATGCTGGCGGCGAACTCGACGTGCGCGCCGTCCAGTGCCCTGGTCCGCTCGCCGACCCACAGGAAGTGGGCGGACACGTCGTAGGCCTTGCCGGTCCGCGAGTCGATTCTGGTCAGCGCCTGCTCATAGGGCAGCAGCAGCGCCTCATGGCTGGAGTAGAACTCCACCGAGCGGAGTTCGTCTGAGTCCGCGCCGCAGGCCCGCATGAACGACAGCGCCCGGTCGATCTCGCCAGCCAGCCGCTCGTAGCGCTGGCCGGACGGGCTGTTCCGGACGAAGTCCCGGTTCCAGGCATGCACCTGATGCAGGTCGGCGTAGCCGCCGGTGGTGAAGGCCCGGCAGAGGTTCAGCGTCACCGCGGCGCAGTGGTAGGCGCGCAGCATCCGGTCCGGGTCATAGGCGCGGGCCGCCGCAGTGAAGTCGAATCCGTTGATCGCGTCGCCGCGGTAGGCAGGCAGCTCGACGCCGTCCCTGGTCTCCGTCGGCCGTGACCTCGGCTTGGCGAACTGGCCCGCCAGCCGGCCGATCTTCACCACCGGGATGCTCGCCCCGTAGGTCAGCACGACCGCCATCTGCAGGATCGTCTGCAGTTTGGCCCGGACCGCGTCAGCGGTTGCGCCGGTGAAGGTCTCAGCGCAGTCCCCGCCCTGCAGCACGAATGCCTCGCCGGCGCTGACCGCGGCCAGACGCTCGCGCAGCTGGTCGCACTCGCCGGCGAAGACCAGCGGCGGCAGGGTGGCCAGCTCGGCGACAACCTGCTGGACCCGGCCGGGATCGGGCCAGTCCGGCTGCTGCTGCGCGGGACTGCTGACAGAGACGACGGAGGGGCTCACGGACACACGCTACCGAAGCCGACAGCCCGGTCCGTGATCGTCCGCACTTCCCGGCCACCCGCGGGGCCTGCCCGGCAGCGCGCACCGCGTTGCGCCGCACGGCAGTCAGTGGACAATAGCCAGGTGGAATCGCCGAGCACCGGCCAGAGCCGGGACATCATCGTGCTGGGGTCGACGGGCTCGATCGGGACGCAGGCGGCTGACATCATCCGCCGCAACCCGGACCGGTTCAGGCTCACCGGGATCGCGGCAGGCGGCGGCAACCCGGGCCTGCTGGCGCGGCAGGCGATTGAGCTCGGAGCAGAGACGGTCGCCGTCGCCAGCCCGGCAGCCGTCCCGGAGCTGCGTGCGGCGCTGGCTGCCCTGGCGCCGGCCGGCGGCCCTGGCCGCAAGGTGCCTGAGGTCACCGCCGGACCTGATGCCGTGGCCGACCTGGCTGGCCAGCCGTGTGACGTCGTGCTCAATGCGGTCACCGGGGCAGTTGGCCTGGCCGCGACGCTGTCGGCCCTGCGCGCGGGCGCGTTCTCGCGCTCGCCAACAAGGAGTCCCTGATCATGGGCGGCCCGCTGGTGGCCGGCGTTGCGGCCCCCGGCCAGATCGTGCCGGTCGACTCCGAGCACTCAGCGATCGCGCAGTGCCTGCGCGGCGGCCGCGCCGCCGAGGTGAGACGGCTGATCGTGACCGCGAGCGGCGGCCCCTTCCTGCATCGCAGCCGGGCCGAGCTCGCCGGCGTCACGCCGGAGCAGGCGCTGGCCCACCCCACCTGGAACATGGGCCCGGTGATCACGATCAACAGCGCGACCCTGGTGAACAAAGGCCTGGAGCTGATCGAGGCCCATCTGCTGTTCGGCATCGGCTTCGGCCAGATCGACGTCGTCGTGCACCGCCAGTCGGTGATCCACTCGATGGTCGAGTTCACCGACGGATCGACGCTGGCCCAGGCGAGCCCGCCGGACATGCGCATTCCCATCGCCCTCGGCCTCGGCTGGCCCGACCGGGTCCCCGGCGCGGCCCCGGCGGTGGACTGGACCTCCGCGCACACCTGGACCTTCGAGCCGCTCGATGAGCAGGCATTTCCCGCCGTGTCCCTGGCCCGGCAGGCAGGAGCCGCGGGCGGAACGGTGCCGGCCGTCTACAACGCGGCCAACGAAGTATGCGTCGGGGCGTTCCTGGCTGGGCAGATCCCGTTCACCGGAATCGTTGACACCGTGGCCCAGGTAGTCTCGGAACATCACGAGCCAGCCGGGGCTGCGATCACGCTGGCAGACGTGCTCGGGGCCGACAGCTGGGCCAGGGGCCGCGCACGGGAGCTTACGGGAAAGGAAGGCACCGACTGATGGGTCCGACCGGCCCCGCCGATCCCGTAGAACCTCCAGGTCAGGGCGGACGATACGACAACGAGGGCCACCGCTCGCTGGCTCAGCTGGGGGCCTGGCTGCTGGTCATCGCCGTCGTGGTGACCCTCATCGTGATTGATCGCCGGCACCTCGCGTTCCTCTTCGGCGTCCTGATCTTCGTGGTCGCTCTGCTGATTTCGGTCATGCTTCACGAATTCGGGCACTTCGCGACCGCGAAGAAGTTCCACATGCGGGTCACCCAGTTCTTCGTCGGATTCGGCACGACCCTGTGGTCGGTGTTCCGCGGCGAGACCGAGTACGGCGTTAAGGCCCTGCCTTTCGGCGGCTTCGTGAAGATCACCGGGATGACATCGGTCGAGGAAGTCGACGTCGCCGACGAGCCGCGGTCCTTCCGGAATCAGCCGGGCTGGCAGCGCATCATCGTGCTGGCGGCCGGATCCTTCATGCATTTCGTGCTCGCGCTGTTCCTGCTGTTCCTGCTCGCCTTCGGGATCGGGCAGGAAAACGCCAACACGAACGTCGTGAGTTCCATCGCCGCCTGCGTGCCGGCCTCGGCGACCGCCCTGGACAGCGCCAACCCGTGCGCCGGGCACAACCAGGGCAAATCTCCGGCGTCGGTTGCGGGCCTCAAGGCCGGCGACAAGATCATCGCGGTAGCCGGTCACCCAGTCGGCAACTGGAATCAGCTGCATCGTCGCGCTCAAGTCGCAGAAGACCGGTTGCGACCGTGCCTGTCGTGATCGAGCGCGATGGCCGCGACCGCACGGTTAACGTGACCCTGGCCGGGATCCCGAAGTACTCGGTCCCTTATCTTGGCGTCGAGCCCGCCGTCCTGTACCAGCGCAGCAGCTTCTTCGGCGCCTGGGGCTACGCGGGCGACCAGTTCGCGAACACCCTGACCTCATCCGGCTCGGCTATCGCCCGGCTGCCGTCCGCGATACCGAACCTGTTCGCCAAGGACCGGGCCAAAACCGCGGCCGGCCAGGTGAGCAGTGTCGTCGGGGTCGGCGCGCTCACCGGCGACGTAGTCCAGGCCGCGCTGCCCTGGCAGGCCAAGGTCACGGTCGTGCTCTACCTGATCGCCTCGCTGAATATCTTCGTGGGCGTGTTCAACCTGCTGCCGTTGCTGCCGCTGGACGGCGGCCATCTGGCCGTAGTGATTTTCGAGCGCATCAGGGCCTGGTTTGCCCGGCTGCGCGGCCGCCCGGACCCCGGACTTGTGGACATTCAGCGGCTGGTGCCGTTGAGCCTGCTGGTTTTCGCGGTGCTCGTCGGCTTCGGTACGCTGCTGATTGCTGCCGATATCTTCAATCCCGTTCACCTTCAGGTGTGAGGCGAAACTCGAGTCATGACAGTTGACCTTGGCATTCCCCAGCTGCCACCGGAGCCGCTCGCGCCCCGCCGGCAGTCCGCGGCAGATCGTCGTCGGCCACGGCAAGCATGCCGTGCCGGTCGGCGGCGGTGCGCCGGTCTCCGTGCAGTCGATGACGACCACGCTGACCGCGGACGTCAACAAGACGCTGCAGCAGATCGCCGAGCTCACCGCGGCCGGCTGCCAGATCGTCCGGGTTGCGGTGCCGTCCCAGGACGACGCCGACGCTCTGCCGGAGATCGCGCGCAAGTCGCAGATCCCCGTCATCGCCGATATCCATTTCCAGCCGAAGTACGTCTTTGCCGCCATCGATGCCGGGTGCGCGGCCGTCCGGGTCAACCCCGGCAACATCAAGGCCTTCGACGACAAAGTCGGCGAGATCGCCAGGGCTGCCTCGGCGGCTGGCGTGCCCATCAGGATCGGGGTCAACGCGGGCTCGCTCGACAAGCGCCTGCTGGCCAAGCACGGCAAGGCGACCCCGGAAGCACTGGTCGAGTCGGCGCTGTGGGAATGCTCGCTGTTCGAGGAGCACGGCTTCACCGACATCAAGATCTCGGTGAAGCATCACGACCCGGTGGTCATGATCAACGCCTACCGCCTGCTCGCCGAGCGCTGCGAGTACCCGCTGCACCTCGGCGTCACCGAGGCTGGCCCGACGTTCCAGGGGACGGTCAAGTCGGCGGTCGCCTTCGGCGCGCTGCTGGCCGAGGGCATCGGTGACACGATCCGGGTGTCGCTGTCCGCGCCCCCGGTCGAAGAGGTCAAGGTCGGCATCGCCATTCTCGAGTCCCTGGGCCTGCGCCAGCGCGGCCTGGAGATCGTGTCCTGCCCGTCCTGCGGCCGGGCTCAGGTCGACGTCTACAAGCTGGCTGACGAGGTGACCGCCGCCCTCGACGGGCTCGACGTGCCGCTCCGCGTCGCCGTGATGGGTTGCGTCGTGAATGGCCCCGGTGAAGCACGGGAGGCCGACCTCGGCGTCGCTTCCGGCAACGGCAAGGGCCAGATCTTCGTCCGCGGCGAGGTCATCAAGACCGTGCCCGAGGCCCAGATTGTCGAGACGCTGATCGAAGAGGCGATGAAGCTGGCCGCCGAGATCGAGACCGCGGAGGCCTAGCCGTTCGCCGCCCGCCCGAACGGGGCAGGATGGCGGAATGAGCAGAGGGATAACCGCGGTCGCCGCCGCGGCGATAGCCGCCGCAGCGCTGGCCGGGTGCTCCTCATCGGGGTCAGGCGCGCCTGCGTCGCCAGGCGCGCCGGTCTTGTCCGGCCCGCCGCTGACCTCGGCCGCGCTGCACTGGCGGCCCTGCCCGTCGGCCGCGGGCGGAGCGCCGAACTCCAGGCAGCTGCGGTGCGCAAGCCTCCAGGTGCCGCTCAGCTACGCTGACCCGTCCGGCCGGAAGATCACTCTCGCGCTCTCGGAGATCCCGGCCACCGCGCCCGCCGCGCGGCGGCAGGGCGTGCTGCTGGTCAATCCGGGCGGTCCTGGCGCCAGCGGCCTGTCCATGGCGGCCAGCACGGCGGCCGGCCTCAGCCCGGCCGTGGCCGCCGATTATGACATCGTCGGCTTCGACACCCGCGGTGTCGGCTCCTCGGTTCCGGCGCTGAGCTGTGATCCGGCGTTCTTCAGCAAGCCGCGGCCTCCGTACGTCCCGCAGAATGCAGCGGCCGAGCAAGTCCTGGTCAACCGGGCGAAGCAGTATGCCGCCGGCTGCGAGAAGCGGTTCGGGTGGATGCTGCCCTACATGACGACCGAGAACCTGGCCCGCGACATGGACTCGATCCGGGCGGCACTCGGGCAGCAGAAGATCAGTTACTACGGCGTTTCCTATGGCACTTACCTGGGGCAGGTGTACGCGACGCTGTTCCCGCACCGGATCCGCCGGATGATCCTGGACAGCGTGGTGGATCCGGCCGGAGTCTGGTACGCCGACAACATCAGCCAGGATTACGCCTTCCAGGGCCGGATGACCGCCTTCTTTGCCTGGATCGCCGGTAACGACGCGCTTTTCCACCTCGGCGCCACCGAGGCCGCAGTGAACCAGACCTTCACCGCCGCATCGGCGCGGCTGGAGAAACACCCCATCGCCGGCTCGTCCGGGCCGCTGATCGGGCCGGACGAACTCAGCGATACCTTCCTTGTCGGCGGCTACAGCAACGCGTGGTGGCCGTATCTGGCGGCGGGTCTGGCCAGCTACCTGCATAACGGCTCCGCCGCTGAGCTCCTGGCGCTGTACAAGCAGATCGGCGCGCAGAACGAGAACGAGTTCGCCGTCTACACGGCCGTGGAGTGCGGCGACGTCGCCTGGCCGCGGAGCTGGGCGTACTGGAATGCCGACACCAGGAAGGTCGCCGCGCAGGGCCCCGTTCGAGACGTGGGGCAACGCCTGGTTCAACGCGGCGTGCGCGTTCTGGCCGGTCAAAGGCCCGGGTCAGCCGCTGCACATCAACGGCACCGGCCTGCCTCCGATCCTCATGCTGCAGGGCTCGCTGGACGCGGCGACGCCCTACGCCGGCGCGCTCGTCGCCAGGAAGCTGCTGCCCAGCGCCCGGCTGGTCGTGGTCGAAGGCGGCGGCAACCACGGCCAGTCGCTTGCGTACCCGCCTGACAGCTGCGTGAATAATTACCTGAACCGCTATCTGGCCAGCGGATCACTGCCCGGCAAGCCCGGCATCGTCAACGCGACCTGCGCCGCCTTGCCCGCGCCTAAAGCCTAGGCTGCGGCGCAAAGCCGATACTCTGGAGGAGTGCTGCGCACCAGGCCATGGCGTTCGGCGTCGCTGCGGCTGCTTACAGATCACGATCGCGATGAGGTACTAGCCCTCTGCGACCGGGACCCGGTTGCCAATGTCTTCGTGAGCGCGCGGATCCGCAACGACCGGCCTCGATCCGTCCCGGCTGGGTGGTCAGCTGTGGGGTTACGCCGACGGCGGTCAGCTCTCCGCTGTGTGCTATTCCGGCGCCAACCTGGTGCCCGTGGAGGCCAGTCCGGACGCAATCGCCGCTTTCGCGGCCAGGGCGCGGATGCAGGGGCGCCGCTGCTCCTCCATCGTCGGGCCGGCCGAATCTGTCAGCCAGCTCTGGTCCATCCTGGAGCCCGTCTGGGGGACGCCACGGGAAGTGCGGGCAGCTCAGCCTGTCCTGGCCATGTCCCGGCCCTCGGCGATCGAGCCGGACTCGCGAGTGCGGCTGGTCCGCCTGCGCGAGCTCGACGTGATCCTGCCGTCCTGCATCGCCATGTTCACCGAAGAGGTCGGCGTGTCACCGATCGGCCCGGACGGGGGAGCGGCCTACCGGGCCCGGATGTCCGACCTCATCGGCGCGGGCCGTTCGTTCGCCCGGATCGACGACGGCAAGGTGATCTTCAAGGCCGAGATCGGCGCTGTCACGCCGCATGTCTGCCAGGTGCAGGGAGTCTGGGTCCCGCCTGACTGCCGGGGGCGCGGGCACGCCGTCCGCGGCATGGCCGCCGTCGTAGCAGCCGCGCTGCAGATGGCGCCCGTGGTCACGCTGTACGTTAACGACTTCAACGCTCCGGCGCGTGCCGCCTACAAGCGGGTCGGCTTCAGCCAGGCCGGAACGTTCATGTCAGTCCTGTTCTGACCAGGTACTGCAGTGGGCAGCCGTAAACCCAGCTGCACCGCGGCCCCTGCCACTGCTAGGATCCTGTCCCTTTGGGCCTGGTTCAGAGTCAGAGCTCTGCCAGCCCGCGACTGCTGACGTCCGCCAAGTCCTGCCAGCCACCGACAACTGCCATCCCGGCTTCGGGCCGTCCCGGGGCTGCCGCTGCCCTCACTTCCCCGGCGCGCGTTCCCGGACCCGAGTTCTGCCCGCTCCTACCTGCATGAGGTGATGCACTATGCCGCCGGCGAGTTCAGAATCTTCCGCCGCGGACGAGATCCTGGCGGCCGAGCGCGAGCATCTGCGCCGGTCGCGTGACTTCCTCGACGTTATGCGCACGGATGTGCTGTCCCTGCGCGCCATGGGCGGGGACCCGGTTTCTGAGGAATACCTCAAAGCCGACCTGTACCGCAGGGCTGAGGCGCTGCGGGACCTGCCGGACACGCCACTGTTCTTCGGGCGGCTCGACTACCGGCCGGGCGCACTGGCTGAGTCCGGCGCCGAAGCCGCGGAGCTGGATCAAGGCGACGGCGTGCCTGGCAGCGAGCACTTTCACGTCGGCCGGCGGCATGTTCACGACCCGCAGGGGACGCCGGTCGTGATCGACTGGCGGGCACCGGTATCGCGGCCGTTCTACCGCGCCAGCCAGGCCGAGCCGATGGGACTGGACCGCCGCCGCCGCTTCGGCTTCTCCGGTGGCGAGCTGACGGCCTTCGAGGACGAGGGCTTCGGGGCGCACGCGGCCGGGAAGGCGGCGACGAGCCGGATCCTGATCGACGAGATCGAGCGGCCGCGCTCCGGCCCGATGCGCGACATCGTCGCGACGATTCAGCCGGACCAGGACGACATCGTCCGGGCCGCCGTGGATGAAACCGTCTGCGTACAGGGGGCTCCCGGCACCGGCAAGACCGCCGTCGGCCTGCATCGGGTGGCCTACCTTCTGTACGCGCACGCGCAGCGGCTCAGCCGCGGTGGCGTCCTGGTCATCGGGCCCAACAGCGCGTTCCTCGCCTATATCCAGAACGTGCTGCCCGCTCTCGGCGAACTTGACGTGGCCCAGTTGTCGGTCGCCGATCTCACCGCCACCGTCCCTGTCCGCGGCACCGACTCTGAGCGGACGGCGCAGGTCAAGGGCGACGCGCGCATGGCCGGGGTGCTGAGCAACGCGCTCTGGGAGCAGCTGAGCGAGCCCGCCGAGCCCATCATGCTGGCGCGCGGATCGCGCCGCTGGCGGGTGCCCGGCTACGAGATGGCGGAACTGGCAGCAGAGCTGCGGGCCAGGGGAGTGCGATACGGAACCGGGCGCGAGATGCTGTCGCACCGTATCGCGCACGTGATTCTCAGCCGGATGGAGGCGGCGGGCGAGACCTGCGACGACAGGACCCATGAATCGGTACGCCGCAGTAAGCCGGTGCAGGCGGCGGTCGCGCAGATGTGGCCGAAGACGGACCCGGTCCGGCTCGTGTTCCGGCTGTTGTCAGACCCCGGCCTGCTCAAACGGGCGGCCAGCGGAATCCTGGACGATGCCGAGCAGGCGGCGCTTGCCTGGGCGAGCCCGCCGCGCGGCCCCGGCTCGGCCCGCTGGAGCGCTGCCGACGCGGTGCTGATCGACGAGACGGCCGACCTCATCGAGCGGACGCCGAGCCTGGCGCACATCGTGGTCGATGAGGCGCAGGACCTGTCGCCTATGCAGTGCCGGGCGATCGGGCGGCGCTGTGCCACCGGCTCGGCGACCGTGCTCGGCGATATCGCGCAGGGCACGACAGCCTGGGCTACCGCCAGCTGGGAGCAGATGCTGGCGCACCTCGGGAAGCCTGAGGCCGAGCTGCGAGTCCTCGATACCGGCTACCGGGTCCCGCGGCAGATTCTCGACTTCGCCAGCCGCCTCCTCCCGCGGATCGCGCCCGAGCTCAGCCCCGCGTCCTCGGTACGGCACGATCCGGGCGCGCTGCTCGTGCACGAGGCGGAGCGCGGCCGGCATCGACGGAACGCTCGCGGCGGTGTGCGCGGACGCCCTCAGCAAGCCTGGCTCTGCCGCCGTCATCGCGGCCGACGATCAGATTCCCGCTCTCGCCGCGGCGCTGGCAGCAGCCGGGGTGCCGCACGCGGTGCTGGAAGGCGCCGCCACCGGCGACGTCATCACCCTGGTGCCGGTCAGCCTGGCTAAGGGCCTGGAGTTCGATCAGGTCATCGTTGTCGAGCCGGCCCGCATCGCGAGCGCCGAGGCGCGCGGCCTGCAGCGTCTGTACGTAGCCCTGACCCGGGCCGTCTCGCGGCTCACTGTCGTGCACGCCGAGCCGCTGCCCGAAGCCCTCACGGCCGGCGGCCTGACGAGGCCTGCCTTACATGTCCTTCAGGACCGCGGTCATGAGCGCCGCTGAGTTGTCGAAGGACAGTGCGGTTGCCTGCAGGTGATTGAAGAAGACGTTGTACCGGTCGACTTCCTCGACGTTCTCGACCCACAGCGCGCTGGTGAGGTCCTCCAGGTAGACCACGTCCGGATCGGCGTCCTCGCCGAACGCCAGGATGACGAAGGGACGGCCCATCGCCGGGTGCGCGCCGCCGCCGAACGGGATCACCTGCAGAGACACGTTGCGCAGGCCGCTGAGCTCGCGCAGGTACTCCAGCTGCACGCGCATGACCTCGGAGCCGCCGACCTGACGCCGCAGCGCCGCCTCGTCCATCACGGCCCAGACTTTCGGCGGGCTGCTGATCGTCAGGCGCTGCCGCTCCATTCGCAGCGCAACCCGCCGCTCAATGTCATCGCGCGGGCTGTTCACCATTCCGGCAGTGATGACCGCACGGGCGTAGTCCTCGGTCTGCAGCAGCCCGGGAATCAGGTTGACCTCGTAGATCCTGATCTCGGAGGCCGCGCTTTCCAGCCCCAGGTAGGTGGCGAAATGCGGTTGCACGCTATCGCCGTAAGCGTGCCACCAGCCCTTCTGCCGGGACTCGCGGGCGAGCTGAACCAGGCTGTCTCGCTGGGCTTCCGCCACACCGTAGATTTCCAGCATGTCGCGCACGTCGCGGGGCGAGACCGACACCCTGCCGGTCTCCACCCTGCTAATTTTGGACGCTGAGCACTCAAGCTGCTCGGCGACTTCTTCGCAGGTGAGTTTCGCTGCCTCGCGAAGGCGCCTCAGCTCGAGGGCCAGCCGTCGGCGCCGTACTGTCGGGCTCTGCGCGCCTGCCACAATGACACCTCCCCGAGGCTGCCCTTAACTAGTTCTTTACCTGGGCGGTGCACTTCAGTGTGGCCGGGCGCCGGCCTTCCGTCCAGTGCCGGCCTTCGCTTCCCGGTAAGAACTCCATTAAACCCGGCATGCGAATTTCTCTATGCATGTTGCATATCACGTCCCGCTCGGGGCATCCTTAACCAGGGTCATTACTCTATGCTGTGCAACAGCTACCAGGGGTGACAGGATGACGATGGAGGCGCAGCGTTCGGCTCAGGTCGGCGCGGCCCAGAATAGTACGGCTCATGATCTCGCGATGGCGCAATCGGTTGCAGAGGGTGCGGCAACTGGCGCCATTTCCGCGGGAATGGGCCAGACCGCACCGGCGGTGCCGGCAACCTGGCAGGCGAACCTTGCCCGGCTTGAGGGCCTGGCGGATGTGCTTGCCCAGCGAGGCATGCGGGCCCGGCTGGTCACGCCGCCGGGCCGGGTGCCGAGCCTGCACGTGGTGAACCCGTCCGCGTCAGCGCTGGCGGAGGACGTGTACGCAGGGCGCGGTCAGGACGGCCTGTGGTGGTTCTGGTGGTCGTGGGCTGAGCGGATCGCGGTCAGCGAGGATCTCGACGGGGCTGCCGCGATGATCGAGCACGTGCTCGCCATCGGCACCTGAGCTTCCCTCGTGCCAGCCGCGGGGCAATCTCCCTGGGTGGTGCCCGTTTCGCGTCAGCTGCGAAGAGCCGTCAGTTCTTCTCGCTAGATCCCGTGCACCGGGATCAGCGAGAAGCGGATAAAAACGGACGAGATCCGTGAAAAGCGGGCGCCCGCCGTCGTCGCGCCGGCTGCGGGCCGCGCCGGCACTCGCCGTGGCGGCGAAGGTGCGCAGGCGGGGCCTGCGCGATGGCAGCGCACGGCCGGCAGCAGCCAGCGGGCCGCTAGCTGCGCAGGCTGGCCGCGGGAAGGCCAGGGAACGCCCGGGCTGTCCCGCGCCAGGCCTCGGCCCGCAGCGCCGCTGACCGGACCTGGCCGGCCCCGAAGTTCCGCAGTTCCGTCTCGGGGAGCGCGACCACGCCCAGGTAGGCCTGCGCCACCCGGTCCTCTAGCGTGGCTGCGAGCGCCCTGGCCTCCGCCGCCGACCGTACCGGCGCGGGCAGCTGATAAGCGACCTGGGCGGCAGCCGGCGTCCCGCCCCGCGCGCTGATCATCGCGGTGAGGTCGTCGGCCGACCGCAGGTGAGCGGTCCAGTCAAAGCCGGCGGTGGCCTGCTCCGCCGAGCCCTGCGGCAGGTAAGCGCCGGCCACCCCGTACCCGTAGCTGGCAGCCTGCTCGGCCTGAAGAGCACGCTGGAGTGCCGCGACGGCCGCCGCTGATGAGCTGCTCACCGCTCCTCCCGTGCCGACTTCAGGTAGGGCACGTGCGTGGCCTCGGACGCGGCAATGCTGGCGAACAGCTGCGCCAGCGACCCTGGAAGCCCGTCAAGCTGGCGCAGCAGCCGGTCGGAGGCCGCTTGCTCGGCGCGCTCGAGTCCGGCCAGGACCACACTGACACTGCCGGCCTCCGCCAGCCGCCGCCGATGCTGACGTATCCGGGCTGGCTGACGTATCCGGGCTCGCCCCCGCGTCCTGGTCGCCGGGGGAGTAGAACTTCACCCCGGCTGGCAGCCGCAGCCGCGCTCTGAGCTCAGCGAGGTGCGCGGCGTGATCGGCATGCACCGCCCGCACCGCCGCGAGGGTCCCGGCAGGCGCCGGCCTGGCCGCGCCGGACGCTCCGAGCACCCGCAGCGCCCGGGCGTAGTTCGCCGCCATCGCCGCTTCGGCAACGATCGCCGACTCCAGAGCGCGAATGTCGGCCGGCGGCGGAGGCGGCGAGCCCAGCGCCTGGACGCCCTTACACGCTGTAAGCGCCAGGGGGATGGCCGCCGCGGAGGCGGTCAGCAGGGCGCGCCTGCTGACGCCGGTCCCCCGACCCCGCGAGGGATGCCCCCCGTCCACTGTCACAACCGCATCCTCCAGCACACAGCCACTATTGCGTAGCTTCTGCAACTGCAGTCGCAGCATCTTACGCGGGGGCGAACGGCCCGGCCACGAACCATGGCGCCGCGTCCCGGATAGGCTAGATGACGACGCGGTAAACGGCACAGCGCGGATAACAGCACAGGTCGCGGGCGAGGAGGTCGTCATGCAGGGTGGCTCTCGTCGCGGTTCGCATCCCCAGGCCAAGGTCAAGGCTAGCGGCCGGGAGGCGAGGCCGCGGGCTGCCCAGGGCGGCCCGGTGCCTGACTCTGACCGCCTGACCCGGCTGCTGGAGCCCGTCGTGCACGCGATGGACATGGACCTGGAGAGCGTCCGGGTCACGTCGGCCGGCCGCCGCCGGGTACTCCGCGTAGTCATTGACGCCGACGGCGGCGTCAGCCTCGACGACATCGCGCTGGCCAGTCGCGAGTTCTCGGCGAGGCTGGACAGCGACGAGGCGATGGGTGAGCAGCCCTACACCCTCGAAGTGTCCTCGCCGGGCATCGACCGGCCGCTGACTCAGCCCCGGCACTGGCGGCGTGCGGCCGGGCGGCTGGTGGTGGCCCCTCTGACCAGCGTCAGCTCTGATCATCAGAACGGAAACGGGGCCGACCAGGCCGAGGGCCGCATCGTGGCCGCAGGAGACCAGGGCGTGACCCTGGAGCGGGACGGGGTCACTCGCGACTACCAGTACGCAGAGCTGGGCCCTGGCCGGGTCCAGGTCGAATTCGGTCATTTCGGCGACACTGCCGACGATGATGATCTGGGCGAGGAGGACTAGGTGGACATTGACCTGAGCGTCCTGAGGAGCCTGGAGGCGGAGAAGGACATCTCCCTTGACCTGGCCATCAAGGCAATCGAGGATGCCCTGCTCGTGGCGTATCACAAGACCGACGGCGCAGCCGCGGTGGCGCGGGTCGAGGTGAACCGGAGCAGCGGCCACGTCACCGTCTGGGCGCGAGAGGCGTCGGCTGACGGCGCCGAGCCCGGCCGGGAATATGACGACACGCCGGAGGGTTTCGGCCGGATCGCGGCGACCACGGCGCGGCAGGTCATCCTGCAGCGGCTGCGGGACGCCGAGGACGAGCTGACTTTCGGCGAATACGCCGGCCGCGAGGGCGACGTGGTGGCCGGAGTGATCCAGCAGGGCAAGGATCCCCGCGCGGTGCTCGTTGACCTGGGCAAGCTTGAGGCGATCCTGCCGCCGACCGAGCAGGTGCCCGGTGAGAAGTACGTGCACGGCGAGCGGCTGCGCTGCTACGTGCTGCACGTGCGCAAGGGCTACCGGGGGCCGTCGGTCACGCTCTCGCGGACGCACCCGAACCTGGTGAAGAAGCTGTTCGCGATGGAAGTGCCGGAGATCGCGTCCGGAGCGGTGGAGATCGCGGCGATCGCCCGCGAGGCCGGGCACCGCAGCAAGATCGCCGTGATCTCGCACCAGCAGGGGGTCAACGCCAAGGGCGCGTGCATCGGCCCGATGGGCAGCCGGGTCCGCAACGTGATGACCGAGCTGCACGGCGAGAAGATCGACATCGTCGACTACTCGGCCGACCCGGCTGAGTTCGTCGCGCACGCGCTCTCGCCTGCTCGCGTCACCAAGGTGAATGTCATCGATCTGCAGGCTCGGGTGGCGCAGGTGATCGTTCCCGACTACCAGCTGTCGCTGGCGATCGGCAAGGAAGGCCAGAACGCGCGCCTGGCCGCCCGGCTCACCGGCTGGCGGATCGACATCAGGCCCGATACCGGTGAAACCGGACCGGCGTCGGGCGGCATCGGGCGGTGCGGCCTCGCGCAGTGCGGCCTCGCGCAGTGCGCCGACCAGCACGGGGACCCGTCAGCCCAGTCAGACGGCCAGTGGGGCGAACAGTGATACGGCCCATGAGACCGGCAGTGATCCAGGCAGTGTGACCGGCGCCGATCGCGCCACCGAAGCGGCCGCAGGCGAGACGGCCGCGGATGCGGGCACAGCGCCCGGTGCCGCGCAAGCCGGGGCACGGTAAGCTGAACACCGGACAGGCTGCGCCGATCCGGACCTGCATCGGTTGCGGGGCACGCGCGGCCAAGCCCGACTTGATCCGCGTGGTGGCGGCGGGAGCCCAGATAATTCCTGATATCACCGCGCGGAGGCCTGGCCGGGGTGCGTATCTGCACCCAAGCCTGGCATGCTTGGAACGAGCCCAGCGCCGCAAGGCGTTCGCGCGGGCCCTTCGCCTCCCGGCACCCTTGCCGGCGGACAGGGTCACCGAATACCTGGCGGCGGCTAGCCAGCGACTGGGCGAGACGAAAGAAGGCTGACTTGCGATGAGCGCCCGATGAGCATGCGGCGATGAACAGCACAATCTGACGCCGGACGGAGCACGCCCTGCCCCGCCCGGCTGGCAGGCCCGGAGTTTCCGGGCCGAGTAGAGGGAGCGCAGTGGCGAAGGTCCGGGTTTACGAACTCGCGAAAGAGTTCGGCGTCGAGAGCAAGGCCGTGATGGCCAAGCTCCAGGAGATGGGTGAGTTTGTCAGGTCCGCGTCCTCGACGATCGAGGCGCCGGTAGTCCGCAGACTTAAGGATGAGTTCGCCGGCCAGGCACCCAAGGCCGGCGGCAATGGCGCTGGGCAGAAGGCACCAGCCGCCAGACGAGCCGCCAACGGCGGCAAGCCAGCCAGCGCGCCGGAGGCCCCGGCGCGCCCGGCCGAGAACGGCCAGGCACCGCGCGTCGAGGTACAGCCGCAGGAGCCTGCGGCCCCGGAGGCCCCGGCCCCGCAGCGGCCAGCGCCGACGGGCCCGGCTGTCACCGTGCCGTTCCCGCCTGACCAGGGCTCCGGCCCGCAGGTGCCGCCGGCCGAGACAATGCCAGCCAGCCAGCCCGATTCCGAGGCACCGGCCGCCAGGCCCGCACCGCGCCCCGCGGCCGGCCCGCGGCCGAGCGCGCCGTCTCCCGGTCAGCGGCATGTTCCGCGGCCCGGGCCGCGGCCAGGCAACAACCCTTTCAGCTCGACGGCGACCGGCATGGGCGCAGCGCCTCGTGCCCCGCAGCCGGGCACCCCGGCAGCACCCGGCTCGGCTGCGCCCGGCGCGCCGACAGGCCCGGCCAGCGCGCGTCCGGCCGGACGTCCGGGCGGCACCACTGACGGCCCGCGTCCCGGCGGGCCCCGCCCGGGCGGACCGCGGCCGAGCCCGAGCAGCATGCCGCCACGGCCAGTTGGCGGTCGCCCGTTCGGCCAGGGCGGCGCCGGCGGCCCGCGCGGCGGCGGCTACGGCGGCTCAGCCGGCCCGGGCGCAGGTCCGAGGCCCGGCGGCGGTCCTGGCGGCAGCCGCGGTGGCCCCGGCGGTGGTCCTGGGGGCGGTCGCGGTGGCCCCGGCGGTGGTCGCGGTGGTCCCGGCGGCGGCCCTGGGCGGCGGTGCCCGGCCGGGCATGGCCCCGGCCCGGCCAGGTCCGGGCGGACGTGGCCGCGGCGGCACGGCCGGCGCCTTCGGGCGGCCGGGCGGACGCCCGTCGCGCGGCCGGAAGTCAAAGAAGCAGCGCCGTCAGGAGTTCGACAACATGCAGGCGCCGGCGATCGGCGGCGTGTCGATCCCGCGCGGCAACGGCCAGCCCATCCGGCTGTCCCGCGGCGCCTCGCTGAGCGACTTCGCGGACAAGATCGGCGTTAACCCGGCATCGCTGGTGCAGGTGCTGTTCCACCTCGGTGAGATGGTGACCGCGACCCAGTCGGTCAACGACGAGACCCTGCAGCTGCTCGGTGCCGAGCTGAACTACAACGTTCAGGTCGTCTCCCCGGAGGAAGAGGACCGGGAGCTGCTCGAGTCCTTCGACATCGAGTTCGGCGAGGACGAAGGCGAGGACACCGACCTGGTGGCCCGGCCTCCGGTCGTCACTGTCATGGGTCACGTCGACCACGGCAAGACGAAGCTGCTTGACGCCATCCGGCACACCAACGTGGTGGCGCACGAAGCGGGCGGCATCACCCAGCACATTGGCGCCTACCAGGTCAACACCGTGGTGGACGGTAACGAGCGCAAGATCACCTTCATCGACACCCCCGGTCACGAGGCCTTCACGGCCATGCGTGCCCGTGGTGCCGAGACCACCGACCTGGTCATACTCGTCGTGGCTGCCGATGACGGCGTGAAGCCGCAGACCACTGAGGCGCTGAACCACGCCCAGGCCGCTGGCGTGCCGATCGTCGTGGCCGTCAACAAGGTCGACAAGGAAGGCGCCGACCCGCAGCGGGTCAGGGCTCAGCTGACCGAGTACGGCCTGGTGGCCGAAGAGTTCGGCGGCCAGTCGCTGTTCGTCGACGTGTCCGCACGCAACGGCACCGGCATCGAGGAACTGCTCGAGGCCGTCATCCTGACCGCGGACGCCGAGCTGGACCTGCGGGCGAACCCGCACCAGCAGGCTCAGGGCGTTGCCATTGAGGCCCACCTGGACAAGGGCCGCGGCCCGGTTGCCACCGTGCTCGTCCAGCGCGGCACGCTCAAGGTCGGCGACTCGATCGTCTGCGGCGAGGCCTTCGGCCGCGTCCGCGCGATGCTCGACGAGAACGGCGACCCGGTGCAGGACGCACCGCCGTCCCGTCCGGTGCTCGTTCTCGGCCTGACCGCGGTGCCCGGCGCCGGCGACAGCTTCCTGGTCGTCGACGACGACCGGATTGCCAGGCAGATCGCCGAACGCCGCGAGGCCAGGGAGCGCAGCGCGATGTTCGCCCAGCGGCGGCCGCGGGTCACACTCGAGGACCTGGAGTCCGCGCTCAAGTCCGGCGAGCGGGAAGAGCTGCTGCTCATCATCAAGGGCGATGTGTCCGGCTCGGTGGAAGCGCTGGAAGACGCGCTGCTGCAGCTCGACGTCGGCGAGGAAGTCCAGCTGCGGGTCATCGGCCGCGGCGTCGGCGCGATCACCCAGGACGACGTGAACCTGGCCATCGCATCCGAGGCCGTGATCATCGGCTTCAACGTCCGGCCGGCTGGCCGGGCCGGTGAGCTGGCGCAGCGCGAGGGCGTCGACATCCGCTACTACTCGGTTATCTACCAGGCGATCGAGGAAGTCGAAGCGGCGCTCAAGGGCATGCTCAAGCCGATCTTCGAGGAGGCCCAGCTGGGCACCGCGGAGGTTCGCGAGATCTTCCGGGTCCCGCGGATCGGCAACGTGGCCGGCTGCATCGTCCGCTCCGGCACCATCACGCGTAACAGCAAGGCCCGGCTGGTTCGCGATGGCGTGGTCGTCTCGGACAACCTCACGGTCGATTCGCTGCGCCGGTTCAAGGATGACGCCACTGAGGTCCGGGAGGGCTTCGAGTGCGGCATCGGCATCGGCTACAGCGACATCAAGATCGGTGACGTTATCGAGACCTTCGAGATGCGGGAGAAGCCGCGGGCCTAGGCAGGCTGGCGTGTACGTCGGGGCCCTGACCCTGGACGTCCTGCTCGGCGACGTTCGCTCGCTCAAGCAGAAGCGTTCGGCGGTCAGGCCCCTGGTCGCCGAGGTGCGGCGCCGGTTCCCCGGCGTCGCCGTCGGCGAGACCGGGTACCTGGACCTGCACCGCAGGGCCGAGATCGGCATCGCCGTGGTGAGTTCGACCGCGGCCAACGCGAGGGAAGTACTGGACGCATGCGAGCGCTTCATCGCGGAGCGGCCCGAGATCGAGCTGCTGGCCGCGAGGCAGCGGCTGCTGACCGACGAGGGGGAGTGAGCCGATGAATCAGGCCAGGGCCCGCAAACTCAATGACCGGATCGTCGAGATCGTCGCGGACATGCTGGAGCGGCGGGTCAAGGACCCGCGCCTCGGCTTCGTCACCGTGACCGAGGCCCGGGTGACCGGTGACCTGCGCGAGGCGACCGTCTTCTACACCGTGTACGGCTCCGAGGACGAGATCGCGGGCACGGCTGCCGCGCTCGCCAGCGCGACCGGCCTCATCCGGTCTGAGGTCGGCAGGCAGACCGGCCTGAAGCACACCCCGTCCATCAGCTTCACCAGGGATACGGTGCCCGAGGCCGCGCGCACCATCGAGGACCTGGTCGAGAAGGCCAGGGCCGCCGATGCCGCGGTCGCCGCCGCCCGCAACGGCGCTGTCCACGCCGGCGATCCCGATCCTTACCGGACGCCTGACGATCAGAACGACGCTGATGACGACGAGGCTGAAGCCGATGACGGCGAGCTCGGTGACAGCGATCGCTGAGGCGGACTGGGCTCGCGCGGTCAAGACCATCGATAGCGCCAGCCAGGTCTGGCTCGCCTGTCACATCCGGCCGGACGCGGATGCGCTTGGCTCCATGCTGGCGTTCGCGGCGGCGCTGGCGAGCGGCCGTCCCGGCTTGCCGGTAGCGGCCTCCTTCGGTGAGGATCCGTTCGCGGTGCCGGGCATCCTGCGGTTCCTGCCCGGTCAGCCGCTGCTGCGGCCGCCGGCTGAGTATCCGGCCCGGCCCGAGGTCATGGTGTGCTTCGACGCGGCCAGCATCGACCGGCTCGGGCTGCTCGCCGGGCCCGCGGCCGCCGCCGGCGAGCTGATCGTGCTTGACCACCACGCGTCCAGCACCGGGTTCGGCTCGGTCAACCTGGTCGACCCGGCGGCCGCCGCCACCGCGGTGGTCGCGGCCGAGCTCATCGGCCGCCTCGGCATCGCGCTCACCCGCGACATCGCGCTCGGGCTGTACGCCGGCCTGGTCACCGACACCGGCTCGTTCAAGTACTCGGCAACCACGCCGCAGGTCCACGAGCTGGCCGCCCGCCTGCTCGCGACGGGCATCGATCCGGGCATCGTGGCCCGCGAGCTGTACGACCGCGCGCCGTTCGGCTACCTGACGATGCTGTCGGCCGCGCTCGGGCGCGCCGTGCTCGAGCCTGCGGCAGCCGGTGGCCTCGGCCTGGTCTGGACCACAGTGACCAGAGCCGACCGGGCCGCCGCCGGCGGGCTGCCGCTGGAGGCGGCCGAATCCGTCATCGACCTCATCCGCAAGACCGACGAGGCCGAGGTGTCCGCGGTGCTCAAGGAGGCTGACGACGGCGTGTGGCAGGTATCGGCACGCTCCAAGTCGCTGGCAGACGTGGGTGCGGTCTGCACGGCGCTGGGCGGAGGCGGTCACGCCCGCGCGGCGGGGTTCTCCTACCCCGGCCGCCTGGGGGAGGCCGTCGCCGCCTTGCTGCGGGAGCTCGACCGGCAATGACGCCTGCGGCCAGCGGGATCGTGATCGTCGACAAGCCGCAGGGCCTGACCTCCCACGATGTCGTGGCCCGCATCCGCAGGCTGGCGGGCACCAGGCGAGTTGGCCATGCCGGCACGCTCGACCCGATGGCCACCGGCGTGCTGGTGGTCGGCGTGGAGAAGGCAACCAGGCTGCTTGGTTATCTCGCGCTGACGCAGAAGGAGTACACCGGCACCATCAGGCTCGGCCAGTCGACCGACACCGACGATGCTGCCGGGACGCCGGGTGACCTCGTTCCCGCCGGTCACATCACCGACGCCGAGCTGCTGCGCGCCATCGGCCCGCTGACCGGCGAGATCAGCCAGGTGCCGCCCGGCATCAGCGCGATCAAGGTCGGCGGCCAGCGGTCCTACAAGCTCGCCAGGGCCGGGGAGGCGCCCGAGCTCGCCGCCAGGACCGTGACCGTGACGCGCTTTGAGGTGACCTCGACGCGGCGCGAGGGCGGGCTGCTGGACGCCGACGTGGCCGTGACCTGCTCGAGCGGCACCTATATCAGGGCGCTGGCCCGCGACCTGGGTGCCGCGCTCGGGGTGGGCGGGCACCTGACCGCGCTGCGCCGCAGCCGGGTCGGCCCCTACGACGTCGCCGCTGCGCGCACGCTCGAGGAGCTGGCCGCGGGCGCGCAGCAAGCTGGCCGGCTCGAGGTCACGCCGCTGGCGGCCGCGGCCGCGGAGGCGTTCGCACGGCGGGACCTGACGGCGGACGAGGCCCGCGACGTCGGCCACGGCAAGCGGCTGGCCGCGACAGGCACCGGGGACGTACCGGTCGCCGCGTTCGCCCCGGACGGATCGCTGGCCGCGCTGCTGACCGACGCCGGCGGCCAGGCGCGCTCGCTGGCGGTTTTCAGTCCGTAACGGCGAGCCGCGGGCGCTGGCCCGCCGGGCCGGCCGGGCATGGCAGGCTTAGAACAACCGCGCCGGAGTGCCGAGTGACCCTGGGAGACAAGCTGATGCAGCGGTGGCATGGCCTGGACGACGTGCCCGCGCAGTGGGGCAGGTCCGTCGTGACCATCGGCGAGTTCGATGGCGTGCACCGCGGCCACCAGCGGATCGTCGGCATGCCCGGGCCGCCGCCAGCGCCCGCCGGCTGCCGGTGGTGGTGATCACCTTCGACCCGCATCCGGACGAGGTCGTCAGGCCGGGCTCGCACCCGCCGCTGCTGGGCACTGCCGCCCGCCGCTCCGGGCTGCTGGCCGGCCTCGGCGTCGACGCCGTCTGCGTGCTGCCGTTCACGCTGGAGTTCTCCCGGCTCAGCCCGGACGAGTTCGTCCGGGCCGTCCTGGTCGACCGGCTGCACGCGGCCCGGGTGGTCGTGGGGGAGAACTTCCGGTTCGGCCACAAGGCGGCCGGCGACGTGGCGCTGCTGGCCGAGCTCGGCGAGAAGTATGACTTCAGCGCCGAGGGCGTGCCGCTGCTGACCGAGAACGGCGTGACGATCTCCTCCACGGCCATCAGGGCGATGCTGGCGGAGGGCGACGTGGCCGGCGCCGCCCACGACCTCGGCCGGCCGCACCGGGTCGAGGGCGTGGTCGTGCGCGGCCAGCAGCGCGGCCGGCTGCTCGGGTTCCCGACCGCCAACCTGGAGACGCTGCCGCACACCGCGATCCCGGCCGACGGGGTCTACGCCGGGTGGCTGGCGAGCCTCGGCCCGGGCGGCGAGGAGACCGAGCGCTGGCCGGCGGCCATCTCGGTCGGGACGAACCCGACCTTCGACGGACGGGAACGCACCGTCGAGGCGTACGCACTCGACCGTGATGATCTCGACCTCTACGGGGCGCACGTGGCGGTCGATTTCGCCTCGCGGCTGCGGGCCACGCTGAAGTTCGGCTCGGCCGATGACCTCGTCGCCCAGATGCGGATCGACGTCGACAACGCCCGCCGGCTGCTGGCCGCGGCCTGAGGCGCTGGCTGGCCCGGCGTTTTGCCCGTTGTACTCCGCGGCCACCTCAGCGTGGTACCGTTGAGGATCGGCCGGAGTATCTGGCCAGGTTAGCTGCGCCCTCAGGCGGCTGGCCATCGGGGAGCCTGCCCGCCACCTGGCGCGGCGCTCACCCGGACCAGCCCTGGCGAGGCTCTCACGGAGTTGAGCCCGGGCAGCCGAGGACCTACGACACAGAAGACGACAAAGGAGCAACGTGCCGCTCAACACCACGGTGAAGAACGAGATCATCGCCGGGCACGCGACTAATGAGGGTGACACCGGTTCGCCGGAAGTCCAGGTTGCGCTGCTGACCCGGCGGATCGCTGATCTGACCGAGCACCTGAAGGTGCATAAGCACGACCACCACAGCCGTCGCGGGCTGCTGCTGCTCGTGGGCCGCCGCAGGCGCCTGCTGCAGTACCTCGCCCGGACGGACATCACCCGTTACCGCGCCCTGATCGAGAAGCTCGGCCTGCGCCGGTAACCACCACAGCGGGACGGCCTGGCGCCGTCCCGCTGACGTATCACCGCCGGCCTCGGGCCAGCGGACTCACAACTAGATAAACGCGAACGTACAACGTCCCGCGGTTCCGGCCAGGAGCGCAGGCAGCGCCCTTCGCGCCGGTCCTCGGTAGTGGTTCTCGGGTTATGGCAGTCCCGCCTTGCGGGCAGCCAGAGCCGAGAGCTTCGATCGAAGACCGCCAGCCGCCGGCCCGGCATCGTGACTGGCGGCTCCCGTGCGCAGCACGGGACTCGCCTCGCCGGCGGCCCTTGCGCTCTGAGAAATGCAGCGGACACGCGCGGGACCTCAGTCAAGGAGGTCACCCCGTGGAGGGTGTCTACACCGCCGAAGTCACCATTGACAACGGCTCATTTGGCGCGCACACGCTCCGGTTCGAGACCGGCAAGCTCGCCAAGCTGGCGAACGGCTCCGCCGTCGTCTATCTCGACGACGAGACCATGGTGCTGTCGACCACGACCGCGGGCAAGAGCCCGCGCGAGGGCTACGACTTCTTCCCGCTCACCGTCGATGTCGAGGAGAAGATGTACGCCGCGGGCCGGATCCCCGGCTCGTTCTTCCGGCGCGAGGGCCGTCCGTCCGAGGACGCGATCCTGACCTGCCGTCTCATCGACCGGCCGCTGCGCCCGTCGTTCGTGCACGGCCTGCGCAACGAGGTGCAGATCGTCGAGACGATCATGTCCCTGCATCCGGACCACCTGTACGACGTCGTCGCGATCAACGCGGCGTCGATGTCGACCCAGCTCGCCGGGCTGCCGTTCTCCGGCCCCATCGGCGGCGTCCGGGTCGCCCTGATCTCCGGCCAGTGGGTCGCGTTCCCGACGCACTCCCAGCTGGAGAACGCCACCTTCGACATGGTCGTGGCCGGCCGGGTGCTCGACGACGGTGACGTCGCGATCATGATGGTCGAGGCCGAGTCCACGCCGAGCACGCTGCGGCTGATCGCCGACTCCGGCAGCGGCGCCGTGGCGCCGACCGAGGAGATCGTCGCCGCCGGGCTCGACGCTGCCAAGCCGTTCATCCGGCAGCTGTGCGAGGGCCAGATGGAGATTGCCAGGCACGCGGCCAAGGCGACGGCCGAGTTCCCGGTGTTCTCCGACTACGGCGACGACGTGCTCGCGGCCCTGGAAGCCGAGGTCGGCTCGGACCTGGCGCAGGCGCTCACCATCGCCGGCAAGCAGGACCGCGACGCCGAGACCAACCGGATCAAGGCACTGGCCACCGAGAAGCTGTCGGCTCAGTTCGAGGGCCGGGAGAAGGAGATCAGCGAGGCGTTCCGCGCGCTGACCAAGAAGCTGGTCCGCAAGCGGATCATCTCCGAGGGCCTGCGCATCGACGGTCGCGGGCTGGCTGACATCCGGCAGCTGTCGGCCGAGGCCGGCGTCATCCCGCGGGTGCACGGCTCGGCGCTGTTCGAGCGCGGCGAGACCCAGGTGCTCGGCGTCACCACGCTCAACATGCTCCGGATGGAGCAGATGATCGACACGCTGAATCCCGGAGCGCACCAAGCGCTACATGCACAACTACAACATGCCGCCGTACTCCACCGGCGAGACCGGCCGGGTGGGCTCGCCCAAGCGCCGGGAGATCGGCCACGGCGCGCTGGCTGAGCGCGCTCTGGTGCCGGTGCTGCCGACGCGCGAGGAGTTCCCGTACGCGATCAGGCAGGTCTCCGAGGCGATCGGGTCCAACGGCTCGACGTCGATGGGCTCGGTCTGCGCCTCCACGATGTCGCTGCTCGACGCGGGCGTGCCGCTGAAGGGCATGGTCGCGGGAATCGCGATGGGCCTCATCCACGAGGGCGGCGAGTACGTCACGCTCACCGACATCCTCGGCGCTGAGGACGCGTTCGGCGACATGGACTTCAAGGTCGCCGGCACCAAGGACGTCATCACGGCCCTTCAGCTCGACACCAAGCTCGACGGCATTCCCGCCTCGGTGCTCGGCGCGGCGCTGCGGCAGGCGCGCGGCGCGCGGCTGACCATCCTGGACGTGATGCGCGAGGCCATCGACGCCCCGGCCGAGATGAGCGAGTTCGCGCCGCGGATCATCACCGTCCGGGTCCCGGTCGACAAGATCGGCGAGGTCATCGGCCCGAAGGGCAAGATGATCAACTCGATCCAGGAGGACACCGGAGCCGACATCACGATCGAGGATGACGGCACCATTTACATCGGCGCCACCGACGGTGCCTCGGCGGAGGCCGCGCGGGCGGCGATCAACGCGATCGCCAACCCGCACATCCCCGAGGTGGGCGAGCGCTTCCTCGGCACCGTGGTCAAGACCACGACCTTCGGCGCCTTCATCTCGCTGCTGCCCGGCCGCGACGGCCTGCTGCACATCACCCAGATCCGCAAGCTGCACGGCGGCGCCCGGATCGAGAACGTAGACGACGTCGTCACGGTGGGCGACAAGATCCAGGTCGAGATCCGCGAGGTCGACGACCGGGGCAAGCTGTCGCTGGTGCCGGTGGAGGTCGTCGAGCGCGAGGCTGCCGGGGAAGACCTCGGCGGTGGCGGCGGCGGTCACGATGACCGGCCGCGCGAGGACCGCGGCGACCGCAACGGCAGCCGGGGCGGCGACCATCACCGCAGCAGGCAGCGCAGCCGCGGCGGAGCACGCGAGTCCGGTTCCGGCAACTCCTGACGGCCGGCAGCAGATCATGAGTTCTGCTACCGAGCGGCTGGCCGGCAGTGACGGTGTGCTGAGCACCGTCCTGCCGGGCGGCCTGCGCGTCATCACCGAGTCGCTGCCGGCCGTCAGGTCGGCCGCGTTCGGCATCTGGGCCGGCGTCGGCTCACGGGACGAGGACCGCGCGCACGCCGGGGCCACGCACTACCTGGAGCACCTGCTGTTCAAGGGCACCAGCAAGCGCAGCGCCCTGGAGATCTCGGCCGCGATGGACGCCGTCGGCGGCGAGCTCAACGCGTTCACCGCCAAGGAGTACACCTGCTACTACGCCAGGGTCCTGGACGCCGACCTGCCGCTGGCGATCGACGTCCTGTCGGACATGGTGACCAAGCTCCCTGATCGAGCCGAAGGAGGTTGACGCCGAGCGCGGCGTCATCCTCGAAGAGATCGCCATGAACGAGGACGACCCGTCCGACCTGGTTCACGAGGCGTTCTCCGAGCTGCTCTTCGGCGACACCCCGCTCGGCCGCCCGATCCTCGGCACGGTCGAGTCCATCAACGCGATCTCCCGCGACCGGATCGCCGAGCACTACCGCAGCCGGTACACGCCGGATCACCTGGTGGTAGCCGCGGCCGGCAGCCTCGATCACGACCACGTCGTCGAGCTGACGGCTGCCGCCTTCGGCGCGGTCCTGACCGGCGACGCCGCACCGGCGCCGCCGCGGCTCGGCGGGACTGAGGGCAGCGCCGCCTCGGGCACCGGCGTGCGGCTGGTGTCCAGGCCGGTCGAGCAGGCCAACCTGGTCATCGGCTGCCCCGGCCTGGCACGTAACGACAGTCGCAGGTTCACGCTCGGCGTGCTGAACGCGGCGCTCGGCGGCGGCATGTCATCGCGCCTGTTCCAGGAGATCAGGGAGAAGCGGGGCCTGGCCTACTCGGTCTACAGCTTCAGCTCACAGCACGCCGAGTGCGGCCAGTGGGGAATCTACGCCGGCTGCCTGCCCGCCAAGACCGAGGAAGTACTCGCCATCTGCCAGGACGAGGTCGCCAAGGTGATCGAGTCCGGGCTCACCGACGAGGAACTGGAGCGCGGCAAGGGCCAGCTGCGCGGGTCGATTGTGCTGGGGCTGGAGGATCCGTCCTCGCGGATGAGCAGGCTCGGCAAATCCGAGCTGGTCTACCCGCGGCTTGAGCCGGTGGATCAGATCCTGGCCGAGATCGAGGCCGTCACGCACGATCAGGTCCGCGAAGTCGCGGCGGCCGTGCTCGGCCAGCCGAAGGCGCTGGCGATCGTCGGACCGTTCGACGACGACGGCCCGTTCGCCGCGGCGCTGGCCGGCTAGGGCCTCCGCTCCGCTCTCGCCGGCCGCCGGCGGTCACTGAACCGCCAGAGAGCATGAAGCCTGAAGCCGAATCGCCAGGAGAGCGCGGGATCCGCTAGTTTGCGGTCCGTGACTGCTTCTGCTGTGCCGGGGCCGCTGATCGGCTCGGGCCGGTCTGCCGATGTCTTCGCGATCGGCGGCGGCCGGGTCCTGCGGCGGTACCGGCATCCGCTCGACGTGCAGGCTGAAGCTCAGATCATGCGGCACCTGGCGGCGCGCGGCTTCCCGGTCCCTGAGGTCTTCGACGCGGACGGGCCCGACCTGGTGATGGAGCAGCTAGACGGCCGGGACATGCTGGCCGACCTGGGAAGCAGGCCCTGGCTGGTCGGTCAGCACGGCCGCACCCTGGCGGAGCTCCACAACCGCCTGCACGCTATTGACGCGCCGCCGGGCTGGCCGGAACTGCTCGGCCCCGGCAGCGCCGTGCTGCACCTGGATCTGCATCCTGGCAACGTGATGCTGACCAGCCGCGGCCCGGTGGTCATCGACTGGACCAATGCCAGGGCCGGGGCCGCTGGCGCGGACGTGGCGATGGCGTACCTGATCATGGCCACCTCGGAGACCGATCTGGTCCCCGTCGTCGCTCCGTCCGACGGTCAGGTTCCTGCGGGCGGCGCTGTTCCGCGCGTTCCTGCCGGCGGCCGCGGACGACCCGCGTCCGCACATCGCGCGGGTCGCCAGGGTACGCCTCGCTGACCGCAATGTTCGTCCGTCGGAGGCTGTGCGCCTCAGGCGGATGGCCGAGCGCGCCGATCGCGCGAGCGGATAGCCGCGCGAGCCGGCAGGCTGCGCGGCGCTGCCGGGCCGCGCGTCCGTTCCGGGATCAGCGCGCGGACGGCGGCAGTCTCTGCGCTGAATCAGCCAGCCAGGCGCGGATCTGCTCGCCATGCTCGTTCAGCGCGGGCGGCGGCAGCTCGTACCGGGGCTCGGTAGCCGAGAACGTCAGCGGATTGCGGATGCCGGGAACGGCGGAGTCTACCGTGTCCGGCCAGCACAACCGGATCCAGCCCGATCTGCTCGGCGAAGGCCACCCCGCCCGCGACTGTGTTGATCGGGCCGCACGGCACTCCGGCCGCGATCAGGTCGTCAAACCACTGGGCAGCGGTCCGCTGCCGCAGGCGGTCGATGAGCAGCGGCCGCAGCTCGTCCCGGTTCGCAGTCCGGCCCGAGTTCGCCGCGAATCGGTCGTCAGCGGCGATCTCAGGTGCTCCGAGCACGGCGCACAGATTGCGGAACTGGGTGTCATTGCCGGCGGCGATCACCAGCTCGCCCTCGGCCGTCGGAAGCGGCTCGTAGGGGAACAGGCTCGGATGAGAGTTTCCCATCCGGTGCGGCACCACGCCGGCCGAGGCATACGCGCCCGTCTGGTTGACCATGCCGGCCAGCGCGGCCGACAGCAGATTGGCCTCGATGAGCTGACCCTCGCCGGTGCGGTGGCGGTGGTCGAGCGCGGCGAGCACTCCGATGGCGGTCTGCAGACCGGAGATGACGTCGAAGATCGCGATGCCCGCGCGGTACGGCTGGCCCTCGGCGTCACCCTGGAGGCTCATCAGCCCGGACATCGCTTCGACGATCAGGTCGTAGCCGGGCAGGTGCGCGCCGCCGCCAGCGCCGAAGCCGGTAATTGACGCGTAGATCACCGATGGATTCGCGGTCCTGACGCTGTCGTAGTCGAGCCCGAACTGACGCAGGCCGCCGGGCTTGAAGTTCTCGACCATGATGTCGGCCCGGCGGGCAAGCTCCGCGGCCGCGGCCCGGTCCGCAGGATCCTTGAGGTCCAGCTGAATCGAGCGCTTATTGCGGTTGATGGAGAGGTAGTAGGTCGAGATCCCGTCCCTGACCGGCGGCATCCAGTGCCGCGTGTCGTCGCCGCCGGGTCCCTCGACCTTGATGATCTCAGCGCCGAGATCACCGAGGATCATGGTGCAGTACGGTCCGGCCAGCACACGGGAGAAGTCGGCGACCAGCAGGCCGGCCAGCGGTCCCGGGTCGCGCCGCGCCGGCCGGAGCCTGATCGGGGCCGGCAGAGTTGTGATCCATAAGCCGGGAGCCACGCCCTTCCTTCTGTACGGCGCACCTGGTGCACCGGCCCTGCTGACCGGGCAGGCCCGGCCGCAGAGCCTGCGCTCAGCAGGGACAGGGCCCGCCTGCTGCGGACAGGTTACCTGAGCGGGTCCGCGGACGTTCCGGCCCGGCCGCAGCCAGCGCAGCCAGCTCGTCAGGAGCGCCGCAGGCGGCGCGGCGAGCGCCGCGACTGGCCACCGCGGCCGGGGTGACGGGGCAGCGGACGGGCGCGGTCGCGGCCTTCGTGGTGCTCGGCGGCCGCGTCGCGGCTGACCGCGGGCCGCGGGCGCCCAGATTCTGCGTGGCCGCGAGATCGCGAAGGCCGGAATCTCCGGCGCGGTCCGCCGGAATTCGGACCGTTCTTGCCGAGCTGCCCGTGCCAGCGGCGTTGGTGCCCGAGCCAGCGGCGGTGGTGCCCGTGGCGCGGCGGTGGTGTCAGTGGCCGCGGCGGTGGTGCCGGCGTGGTGCCGGCGGAGCCAATGGCCGTGGCGCCGGTGTCTGTGGCCGTGGCGCCGGTGGTGGCGGTGTCTGTGGCCGTGGCGCCGGTGGTGACGGCGCACTGCCCCGGCCAGTGCCTGCTGCGGCGGTGACGCTGCCGCTCATATCCGCCACAGCCAGAGCCGGGCTAGCGCCCGCGACCCGCTGCGTGGCCCGCAACCGGCGATAGGCAATCACCAGGCCGAGTGCCGCCGCGGCGGCCGCGGCCATCATGGCCTTGCTGGTGCCGCTGGCGCTGACCAGCTGATCTCGGCTGGCTGCCTCAGCGACTGCGGGCAGGGCGGCGGCGCCGAGCGCAGCGCCGATCTGGCGGCTGGTATTGATGACGCCGCCGACCACGCCCTGCTCGGACCCGGCGACGCCCTGGGTAGCGGTGACCATAGTGCCGAAGGCGGTGCCGGCAGTGCCGAAGCCCACCAGCATCAGGGCGATGAACAGCGGGCTGTAGTGCCCGGCCGATGGCAGCCGGGTCAGTACCGCGAACCCGGCCGCTGCGATCGCGCAGGTGAGCACCAGGACGCGCTGGACTCCGATCCGCCGGGCCAGCCGGGCCCCGAAGAGGCCGGCCGCGAATCCGACGACGCCCTGCGGTGCGATCACCAGGCCGGTAACGAGCGGTGAGTCTTTGAGCACCTCCTGGAGGTACAGCGAGAGCACGAGCATCTCGCCGCCATTCCACAGGCCCAGGAGCAGATTCAGGGTGCCGGCCGTGCGCAGCGCTGGCCGGCGCATGAGTGCCGCTGGCAGCAGCGGGGCCGGATGATGGCGCTCGGCGACGATGAATGCCGCTCCGCACGCCGCGAACGCGGCCACGCCGCCGAGTACCACCGGCGACAGCCACCCGGTGAAGTCCACCTCGGAGACGGCGAGGACGAGAGCGGCCATCGCGGCGGTGATCAGCAACGCGCCGCGGGCATCGAGGCGGTTACCGCGGGCGCCACGCGAATCGGCGAGCAGTCGCGGCGCCAGGATTACAGCGATGATGCCGACCGGAACGTTCACCAGGAAGACGGCGCGCCAGCTGGTGAACTGCACCAGGACGCCGCCGAGGACCTGGCCCGCCACGAAGCCGATCGAGGCGGTCGCGCCGTACATGCCGAGCGCCCGGTTGCGCCGGTCGCCCTCGGCGAAGCTGGTGGTGATCAGCGACAGGGCGGACGGCGCGACCAGGGCAGCGCCCGCGCCCTGGACGACGCGCGATGCGATCAGCAGTACCGGATCGTGAGCCAGGCCGCCGGAGAGCGACGACGCGGTGAAGATGAGCAGTCCGACGATGAACATCCGGCGGCGGCCAAACAGGTCGGCTGCGCGGCCGCCGAGAACCAGCAGGCCGCCGAATGCGATCGCGTAGCCGGTGATAACCCACTGCACCGTCGCAGCGGAAAGCCCGAGCTCGCGCTGGATCGACGGAAGCGCGACGTTCACGATGCTGAAATCCAGCACCACCATGAACGCGGCCACCAGGATGAGTGTCAGCCGGAGCGCCTGGCGCCCGCCCTGCTTCATGGTCCCCGCTTTCTCTGGCATCAATACGATACGGAGCGTTTCGTATTGAGGGTATAGGCTGCAGCGTCATGGGGGACCCGCCTATTCCCGGTCCGGCCGACGCCGATCCGGTTGCCGGGCTGGCGCCGGCGCGGCGCGGCCGCCCGCGCAGCGAGGAGGCGGACCGCGCCATCCTGCAGGCCGCCGGCCAGGTTCTGGCTGAACGCGGCCTCGCCGGGATGTCGATCGAGGAGGTCGCCGCTCGCGCGGGTGTGGCCAAGACCACCATCTACCGGCGGTGGAATTCGCGCGGGACCCTGGCGCTGGACGCGTTCCTCGCGGAGTTCCAGAGCCAGCAGCCGCTGCCGGACACTGGCAGCCTGCGCGGCGATCTGCTGGCGGCGCTGCGCGCCTGGATCAAGTCCGTCACCAGGACGAGCGCCGGGCCGATCCTGGCCGGGCTGGTCGCGGAGGCACAACGCGATCCCGGCCTGGCGGCGGCCTGGCGCGACCGGGTCATCGAGCGCCTCAGGGAGCAGCACCGGATCATGCTGGACCGGGCCGTCGAGCGCGGCGAGATTGCCGCCGGCACCGACTACGAGGTGGTACTCGACCTGCTCTTCGGCGCCGCATATCACCGGCTGCTGCAGGGCCATCAGCCGCTGACCGATCAGTTCGCCCGGCGGGTCGTCGACCTCGTCGTCGCGGGTATCCAGGGCGGCACGGGTATGCAGGGCGGCACGGGTGGCCAGGGCAGCACGGGCGCACCGCGGCCGGGCGGACGCCGCGCCCGCGGTTCTAACCGCCGGCTTCGGCGATCCTCTTAATCGCGGCCAGCCGGCCGCCCCACTCGGCGGCCAGCGCCGCCAGCCAGCTCGCTGTGACGGCAAGGCCGGCCGCGTCGACGCTGAACCTCACCTCGCGCCCGGCCCTGGACCTTTCGACCAGGCCCGCCTCGGCGAGAACGGCCAGTTGCTTCGCCACCGCCTGACGGGTGATCGGCAGACCGCCGGCCAGTTCCGTCGCGGTGGCCGCGCCCCCTGCTGCCAGCGTGGCGAGCAGCTGGCGGCGGGTCGGGTCGGCCATGGCAGCGAGAATCGCGTCCGAGAGAGCCGGGCCGGCCGCTGCCAGGTTCGCGGCGCCGGACGCTGCCGGCCTGGCCGGTCCCGGCGACGTCATTCAGCGGGCCGTTCCGCCCGTTCCTTGAGCTCGGCCAGCTCGGCGATCCAGCCCTCGGTGTTCTCCCGAACGGCCTTTTCCTGCTCCTGCTCACCGCCGTGCAGGCTGGCGAAGCCCGTTTCCATGACGCGCAGCAGCGTCCCCGCGAATACCTCGGTCAGCGTGAACTCGACCAGCGTCGAGTTGCCCTCACCCGGCTCGGCGCCCGCGTCGCGGGCCCAGCGGTACGAGAAGCGGCCCGGCGGCTCCACGGCCTCGACCACTGCGTGATGCACTCCGTACTCGGTCCAGCCGAAGCTCGCCTTGCCGCCGGGGCGCAGGTCGATTTCCGCAGAGTCCCCGAACCACTCGGCTACCAGCGGCGCTTGCGTGAGCACGGCCCAGACCCGCTCGCGCGAGGCCTCGATGAGCACTTCCCGCTCGATCCAGTCCGTGGACATAATCGCCTCCGCGTCGCTCGGGGAACCTGCTACCAGATGGTTGCACATCGCGGCCAGATTAGCAACTGACTGGTTGCGCATCCGGCAGAAGGCGGCGGGGAGGCGGGCGGGTCCGCGGGCTACAGCTGGCCGACGCTCGTCACCGTGATGACCGCGCTGCCGGCCTCATCGGAGGCAGCGAGGTCGACCGCAGCCGAGAATCCCCAGTCGTGGTCGGCTGCCGGGTCGTCGAAGATCTGCCGGGTAATCCAGGTGCCGGGTAGCTCCTCGATGATGAGCATGGCCGGCCCGCGAGCGTCCGCGCCGGTGCCGATCTCGCCGTGCTCGGCGAAATACGGCTCGAGCGCCTCCGCCCACGCGGTGGCGTCGAAGCCGTCGTCACCATCCAGCTCGCCGAGCTCGTCGAACCGCCGCAGCGCCGCCAGTTCCACCCGCCGGAACAGCGCGTTGCGCACAAGCACGCGGAACGCCCGCTTATTGCCGGTCACCGCCGGCGGCCGCTCGGCGGCCAGGTGCTGCGCTTCCTCGACCGGGTTGCGCAGGCGCTCCCACTCGTCGATGAGGCTCGAGTCGGTCTGCCGCACGAGCTCGCCCAGCCACTCGATGAGGTCCGTCAGCTCCTCGGTCCTCGCTTCTTCCGGCACGGTCTGGCGCATGGCCTTGTAGGCGTCGGCGAGGTAGCGGAGCACCAGGCCCTCGGAGCGCGCGAGCCCGTAGAAGCTGATGAACTCGGCGAAGGTCATCGCCCGCTCGTACATGTCGCGCGCCACCGACTTGGGCGACAGCTCGTGATCGGCGACCCACGGGTGTCCCTGCTTGTAGATGTTGTAGGCAGCTTCCAGCAGGTCGGCCTGCGGCCGCGGGTAGGTGACCGCCTCCAGCAGCTCCATCCGCTCGTCGTACTCGATGCCGTCAGCCTTCATCGCGGCGACCGCTTCCCCGCGGGCCCTGAACAGTTGCGCGGACAGGACCTGGCGCGGATTGTCCAGCGTCGCCTCGATCACCGACAGCACGTCGAGCGGATAGTCAGGCGAGGTCCGGTCCAGCAGCTCGATCGCAGCGAGCGCCAGCGGCGACAGCGGCTGATTGAGCGCGAAATCGTCCTGCAGGTCCACGGTCAGCCGTACCGAGCGCCCCTCACCGTCGGGCTCGGCGAGCCGCTCCACCACGCCGCCTGCCAGCAGCGCCCGGTAGATCGCGATGGCCCGGCTGATATGCCGGCGCTGCGCGGGCCTGTCCTCGTGGTTGTCGGTGAGCAGATGCTTCATCGCCGCGAACGCATCGCCAGGGCGGCTGATGACGTTCAGCAGCATGGCGTGGCTGACCCCGAAGCTCGACTTGAGCGGCTCAGGCTCGGCCGCCACCAGGCGCTCGAACGTCGGCTCCCCCCACGAGACCATGCCCTCGGGCGGCTTGCGCCGGACCACCTTGCGCCGCTTCTTCGGGTCGTCCCCGGCCTTCGCCACCGCCTTGGCGTTCTCGATGACGTGCTCGGGCGCCTGCACCACGACCCGCCCCAGGGTGTCGTACCCGGCCCGCCCGGCCCGGCCGGCAATCTGGTGGAACTCGCGCGCCATCAGCAGCCGGGTCCGGGTGCCGTCGTACTTCGACAGCGCCGTGAACAGCACGGTCCTGATCGGGACGTTGATGCCGACGCCGAGGGTGTCGGTGCCGCAGATGACTTTCAGCAGTCCTGCCTGCGCGAGAGTCTCGACCAGCCGCCGGTACTTCGGCAGCATCCCGGCGTGGTGCACGCCGATGCCGTGCCGCACGAGCCGGGACAGCGTCTTGCCGAATCCGGGCGCGAACCGGAAGTTCCCGATCAGCTCGGCGATCGCGTCCTTCTCGGCTCTCGTGCAGACGTTCACGCTCATCAGCGCCTGCGCTTGCTCGATGGCCGCGGCCTGGGTGAAGTGCACGATGTAGATCGGCGCCTCGTGGGTCGCGAGCAGCTCGGCGACGGTTTCGTGCAGCGGCGTCATGGCGAACGAGAACGCCAGCGGAACCGGGCGCTCAGCCGAGCTCACCACCGCGGTCGGCCGGCCAGTGCGGCGGGCCAGGTCCTGCTCGAACCGGCTGACATCGCCCAGGGTGGCGGACATCAGGATGAACTGCGCCTGCGGCAGCTCGATGAGCGGCACCTGCCAGGCCCAGCCGCGGTCCGGATCGGCGTAGAAGTGGAACTCGTCCATCACGACCTGGCCGCAGTCGGCGTCGGGGCCGTCGCGCAGCGCGATGTTGGCCAGCACCTCGGCGGTGCAGCAGATGATCGGCGCGCCAGCGTTCACGCTGCCGTCGCCGGTCATCATGCCGACCTCATCCGGACCGAAGATGTCGCACAGCGCGAAGAACTTCTCCGACACCAGCGCCTTGATCGGCGCGGTGTAGAAGGTCCGCTCGCCGGCGGCCAGCGCAGTGAAGTGCGCGCCGACGGCGACCAGGCTTTTGCCCGACCCGGTCGGGGCGGACAGGATCACGTTCGCGCCCGAGACGATCTCGATCAGCGCCTCCTCCTGGTGCGGGTACAGGCTGAAGCCCTGCTTGCCCGCCCACTCCGCGAAGGCAGCAAACACCTCATCCGGCTCCGCGCCGTCGGGAAGCTGATCGGTAAGAGTCATGGTCCGTCCATCGTGCCAGGCTGCCTGCCCTGCCCGGACCATCCGGACGGGCGGAGCCCGGAGAGGTATGACAATGTAAATACCTATTACATTCCGGAGGGTGAGGCCACCTGACCGGGGTGAGCTACCGCCTGACTCCGCGCGGCGGCCATACCCTGACTGCCATGCCCGCCGCATCGAAGCAGGGCCCCTACCACCACGGTGATCTCCGGACGGCGCTGATCGACGCCGCGATCGGGCTCATCGCCGAGCGGGGCGCGCGCGGGTTCTCGCTCGCCGAGCTGAGCCGGCGGCTCGGTGTCTCGGCCGCGGCGCCCTACCGGCATTTCGCCGGCCGGGACGACCTGCTGGCCGCCGTTGCCGTCCGTAGCCTGGAAGTCTTCGCGGCCATGGTGGCGGCCGAGGCGGATCGCCTCCGTGATCCCCGGCAGCAGCTGGCCGCCATGACCCGCGCGTACGTGCGGTTCGCCGCGCAGCAGCGGCCGCTCTTCGACGCCCTCTGCAGCTCGGGTCTCGACAAGAGCCGGTACCCGGAGCTGCAGCGTGCCCGGGAACCCGTGCGATGCGTTCCTGGCGGTCGTGACACCGATCTGCGACGGTGACCCGGCTGCCGCGGATGCGCTCGCCACCGCCCTGGAGGCAAGCGCACACGGGCACGCCATGCTGCTGCGGGAGGACGAGCAGGGGGCCGCGCCGGCCGGCGCGCGGCCGCCGCGGCCGACCGCGCCGCCGCGGCGACACTCGCGCTGATCGCCGGGCGGGCGGCCCTGGCGGGCTGACCCCGCTAGTGCAGCTTGTCGCCGAAGAAGGCGAAGATCTTCTCCCAGCCGTCCATGGTCGCCTCGGCCCGGTACATGGGCGCGAAGTAATAGAAGAAGCCGTGCGAGGCTCCGTCGTAGCGGTGGAACTCGTACTCCTTGCCAGTGCGCGCGAGCGCAGCCTCGAGCTGGTCGACCTGCTCCGGCGTCGGGTACTTGTCGTCGTTGCCGAACAGGCCGAGCACCGGCGCCGACAGGCTGGGGATGAGGTCGATCGGAGCGACCGGGCGGGCCGGGCTGAGCTCCTCCTGGCTCATGATGACGCCGCCGCCCCACAGGTCGCCGACCGCGTTCCAGCCCTCGGTCCGGCAGGCCGTCAGCAGCGAGTGCCGGCCGCCCGAGCAGGTACCGATGATCCCGGTCTTGCCGTTGCTGCCGGGCTGGGCGAGCAGCCATTCCCTCGCGGCGGCGCAGTCGGCCACCACGCTGTCGTCGGGCACGCCGCCCTCACTGCGCACTTTCGCCGCGATGTCGTCCGGAGTGCCGTGCCCGAACCGCTCGTACAGGTTCGGGCAGATGACGGTGTAGCCGTGCCGGGCCAGCCGGTCGGAGAACTCACGGTAAAACTCGTCCCAGCCCGGCATGTGATGGACGGCGACGATGCCGGGCCTGGTCGAGTCGACGACCGGGCGCGTGACGTAGGCGTGAATCTCATCGCCGTTGCCAGCCGGGTAGGTGATGACCTCGCTGGTGATGCCATTGTTCGAGTCCGTCGAGAACGAATTCCACGCCGTCATCGCAGTACTCCTTCGTAGGTGCGCTCTCGCGCGGCAGCATCGGGCAGCCCCCTGCAGACTGTCTTATCGCATCCGGGTGCGGCCGTTTCCGGCGGGCGGTCGCTAGGCTGCTGGCATTCCGCCGGGGTGAGGAGCGCCATGATCAAGGTGGGCGTGCTGGGCGCCAAGGGGCGCATGGGCTCGCAGGTCTGCAGCACCGTCGAGGCCGCCGGCGACCTTCAGCTCGCCGCCCGGGTCGACATCGGGGGCTCGATGGACTCGCTGGCCGCCGCGGACGTGGTGGTGGACTTCACCCAGCCGGGCGCGGTGATGGACAACCTGCGCTGGTGCATCGGGCGCGGTCTGGCTGCGGTCGTCGGCACCTCCGGATTCGGCGAGGACCGGCTCGCCGAGGTAACCGGATGGCTGACGGCGCGGCCGGAGGCCCGGGTCCTGGTCGTGCCTAATTTCTCGGTCGGCGCGGTGCTGATGATGCGGTTCGCCGCGATGGCCGCGCCGTTCTTCGAGTCCGCTGAGGTGATCGAGCTGCACCACGCCGGGAAGGCGGACGCGCCGTCCGGCACGGCCGCGCGCACGGCGGCGATGATCAGCGAGGCCAGGGCGGCGGCGGGCACCGGCCCGATGCCGGACGCGACGGTGACCGCCGCTGACGGCGCCCGCGGCGCCGACGTGGACGGGGTGCACGTGCACTCGGTCCGGCTGGCGGGCCTGGTCGCGCATCAGGAGGTGCTGCTCGGCGGGCACGGTGAGGTGCTCACGATCAGGCATGACTCTCTGGACCGCTCCTCCTTCATGCCCGGTGTCCTGGTGGCGGTCCGTGGCATCGGCACGCTGCCGCCCGGCCTGACCGTGGGCCTGGACGGGCTGCTGGGCCTGTCCTCCTAGCTCCTGAGGGCGTCAGTTACCGATCGGTGCCCCTCATGGGGCCACGGTTCTTCACCCACGCCCCTCCGTTGGTCTTCGCGCCGGGGCGGCCGCGCCCGGGCGTTAGTGAGTTGGCGGTCCGGCCCCGTTCCCGGCCATAATTTTCTGGTGTCGCCCGGCCCGAAGTTCGACGAGCTGATCGCCGAAGGCGACGCGGTGCCGACCGCGGGGTGGGACTTTTCCTGGTTCGAGGGCCGGGCAACGGAGGAGCGCCCGGCCTGGGGTTACGCCCGGCTGCTGACCGGGCGGCTGGCGCGGGCAGGGACCGTACTCGACATCCAGACCGGCGGCGGTGAGGTGCTGGCCGGGGCGCTCGGCGGCGCAGCGCGGGTGCCAGCGGTGCTGGCGGCGACTGAGTCCTGGCCTCCCAATCTCGAGCTTGCGCGGCGGAGGCTCAGGCCTTTCGGCGGCGCCGTGGCGGCGGCCGCCGATGACGCGGACCTCCCGTTCAGCGACGGATGCTTCAGCCTGGTCGTCAGCAGGCATCCGACCGAGGTGCTGTGGCCGGAGATCGCGCGCGTGCTGACGGCAGGCGGCACCTATCTGTCCCAGCAGGTCGGCGCCGGATCCAACCGGGAGCTGACCGACTTCATGATGGGCCCGCAGCCCGTGCATCCGGGCCGCAGCCCGCAGGTCGCGGTGGCCGAGGCGACGGCCGCCGGCCTGGACGTCACCGATCTGCGCGAGCAGGCGCTGCGCGTGGAGTTCGGTGACGTCGCGGCGGTCGTGCACTTCCTGCGGAAGGTGCTGTGGACGGTTCCCGGCTTTACCGTCGCGTGCTACCGGGACGAGCTGGCGCGGATGCACGAGCACATTCAGTCAGCGGGCTCGTTCGTCTGCCATTCGCAGCGGTTCCTCATCGAAGCGCGCAGGCCGGGCTAGCGGCTGAAGTCCACCGCCGTGGTGTTGGCGCCGCTGACGACGAGGCCGAGGTGCTCGCCTGCCTCCGGCTCGAAGGCACCCGAGATCAGTCCCGCCAGCGGCGCGCACGCGCCGGGCTCGGCCACGATCCTGAGGCGCTCCCAGAGCACCTGCTGGGCGGCCAGGATGGCCTCGTCGCTGACCAGCACGACCTCGTCGACGAGGCTGGCGGCGACCGCCATCGTGAACTCGCCGACCCGCCGGGGCGCGAGCGAGTCGACGGCCACGCTGCCGGCGGGCGCGTCCACGGGCTGGCCCGCGGCGAGCGCGCGGCTCATGGTCGGCGCGCCGTCCGGCTCGGCGCCGACCAGGCGAACGCGCGGGCGCGCCGCGGCATAGGCAGTCGCCGTTCCGGCCAGCAGGCCGCCGCCGCCGACCGCGGTCAGCACCGTTGTCAGCGTGCTGGCCTGGCGGCTGAGCTCAAGCCCGAGCGTGCCAGGCGCCGAGTATCGTCTCCGGCTGGTCGAACGCGGGCACCTGCAGAGCGCCGCTGTCAGCTTCGAAGGCCTGGCTCTCGGCCAGGGCCTCGGCGTACGTCGCGCCGGTGACGACGAGGTCAGCTCCGTAGGCGCGGATCCGGCTGACCTTCGCGGGCGAGGAGACCTCGGGCACGAAGATCCGGGCCGGGACGCCGAGTACCCCGGCCGCGTAGGCGACCGCTGCGCCGTGGTTGCCGCCCGAGGCCGCGACGACTCCGGCCGGCGGGACGTCGCGGAGCAGCAGGTTCGCGAATGCGCCGCGAACCTTGAACGAGCCGGAATGCTGGAGCTGCTCGAGCTTCAGCGTCAGCGGCCCCGCGGGCAGGCCCAGCTCGGCGCGGTCCAGCGTGACGACGGGCGTGAGCCGGACGTGACTGCGGATGACGGCCTCGACCTCGGCCACGGCGGCCGGGGTCAGCCCGCTGAGGCTGGTCAGATGTCCTCCAGGATCGGCCCGACAGCTAGCGCGGCGGCGGCTGGCACGGTGGCCGCGGCGCTTCCGTGCGGGCCGCCGGCCCGCCAGGTGTGACCAACTATGACACGGCGGATGGCCGTCTGCTCGCCGGGCCGGGACCAAAACCGGCGCCGTGATTGTTGCGCATCGTCGGGCCGGGTATCTGGCCCGGACAACCGACGACAAGGAGCACAGCTATGCCTACCCGCACTGCGCGCACCAGCTGGTCCGGTGGTCTTGAGGACGGCAGCGGCACGGTCACTCTCGTGAGCTCGGGCCTCGGCAGCTATGAGATCAGTTTTCCCAAGCGCGCGGCTGACGACGCCGGTGGTGCGACCAGCCCTGAGGAACTCATCGCGGCCGCGCACGCCGGGTGCTTCGCGATGCAGTTCTCGGCGCTGCTCGGCGCCGCCGGCGGCAGCAATCAGTCGCTGGACGTGGCCGCGGACGTGACGCTCGGCCCCGACCCGGCTGGCGGCTTCAGGATCAGCGGCATCAAGCTGACGGTCGGCGGTTCCGCTGACGGCGTCAGCGCAGACGACTTCGCCAAGATTGCCGCGGACGCCAAGGCCGGGTGCCCGGTGAGCAAGGCTCTGGCCGGCACCACGATCACGCTGGACGTGACCGGCGCCTGAGGCGTGTGCCCTGAAGGCCAGGACCGAGGCCCGGATCAGGGCGGGTGGCCGTCCTGCGGTCAGGCCGGGTGGCCGTCCTGCGGTCAGGCCGGGTGGCCGGCCCGGTCAGGCCGGGTGGCCGCGCCAGCGCCGGATTTAGCTGGCGCTGGCCTCGGCCGCCTTCGCTTCCTCGATGGTGAGCTCGGCCGCGGGATCGGCCTCCAGCCTGCGTCAGGAATGCGGTCGCCGCTGAGCACCGACAGGCCGTAGGTCCCATCGTCCAGCCGGGCCAGCGCGCGGCCGATCGCGGCCATCCGGTCCTGGAGACCCTCGGCGATCGCGTCGTCCATGCCCTGGGCCGTGAGCGGCTGGGCCGAATCCGCGTAGTCGCCAGTCTCGTCAACCTCAACTTCGCGGTCCTGCTCGCCCGCCGATACGGTGCCCTTGAGCAGTTGCGCCACCTCATCGCGCTCGGCGGTCAGCCGCTCGCGTGCCACGCTCTCATCCATGTGACCCCCTACGGCATCCGATTATCAGACCGGCCTTCCCAACCTCAGACACCTTACGCACTCAGACCGGGACCGGCTGGCCGGCCTGCCCCTCTGCCGAAGTCGTGCTTGTCGCCGCAGGTCGGCAGCGGATCAGTTGCGGAACGGGAGGAGCTCAGTTGATCTTCGAGGACAGGCCGTCCATCATCGGCCACCGCGGCTTCGGCTCCGGCAAGAGCGGTAGCTACCGGGAGAACTCGGTGGAGTCGTTCCTGGCGGCCGCTGAAGCCGGGGCGCCGTGGGTCGAACTCGACGCCCGCCGCAGCCGCGACGGCGAGCTTGTGCTCTGGCACGACCCGGCCACGCTCGCGGGGGAGTCCATTACCAGCCAGACCGCCAGCGAACTGGCCGCCGCCGGCATCGTCAGGCTGACGGATCTGCTCGCGGTGCTCCCCGCCGACGTCGGGGTGGACATCGATGTCAAGACGATCCTGGCGGACGCGACTGATCCGGAGGACCAGCGGACCCACGCGCTGGTCGCGAGGGCGCTGGGTGAGTACCGGGGAACGCGGCGCTTCCTCGTCACGTCCTTTGACCCGTCGCTGCCCGCGTATCTGGCGGCGCGGTTCGGCGGCCGGACGGGCGCGCGCCGCGACGTCGGTCTCGGGCTGCTCGCCGAAGTCCGTTTCTCGGCCGGCCCGGCCGTCTCGGCTGCCGCCAACCTCGGGCTCGACGTGATCTGCCTGCACACGAGCAGCGCCGGAGCCGAGACCGCCGCGCGTCGTCCGCGCCGCGCACCAGGCCGGCCTGGAGGTGATGATCTGGACGCCCGGCCCGGCCGAGGCGGCTGAGCTTGCCCGCGACGGCGTGGATGCGGTCTGTGTCGATGACATCCCCGGCGTGCAGGCTGCCCTGGCCGGCCTCGGGCCCGCCGGCAGCCCGGCGCGCCCCGCCGATACCCGCCCGCCCCTGATCCCGGGCGGGCGGAGGTCAGCGCGGGTCAGTGCCCGTCAGGCGGTAGCCCCGTCAGCTGCGCGCGACTGTCGAGCCAGAGCGGCCACGGCCGGACCGAGCCGACATGCAGCAGCCGGGCCGGAGCCCACGGGTCGGCCGCCAGCCGGTCCCTGACGGCCTCCTCATCGGCCGCTTCGACGGCGAGCAGGGCCTGATCGTCGCCCAGCGGTCCGCCAACGATGACGAATCCGTCCTCGACCAGAGAGTCCATGAAGGCCGCGTGCGCTGGCCAGTTCTCCTGCTCGCGGATGCCGCGGGCGGAGTCCCAGCGCTCGCCGTGGTCCAGTGTCACCGCAAAGGTCGCCATCTCAGCAGCATAAGAAGGACGTACGACACTCAGACGGCCACCGGGGGCAGGCGCCGGGCTGGTCGTGCGGCGCGGTGCGAGAATGCTGGAATGAAGGCAACCGGGGGAGTTCCGCGTCCGCGCGGTCAGGGGCGGCCAAATCGGCCAGCGCGGCCAGGGCGGCCAAGGCGGCCAGGCCACCCGGGGCGCTGGGGCCATCGCGGGCAGCCGGGGACCGCGAGTTCGGCCGAGTCGGCGGCGCTGCGCTCGCTCGGCTCCAGCGGCTCGATCCTGAGCATCGGCTCGAGCGGCTCCATCCTGAGCATCGGCTCGACCGGCTCGATCCTGTCGATCGGCTCAGCCGGCTCGATCCTGTCGATCGGCTCCGTTGGGTGCGTGGCGTCGGTGTTCTCCGCGTTCTCGGCCGCCAGCGTCGGCTCGCTCATGTCGGCGGGCTCGCGCTGGACCGTCAGGGGCTGGCGGTCGGCCGGGCAAGAGCAGGACGCCGGCCAGCATCGCCGCGCAGTCCCTGCCAGCGACTGGCTGCCCTTCCGGGCTCACTGAGTCTCAATCGCTTGACTCTGCCCGACATCTCGCGTAGTTCAGCGACCGAATTGTCCGGTATGCCCGCACGGAATCCGTACCGAGCGGCGTGAAGGCGGCCAGTCAGGCCACCGGAGTGCCGGCGGCCGCCTGGAGACCGAGTTCCTCGACGGACGTATCACGCATCTTGAACTTCTGGACCTTTCCGGTCACGGTCATCGGGAAGCTCTCGGTGACCCGCACGTACCGGGGAATCTTGTAGTGCGCGATCTTTCCCGTGCAGAACTCACGCACCTCCTCGGCGCTCAGCCCGGCACCGGGCCGCAGCTTCACCCAGGCGCAGAGTTCCTCGCCGTACCTGGCGTCAGGTACGCCTACCACCTGCACGTCCTCGATCGCCGGATGCGTGTAGAGGAACTCCTCGACCTCGCGCGGATAGATGTTCTCGCCGCCGCGGATGACCATGTCCTTGATGCGGCCGACGATGTTCACGTAGCCCGCGTCGTCCATCACCGCGAGGTCGCCCGTGTGCATCCAGCGCCCGGCGTCGATGGCCTCGGCCGTCTTCTCCGGCTCGTCCCAGTAGCCGAGCATGACCGAGTAGCCGCGGGTGCACAGCTCGCCGTTACTGCCGCGCGGCAGTACCAGGCCGGTCTCCGGGTCGGTCACCTTGACCTCAAGGTGCGGATGAACGCGCCCGACCGTGGACACCCGCCGGTCCATGTCGTCGTCAGCAGTGGTCTGGGTGGAGACCGGCGATGTCTCGGTCATGCCGTAGCAGATCGTCACCTCGGTCATGTGCATCTCCGACAGCACGCGCTTCATCACCTCGACCGGGCACGGTGAGCCCGCCATGATCCCGGTGCGCAGGCTGGACAGGTCGTAGCTGGCGAAGTCAGGCAGCGCCAGTTCGGCGATGAACATGGTCGGAACGCCATACAGCGACGTGCACTTCTCGGCCTGGACCGCGGCCAGGGTGGCGGCCGGGTCGAAGCCCGGTGCCGGGATGACGATGCAGGCGCCGTGCGTGGTGCAGCCCAGGTTTCCCATGACCATGCCGAAGCAGTGGTAGAACGGCACCGGCACGCAGACCCGGTCGGCCGCGGTGTAGCGGCAGCCCTCCCCGACGAAATAGCCGTTGTTCAGGATGTTGTGGTGCGACAGGGTTGCGCCTTTCGGAAAGCCGGTTGTCCCGCTGGTGTACTGGATGTTGATCGGGTCATCGAAGGCCAGCGTGCCGGTCCGCGCGGCCAGCGCCTCCCGGTTGGCGTCGGCGCCCGCGTCCAGCAGCTTGTCCCAGTCGGGCGTGCCCAGGTAGATCACCCGCTCCAGGCTGGCCAGGCCGCCGCGAACCTCGTCGATCATGCCCCGGTAGTCGCTGGTCTTGAAGCTCTCCGCACTGACCAGCAGCTTGATACCGGACTGCTGAAGGACATAGGCCAGTTCGTGACTGCGGTAGGCCGGGTTGATGTTGACCAGGATCGCGCCGATCTTGGCGGTCGCGTACTGGAGCACGACCCATTCGGCGCAGTTCGGAGCCCAGATGCCGACGCGGTCGCCCTTGTTGATGCCCAGCGCCAGGAGGCCGACGCCGACCGTGTCACTGTCGGCATCCAGCGCCGCGTAAGTCCAGCGCCGCCCGGTGGGCACGTCGACCAGCGCCTCGCTGGCCGGGTACTGCACGGCTATCCGCCGCAGGTTGTCACCGATGGTCTCCCCGAGCAGGGGCACGGGCGACGCGCCGTGGCTATAGGACAGTTGGCTGACTGCGGGCATAGCTGGCCTCCTGTGGCGGTGTAGGTCAATATTCCCCGGTGCCGCCCGTCCGTGTGAAGCCGGCCGGCCGCCGATCGTGTCCGCGGCGAGACATGACCTGACCGGCTACGGCCTTCTGCCGGGCCACCGGCGGCACCTAGCGTCGGAAGCGTCAGCACGCGCTCACGGCCAGGAGGCACCCGATGACCATGCCGTACCAGGATCCGCTGTCGCCGCGCGAGCCAGCCCGGCGGGTCATACCCGAGCCCCCGCGCCGCGGTGAGCCAGGCGGTGAACCCTGCGGGATCTGCGGCGGAGCCGCCACCAGCGCTGTCTGGTCCGACCGGTACTGGAGCCTGCACCCGCCGGTCGGCGGGAGCCTTCCCGGCACGGTCTGGCTGGCCAGCCGCGACCACTTCGACTCCTTCGCCGATATGCCGGCCGGCCAGGCCGCGGACTTCGGCCGGGTCGCCGGGCACGTCGAGCGGGCGATCCTGTCACTCGGCGACGTCGGCCGGGTCCACCTGTACCGGTGGGGTGACGGCGGAGCGCACTTCCACGTATGGTTCCTGCCGCGCCCGCTGGGAATGGTCGAGGCAGCCGGAATGTACCTGCCCATCTGGGAGGACGTGCTGCCCGCTGTACCCGACGACGAGCTCGCGGCTGCGGCCAGGCGGGTTGCCGCCGCGCTGGAGGCCTGACCCGCGGCCGGCCTGCCGACGGCGGCCGGCGAGGATGCGCTGCAGGCCGGACAGGTCTACTGTCAGAAGCGAGGCTCAACTGGCTTTCGGAGCGCCGCGATGGATACCTGGATTATCTGGCTGATCATCGCGGCCGTGCTGGGCACCGTTGAGGTCCTCACGACGACGCTGGCTTTCGGCCTCGTCGGCGCTGCCGCTCTGGTGGCGGCCATCGCCGGTATGGCCGGCGGTGGCGGTGCCGTCCAGTTCGGCGCCTTCATCCTCGGGTCCGCACTCGGGCTCGGCATCGCCCGCCCGTTCGCGATGCGCCACATCAGGCAGCCGCCGCTGCTGCGCTCGGGCACGGCGGCGCTCATCGGACGGCCGGCGATCGTCCTTGATGAAGTCGGCCCGCACGCCGGCCGGGTGCGGATCGGCGGCGAGGAATGGTCGGCGCGTTCCTACGACGAGTCCACGGTCATCCCGGCCGGGTCCACCGTCGACGTCATGCACATCGAGGGCGCGATAGCGCTGGTGTATCCGCGGGAGTAGCAATGGGTGAAATCTTCGGGCTGGTCGTTGCCGTCATCGTGATCCTGGCCGCGCTGGTCACCATCCGATCGGTGCGTATCGTCCCGCAGGCGAAAGCCAGGAACGTGGAACGGCTCGGCCGCTATCGCAAGACCCTTGAGCCGGGCATGAACTTCGTCATCCCGTTCATCGACCGGGTGAAGTCGATGATCGACTTGCGCGAGCAGGTGGTCTCCTTCACCGGCCAGCGGGTCATCACCGAGGACAACCTCGTCGTCACCATCGACACGGTGCTGTTCTTCCAGGTCACCGATCCGCGGGCGGCCGATTACGAGATCGTCAACTACATCCAGGCGATCGAGCAGCTCACCGCCACGATGCTGCGCAGCGTCATCGGGTCGATGGACCTGGAGCAGACGCTGACCTCCCGCGACAGAATCAATACGCTGCTGCGCGGGGTGCTCGACGACGCGTCCGGCAAGTGGGGCATCCGGGTGACCAGGGTCGAGATCCGGGCCATCGACCCGCCGCAGAGCGTCAAGGACGCGATGGAGAAGCAGATGCGCGCCGAGCGGGAGAAGCGCGCGGCGATCCTGACCGCCGAGGGCGTCCGGCAGGCGCAGATCCTGACCGCCGACGGTGACAAGCAGGGCACGGTGCTGCGCGCCGAGGGCGATAAGCAGAGCGCGATCCTGCGCGCCGAAGGCCAGGCGCAGGCTATCGGGACGGTGTTCCAGTCGATCCACGAGAACGATCCCGATCCCAAGCTTCTGGCCTACCAGTACCTGCAGACGCTGCCGCAGATCGCTCAGGGCCCCGGCAACACCGTCTGGATGGTGCCGAGCGAGCTGACCAGCGCGCTCAAGGCGGTCAGTTCCGCCTTCAGCGGCGGCGGTGATGCGGCCGGACCAGCCGCGGCCGGAGAGTCAGGACGGGAACGGGCCAGTTCACCCTCAGCTCTCGCCGCGGCCGCGGCCGCCGGCCGTGACGTCAGGGCCGCAGGATCCGCCTGCGGCCGGGCTGGCCGGCGATACGGCCTCAGCGGGCGGCCCGCCGGATGCGGTGCCCGGCGCCGTGGCGCCGGTAGAGGACCTGCTGGCTCCGCCGCCCCTGGTCGAGGCAGCGCTCGCGGACGCCAGCGGGAACGAGCCCGTTCTGGGCGCCCGCGCCCCCTCCATCGCTGCCGTCGCTCAGCGGGCTGGAGTCGCTGGAGGCCGCCGAGAACCCGGATGGCGGCGCGGCCAACGGGACTGGCCGGCCTAGACCCCGGCCTGACGGGAACCGGCCTGACGCGAGGGCCTGGCGGGAAGCCGGGGCCTGGCGGGAATTCCGGCTACAGCTTGATGGCCAGGCCGAGGGTGAGCAGCACGCCGTAGGCAAGCTCGAGCCTGCCGGTCTGGCCGAGCGCGACGATCAGGCTGCGGCCCGTGGCGCCGTCCCGTACCTGCCGCACCGGCGCCAGCGCGAGCGGCAGCGCTACCAGGGCCAGCAGCGTCAGCGGCCGCGCCGGTGCCAGGATCAGCGCGACGCAGAACGGGACCAGGATGCAGCCGATGTACAGGGCCCTGGTCCGCTGCTCGCCCAGCACGACGGCGAGCGTTCGCTTGCCCGTCTCGCTGTCGGTCGGGATGTCGCGCAGGTTGTTGATGACCAGCAGAGCGCAGGCGAGCAGGCCGATCGCCGCCGCGGCCGCCCAGGGCAGCCAGGTGAGTGACTTCATCTGGACATAGGCCGTCCCGGCGACGGCGGCCAGGCCGAAGAACACGAACACGGACACCTCGCCGAGGGCCCGGTACCCGTACGGCCGGCTGCCCCCGGTGTAGAACCAGGCCGCCGCGACTGCGGCAGCCCCCAGCAGCAGTAGCCACCAGGAACTGACCGCGGCCAGCACCAGGCCGGCCGCGCAGGCCACGGCGAAGCAGCCAAGCGCGGCCGCCAGCACGTGCTTCGGCTTCGCCAGGCCGGAGCCGACCAGCCGGACCGGCCCCACGCGCACCTCATCGGTGCCGCGGATGCCGTCGCTGTAGTCGTTGGCATAGTTGACGCCTACCTGGAGCGCGAGGGCCACGAGCAGGGCCAGCGCGGCCCGCCAGAGCGAGAACTTGCCGTAGCCGAAGGCCACGCCCGAGCCGACGACGACCGGGACCACGGCCGCGGGCAGGGTCCGCGGGCGCGCTCCGGCAGCCCAGGTGCGCAGATCGGCCACTTCCGAGTCAGTCCTTACCGTGTCGGGGGGACGTCACAGGGTAGCCCGCTTCGGCGCCCGCCCGGCGCAGTGGCCCGGCTGCGGTCGTCAGGGCAGCACGCGATGGGCGGCGGCGAAGATGTCGCCCGCTTCTTCCCAGCTGAGGGGTCCGGTGCTCCTGGTCCGCTTGCGGCTGCGGAAGTACTTGCCGACCGAACGGCCCGCCAGCACGTCCACTCCTCGCAGGCTGGCGACGGCCCAGGGCACAGTCGGCCCGTAGATGACCATGGCCGGCTGCACCGTCACGTCCCGGCCGAGCTCCCGGCTCAGCAGCCGGGCAGCTTGCGCGGCCTCCCAGCGGGCGTGGGCCAGCCGGTCCTTCTGGCTGAACGGGCCGTGGTAGAGCACCTGCCCGGACGCCGAGCCGCTGCCGCTGGCGACCGTCCGTACTGGCAGCCGCCGGTCCCACCGCTCGGAGTCGACGGCGTACACCCCGCCGGGGCCGATGACCAGATGATCGATCACCGAACTGGTGCCGGGAATGCCGCAGCCGTGAATGGCCAGGTAGCCGGATATCCGCACCAGGTACAACCGTCGCCGGGTACGGCGCTGGGCCGAGGAGGCCCTGGCCTCGGCCGGGATCAGGGCCATGCGCCGGGACTGGTAGATCGTGTCGATGACCGCGACGATGGCGGCGAAGGTCAGCCCGAGGCGCCAGCCCTGCCAGAGCAGGACCGGCACGAAGACGAGCACGCACAGGACAGCGCGCCGGGTCCACACGGGCAGGCGCGGATCGGCGGCTAGCCCGGCCATGACCACGCGCACAGGAACCGGAACGCTAGCTGGTTTCCTGATCTCCGTCGACCGGGGCCGCCTGCCCGACAGGTGTCGGCTCAGTCCCGGTCTCCCGGTCCATATGCCTTAGCGTAGCTGACCGCTCACGGATCAGCAGCGGTGCGTCGCGGGCGGTAGGTGATGAACGGCGTCAGACAGGCAGGTATGCGGTCTGGCGCTGGCAAACCGATGACCGCCTCGAGACGTGCCGGTGACCGTCAGCGGCCCAGCCGTGACAGGACCGTGCGAGTCAGGCTGGTTAGCTCGCCGATGCGTAGCGCTCTGGCAAAAACCAGGTACATTCCGGCGGCGAGACCGCCGCCAATCAGGACAACAAGGTAGGCGTTCCCGCTGATCAGCCCCGCTGCGACCGCGATCAGCGCGGCCGGAAGCGCGGCCGCATGCATCCGGACAAGCGACCGGCCGATGCGCCAGCCGTCCAGGCCGCGCAGCCGGCGGCTCAGGATCCGCCAGGCCAGCACCGTGCCCAGGAGGTTGGCGAGGCCGAATCCGGCGCCCAGCGCGACGATGACAGCGATGCCGTGCAGCGTCACCAGCGCGACGTAGTTCGCCGCGATGTTCGTCACCATCGTGGCCAGGCCTATGATCGCGGGCGTTTTGCTGTCGTGGAGTGAGTAGAACACCCGCAGCTGAAGCTGGAACAGCATGTACGGCAGCAGGCCCAGGCAGAACGCCGCGAACACCAGGCCGGTCGCATGGGCTTGCGCCGCGGTGAAGTGGCCGTGCCGGAACAGCACCTTCGCCAGCGGCGTGCCGAGCGCGGCAAGTACCAGCGAGGACGGAACCACGATCGCGGACGCGAGCCGGACGCCCGCGGAGAAATCCTGCCGCACCAGGCCAAGCCGGCGTTCGGCGGCATGCACGCTCATCCGCGGCAGCAGTGCGGTGATCACCGAGATGCCGACCACCGCGTACGGCATCTGGAACAGCTGCCAGGCGAAGCTATAGGCGGTGAAGCCGGAGCCAGGGCTGGCGGTGTTAGCGATGTTGGTCGTGACCAGGAACGCCACCTGCGTGGCCCCGATGTAGCAGAGCATCCAGCCGGCCATCCGGCCGATCTCGCGGGCCTCGGACCGGCGGAAGTCATACCGGGGGCGCCACCGGAAGCCGACCCGCCGCATCGCCGGGAGCAGCGCGATGGTCTGCGCGACGATGCCGATCAGTGGTGCCGATGCCCAGCAGCGCGACCTGGCCGGAGCTGATCGGGATGTGACCCGCGAGCACGGCGGACGGATTCGGGTGCTGGCCCGCCACCATCGCCATGTACAGGCCGAGGACGGCGATGACGACGAAGTTATTGACGACAGGCGTCCACATCGGGGCGGCGAAGCTGCCGCGCGCGTTCAGGATCGCGCTGATCAGCGAGCTCATCCCGTAGAAGAAGATCTGCGGGATGAAGAAGTAGGCGAAAATAATCATCAGGTGCAGCTGGTTGCTGCCGTGGCTGTCGCTGATGCTGCCCTTATACAAGTCGGCGATCGGTGCCGCGGCGAGAGTCGCGATCACCGTGATGCCGAGCAGCGCGAACGTGATCAGCGTGAACATCCGCTGGTCGTAGCCTTCGCCGCCGTCCGCGTCCCGCCGCGCCGCATTGACGATCAGCGGCACGATGACGCTGGTCAGGATTCCGCCCAGGGCCAGGTTGTAGACCACGTTGGGCAGCGTGTTCGCGGTGTTGTAGGCGACCGACGCCGCGGCGCCCCCGAGCGCGGAGGCCTGGACCAGGGTCCGGAGGAAGCCGGTGAGGCGGGAGGCGATCGTGCCCGCTGCCATGACGCCGCTCGATCGCACGATCGAGGCGGACGTATCGCCGCCCCGCCGTCTGACCGCGGGCACCGCGGTGACCGGGCCGGCCCGCGGCGAGGCCGGCGCCGGAGCGGGCTCGCTCGTAGCTCCGGCCCGGCCGCGGCCAGACGGGTGGCCGGAACCTGGCCGCTGACCGGCACCTGGCCGCTGGCGGCGGCCTGGCGGCTGGCCGGCGACCTGGCGGCTGGCCGGGACCTGGCGGCTGGCCGCGGCCGCCCGGTGTCCGCCCGGCGCCCGGCGGGGGTTTCGTGACCGGGGCAGCCGGGCCATCCGGCCTGCCCGGGCGGCCCCGAGCGCGGACGGCCGCGGTCCAGTCGAGGCCGGGCAGGCCCGGATCGTCGGCGACGGCCTGCTCCTGTCGGCCGGAGTCATCGGAGACATCAGCCGGCCCGGACCGCCCGCCGGGCTGACCGTCCTGCCCGGAATCGTCATCCCAGTCGATCTGCGAAAGGTCGAGCTGCCAGCCTGTGTCGTCGTAACCAGGGCCGGCGGACCAGTCCGCCGTCCAGCCAGGGACGACCGGCTGGGCGCGCCGCTCCGGTGCGCCGTCGCCCGGGCTCTTCCCGGGCTCGGACTCGGGCGTGGTCAATCGGTCTCCCTGTCACAGGCCGGACGTACTGCCTGTGCCCCGGCGAAGTGCTCAGCTCCGACGGTAACCCGTTCACCCTGCTTCCGGCTTCCCTTCACTTGCCCTCACCTGGGCGCCGATCCGGTCGCGGGCGCTCCAGCCCGGCTGGCCGGCGGCCGGGCGGAGGTCTACCCTTCGGTAACGTGACTGAGATTCATGATCTGACCGTGGCCGAGCAAGCCGCCGCCATCCGCGCCGGCGAGACTTCGTCGGCCGAGATCACCGATCACTACCTGGACCGGATCGACCGCCTCAATGAGCGGGTCGGCGCGTTCTACACCGTGACCCACGACCTGGCCCGCGAGCAGGCCGCCGCCGCGGACAAAGCCGTCGCGGCCAGCCGCCGGGACGGCGGCGAGGTGGCCCCGCTGACCGGCGTGCCGATCCCGATCAAGGACCTGAACATGGTCGCCGGCGTCAGGCTCACCTACGGCAGCGCGATCCTCGCCGACAACGTCGCCACCGAGGACGACTACGTCGTGGAGCACCTGCGCTCAGCCGGCATCGTCATCACCGGCAAGACCGCTACGCCGGAGTTCGGGCTGCCCTGCTACACCGAGACCAGGATCGGGCCGCCCGCCCGGACGCCGTGGGATCTGACCCGCTCGGCCGGCGGGTCCAGCGGCGGCGCCGCGGCCGCGGTGGCCTCCGGGCTCGCCCCGGCCGCGCAGGGCAGCGACGGCGGCGGCTCCATCCGCATTCCGGCCAGCGTGTGCGGGTTGTTCGGGATCAAGCCGACCAGGGGCCGGATCTCGCAGGGCCCGATGATGCCCGATCTGGCCGGTCTGTCTACCGACGGCCCGCTCGCCCGGACCGTGGCCGACGCCGCCCTGCTGCTGGACGCGATGACCGGGAACCACCCGGGTGATCTGTATGCGCTTCCGCGCCTGCCCGCCGGCGAGTCGTTCCTCGGCTACGCCAGCCGCGATCCGGGCCGGCTGCGGATCGCCCGGTCACTGACCACTGTGGTGCCCGGAGCCGAGGTACACCCGGATTGCGTCGCTGCCTACGAGGACGCCAGCGCACTGCTGTCGTCGCTCGGGCACGAGGTCGAGGATGTCGAGCTGCCGTTCAGTGAGGCCGCAGTGCCGTCTTTCCTGGCGCTGTGGTTCGCGATGGCAACGCTCGCGCCGATCGCGCCCGAGCAGGAGAGCGAGCTGCTGCCGCTGACCCGCTACCTGCGCGGCGAGGGCATGAAGCTGTCGGCCTCCGACCTGCTGCTGCATCAGGCCATCCTGCAGGGCGCAACGCGGCCGGCGATGACCGCGCTGAACGCCTACGACGCGATCCTGAGCCCGACGGTTGCGCTGCCGCCGCGGCCGGTGGGCTGGTTTGACGAAGTGGAGCCGGCCGAGAACTTCGTCCGGCAGACCGTCTTCACCCCCTGGACCGCTCTGTACAACCTGTCGGGGCAGCCCGCCGTCAGCGTCCCGCTGTACTGGACCGCGGCTGATCTGCCGATCGGCGTCATGCTGGCCGGCCGGATGGGCGATGAGGCCACCCTGATTTCCCTGTCGGCTCAGCTCGAGGCTGCCCGCCCGTGGAAGGACAAGCACCCGGCGATCTGGTGAGCGAATGCGCGTCCGGTCAGGACCTTCGGCCCTGGCTACCGCTGCGGTCCCGGCAAGGCTGGGGGTGACAGAAGGAGGTGCCCGATGCGTGTTCTGGTGACATTCGGATCCCGGCGCGGCGGCACCGAGGGCCTGGCGTACATGGTGGCCGACGGGCTGCGTGATGCCGGGCTGGAGGCTGACGTGCTGCCCGCCGAGATGGCCCATGACATTTCCCGATACGACGCGATCATTGTCGGCGGCGCGCTGTACGTGTTCCGCTGGCACCGGGCCGCGCGCCGGTTCGTCCGCAAGCACGCCGCGGTCCTTCGCGCCCGCCCCACTTACTTCTTCTCCAGCGGGCCGCTCGACGACTCCGCCAGCACCGGCGACATCCCGCCGGTCAGCGGAGTCAGCGTGCTGATGGACCGTGTCGGCGCCCGCGGGCATGCCACGTTCGGCGGCCGGCTGTCGCCCTACGCCCGCGGGATCCCGGCTGCCGCGATGGCGAAGAAGACTGCCGGTGACTGGCGCGATCAGGCCCAGGTCAGGGCCTGGGCGACGGAGATCGCCCGGCAGCTGACGAGCGCCGCGCCCGCGACGGCGGAGCAGCCGGACCGCGAGCACGCGGCGAGCTGACCCGCGGATCGGCCCGGTCTGACCATGATCGTTGTTGATCTTGCCGGGTTATAGCCACCTGCGGCGGGGCGCACATGCGTAGGAACGCCGTCGGCAGGGGATATGTCGGCGACAAGGCGCATGCGGCTACGGCGGGGGCAGTTTCGTAGCGGCCCGGGAGGCGCCGAGTCCTGCGGGGGTGTGCGGTGAATCGATGGCTGGCGCGGCTGGGCGGCTTTTCTGCCCGGTGGCACTGGGTCGTGATCATCGCCTGGGTGATTATCCTGGGCGGCCTGCTGCTGGCGAAGCAGCAGTTCGGCGGCGACTACGTCAACAACTACAACGTGCCAGGAACTCAGTCCGATGACGGGCTGAATCGCCTCAACTCGACCTTCTCCACTCAGGGCGGCTACTCCGGTCAGATCGTCTTCCATGCACTCAAGGGCAAGGTCACGGCAGACTCAGCGGCGGTCAATCAGGCGACTGCCAATATCGCCAAGCTCCCCAACGTCATCAAGGCCGTCAGCCCGTTCGGCTCCTCCTCGAGCGGCGCGGTGTCGAAGAACGGCACGATCGCCTATTCCAGCGTGTCCTGGAACGTGAACCCGTACTCGCTGGACACCGGCTACCTGACCCGCCTCAATAACGCGGTGGCGCCGGCGACGAAGGCGGGCCTGCAGGTCGAGTACGGCGCCGGCGCGGGCGAGATCGGCCAGACTACGAGCGACACCACCTCCGAGCTCATCGGCCTCGGCTGCGCGCTGATTCTGCTGCTGTTCATGTTCGGCTCGCTGGTCGCCGCGGCCATCCCGCTCCTGTCGGCCATTTTCAGCGTCGGCTCCGGCCTGGCCCTGCTCGGCCTGCTGGCCTCGGTGCTCACCTTCCCCACGACCGCTCCGACGATCGCCACGCTGCTCGGTCTGGGCGTCGCGATCGACTACGGGCTGTTCCTCGTGGCCAGGCACCGCGAGCAACTCGACACCGGAATGGACGTCGTCGGCTCGATCCGGCGCTCGGAGAGCACCTCGGGCGCCGCGATCGTGGTGGCCGGCAGCACGGTGGTCATCTCGATCCTCGGCTTGTATATCTCCGACGTCGCGTTCGTCGGCGCACTCGGACTGGCCGCCGCGATCACCGTGGCCATCACGATGCTGGCCGCGCTGACGCTTGTCCCGGCCTTCCTCAGCGTGTTCAAGCAGAACGTGCGCTCGCTGTCGGCGCGGGTCCGGGCCCACAAGGCCGGCGAGACTGCCAGGGACCAGGCCAGGAAGACCGCGGCCGCCACGGCCGAGCAGCATGAGAACTCGCCCTTCGCGCGCTGGGGCCGCAAGGTCAGCGCCCATCCGTGGCCGTGGGCGATTCTCAGCGTTGTCGTGCTGCTGGTACTGGCGATCCCGTTCTTCTCGATCACGCTCGGGCAGCCCGACAACGGCACGAATCCGACCAGCGATTCCAACCGCCGGGCTTACGACCTCATGACCGACGGCTTCGGTGTCGGCTCCAACGGGCCCCTCGCCATCGTGGTCGTGCTGCCGAAGCAGTCGTCCTCGGCCGACAACACGCTGCTGACCAGCATGCAGAAGGCAGTGGGCGGCACCAGGGGGGTCGCCTCGGTAGGCCCGGTCGCCATCAACTCCGCCCGCACCACCGCGGTGTTCAACGCCATCCCGACCACCCGGCCGCAGGCCCAGGCCACGACAAATCTAGTCACCACGCTGCGCGACGACGTGCTGGCGAAGCAGAAGGCGACCACTTACGTCACCGGGACGACCGCGGGCAACCTCGACTTCACCAACCGGATCACCTCCCGGCTGATCTGGCTGATCCTGGCCGTCGTGGCCATCGCGTTCGTGCTGCTGACGATGGCCTTCCGGTCCATCGTCATCGCGACCAAGGCGGCGATACTCAACCTGCTGTCGATCGGAGCCGCGTACGGAGTGATCGTCGCGGTCTTCGAGTGGGGCTGGCTCAAGAGCCTGATCGGCCTGCAGACGACGCTGCCGATTCCGGCGTACGTGCCGATGCTGGTATTCGCCATCGTCTTCGGCCTGTCCATGGACTACGAGGTCTTCCTGCTGTCGCGCATCCACGAGGCCTGGCTGGCCACGAAGGACGAGCACCGGGCCGTCGCCATCGGCATCGGGAGCACGGCCCGGGTGATCACGACCGCGGCCGCGATCATGGTCACGGTCTTCGCCAGCTTTGTGCTCAACTCCAACCCGACGGTCAAGATGCTGGCGCTGGGCATGGCGTTCGCGGTGCTGATCGACGCCTCGCTGGTGCGCATGATCCTGGTTCCGTCGGTGATGACGCTGCTCGGCAAGGGCGCCTGGTACCTGCCCCGCTGGATGCAGCCGATCGTGCCGCACCTGCATCTGGAGGAGGCCGCGTCCGGCGACGGCGGGACCGGCGAGTCGGTTCCGAGCGACGCGGCCGCCGCCGGGACGTCAGCGGGGGAGGAGCAGGTCACACAGCCGGCCGCGGGTCCGCCAGCCGCGGCAGGCAGGGAGCGCGGCGCGGACGACGACACGCAGCCCGATGTGCCGACCGCAGGTGGCGGCATCTCCGGCCGGACCTGAGCCGATCGGCATGATCGACCATTATGGGTAAATTCCGGACGGGCTACTCGGCCGTCAGCAGGAGTGCGTAGGGTCCTGCCTGTGACAGTGCTCCGGTCGGCCGCGGCCGCGCCGCGCCGTGCGCCAGTTCCACGGCTGCGGGCCGGGCTGACGGCCGCCGGGGCGCTCCTGATGGCCGGCGCCGGGCTGGTGGCCTGTTCCAGCGGGCCGACGGCGCAGAACGTCGCGCAGAGCTACCTGAGCGACTGGGCCCGCCGCGACTGGCCCGCCATGCGCGCGCTGGTCGACAGCCCGCCCGGTGACTTTACTGCCGTGAACGCAGCCGCGCTCACCGACCTCGGTGCCAAGCAGGCGAGCTTCCGGCCCGGTCGCCTTGCCGTCAGCGGCAGTACCGCCAGGGAACCGGTCACCGAGCGCATCCCGGTCCCCGGTGTCGGCACGATCGCCATCGCGACCAGCCTCCGGCTGACGAGCTCGCCGGGGCGCTGGCTGGTCAGGTGGTCCCCGGCCACGATCGCGCCCCAGCTGACCAGGCCGGGCGACCGGCTGTCGCTCGAGGTCACCTGGGCGCCGCGGGCTCAGATTACGGGAGCCGGCGGAGCGCCGCTGACCACGCAGGCGGCCATGGTCATGGTCGGCGTCGAGGGGCAGCGGATCAAGAAGGAGGCGGTGGTGAGATCCGCGCTGCTGACTGCGGGCGCCACGAAGCAAGCGATCGACGCTGCCCTCACCGGAGCCAGGGCGCAGCCGGCCTGGTTCCAGCCCGTGATGACTGTGAGCTGGCAGCGTTACCAGCAACTGCAGCCGAAGATCTACCCGATCCCGGGCACGGTGTTCCAGACCATTCACGAGCGCGCCCCGGTCTCGCCCGGCCTGGCTTACATCGTCGGCTCGGTGGGGCCGGTGACAGCGCAGCAGCTGTCGGCTCTCGGCGCGCCTTACACCGCGCAGAGCATCGTCGGCCAGACCGGGCTGGAGTTCACCGACCAGAAACAGCTGGCGGGCCAGCCCGGCGCGACCGTCACCGCTGTCACCGCGGCCGGGGCGACCGCCGGCACCGTGGCGACCCTGCCGCCGAAGCCGGGCTCGCCGGTACAGACCAGCATCGACCCGGTGGTGCAGCAGGACGCGGAGAACGCTCTGGCCGGGGTGCGCAAGAACGCCGCCCTGATCGCCCTGAACGCCAGCACCGGGCAGGTCCTGGCATCCGTGAGCGTGCCGGGAACGAGCGGGTTCAACCTGGCGCTTGACGGCTCGTTCCCGCCTGGATCGTCGTTCAAGATCCTGACCTCGACCGCGCTGATCGAGCACGGGCTGACGCCGTCGTCGCCGGCGACGTGCCCGAGTCAGCTCAGCGTGGATGGCGAGCTGTTCCACAACGCCGAGGGCACCGCGCCGGTCGGCGACCTGCTGCATGCGTTCGCCGAGTCGTGTAATACGGCATTCATCGGGCTGGCCACCCGCCACCTCACGGCCGCGGATTTCACCGCGACGGCGGCTCGGTACCGGATCGGCCGGACGCCGCGACTAGGCCTGCCCGCGTTCGGCGGCTCGGTCCCGGCTCCGGCCGACGAAGCTGACCTGGCCGCGACCACCATCGGGCAGGGACGGGTGCTGGTGTCGCCGCTGGACATGGCCGTCGTTGCCGGAGCTGTCGATACCGGTGAGGTCCGCGCGGCCCGGCTGGTGACCGGTGCCGCTGATGACTCGGTGCCGCCGGCGGCGCTGCCCGGCACGGTGGTCCGCGATCTGCACCAGATGATGGCGCAGGTCGTCGCTACCGGAACGGCGTCGGGCCGGGGGCTGCCCGCGGGCACGTACGCCAAGACCGGCACGGCGCAGTACGGTCACGGCAACCCGCTGCCCACCGACGCGTGGCTGGTCGGGTTCAACAACCGCGTGTTCACCGACGACATCGCCTTCGCGATGGTGACGGTCGACGGCGGCGAAGGCGGCCCTACTGATGGTCCCGTCGTCGCCAGGTTTCTTGACCTGCTGCACCGGTCCCGCAACTGAGAGTAACTGTGCCCTAGCATTCTGTGTACCGGCGAGGGAGCCGGGGGTCACCTCACGATGCGGGGGCACGGGATGACCGGGTGAAGATTGGCGCGCGGCGAATCAGGAAAATCGTCCGGGCAGGGAACGGGCTCGTCGCGCTTGCGGTGTCCGTCAGCCTGCTGGCGCTGTGCGCGCTCGGGTTCGGCACCGTGCCCGCACTCGGCCGGGCGCTGGTGCCCGGCCACGGCGCCTGGCGGTCGGCGGCCGACGGCGCGAGCCCGGTCTCGCAGACGCTGACCTTGCCCGGGCTAAGCGGGCCGGCCGCGGTGTCATTCACCGCGCAGGGCGTGCCGTCGATCACCGCGCGATCGGACGCCGACGCCTTCCTCGCGCTCGGGTACGTGGAGGCGAGATACCGGCTGGCTCAGCTCGACCTGGAGCGCCGGGTCGCTGAGGGCCAGCTCGCCGCCCTGACCGGCGCGTCGGGAGTTGGCTCCGACGAGTTCGAGTTGCGGCTGGGGCTGGCCAGGACCGCGGCGCGGGAGTGGGCGGCAATGCCGCGGTCTGGTGCCGCCGCGCAGGCGCTGCTGGCGTACGCGCGCGGCGTGAACGATTATCTGGCGCAGGTGCGCGTGAGCGGGCAGTGGCCGGCGGAGTTTTCGCTGGCCGGGGTGTACCCGCGGAACTGGACCCCGGTAGACAGCCTCGCCGTTCAGGGGGAGCTGACCCAGGAACTGGACTTCAGCACAGCGCCGCTCGATTACGCCCTGCTAGAGCGCTCGCTCGGCGTGCAGCGCACCATGCAGTGGTTCCCGGTGCTGCCCGCGAACCAGCAGACCCCGTACGACCCCGGCCCGTACCGCGATCTGGGCCTGGCGCCGCTGGGCGGGCTGCCGACGGCGGCCGCGGCCGGCTCGCCGCGCGGCCCGGCCGGTGACAGCGGCGGCTGCGGCCCCGGTCCGGCCGCTGTCCGCGTCTGTTCGGGCCGCGGCTGTTCGGGCCGCGTCTGTCCGGGCCGCGGACCTGCGGGTCGGCCGCCGGCCGTGTCACCATGCGTGCGTCCGGGAGCTTCAGGCAGCCTGCGGTAACGTGCCGCCCCGGCTGCCCTCGTTCCCGTCCGCATTCTCCGTCTGCCGGTCCGGGCGAACCCTCGGCTGCCGTCGCCCGTGCCGCTGCGGCGATCCTCGGCCAGACCGGCGCGCTGCCGGCCGGGCAGGTGTACAGCGCTCCGGCGAGCAATGCCTGGGCGGCGAACGGGCCGAAGGTCGCCGGCGGCGGCGCGATGCTCGCCGGCGACCCGCATCTGCCGCAGACCTTGCCGTCGGCCTGGTATCAGTTCGCGCTGAGCGCGCCGGGCCTGGCGGTTACGGGCGTCGGCGTGCCCGGGCTGCCCGCGGTCCTGATCGGGCACAACGCGCGCATCGCCTGGTCGCTGACGGATACCCAGAGCCAGGCCACCATGTTCTACGCCGAGCAGACCAGCGCCGACCGGCCCGGGCAGTACTTCTGGCGCGGGCAGTGGCGGCCGATGCAGGTGCTGCATTACACGATCGGAGTCCGCGGCGGCGCCGCCAGGCAGCTGTACGTCTCGCAGACCGTGCACGGTCCGGTGCTCACGGAGGCGGGCCAGACGGTCGCGGCCGACTGGATGGGCGCGCTGGGCTCGCCTGACGAAGCGGTCATGCTGGCGATCGACGGCGCCGGGAACTACGGCCAGTTCCGCGCGGCGCTGGCGCACTGGCGGTCACCCGCGCTCACCTTCACCTACGCGGACGCGGGCGGCAACATCGGCGCGATCTCGGCCGGCTACTACCCGCAGGTCCGGGCCGGGGATCCGTGGCTGCCACTGGCCGGGAACGGCGCCGACGACGTCGCCGGAGTCATACCGTACGCCGCCGTTCCGCAGGTGTATGACCCGCGCACGCACCTGATCGCGACCGCCAATCAGCGGCCGGCGGGGCCGGGCTATCCCTACTACCTCGGGACGACCGCGAGCTTCTTTGACGCGGGCTACCGGGCCGATGCGGAGTACGCCTACCTGCGAGCGCACTGGTCGATGCGCCTGCCCGCGTTCGCCGCGCTGCAAAGCGACACCGACCGACCTGCTCGCCCGGCTGATCGTCCCGAAGCTGCTGGCGGCGCTGCACGGGATGCCGCTGACGCCCACGGAGCAGCTGGCTCAGCAGACGCTGGCGTCCTGGAACAGCCAGATGACGGCTGACTCCGCCGGCGCGTCCATCTGGTGGACGTTCTGGGGGAACTACCTGTCCGGCGTGTTCCAGCCGTGGTGGACCGCGGCCAAGGTGCCGGTCACCGAGGATCCGGCTGGCCTGACGATCGGGCCCGGTCAGTTCAGTCTCGACGAGGATCTCCAGGCGTGGACGCTGGCCGGTCAGCGGAACGCCGCGTTCACCCCGCCGGCCGGATCGCGCGCCGCCCCGGCCCCGGCCACGCCCGCTGTCCCGGCGGGCTCAACGCCAGCCGCGACGGCTATGCGGGCCGCGTTCGCGGCTGCCGTCAGCCAGCTGACGCTGCTGCTGAGCGGGGGCCCTGGCCGCTGGCCGTGGGGGAAACTGCACACGCGCGAGTTCCCGTCCCTGACCGGTGCCTTCGCTCTCGGATACGGGCCGAGGTCGTCGGGCGGCGACCTGTGGACCGTTGACGCCGCCGAAGGCGGGATGAACTCGGAGATCGGGCCGAGCTGGCGGATGGTCGCGGGCTGGTCCCGGCATGGCGTCGCGATCGCGGAGGGCATCTATCCGGGCGGGCAGAGCGAGAACCCGGTCTCACCGCTGTACTCCGATCAGGTCGCTGACTGGTGGGCCGGGACCTACCTGCCGCTCCCG
>CAWFUM010000014.1:0-195912 GCA_963818995.1 uncultured Actinomycetota bacterium | reverse complement strand
GCATCCGCGGTGACCTTCAGACCGCGCAGCTTGCGGCCGAAACCGGGATCGGTCCCGAGCGAGCCGCCCGAGGTGCACCTGGAAGCCTTCCTGGCCATCCACGATCGAGCCCTTCAGCCCGATGTCGGCGAGCTGGAACCGGGCGCAGGAGTTCGGGCAGCCGTTCACGTTGATCGTGATCGGCGTGTCGAAGCCGGGCAGCCGCCGGCCAAGCTCGGTGTACAGGTCGCGTGCCCGGCCCTTGGTCTCGACGATGGCGAGCTTGCAGAACTCGATGCCGGTGCAGGCCATCGTGCCGCGCCGGAACACGTTCGGGCTGGCCTGCAGGTCGACTGCCTCGAGCTCGGCGACCAGCTCGGCCACGGCCCGCTCGGGCACGTCCAGGATGAGCAGCTTCTGCTCGATGGTGGTGCGGACGCGGCCGGAGCCGTAGGCCTCGGCCAGGTCGGCCACCTGCCACAGCTGGGTGCCGGAGGTGCGGCCGGTGTGCGGGGCCACGCCGACGTAGTACAGCCCGTCGCGCTGCCGGTGCACGCCAAGGTGGTCGCGCGATCCCGGCGCAGGGGCGGGCGGCGGAGGCCCGTCCGCGAGTGCGTTCCCGCCCAGGTACTCACGCTCCAGCACCTCGCGGAAACGCTCGGGTCCCCAGTCGGCCACCAGGAATTTCAGCCGGGCCCGGCTGCGCAGGCGGCGGTAGCCGTAGTCGCGGAACAGGGCAGCCACGCCCGCCCAGACCTCCGGAACCCGCTCAGCCGGCACGAACGTGCCGAGCCGCTGAGCGAGCATCGGGTTGGTGGACAGGCCGCCGCCCACCCACAGGTCGTAGCCGGGCTTGCCGTCCGGGCCGATGACGCCGACGAACGAGACGTCGTTGACCTCGTGGGCCGTGCACAGGCTGGAGCAGCCCGAGATCGTGGTCTTGAACTTGCGCGGCAGGTTCGTCAGGTCCGGGCTGTTGGTCGCGACTTCCTCGGTCGCCCGCAGCACCGCGCTGGCGTCCAGCACTTCAGCCGCGTCGATTCCGGCCACCGGGCAGCCGAGGATGTTGCGCGGCACGTCGCCGCAGGCCTGCTGGCTGGACAGGCCGACTTCCTCCAGCCGGTCCCAGATCGCGGGCACGTCCTGGATGGCGATCCAGTGGAACTGCACGTTCTGCCGGTCGGTGACGTCGGCCAGGTCGCGGCCGTACTCCTTGGCGATCTCGGCGACCGCGCGGAGCTGGTCGGCCTCGAGCTGGCCGCCGGGGATCCTGACCCGCATCATGAAGTACGGGTCCTCGATCTCGGCGTCCTCGAGGGCGCCGGTCTTGCCGCCGCCGATGCCGGGCTTGCGCTGGGTGTACAGGCCCCACCAGCGGAACCGGCCGCGCAGGTCCTGCGGGTCGATCGAGTCGAAGCCGAGGTGGGCGTAACGGTTGACGATCCGGTCGCGGACGTGCAGCCCGTCGTCGTCCTTCTTGAATCTCTCGGCCGGATTAAGCGGTTCGTGGAAGCCGAGGGCCCACTGGCCCTGACCGCGAAGCGGCTGGGATGGCATGTGATTGAAGTCCTTCTGCTGGCGTGGCACGGGCACGGGCGGCTGCCGCCCGTAGGACCGGGCGAACTGTGCGGTGCGGGGGAACGTCTATCAGCAGGAGGTGCGACAGATGGCGCTTGATACGCGGAGCAGGTCGATGTGACGCCGGCAGACGAGCCACAGGCCGCGGCTGGCGGTCGGGCTGCTCACTGCTGCCTCCGGGGGCTCGGTCGCTGCGCTTCCGCGGCGCGGTCGCTGATACCTGGCTGACCGCGCTGCGCTGCGCTGGACTGCACTCCTATGAAGGTAACATCCCGCGGCCATTGCTGCGCAAGAGGAATGTTTCTGTGACGCAACTTCCGAGGCTGCCGTGCAGGCCGGCAGGGACCGCCCTCGCGTGCGGGCCGCGGTCAGCGGGCGTACGGCTCCGGCGGGTCGGGTTCGGTCAGGCCAAGGAGCGGCTCGTCCGATGAGCGGATGTCGGCCGTCGGCAGGCCGTCCGGATAGAGCCGCCTGACCTGGCTCACGACCGAGATGGCGATGTCGACGTGCTGACGGCGGCTGGCCGCGTAGAAGGCCTGGGCGTCCTCGCTGAGCTTGGGGCTCGCATGCAGCGGCTTGTCGCTGACGGCGAGCAGCGTGGCGGTCGGGACCCGGTACCTGAACCCGTTCGCCGCGACGGTCGCCGATTCCATGTCGACCGCGATCGCACGGGACAGCCGCAGCCGGTCAGTCACCGTCGACAGCTGCAGTTCCCAGTTCCGGTTCGCGGTCGTGTACACGATGCCCATCCGGCTGCGGAGCCTGCGGGCGGTCAGCTCGTCCAGCAGCAGCATGTTCAGGGTGTGGTTGGAGATGATCGGGATGCTGACCGGGAGCACGTCGTCGAGCACCCGGTCGTCGCGCAGGTACGCCGTGGCCAGGACCAGGTCGCCGATGTCCTGGTGATTGCGCAGCCCGCCGCAGTGGCCGATCATCAGCACCAGATCCGGCCGCAGGACGGCGAGATGATCGGTGAGCGTCTTGGCGTTGGACGGCCCGACTCCGATGTTGATCATGGTGATGCCGGCCCGGTCGGGCTGCTCGTGGTGCCACGCGGGCATCTGGCGCCCGGCCGAGTCAGGACCGGTCCAGCCTGGCAGCGCGGCCTTGAATTCCTCGACGTGCCAGCCGTAGTTCGTGAGCAGCACGTAGCGCTGGAAACGGTCGGCCGGGGTTCCGGTGTAATGCTGAAGCCGGTCGATCGACAGCGCCATCCGCTCCGGCCCGAACAGGAACAGCTTCTTGCGCCGCAGGTCCGAGGTCGTCTCGTCTACGGCCGCGCTGAGCGCCGGGTCCTTCAGGTCGATCGCCGCCCGGCCGGGGCTGACCGAGATCTCGGCGCCCGCGGCAGCGAGCCGGCCGAGCTCCCGCTCGAGATACCAGCGGATCGCCGCCGGAGCCGCGAACTCGCCGTCCAGCACCGGGTTATGAACCGACCAGGGGCGCCGCACGGTCAGCCGCGGGTAACGCCCGGTCGCGCTGACCTCGTCCATGGCATCGCACAGCTTCGGTACCAGGGCGGCCCGGTCGGCGGCCGGGACCGCTGAGAAGTCCACCGACATGGTCATCTGGCCATCATGCCCGCAGGCCACTCCGGGCCCGCGGCGGGCGTCCGGCTGGCGCTGACCCTGGCCGCGCCGGGAAGGTCACGACCACGATCAGGGCAGGAACGAGGTCAGTGGCCACGCAGTCTGCCGCCGGCGACGCGGGCCACCACATTGCTCCTGTGATCTCACGTGGCCCCGTATCTCGCGCGCGCGCGGCGCTCGGCGGTTGTGCCGGTGCAGCGGCCCGCATAGCGTGGTCAGGTGCGCCTCACAGAATTCTGGGACCGGATGCGGAAGCAGTTCGGCGACGTCTATGCCGACAGCGTCGCGAAGGACCACGTCCTCGGCGATCTGGGCGGCCGGACCGTGAATCAGGCGCTGGCCGACGGTGAGGATGTCAAGACCGTCTGGCGTGCCGTCTGCGAGGCGTTCCGCGTGCCCGAGCGGCAGCGCTGAGCGCCTGCGCGGAGTCCGTGATGGGGCGTGAAAGTGGATCCGCAGCCCCTAGCGGGGCGGCAGATCCAACCTCACGCCCCATGGCCGGGGTGCTGGGAGCGGCGGCGGAGCGCACCGAGCCGGGGCTGCCGGAGCCTCGACGCCGGATCGTCATCGTCTCCGGGCCGCCAGCCGCGGGCAAGTCGGCGATCGCCGGGCCGCTGGCGGCTGAGCTCGGATGTGTGCTGATCGCGAAGGACCGGATCAAGGAAGCGCTGCACGACGCCCTCGGCGGTGAGCTGACTCTGGCCTGGTCGCGGCAGCTCGGGGCGGCGGCTATGGAACTGCTCTGGACGCTGGCCTCCGGCGCTCCGTCAGCGGTCCTGGACGCGAATTTCTGGCCCGGCGATGAGCGCCACCAGGAGCGGCTGCGGGCGCTTGGGGCGCTGCCGGTTGAGGTGCATTGCGCGTGCCCGGTGCCAGAGTGCATGCGCCGGTACGCGGCCAGGGCGGCGGGGCGGCACCCGGTGCATCTCGACGGCCATGATTCGCGGGCGGCGGTTGCGGGGTTCGAGCGGTGCGCCCGGCCGCTCCGGCTCGGCCCTGTCATTACCGTCGACACGACGCGCCGGGTGGACATCACCGTCCTGGCAGCCGGCGTGCGCGAGCGATTCGAGGCCGCTGACCTGCCGGTATGACGTCCGCGATCTTGTCTTTCGCGTAGTGGCGGCGTTGTTTCGCGTGGTGGCGGACGGATTTCGGTCAGCCGGCGTGTCCTGCTTCATGATCGAACAATTGTTCGTTAAGGTGGACTCGCTGGTGGTCGCCTGTGCCTTGCGGTGGCCGGAGATCGGGACCAAATCCTCGGCGGCGCGAACTGTCAGAGGGGACGCGTAACGTCTCCGCCAGCACAGAACGACCGGCTGGCCTTCCGGCCGGCAGATCAAGGCCACGCGCACGCGAGCGGCTCACCGAAAGCCCTCGGTCCTTCCCCAACAGGAGCTTCAGATGGCACCGAACGACAGGTCGGGTAGCGGCAAGAGTCTTGGCGGCGGTGACAGGGACAAGTCCCTGGAGACCGCGCTCGCGCAGATCGAGCGGCAGTTCGGCCGGGGTGCCATCATGCGGCTCGGTGACGAAACCCGCGCTCCGGTCGAGGTAATTCCCACCGGTTCCATCGCGCTGGACGTCGCGCTCGGAATCGGCGGGTTCCCCCGCGGCCGCGTTGTGGAGATCTACGGACCGGAGAGCAGCGGGAAAACATCTCTCGCCCTTCATGCCATCGCTAACGCGCAGAAGGCCGGCGGCATCGCGGCATTCATCGACGCCGAGCATGCGCTTGACCCCGACTACGCCAAGAAGCTCGGCGTCGACACCGATGCGCTGCTGGTTTCTCAGCCCGACACCGGTGAGCAGGCGCTGGAGATCGCGGACATGCTGATCCGCTCCAGCGCCATCGACATCATCGTCATCGACTCAGTCGCTGCCCTGGTCCCGAAGGCGGAGATCGAGGGCGAGATGGGCGACAGTCACGTCGGCCTGCAGGCCCGGCTCATGTCGCAGGCGCTCCGCAAAATTGCCGGCGCGCTGAATCAGACAAAGACCACCGCAATATTTATTAACCAGCTCAGAGAAAAAATCGGCGTGATGTTCGGATGTATGTCCTACAATACCCGAATTACTCTGGCTGACGGCAGTCAGGAAAAGATCGGGAAAATCGTCAACCAGCGCATCGACGCCGAAGTTCTGTCTTATGACCCGGCTAGTGGTCAGGTGGTACCGCGCAAGATCGTCAACTGGTTCAACAACGGGCCGGCTGAGGAGTTCCTGCAATTCACTGTCGCTAAATCCGGTGGCAATGGCCGGGCTCAGTTTGCGGCGACAGAGAATCACCTGATCCGGACTCCGGGCGGCTGGCGATCGGCAGGCGAGCTTATCGCCGGGGATCGCCTGCTGGTCACCGAGCCGTACCGGCTGAGTGGTCAGCAGATGCAGGTAGTCCTCGGCTCGCTGATGGGCGACGGGAACCTCTCTCCGAACCGCCAGGATCGGTCCGGCACCCGCTTCAGGCTCGGTCACGGGGCGAAGCAGGCCGCGTACCTGGACTGGAAGGTGTCGCTCCTCGGCAACATCGAATGTTCACGACGAGTCAGCGCCAAGGGTGCAGTGTTCGCAGACTTCACGCCGCTTCCGGAACTGGCCGAACTGCATGAGGCCGTGTACTTCGGGGATGGCAAGAAGCATCTGACCTGGGACTACCTGAAGGCTCTGACGCCGCTCGCTCTCGCCATCTGGTACATGGACGACGGCAGCTTCACACTGCGCTCCAAGGGCGTGCAGGAGCGGACTCAAGGCGGATCAGGCCGGATTGAGATTTGCGTCGAGGCAATGAGCCCCGGCTCCCGTGAGCGGCTGGTTCAGTACCTGCGGGACACGCGCGGACTGGACGTGCGGCTGCGCATCGCCGGTGCTGCGCAGAAGGCAGTCATTGTTTTCAGCACGGCCGCGACCGAGAAGTTCCAGAAGCTGGTCGCGCCGTACGTGCACCCCTCGATGGAGTACAAGCTCCTGCCCCGGTTCCAGCAGCGGTTCAGCGTGGCGCCGGAGTTCACCGAACCTGAGCTGAGGCTTCAGCCTGCGCGGATTCTGGACATTCACGTGAAACCCCGGACTCGCTCCATGAACAGGTTCGATATCGAGGTAGAAGGCAACCACAATTACTTCGTCGACGGCGTCATGGTGCACAACAGCCCGGAGACAACTTCAGGCGGAAAGGCGCTGAAGTTCTACGCGTCCATTCGGCTGGACATTCGCCGGATTGAAACGCTGAAGGACGGGACCGACGCGGTCGGCAACCGGACTCGCGTCAAGGTCGTGAAAAACAAAGTCAGCCCGCCGTTCAAGGTGGCGGAGTTCGACATCCTGTACGGGATCGGCATCAGCCGCGAGGGCAGTCTCATCGACCTTGGCGTCGAGCAGGGCATCGTGCGCAAGGCGGGCGCCTGGTACACCTACGACGGCGACCAGCTCGGCCAGGGCAAGGAGAACGCCAGGAACTTCCTGCGCGACAACCCGGACCTGGCGAACGAGATCGAGAAGAAGATCAAGGAGAAGCTCGGCATCGGGCCCCAGGTCAATGCTGACGCCGCCGCGGCTGGCGGTGCGAGCACGGCCGGCGCGGCGGGGCTGGCGTCGGTGACGAGCCTGCGCAGCGAGTAGGACGACAGAGCGAGTAGGACGACAGATGGCCGGACGGCGCAGCCGGCGCGGGAGCGCCTGGTCTTCGGCCGGCGAGGGCGGTCGGGCTGGTGCGAGCCGGGCCGCCTCCGCCGGGCCTCAGGACGGACCTGACGCGGATCCGGAGGCAGTTGCGCGGCAGATCTGCCTGCGCATGCTGACGGCGGGTCCGCGGACGCAGGCTCAGCTGGCCGCGACGCTACGCCGTCGTGGCGTTCCGGACGAGGCGGCGGAGGCGGTGCTAGCCCGGTTCGCCGAGGTGAAGCTGATCGATGACGCCATGTTCGCCAGGGCGTGGGTGGACTCCCGCCATTACGGCCGCGGCCTGGCCAGCCGGGCGCTCAGCGCGGAGCTCCGCCAGCGCGGGGTGGCGCAGGATGACATCGAAGCCGCGCTGAGTCAGCTCGATCCCGAGCAGGAGGCGGCGACCGCCCGCGAGCTGGTCGAGCGGCGGCTGCCGGGTACGGCCGGGCTGCCGGTGCCGGCCCGGATGCGCCGGCTGACCGGCGTCCTCGCTCGCAAGGGCTACGCTCCAGGTCTTGCCTACCGGGTCGTCCGCGAGGCGCTGGAGCAGGAGTCGGAGAACGGCCCCGTTTCCTTCCATGATCTTGAGCTTCTCGCTGAGCCTGATGACGACCATGAGGCGGCCGAGGCATAGCGGTGCAGACAAGCTCCATCGAAGATCATCTGCACGTGCTTGCTCAAATCGTTATAAGCGCTTAGCCTCACGGCAGCGAGGTTTTCTGCTCCGTGCAACGAAGTTCGGCGTGTGAAGACGATCAACATAGAGCGGCGCGACGGCAGCACTGACTGGCCAGGCTGCCTGCGGGCCCTGATAGTAGGCGGACGAGCAACGGGCTGGCGCCCCGCGCAGCACGGCGTGATCGCCGGCTGAGGCGGGCTTCCGGCCCAGACGGAAGGAGAGTGCGGCACAGAGCTAGCGCTGGCCGCGTGCGAAGACCGCAGGCGGCGTCGCGCGGGCCGGTGGCTGACGGCAGGTAACGCGAGCGGCACAGCTCGCGACTCCGTTCATCACTGACCTGCGATACCTAGCTCGCGGCACCAGAGCGCGCGCGGTCCCGAGACTGCGCGCGCCGAGGTTCGCAGCGGTGCTGATCGCAGCACACTGCGTCGCGCCGGGCTGCCGCTGCTCGGGCAGTACCCCTCGCTGCGGGCGCTCGCGCCCGCTACCGGCTAGCGACCAAGCGGCCAGGCGGAGAGGGGCGGTCTTGAACACCAGCGGGGCTGTGCTTGCACTAGTGATAGTCGGCTGCCTGGCCGCGGTGGGTGCTCTGGCCGTTCTGGTCGTCGTGCTCCGCCGCATCGGCGGCAAGCCGGCTGCCCCGGTGACTGCCGTTACCCCGGAGCCCGCTCACCTGACCGAGGCGGATGCGGCGCGGCTGCAAGCTGAGGCTGACGTCTACGCGGCTGAGCTGAAGGCCGCCGCGGAGCGCGACGCCGCCGGCATCGCCGCCAAAGCTGAGGCCGCGGCCGCGACCGCGGCCGAGGCGAAGAAGGAAGCCGAGGCCGAAGCGAAGGCAGCCAAGGACGAGGCGCGGCGGCTGCGGGCCGACATCGAACGGCGTGAGGACCGGCTCGGCGAGCGCGAGCAGCGCCTGGACGAGCTCACCAGGAGAGCTGAGGACCGGGCCGGGCAGCTCGACGCACGCCAGGCTGAGCTCGACCGGCTCGCGTCGGACCGGCAAGCAGAACTGGAGCGCGTCGCCGGGCTGACAGCCGAGGCCGCGAAGGCGGAGCTGATCGCGGCCATCGAGAACCAGGCCAAGCGCGATGCGGTGCGCATCGTTCGTGACATCGAGTCTGACGCTCAGAAGGAGGGCGGCAAGCGCGCCCGGAAGATCGTCACGCTCGCGATCCAGCGGGTCGCCAGCGAGCAGACCAGCGAGTCCGTGGTCTCGGTGCTGCACCTGCCCGGCGACGAGATGAAGGGCCGGATCATCGGTCGCGAGGGCCGGAACATCCGCGCGTTCGAGTCGGTGACCGGGGTCAACCTGATCATCGACGACACTCCCGAGGCCGTGCTGCTCTCGTGTTTTGATCCTGTCCGGCGCGAGGTCGGCCGCCTGACGCTGGAGCGGCTCGTGCTGGACGGCCGGATCCACCCGCAGCGGATTGAGGAATCCTACGAGCGCAGCCGGGCCGAGATCGAGGCCCTGTGCGTGCGCGCCGGCGAGGACGCGCTCGTGGATGTCGGCATCACCGATATGCATCCCGAGCTCACCAATTTGCTCGGCCGGCTGCGCTACCGCACGTCCTACGGCCAGAACGTGCTCAAGCACCTGGTCGAGTCCGCGCATATCGCCGGCATGATGGGCAGCGAGCTTGGCATGGACGCGGTCCTGATGAAGCGCTGCACGCTGCTGCACGACATCGGCAAGGCCCTGACCCACGAGGTGCAGGGCAGTCACGCGCTGATCGGTGCCGAGATAGCCCGCAAGTACGGCGAGCCCGACGACGTCGTGCACGCGATCGAAGCGCACCACAACGAGGTCGAGGTGCGCACCGTCGAAGCCGTCCTGACTCAGGCCGCGGATGCCATCAGCGGGAGCCGTCCCGGCGCCCGGCGCGAATCGCTGGAGGCCTACGTGAAACGGCTGGAGCGGCTTGAGCACATCGCGATGGCACAGGACGGCGTCGAGAAGGTCTTCGCCATGCAGGCCGGCCGCGAGGTCAGGGTCATGGTGAAGCCCGGCGATGTCGACGACATTCAGGCCCAGGTCATCGCCCGTGACGTGGCCAAGCGGGTCGAGGACGAGCTGACCTACCCCGGCCAGATCCGGGTGACCGTGATCCGCGAGTCGCGGGCCATCGAGTTCGCCCGGTAACTTCGCCCGGTAACAGAGCGCCGGGAGAAGCCGGGACGGACCGGACCGGGTGACAGGAAGGCCGGGTGCCCGGCGTCGCTAGCGCTTGCGCGCGGGCTTGCCCGTGAGAACCGCGACCTTGGGGATGCCCGGCGGATCGAACCCGAGGATCTGCCCGTAGAACGACAGCTCAGCTTCGTAGGCAGCCGTCACGGTCTCCGCCTTGCGGAAGCCGTGCGACTCGCCCTCGAAGGCGATGTAGGCGTAGCTTGTCCCGTGCGCGGCCAGGTCAGCGGCGATGCTCTCGGACTGGGACGGCGGCACGATCGGGTCGTCCAGTCCCTGCAGCAGCAGGATCGGGCAGGTGGCGTCGGTCACGTGACCGACCGGCGCGCGCTCCTCGTAGGTCACCTCGAAGCCCGGCAGCGGCCCGATCAGGCCGTCCAGGTAGCGCGACTCGAAGTCGTGCGTCGTCGCGGCAAACCCGCGCAGGTCGGCGACGCCGAAATAGGACACTGCCGCACTGAACACCCGGCCCGCGCTGAACACCCGGCCGCGCTTGGTTCCGGTGGTGACGGCGGCCAGCGTCGTCCAGCCGCCCGCCGAGCCGCCGCGGATCGCGAGGCGGGCCGGGTCGGCCCCGGCGGACCTGGCGACCCACTGGGCCGCGGCGATCGCATCCTGGACGTCGACCACGCCCCACTCGCGGCGCAGCCGCTCGCGGTACTGGCGCCCGTAGCCGGTGGAGCCGCCGTAGTTGACGTCGATGATGCCGATGCCGCGGCTGGTGAAGTACGCCTTGCCGAGGTCGAGGACCGCGGACACGCGGGACGTGGGACCGCCGTGCACCCACACGACGTACGGCGGCCGCGCCCCGGCCGGCCCGGTGACGTCGGGATTGGCCGGCGGGTACAGCAGGCCGTGCACGACCTGGCCGTACGGGCCCTCGATGTCCACGTCCTGCGGGACCGGCAGGTACCGCTCGTCGGGCAGCTCGGCCGAGTCGCGAAGCAGGACCTCGGTCTTGCTGGTGGCCGCGTCGACCCGGATCACGGTCGGCCAGCTGGCCGGCCCGGCGGCGATGGCCGCGATGGACCCGCCGTCGGCGGCCAGGTCGAAGCCGACCTCGGGGAACGGGAGGTCCAGGTCCTTCAGCTCGAACGACTCCGGATCCAGGATGCCGAGGCGGGCCGGACCGGCACCGTGCGCCACCGCCAGCCGGCCGTCGCCGAGCATGGCGAACGGCCGCGCGCCGAGCTGCCACAGCGGGCCGGCGAACTCCTCGTCGGCCGGATACAGCGCCAGCGGCGGCTCGCCCTTGAGGCCGAACTGGTAGATGTTCCACCAGCCGGGCCAGTCGGTCGCCACGTACAGGGTGCTGTTGTCGCGCCAGGCCGGGGCCAGGACGGATTCCCGCTGGCCGCCCATCAGCATCCGGCCGCGGCCGGGCACGCCATCCTCGACCGGCGCGACGCGAAGCTCGGTGCCGTCCCAGGGCATGTGCGGGTGATTCCAGGAGATCCAGGCCAGCCACTTGCCGTCCGGTGACGGCGTCGGGAAGGCGTAGAAGTCCGACCCGTCGACCAGCGTCCTGATCGCGTCCGGCTTCTCCGCCGCCGAACCATCGAGGGGAACGGCCACGATCGCGCGGGTCACCTTCGCGCCCTCGTGCCGTTCCTGAACGCACCACACTTCCCGGCGGTCAGGTGACAGCGTCAGCTCGGCGTACCGGAGGCCGCAGGCCGCCAGCTTCCCGTCGCCGGAGGCGGCGGGCACCGCGGCCGGGTCCGGTGTCAGCGGGGCAGGCTGCTCATCGGCCTTGCCGGTGAGGTACAGGCGCTGATCGGAATAGTTCGCGAACAGAATCTGGTAGCCCCGCGCCTTCGAGCCGGACAGCACGGACTTCGGGACCGGAAGATATGAGCGGCCGCCGTATTCGTGCACCCGGGTGCGGACGTTCCAGGGAGCAGCGAGCAGCGCCGTCTGCTTGCCGCCTGAGCTGTGCATCACGGTGGTCCGCCCGCCTTCGGCGGGCAGCCCCTGCTGCCACCAGGTGTCGCTGCCGAGGATCGTCGGCGCGGAGACCCGGATCTGGCCGCGGGCGACCTCAGCCGCGGCAATGGGCGAAGGCCATTCGCCGAACGGGACAGCGGGAAGCTCGGCCTCGGTGTTCACTGGCTGCTGCGATGTGCCGGGAGGCCCTGCCGGGTCGGCGGTCTCGTTTCCGCTTGCTGTCATACGCATATGGTGCCCTAACTGGCGACCCCTCGAAGCGGCGAATCAGGACACTCGCCCAATCCGTCCCGCTCCGGGGTAAATCAGCGGTGGACGTCGCGGACTGCCGCCCTCAGCCGGCCGTCACCGTGCGTTACCGCCGGCCTGCGGATCGGCCGGGCGGGTCCCCGGACGGCCCGTGGGAAGCGGCCTGCGGGCGGCTGACGGGTGCAGCGGCCGCGGCCCGCGACTGGGGCCTCGGACGACCCGAGGCCGGCCGCTGACGCGCTGCTCAGGTGCTGGCTGCCGGCGCGGCCCGGGCGCCGCGGACCTGGCGCCCGGCACCCGCAGGGCTGCCGGGCGTCTAACCTGGTGAGCATGGCCGGCGCCGTCGCGGAGCGAAGCTTCGAGATCCGCACCTACGGGTGCCAGATGAACATGCACGATTCCGAGCGGCTGGCCGGACTGCTCGAGGCTGCCGGGTACCGCCGCGCGGCCGACGGCACCGATCCTGACGTGGTTGTCTTCAACACCTGCGCGGTCCGTGAGAATGCCGACAACCGGCTGTACGGGAACCTGGGGCATCTCCTGCCGGTGAAGAACTCACGTCCCGGCATGCAGATCGCGGTGGGCGGCTGCCTGGCGCAGAAGGACCGCGACATCATCACGCGCCGGGCGCCGTGGGTTGACGTGGTGTTCGGCACGCACAACATCGGGTCGCTGCCGGTGCTGCTGGAACGTGCCCGGGTCCAGCAGCAGGCTCAGGTGGAGATTCTCGAGTCCCTGGAGCGGTTCCCGTCGGTGCTGCCGGCGAGCCGCGAGCTGCCCTACTCGGCCTGGGTCGCGATCTCCGTCGGCTGCAACAACACCTGCACGTTCTGCATCGTGCCCGCCCTGCGGGGCCGTGAGGAGGACCGCCGGCCCGGCGACGTGCTCGCCGAGATCGAGGCCCTGGCGGCGGACGGCGTGCTCGAGATCACCCTGCTCGGCCAGAACGTCAATTCCTATGGCGTGGGGTTCGGCGACCGGCTCGCGTTCTCCCGGCTGCTGCGCTCGTGCGGGAACATCGCCGGGCTGGAACGAGTCCGGTTCACCTCCCCGCACCCGCGTGACTTCACCGACGACGTGATCGCGGCGATGGCCGAGACGCCCAACGTCATGCCTCAGCTGCACATGCCGCTGCAGTCCGGCTCTGACCGCGTGCTGCGCGCCATGCGCCGGGCCTACCGGCGCGACAAGTACCTGGCGATCCTGGACCGGGTCCGGGCCGCGATGCCGGAGGCGGCGATCACCACGGACATCATCGTGGGCTTCCCCGGCGAGACCGAGCGGGACTTCGAGGACACCCTCGACCTGGTCCGGCAGGCGCGGTTCGCGGGCGCGTTCACCTTCCAGTACTCCATTCGTCCTGGTACCCCGGCCGCGGACATGCCGGACCAGGTGCCGCCTGCGGTGGTGGCCGAGCGGTACACGCGCCTGGCCGCGCTGGTGACCGAGGTGGCCTGGCAGGAGAACCTGAAGCTGACCGGGAACGAAGTCGAGGTACTGGTCGCTGACGGCGAGGGCCGCAAGGACAGCGCGACACACCGGATGTCCGGCCGGGCCCGCGACAACCGGCTGGTGCACTTCAGCCCGGCCGGCGCTGAGCTGCGGCCAGGCGACGTCATCACGACGAGGGTCACGGCGGCATCACCGCACTACCTGCTGGCCGATGACGCCCCGCTGACCGTGCGCCGCACTCGCGGCGGAGACGCGTGGCAGCGGCGGCAGACGGCGCACCAGGACGGGGAAGCCGTCGGTGACCTCGCGGCGGCCGGGGCGGGCACGCCGGTGCTGCTCGGCATGCCGGTCCGCCGTTCGCAGGACTGAGCAAGGGGCACCGGGCCGGCTTCTCGCCGGTGCCGGTGCCGGTGCCGGTGCCGGTGCCGGCGTTAGCGGGCGCGCTGTGTCCTAAGCCCAGATGCCGGGCTCCGCGTCCTCGCTGCCGTCATCCTCATCCAGCTCGTCGTCCTCATCCAGCTCGTCGTCTCTCGTCTTCGTCGTCGTCATCGAAGTCGAACTCGTCCAGGTCGAGGCCTTCGTCGTCGTCCTCGTCCTCGTCGTCGTCGGCCAGATCGATTTCGTCGTCCTCGTCCTCGCTGAACTCGGCGTCCAGATCGAGCTCTTCATCATCAGCGGGCGTGTCGAGGTCATCGGCGTATGTCATATTTCCCCCAAGCGCCGGGCGGCTCACCGGGCCGCCTCGCCTGTGCAGGGACCTACCCTGCGCCTGTCAGACTGATGCAATGCTACGGCCAGTCATCGCGGTCGTGGGGCCGACGGCGGCAGGTAAGTCGGAACTCTCGCTGACCCTCGCGCGTACGCTCGGCGGCGAGGTTGTGAACGCCGATTCCATGCAGCTCTACCAGGGCATGGACATCGGGACAGCGAAGCTCACCGTGGCCGAGCGCGGCGGCGTTCCGCACCATCTGCTGGACGTCTGGCCGGTCACCAAGTCAGCCAGCGTGTCGGAGTATCAGCTGCTCGCGCGGCGCGCGATCGACGACATCCGGGCTCGCGGGCGCGTCCCGGTGGTGGTCGGCGGCTCCGGCCTTTACGTCCGGGCGGCAATCGATAACCTGCAGTTCCCTGGCACCGACCCCGGACTGAGAGCGAGCCTGGAACGGGAACTTGAGGACGCTGGTCCCGGAGCCCTGCACGCGCGGCTCGCCGCCGTCGACCCGGCCGCGGCGGCCGCGATCCTGCCCGGCAACGGACGGCGGATCGTGCGGGCGCTGGAGGTCATCGAGCTGTCCGGCCGGCCCTTCAGCGCGAGCTTGCCGGACTATGAGTCCGTCTACCCGGTGGTCCAGATCGGCGTCGCGATGCCGCGGCCGGAACTCGACCAGCGCATCGCCGACCGGGTCGCCCGGATGTGGCAGCTCGGCCTGGTGGACGAGGTGCGGCGGCTGGACCTGGCCGGGCTGCGCGAGGGCCGGACAGCCAGCCGGGCACTTGGCTATGCGCAGGTGCTCCGGTTCCTGGCTGGCGAGTGGACGTCGGAGGAGGCAGCCGCGCAGACGATCCTGGCCACGCGGCGGTTCGTCAGGCGGCAGGAATCCTGGTTCCGCCGCGACCCGCGGGTGGTCTGGCTGGCGGCCGGCCCCTCGCTTGCCGATCAGGCGCTTCGCAGCCTGCCCGGGCTGCGCGGATAGCATCGGGGGATGCGGTTCGCCAAAGGACACGGCACTGGCAACGATTTCGTGATCGTGCCTGATCCGGATGGTGAGCTCGATCTGACTCCCGGCCTCGTCGCGGCCCTGTGCGACCGGCACTTCGGCATCGGGGCCGACGGCGTGCTGCGGGTTGTCCGCTCAGCCGCCGCCGGGCCGGATTCCGCCGGGCAGCCGGCCGAGTGGTTCATGGACTACCGCAATGCCGATGGCAGCCTGGCCGAGATGTGCGGGAACGGGGTCCGGGTTTTCGCCCGTTACCTGCTCGATCAGGGCCTTGCTGCCGGTCCCGGGCTGGCCATCGCCACCAGGGCCGGGACCAGGATGGTGCGCGCAGAGGCGGATAACCAGTTCACCGTCGACATGGGCCCGGTCGCCGTGCTCGGCGAGGGTGCTGCCCTGGTCGGCGGACAGCAGCTGTCCGGCCTGGCCATCTCGGTCGGTAATCCGCACCTGGCCTGCCTGGTCAGCGAGCCGGTCGCGGCTGTGGACCTGACTGCGCCGCGGCTGCTGGCTCCGGCTGAGTTCGGCGGCCGGGCCAACATCGAGGTCATCCGGGTGACCGGCGATCACGAAATCGAGCTGCGCGTGCACGAGCGAGGCTCGGGCCTGACGCTGTCGTGCGGCACCGGTGCGGTGGCCTCGGCGGTGGCGGCCGCTGTGAGCGCGGGGGAGTGGCCGGCTGGTGCTGGCCGGCCCTGGGCGGTGCACGTGCCGGGTGGCCAGCTGACCGTCACGCCGAGCTCGACGGCCAGTCTGCTCACCGGCCCGGCCGAGCTCGTCGCGTCCGGCGAGGTCAGCCCCGCCTGGCTCGACGCCCGCCGCCCGGCCATTCTCAGCGCCGGCTGAGCCTGTGCGCCGCGGGCTGAGCCTGTGCGCCGCGGGCTGAGCCTGTGCGCCGCGGGCTGCGCCTGTGCGCCGGCGGGCTGCGCCTGTGCGCCGGCGGGCTGCGCCTGCGCGTCGCCGGCCCGGGGCGGCGGTGCCAGCCCGGCCGTGATCCCGCCGCCGGACCGGCACCCGCTCGGGCGTAGCCGCTGCCAGGTCGCTCACCGGTCAGGAGCCGGCCGGGTGCGGGCGCGCCGCTGTCCCCGGCTGGGACCGGGCGGCGAGCCGGAGGCCGATGCTGATGAGCGTCCAGCCGGCGCGTTCGCGGAGCGACGCCTGCCCGGCGCTCGCCGTGCCGACGCCGGCCGGGCCGCTGCTCAGTCTCGCCGCCCTGGCTCTGGCCGCCCTGGCCCGCGGGGCGTCCGCAGTGGCGCCCTGCAACGTGGCGAGGTGTTCTCTGGCGAGTTCTTCCGCCATGCGCTGATTCATCGGACAAGCCCTTCCTGACGTTGCTGGCTGCGATCGGAACGTGCTAGTTCCCGCTGGGCGCTGGCGGCTCGGCGACTGCTCCCGGCGCCCGGCGGATCCGGATGTCGCCGCTGAGAGTGCGGCAGCTGATCTGGGCTGCGGCGCTGGCCGCGTCCTGGCCGCCGTCTTCGTCGCTCGCGTCCAGGTCGCTGCGGATGTCGCCGGTGGTGCTCGCCAGATCCAGGTAGACGCCTATGCCGGGCACCACCGCCACGGTCATGTCGCCAGAGGCGCTGGCGAGCTCGATCTCGCCGGCGGCGACCGCGTCCAGGCGGACATCGCCGCTGGCGGTCCTGGCCGCGAGCGAGCCCGCGCAGTACCCGACAACCACGTCGCCGCTGGCCGTGTTGATCTGCGCGGAGCCGTCGATCCGCCGGGCCCGGATATCGCCGGAGGCGGTGTTGATGGTCATGTCGCCGCCCGCCGTCTCCAGCAGGACGTCACCGCTGGCTGAGTGGACCGTCACGTCGCCGGCCACGGCTGCGGCCGAGAGGTCACCGCTGGCGGTCCGCATCGTCAGGGCACTGAGGTCTCCGACAGCCGTCAGATCAGCGGACACAGTCTTGGCGGCGCAGCTTGATCCCTGCGGCACTTTGATCGTGAGGTCGAGTCCCTGCTTGCGGCGGAACGCGCCGAGCCGAGGGCCGCGGATCGATAGCTGGCCGTCGTCGAATGCGACCTGAACCTGAGCGAGCAGGTCCGCGACGTCGGCGCTGCGGTGGCTCGGGACGACCTCGACCGCGATCGTGCTCGTCGGCTCGCCGGCGACCACGATGCTGCCCGAGCCCCACGAGTCGATGCTGATGTCGACCGGGTCGGCGGCAGGGAAATCCCAGTTAGTCATGGCGGTGCCCTTCTGTGCTGCAAAGTCGGCGGAGGTACGGAGAAACCGGAGGACTGGGAGCCGGGAAGCTAGCTGCGAGCGAACCCGGTGTAGCGCTTGCCCGGGCCTGACCGGCCCGGCGGGAACGGCGGACGTGGCCTCGGACCGCCTGGCGGTGGCTCCAGGGCCCGCCCGATCGCGCGGACCAGCCAGGAGTTGACCGACAGGCCCGCGGCCACAGCGGCCGCCTCAACCCGGGTCTTCATGGCGTCAGAGATCCGCAAGGTGACTCGCGTGTTGCCGGCTTCGTCGGCCGGGTCAGCAGAGTCGGGGTTCGTCTCGTCGCCCGGATGTGCCACGTTGACCACGAACTCCGGCTCGGTGCCGCTCAGGCGGACGTCGATGGTGGCTCCGTCCAGGCTGGCGGTGATCTCGTCGGCGGCCGCCGACAGGACGTCAAGCAGCGCAAGCCGCACCGACGAGTCCAGTGTTTCCGACAGCATCTCGGCTGCCCTGGCGATGTCCTCGCCAGCGAACCTGGTGATCGACGTGAGCTCCCGCCGAAGTGAGTCGGCGTATTCGCTGAGATCCATGACGCCATCATGACGTCACTCATGGCGTCATGTCAAGCGGCCAGTGGCGTCAAATGGGCGTCGTCCAGACGTCGTGCGACGTCAAATATGCCGTCACCGCTGGCAATTGCGGCGTCAGGCCTGCCGCCTTGGTGGTGTCAGCCGCCCGCGCGGGCCCGCCTCCCGGCGGGGTGGCCGGCAAACTCACCTACAGTGAGGTTCGTCAGGCAGAACGACCAGCCGGGAGGGAACGCGCGCCATGGGGTCGCCCTCGATGGAGCCGGGAGCTGCCTCGCCGCCTGCCTCCCCAGGCACGCCCGCCGGTTCAGCCGGCCCTGGCACTGGCCCCAGCTCTGGCACTGGCCCCAGCTCTGGCACTGGCCCCAGCTCTGGCACTGGCCCCAGCTCTGGCACTGGCTCCGGCCCTGGCACTGGCTCCGGCCCTGGCACTGGCCCCAGCCCTGGCAACCGTCCCGGCACTGGACCGGCGACGGGCCGCTCGGCCGGTACGGTCGTCCCGCGAGGGCGCAGCCGCATGCCCATGCGGGTGGTCGTGGCGGTGGTGTCAGCGCTGCTGCTGTTCGGGACCGCGACCCACATCTGGCCCGCGTTCCGGGCTGGCCTGCGGGAGGGCACGCGCGGTTCCTGGATCGCGACCGCGAGAACGTGCGCCCGGAACGCCTGCATCTGGCGAGGGAAGTTCGTGCTCCCGAACGGCCATGTGCTGCTGACCTCGGCGCAGTACTCGGGCAGGCTGCCCGTGAACATTCACGTGGGGACGCCGATCGCCGGCCTCTACCCGGGCGGCTCGGGGCTGGTGTTCCCGCTGAACGGCTCTGACCTGTGGATCTCGCTGCTGATCGCGATGATCTTCTCGATCCTCGGCCTGTACTGGTCCTGTCACCGGCTGGTGGAGAACTACTTCAAGGGCCGCCCCATCCTCGGCGGCTAACACGAAACGGGCCGACCGCGTCCCGACGTAGACTTTTCCGGGTCCCGGGCCGGAAAAGTCTACGTCTAACCCGGTCGGCAGCGAGCCCACCGTCGCGCTGCCGCATCTCGGCCCGCGACCCGGCCTGACCAGCGTCGGTGCTGGCCAAGCAGCGAGCGCCGCAGCTCAGCCCGGAGTCAGTCCTGGCCGAGCAGCCGCCGCGCGGGCTGCCCGCGGATCGAGGCGTCGAGCACTTCGGCGATATGCGCGACCGGCATCGGCGCGCCGGCGGCCGTCAGCGCCTGGGCGATCTGCAGCGAACAGCCGGGATTAGCCGACACCAGCAGGTCAGCGCCGGCCGCCCGGACTGCCGCCCCCTTGCGGGAGCCGAGTTCGGCTGCCGCTTCCGGCTGCACCAGGTTGTAGATGCCGGCCGAGCCGCAGCAGGTCCCGGCGTCGGCGATCTCGGTCAGCGTCAGGCCAGGGATGGCCGTGAGCAGCTGGCGCGGCTGGGCCGTGATCCGCTGCGCGTGGCCGAGGTGGCAGGCGTCGTGGTAGGCGACGCTCAGGCCCAGCTCGGAGCGAGGCGCAACCGGCCCGAGTTCGGCCAGGAACTCACTGAAGTCGCGGACCCTGGCGCTGAAGGCCGCGGCCCGCTCGGCCCAGGCGGGATCGCCGGCCAGCAGGTGCCCGTACTCCTTCATCGCCGAGCCGCAGCCTGCCGCGTTCACGATGACCGCGTCGACGCCCGCCTGCTCAAAGGTCTCGATAGCCGCCCGGGCGAACGCCGCCGCCTCAGCCCGGCGGCCGCCGTGCAGGGACAGCGCGCCGCAGCAGCCCTGGCCCCGCGGCACGATGACGTCGCAGCCCTCAGCTGCGAGCACTCGCGCGGTCGCGCTGTTGACCTGCGGGAACAGCACTTGCTGCACGCAACCGGTGAGCATCCCGACAACCGCGCGGCGCTGGCCAGCGGCAGGCAGCCGAGCCGGGATACCGGGCTGGCGGCGAAGACGACCAGGACGGGAACGAAGCCGACCGCCATCCCCGCTCCCGCCCGTTCCCGGCCGGGCCGGCGCGACCGACAGCGCCGCGGTGGCCTCGGGCGCCAGCCGGGCGAGGAGTTTGCTCCGGGCGGCCACCCGGTCCAGGCCGGTCAGCTGGGCGATCCGCAGCGGGCCGAGGGCGGCCCGCAGCCGCGCCGGATAGGGGAACGTGGCGAAGATAGCCGCCCGCACGACCCGGTCACGGCGCGACCGGGGCGGCAGCGGCGCGAGTGGGACGCCTGCGCCGCCCGGCACGCCCGCGCCGCCCGGCCCGCCCGCGCCGCCCGGCCCGCCCGCGCCGCCCGTCAGTCCCGCGCCGCCCGTCAGTCCCGCAGCGCCCGGGCCGCCGGCAGCCCCGCGCGCGGATTCGGCTGGTGCCTCCTCCGCCCACGTCCTGGCAGCCTCGATCAGCTGGTCATACTGGACGCCCGACGGGCACGCGGTCATGCAGGCCATGCAGCCGAGGCACCGGTCGAAATGCTCGGCCGCAGCCGCGGTGCCCGCACCGCTCTCCAGGATCTGGGTGATGAGATGTATCCGGCCACGGGGCGAGTCCATCTCCTCGCCCCAGAGCTGGTAGGTCGGGCAGGCGGGCAGGCAGAAGCCGCAGTGCACGCAGTCCCCGGCCAGCTCGCGCAGCGATCCGTCCGGGTCAATGGCGCTGCGGCAGGCGCATGGTCCGCCAGCGGCTCCACGATCCCGGTTTCGTCTGCCGTCATCAGATCCCTCCCGCGAACCGGCCGGGTGCCATCCGGTGCTCAGGATCGAACTGATCCTTCACCGCGCGCATCAGTGCGAGCGACGGTACCGGCCCCCACAGGTCGGTCGCCTGCCGCACCGCGTCCGGCGCGCTCAGCACGACCGCGCTGGTCGCGCTCGGCGGCAGCCCGCGGGCGCTGAGGCCCTGCAAGCTAGCCCGCAGCGAAGCGACGAAACCAGACACGGCATCGGCGTCCGCAGCCGCGCTCACGGTGACGTCGAGTACGCCCGCCGCTGCCGAACCGCCGACCGCCGGATCGAGGCCGGAAGCCGCCGCCGCCCCGCGGATGATGTCGAGCACGGCCGCCAGCTGACCGGCCCAGAACGCGACCCGGACAATAGTTCCGGAGCGCTGCTGACTACCCGGCGGTGCCTTCTCGGCCGCCGGGTGGCCGAGAAGGCTTCTCAGGCGGCCGACCCGCTCGGTCACGCTGGCCGCATCGCCTTCGAGCAGCGCCGAGACGGAGATCGGGCCGTCCGCCGACGGCCAGTCGAGCTCGATGGCCGCGGGCGCGAGGGGCGAGTCGGCGACCGCGTGGACTGCCGTCGCCGCTGCGGCGGCGTCCGGGCAGCCGAGCGCGAGCCACGCTGCGGCCTCAGGGAGCGGGTGCAGCCTGAAGGTCGCCTCGGTAATCAGGCCCAGGGTGCCGAGGGATCCGGCGAACAGCTTGCCGATGTCGTCGCCGGCCACGTTCTTGACCACCTTGCCGCCTGACTTGGCCACGATTCCGTCCGGCCGGACAAACGTGATGCCGATGAGCAGGTCGCGGGGCGAGCCGTAGCGATAACGGAGCGGGCCGGCGGCGCCCGTGGCGATCAGGCCGCCGACGGTGCCGTCGGCGCCGGGCGGGTCAAGCGCCAGCCGCTGCCCGGCGGCGTCAAGCACTGTGGCCAGAGCATCAAGGCGAACGCCTGCCTGCACGCTGACCACCAGGTCGCCGGCCGCGTGCTCGATGACACGGCTGAGATGGCGGGTGTCGACCAGGAGGTCGCAGCTCGCTGGCAGCGTTCCCCAGTCGAGGCGGGTCCCGGCGCCGCGCGGAACGACGCTCAGGCCGCGGCGAGCCGCTGCCGCGAGCAGGGCCGCTGCCTCCTTCGTTGAGGCGGGCGCGGCGACGTAGCGGGCCTGCCGCGAGCCGACGGCATCAGCGGGACTGGCCGCGCCAACGTCCGCGCAGGCGCCAGTCAGCTCAGCCAGATCGCCGTCTGTCGTCATTGCCTCTCCGTCGGTGCGCGGTCCGGGTCAGCATCCCGGCTGTTCCTAAGGCTCAGAACTGGCCGATGAGGCCCGCCGTTACCAGCGGATGCGGAGCGTGGCGGACCCCCGGCACCTCACCGCACAGCCGCGGTGTCGGGAACACCTTGCCCGGATTGCACAGGCCGCCGGGATCGAAAGCGCACCGGAGCAGCTGCATGGTGTCGAGATCATCGGCTCCGAACATGCTCGGCATATAGCGGGACTTGTCGACCCCCACCCCGTGCTCGCCGGTGATCGACCCGCCGTGCTCGATGCACAAGTCGAGGATCTTGCCGGACAGCTTTTCCGCCTTCTCCTGCTCCCCGGCGACTGAGTCGTCGAACAGCACCAGCGGATGGAGGTTGCCGTCGCCCGCGTGGAATACGTTGGCGACCCGGATGCCGTGCTCCGCCGACAGCTCGCTGATCCGGTCCAGGACCTCGGGCAGCGCGGTCCGCGGTACGACCCCGTCCTGGACGATGTAAGCCGGGCTGATCCGGCCCACCGCCGCGAACGCGGACTTGCGCCCCGTCCAGATTGCGGCCCGCTCGGCCGCGTCCTCGGCGGCCCGGATCTCGTACGCGCCCTCGGCCGCGCAAATCGCGCGCACGGCACTGGTCTGGCTTCGACGTCCCCGGCCGGGCCGTCCAGCTCGACGACCAGCACCGCGCCCGCGCCCGCGGGATACCGGCAGTCCACGGCGGCCTCGGCTGCCTCGATGGCCAGCGCGTCCATCATCTCGATGGCGGCGGGCAGGATGCCCGCGCTGATGATGGCGGACACCGCGGCGCCGCCGGCGCCCATCGTCTTGAACGCGGCCAGCAGTGTCGTCACCGCCTCGGGAATCGGCGTCAGCCGGACGACGATCTTGGTGGCGATGCCGAGAGTTCCCTCTGAGCCGGTGAACGCGCCGATCAGGTCATAGCCGGGCGCGGCCCCGGTGCCGTCGCCCAGCCAGGTCAGCTCGCCGTCCGGGGTGACGATCTCCAGCCCGGTCACATGATGCACGGTGAAGCCGTTCTTCAGGCAGTGCGCCCCGCCGGAGTTCTCGGCCACGTTCCCGCCGACCGAGCACACCTGCTGGCTGGACGGATCGGGCGCGTAGAACAGGCCGTAGGGCTCGGCGGCCTTGCTCACGGCGAGGTTGGTCACGCCCGGCTCGACCACCGCCCGGCGGCTGGCCGGGTCGATTGCCAGGATGCGGCGCATCCTCGACATCACGATCAGGACGCCGTCGGCGGGCGGCAGCGCGCCGCCGGACAGGCCGGTGCCGCTGCCCCGGGCCACGTAGGGACCCCGCCGCTGCGCGCACGCCCCCACGATGGCGGCGGCCTGCTCCGCCGTCTGCGGGAGCACGGCCAGGCCCGGGCCGCACCGGTGGGCGGTCAGGCCGTCGCACTCATAGGTGGGCGGCTGCCTGCGGGTCGCTGACGACGTTGCCGGCGCCGCAGACTCGGCGAGGTGCCTGAGCGCGGCGCCGATGACCGCGATCTGCGCCGGCCCGGCGGTGTCGGGTTCTGCGCCCAGCATCTCTCGCCGCCGCCGCCCGCCACCTCCGGGCTCCGGTCTCGCCCGTACGCCCGCCACCGGGCCCCGGTGTCTCACTATTTGGACGTAGTATCATAATATGAGCGAGGGGGACGTCCTGACCGAGCCTGGCGCCGTCGCTGGCTGGTCCTGCTCATCGGGCTGGTCGCCCTGACCGCGGGCTGCACCTTCCAGTACGGTCTCGCCTACCTGATCCCGGCGCTGCGGCAGGAGGGCTTCTCGCTCAGCTCGCCAGCATCGTGGTCGCCTGCCCGACGCGGCCTGCTGCTGACCCTGATCGGCTGGGGTGCGGCGGCGGACCGGTGGGGGGAGCGGGTCGTGCTCGCCGCCGGGCTGGGGCTGGCGGGCGTCATGCTCCTGTACCGCCTCATCGTGGCCGGGCCGCTGGCCTGGGCGTGCTACTCGGCCGCGCCGGGGCGGCGGGCGGCTCGGTATTTGCCGCCAGCGGAAGGCTAATCCTGGGCTGGTTCGCCCGGCGGGAACGGGGCCTGGCGATGGGCATCCGGCAGAGCGCCCAGCCGCTTGGGGTCGCGGTCGCGGCGGTCACGCTGCCCGCGCTCGGCGCTCGGGCGGCGCGCCCCTTCGGTTCATGGCCGGCTTCTCCTCGTGGCGGCCGCTCTGGTGGTGGCGCTGGTCCGCGACCCGGAGCGCCCGCAGTCGCGGCCGCCGCCACGTCCGGCCGCGGTCAGGCGCGCCCGAGGCCACGGTGCACCCGGCCGCTTCGCCGGTCACCGGCTGGTCCCTGGCGACGGGACCCCAGCCAGTCCGGGGGCCTCGCGGCGTCGCCCTACCATCAGCCGGTGCTGTGGCGGATCCACGCGGCCAGCGCCCTGCTCGTCGTGTCGCAGTTCACCGTGGCGACCTTCGCGCTCGTCTTCCTTACAGTGCGCGCGGCTGGGCCGCCCCCGGGGCCGGGCGGCTACTGGCCGTCGCCAGCCAGGCGGCGGCGGGGCCCGGCTGCGCGCGGCTACTGGTCCGGCCGGGCGGGCAGCCGGATGCGGCCGATGCGCCTCCTGGCGGTCAGCACCGCCGTCGGCATGCTCGCGCTTGCGGCCGCGGCCGCAGCCAGTTCGCCGGCCGCCGTGGTGATGCTGCTCGCCGGGCCTGGTCGCCGTCGCACCACGGCCTGGCCTTCACCGCGGTGGCCGAGTACGCCGGCTCCACGTGGGCCGGGGCCGCCCTGGGAATCCGGAACCCCGGCCGAACGCGCTCGCGGCCGCGACCCCCCCAGTGCTTGCGCTGGCCATCGGCTCGATCGGCTTCAGCGGCGCCTTCGCGACGTCGCCGCGTTCCCGTCATCGCGGCTGCGATCGTCCCGGTGTTGGCGTAGGGGAGCGCCTCGGCGGGCGGGCCGGCCCGCGTGGTGGGGGCAGGCGCCGCTGAGCGGCATGTGGCTGCTGAGCCACCAAGCAGAGTGCGCTCGGTCAAGGCGACTGGGGCCGGACTCGGTAGCGCGGCCGGTGCCTGTCTAAGCCATTCCGTACTCCCGACCGCCGCGTTAGCGGCCTCGCGGGTTGCCTCGCCAAGCAGGGAGATCTCGCTGACCCCCAGCCAGCCTTCCTGGCCGAGATCGCGTTGTGCCGGTCCTGCAACTTTGGAGCTGCTGATGCCACACATTGCGTTCATTATCGCCCAGCATCGACGAGTTCCAGTATCGAGTCGTACTTCCAGCGCGCAGGCATGCGCGTGCCCGAGGAGGTCATCAGCCACAGCCCGGCGCACGAGCTGTCCCTGCGGGTAGCGGTCGCGCGTTAGCCGCCGTCTCAGGGCATCTGCTCGTCCGCCGGCAGGGTGAGAAAGTCGACGTAGTCGTCGGCCAGGGCCACCTCGGTGAACAGCGACGTGGCCTGCTCGTAGCGGCTCTCGTCGAATCCGCTGCCAAGCTGGTCCCTGATACCGGCCAGCTCCTCGCCGATGATCTGCTCGACAAGCTCCCGGGTGACCTGCGGGCCGTCGGCCAGCTTGATGTCGTTGTGCAGCCACTGCCAGATCTGCGACCGGGAGATCTCCGCGGTGGCCGCGTCCTCCATGAGGTTGAAGATCGCGACGGCGCCGTTGCCGGACAGCCAGTTGGCCAGATACTGCAGGCCGACGCTGATGTTGTTCCGCAGCCCGGCCTCCGTGATATCGCCCGGCGTCTGGCTGACCGCCAGCAGCTCGGTGGCGGTCACGTGCACGTCGTCGCGTTGCTTGCCGAGCTGGTTGGGCGCGTCGCCGAGCACGCCGTCGAAGACCTCGCGGCAGATCGGCACCAGGTCCGGGTGCGCCACCCACGAGCCGTCGAAACCATCGTCGGACTCGCGGGTCTTGTCGTCGCGCACTTTCGCCAGCGCGAGCTCGTTGACTTCAGGGTCCCGGCGGCTCGGGATGAAGGCGGCCATGCCGCCCATGGCATGCGCGCCGCGGGCGTGGCACGTCTTGACCAGCAGCTCGGTGTAAGCCCGCATCATCGGGGCGGTCATGGTGACGGCGTTCCGCTCGGGCAGGACGAAGTCGGCACCCCTGGTGCGGAATTTCTTGATGATCGAGAACAGGTAATCCCACCGGCCCGCATTCAGTCCGGCGCTGTGCTCGCGCAGCTCGTACAGGATTTCCTGCATTTCGAAGGCCGCCGGGATGGTCTCGATCAGGACCGTCGCCCGGATGGTGCCACGGGGGATGCCGAGCGCGTCCTGCGCCAGCACGAAGGCATCGTTCCAGAGCCTGGCCTCCAGATGACTCTCCATCTTGGCCAGGTAGAAGTACGGGCCCTTGCCTTTCTCGAGCTGACGCCGCCCGCAGTGGACGAAATACAGCCCGAAGTCGACGAGGCTGCCGGAGGCCCGCTGACCGTCAATGAGCAGGTGCTTCTCGGGCAGGTGCCAGCCTCGCGGCCGGACCACGATGGTGGCCAGCTCGTCATCGGGCCGCAGCTCGTAGGACTTGCCTTCCTCGCTGCTGAAGTCGATCCTCCGGTCGAGGGCGTCCTTGAGATTCAGCTGCCCGGTCACCATGTTGTCCCAGAGCGGCGTGTTGGCGTCCTCGAAGTCGGCCAGCCAGACCTTGGCGCCGGAGTTGAGCGCGTTGATCGTCATCTTCTTGTCGGTCGGCCCGGTGATCTCGACCCGCCGGTCGATGAGGCCGGGCGCGGGCGGGGCGACCCGCCAGGTGGTGTCACTGCGGATGGCCTCGGTGCTGGTGAGGAAGTCCAGCGTGCCGCCCGCTGACAGCTCCTCCTGGCGCCGGGCGCGCGCGTCCAGCAGATCGAGCCGGCGCTGGCCGAGCTCGCGGTGCAGTACTGCTATCAGGTCGAGCGCCTCGGGAGTGAGAATCTCGTCGTACCTGCTGCCAGAAGGACCGGCTATCTCAACGCCACTCGACATCGCATGCTCCTTAGCGCCAGGCCGCCACGACCGCCTCATCGATCCCGACGGTAACTCATGGCGGGCGCGGGCCCGCCGCCGGCGAGGCTCGGAGGCCGCCGGGCACATCTGGAGCGCGCCGGGTGTTAATGAGATGAGGATGCGCGCAGGCCGTGGCACTATCAAGTACGGGGCTCGCTGCCAGCGGGCGCGCACAGCGCATTCGCAGTCCCAGTCAGATTTATCCAGCTTTTCCTAGCAATTCCGGACCGGTCACGGTGCAGCCACAGCCCTGGCCAGCCCGGTCGAGGTGGCATGACCGCTCTATCACCGGACAATCCCCAGCCTGACGACAGCCGGGATGACCAGCCCGAGCCCGAGGACGGTCAGCTTGACCTGGCCGACCGGCACGCGCTGAGGCGCATCGCCGGGCTGTCAACCGAGCTCGAGGACGTCAGCGAGGTCGAGTACCGCGCGCTGCGCCTGGAGCGCGTCGTCCTCATGGGCGTCTGGACCGACGGGACGCTGGCCATGGCGGAGAACTCACTCCGCGAGCTGTCCCGGCTCGCCGAGACCGCGGGCTCAGAGGTGCTCGACGCGCTCGTCCAGCGCCGCGGGCGGCCGGATGCCTCGACCTACGTCGGCGCGGGCAAGGCCAAGGAGCTGCGCGACATCGTCGCCGCCCATGGCGCCGACACCGTCATCTGTGACGGCGAGCTGACCCCCGGCCAGCTGCGCAGCCTGGAGGGCACGGTGCGGGTGAAGGTCGTCTACCGGACCGCGCTGATCCTTGACATCTTCGCCCAGCACGCCCGCAGCAAGGAAGGCAAGGCGCAAGTCGAGCTGGCCCAGCTGCAGTACCTGCTCCCGCGGCTGCGCGGCTGGGGCGAGTCCCTCTCCCGGCAGGCGGGGGGCCGGGCCGGCGGCACGGGCGGCATCGGCACCAGGGGCCCGGGCGAGACCAAGATCGAGACTGACCGCCGCCGCATCAGGTCGCGGATCTCCCGGCTGCGGCGCGAGATCGCCGAGATGGCAGTCGACCGCGGCGTCCAGCGCGGCCAGCGCCGGCGTCACTCTGTTCCGTCGGTCGCGATCGCCGGCTATACCAACGCCGGCAAATCAAGCCTGCTCAACCGCCTGACTGGTGCGCAGGTGCTGGTCGACGACTCGCTGTTTGCCACGCTTGACCCGGCGGTGCGCAAGGCGAGGACAGCGTCCGGCTGGCCGTACACGCTGACCGACACAGTCGGCTTCGTCAGGCACCTGCCCCACCAGCTGGTCGACGCCTTCCGGTCAACCCTGGAGGAGGTCGCGGATGCCGACCTCATCCTGCACGTCGTCGACGGCTCTGACCCGGATCCGAAGTCGCAGCTGGCTGCCGTCAGGGAGGTGCTGGCGGAGGTGGGCGCCGGCAGCGTGCCCGAGCTCGTGGTCATCAACAAGGCCGACAGCGCGGACCCGATCGAGCTGGAGGGACTGCAGCTCACTGAGCGGCAGTCGGTGGTGGTATCGGCGGTTACCGGTCAGGGCATCGACGCGCTGCAGGCGGAGATCGAGCGGCTGCTGCCGCGGCAGTTCCGCGAGGTCCGGGTCGTGCTTCCGTACGACCGCGGCGACCTCCTGTCACGCGCTCATGATGAGGGCGAGGTCCTCGCGGTCGAGCATGGCGGGAGCGGCACCGAACTGACGGCCCGCGTGCCGCTCGGGCTGGCCGCCGAACTCGACAGATTCGTCCGGAGTTAATTGCCCTGGGCGGCCGCCGCCGGCGGAGTTGCTATGTATCGCGCAATTCCCGGCGCAATTGCGCGGTGCAGATGCACGTGCATCTGCGCGAGATTGTCCGCTGATAAGCGGTGGCCGGCGGCGTTTTAAGTCAGTCTTAAGTAAGCGCCAGGCCAGAATCCGGAAGGGGCCATCTGCCTGCGGCAACGCCAGTCGCGAGCCAGCCTCCGCGGTCCGGCCGGAGCGGGCCTGACCGACCAGGCAGGACGTTCGCGTTGCCGAGTAAGTGCAATGCGGACGCCAGGCAGCCATTAGGGTGTAAGCGGCGGGCAAAAGAAGCAGCCCTGTCGCCAATGTTCAAAGAGCCCTTTACAGCACTTCAGCTTGTGCAATACCGTGACTCAACCGATATGTTGGCGTGTCGCGACAAGGTCAGCCTGACGGGACTGGCGCCGGACGCGGTCTGGCCCGGCGAGCTGCCGCCAGTGTTCTCGCATAATCCGACGCTCGGCAGGAGAGGCAGCATGGGTGCCCGCTGTACCGCATACTGCAGCGTCCCCCGAGGGGATTGCCTGCGGCCGGTCGGTGCGCCGTGACCGTGCGCTTGCTGACGAATATCGGGCGGCTCTGGACCGGGTCGGAGATCTGGAGCAACGCCGCGATCCTGTCGCAGGACGAGCGCATCGCCTGGGTCGGGCCCGCCTCCGAGCTTCCGGCCAGCATTCCCGGCGTGATCCACAACATCGTGGATGTCGATCACGTGGAGAACCTCGGCGGAGCACTCGTCACGCCGGGCCTGATCGACGCCCACACCCATCCCGTCTACGCCGGTAACCGCTGGGCCGAGCTGGCCATGCGGTCCGGAGGGTCGTCCGCGGCGGAAGTGGTAGCTGCGGGCGGCGGCATTGCCTCGACGGTCACCATCACCCGTGGCACCGATCCGTGGACGCTGTGCAATGGCGTCCGGGAGCGCCTGCGCTGCTGGCTGCTGTCCGGCACGACCACGGTCGAGGCCAAGACGGGATATCACCTGACCAGGGACGGCGAGCTCGCTGACGTCAGGTTCCTGCGGTCGCTGGAGAAGGAAACGGGCATGCCGCGCGTGCACGTGACCTTCATGGCCGCCAACGCCGTGCCGCCCGAGTACTTCGGGCGCCGCAACGACTACGTGGATGCGGTCGGGAGCTGGTGCGCCGACGCGGCCGCCGCGGGCGCGGACAGCATCGACGTGTACTGCGACGAGGGCCGGTTCACCGCGCACGAGGCCAGCTGGATTCTGAATGCCGGCCGGGCTGTCGGCCTTCAGCCGCGGCTGCACGCGTGCGGCAACGGCCAGACCGGGGCCGCGCTGCTCGCCGCCGAGCTTGGCTGTGCGTCAGCCGACCTGCTGCTGGGCGCGAGCGATGAGGATGTGGCCGCTCTCGCCCGCGCGGGCGTCGCCGCAGTCCTGTGCCCGGCGACAGGGTCCGATTCACGGCGCCAGCCGCCGGTCCGCGGGCTGCTCGACAAGGGCGTTCCCGTCGCGCTTGGCTCAGGCCATTCGCCTGGCGGCACGGGCATCACGTCCATGTCGCTGGTCATCAGCCTGGCGATCGCTGCTTACGGGATGAGCGTGACCGAGGCGCTGCGCGCGGCGACCGTCGGGGGAGCGCAGGCGCTGCGGGCGCCGGACCGCGGGGCCATGGCCCGCGGCCGGCTGGCCGACATCGTCGCCTGGGACGCCGATCACGAAGGGGCCTTCAGCTGGTCCTACGGCATGAAGCCGGCCAAGGTCTGGCGCGGCGGCGAGCCGGTCACGCCGTAGCTGCGTCCGGCCGGAGCGAGCGCGGCCGCTGACCCCACCACGTCCGGTGGCGCAGCGGCGACAGCCCGGTGAGAGAGCGGTTCACCACGTGATTGCGGTCGGCGAGGGTGCCGAGCGTGAACGCCGGATAGAGCCCCAGGTACTCACCGCTGGAGACCTGACTCCACTGCCTGGCCAGGTCGCTTGACGACTTGTAGAAGTTGACCATGTAGCCGTCTTCGTAGACCCGCAGCAGCGCGAACCCGCCGGGATACTCCTTGGTGGCGGCGACCTCCAGGAACTCCACCCCCGCGGCGACGGCCGAGTAGGTTCGCAGGTTGCGGTGGGTATGCCCGGAGTGGTGAAAGAACACGCCCGGCGCCGACGCGTAGAGCGCCTGGAGCCGGGCGGCGTCAGCCCGGCCTAGGCAGCCGGACGGCCCCGCGATCGCGCTGGCTGCGGACTGGTCAGTGACCGGGTGGTGCCCGAACACCAGCGTCGGCTGCCGCGGGTTCTCGGCCAGCACGGCCTGCAGCGCCGCGAACTCGGCGTCAGCGATCGCCCCGGCGGCTGAGTTCAGGCTCGTGGTGTCGAGCCCGATCAGGCGCAATCCGCCGGCCTCGGTAGTTGTCAGAGTGCCGCGCGGCAGCTGGTAGACGTCCATGATGCAGTCCTCCGCCCCGGCCGGGCCGGCACCGGCCCGCCCCGCGTCTGCTTCCGGCTGATCGTGGCTGCCCCTGGCGACTACATAGTCTCCGGCGCTGAGCCGGCCGGACAGGGCCAGCGTCCCGAAACGATCGAGGAGCGACCGTGACGTCATGACGTCGTCGCGGCGGCCGGCTGCGGTGAGGTCGCCGGCAACGATCAGCACGTCCGCGCCCCTGGCAGCCGCATCGCGGGCCATCGACTGCGCCATCGAAACCGGGTAGGGCGGCAGTCCCGGAGCCTGCCTCAGCCCGGGCGAGGCCAGACCGCTCACCGTCTCGCCCGCGTGCAGGTCATTGCTGAGCGCGATCGTGAAGAGAAGCTCGCCGTCCGGCGGCACCAGGGTGGTGACCGAGCCCGTTGCCGCTGACCGGGTGCGGCCCGGAATGAGCAGGGCGGCGAGAATGACGCTCAGCTCGGCGCTGGTCGTCCCGTCCGGGATCGCGAGGCCGCCTGCCGGGACCGTCAGCCCGGGGATCAGCCGCGGCGACGCGGCGACGCCGCCGGAGAGGGCCTGGTAGTAGTAGGTCACCCCCGGCCGGAGGCCGGTGACCTCGACGTAGTGGTAGGCGGTGTCTCCGCCCCATTCCACCGCGACGCGGTCGAGACGCTCGGGGTCGGTGCCGAACCTGACGATGCCGTCGGCGGCGGCCGGGACTGGCTCAGCCGGAGGGCAGAGCGGCACCGGGGCCGCCGGAGTGCTGGTGGTGAACCAGGTCAGCACGAAGCTCGTGTCGGTGACAGTGACCAGTTCCAGATCCCGGGCGTACAGACCGCTGCTGGCCGGCTGGCTCAGCGGCCGGCGAACGAGCACGTGAGAGACCTGCATGCTGATCTAGGGTCGCCGGCCGGCGCTAACCGGCAGCCCCGCGCCGCTGAACGGCGGGCGACGATCTTCCAAACGACGCATCAGGATCAGTCGTCAGCGACCGCGCCCGGTTTCCCGGCCGGCCGTGGTCTGCGCAGGCTGCCGCTCGTGGCATGCTGCCTGCATGGCTTCAGGTGCGCAGCGAACGGCCGCGGCCCCGGTACCGTCCGGGCCGGCCGCTCCGGTGACCGTGATCGTCGGCGAGGAGGAGCTGCTCGTCGATCGGGCTGTCAGCGCCGCCGTAGCACTCGCCACTGCGGCCGGCGCGGCTGGTAATCCCGGTGACACCGAGGTGGCCGAACTCGGCGCGGTCGATGTCCACGACGTGACCGCAGCCGGACTGGGCGCCGGCGAGCTTGCCGGGCTGACGGCGCCGTCGCTGTTCGGCGGCGGCTGCGTTGTGGTGGTGCGGTCGGCGCAGGACGCGGTCAAGGACCTGGCCGCCGAGCTGCTCCGGCTGGCCTCGGCGCCGCCGCCCGAGGTATTCCTGATCCTCACCCACGCGGGTGGCGCCAAGAACAAGGCGCTGCTGGCGAACCTGCTCAGCGCTGGCGCCCGGCGGGTGGACTGCCCGAGCATCAAGCGGTTCAGCGACCGGATGGACTTCCTGCGCGGTGAGTTCCGGCAGGCCGGCCGGAAGGCTGATGACGCCGGGCTCCGGGCACTCCTGGACGCGGTCGGGAACGACCTGCGGGACCTGGCGGCAGCGTGCAGCCAGCTGTCCGCCGATACCACCGGCGTCATCAATCAGGCCGCGGTCGCCCGCTACTATCTCGGCCGGGCCGAGGCGACCGGCTTCTCCGTCGCCGACAAGGCCTGCGAGGGCAAGCTGGCCGACGCGCTCGAGCAGCTCCGCTGGGCGCTGGCCACCGGAACCTCGCCGGTACTCATCAGCAGCGCCCTGGCTCAGGGCCTGCGGACGCTCGGCCTGGTCGGCTCGGTCGGCCGGGGACTGAGCCCGAACGCGCTGGCGGCCGACCTCGGCATGCCGCCCTGGCGGATCGACAAGGCACGGCAGCAGCTGCGGGGCTGGACATCAGCGGGCCTGGCCGAGGCCCACGCCGCGGTCGCCGAGGCCGATGTGCAGGTCAAGGGTGAGGGCGCCAGCGCCGGCTATGCCCTGGAGCGCGCGATCAGCACGATCGTCGCCTGCCGCGACGCTCGCTGACCGGCCGAACGCCCGCGCCCGGACGTCATCCCGGCACCGCGCGCAGGGTGGTGACATCGATGACCTGGTCAGTCCGCACGGCTTCGGCCAGGCGCCGGTCGTGCGTGACCAGGATCAGGGTGCACGAATAGCTGCCGAGCGCCTGCTCAAGCTGCTCAATCGCCTCGATGTCGAGGTGGTTCGTCGGCTCGTCCAGCACCAGGAAGTTAACGCCGCGGGCCTGCAGCAAGGCCAGGCCCGCCCGGGTGCGCTCGCCGGGCGACAGGTCGCTGGACGGCCGGAGGGCGGCATCACCGCGCAGCCGGAACTTCGCCAGCAGAGTCCGCGCCTCCTCCTCCGTGGAGATGCCGGCCGCCGACTTGACCACCTCGCTGACCGGGACGTCGGTGGCGAACTCGCGGCGGGTCTGGTCCAGCTCACCGAAGACGACGCCCGGCCCGGCGCGGCGCTCGCCCGCCGTCAGCGGGGCCCGCCCCAGCAAGGCATCTACCAGGGTGGTCTTTCCGGAGCCATTGGGACCGGTAATCCTGATCCGGTCGGCCGGCCCGACGATGAGGCTGACCGGCCCGAGCGTAACCTCACCCCGGCTGATGACCGCGCCGGCCAGCGAGACCGCCACATCGCCGGCCCGGCGCGCCTCGCTGATGGACAGCTGCAGGTGCCACGGCTCGCGCACGTCATCCGGCGCATCGCTATCCAGGCGGCTGATCGCCTTGTCGACGCCGGCGGCCTTACCGCCGGTCCGCTGCGCGCCAGCCACGCGGAAAGCCCGGATGTGTTTATCGGGATCGGGCTGATGACGCGGATTAGCCGCCCGCTGCGCCCCCGAGCGTGCCCATTGCCGCTGCTGGCGTGCCTGCTCAGTGAGCTTCCCGCGCTCGGCCTGGTAGTCGGCGTAAGCATCGGCTGCCCGGCGCCTGGCCAGCTCCCGCTCGGCCACGTAGGCGTCCCAGCCGCCGGAAAACAGCGAGCCATGGCGACTGAAATCGTCCAGCTCGAGGATCTGGGTCGCGACCGCAGCCAGCATGGCCCGGTCATGACTCACGATCGCGAGCCCGGCCCTGGTACGCCGCAGCCGGGCCTCAAGCAGGGCGAGGCCGTCGTCGTCCAGGTCGTTGGTCGGCTCATCGAGCAGCAGGACGTCGGGCTGGGCGAGCAGCACGGTGGCCAGGCCGAGGCGGGCCTGCTGACCGCCGGATAGCTCGGCCGCTTTCCGGGTCAGCAGGCTGTCGGCCAGGCCCAGCTCCGCGGTGACCTGAGCCATGCGCTCAGGCAGGTCGGCGCCGCCGAGGGCGAGCCAGCGCCGCAGGGCAGCGTCATAGGCATCGTCGGCTCCGGCCGAACCAGCGGTGAGGCCGGCCAGCGACGCGTCCAGGTCAGCCTGCGCGGCCGCGACCTGGGTGCGCCGCTCCAGGTGCCCGGCCAGCGACTCGCCCGGCCTGATGTCGGGCTCCTGGGCCAGCCGCAGCACGGTAGTCGCGGCCGGTGACCTGGTCACCTGGCCGCTGTCCGGCTCCAGTTCGCCGGCGAGTACCCGGAGAAGAGTGGACTTGCCGACGCCGTTGGGCGCGACGATCCCGATGCGGTCACCGGAGCCGACGGTCAGGCTGACGCCGTCCAGCACGACGACGCTGCCAACGGAAATACTGACGTTGACTGCTGCCAGCCTGGACATCTGAAACTCCCAGATGCTCGGCCAGCTGCGAGCTGGCCGAGTGTCATGCCCAGGTGGCGCGGGAGGCGGGGGCTCAAGCCGTCAGGCGAGCCCGCCGCCAGGACGCCTGCGGGAGCAGGCCCCTGCGTTACCTAGGCCTTCTTGAGCTGCGCAGCCTGCGTGGCGATGGCCGACTTGCGGTTGGCAGCCTGGTTCTTGTGGATGACGCCCTTGCTCGCGGCCTTGTCCAGCTTGACGGACGCGACTCGCATCGCGGCCTCGGCGGCCTCGGCGTCGCCAGCCTCAGCGGCGTGGCGGAACTTGCGCACGGAAGACTTCAGCTCGGACTTGACCGCCTTGTTGCGGATCCGGGCCTTCTCGTTCTGCTTGTTGCGCTTGATCTGGGACTTGATGTTTGCCACGCGAATGCCTCGCTAGAGTTCTGGTCCAGGTGTGGTGGTGCCGGCGACATAGTGCGGCTAACGCGGGCCTGCAGGCAGCCAGTAGCCAAGGATAGCCGAGATCAGCCCGCCGCCTCAAACCAGATCCGGCTCGGCCTGCTGCCGGGGCTGCCGTGACCCGCCGGGGCGGCTGATGGCAAGGGCACGCGCACCGGCATGCAACGATAGAGGCTGAGAACGATCTGCCGGCCGCGCCTGGCCATCGCCCGAACGGGCCGGAGTCGGCCGAACCGGAGCCGGAGGCCGGGCACCGCGTGGCGCCGGGCCACGGCTCGCCCGCCGCTGGCGGCCGCAGATCGGCCCACCTGCCGAGCCGACTACCACCTGGCGGATGTCCTGTGTCACTAACGCCGCAGCAGCATACTGAGCAGCTGCCCGCGCCCGAGCCTGCCCGGACTCCGCAGCCCATCATCCGCAACTTCTGCATCATCGCCCACATCGACCACGGCAAGTCGACGCTGGCCGACCGCATGCTCCAGCTCACCGGCGTCGTCAGCGACCGGCAGATGCGGGCCCAGTACCTGGACCGCATGGATATCGAGCGGGAACGGGGCATCACCATCAAGTCGCAGGCCGTCAGGCTGCCGTGGCGAGGCCCGGACGGCACCCAGTACGTGCTCAATCTGATCGACACCCCTGGCCATGTGGACTTCACCTACGAGGTGTCCCGGTCGCTGGCGGCCTGCGAGGGCGCGATCCTGCTGGTGGACGCCGCGCAGGGGATCGAGGCGCAGACACTGGCGAACCTCTACCTGGCCCTGGACGCCGACCTGCACCTGATCCCGGTACTGAACAAGATCGATCTGCCAGCGGCGCAGCCGGAGAAGTACGCGGCCGAGCTCGCCAACATCATCGGCTGCGACCCGGCCGACGTTCTGAAGGTCTCGGCCAAGACCGGCGAGGGCGTGACCGAGTTGCTGAATGCCGTGGTCGAGCAGGTGCCGCCGCCGTCCGGCGACCCGGAGGCGCCGGCCAGGGCGCTGATCTTCGACTCGGTGTACGACACTTACCGGGGTGTGGTCACCTATGTCCGGGTGGTCGACGGACGGCTGTCGCGGCGCGAGCGCACCCTCATGCTGTCGACCAGATCCGTTCACGAGACGCTCGAGATCGGAGTGATCTCGCCCGAGCCAGTGCCGTCTGACGGGCTAGCCGCCGGCGAGGTCGGCTACCTGATCACCGGGGTCAAGGACGTCAGGCAGGCGCGCGTCGGCGACACGCTGACCACCCTGTCGAAACCGGCGGCTGAGGCCCTGCCGGGGTACGCGGACCCCAAGCCCATGGTGTTCTCCGGCCTGTATCCGGTGGACGGGGACGACTACCCGGAGCTGCGGGATGCGCTGGACAAGCTGAGGCTCAACGACGCCTCCCTGGTGTATGAGCCGGAGACCTCCACCGCGCTCGGGTTCGGGTTCCGCTGCGGCTTTCTCGGGCTGCTCCACATGGAGATCGTGCGGGAGCGGCTGGAGCGGGAATTCGACCTGGTTCTGATCTCCACCGCGCCCAGCGTTGTCTACCGGGTGGTGACCGAGTCCGGCGCCGAGTCCGTCGTGACCAACCCCAGCGAGTTCCCCGAGGGCAAGATCAGTCAGGTCTTCGAGCCGGTGGTCCGGGCCACCGTGCTGTCGCCGACTGACTACGTGGGCGCGATCATGGAGCTGTGCCAGAGCCGGCGCGGCGTTCTGCTCGGCATGGAGTACCTGTCGTCTGACCGCGTCGAGATCCGGTACACCATGCCGCTCGGCGAGATCATCTTCGACTTCTTCGACCAGCTCAAGTCGCGGACCAGGGGCTATGCCTCTCTCGACTACGAGCGGGCCGGAGAGCAAGAGTCCGATCTGGTCAAGGTCGACATTCTGCTTCAAGGGGTGCCGGTCGATGCCTTCAGCCAGATCGTGCACACCGACAAGGCCCGCGAGTACGGCCTGAACATGACCGCGAGGCTCAAGGACCTGATCCCCCGCCAGCAGTTCGAGGTGCCGATCCAGGCTGCGATCGGCGCCCGGATCATCGCTCGCGAGAACATCCGGGCGATCCGCAAGGACGTCCTGGCCAAGTGTTACGGCGGTGACATCACCCGTAAGCGCAAGCTGCTGGAGAAGCAGAAGGAAGGCAAGCGCCGGATGAAGGTCATCGGCCGCGTCGAGGTGCCGCAGGAGGCGTTCGTGGCCGCGTTGTCGACCGAGCAGGCGCCGGACAAGAAGCGCTCCTGACTGCCCGCTGACTTAGCGGCCCGTCCGGCTGACGTGGAAGCTCACCGCGACCACGATGACGACCAGCGCGAAGTAGACCACGCCGAGGATGCCGAGCACCAGGCCGGCGATCGCCATCCCGCGGCCCCGCTCGCCCTTCAGCCGGATCTGCTTCAGGCCAAGGGCTCCGCAGATGATGGCCGGGATGGCCAGCAAGATGTTCCCGAAAACCAGCAGGCCAAGCAGGAACTGGGCGATGCCGCAGACGAGCGCCGCGATCGACAGCGGGTTCGTCCTGGCCTGGCCGTAGTACTGCGGATACCCGGCCCCCGGCGGATAGCCAGGGCCCGGCGGATAGCCAGCGCCCGGCGGATAGCCAGCGCCCGGCGGATAGCCGGGCAGCGGAGGGCTGTAGCCGGGCGGCGGGGCCGCTCCGGGTTGCTGAGGTGCGGCCCAGGGATCGGCGGGTGGGGGCGGGGTCGCTCCGGGTTGCTGAGGTGCGGCCCAGGGATCGGCGGGTGGGGGCGGGGTCGCTCCGGGTTGCTGAGGTGCGGCCCAGGGATCGGCGGGTGGGGGCGGGGTCGCGCCCGGTTGCTGAGGTGCGGCCCAGGGCTGTTGCGGAGCGGCCCAGGGTTCCTGGCCCGGCTCCGGCCAGCCCGCCGCAGGCCAGCTCGGCTGAGCCTGCGGCCACGGCGCCGAGCCGTCCGGGCCGTCCGGGCCCGGGGCGGGACCTGGCTGCTGGGGCGCGGTCCGGGAATCCCGGCCAGGCTCGCTGCCTGAGCCGGGATCGTTCGTCCCGCCGGGCTCGGGCGCCTCGCCTGACGGCCCGGCGCTGTCGTCGCCGGAGGTCCCTGAACTCATCTGCCCGCCCTCAGCTGGTCGTGCGGCACCAGGACGGTGCCAGCTGACTGAGAAGCGTATTCGGCCCGGCCGAGCCGCTGTCTGGCGGCCGGGGGTTCGTCCCGGTGCCGGGCCAGCCGCCGCACGGCGTCACGTCCGCCCCACGGCCCGGCCGGCATTGGTCGCGTCAGGGCAAGCGCTCGGCTAGCGTCGAGCCATGCCAGCAGCGCGAGTGATCTCCGTCAACCGCGGCCAGGCCGCAGATCTGGTGGTCGGCGGCAGGCCCGCTCGCTCGGCCATCGACAAGCGCCCAGCTGAGGGCCCGGTTGCCGTGACCGCGCTCGGCCTGGACGGCGATGACTCGGTGGACCGGGACAACCACGGCGGCGTCGACCAGGCGCTCTATGCCTACGCCAGGGAAGACCTGGACTGGTGGACCGAGCAACTCGGCCGCGAGCTGGTGAGCGGGATTTTCGGGGAGAACCTCACCACGGCTGGCCTCGATATCAACGGGGCCCTGATCGGTGAGATCTGGCGCGTCGGCGAGACCGTTGTCGAGGTGACACTGCCTCGCGTGCCGTGCGTGACGTTCAAGTCCTGGCTGGATGAGCCGCACTGGGTGAAGAGGTTCGCGCAGGCAGGCCGGCCGGGCGCCTACCTGCGGGTGCTGAGCCCCGGCACCGTGCAGGCCGGCTCGGAGGTGACCGTGCTGAGTCGTCCTGACCAGGCGGTGACCGTGACCGACTCGATGCGCGCTGCCTACGGTGACCAGGAAGTGCTGGTCAGGCTGCTGAAACTGGACGGACGGGCCGCGAAATGGGACCAGATCGCGAACGCCGCCGTCAGCCGGGCGTGACCGGGCCGCAGCCGGGCGGGGCCGCGGCTCGCGGGTGGCGCTGACATGGCCGGCCAGCCGCCCGACGGCGAGCCGGTACCGGCCACCGGCAGCCTCCCTGATGCTGCGGTCGCCCGCCTCGGCAGTGCCCCGTTCGGCATCTACGTGCATGTCCCGTTCTGCCAGACCCGGTGCGGGTACTGCGACTTCAATACCTATACGGCGACCGAGCTGGGCGGCGGCGCTTCGCGCGAGACCTACGCAGGCCTGGCCATCGGCGAGATCGGGCTAGCCGGCCGGGTCCTGGCCGGACGGGCCGGGCCGGTGCAGACAGTTTTCTTCGGCGGCGGCACGCCGACCCTGCTGCCCCGGCCGATCTGGCGGCGATTCTGCGCGCCATCGATGCCGAGCTCGGGCTGGCGGCCGACGCTGAAGTGACCGCCGAAGCGAACCCGGAGACCGTCGGCCCGGAGGTTCTGGCGCAGTTCCGGGCCGCCGGCTTCACCCGCATCTCACTGGGAATGCAAAGCGCCGTTCCGCATGTGCTCGCCGTGCTGGACCGCGTGCACCAGCCCGGCCGCCCGGAGCAGTGCGTGTCGTGGGCACGCGCGGCCGGTTTCGAGCAGGTGAGCCTCGACCTGATCTACGGCACGCCGGGCGAGAGCGACGCGGACTGGGAGCGATCGCTCAACCGGGCGCTCGCGGCCGGGCCTGACCACGTATCCGCCTACGCGCTCATCGTCGAGGACGGCACCCGGCTGGCCGCCCGGATTCGCCGGGGTGAACTGCCGCTACCCGATGACGACGTGCTGGCCGACCGCTATGTGATCGCCGATGAGCGCCTCAGTGCGGCTGGCCTGAATTGGTACGAGGTATCTAACTGGGCGGCCAGCGCCGCCGCGCGATGCCGCCATAACCAGCTGTACTGGACTGGCGGTAACTGGTGGGGCGTCGGCCCCGGCGCGCACAGCCATGTGGGCGGGACCCGCTGGTGGAACGTCAGGCATCCGGCCGCGTACGCGCAGCGGATTACCGCCGGAAGCAGTCCGGGCCAGGCGCGGGAGATCCTGACCGACACCGAGCGGGTCACTGAGCGGATCATGCTGGCAACCCGGCTGGTCTCCGGCTGCCCGGTAACCGAGCTGAGTCCGGCTGGCCTGACGGCGGCCAGGAAAGCCGCGGCCGGCGGCCTGGCCGACGGGGACGCTCTGGACCGGGGCTCCGTGCGCCTGACCAGACCGGGCCGTCTGCTTGCCGATGCCGTCATCCGTGGCCTGACCGACTAGGCGGCCCGCGGCAGCGGACGGCGGCCGGGCCGCGGCCGCGAGCCTTTACCATTAAGGTCTGATTTAACGAGCCGATACCAGCAATGTAAGTATTCCTGGCAATCCGGCGCAGATGCCTCTTATTAGCTGACTCGCCGCTCCGCCTGAACTGTCCCGGCGCCCGAGTTGGGCCCTACACTTGGCACTCAGGACCCGCGAGTGCCAAGGGGAGGTGACTGCGTGCTCGACGACCGGAAACTGGCTGTCCTGCGCGCGATCGTGGAGGACTTCGTCTCCACGAATGAGCCGGTCGGCTCGAAGTCCCTGGTCGACCGGCACAACCTGGACGTCTCTCCGGCCACGATCCGCAACGACATGGCCGTGCTGGAGGAGCAGGGCTTCATTGTCCAGCCGCACACCAGCGCCGGCCGCATTCCGACCGATCAGGGCTACCGGCTGTTTGTCGACCGGCTGTCCGGGGTGAAGCCGCTGTCCGGGGCGGAGCGGCGGGCCATCGAGACGTTCCTGGCGGGTGCCTACGACCTGGACGATGTGGTCATGCGAACGGTCCGGCTGCTGGCTCAGCTGACCAGGCAGGTCGCCGTCGTGCAGTACCCCTCGCTGACCAGGTCCACCGTGCGGCACATCGAGCTGGTCCCGCTGACCAACCGGCGGCTGCTGCTCGTGCTGATTACCGACACCGGCCGGGTCGAGCAGCGTACGGTCGAGTTGCCGGCCCCGATCGGCGAGGATTCGATTACGCAGCTGCGGGCGGTCCTGAATGCCTGCCTGGACGGCCGCAGGCTCGCCGACGTGGCGTCGGTTGTTGCCGAGCTGCCCGAGCGGGTCAGCGCTCGTCGAGCGGCCCAACGCGACGGCCGTGTTTTCGGTGATCGTGGAGACGCTGGTGGAACGCCACGAAGAGCGTGTCGTCGTCGGGGGTGCCGCAAATCTCACCCAGGCTGACTTCTCCCGGGGATTGCGGGAAGTGCTTGAGGCGTTGGAGGAACAGGTAGTTCTCATGCGCCTGCTCGGCGAGTCAGGCGACCAGGCGACGGTGACGGTGCGCATCGGGTCAGAGAATGAGGTGCTGGGTCTGCAGAGCACGTCGCTGGTTGCCACCGGATATGGCTCCGGCGATCAGTCGCTGGCCAGGCTCGGAGTCCTCGGCCCGACGCGGATGGACTACCCGACAGCGATGGGAGCAGTACGCGCAGTGGCACGTTATGTGGGCCAGATCCTGGCGGAGTCCTAGGAATGCCGGTGGCAAACGACTATTACGGGATTCTCGGCGTCCGCCGGGATGCGGGCGCCGAAGAGATCAAGAAGGCCTACCGGCGACTCGCCAGGGAGCTGCACCCCGACGTTAACCCGGATCCGCAGCTGCAGGAGCGCTTCAAGGAAGTCACGCAGGCCTACGAGGTGCTCTCCGACCCGGAGAAGCGGCAGATGTACGACCTCGGCGCCGACCCGTACGCACAACGCGGCGGCAACGGCGCGGCCGGGTTCGGCACGGCCGGGTTCCCCTTCAGCGACCTCATGGACGCCTTCTTCGGCGGCGGCGCGCAGTCTCGCGGACCGCGCAGCCGGGCCCGCCGCGGTCGCAACGCGACCATCCGGGTCGATCTCGACCTGTCCGAGTGTGCCTTCGGGACCACGCGCGAGCTGGCGGTCGACACGGCCGTGGTCTGCCCGACCTGCTCGGGCGAGGGGTCGGCTCCCGGCACGCATCCGGTGACCTGCGACATCTGTAACGGCCGGGGCGAGGTCAGCCAGGTGACCAGGACCTTCATGGGGCAGATGATGACCTCGCGGCCGTGTCCCGGCTGCGGCGGCTTCGGCACTGTCATCCGCAAGCCTTGCCCGGAGTGCGACGCCGACGGCCGGGTCAGGACCCGCCGCACGATCAAGGTGCGGATTCCGGCGGGCGTCGAGGACGGCACCCATATTCAGCTAGCGGGCGAAGGTGAAGTCGGCCCCGGCGGCGGACCGCCCGGAGACCTGTTCCTGGAGATCGTGCAGCGGCCGCACGCGATATTCGAGCGGCAGGGCGATGACCTGCACTGCACCGTGACGATCCCGATGGCGGCGGCCGCTCTGGGCGCGACTCTTCAGGTTGAGACTCTGGACGGCCCCGCCGACCTCGACATCAGGCCGGGCACCCAGTCCGGGCACGCCATCCCGATGTACGGCCACGGAACCGAGCGGCTGAACGCTTCGGGGCGCGGCGACCTGATCATCCACGTTACGGTGGAGACGCCGGCCAAGCTTGAGCCGGAGCAGGAGGAACTACTCAGGCAGTTCGCCAAGCTGCGCGGCGAAGAGGCCCCGCCCGGCAAGTTCGCACCCGGCCAGCAGGGATTCTTCTCCCGGCTGCGTGATGCGTTCAACAGCCGCTGATACTGGTCCCGCCCGGCCGCCGGTCTTCGTCGCCGCCGCGGCCGATCTGGCCGGCGAACGGCTGACCCTGCGCGGACACGAAGGCAGGCACGCCAGCACGGTCCGGCGGCTGGCGCCCGGTGAGCGCGCCGACATCACTGACGGCGCCGGAACGGTGGCCGAGTGCGTAGTCGAGGCGGCGCGGCCTGGCGAACTCGAGCTGACTGTGCTGTCCAGGCGAACCGAGCCCCGGCCGCAGCCGCAGCTCGTCGTCCTGCAGGCGATACCGAAAGGCGATCGCGGCGAACTGGCCGTTGAGTTGCTGACCGAGGTGGGCGCCGACGTGATCGTGCCGTGGGCGGCCGAGCGGTCCGTGGCCGTCTGGCGGGGCGAGCGGGCTGCGAGGTCGGCGGCCCGCTGGAAGTCAGCGGCCGAGCAGGCGGCCAAGCAGAGCCGTCGCCGCTGGTTCCCCGAGGTGACCGGACAGGCTGACCTGACTGCTGCGACGGCCAGGGTCGGCGCAGCCGCGCTGGCCGTACTGCTCAGTCCGGACGCCAGCCTTTCGGCAGCTGAGCTGCCTCTTCCTGATGAAGGCGAGATCACTCTTATCGTCGGTCCGGAGGGCGGCATCTCGCCGCGTGAGGAGGCAGCGTTCCTCGCGGCTGGCGCTCAGCCGGCCCGGCTCGGCCCGACAGTGCTCCGCGCCTCGTCGGCCGGGATCACGGCGGCGGCGGTTCTGCTCAGCCGGACCTCCCGGTGGGGGTGACGCGGGCGAGCCGGGACTGACGCGGCGGATCCGGACTGACGTTGCGGAGCCGGGACCGATGCGGCGGAGCCGGGACCGATGCGGGCGAACCGGCACTGCCCCCGGTGAGCCGGACGCGCGCTAGCCGATCTTGCCGGACACCTCGGGTGTCGCCTGCTGGCCCGGCTTGTGCTGACTGTGCTTGCTCGTGCCGCTGCTCGGGCTCGGCGCAATTGCTGGCGCTAGCCGCAGCAGCAGCCGTGCTGTTCGCGGCCGCGTCATTCTGGCCAGCTGACACGTCGGACCCGTTCCCGGCCGATCCGGCTGCCGTGGTCGCCGCCGAGCTTGAGTTCCCGACCGGTGCCTCCGAGGTCCCCGGACCCGTCGGCGCCGATGAGGTGCTCGAGGTCGGGCTGGGGCTGCTGATAGTCGGCGTCGGCGTCGGTGTCGGTGAAGTCGGCGGACGACGTCGAGGCCGACGCGCTCGGCGAACTGCTCGGTGCCTTGAACGAGCTGATGCTCGCACTCGGAGAGCAGCCCGGGCCGTTCGTCACGATTCCAGCCTGGCTGGACGATGCGGGGCCGGGTGTACCGGTGCCCTGCACGCCGCCCCCGGTGCCGCCGGACCGGGATGAGCTGGATCCGCTGCCGGAACCGCCGCTACCGTAACCTGCCGCTGCCGAAGTGCGACGAGGGCGAGCCGTTCAGCGCCGACCCGCTGAGCGCGACGTACGCGCCCGTCGCCACCACGAACACCGCTACCGTCATCGCCGCCAGCGGCCGCAGCCAGCTCGCCGGCCGCGCCTTCTCGCCGGGCGCTGATGCCGGCGTGAACCGGTCCCAGGCGAACCGCAGTCCGCTCGCCACCGCGGCGAACGCCGTCTGGACGACGCCGGGTAGCCGGGCGGCCAGGTCGGCCCACAGGCCTTCCAGCCAGGCGATGGCCAGCGGCCGGGGCGTCCTGAGGCGCGACTGGATGAGCTGCAGGCCGTCTCCGGCGGGCTCAACTTGCTCGGCTGCGGCCAGCAGAGCCCGCCGCAGGGCTGCCTCGCGCTCGTTCGGCGTGCTCATACGTCACGCTCCAGCACTGTCCTGAGCGCCTGCATCGCGCGCGCGGTGTGACTCTTCACTGCGCCGCGGCTGATCCGCATCGCGTCGGCGATCTGGGCTTCGGACATATCAGCGTAGAAACGTAGCACCAGGGCCTCGCGCTGGCGGGGCGGGAGCGTCCGCAGGGCGGCGATCACCGCCGATCGCTCGAACAGCGCGATCGCGCCATGCTCGGCGCTCGGCATGTCGGGAGGAGGCTTGGGCGCGTTGCGGTCAACCACAACCCGGTGCCTGAGCACGGAGCGTGACCGGTTAACGACTGACTGGCGGAGATACGACAGCGCCTTATCGCTGTCGCGCAGGCGGCGCCAGCCGCCGTGCATTGCCACAAAAGAGTCTTGCACTACTTCTTCCGCTGTTCCCATATCGCGCACTAGCAGCGCCGCCAGCCGCACCAGCGACTTGTAATGGGCGGCGTACAGCTCGGTCACTGCGGCGTCGGCTTCGGAGTCGACCGCAATACCCAGGCCGATACCGGCTGCCAGCGTTTCGGTCACGTGTATTGGACGCGGAGCCCCGTCCGAAGGTTCACTCGTTGTCATCACGGGTATGGGTGAGGTTTGGTCGTCAGCCTCGCCCGTGTCCAGATCTGCAATTCCCCCCACACCCACATCCCATGTCTTTGATGAGCGCCCGCGCGTGTCTCATCCCTGAGCGGCGGAAGCCAGAAACTGGCGATGCCGCTGCACCAGAGGGGTGGTGCACCGTGGGTTCGCAGTAGTGCAACCATATATGTCGGCGGCCCTCTCGACCCGCCACACGTTAAGATCTCCGCGTGCCTGACTGCCTGTTCTGCGCCATTGCCGCCGACGAGATACCGGCGGTCATAGTGTCCGGTAATGACCGGACGGTCGCCTTCCGTGATATCAATCCGCAAGCACCCGTACACGTGCTCGTTATCCCGCGCGCCCACTACGCGAATCTGGCCGAGCTGGGCTCGGCGGGCGGCGGCCTGCTGGCCGACCTGGTCGCGCACGCGCACGAGGTGGCGGTCTCCGAGGGCCTGGCCGCTGACGGCTACCGGGTCGTGTTCAATACCGGTGCCCACGGCGGGCAGACTGTCGATCATGTCCATGCCCACGTCCTGGGCGGCCGTCCGATGAGCTGGCCGCCAGGCTGACCTGGGGAGAAGCCAGATATCATGGCAGGTATGCCGGTCCGGGCGAGCGCCGCGGCAGGGAAGAGCCATTGACTAACAATCCGACCGATTCACGCCGGGGCGGGCAGTCCCGCGGTAGCGGTGCAGGCAGTACGCGTACACACCATGACCAGGGCGGGAACGGGCAGGCCGGGGCCGGCCAGACCGTCACCGACAGTACCCAGGTCAGGATCGTGATCCCGGAAGAGCAGCCGATGATCAGCCTGCTCGGGTCGGGCGACGAGCTGCTGCGCGTCATCGAAAATGCGGTCAATGCGGACTTTCACGTCCGCGGCAACGAAATCACCATCACCGGCCCGGCAGCCGAGACCTCGGTCGCGGCCCGGCTGTTCGAGGAACTGATGCAGCTGTCGGCCGGCGGGGCCGAGCTGACCGCCGACTCCATCGAGCACAGCGTGTCGATGCTGCGCCGCAAGATCGGGATCAGGCCCGCCGAGGTGCTGAACCTCGACGTCCTGTCCGGCCGCGGCCGGACCATCCGGCCGAAGACGCTGAACCAGAAGCGGTACGTCGATGCCATCGACTCGCACACGATCGTTTTCGCCATCGGCCCGGCTGGAACCGGCAAGACCTACCTGGCCATGGCCAAGGCGGTCAGGGCGCTGCAGGCCAAGGAAGTCAACCGGATCATCCTGACCCGGCCGGCGGTCGAGGCCGGGGAGCGGCTCGGCTTCCTGCCCGGCACGCTCTACGAGAAGATCGACCCGTACCTGCGGCCGCTGTACGACGCGCTGCACGACATGGTCGACCCGGACTCGATCCCGCGGCTGATGGCGGCCGGGACGATCGAGATCGCTCCGCTGGCCTATATGCGCGGCCGGACGCTGAACGACTCCTTCATCATCCTGGACGAGGCGCAGAACACCTCGGCCGAGCAGATGAAGATGTTCCTGACCAGGCTCGGCTTCGGCTCCCGGATCGTGGTGACCGGCGACGTCACGCAGGTCGACCTGCCGTCCGGCCAGACCAGCGGGCTGCGCCAGGTCCAGGACATCCTCGATGGCGTCGAGGACGTCTATTTCTCACGGCTGACCAGCCATGACGTCGTCCGGCACAAGCTAGTGGCAGACATCGTCGATGCCTATGAGCGGTTCGACGCGCAACGGGCCGCGACCGAGCCGGCGCGGCTGCCCGCCAGCCGTCAGCGGCGTGACGGCCAGCGCGGCCGGTGACCGGCCAATCGGGGGACGGATGAGCATTGAGATCGCCAATGAGTCCGGCGTCGACGTTGACGAATCGGAGCTAGCCGGCCTTGCCCGGCATGTGCTTGACGACATGCGGGTGCATCCGCTGGCCGAGCTGTCCGTCCTGCTCGTGGACGAGCCGGCCATGACCGAGCTGCACGTCCGGTGGATGGGCGAAGAGGGCCCGACCGACGTGCTGGCCTTCCCGATGGACGAGCTCCGGCTGCCCCAGCCGGGAGCCAGTCACGGCGATCGCGGCTCCTCTGATCAGGACGTCTCCGAGGTGCTGCTCGGTGACGTGGTGATCTGCCCGCAGGTCGCGGCCGTCGCAGGCCGCCGAAGCGCAGCACGACACGCGGGACGAGATCGACCTGCTGTGCACGCACGGGATCCTGCACCTGCTCGGCTATGACCACGGCGAGCCGGAGGAGCACGCGACCATGTTCGGCCTGCAGGACCGCCTGCTCGCCTCCTGGCGGGCTGAGCGGGAGACGGCTGCTGGCCAGAGCGGTCCCGGCCGGAACGGCTCGGAAGGGTCAGGCTGAGCTCCGATGGGGTGGCTGCTCGTCGCCGCGCTGGCGCTGATGCTCGTCGCAGGCTGGTGCACTAGCGCTGAGACCGCGCTGCTGCGGGTGTCCAGGGCTGGCGCCAAGGAGCTGGGCCGCTCGGCCGGCGATGCGGCCGAGCCGCTGCAGACCGTGCTGGCGGACGTGCCTCGTTACCTCGCTGTCGTGCTGCTCGTCCGGGTCGCCGCCGAGATCAGCGCCGCGGTCCTGGTCACCGCCGTCCTGGTGACCTGGCTCGGAATCGACTGGAAGGCGTTCCTCATCACCGCCGTGGCGATGACCGTCGCCAGCTACCTGCTGGCGGGCGTCATTCCGCGGAGCATCGGGCGGCGTTCCCCGGTCAAGGTGGCCAGCTCCGCCGCGGCCGTGCTGCGCCCGCTGATCCGGGTGCTCGGGCCGCTGCCGCGGCTGCTGGCCTCAGCCGGCGCGGCGCTGGCACCCGGCTCGGGCAAGCGGGACCGGGACGGCCAGTCCGGCGCCGAGGAGGATCTGCGCGGGCTGGTTGACCTGCTGGAACAGCGGCAGCTCATCGAGCCGGGCGAGCGCGCCATGATCCACTCGGTATTCGAGCTCGGCGACACCATCGTGCGCGAGGTCATGGTGCCGCGGACCGAGATGGTGTTCGTCGAGGAAGGCAAGACGCTGCGCCAGGGCCTTTCGCTGGCGCTGCGCAGCGGCTTCTCCCGCATCCCGGTCATCGGCGAGAACCTCGACGATGTGATCGGCATCGCCTATCTCAAGGACATCATGACCCGCATTCATGAGCATCCTGAGGGCGAGTCGGCCGAAACGGTCGAGTCGATCATGCGCCCGGCCACGTTCGCGCCGGAAAGCAAGCCCGTCGACGATCTGCTGCGCGAGATGCAGGCCCAGCACGTCCACATGGCGATCGTGATCGATGAGTACGGCGGCACCGCCGGGCTGGTCACGATCGAGGACATCCTCGAGGAGATCGTCGGCGAGATCGCGGACGAGTACGACCGCGAGCGTCCGCCGGTCGAGTGGCTGGGGGACGGCGTTGCCCGGGTGAGTGCCCGGCTGTCGGTGGAGGAACTGGCTGAGCTGTTCGGAGTAGGGATCGACGCCGAGGACGTCGAGACGGTCGGCGGGCTGCTGGCTCATCAGCTGGGCAAGGTGCCGATCGCGGGCTCGGTCGCGGACATCTCCGGGCTGCGGCTGACCGCTGAGAACCTGACCGGCCGCCGGAACCGGATCGGCACGGTCACGGTGCAGCGGGTCACCGCACCGGGTGCGCCGGGTGGTCCCGCTGCCCAGAGCCAGCCCGACCGCAACACGCCCGCGGCGGCGGACGGCGCGCCGAAAGGCGAGAGCGCGGTCGCGAACGGCAGCAGGCCGGCGAGCTAGAGTCCGGTGCTGACCACCCGCAGCCGCATACAATCTGCGCTGTGAGCGAAGCTGATCCGGGGGAGCCTGGCCCGGAGGACATCAAGATCATCACTCTGGCCAGGTCGGCTCGCGCCCGGGTCGCCGCGGCCGAGGGCGCCGCCGTTCGCGACGAGACCGGCCGGACCTACGCCGCCGCCGCGGTCGCGCTGCCGTCGCTGCGGCTTTCGGCGCTGCACCTGGCGGTGGCGATGGCGGTGTCGAGTGGCGCGACGAGCCTGGAGGCGGCGGCCCTGGTCAACGAGGGGGGCCAGCCTGATCCGCGCGACCTGGCTGCCGTCCGGGAGCTCGGACCCGGTGCCGTGGTGTTTCACAGCGCGCCCGACGGCACCGTGCGGGAGATTCTGCGCCCCTGACCGTCGCAGCGTCTGCAGGTAAACTTTTCCGGCTCAGGACCCGGAAAAAGCTACGCCTTAAGCCGATACCGCGCGCACACTGACGCGATGCACGATGACGGGCCGCGCAAGCCACGGCAGGCGGGCGGCGCCGCCGCCATCCTGCTCGGGGCGGCGGCCTGGGGGAGTACCGGAACCGCGGCGCACTTCGCGCCCGCCGGCGCGAGTGCCGCGTCGACCGGCGCAGCCAGAATCGCGGTCGGCGGCGTCCTGCTTGTCGCGATCGCGATCAGCACCGCCGCCGGCCGCCAGGCCATCAGGCACCTGCTGGCCGGGAGAGCGGCTTACCGCGCTGCTCTGATCCTGGCCGCCGCGGCGGTCGCCGGCTATCAGGTCTGCTTCTTCGCGGCCGTCCGCATGACCGGCGTCGCGGTCGGCGCCGTCGTGGCGATCGGCAGCGCGCCGGTGTTTACCGGCGTCGTGTCCCGGCTGACCGGCGGACCCCGCCCCGGCCGCCGGTGGCTGCTGGCCACAGCCGCCGCCGTCGCGGGCTGCGCCGTGCTGGTCACCGGCGGGCGTGGCTCGGGCGCTGACTCCGGCGGGCGTACTGCTGGCCCTGGCTGCCGGACTGTGCTACGCGCTGTACGCCGTCGCGGCGGCCCGGCTGATCTCGGGCGGCAGCCCGGAGACCGCGGTGATGGGCCTGCTCTTCGGGAGCGCCGCGGTCCTGCTGGCCCCGGTCCTGGCGGTGAGCTCGCCGGGCTGGGTGCTCACCGGCCGGGGCATCGCCGTCGTCGGTTACCTGGGCGTGGTGACGACGGCCGCGGCCTACCTGAGCTACGGGCGGGGACTGCGGACCGTGCCGGCCCCGGTCGCGGTGACGCTCGGCCTGGCCGAGCCGGTAGTCGCCGCCATCCTCGGCCTGGCCGTGCTGGGTGAGCGGCTGACCGGCACCGCCGTCGCCGGCCTGATCCTCGTCGGCCTTGCGCTCGCTACCCTGGTCGGCGGCCCCGCGCCGAAGGCTGCTCCGCCTGCGGCCCGGCCGGCCGGGCCGCCCGGCTAGCCCGCGCCTGGTCGGCCGCACGTTCGGGCCGGTCGCTTGGATAGGGGAGAATCACCACGTGGGAACCCCGTCACGTCCGGCCGCCGCGCGCGCGAAGGCGCACAGCGCGAAGCCGCACAGCGCGAAGCCGCACAGCGCGAAGGCGCAGCCTGGCCGCGCTGCGCCCGGAGCCGGGCCCGCTGATCCGGACCAAGGCCGGCCGCGCGCGGCGCGCAGCCGCGGCGAGTTCAAGTCAGGTTTTGCCAGCTTCGCCGGGCGGCCCAACGTCGGCAAGTCGACCCTGATGAACGCCCTGGTCGGCAGCAAGGTCGCGATCACCAGCAGCCGGCCGCAGACCACCCGCCGGGCGATCCGCGGCATCGTCCACCGGCCCGACGCCCAGCTGGTGATCATCGACACGCCCGGCCTCCACCGGCCGAGGACGCTGCTCGGCGAGCGGCTCGACAGTCTCGCGCGGTCCACCCTGACCGAAGTTGACGTGATCGGCTTCTGCCTGCCCGCGAACGAGCGGATCGGGCCTGGCGACCGGTACCTGGCCGAGGAACTGTCGGGCCTGTCCAAGACGCCGGTGGTCGCCATCGTGACCAAGGTCGATCAGGCCACGCGCGAGCAGGTCGCGGGCCAGCTCGCGGCCGTCGCCGGACTCGGCGACTGGGCCGACATCGTGCCGGTCTCGGCCGTCGGCGGGTTCCAGCTCGACACGCTGTCCGACGTGCTGGTCTCGTACCTGCCGCCAGGCCGGCCGCTGTACCCGGACGGCGACCTGACCGATGAACCCGAGCAGCAGCTCGTGGCCGAGCTGATCAGGGAGTCGATCCTGGAGGGCGTGCGGGACGAGCTGCCGCACTCGATCGCGGTGGTTGTCGAGGAGATGGCGCCCAGGGAAGGGCGTGACGACCTCATCGACGTGCACGCGGTGATGTACGTGGAACGGCAGAGCCAGAAGGCGATCGTGCTCGGCTCGAAGGGGGCGCGGCTGAAGGAGGTCGGCACCACGGCCCGGCATCAGATCGAGGCTCTCCTCGGCAGCCGCGTCTACCTGGACCTGCGGATCAAGATCGCCAAGGACTGGCAGCGGGATCCGCGCCAGTTGCGGCGCCTCGGCTTCTACGACTGAGCGGGTGCTGGCCCGGCGGGATTCTCGTCGCCGTCCAGCTGCAGTTCCCACTCCCGGCTGGCGCCCGACACGGTGAACCCCAGCAGCTCGTTGATGGCGATCATGTGCGCGTTGGCGCCGGCGTTCCCGGTCTCGATGATGCGGATCGCCGGCTCGCGCTCCAGCAGCCACTGCAGCATCGCCACCTTCAGCAGCAGGCCGAGGCGGTGCCCGCGATGCTCCGGGCAGCACTGCGGTGAGCAGCTGGAACGCCGCGCCGGGCGTGTCGGCCTCGGTGGCCATCTCGGTGAGTGCGGCCAGCTCTGCCGGTCGCGTCCTGACGGGCCGCGACCGAATAGCAGGTGACCTGATGCTCGGCCATGACCTGCTCGGAATGGCGAATCCGCTGCGCGTCCCAGACCTGCGGTTCGACGCCGGCGTCCCGCGGCGCATCGGCCATGGTGCTGTGGAGGCGGCCGAGCTGGTCCAGGTACTCGGCCGGAGCCGGAGCGAGCCAGGACACGACCGAATAGCCGGCCGATCGGGTCTCGGCTTCGGCGCGGAGCTCGCTGAGCCGGCCCGGCAGCGCCGAGTCGATGGCCAGCACCCGGTAGACCTCAGCGATGCCGCCGCGGGCGCCCGCGGCTGCCGCGAACGCGGCACCGGGCGAATCATCGCGGGCCGTCCCGGCCAGCCGGACCCGGCCTGCCTTCCTGGCCTGATCGGCGCAGTGCCGCAGCAGCGCGCTGCCGACGCCGGACCGGCGGGCGGGCGGCGCTACGACCATCGTGCAGAACGCCATCGTGGCGTTCTCCTTCTCCGGCAGCCGCAGCAGGTAGGCGCCGACGGGCTCGCCGCTGCCGGCAGTCGCGAGCCACGTCTGCTGTGGCGCTTCGGCGAAGCCGGGCCCCCACTTGCCGGCAAATGAGTCGTACGCCCAGGGCGCCTGACCAGCATGGTCGACCGGCCAGCCCGCCAGGGTCATGTCGAAGCAGGCCCGCAGCCGCTGGCTGTCGCCGGTAGCGTCGAACTGCTCGATCCGCACCGTGGCATCTAACCCCGCCGGGCGCCGGGCTGCAAGCGAGTTTCCGGCGGGCGTCCGGGCACCGCTGTGCGCATCTGGTACGGCTATGGCAATACCAGCGCAGAGCGCCCGGCGAGCTGCGGTGCGCCGCGGGGAGCGTCAGCTGTCCGCGAGGGCCAGGGTCAGCTCCCAGCGGCGGCGGACCGAGACGACTTCGAAGCCCAGCTGCTCGTTGATGGCGATCATGTGATCGTTCGGCCCGGCGTTCCCGGTGACGATGCGCTCGACGTCCGGCCGCTCGCTCGTGAGCCAGTCCAGCATCGCCACCTTGACGAGCAGTCCCAGCCGCCGGCCGCGATGCGCGCGGGCAACCGCGGTGATCGCCTGGAGGGCCCAGCCCGGGTTGCCAGGATCCGTGCTGAGCTGCGTGATGGCGACGAGCTGGCCAGTCTGGTCGTGCCGGGCCGCAATCGAGTAGAGCTGCTGGCCGCGCTCGATCGCGGCCTGCTCAAAGGTCCGGACGCGGTCCTCGTCCCAGATCTCGGCCTCAACGCCCTCATCCTGCGGGGAATCGGCCATCGCTTCCTCCAGGGCGATCTTGCCGGGCATGTGCTCACCGGGCGTCAGGCCGGCCCAGGCGACGAGGGTGTAGCCCGCAGCATGCCGTTCGGCCGCGGTCCGCAGCGACGGGAGCCGGGCCCGGAGCCGTTCATCCACGACAAGGCGCCGGTAAACCTCGGTGATCCCGCTCGCCGCCCCCGCCGCGCCTGCGAAGGCGGCACCGGCCGAGCCGTCCCTGACCTCGGCGCTCAGCCGGAACCGCCCGGCCGCGCGAGCCTGAGTCGCGCAATGCGCCAGCAGTCCCGACCCGTGACCAGACCGCCGGGCACCTGGCCGGACATAGAGATCGCAGGACGCGATCGCCGTGTTCTCCCGCACCGGCAGGATCAGCAGATAGCAGCCGGCCGGGCTGCCGTCCGCAGCGGCAGCGAGCCAGCATTCCCGCGGATCTTCACCGGAGCCGCCCGTCCACCAGGCGTCGAACCTGGCCGGCGAGTGCCGCGGCAGGTCCGGGTCATCGGCGCGCTCGCAGGCCGCGGCGATCTCCCGGCAGCAGGCCAGCCGGGCCGCGTCAGCAACGGGATCGAACTGCTCGATCTGCAGCACCGGAGCTGGCATCGCCTGGTTACGCGACCAGCTTGGCGGCACTGGCCACGTCCAGCTCGAACGACTGGAAGTAGTCGGTAATCCGGTGACCGAGCTGGTCATTGACCGCGACCATATGCTCGTTCTGCACCGCGTTGAAGGTCACGATGTGCCGGATCTGCGGCTCGCGCCCGGCCAGCCACTGCAGCATCGCAGCCTTGACCAGCAGTCCCAGCCGGTGCCCGCGGTGCGGCCGGGTGACCGCCGTCAGCCCCTGGAACGCCCAGCCCTCGATGTCCGGGTCGATCTCGACATCGGTCAGGGCCGCCATCTCGCCGGTCGCCTGATGCAGCGCGGCCACCGAGTACCGGCGGAAACCCTGCATCGCGGTCCGCTCCTCGGCCCGGCGCAGCCGGTCGGCATCCCAGGCCATCGGTTCGACGGCAGCATCGCGGGGAGCGTCGTCCATGGCCACGTTCAGCGCGCAGACTCCCGCGACCAGGTCATCGGGAGCGCGCCCGGTCCAGCAGCGCAGCACGTAGCCAGTCGCATGCTGCTCCGCTTCGGCCCGCAGGCTGGCCGCGTGCGCGCTCAGCGCGGGACCGACGGCCAGAATGCGCCGGGCGTCGCGCAATCCCGGCCGGGCGCCGATGGCCTCGGCGAACGCACTGCCCGGCGAGCCAACCCGCGCGTTTGACAGCAGCAGCGTCCGGCGGGCTTCATCCGCCTGTCCGGCGGCGTGCGCGACCAGCGCTCTCCCGACGCCCTGCCGGCGGGCCGGGAGACTGACGGCTACCTCGAAGAACGCGTTGGCCGTGTTGTCCTGCGCAGGCAGATCGAGCAGATAGCAGCCGAGCGGCTGGCCGTCATCGGCGGCCGCCATCCAGATCTGCCGGGGCTCGCCCGAGAAACCGTGCACCCACCACCCGCGGAACATGCCGTAGGACATCGCGGGCACGTTCGGGTCGTCCTCCGCCTGGCCCGAGATCACCTGCTCGTAGCATGTCCGCAGGTGCTGGTCACCGGCTGCCAGGTCGACTTGTTCGAAGCGCACGGTCGCCAGCTAACAACGGTGTGCGACCGGCCCGCAACCGATTAACCGCCCGGCGGCGTGAGCGCGGGACGGCCTCGTTCCCGGTCGGAAATCTCGGCTGCGGGGATGCGATCCCCGGCGCCTCAGGGCGCAGCGGCAGCGGTCGCGCCGGTGTTCCGGGCCGGGGCTGCGCGCGGGGGACACGCGGATCCTGCTTTTGCCGGATTGCGTCGCCCGGACCGGCCGGGACATGTGATGATCTGGTCTGCCGGGGCGATGTCTCAGCAGCGGGCAGGCGGACTGGCCGCGGGGGGAGTGGGTCGTTGAGTCTGATCGGGCTTCGTTTCTACTTCAGGACAACCGGTCACGGAACGCTGCATTGCCAGCGCTGCGGCGGGGACCGGCCATACCAGCGCTGCACCGGGCGGCGCTGGTTTCAGGTGCTGCGCATTCCGCTGATCCCGCTTGACCATATTGGCGAGCACGTGCAGTGCCGGGCCTGCCGCACCAGGTACCGGACCGAGGTGCTGGCGCTCCCGACTATCGCCGCCATGCAGGCCGCGCTGCCCGCGGGGTCGCTGGCTGCCGCCACCACGATGCTGCGGGCCGGGGACCCGACGAGCGCCGCGGCCCGCAGCCGGGCCGTCGAGTTGCTGCGCGCGGCCGGGCTCACCGGATACGACGAGGAGGCGCTGACCGCGGACCTGGCTGCCGCGGACGGGCGGGGCCTGGACATCTCCGCGCCGCTGCGCACGCTGGCCATCCAGCTGACTATGCCCGCGCCGGAGTGGTTCCTGGCCGACGCGGTGCGGGTGGGACTGGCCGACGGCCCGCTGTCGGAGGAGGAACGCGGCGCGGCCCGGCTGATCGCGGCTCACCTGGGCATGACGCCGGCTCAGGCGCACGGCGTCATCGTGCTCACCGAGGAGAGCGCGGCCGCGGGCTGACCGCCCGCGTCGCGCGGCCCCAGCCCGCCGGAAGTAGGCGAGAATGGGCAGGTGGCGATCTACCGCGACGACGGCATCGTGCTTCGCACGCACAGGCTGGGCGAGGCCGATCGCATCGTCACGGTGCTGGCCCGCAGGTCCGGCCGCATCCGCGCGGTGGCTAAGGGCGTCCGCCGGACGAAGTCGCGGTTCGGGGCCAGGCTCGAGCCGTTCACGCACGTCGACCTGCTGCTCTACACCGGCCGCTCGCTCGATGTGATCACGCAGGCAGAGACGCTGCGGCCGTACGGGGAGCAGCTGGTCGGCGACTACCCCAGGTACACCACGGGCACAGCCATGCTGGAAACCGCGGAGAAGCTCACCCCGGTGGAGAAGGAACCCGCCATGCGGCAGTTCCTGCTGCTCGTCGGCGGGCTGCGAGCGCTCGGCGAGGGGGAGCACGATCCCCGGCTGGTGCTGGACGCCTTCCTGCTGCGGTCGCTGGCGGTGGCCGGCTATGCCCCGGCCCTGGACGAGTGCGCGGTCTGCGGCACGACCGCGCGCGAGGCCGCGCCGAGCGGGGGACTGCGCGCTTTCGGGCTGGCCTCCGGTGGCCTGACCTGCCAGAACTGCCGGGCACCGGGGTCGGCGACCCCGGCCGCGGCGACGATGACGCTGATGAGCGCGCTGCTGCGGGGAGACTGGGCCCACGCTGACGGGAGCGAGCGCAGGCACCAGGTAGAGTGCAGCGGCCTGACCGCCGCCTACCTTCAGTGGCATCTGGAGCATTCGATCCGGTCGCTGAAGCACGTCGAGCACGCATGAGGACCGCCGTGGGAACGAAGAACTGCTGCCGATGAGCCCGCTGAACCGGCAGAACTCGCCGAGCCAGAAACCGGGCGGCCTGACGGTCGAGCCGCCCTACCCGCACCCGGACGGCGCTCAGCCGCCCAAGATCCCCGGCGAGCTCGTTCCGCGGCACGTGGCGCTGGTCATGGACGGGAACGGCCGGTGGGCCAAGCAGCGGGGCCTGCCGCGGACCGAGGGCCACAAGGCCGGCGAGTACGCGCTCTTCGACGTGATCATGGGCGCGATCGAGCTGGGCATCCCGTACCTGTCGGCCTACGCCTTCTCGACCGAGAACTGGCGCCGGTCGCCCGATGAGGTCCGATTCCTGATGGGCTTCAACCGGGACGTCATCCGCCGCCGCCGCGATCAGCTCAACTCCATGGGGGTGCGGATCCGCTGGGCCGGCCGGCGGCAGCGGCTGTGGCGGTCGGTGATCTCCGAGCTGGAGGATGCCGAGCGGATGACGGTCGGGAACTCGGTCCTCACCCTCCAGTTCTGCGTCAACTACGGCGGCCGGGCCGAGATCGCGGACGCTGCCCGTGCCATCGCGCTAGACGTGGCGGCGGGCCGGGTGAAGCCGGAAAAGGTCGACGAGCGGATGATCGGCCGCTACCTGGACGAGCCGCAGATCCCCGACGTCGACCTGTTCGTGCGGTCATCGGGGGAGCAGCGGACGTCCAACTTCCTGCTCTGGCAGTCCGCGTATGCCGAGATGGTGTTCCTGGACACCCTGTTCCCGGACTTTGACCGGCGGCACCTGTGGCACGCGTGCGAGATCTACGCCAGCCGGGACCGGCGCTACGGCGGCGCCGAGCCGAACCCGGTACCTCCGGCCCCGACCGACTCGCGCCGCCCCGGTTAAGTGGCGCTGCCCGCCAGGGCAGCCAGCGCGCCGGCCAGCCCGCTGGAAGGATCGGCCGCGCGCGGCCCGGCGGCCCAGGCCACGACCCCGTCGGGGCGGATGAGCACCGCATCGGCCGCGGCGTTCCCGGCCTGCGGTGTGACCCTCAGAGCGGGAACGAGGTCACTCCAGCCCGCCGCTGCCGCCGCTGCCCGGCCGTCCGGGGTGAAGTCCAGGAGCACCGGCCTCGCGCCGCGCATCAGCTCGGCGATGCGGGTTCGCGTGCCGTCGGCAGTCACAACGCGGTAATCGGGGGCCAGCCGCCCGGCGAGCTGATGCCGCCCGGTGGCCCCGGCCGGAGCGTCGTAACGCACGTCGGAGCCCTCGATCAGCTCGCCGAGGTGGCGCCGGACATCCGGGTAGGCGATGAGCTCAGCCAGCAGGTCCCGGAGGGCGCCGGCGGTCTCGCTGCCGCCGGTCAGGGCCCGCTGAGCCCGGGTGTGCATCAGCGTCCGCCGCGCGGCTTCGTGCCGCTCGGCCTGGTACGAGCTCAGCAGGCCGGCCGGAGCCCGGCTGCCGACGTCGGCGGCCAGCTTCCAGCCCAGGTTGAGCGCATCCAGCAGGCCGGTGTTCAGCGAGCCGCCGACGCCGAAGACGTGCGCGGCATCGCCGGCGAGCAGCACCCGGCCCGCCTGGTAGCTCTCGGCCACGCGGCTGTTGCTGGCCAGGCTGGTCAGCCACTGCGGGTCCGTCATCGGCACGTCGGCACCGGTCACCCGCAGCAGGCTGGCCCGCAGGTCCGCCAGCGTCATCGGGCCGGCCTGCACGTCACCGGCGGCCGGCGCGTCCTCACGGGTCCAGACGATGAACGCGTCCGGGGCCGCCGCCGCGTCCAGGCTGGCCAGCGGCCCGATCGAGAACATGCCCGCGCCGGTCCTGATCTGCTGCAGGGCCCGGACGCGGCCCGCGCCGGGTACCTCGATCTCGCCGGTCCCGGCCCGGAGCCGGGCGCCTGGCAGTGTCACCCGGCCGATCCGCGAGATCTCGGCCGAGGTGAAGCCAGGGAAGGCGATGCCGGCCTGCTTGCGTACCTGGCTATGCGCGCCGTCACAGCCCGCCAGGTACCCGGCCCGGATCTGATAGCTGCCGTCCGGGCCGGCCACGCTCACGGTGACGGCGTCGCCGGCCGCCGTGAAGCCGGTCAGCTCGTGCCCGCGCCGGACGCAGCCGCCGAGCTCGGCCAGGCGGCTCGCCAGCACGTGCTCAAGCCGTCGCTGCGGAATCGCCAGCACGTGGAGCGGGCTCTCGCCCGGCCCGGACAGGTCCAGGGAAAGCGGGCCGAAGGAGAAAGCCGGCACCGGCCCGGCGTAGGTCGCCTCCGCTCGCATCGGTTCGAGCAGTCCGCGGTAGTCAAGCGCCAGCACAATCTGACCGACCAGGCCATTGCCCTTGGGAATCTCGCTGATCGCAGGGAGCCGTTCCAGCACGACCGGCGTGGCACCGCCCAGCCGCAGCTCGATGGCCAGCATCAGGCCGACAGGCCCGCCGCCTGCGATGACCACGTCGGCCTGCTCCGCCCGCCCGCCGGTGCCAGTATCCGCTTCAGCCTGACTCACGTCCGTCAACATATATTGACGGCCCTCGTGCAGTCAACTTCAGTTGACAGAGGCCAGGGTCTTTCGCTCGAAGGCGCGGGCCGAAAGGCCCTGCGCAGGCGGATCAGTTATCCGCGGTGGACTCCGCAGTTAAGACTGACGCGAACGGAAACGGCGGCACCGAGATGACGATGACAGCAGCACGCGGCGGAGCCACGCCGCAGGCGGCAAGCGCTCCGGCGGACGCAGCTCCGGCGAACGCCAGCGCCTGATGCGCGCGCCGGCAGCTCCGGGCGGCCCGACTTCGGCGAGCGGCCGATGCTGGTGTTCTGGGAGACCACCCGAGCCTGCCTGCTGGCGTGCAGGCACTGCCGCGCCTGCGCCACGGCGGCGGCGCTGCCTGGTGAGCTCAGCCAGGCGGAGGGATACGCGCTCATCGATCAGGTAGCTGCCTTCGGCCGGCCGTACCCGATCCTTGTGCTGACCGGCGGCGACTGCCTGCTCCGGCCCGATCTGTTCGACCTCGTCAGCTATGCCACCGGCCTCGGGGTGCCGGTCTGCCTGTCGCCGTCGGTGACTCCGCGCCTGACGGCGGAGACTGGCCGCCACCATCGCGGCTAGCGGCGTCCGGGCCGTGTCGATCAGCCTGGACGGCGCCGTGGCCGCGACGCACGAGGGCGTGCGGGGCATTGACGGGCATTTCGAAGCCACGGTCGGCGCGATCCGCATGCTCGCGGCGGCCGGGCTGACCGTGCAGGTGAACACCACCGTGATGCGGGCGAATGCCGCCGAACTGGCCGACATCGCCGCGCTCACGGTGCGCAGCGGCGCGCGCATCTGGGAGGTGTTCTTCCTGGTCCAGGTGGGGCGGGGGGTATCGGAAGGGGAGGTCTCGGCCGCCGAGCACGAGCAGATCTGTCATTTCCTCTACGACGCCGCTCACTACGGCGCCGTGGTCAGGACCGTGGAAGCCCCGTTCTTCCGCCGCATCGCCGCCTGGCGGCGCGCCGGACAGCCCGCTCCCGACGGGGCGCTGTACGGACACCTGGCGGACCGGCTGACCAGCCTTCTCGGGCCTCCGGCCGCGCCGCCGAGCGCGCATACGGCACCGACCAGGGACGGCAAAGGCATCATTTTCATTGCCCACGACGGCGAGGTGTACCCGGCCGGGTTCCTTCCGGTCGGCCTGGGGAACGTCAGAAGCCAGTCGCTGCGTACGATCTACACCGGCAGCCCGCTCCTGCGCGCTGTCCGCGCCGCTCAGTTCACCGGCCGGTGCGGCCGGTGCGAGTATGCCGATCTGTGCGGCGGATCACGTGCCCGCGCCTACGCCGCAACCGGCAATCCACTCGCCGAGGACCCGGCGTGCGCATACCAGCCAGCCGGCCGGCCGCGGCACGCGCTGTGACTCGGGAGATTCCGGTACTACTCAGAGAGCGCGAATGATGCAATGAGCGGCATGTCATCAGCAAGTAGTGATAGTCCGGCGTCAGCGCCGACCCTGGCCGACGCCGACGCCGACGCTGACGGCCAGCGGACGGGCGAGCCCGGTAACCGCCAGCCCGCCGCCCCCGGGGTCGGCTGGTCGATCTGGATCCTGGAGCACCTGCAGGACGTCGTCACGGTGATCGTCGGGATCGTGCTGATTGCTCTTGCCTCTATTGTGCTGATTGCCGCCATTGTTGACTTTGTCAACGGGAGCGATGGCTCCGTCACCGCCGGGGCCACCGACCTGCTTGACCGGGTCCTGCTGGTACTGATCCTGGTCGAGATCGTGCATACGGTCGTGCTGTCGCTGCGGGCACACCGGCTGGTCGCGCAGCCGTTCATCGTGGTCGGCCTGATCGCCGTCATCCGGCGGATTCTGTTCGTGCTGACGCCGGGCAGCCACATCAACGCCAGTACCTCGGAACTGGCACTGCTGATCGGCATGGTCGCGGTCTTTGTCGCCGGCCTGATCGCAGTGAACATCTTTGAGCGAGGGCACGCGGACGATCAGTAGGCGAGCGCAGGCGGCTGAGCCGCGGTGCTTATCGGGTGGCCTGATAGCCGGCGATCACCAGCATGATCACCACAGCCAGCACCCGGCCGAGACGGCCGCCGGCCGACAGCCGGGGCCAGGACAGCGCGGCCAGCCAGGCCAGCGCCGCGGCCACCACGCACAAGCAGGCGCAGCCCGCCGGGCCGCGCAGGGCCAGGCCGGCGATCAGGAACACGACCAGGACCAGGGGAGCAATCCAGGCCGGCATCTGGTGCAGGTAGATCAGGGCCCGCGCGCTCCGGCGCTCGGTCGTCTGCCTGGCCTTGGATGCCCCCGGCGTGTACAGGGAGTCGCCCTTGGGCAGCGGACGCACCCGCTGCCGCGATGGCCGGTTGGTGGCCATGCTCTCGCTCCCTTCGGCCCGGCCGTCCGGGCTCGCGCTGCCCGCCCGGCAACGCTGACCGGGACGGTCGCGACCTAGATTACCGCCGGTCACCGAGGGTTTGTCCGGGCTGCCGGCCACTGAAAGTCAGGCGACGGATGCTCCGGGCGACCGCTAAGCTTGCTGGCACCGCCGCCCCCTGACCAGGGTTCACGCACGTCAGACAGGCCGCCGACCGCCAGCCGGATGGAGACTCACAATGGCACGACGCAGCGATCGCATGGAAACCATCGTCAGCCTTTCGAAGCGGCGGGGCATCGTGTACCCGTCCAGCGAGATCTACGGCGGCTTGCGCGCCGCCTGGGACTACGGGCCGCTGGGCGTCGAGATCAAGAACAACATCAAGCGCCAGTGGTGGCGCTCGATGATCCAGACCCGGGATGACATCGTCGGGCTCGACTCCAGCGTGATCCTGGCACCCGAGGTCTGGCAGGCCAGCGGGCACCTGACTGAGTTCACCGACCCGCTGACCGAGTGCCAGTCGTGCCATTTCCGGTTCCGCGCCGATCACCTCATCGAGGCCTACGAGGAGAAGCACGGGCGGCCGCCGGAGAACGGGCTGGCCGACCTGGCCTGCCCGCACTGCGGGACCAAGGGTGCCTTTACCGAGCCGCGGAACTTCAACGGCATGCTCCGCACCTACCTGGGGGCCACCGAGGACGAGTCCGGGCTGGCCTACCTGCGGCCGGAGACCGCCCAGGGCATCTTCATCAACTACAAGAACGTGCTCCAGACCTCGCGCAAGAAGGTGCCGTTCGGGATCGGCCAGATCGGCAAGTCCTTCAGGAACGAGATCACGCCCGGCAACTTCATTTTCCGCACCCGCGAGTTCGAGCAGATGGAGATGGAGTTCTTCGTCAAGCCGGGCACCGATGAGAAGTGGCACGAGTACTGGATCGACGCCAGGGAGGCCTGGTTCCTCGATCTCGGCATCAGCCAGAACAACCTGCGTCGCTACGAGCACCCGGAGGAGAAGCGCTCGTTCTACTCCAAGCGGACCGTCGACCTGGAGTACCGGTTCGACTTCCCCGGCAGCGAGTGGGGCGAGCTCGAGGGCCTGGCCAACCGGACCGACTACGACCTGTCCGTGCACAGTAAGGCCTCCGGCCAGGACCTGAGCTACCTGGACCCGGAGACCAACGAGCGCTACACGCCCTATGTGATCGAGCCCGCAGTCGGAGTTGACCGGTCAGCGCTGGCCTTCCTGCTTGAGGCCTACACCGAGGACGAGGCGCCGGACGCCAAGGGGAAGCTGGAGAAGCGCACCGTCCTCCGGCTTGACCACCGGCTGGCGCCGGTCAAGGTCGCGGTCCTGCCGCTGTCACGCAACACTGACCTGTCGCCCAAGGCCAGGGATGTCGCGGCAGCTTTGCGGCAGCACTGGAGCACCGATTTTGACGATGCCAGCGCCATCGGCCGCCGGTACCGCCGTCAGGACGAGATCGGCACCCCGTACTGCGTCACGGTGGACTTCGAGTCGCTGGAGGACCAGGCGGTGACCGTCCGCGAGCGCGACACGATGCAGCAGAAGCGGATCGGCATCGACGGCCTTATCTCCTACCTGTCCGAGCAGCTCGGCGGCTGCTAGCGCGGCCCGGCGGCCCCCCCGGCCGGGTTTCGCGGCTAGCTGGCCGGGCCCGCGCTCTGGCTGCCGGGAAGCGCGGTCCCGGCCAGCGCGGCCAGCACAGCGGCGGTGAGTTCCTCGCCCGGTACCGCGCCCGGCAGCCGCGGGGCGCGGCGGAAGATCTCGGCTGCGGCCTGATGGAATCCGTCCGGGAGTCCCGCCCCGGCCATGCAGTGGGCGATCTCCTCCATCTCGCCGACCCACCGCCAGCCCTTGGTCACCCCGGAGACCGCGGCCCGGTCCGACTGGCCGGCCAGTCCCGGCTGCGAGAGCGCCCATTCGCTGAGCAGCGCGTCCTCGACGCCTTCAGCGTGGGCAAGGGCGCGGGACGCGAGCAGCATCGCCGCGACACCCTTGGTATAGGAGGCATAGGCCATCTTGACCGCGGACGCAGCGGTCGCCGAGTTGCCTGCGAGCCTCGTTTCCAGCATGGTTTCGCTGAACAGTTCCTGCACGTCCGCGGCGCGCTCGCCGGACAAGTACAGGCGGGTCGTCCCTGCCGCGGTCGGCGGCGAGCCGATGATTCCGCCGTCGACGTAGGTGCCGCCGTTCTCGGTGATCAGCCGGGCTGCTTCGCGGGCCGTATCCGGGGCGATGGCGTTCGCGTCGACGTACAGCCCGCGGAATCCGTGCACGGCCCAGGCGACGTCGAGCGCCGCATGCGGCGGGCAGACGGACATGATCACGCCGGCTTCGGCAGCCACCTGACGCGGCGTCCCGGCATCGGTGAAGCCCGCGGCTTTCGCCCGCGCTACCGACTCCTCGCTCCGGCCGTGCGATGCCCACAGGACGACGTGCCCCCGGCTGGTCAGGCACTGCCCGACCGCTGCTCCCATGTCGCCGGGATGCAGCAGCCCGATGATGGTGCTTTCTGCCATGCCTTCATTGTGGCTGACTGGCCGCACCTCAGGCCGGGCCGGCCGCGCCGCGTCGAAGGGCGGCGTTCGCCCGGCCGGAGGTGGCGTCCGAGCAGTCCGCCAGCTCGTACGGACCGGTGGACGCATAGTGCCGGATGCCGGGCCGGTAGTGAATGGCCACCTCGGTCAGGACCCAGCAGTTCCCTCGCGGCGGTGCTGCCACTACGGCAGGCCGCCGCGGCGCGGCCTGCGGACGGCCGATCACGCTAGTTATCCGTAAGTTGTTCGCCTTACGTCCGGCGACCGCAGTACCGGCAGCAGTTCAGGCTCGATAGGCTCGGAGGTGAGGGCCGTCACAGGCCGCAGGAACGCTGAGCCGCGTGAACGCCGGAGCCGCAGCGCCGGGCGAGCGGCAATCTCGAGGAGTGCAAGCAGTGCCGAAGCTCGTCTACGACTTCACCGAGGGCAACAAAGACCTAAAGGACCTGCTGGGCGGCAAGGGCGCCAACCTGGCGGAGATGACCAACCTGGGCCTCCCCGTTCCCCCTGGTTTCATCATTACCACCGACGCCTGCCGCTATTACCTCGAGCACGGCTCCGTGCCCGGGGCCCTCGCCGCCGAGGTCACCGAGCACCTCGGCCAGCTCGAGGCGAAGATGGGCCGCAAGCTCGGCGATCATGCCGATCCGCTGCTGGTGAGCGTGCGGTCCGGAGCCAAGTTCTCGATGCCCGGCATGATGGAGACGGTGCTGAACATCGGCCTGTCCGACGAGTCGGTGCACGGCCTGGCCAAGCAGGCCGGCAGCGAGCGATTCGCCTGGGACTCCTACCGGCGCCTGATCCAGATGTTCGGCAAGACCGTCCTGGACATCGAGGGCCACGAGTTCGAGCAGGCCATCGACGCGGCCAAGCAGGCGAAGGGCACCAAGAACGACCTCGACCTCGATGCCGAGGATCTGCAGGGCCTGGTCGAGACCTTCAAGTCCATCGTCAAGGACAAGACCGGCCGCGATTTCCCGCAGGAGCCGCGCGAGCAGATGGACCTGGCCGTCGAGGCGGTCTTCAACTCCTGGAACGCCGACCGGGCGATCCTCTACCGCCGCCAGGAGCGCATCCCGGCCGATCTCGGCACCGCGGTCAACATCGTGACCATGGTGTTCGGCAACCTCGGGTCCGACTCAGGTACCGGCGTGGCCTTCACCCGTGACCCGGGCAGCGGCCAGCAGGGCGTCTACGGTGACTACCTGCAGAACGCGCAGGGTGAGGACGTCGTGGCGGGCATCCGCAACACGGTCCCGCTGCAGGATCTCGAGAAGATTGACGCCAAGTCCTACGCCCAGCTCATGGACATCATGGCGACGCTCGAGAACCACTACAAGGACCTGTGCGACATCGAGTTCACGATCGAGCGCGGCAAGCTCTGGATGCTGCAGACGCAGGGTCGGCAAGCGCACTGCCGGCGCGGCCTTCCGGATTGCCACCCAGCTGGTCGATCAGGGCCTGATCGACCTCGACGAGGCGCTGACCAGGGTGACCGGCAGCCAGCTGGCCCAGCTGATGTTCCCGCGCTTCGAGGCCGGCTCCGACGTCACCAAGATCACCAAGGCCATCAGCGCGTCGCCGGGCGCGGCCGTGGGCAAGGTCGTGTTCGACTCGGAGACAGCGGTCGAGTGGGCAGGCCGGGGCGAGGACGTCATCCTGGTCCGGCGCGAGACCAACCCCGATGACCTGCACGGCATGATCGCCGCCCAGGGCATCCTCACCAGCCGCGGCGGCAAGACCAGCCACGCCGCCGTCGTCGCCAGGGGCATGGGCAAGACCTGTGTCTGCGGCGCCGAGGAGCTCGAGGTCGACGTCAACGGCAAGAAGTTCACCGCGGCCGGGGTCACGGTCGCCGAGGGTGACGTGATCTCGATCGACGGCACCTCCGGCCAGGTCTACCTCGGCGAGGTCGCGGTCGTCGCGTCACCGGTCGTGGAGTACTTCGAGGGCAAGATCGAGCCCTCGTCCGACGAGCTCGTCGAGGCCGTGCACCGGCTGATGGCTCACGCGGACGCCAAGCGCCGTCTCGGCGTGCGGACCAACGCCGACAACGGCGAGGACTCGGCCCGCGCGGTCCGGTTCGGCGCCCAGGGCATCGGGCTGTGCCGGACCGAGCACATGTTCCTCGGCGAGCGGCGCCAGCTGGTCGAGCGGCTGATCCTGGCCGACGACGAGGCCGACGCAGGCAGTCGGCCCTGGACGCGCTCGAGCCGCTGCAGCGCGGCGACTTCGTGGAGATCTTCGAGGCGATGGACGGGCTGCCGGCCACCATCAGGCTGCTGGACCCGCCGCTGCACGAGTTCCTCCCGGACCTGACCGAGCTGTCCGTCAAGATCGCGCTGGCCGGGGACGAGGCCACCGAGCAGGACCGCAAGCTGCTCGACGCGGTGCGGCGGCTGCACGAGCAGAACCCGATGCTGGGCCTGCGCGGCGTTCGTCTCGGCCTGGTCATTCCCGGCCTGTACCAGATGCAGGTGCGGGCGATCGCGCACGCCGCGGTGGACCGGGTGAAGGCTGGCGGCGACCCGCGGCCGGAGATCATGATCCCGCTCGTCGGCGCGGTTCAGGAGCTTGAGGCGGCCCGCGACGAAGCCGAGAAGGTGCTCGCCGCCGTCGCCGAGGAGACCGGCACCTCGGTGCACACGCTCATCGGCACCATGATCGAGGTGCCGCGGGCGGCGCTCACCGCCGGGCAGATCGCGCAGGCGGCCGAGTTCTTCTCCTTCGGCACCAACGACCTGACCCAGATGGGCTGGGGCTTCTCCCGCGACGACGTGGAAGGCTCGTTCTTCAGCCGGTACATCGAGCTGGGTGTGTTCGGCGTCTCGCCGTTCGAGACGATCGACGTCGACGGCATCGGCCGCCTGGTGCGGATCGCGGTCGACGAAGGCCGGGCCACCAGGCCCGGCCTGAAGATCGGCGTCTGCGGCGAGCACGGCGGCGACCCGGACTCGGTGCACTTCTTCCACTCAGCCGGGCTCGACTACGTGTCCTGCTCGCCCTTCCGGGTGCCGGTCGCCCGGCTGGAGGCCGGCCGCGCGGCGGTGCTGGAAACCTCCGGAGGTAGCGACAGCAGGTGACAGCTGCCGCGGGCGACGGCGGCTACGACCGCCTGGCGATCGCGCGCTGGGCGCAGGAGCCGCCGAAGCGCGCGGCCGGTGCTGGCAATTCCGGGCGCGGCCCCTTCATCAGGGACCGCGCCCGGGTGCTGCACAGCTCGGCGCTGCGGCGGCTGGCGGCCAAAACGCAGGTCGTGGCGGTCGGCTCCGGAGACTTCCCGCGGACCCGGCTCACTCACTCGCTGGAGTGCGCCCAGATCGGCCGTGAGCTCGGCGCGGTGCTCGGCTGCGATCCTGACCTCGTCGACGCGGCCTGCCTCGCGCATGACCTCGGCCACCCGCCGTTCGGCCATAACGGGGAGGCGGCCCTGGCCGAGCTCGCCGCTGACAGCGGGGGCTTTGAGGGAAACGCGCAAAGCCTGCGGCTGGTCACGCGCCTGGAAGCCAAGGTCCCCGGGGCGGGCCTGAACCTGACCAGGGCCACGCTCGACGCCACGCTGAAGTACCCGTGGGTGGGCCCGCCCGCTGGCGGCGGCGGTGCTGCTGGTCTGCGCCCTGGCGACCCGGAGCCGACCAGGGCGGCCAGCAAGTACGGTGCCTACGCTGAGGACGCGCCGGTCTTCTCCTGGATCAGAAACGGCGCCCCAGAGGGCCGGTCCTGCGTGGAGGCGCAGATCATGGACTGGGCCGACGACGTGGCCTATTCAGTTCACGATCTTGAGGACGGGCTCCACGGCGGCCTGGTCACCCTGGAGCAGCTCCGCTCGCCAGCCGAGCAGAAGGCGGTCGCCGAACTCACCCTGCGGGCGTACTGCCGGCCGGGCTTCACCGACCTCGCCGAGCTTGCGGACGTCTTCCGCGGACTGCTCGACCTCGACTGCTGGCCGCAGCAGTTCGACGGCACCTGGTCGGCGACCGCCGCCGTTAAGGACCTGACCAGCGTGCTGATCGGACGGCTCTGCGGCGCGGCCGAACGGGCGACCCGGCCGCCTGGCCACCCGCCGATCCGGCAGGTACGCGGCCGACCTGACCGTCCCGCGGCAGCAGCGCCTGGAGTGCGCGCTGCTCAAGGGCGTCACCGCTCACTTCGTCATGTTCCGCTCCGGCGCCCGGCAAGCGCAGGCGCGTGAGCGCGAAGTGATTGCGGAGCTGGCGGCCGCGGTGCTCGACGGCGCGCCCAAAACTCTTGACCCGCTGTTCCAGCATGAGTTTGAGTCGGCGGCCGGCGACCAGGCGCGGCTTCGCGTGGTCATCGACCAGATCGCCTCGCTCACCGACACCTCGGCCCTGTCCTGGCATCAGCGCCTGTGCCCGCCGCGCGGCTGATCGCGAGACGCCTCCCCGCTACGGCTGCCCGCTACGGCGCCCGCGGCCGGGGCGGGCTCGGCGGCGGCGGCGGTCGCAACGGTGCCGGTCCGGCTCGATGGCGGTGGCCTCGTTCCGGCCGCCCGTGTTTGTGCTGGCCGCGTCCGGGCGGGCCGGCGGCCAACGGCTGGCGCACCGCCGGGCGGGCTCGCGAGACCGCCTGGGTGCGCCGATCGCCTGGCACCGGCTGCGCGACCGCCAGGGCGCTCACTGTGCGGCCGCCGGCCGGCGGCACCGGTGCGGCCGACCGGGCAAGCGGCGAACAAGGCCGGGCGCCGGTGTAACCCCGGCTCCGCCAGTACCGCCGCTATCTCCGCCGCCACCGCGCACGGCCTGGTCGTCACATCGCGCCAGCCGTAGCGCAGCGTGATGAGGCCCGAGGTCGCGGCTGCGTTATCGCGATGGATGTCCTTCCAGCGCGTGTCACCGGGGTGGGCGAAGCGGCCGTCGAGTTCGACCACGGTCCGATACGCCTCGTACAGCGTGTCCCGATACTCGATCCGGCCGCTCCGCTGCGTCCGGGCTTGCCTGATCCGCCGGGGCAGGCGGTGCGGGCGCTCCACGCCGCGGACGTACCGGTACTCAAGTACGGAGTGGATGCCCGCCGCGTCCGGGCTGAGCAGTTCGGCTAACTCCGTGCGCCACCGAACCCGGTCCCGTCGGCTGAGGGCCTGCCGCAGCTTGTCCTGAGTGGTCAGGCGCTGCCCGATGGCCCGTGTCAGCCAGCCGACGGCAGCATCGAGATTTCTGGCCGCCTGCCACAGGTCGATGACGGTCTCCTCCAGCCGGGTGCGCGGCGGGTTCCGGGACGGATGGACCGCGGCAGCCGCTCGGACCGACAGATGCAGCCGTAGTCCCGGCCTGCTTGCGAACGCGCCGGCCGCCCGGCACGGCAACGTGAATCAGCGAACTCGGGTCGGCAGCGAGGCCCCAGAGTTCGGCCGCAGTCTGATGGCTCAGCATCGCGCCAGGTCCGGCATACAGCACGGCGGCCCACAGCAGGGCGCTGGCGGCCCGGCTCGCCAGAAAAGGTGGCGTAGACGCCCGGATACATCCGCTGCCAGCTGCCGCGCCGGATCCTGGCCTCGATGACGTCGTCGGTACCGGCAGAGCCGAGCACCTGAGCCCGTGTCACCATTCCGAGCTGCGCAGCCGCCAGCTCGCTCAGAGCGGGTGGCACGTCAGCCGGCATGGGAGTCAGAGTGCCGCAGGCGGCCGACAAAACGGGCCGACCGCGTCTGGACGTAGACTTTTCCGGCGTCCTGGGCCGGAACAGTTTACGTCTAACCGGCCTGCGAGTCGGCGAGGCGCTCCAGCAGGCCGCCGGCCAGGCGCAGCAGCTCGATCTCGGTGCTCGTCAGTTCCGCGGCCATCGCCGCGGCGAGCCAGTCGTCGCGCTGCCCCATCTCGATCCGCAACGCGGCCTGACCAGCCGCGGTAATGGCCAGCAGCGAGCGCCGGCCGTCGCCGGGATCGGGCCGGCGGGAAAGCAGGCCCGCGGACTCCAGTCCCGCGAGCGCCCTGGTCAGCGTCTGCGGCTGGAGCCGCTCGGCTGCGGCCAGGTCTCCGGGCGTCAGCGAACCGCGGCGGTGCAGATGGCCGAGCACGCTGAGTTCCAGTGCCGTCAGGCTGGCGGAGTCGCGCGTCAGCCGCAGCCTGCGGGCAAGGCTGAGCACGCCGCGGCGCACGCCAGCGGCCGCGGCCTCAGCTGAAGTCGGCTGGGCGGTCATAATTAGTACGCTAGCACTTACTAACATTCCGCGAAGAGTCGACCGATCAGCTGGACGCGAGCAGGCAGCATTGACGGAGCACCCCGAGATTACTAAGTTCAAGCGTATGAGTATGCCATCGGTCACCAGTCAGGCAGTGGCGTTGACCAGGGCCGGTCTCGACCGGCCGCACAGCCCCGAGGGAGACCCGGGCGCTCAGCTCCGGCTCTGCCGGGACATGAGTTACAGCCCGCCGGCGTGGCTCCGGCCCAGCATCGCTGCGCGGACCAGATTCGTTGACGAGCAGGTGATGTCGGCGATCGGTGCCGGACTGCGGCAGATCGTCATCTGCGGCGCTGGCTACGACGACCGCGCGCTCAGATTTCGCACCTCAGGGGTACGGTTCTTTGAACTGGATCAGCCGGCCACCCAGCGGGACAAGGCCAGGCTGCTCGGCGTGAGCGGGCGCGTAGCCGGTGACAGTGCGGCCGAGATGGCCGGCGCGGATGCGGCAGCGGCCGCCGGGACTCACCCTGGCCGCCGCCGACTTCGCTACCGACGACGTGGGCGCTGTACTGGCACTGGCCGGACACGTCAGCACCGAGCCGACGCTGTTCATCTGCGAGGGCCTGCTGGTTTACCTGGACCCGCCCGCAGGCGAGACGTTGCTCGCATCACTGGCCGCACGATCGGCGCCAGGCAGCCTGCTCGTGGCGAGCATCGCGACCCATGCGGACGGATACGACTCCGCTGAGGTGACCGCGGTCGCCAACGGGCGCCGCCGGACGGGCGCCGCCGAGCCGTGGCGCACTATCTTGCCGGCCGCTGATCATCTGGCCCTGGTGACACGCGCAGGCTGGGCCGTGATCGCGACTGAATGGTCCCCGGAGACGAACTCCGACGTCAGTCACGGCCGCCGCTCATTGTTCGTGAGCGCGCGGGCAGCTACCTGAGAACCAGCCCGGCCGCACCCGATGCACGGCCGGGCGACGGAGTTCTGCTGTTCCGGTAGCAGGTCATTTCCGGCATCGACGGCATGCGTAATCGACGCGGAGGGAAACCTTTCGCGCACGCCGCGCGCAGCCGCTACCGAGCGTGAGAAGGTGTCACGCATGGAAACTGCCGCTATCGATTTCGCGCCCTGGGGACTGGACGCGGACTGGCCGGCCAGGTGCTGGCTCGAGCCGATCTACGGCCGCCGGGACGAGCCCGTCCGCGGAGTCCGACTCGGTCATGCCAACGACGCCGCGATGGTCTTGACCTGCACTTACCCGCGGAATCGCTTCGACGATGAGGTCAGTGTCACGGGATCGGACGTCATCAGGGAGATCGCGTTCGAGACCACTTACGCTCAGATCAACCTGGCGCTGCACCAGATCAGAACCCCCGGTGCGAGGCCCGACGGGCTTATCGGCTCGCTCGTCAGGTACGCCAATCAGCAAGCCGATCGCTATCGCGACTGGCCCGGCACCTACTGGGGCGCTGAGGCCGCCTACACCACCAGGCTGGCGAGCTGGCAGTCCGGGTTCAGCCTCGCTTATCCGGGTGTCTACGTCATCGTGCACGCGTGCGGCATCGGCCTGGACCGGCTGCGGCTGGTGCCTGTCGGCGACCTGGCCGGCTATGAACTCACCAGGGACCCGATGGAGATCGGCGCCATGCACTGGGAACTCTGGCCAAGCAGGCCCGAACTCGGCTACGACGACCTCGCGAGGACGCTGGTGGCGCTGTAGCCAGGCACGCCGGATGCCCGGCTGCTCAGTCGCGCTCTGCGGGCGAGCGAAACTCGGCCGGGTCGTAGTCAAGCACCGCCCCCAGCACCGCCGCGGGTGTCGGTCAGGTCCGGTAGCACAACCCCGGCCCCGGCGTCGATGAGCTGCTGCATGCTGAAGTTCCCGGTCGCCACGCCTATCGACCGCGCGCCGTGGGCAGCCGCGGCCTCGATGTCCTTCGGCGTATCGCCGATGAGCACGGTCGAATGGCCGGAAAAATCAGCGTCGTAGCGCCGGGCGGCGTTCTGCCTGGCGACCGGAACCAGATCGGACCGGTGCTGGCTGACGTCGCCGTAAGCGCCGATGTCGAGGTCCACGTACCTGCGTCAGGCCCAGCGCCCCGATTTTGACTCTGGCCAGGGCCGGGATGTTCCCGGTGAGCAGTGACTGGACAACTGGCGGCCCGTCGTGCCTGGCGGCGAAGTCGGCCACCGCGATGAGCGCCGACTCGACACCGGGAAGTACCCGCCCGTACTCGGTTACCAGCCCGGCCAGTTCCGGGGCCCGCACGGCCAGGAGTTCCTGGAACCGGGCGAGCTCGGACGGCGGGTCGGGCACCTTCGCTGCGGTGAGTACTTCCAGCGCGATGGACGTATCGGTGCGGCCCGCCATCGAGGTCAGGCTGGCCGGCAGGCTCAGCCCGTACAGCTCGGCCAGCGCGATCTCGTAGAGCCGGCTGCCGACGCGGCCGGTCGCGACCAGCGTGTAGTCGATATCCCAGAGCACTAGCAGCGGCCGCACGGGCTGACCGTACCAGGCGCGGAACGGCAGCCGATGATCGCGGTGCCTGGCCAGTCCGCCGGCGCGGTGGTGCCGGCTCGTCCCGGCGGCGGGCGGCCGCGATGCCGCCGCCAGTCGGCCGGTGCGGTGGCCCGGGCGCGACTAGACTCAGCGAGCAGCAGGGCGGGCGAGCAGGCGGAAGGGCATACATGACAGGCCGGATCCGCGACGAGGACATCGCGCTGGTGCGCGAGCGCTCCGCTATCGATGAGGTCGTGGGTGAGTACCTGCAGCTGCGGAGCGCGGGCGGCGGCTCGCTGAAGGGCCTGTGCCCGTTCCACGACGAGAAGACTCCCTCCTTCAACGTCACTCCGGCCCGCGGCCTCTGGTACTGCTTCTCGTGCACCGAGGGCGGCGACGTCATCAAGTTCGTCCAGCGGATTGACAATCTCGGCTTCACCGAGGCTGTCGAGCGGCTCGCGAACCGCGCCGGGATCGAGCTTCGCTATGAGCAGGGCGGGCACATACCGGGCCAGGAGCAGTCGCAGCGCCGCCGTCTGCTCGAGGCGCACAAGGCCGCCGCCGAGTTCTACGCCGAACAGCTCGCCAGCCCGGCGGCGCTGGCCGGCCGCGACTTCCTGTCCTCGCGCGGCTTCGAGATCGCCGACGCCCGCGCGTTCGGGGTGGGCTACGCGCCCGCCGAGTGGGAGACCCTGACCCGGCATCTGCGCGGCCGCGGCTTCACTGAGGCCGAGTTGCTGGCTGGCGGCCTGGCCAGTCAGGGCCGGCGCGGGCTGATTGACAAGTTCCGGGGCCGGCTGATCTGGCCGATCGCGGACCTGACCGGTGACGTCATCGCATTCGGGGCCCGCAAGCTTGCCGCCGATGACGACGGTCCCAAGTACCTCAATACGCCGGAGACGCCGCTGTTCAAGAAGAGCTCCGTGCTCTACGGCGCCGACCTGGCCAAGCGTGACATCTCCCACCGGCGTCAGGCTGTGCTGGTCGAGGGCTACACCGACGTGATGGCCTGCCACCTGGCCGGCATCACGACGGCTGTGGCCACCAGCGGCACGTCGTTCGGCGACGGCCACATCACCATCCTGCGGCGGCTGCTGATGGACGACAGCCAGTTCCGCGGTGAGGTCATCTTCACCTTCGACGGCGACGCGGCGGGCCAGCGGGCGGCGCTCCGCGCGTTCAGCATGGAAGAGCGATTCGTCACGCAGACGTTCGTCGCCGTGCAGGGCGATGGCCTGGATCCGTGTGACCTGCGCGTTCAGCGCGGCGACGCGGCGGTCCGCGATCTGATCGCGCAGCGGGTGCCGCTGTTCGAGTTCGCGATCCGCAGCGCCATCTCCGACCACAACCTGGAAACAGCGGAAGGCCGGCTGGCCGCCCTGGACGCGGCTGCGCCGATCGTGGGGCGGATCAAGGACAGGGGACTGCGGCAGCTGTACGCCGTGAACCTGGACCGCTGGCTCGGCATGATGGACGAGGGTTTCGTCATCGACCGCGTACTGGCTCACGGCGGCCAGCAGGACCGCACCGGCTCGCGCCAGCAGGGCGGCCGCCAGCAGGGCAGTACCCGCACGGAGAACGGATCACGGGGCAGCCGCCGGAGCGGCTACGGGAACGGCTCTGGCTACGGGACCGGTTCTGGCTACGGGAACGGCTCTGGCTACGGGAACGGCAGCGCGCAGGCTCGCGGCAGTATGGCTGACGGCCCCGTTCCCGGTCGTGGTCAGTCGGTCGCGCAGCAGTCTGTCCCGGCCCAGGGGAGCCCGGCCGACGCCAGGTCAGGCCAGCAGCGCGCCGCCTACGACCAGAACGACCCGGTCGTGAACGTGGAGCGTCAGGCCCTCAAGCTCGCCATCCAGCGGCCGGCGCTCTGCGGCCCGGTCTTCGACGAGTTGCAGCCTGACTACTTCACCGTTCCTGCGCATGCGGCCGTGTGCGAGCTGATCGCCGCGAACGGCGGTGTCAGCTCGGCCGGATCGGCGCGCGAGTGGTCGGAACGGTTGCGCAACGGGGCGCCGAACGATAACGCCCGCAGCTTCGTGACCCGGCTTGCCGTCGAACCGCTTGAGGTCGCCGGGCCGACCGGCGAGAACCGGACGCGAAGTTCGCCGACGGAGTGCTCGCGCGAGTCGGGGAGCTGGCGGTCAGCAGGGATATCGCCCGCATCAAATCGAGGCTGCAGCGACTCAGCCCGGTTGCCGAGCAGACCGAATACAACCGGATGTTCGGTGACCTCGTCGCGCTGGAACAGCGGCGCAAGGTGCTCGCGGACCGTGCATCAGGAGCACTGTAGGCACACGAGCGAGTGCCTGCGGTACTAACGCTTTGGTGACAATATTGAGTCCGCTTAACTGCTGATTCGTGACGCAGACTGGTCTGCATGAGTCTCACGGCTGCACCCCCGGTTGACCAGGTAGCCGATCTCATTGCGCAGGCCAGGGAGCGCGGATCGGTCGCGATGACCGAGCTGACCGCTGCCTTCGAGCGCTGTGATCTCTCGGCTGACGCCGTCGATAACGTGCTGAAACTCCTCGCGGACGAAGGCGTCGACGTCGTCGAGGCGCCGCCGGAGCCCGACGAGGCCGCGCACCGGCAGGTGCAGGCCGAAGCCCGGCGCGCGGTCACCGGCGACCTTGTCAGGATCTATCTGCGTGAGATCGGCCGGGTACCGCTGCTGACGGCGCACGACGAGGTCGAGCTGGCCAAGGCAATCGAGGCGGGACTGTTCGCTGAGGAGAAGATGCAGGGCAGCATCCAGGCCGAGTGCGCGGGAGCGCGGATGGCCGAGCTGATGCTGATCGCCGCCGACGGCATCGCCGCCAAGCAGCGGCTGATCGAGGCCAACCTGCGGCTGGTCGTGTCGATCGCCAAGCGCTACATCGGCCGCGGCCTGGTCTTCCTTGACCTCATCCAGGAAGGCAACCTGGGTCTCATCCGGGCCGTCGAGAAGTTCGACTACACCAAGGGCTACAAGTTCTCCACCTACGCAACCTGGTGGATCCGCCAGGCCATCACGCGCGCGATCGCCGATCAGGCGCGTACCATCCGCATTCCGGTCCACATGGTCGAGACGATCAACAAGATGGCCAGGATTCAGCGCCAGCTGCACCAGGACCTCGGCCGGGAGGCAACGCCGGCCGAGATCGCGGCAGAGATGGGCCTGCCGCCGGAGCGGGTCGCTGAGATCCAGCGGATCGCGCAGGAGCCGGTGTCACTGCAGTCGCCGATCGGCGAGGAGGATTCCGATCTCGGCGACTTCATCGAGGACGCCGACGCCGTTGTCCCGATGGAGGCGGCCGCCTTCATCATGCTGCAGGAGCAGCTTGATCGCGTGCTGGACAACCTGAGCATCCGGGAGCAGCGCATTATCCAGTTGCGGTTCGGCCTGACCGACGGCCATCCCCGGACGCTGGAAGAGGTCGGCCGCGAGTTCGGGGTGACCAGGGAGCGCATCCGGCAGATCGAGTCGAAGACACTGGCCAAGCTCCGCCATCCGAGCCGCGCGCAGATGCTGCGCGAGTACCTGGCCTGAGCCTGAGCCGCTGCCGGCGCCGGCCGGGGCCGCTACTTACCGGTGCGCTTGCCGTGCCCGTTGGTCGCGGCAACGCTGCGGTCGCTGTCGGCGGTTCCGTTGGCCGCTGTGCTGCCATGCTTCAGGCCGGGGATGCGGCCGGTGACCGAGCGTGCCGCGTTCTGCGCCATCTGCGGGACCTTCTCCTGCAGCTGGCCGCCGACCTTGGACGCGGCCGTACTGGCGAGCGAGGCTGCCTGAGCCTGGATCACCCCGGCAGCCTGCTGCACCGTCGGGTTCTCGGCGGTGGACTTGGCCAGCTTGACCATCTGGTCGTACTTCTCACGGCCGGCCCGCGATCCGGCCACAAAGCCAGCGGCGAACCCGGCGACAAAGCTCACTCGATACAAGCGCATCTGGACCTCTCCCAACTCAGCACGCCGGCGGTTGCCGCAGTGACTTCCCCGATTGCACCCCGTCATGCGCGCATCCCCGGCCTGGTAATGGATTATGCCCACGCGCCGCGCCGGATATGCCCGGCTGCCAGGCCGGTTATGCGCTGGCTTGGTCGGCCCTGCTCCAGCTACTGTGGCGGTGCGCTACCCTTAACCCCGCGCGCTGATCACCTGGGCGGAGTCCGGTCCGGGGGGAGAAGCGCAGACGGTCCCGCATAGCTCAATCGGCAGAGCGTCCGGCTGTTAACCGGCAGGTTCCGGCCTCGAGGCCCTGATGATGGTAACTATGCAGGTCAGAGCGTTGCCGTAGGAAACGAAGTGGCTTCAGCCACCCAACCCACGGAAAAGTCAATCTGGGGTAGCTCAATCGGCAGAGCAACCGGCTGTTAACCGGTTGGTTGGGAGTTCGAGTCTCCCCCCCAGAGCTTCCGTCTGACCGATCGAGGTTTCGGTCAGTTTCTTAGCCCGAAGGTCGGCGCTCATGCGCGAGTTCGCCGCCTTGCAGAGATCACACCGGCAGTTCCAATACCAGTAGACATGGCAGGTGCCGTGCTTCGGCTCGGATCGGTCCTCCGCGCCCTTGGCGACGTGGCAAGTCCGGAACAGCAACTGGCACTTCGAGGCTTCCTCGACTAGAGCATCCCACGCCTTGGACAGTTCGGCGCTGATGGCAAAGACCTTGGTCGACGGATCGATATGATCGAATTCCAGGTTCTCTGTAGTGCCGCAGCGGACGCACTTGCCCCCCAACATCTCGATGAGACGAGCACGTCGAGCCTGCTTCCATGCCTTGTTGTAGCCGCGCTGCTAGGCCGCTCGATTCTTGACCACCTTTGCCTACCGCCCGTGCAGCATATTCACAGACTCTTCTTCGCTCATGCATTCGATACTAGGATGTAGCAAGCATAGCGATAGAACAAAAGAACTACTCGGATGTCAGCCCGCAAGCCCGGGCCGGAACTGAGGCCGGACTTGTGTCAGGTGTTGTCCGTCCTGTCGGAACGGACCGGGCTTGGGACATCCGGTTCGCCGGCGCAGGTCAGAAATGGCTTCGAAGCAGCCAGAACAGCGCCGTCGGCCAGTCGCCGCTCCCGTTCACCTGTTAGTTGCGAGACCGACGGCCGCGTCCACTGCGCTCAACCAGGTGAGGATCTGAGACTGGTCGCTGAGGATGCGCTCCTCGTTGACGCTCAGGACCCACCCGGAGAGGGCTGAAGGGGCTGTATTGCTTGCCTCCGCTGGTCGCTGGCCGTCAGTTCGCGGATGCGCTGATGTGTCAGTGCGGTCATGTCTCTCTGGATGGCGTTCGGCCTGGCCAGAAGGCAATCCTCCGGGCCAGGCCACTGCGGGCGAGAGACTCCGGGACTACTTCCGGCTCGTTCCCGTCCCTTCTTATGCCGCCATTCCGGGCGGTGCGACGCCCTCCAGGTCCTGCTTCGTCACCCGGATCATGAACACCGTGATGAAGAAGGCGAGCAGCGCGATGCCCGCTGAGACCTCGAAGCCGCGGGAGAAGCCGACCGCCAGCGAGTGATTGGCGATGGCCGTCTGGGCGTGCATGAGCTGGGCCTTGGTCGGGTGGACCGGGTGCCCGGCAGCGGCCGCCTTGGCTGCCACGGCCTTTGCCGACGCGGCTGCGTGCCGGGCCGTGTCCGAGACGACGGTCCAGGCGACCGTACCGAGGATGGCCAGGCCGATCGAGCCGCCGACCTGCTGGCCGGTGTTCACCAGGCTCGAGGCCACGCCCGCGTCCCGGTCCGACACCTTGGACAGGGCGACGAGGGTGACCGGCATGAACAGCATGCCGAGCCCGGCTGCCGTGACGAGCATCGGCCCGAGCAGGCCGCCGGCGTAGGTGCTGTGCTCAGTGATCCGCGACAGCCAGAACATGCCGCCGGCGCCGACGAGCGAGCCGACGAGCAGGATGGGCCGGGCCCCGATGCGCCCGACGAGCTGAGAGCTCAGGCCCGCCATCGCCATGATCATGGCGACCATCGGCAGGTAGGCGAAGCCGGTCCGCAGCGCGCTGTAGCCCCAGACGGTCTGCACGAAGATCGTCAGGAAGAAGAACATGCCGAACATCGCGGTCCCGATGCAGAGCATGATCAGGTTCGCCGCCGACCTGTCCCGGTTCCGGAAGATCCGCAGCGGCAGCAGCGGGTGCTTGCTGCGCGACTCGATGAGCAGGAACGCGCCGAGCAGGACCACGGCCGCTATCAGGGACGCGATCACCTTCGTGTCGCCCCAGTGCGAGACGCCGTTCTGGCTGGTTGCGGCGTTGGACAGGCCGAAGACCAGCGCGGCCAGGCCGCCGGTACCTGTGATCGCGCCGGGCAGGTCGAATCGGCCGGTCTGCCGCTTCGACTCGGTCAGGACCCGAGGCGCCATCAGCGCGGCGACCACGGCGATCGGAACGTTCACGAAGAAGACCCAGCGCCAGGAGGCGTAGGTGGTGAGTATGCCGCCGGCCAGCAGGCCAACCGCGGCGCCGCCGATACTCATGGCGGCGTAGACGCCCATGGCCCGGTTACGCGGCGGGCCCTCCGGGAAGGTGGTGGTGACCAGCGAGAGCGCCGTCGGTGCGACGATCGCGGCGCCGATACCCTGGATCGCACGGGCGGTCAGCAGCCAGGCCTCGCTGTTCGCGAACCCGCCGGCTAGCGAGGCCGCGGCGAACAGGACGATGCCGGCGATGAAGACCTTCCGCCGGCCGAGCAGGTCGCCGGCCCGGCCGCCGAGCAGCAGGAAGCCGCCGAAGGTCAGAGCGTAGGCGTTGACCACCCACTCCAGGCCGGAGTCCGAGAAGCCGAGCGCGTCCTTGATGTGCGGCAGCGCGACGTTGACGATTGTTGCGTCCAGGACCACCATCAGCTGCGCGATGGCGATCACGACAAGGGCCAGCCCGAGGTGCCGCTGACCAGGTGCGCCGGAACCGGCGGCCGGGCCGTCGGCGACAGCGACGCCCCCTTGCTCGGCCACGCCGGGAGACTTGGCAGACATTGTGAGTGTGACTCCTTCGTTACGTTCCGTGTTCAGAACGGGCGTTCGTGGTCAGAATCGGCAAAGCTGTGGTGAGGCGATGGTGATACCGGCCGAGATGAAGTCAGGCCGGGCGAAAGAACGCTGAGATGCCGGGGCCGATGCCGTCCGGTGCCAGATCCCGATGCTGGCGGATATGGGCGTGAGCTGCCGTCTGGCTGCCCCGGTGCTAGCTGCTGGCCGAGGTCTTGCTCACGACGCCGGTCACCCCCCTTGCCGGATCCGGGGGGCTGACGGAGCTGTCGGAATCCGCGCTGTCCTGCGCGATGCTCTCCTGCAGTGCGGTGGACAGCAGGCCGGCCAGATGCCCGTGCAGGGCGTCCTTGGCGGACGCCCCCGCGTCCGCGGCCTCGCTGCCGGCGCTGAGCATCTTGCGGATCAAGGCAAGCAGTTGAGCGCGCTCGGAGTCGGTGAGGGCCCGGTTCCACGGCATCCGGGCGGTGAGCTCTGTCTCGACCCGGTGCTTCAGTTCCTCGCCGTCGCTGGTCAGCACGAGGTTCTTCACCCTGCGGTCGGCCGGGTGCGGCTCGCGCCGGGCGAGGCCCCGCTTCTCCAGCGTGTCGGCCAGCAGGGTCACGAAGGACGGATCGCAGTGCATGCGCTTGCCCAGTTCCTTCATGGCCATCGGGCAGTCGAGCATGTGCAGGGCCTTGATGAACGGGCCGGGAATCTTGAGCCTGTCGGCGAGCTGCTCGGCCTGCCCCACGATGTTTCGCGATCAGCTCGAAGAAGCAATCAGCGACCTCCCAGGTCTGCTGATCGGCGACGTCGCGATCGGGCGCGGACGGCTCGGACACGGGCAGTTTCTCCGTCGAAGTTGAGCGGCTAAATAGTTGAGCAAGTCAAACGTTACTGCGCTCAGTTGAGTCTGTCAATCTTTGTGGAACTCAACTATCTCAGGCTGGCCCGGCGGCGTCCGCGCGCGGCCGGCGGCCTGCACCCGGCGGCGCGGCGCGGCTGACGGTGTCAGCCGCGCCGTTGCAGCAGGCCTTTGATGAAGGCTGCCTGCCCGGCGTGCTCAAGATCGTCGCCGAGGACGCTGACGAGGCGGACGGTCATCGTGACGGGCGGGTCGAAGCGCCGGTCCACGATCTTGCCCAGGTCGGCATCGCTCAGGCTGCTGACGAACGCGATGGTCTGGTCGCAGGTGGCATCGTGGTAGCCCGCCAGCAGATCAGCCGGAAGCCGGACGCTGCCGACCTCGGCGGAGTCGTGGCCGTAGCCGGTATCGCCCGGATCAAGCGGCAGGGCGCAGCGCTTTTCCCAGCCAGCGGCGAGCCAGACCTGGTCGAGGTCACCGGCCCCGGCGATGTGATCGTCCTGAACTCTGGTCAGATGCCAGATGAGCCAGCCGATCGAGTTGGCTGCCGGGTCGACGCGGTAGTCCAGTTCGTCCTGGGTCAGGCCGGCGAGCACGTCATGCACGATCTCCCTGATGCGCCCGAACCCGTCAATCAGCACGTCATTAGCCGTCACCGGTATCTCCTTCGCGCCGCCGCCACAGTCCGGTCACCGACGCTAGCGCATGTACGCGAGCGCGGATTCCCGCGTGCGGAACTCCCGGTGCGGCTACTTGTGCGCGTGCGTCAGCGCGTCCCAGGCGGCGATCAGGATGACGATCGCGATCCCGGCCAGCCACAGCCCGCTTTTCATCCGCGTCTTGCGGCCACCGCGCATCCGGGCCTTGCCGACCTTCACGTCGCCGTGTGCCGATACCGCCTTCTGGCCGTGCCAGCCCGCTACGGATCCGACGATCAGGAAGATGACCACGAAGACGATGGCTACCGCTGTCATTCCCCGACTCTCTGCATGCTCCCCCCGCGTCGATGATCGCGCATCGCGCAAGCCGACTCCAGCGGAAACGCCGTGCGGGGCGCTGGCAGGATGGAGTGACACTGGCAGCAGAACGACGACGCCGAGGGAGAAAGTAGCCGAATGAGCGAGGCACTGACGGCACAGACCATCAGCATCACCGGGTTCGGCGGTGACGAGATCGAGGCGTATCTGGCCATTCCTGACGACGGCGCCCCGTCACGCGGCAGCGTGGTCGTCATCCATCACATGCCCGGCTATGACTCCTCAAGCAAGGAGATCGTCAGGAAGTTCGCGGCGAACGGGTACGCCGCGCTGATGCCGAACCTGTACCACCGCGAGGCGCCGGGTGCGAGCCCGGACGACGCGGCGGCAACGGCACGGGCCAACGGCGGGGTGCCGGACGGCCGGCTCGTCGGCGACGTCGGCGGAGCGGCGGACTACCTGCGCGCCCTGCAGGACTCGAACGGCAAAGTCGGTGTCATCGGCTACTGCTCCGGAGGGCGCCAGTCGTTCCTGGCGGCCTGCAGCCTGCCGCTCGACGCCGCGGTGGACTGCTACGGCGCCTGCATCGTGAACCCGCCGCCGGAAGGCATGCCGCTGAAGGTGTCGCCGATTGCCGATCTGTCGCCCGATCTGTCGTGCCCGCTGCTCGGCCTGTTCGGCGCGGAGGACAAGTACCCGTCGCCGGAGGAGACCGCGCAGCTGTCCAAGATCCTCGACGAGTACGGCAAGCAGCATGAGTTCCGCACCTACGAGGGCGCCGGGCACTCGTTCTTCTCGGTGGACAGGCCCGCGTACCGGCCGGAGGCAGCGACCGACGGCTGGGCCAAGATCTGGGATTTCTACGGCCGCTACCTGGCCAGCTGAGGAGCTCACGATGTGCACCTACAACACCGAGAAGATCGAGATCACTGGCAGCGGCAAGGGCGCGGACGGCTGGTTCTCGGTCAGCGACGCGACTGTGTACTTCGACCATCCGGTGCACGCCATGGCCGAGCACACGCTGAACATTGACTTCCGCAACCCGGCCAGGGGCCCGTCGGCCCGCGTTGCGGTCGAGCTGACGGCCGAGTCGGCGCGCGCGCTGGCGGCGGCGATCGAGGCAGCGCTCGCGGCCGTGCCGCCCGCGCTTATCTCCTGACGCAGGCCTGAGCTAGGGAGCGGTCCTGGCCGCTGGCGGTCAGGACCGCGTTCCTGCGGTCCGCGCGCGCCGCCCGCCCGCTGGAGCAGGCCGACGTTACCGCTGACTCGGCCTGAACTGTCGGCAGGGCATGTCATTCTCAATGGAGAACCGCGGGTCGGCGGGAGGATGCAGTGAAGTTCAGGGTTGAGCGTGACGTGCTGGGCGAAGCCGTCGCGTGGGTGGCGAGGGCGCTCCCACGCGAGCGGTCGTGCCGATCCTTTCCGGCCTGCTCCTGCACGCTGACGGTGACGGGCTGACGCTGTCCTGTTTCGACTACGAGGTATCAGCGCGCGCGCAGGTGCCGGCCGAGGTCGGTGAGCCCGGCACCGTGCTCGTGCCAGGGCGGCTGCTGGCCGAGATCACCAAGAGCCTGCCGCAGGCCGACGCCGAGATTACGACCGCGGCCGGCCTGGCGATGCTGACCTGCGGCAGCGCCGAGTTCGCGCTGGTCTCGCTGCCGCTTGATGAATACCCGGAGCTACCCGCGCTGCCCGCGATCGCGGGGACCATCGACGGCGGCGTGCTGGCGACCGCGGCGGCTCAGGTCGTGCCCTCGGCCAGCCGCGACGACACGCTGCCGATGCTCACCGGCGTATGCCTCGACTTTGACGCGGACACGCTGACGCTTGCCGCCACCGACAGGTACCGGCTGTCGGTGCGGACGGTGAGCTGGGAGCCGGCTGATCCGGCGCTGCGGGCGGCAGTGCTGGTGCCGGCCAGGACGCTGGCCGACGTGGCCAGGACCATGGGGCCGGGCCGCCCGGTGTCGATCGCTTTCGCGCAGCCCGACCCGGACAGCGGGCGGCCCGCTGACGGGATGATCAGTTTCGAGGGCGGCGGCCGCCGGCTGACCGCCCGGCTGATCGGCTCCGAGTTCATTCGCTACGCGTCGCGGTTTCCGGCTGGCTTCGACGTCAGCGCGGACTTGCCAGCGGCCCCGTTTGCCGAAGCCGTGCGGCGGGTGTCGCTGGTGGCGGAGCGGGCAACTCCGGTTCAGCTGGCGTTCCGCAGAGATGCCGTTACCATCGAGGCCCGGTCAGATGGCCGGGCCAGGGCTATGGAGTCCGTTCCGGCCGCGTTTACCGGCGCTGATCAGGTCATCTCGTTCAACCCGCATTACCTGCTTGACGGCCTGGCGGCGGCCGCGCTCACTGGCCAGAGCCGGGCCCCCGCGGGTGCCGAGGGCGATCCTGCCGCTGGACCGGCGGCGGCCGTGTGCGGCTGCAGTTCACCAGCCCGGCCAAGCCAGCTCTCATCACCTGGATCGACGAGGATGCCGCGGCTGGATGCGGCCTCGTTCCGTTACCTGGTTGTTCCGCTGCGGACGCCGGTGACGGGCGGCTGACGGACGACGGCTGCAGCGCCGGGCCGGGGGCGAGGTCAGCCAGCAGCGCGCGGGCCGGGCAGGCCCCGCTGCTCAGCGGCGTCGGACGCCGCGGAAGATGCGCCGGAGCAGGCCCCGGATGACCGTGAAGATCGCGATCAGCAGGCCAGCCCGGCCGGGCCAGGGAACGCAGGCCGCCCAGAAGAACGTCGTAAACGAGCAGCCAGCTCGCGAGCGCGGCCAGCAGGGTGGCCAGTGCTGCGAAGCCGCCGCGCGGGCGGCCCTGACGCGGGTCGCTGCCACCCGGATCCGCCCGGCCCGGACCACGGACCATGCCAGTCGGTCCCGGCAGGTGACGCTGCTGACCGGCCTGCCATGGCGCCGCGGCCGGGCCAGCCTCCGGCCGGCGGGGCGCTGACGAGCTGCGCCGACCGGCCCTGACGCGAGCCAGGCAGCGGCGGGCCGCCCGAGCGCACGTGCGGCAGGTCCGCGGTGATCCGGGTCAGATCCCCTTGCGTCCGGGCAGCGAAGACGGCATCCAGGCGCTGATTGAACTCCTCGAGCGTCAGCCGGCCGTGGGCGAAGTGCTCCCGCAGCTCCGCGGTGACGCCATCACGCTCCGCGTCTCCGATGCGCAAGTTCGGCTGAGTCGACATATGCCCTCCGTGCCCCCTGCTGCGCGCAGCTCGATGCCAAAACGATATATCGCGATCAACCGAGTTGCAACTGCCTCCGGGCACGTGACGCCTAGTTCAGGAAGTAGCTGCTGCCGCCGGACTCGGGGTTGGTCACCATCGCGGGCACCGAGAACGTTCCGGCGCGGGCGAAAGTGAGCGTCAGGGTGATTTCAGTGCCGGCCTTCATCGGGCCGGCGTCGGTCACCAGCAGGTGCGAGCCATTCGGCTCCAGGCCGGTCAGGGCCCGAGCCGGAATCGAGATCGACGACACGCTTCGCATCTGCGGCTGGCCCGCGCGGAGGCGCGAGCGGAGCGTGACCGTGCCGCCGGCGCTGATCCGTGCCGAGACGAGCCTGGTCGCCGGGCCGTTGTTCCGCACGTCCACGTAGACCTCGGTGATGCCGCTGCTGCCGGCCTGGATGACCTGGGCCGAGCTGAGCTGAATCACCGGCCCGGCCTGAGCCGGCGCGGCGCAGCCGGCCGCGAGGGCGCCGAGCACCGCGAGCAGCAGTCCGGCAGCGGTGTTCCTGATGGTGCGGGGGACCGTGCGGCGAGCGGCGGACGCGGGCCGCGCCCGCCGGCGCGGACACCGGCGTCCGCCACGTGCGCGTTCTGAGCATGATCTCTGACCTTACCTGTGCGGGCCCGACCATGTTCTCACGCTGGGCCAGGGCCGGTCAGGGCGCGGTGCCGCGCCTGGCCGGGCCTGCCTGGACCGGGAACACGGCCAGGACGGTGCTGCTGCCCGGCTGCGTCCGGGCAGCAGGCCTGCAGCGCCTTGGCCACGAACGTGCCCGCGGTTGCGGACGCGAAGCTGACCCGCAGGCCGTGCGCGGTCACGGGCTTGCAGCTGCTGGCCGGATAGTTCGCCACGTCTGAGATCTGCAGCCAGGCGTGCGCGACGGTTCCGGGCGCCAGGACCAGGGCCGAGGCCTGCGCGGCGTGCTGCCTGGCCGCCGGCGCGCCGATGTCGGGCCCTGCCGACCCGGCCGCGAACGACACGTCCGGGTACTCCGGCAGCGTGCAGGAGCTCGCGGACACGTTCTCGAACTCCAGCGGCACGAGAGAGCTGCCGCCCGCAACGCCCGCGGCCGCGGTGTTCAGGCTGACCTTGAGCGCCGAAGCCGGGCAGGCGCTGCTCGCGGCCGCACTCGGCGGGCTTGCGGCCGTCGTAGCCGATGCAGCCGCCGTGGACGTTGCGGCGGCTGACGTTGCCGCCGCGGACGCCGGCGAGCCCGCGCCGGCCGGGGCTGGCCGGCGACCGCAGCCGGCGAGGGCCAGCGCGCACAGGGCTAACGCGAGAGGTGGCACCGCGGCGATCGGCAACGTCCGGAGCGTGCTCATGGGGCCTCCTGGCACCTGGTGGAACGACAAGCGGGGCCTGGCCGCGGACTCTTCTGCCAGCACTGCTGTCTGCCAGCACCTGTGCCAGCACCCTCTGCCAGCACCGTGCTGGCCAGGCCGTTACCTGGTACGACGCCGCTACCGGCGCCCAGGTTGTTTGCACGGCGAGGCAGCTTCTGCGGCCGTGCTGCTAAGGCCCGGTTACGCCCGGCCTGACCACGTCGATCCCCAGGGTGCTTCCGCTCGGGATGTGCCCGGTGCAGGTGACGGAGGTAAAGCCGACGTAGACCGGGACGTAGGAATCCGGCGGGTAGACCTTCAGCCAGTGCGCCGTGACTGGCTTGCACACCGCGGCCGGATAGCTCTGAGCCACCTGTACCTGCATGGAGGCGTGGGCGGTGTCGCCCGACGTCATGGTCACCAGCGCCGCCGGGAATGCCGGGTCCCGGACGGCCGGACGGCCCAGGACGGCCCCGCCAGACCCGGTCGCGAAGGAGACTCCCGGATAGCCGTACAGGGTGCAGGTCACGGGACTGACGTTGGTGAAGTCCAGCGGATAGTAGATGCTGCCCGCAGCGCCGTTCGGTGCCCCGACCGTTACCCGGAGGCTGCTGACCGGGCACGCGCCAGGCCCGGCCGCGACCGGCTCGGGAGCCGGCCCCGCAGATCCGGGTGCGGGTGCCGGGGAGTGGCCGGGCTGGCCGGTGCGCGGCCGTCGGGGTTGCCGCCGCCCTGGTGTGCGGCAGGTACTGACGGATATGCCGGGACGGGCCGGAGCTCAGGCGGGAAGCCGATTCCCCGAGCGGGCGCGGGTGGCCTGCGGTGCTGCAGCCCGCCACCAGCGCGGCGACGGCTAAGACGGCCGCCCGGTGCCGCGATCCGTCGTCGTGCGGTGCCGGCGCGTTGCTGCCGGCCCGCTGCTGACGGCTGATCCCGCCATCGGATTTCCCCCCGGTGGTGCCAGGCTGGCTCAGCGCCTCACCTGCCCCGGACGCGCCGACCTGTGCCGCTCTTCTCTCTGTAACGACGCCGAGATGACCGGCACGGTTGTTCGCCGGCGCCGGTCATCTCGGTCACGGGGCCCCATCAGCGGTCAGCCGGACGCGCTCCCTGCCCCGGCGCGCACCGGCGTGACCGACATCGTCGGCTTGCCCGCGTTAGCGCAGGCCTGGGTCTTGTATCGCAGGTAGACGCTGCCATAGTCGCCGGGAGGGTAAATCCGCAGCCAGCCGACATTAGTGATCGTGCAGTCCGGGAAGGCGCCCGCGTCGTGAACGGCCAGCAGGACGCTGGCCTGGCCGCCGGGCGCCAGGATCACCTGTGTTTTCCGGGGTGGCGGCGCTTTTCGTCGCGGGCGCGCCCACCTGGTGCCCGCCCGGACCGGTAACAAAGGACACGCCCGGGTAGCCATAGAGCATGCAGGAAGCAGCTGAGGTGCTGGTCAGCACCACGACCTGGTAAATCGTCCCTGCCGTGCCCTGCGATACGCCGAGACGCGCCCGCAGGCCGGAGGCGAGGCAGCCGGGTGTTCCGGCGGCGGTAGCCGACGGGCTCGGCGCGGAGGCCGTGGCCGGACTGGTCGCTGATCCGCCGCCCGACCCCGGATTGGACGGTCACCGTGGTCGTAGCGGCCGGGCCTGGCGCGGGTGAATCTGCCGCAAGCGGTCAGAAGGCAGCAGGTGCCCGTGGCGACGGCGAGGGCGGCCAGCCGGGCGGAGGAAGGGGGACGGGTCATCGCGGCACGGTTCCTTAGCGCAAGCCGCCGGCCGGGGCGTTCCGGCGGCGGGTCCGATTTTCCTGCTATGACGCCGCTCCGGCCGCCTTGGTTGGACGGGTCTGTCCGGGGGCCGATCATCCTTTAGTACGCTGTGCCCGATTGCTTCCGCGCCAGGCGCGGTCGTGAGTCTCGAACAACATCGATAGGAACTTGTGACATATCGTGCATCACATCGACACCGGCATCGAACTACGCTGCTTCGAACCGTAGCCGGAAAGGAAACGGGTTCTGTCTGCGCGGGGTGACCTGAGCCGGCGGAACCCAGACCTGGACCGGTTTCGGACGCCGCAGGACTAATCGGCAATCGCGGGAACCAACCCTAACCAGGCGAAGCAGGCTGAAGATCTGATTGCTCCGGTCATTAGGTATCTTGGCTGGGGGAGCAGGCTGGTAACTGCGTGCGTACGGAGAGTCACGGGGCGCCTGAACAACGAACCGGCACGGGCGTGCTATTCGCGCCGCAACGAAGGAGTTCACATGTTTCAACGCAGACGCAAAATGCGCGTCGCGGGGGTCGCGGCGGTAGCCGCGACAGCGTTGCTGGCCGCAGGGTGCGGCGCCAGCTCGTCGAACAACACCGGCACCAACTCCGGCGCCCCTGTCAAGGGCGCTGTCGCCACGCTTGCCAACCTGAACGGCGCGGGGGCCAACTGCATCTTCCAGCTGGAGACCACCCAGTGCTACAGCGTGGAGAACTATGAGAACTTCATGTATCTCATGGTGCGGCCGCTGTACAACTTCGGCGGTAACAGCAACACCTCGATCAGCGTCAACTACCCGCTGTCCCCGGCCGACGCGCCGCAGTACACCGACGGCGGCAAGACAGTCGTGATCAACCTCAAGGGCTGGAAGTGGTCCAACGGCGAGACCGTGGACGCCAAGGACCTCGTCTTCGACCTGAACATGATCGAGGCCGAGAAGGCCAACTACGCCGGCTACACGCCCGGCCTGCTGCCGGACAACCTGACCTCGTACTCGGCCACCGGCCCGAACCAGGTGACGATGCACCTGAAGCAGGCGTACTCCAGCATCTGGTTCACCTACAACCAGCTGGCGATCCTGACCCCGTTCCCGATGGCCTATGACGTCACCCACGCGGGCGCGGCGGCGGGCAGCGGCGGCTGCTCCACCGACTCGGCCGCTGACGGCTGGGCCAAGTGCAAGGCCGTCTGGACGTTCCTGAACGCGCAGAACAAGGACACGTCCACCTACGCGACCAACCCGCTGTGGCAGGTCGTGGACGGGCCCTACAAGCTGACCTCCTACAGCGTGAGCGGCGCCTACAACTTCATGCCGAACACGAAGTACTCGGGCAGCCCGAAGGCATCGGTCGAGCTGAAGTTCGTGACCTACACCAGCGACACCGCGGTCTACACGGCCCTGAAGACCGGCTCGCTGAGCATCAGCGCGCCGCAGTCCTTCCCGCCGACCGACCTCGGCCCGGCAGTGGGCAAGACCTTCCTGCCTGCCAGCAACCCGCTGGCCTCGTCCGGATACACGCTCAAGCCCGGATACGAGTTCGGCATCGGGTTCTCCTACATCAACTTCAACAACCCGACCTACGGTCCGGCGTTCAAGCAGCTGTACTTCCGCCAGGCCATGATGGAGCTGGACAACCAGCCCGGCATGGACACGGCAGTCGGCCGCGGCTACACCTACCCGACGTCGGCGGGCGTGCCGCCGGAGCCCAACAGCCAGTGGGTCTCCTCGGACATGAAGCTCAATGACGGCCAGGGTCCGTACCCGTACAACCCGGCCAACGCCAAGAAGCTGCTGGCCGCGCACGGATGGAAGGTCGTTGGCGGCGTTCTGACCTGCGAGTCGGCTGGTTCCGGTGCCTCTAACTGTGGCGCTGGTGTCCCGAAGGGCCAGCAGGCCAAGTTCTCGATGCTCTACAGCTCGGGTACCACCACCCAGGCCGACGAGGTCGACATCCTGAAGTCCGGCTTCGCGCAGGCGGGCATCCAGCTGTCGCCCCAGGGCGAGACCTTCGACACGCTGCTCGGCGACACCGTGCCGTGTAAGCCGTCGCAGGCCAGCTGCAAGTGGGACTTCCTGTACCTGGGCGGCTGGCTCTTCAACGGTCCGGGCTTCCAGCCCTCCGGTGAGGCGCTGTACCAGACTGGCGTGCCCAGCAACTCCGGCAGCTACAGCGATCCCCAGATGGACCACCTGATCGCTGCCACGCACACCAGTAACAGCATCAGCACGTTCGACACCTTCGCCAACTACACGGCGACCCAGGTGCCGGCGCTGTGGATGCCGTGGAACACCGTCACCACTGCGGTGAGCAACAACCTGCACAACGTCACGCTGAACCCGCTGCTGACGTTCTACCCGGAGTACTGGACCTGCAGCGACAAGACCTGCTGATCCAGACCCTGCGGTAGCAGGAGCACGTCCGGCTCTCGGCCGCCGCGCTGGCACCCGGCCAGCGCGGCGGCCGGCCCGGACCTGGGTGTTGTGAGTACGACCTGGTCGGCGCACTATGGATCTACCAATAAAGGAGCGAGGAGCGCTGTGGACTCTGTCGCCAGCGAGGCCGGCACTGCTCACGCGGCCGGAGGCAGCTGCTTGCCGCCGATGACTGACCGCGGTCCCGGTCTGACCCGGCCGGCCGCCGTCGCCAGGCGGACGGAGGCACGCCCGTGACCGGTTACCTGATCCGGCGACTGATCCAGGCGATCATCGTCACGCTGATCGTCACGATCATCGCGTTCCTGCTCCTGCATCTCGTCCCCGGTGGTGAGGCGCACGCCGTTCTCGGCCAGCGGGCGAGCGCGGCCGAGATTGCCGCGTACAACAAGCAGTACGGCTTCAACCAGCCGCTGTACATCCAGTACGTCAAGTGGCTCGCGCAGATCCTGCAGGGCAACTTCGGCTACGACCCGATCTGGAACGCGCCGGTGACCACGGTCCTGTGGCCGGATCTGGTCAAGACGGCCGTGCTGGCGTTCATCGGCACCGGCGTCGGATTGGCGATCGGCATCCCCCTCGGGATCCTGCAGGCCGTCCGCCGCTACACCGCTGTCGACCATGTGCTGACCGGCATCGGTTTCGTCGGCTACGGCTCGCCCACCTTCTTCGTCGGCATCCTGCTGGTGCAGTGGTTCGCCGTCGACCTGCACATCTTCCCGCCGTTCGCCCCGCAGTCGTCGACCATCGGCGGCATCCTGTCCGATCCGGCCTGCCTCGTCCTGCCGGTCGTGACCTACGCTTTCGTCGCCTACGCGCTGTGGAGCCGGTTCATGCGCTCCTCGGTGATGGACAACATCGTGCAGGACTACGTGCGAACAGCGCGGGCCAAGGGCGCCAGCGAGCGCCGGGTCCTGTGGGGTCACATCTTCCGCAACTCGCTGATCTCGATTGTCACCCTGCTCGGGCTCCAGCTGCCGGTGGTCATCGGCGGCGCCATCTTCATCGAGTACGTGTTCAACTATCCCGGCATGGGACTGCTGTTCTATAAGTCGGCCCTGCAGACTGACATCCAGATGATGCTGGCGATCACGGTCCTGACAACGCTGTTCACCATTCTGGGGAACTTCCTTGCCGACCTTGGCTACGCACTGCTCGACCCGAGGGTGAGGTACGCCTGATGTCTACGACCCCGCACCCCGAGACGGCCGTTAATCCGCTGGCTGCTCCCGGCACCCTGATCGCCGAGCCGCCGGCCGGGCAAGCTTCCGGCGGCGGCCAGCAAGGCAAGCCCCGGAGCATGTTCCGGCGGGGCTTCGAGGTCTTCGCCGAGAACAAGCTGGCCCTGGTCGGCGTCGGCTTCGTGATCTTCATCATCCTGTTCAGCTTCGTCGGGCCGCTCATCTACAAGACCCAGCAGGTCAGCACCCCGCTCCAGGACGCCTACTGCACGCCCAGCGCCCAGCATCTGCTCGGCTGCGACAACCTCGGCTACGACGTGGTCGGCAGGCTGATGGTCGGCGGGCAGAACTCGCTGGAGGTCGGCCTCGCCGCTGCCTTCGTGTCCTGCCTGTTCGGCTCCATCTACGGGGCCGTATCCGGGTTCGCGGGCGGAGTCGTGGACTCGTTCATGATGCGGATCGTGGACGCGATGCTGTCCATCCCGTTCATTTTCGTCCTGATCATCCTGGCCGTGCTCATCCACCCGAGCGCGCTGACGCTGATCGGGTTCATCGCGATCACCTACTGGCCGCAGCCGGCCCGGCTGGTCCGCGGCGAGACGCTGTCGCTGCGGACCCGCGAGTACGTGGCCGCGGTCAAGGTGGCGGGCGGGCGCAGTTCCCGCGCGGTGCTCCGGCACGTGATGCCCAACGCCATCGGCACGATCATCGTGCAGGCCACGTTTGCCGTCGCGGACTCCATCCTGATCCTGTCCGGGCTGGGCTTCCTCGGCTTCGGCATCCAGCTGCCCTCGACGGACTGGGGCACGATGCTCTCCGGCGGCCTGAACTACATCACCCAGGGCTACTGGTGGCTGATCTATCCGGCCGGAATCGTCATTATCCTGACCGTGGTGGCATTCAATTTCATCGGCGACGCACTCCGCGACGCCTTCGAAACCCGGCTGCAGCGCCGGTAGGAGAAAGGTGACCTAGTGGCGCCGCTACTCGATGTCAGCGATCTGCGCACGGAAATCCGGTTGCGCCAGGGTGTCGTGCATGCCGTCGACGGAGTCTCGTTCCACGTTGAGGCGGGCGAGACCCTCGGCATTGTCGGCGAGTCCGGCTGCGGCAAGACGATGACCGCCCTGTCGATCATGAATCTTGCTGCCGACGGGCGGTGAGATTGCCGGCGGCAGCAGCATCAAGCTCGACGGCCAGGAACTGAGCACGCTCCCGGACGACAAGATGCGCCTGATCCGCGGGAACGAGATCGGCATGATCTTCCAGGACCCGCTGACCTCGCTGAACCCGACCATGACGATCGGGAAGCAGATCTCCGAGGTTGTGACCCTGCACCGGGACGTGTCCCGTGAGCAGGCCATGGACCGCGCGGCCGAAGTGCTGGACCTGGTCGGCATCCCGCGGGTGCGGGAGCGGATCAAGGAATACCCGCATCAGTTCTCCGGCGGCATGCGCCAGCGCGTGATGATCGCGATGGCGCTGGCCTGCGAGCCCAAGCTGCTGATCGCCGACGAGCCCACGACCGCCCTGGACGTGACGATCCAGAAGCAGATCCTGGAGCTCATCGACGACCTGCGGCGCCGGCTCGGCATGGCGGTCATCCTGGTCACCCACGACCTCGGCGTGATCGCGGGCCGCGCGGACCGGGTGGCGGTCATGTACGCGGGCAAGATCGACGAGATCACCGATACCGAGACCCTGTTCAACCGGCCGCGGCACCCGTACACCGAGGCGCTGTTCCAGGCGCTGCCGGACAAGGCGGCTGAGGCTGGCGAGCGTCTGTACTCGATCCCTGGCATCCCGCCGGACCTGGTCAACCCCCCGGCGGGCTGCCGGTTCGCGGCCCGGTGCCGGTACGCGGTGGACAAGTGCCGTCAGGAGGAGCCGCCGCTGGCCGGCGAGGTCGCCGGGCACGAGTTCCGCTGCTTCTTCCCCGTCGGCCCGTCGGAGCGCGACGCGAAGGGAAAGCTGGCCGGTTACAACGCGTCCGAAGTCGGCGACGCGCTGCCGGGGCCGGGCATCGGCGACGTCCTGCTGGACGTCGACCACCTGGTCAAGAACTATGCGGTCACCAAGGGCGCGGTCCTGCAGCGCCGGGTCGGCTGGCTCAGCGCGGTTGCTGACGTCAACTTCGCGATCCGCAGCGGCGAGACGTTCGGGCTGGTCGGCGAGTCCGGCTGCGGGAAGAGCACGATCGGCAAGCTCATCGTCGGCCTTGAATCCCCGACCAGCGGCGAGATCAACTTCCGGGGCAAGGACCTGGCCAAGAGCAGCGGCCGGGAGTACCGGCGGGAGCGCCGGAACATCCAGCTGATGTTCCAGGACTCCTACGCGTCGCTGGACCCGCGCATGCGGGCCGGCTCGCTGCTGCGGGAGCCGCTGATCATCCAGAGCATCGGCTCGAAGCAGGAGCAGCTCAAGCAGGTCGGCGAGATGCTGGACAAGGTCGGACTGCCGCGGACGGCCGCCGAGCGATACCCGCACGAATTCTCCGGCGGTCAGCGCCAGCGGCTCGGCTTCGCCCGGGCGCTGATGCTGAACCCGCAGCTCATCGTCGCCGACGAGCCAGTCTCCGCGCTGGATGTCTCGATCCAGGCGCAGGTCCTGAACATGATGAAGGAACTGCAGCGCGACCTCGGGCTGACCTACCTGTTCATCTCGCATGACCTCGGCGTGGTCCGCTACCTGTCGGACCGGATCGGGGTGATGTACCTCGGCAAGCTGGTCGAGGTCGGCCCGGCCGAAGAGGTGTACCTGCGGCCCGCGCACCCCTACACCAGGGGCCTGCTGGACTCGGCTCCGGTGGCTGATCCGGAGGCCGAGCGGGCCAAGGTCAGCGAGGGCGTGACCGGCGAGCTGCCCAGTGCCATCCACCCGCCGTCGGGCTGCCGGTTCCGCACGCGCTGCCCGCTGGCGCAGGCCATCTGCGCCGACGTCGAGCCGCCGATGCAGCGGTTCCCCGGCGAAGGGCACCTGGCGGCCTGCCACTTCCCGCTGGAAAGCTCGCTGGGAGACGCCGTGTCCGCTTCGGCGACCACGCCGTAAGACGCGGGTTCCGGCACGAATCATCGCGCTGCGGGCGGCGGACCGGAAGACGGTCGGCCGCCCGCAGCGTTGTGACGGCAGCCGGCGCACCCCGGTACCCGCGCCCGTGGCTGCTTGCCCCGCCCCCGGAAGGAAGGCACCTGATGACAGCGAGCCCGCCGTTCACGACCAGGCCGCAGCTCGCCGGCACTTTCGGCATGGTGGCCTCCACGCACTGGCTCGCCTCGGCGGCGGGCATGGCCGTCCTGGAGCGCGGCGGGAACGCCTTCGACGCCGCGGTTGCTGCCGGCCTGGTCCTGCAGGTGGTGGAGCCGCACCTGAACGGGCCGGCTGGCGAGGTCCCGGTGATCGGCTTCAGCGCCGCCGACGGGCAGCCCTTCGTGCTCGACGGGCAGGGCCCGGCCCCGGCGGCGGCGACGCCCGCCCATTTCGCCGAACTCGGGCTGGACCTGGTCCCCGGCACCGGGCTGCTGGCCGCCTGCGTGCCCGCTGCCTTCGGCACCTGGATGCTGCTGCTGGAGCGCTACGGCACCTTGCCGCTGCGAGCGGTGATGGAGTACGCCATCGGCTACGCCGCGAACGGGTACCCCATGCTGCCGGCCGCCAGCGCCGCGATCGAAGCGGTCGCCGGGACTTTCCTCGAGCACTGGCCCGGCTCGGCTGAGGTCTACCTGGCCGGCGGAGTGCCCGCGCCGGGCAGCCGGTTTGCCAACCCGGCCCTCGCCGCGGTCTACGAGCGCATCCTGGCCGAGGCCGAGCAGGCCGGCCACGGCCGCGAACGGCAGATCGAGGCCGCCCGGGAAGCGTTCTACTCGGGTTTCGTGGCCGAGACGATCACCGCCTATCTGGCTGACGCCGAGGTCATGGACGTCACCGGTCACCGCAACCGCGGCCTGCTGGCCGGCGCCGACCTGGCCGGCTGGCGGGCCAGCGCCGAGCAGCCGGTGACGGCTGAGTTTCACGGCCTGACCGTCTGCAAGACCGGCCCGTGGGGTCAGGGACCGGTATTCCTGCAGCAACTGGCCCAGCTGGACGCCCTGGGCATCGACGCAGCTGCAAGCCGGCTCTGCCCCCTTCATCCACGCCGTGACCGAGTCGGCCAAGCTCGCCTTCGCCGACCGCGAGGCGTGGTACGGCGATCCGCGGGACACCCCGGTGCCGGTCGCCGCGCTGCTGTCGGCTGAGTACGCGGCGGCCCGCAGCGCACTGGTCGGCGAGCAGGCATCGGCCGCGCTCCGGCCCGGAGCCCCGGACGGCGTGGCGCCGCGGCTGCCCGGCTTCGCGCTGGCCGCCTTCGCGCCCGCCGCCTCCTCGCCGGCGGGCGCCGCGAACGGAGCCGGCACCGGCGAGCCGACCGCGATGAGCCGGGGACGAGGGCGGGATCGCGGCGCCCGAGCTAGGTCCCTGGCGACACCTGCCATCTGGACGTGGCCGATCGCTTCGGCAACCTGGTGTCGGCGACGCCGAGCGGCGGCTGGCTGCAAAGCTCCCCGGTCATCCCCGGGCTCGGCTTCTGCCTGGGCACGCGCGCGCAGATGTTCACGCTGACGCCGGGACTGGCCAGCACGCTCGCTCCGGGCCGCCGGCCGCGCACGACCCTGTCGCCCGGCCTCGCGCTGCGGGATGGCGAGCCCTATCTGGCCTTCGGCACGCCCGGCGGTGACCAGCAGGACCAGTGGTCGCTGGCCTTCTTCCTGAACCACGTCCTGGCCGGGATGAACCTGCAGGAGGCCATCGACGCGCCGGCCTTCCACACTGACCACTTCCCGTCCTCGTTCTATCCGCGCGCTCGCAGCCCAGGTCGCTGGCCATCGAGGCCAGAGCGGGGGAGGCGGTCGTGGCTGAGCTGCGTGCCCGCGGGCACGAGGTCAGCGTGCGGCCGCCCTGGTCACTGGGCCGGATGAGCGCGGTGGCACGCTCGGGCGGCATGCTCTACGCCGCTGCCAACCCGCGCGGCATGCAGGGCTACGCGGCCGGCCGGTAGCCGGTCCGCAGCCGGTCCCGGCCGGCCTACCGGCGGCTGCGCACCAGCCAGACCGGGACCGCCAGCGCGGCCACGATGACGGCGGCCAGGACGGCCGTGATGCGGAAGAAGCCGGCCGCAGTGCCCGGCGGCAGGCCGGGCAGCGCCGCCGCTGCGACCGCGAGCGCGGTCAGGGCGGCCCCGGCGGCGAGAACCGGCAGCTGCGCGCGCAGCGCTCCGGCACCGGAGCGGGTCTCGGCCAGGTGCATGGCGATCAGGTAGCCGACCAGCGCGACGGTCAGCACCGCGGTGTGCCAGGGCCGGGACCTGTGCAGCGCCTCCAGCACGATGACGGCCACGGTCAGTACTTCAGCCCAGGGCAGCAGCCGAACCGGGCTCAGCTGGCAGCCGGCGCGCGCCCTCCGTCCTGGCGAACGTGCCATCGGGTCCCCCGGCAGCGGCCGTCACGGCCAGCTGGGCGATGCTCAGCACGCCGGCCACGACCGCGATGATCAGGACCGGCCGCGTGCCGATACTGCCACCACGAAGCGGGGCTGCGGACCAGGCGATTGTCGCGGCCGCGAGCACCGCGGTCAGGGCGACCATCACGAGCGGGAACGGGAATTCCCGACTGGCCGGATCCCGTCCGGGCGCGGTCACCGGCGCACCACCAGGGATCGGCGGGTGTACTGCGCCAGCGGCTCGTCCAGGCTGCTGATCCCGTCCCAGTGCACGACCGGGCACGCCGATCTGAGCCAGGGAGTAACGGACCGCCTGCTGGTCGAGTTTCCACATGCGGGCCGCCAGCCGGGACAGGCGGCTGGCGTCGTGCGGCGGCTCGGTATTGAGCACATCGACCACCAGGACGCTGAATCCCCGCTCACGCAGGTCACGCAGGGCCTCGATGAGCCGCTGGTCGAGCAGCGGGCTGAAGACCATGATCAGTGCACCCGGTGGCAGCGCGGCTCGCGGCAGCCTGGTCAGCCCGTCGGCTCGCTCCCAGCCGCCCGGTGCGGACATCATGAGATCCAGCAGCCGGTGGAAGTGGCGCTGGCCCTGGCCGGGGCCGATCCAGCTGAGCCGGCCCGCGTAAATGATCAGGCCCACCCGGTCCCGTGCGGCCAGGTAACGCCGCACGGTGCCCGCCGCGCCGCGCAGCACCAGGTCGAGGGAGCTGGAGCCTGGCTCGCCCACGTCCGATGTCTCGTCGGCGATCACGACCAGGTTCTGCGTTCGCTCGGCCGCGAAGGTACTCAGGTGCAGGCTGCCGTGCCGGGTCGTGGCCGGCCAGTTGATCCGGCGCTGGCGGTCGCCCGGCACGAACTCGCGGACGCCGGCGAACTCCGCGCCCTCGCCGGCCGCCCTCGCCGGATGCTCGCCGAGCCGGGCTGGCAGGCGGCTGAGGACGACACTGCTGCCGAGCTGCGCCGGATTGGGCTGGCAGGTGACGAACGGGAGCTGGATCAGCGCCGTTCCCCGGCTGAGCCAGAAGGGGTCGGTCACGGTGATCTCCAGCATGCCGAGCGGACGCCGCCCCCACCGGGCTGGCTCTACCCACAGGGCTGCCGCGCGGCGCGCGCCGGGCGGCACCGGGACGGGAGCGCCGGCCCTGACCGTCTCGGCCGGATGGATCACCAGCGTGGCCTCGTAGTCCTCCTGGCCGCGCAGCTGCGCGGTGACCGTGGTGGTGACGCCCTCGACCAGGGTGGTCGCCTCGAGCGTCACCCGCACGCCGATCTCGGCGGCCCGGTCGCTGCGCCAGGTCGCCAGGACGAGCAAGGCCGGGGCGGCCAGGCCCGCGAATTCGGGACGGCCGGTGAGGACGGCCAGGATCAGCCCGGCCAGCGCGAGCGTGAGGAGCCTGCGGGCGTGCGGGGCGAGGCGCCAGCGCACCGCGAGCTGGCGCCAGGCGGACTGGCCGGCGGGGTCAGCCAACGATGTCCGCCGGGTCGGTGCGGGGGACCGGCACGGTGTCGAGCAGCGCGGCGATGACGTCGTCGGATCTGACCTGGCGCACCCACAGCTCGGGTCGCAGCGTGATCCGGTGGGCGAGGGCGGGCACGGCGATCGCTTTCACATCGTCGGGGATGAGATAGTCCCGGTGGGCGAGGACCGCCTGGCCGCGGGCCAGCTGAACCAGCGCCAGACCGCCTCGCGGGCTCGCGCCGACCTGGATCTGCGGATGGCTGCGAGTGGCCTGGACGATCGCGACGACGTAGTCGAGCAGGTCGGCGGAGACCTCGACCTGCTCCAGGGACGTGCGCATCGCGATCAGCTCCGCGTCGGTGGTCACGGTCCGCAGCGTGGCGGCCTCGTGGCGCCGGTCCAGCCGTCGCTGCAGCATCGCCACCTCGTCGCTGGTGGCCAGGTAGCCGAGGCGCAGCCGCATCAGGAAGCGGTCCAGCTGGGCCTCGGGCAGCTCGTAGGTTCCCTCGTACTCGATCGGGTTGTCGGTCGCGAGCACGACGAACGGCTGGGGCAGCGGGCGGGTGATGCCGTCCATGCTGACCTGGCCCTCGCCCATGGCCTCGAGCAGCGCGGCCTGGGTCTTGGGCGGTGTCCTGTTGATCTCATCGGCGAGCAGCAGCTGAGTGAAGACCGGCCCGGGCCGGAAGACCATCTCGCCGGTGCGCTGGTCGTACAGGGGAGCTCCGACGACGTCTGACGGCAGCAGGTCGGGGGTGAACTGGATCCGCGCGAACTCAAGGCCGAGCGCCGTCGCGAATGACCTGGCGATGAGCGTCTTGCCGAGCCCGGGCAGGTCCTCGAGCAGCACGTGCCCGCCCGCCAGGATCCCGATCAGGACCAGCTCCAGGCTCCGCCGGTGGCCGACCACGGCCCGCTCGATCTCGTCGAGCACGGCTGAGCAACGGTCGGCCGTCCGGCCCGCGGTCCACGTGTCGTCGGTCATAGTCGCTCCAGTCGGTCGAGGATGGCGGAGAGGGTACGCGGGGCCGGCCCGGCGCGCCGCTGGTCAGTCTCCGCCGGGCGGGACGGATCGAGCCAGTACCAGAGCGATGCGTCCCTGGATCCGGTCAGCAGCAGCCGCCTGGCCTGCGCCGGGTCGGCGTACAGGCTGACGCCGTGCCGCTCCGCCAGCCGGGCGGCCAGCAGATGCTGCAGTTCCGGCCGCAGCTCAGCGTCGTAACTGACCATCGAGGCCGTGGCGTCGTGCAGCGCGCCCCGTTTGCGCCAGAAGCCGAGGAAGCTGGTGCGGCCCTGGCTGCGCAGCTGGGCTTGCTCGACCAGCGGCCGCGCGCCCGGCGCCACGAATGTCGGCAGCAGCGCGATGCAGGCCACCCCCCAGCCGGCCGCCACCACGACGGCGGCACCGAACCCGGCGAAGGCATAAGCCGCTCCGGTGGTGCTCAGCGTCAGGACGGCGGCGCCCGCGAGCTCGGGCAGGCAGGCCAGCCAGCCTGCGCCGGCGCGGCGGCCGCGGTCGCTCGCCGGGCTGGTCATGTGCCCGGCCCGCCAGCCGGAGCGGCCGCCGCCTGCGCCGCCGGCCGCTCCGGCGCGGGCGCGCGCAGCTCGGCCGAGATCGCGTCCAGCGCCCGCGTCGCGTCGTCCTTCGCCGAGCCGGGCAGCTGATGGCTGGAGAAGCGGGCCTCGTAGAACAGCGCAGTCAGGCTCGTCGCCGCCTGGCCGCGGATCAGGCCGGAAGCAGCCGCCCGGCCGAGCAGCTCGTCCGGTGTCTCGGTCACGGTCCTGGCCGCTCCGGCTCTGGCCAGACTCGCCTCCATCGCCACGTAGCAGGCGATGATCGCCGTCCGCGCGTCGTCGAGCGTGCGAAGCGCCGAACGGCCGGACTCCACCGCCTTCCGCAGGTCCTCGCTCTCGTCGCCGCCGGGCTCGGCGAGGCCGCCGCCCGCGTCGCGTACGTGCAGCCGGCTGACGAAGATCGCGCCGGCCACGATCGCGGCCAGGATCGCCGCCGCGACCAGGGCGTACAGCAGGTAGCTGAGATTGACCGGATGCCCGGCCGGGGGAAGATGCCTGCCGCGCTGACCCGGAAGCCTCGCTGGCCGGCCGTGCTTCGGCGCGAGCAGCCGCTCGTACTGGCCGTGCCCGGCCACGTTGACGAACTCGAGCACGACGACCGCGACCATGATGATGGCCGCTGCCCGCCGGACGTGCCCGCGTAGCGTCGCGGCGAGCCGCCCGGCCTCCGGCGCCCGGCGGGCCCGGACGGCCAGCGCCGACCAGCAGGCAGGCCAGCGCGATCTCCAGGCCCGCGCCGACGGCTACGGGGTGCTGCCGGAGCGGGCCCGCGCTGCCGACAGCCGGGCCGGCGGCGCGAATCCCGGTCAGCACGATGAGCAGGAGCAGCCCGGCGATGATCGCCCGGCCGTAGGGAAGGATCCGGGAGGCCCGTGAGGCAGACGCCGCGCCGCGCGCAGGTGCCCGCGCAGCCTGTCCTTCCCCGCTGGTCACTGCTGGCGTCCTCGATCCGAGCCCGGCTAGCCCCAGTCCCGGCATCTGCGGCAAACCATACAGTAATGCCAGGTCCCGGCGCTGGCAGCACCGCCGGCCGGTGAACTCATCCCATTGGCGGTCACAATCAGCCTGACGGCTGATGCCGGCGCGCTGCCGAAGCTGGGATGGTGAGCCTCGGGACAGCGCCGGGCAGCCGCCGGGTCAGGCCGCAGCTCGCGGGCGCTTCCCGATCGGAGGCGCAGTGGTTTCGACGACGATACCGCCGGCCGGGGCAGCATCCGGGCGGACCGCACCGGCTGAGGTCATCCGCGCGGATGGCCTCACGAAGCGGTACGGCACGACCGTGACCGCGCTCGATCAGCTGACGCTGCTCGTCGGCCCGGGCATCACCGGCCTGGTCGGGGCGAACGGAGCCGGGAAGTCCACCCTGATCAAGATCCTCCTCGGGCTGATGGAGCCGACCAGCGGCAGCGCGGCCGTCCTCGGTCACGATTGCGGCAGCGCCGGATTCACCATCAGGACGCTGACCGGCTACATGCCCGAGCACGACTGCCTGCCCCCGGATGTGACGGCGACCGAGCTGGTGACCCACCTCGGGCGGATGTCCGGCCTGCCGGCCACGTCGGCCCGCGAGCGGGCCGCCGATTCGCTCCGTCACGTGGGCCTCTACGAGGAGCGGTACCGGCAGATCGGCACCTACTCGACCGGCATGAAGCAGCGCGTCAAGCTGGCCCAGGCGCTCGTCGGCGATCCGCGGCTGCTGCTTCTGGACGAGCCCACGAACGGCCTGGATCCGGCTGGCCGGACCGCCATGCTGGAGCTGATCTCCCGGATCGGAGCCGAGTTCGGCATCTCGATCCTGGTGGCCTCGCACCTGCTCGGCGAGATCGAGCAGATCTGCGATCAGCTCGTCGCCATCGACGGCGGCCGCCTGCTGCGGGCGGACACGATCAGCTCGGTCACGAAGGCCAGCGCTGTGGTGCTGGTCGAGGTCGACGAGGGCCGTGACCTGCTTGAGGCCGAGCTGGCGAGACGCGGGCTGAGCCCGGTGCCGTTCCAGCGGAGCCTGCTGATCCAGCTCACCGGCGACGAGGTCTACGACATCGTGCGGGACAGCGTGGCCGACCTTGGCCTGCCGCTGACCCGGATGGAGCAGCGCCGCCACCGGATCGAGGAGCTGTTCCGGGCCGACCCGGCCGCGGCCGAGCGGTGCGGCGGAGCCAGCGAAGGGAGCCTCCAGTGTCAGCTGATGCCGGGGCCGCGCCGGGGCCGCTCCAGGCCGACCCCGCTACGAGCAGCGGGGTCATTCACAACATCGGGTACCGCCGGTACGACGCCGCCCGCCTCGGCCGCGCGGCGATTGTGCGGGCCCTGGTCTGGCACAGCCTGCGGGCCGCCTTCGGCATCGGCCGCGGCGCCAAGGCCAAGATCTTCCCGGTGCTGCTGTTCGCCCTCATGTGCCTGCCGGCCGCGGTCAGCGCGGTCGGGCTGGCCATCCGGCCGGGCAGCCAGCCGCTCGTCGCCTACGACGCCTACGTTCCGTCGCTGCGGACCGTGGCCATGCTGCTCTTCGTGGCGCTGGAGGCCCCGAACCTGGTCTCCGGCGACCTGCGGAACCACACGCTGCCGCTGTATTTCGCCCGGCCGATCCGCCGGATCGACTATCCGGCCGCTAAGCTCGCTGCCTTCGTGCTGGCCTGCCTGGTCATGATTGAGATCCCGCTGCTCCTGCTGTACCTGGGCACCGTCTCTCAGGTTCACGGAGCCCATCAGGTGTGGGAGCAGACCCTGCAGCTCGGGCCGGGCTTGCTGTACGGCGCGGCCTGGGCGGCACTGCTGGCCAGCCTCGGGCTGCTTGCTGGCCTCCGCCACCGGCAAGCGGGTATTCGCGATCTGCGCTATCGGCATCCCGCTGTTCTTCACCTGGATCCTGGCCAGCGTGCTGACGCACGTCGGCCAGCAGGCGTTCGGCCCGGCCGGCTTCGGCCAGCCGTCCGCGCTCAGCAGCCTGGCCGGCCTGATCAGCCCGTTCACGCTGCTCGGCGGGGTGCTGAGATGGCTGCAAGGGAATACGCCGGCCCTGGGCGCGGCCCACGTCTTCCAGGCCACGACAGTCGGCAGCTACGGCCCGGTGTACGGGGCGGTCTTCGCGGTCGTCACGGCGGCTGCCATCGCCGGCCTCATCGCCCGCTACCGGAAGGTTGGTGTGGCGTGACGACGATCGAGCTCGCCGGGGTATCCCGCTGGTACGGCAACGTCGTCGCCGTCAACGACGTCACGATGACGATCGGCGCGGGCGTCACCGGGCTCCTCGGCCCGAACGGCGCGGGCAAGACGACGATCCTCCATCTGGTCGCCGGGTTCCTGGCGCCGTCCCGCGGCGAGGTGACCGTGGCCGGCAGCGGCAGCTGGCGCAACCCGGCGATGTTCCGGCAGGTCGGGGTTGTCCCGGAGCGCGACTCGGTCTACGCCTTCCTCACCGGCTCCGAGTTCGTGACGGCCACGGCACGCTTGCACGGGCTGCAGGATCCGGACGCCGCCGCGCGGCGGGCGATCGGCCTGGTCGAGATGGCGCACGCCGAGGACAGGCGGATCTCCACCTACTCCAAGGGCATGCGCCAGCGCATCAAGGTGGCGGCCGCCCTGGTGCACGATCCCGAGGTCGTGCTGCTGGACGAGCCATTCAACGGGATGGATCCGCGCCAGCGGCTGCACATGATGGACCTGCTGCACGCCCAGGGCAGCCAGGGCCGGGTCATCGTGTTCAGCTCTCACATCCTGGAGGAGGTCGAGCGGCTGTCCGGCGTCATCCAGGTGATTGTCGGCGGCCGCCTGGCGGCCTCCGGCGACTTCCGGGCGATCAGGCGGCTGATGACCGGCCGGCCGCACGTCTTCCTGGTGCGGTCGTCCGACGACCGGGCTCTCGGCGCGGCCCTGATCGGCCGCCCGGCGGTGAGCGCGGTCGAGCTGACCGCCCATGGCCTGCAGGTCCGTGCCTCCGACTACGGCGCGTTTACCAGGGAAGTGGCCGGCCTCAGCCGAGAGCACGGTATCCGGCTCACGCAGGTGCTGCCGGCCGACGAGTCGCTGGAAAGCGTCTTCAACTACCTGGTGGCGTCATGACAATGGCTGCGGACGACGAGAAGCTGACGGCGGACGCGGTGAGCAGGCAGCGAGCGCGGCCGCTGCCGGGGCTCATCAACGGCGTGATCGTGGGGCTGACCTTGCGGGCGGCACTGAGCCGCCGCCGGGCGGTGCTGTTCGCGCTGCCGGCGCTCATCCTCATCGGGATCTCCGCACTGCTGACGGCCACAGCGCACAGTCAGGTGTGGCCGCCGGAAGTCCTTGGCACTGTCGGCTATCTCGTCCTGGCGCTGACCGCGCTGATCGTCGGCGGCAGCGTTATCGGCGCCGAGATCGACGACGGCAGCCTGCTGCATCTGCTGGCGACTCCGGTGAGCCGCCGCAGCGTGGTGCTGAGCAAGTACCTGGTCGCCGTCGGGCTGACGGTTGCCTTCGCCGCAGTGCCCGAGTACGCGGCGGGCGCGATTGCCACCGGCCCGGGCAGCAGGCTCGCCATCGGCTTGTTTGTCGGCGCGCTCGCGGGGGCGGTCGTGTACAACGCGCTGTTCGTCATGCTGACGGCTGTCTTCAGCCCGGGCCGGGCGCTGGCAACAGGCCTGCTGTACGTGCTGCTGTGGGAGGGGCTGCTCGCCAGCCTGGTACCGGGGGTCGCGCTGCTGTCGGCCCAGCATTACAGCCTGGCGATCGCGAACTCCATCGCGCATACCAGCGCGCTGCACGCCTATCTGAGCACAGGCACCGGCATTGGCATGGGCCTCGCGGTCACTGTCCTGTCGCTGGTGCTGGCCTCGTTCCGGCTGTCTGCGTTCAGCGTGACCGGCGACGTGGCCTGAGCTACCGCGGCGTGCCCTCGCCCGGCCGGAAGGCCGGACCATGGCCCGGAATGATGACGGCAGCCAGGGCCAGGATCCGGGCCCGGCTGGCGGCGAGTACCGTCGCATCCGGTGCGAACGGATCCTCAGCCGGGCCGTCCGGTCCCCACCAGGCGTGGGTGCACGCCTGGACGCCCTGCGCCGTGGCCGCGAGCGTCGTAATGTCCTCGGGCGTGTGTCCCGGCGTCGCGATCAGCGCGACCGAGGGACTGAGCCAGTAGCCCTCGGCCTCGCGGCTGATCCACCGGTCGCCCTCGTAGCACGCCCAGTGGTCGTGAATCCGCGCCGCCGGGAACAGGGCCGCGTTGACGGTGTGGTCGGGGTGGTGGTGGCTGAATACCACGTCAGTCACCGACTCGGCCGCCGCCCCGCGGGCCGCCAGCTCGGCCAGCAGCGCTGACCGGGAGGCAACCATCCCCGGGTCGACGACGATCAGGGCGTTCCCGTCCTGAATCAGCGTGACTGTGCTTCCGACCCGCTCGCCGCCGTCTTCCTCGCGAGCATAGCCCTCGTGCAGGATGTGCACGGCGGCCGAGCCGGTGGCCGGGAACTCGGTGTCGTCCATGAGCACGATCGCCTGCCTCAGCCCGCTGCCCGCGCCTTGGCGGCGGCCTTGAGTTCCTTCTTATGAGCGCGCACCGCGGCGAGCGAGGTGTCATCAACGATGTCGGCCACCGAGTAGTGCGAGCCCTCCTCGCCGAACTGCCCCGCTGCCTCACGCCAGCCATCCGGCCGGACGCCGAGCTGCTTGCCGAGCAGCGCGGCGAAGATCTGTGCCTTGGCTCCGCCGAAGCCGGGCAGCTCGGCGAGCCGGGTGACGAGCTCCCGGCCCGAGGTCGCGCTGTTCCACACGGCCGCCGCGTCCCCGTCGTAGCGGTCGGCGATCAGCCGGGCCAGGTCCTGGGTGCGGGCAGCCATCGCCTTCGGGAACCGGTGCAGAGCGGGGCGCGCCGAGAAGATGACCGCGAGTGCTTCGGGGTCGAACTCGGCCAGTTCGGCCGCGGTCGGCTCGTGCCCGAGCCGTTGCACCAGCTCATAAGGCGAGCTGAACGCCTTCTCCAGCGGGACCTGCTGATCCAGCAGCATGCCGATGAGCAGAGCCAGCGGGTTACGAGTGAGCAGCTTGTTCGCCTCGGCGTCGACCGGCAGGGATAGCGTCATGGGTGCCATCATCTACCATCAGGCCCAGACGCAGGAACCCGCTGGGCGGGGCAGTGGCGGCCAGACCGGGAACTACGGACCGGACGCGATAGTTGGTAAGGCAGGGAACGAAGTTCCCGGAGGGAGCCCGGCATGGCACCGCATTTCAGGTACGGCCTCATCGGGGTCGTCATCGGGCTGATCCTTTTCATCGTGAATCCCTGGCTGGCCGTCGCGGTCATCGCGGCCGCTATCGCGATCCCGGTCATCGCCTACCGGATGCTCTCGCCCGAGCAGCGCCGCCGCCTCCGCGAGAACCGCCAGCGCAAGCAGCTCGGCGGCTAGGCGGGCCAGGCCCCTGCTAGGCCAGCGGATTCGTTACCCTCAGCTGCGGAAACCGGCTGAAATCACGGTCGGCAGTCCACAGCTCACGCACGCCCTGGCTCAGGCACAGAGCTGCAACTCTGGCGTCATGCACGAGCGGACCGGTGACCTTCGCGGTCGTCAGCAGCTGAGTCAGGACGGGCCAGTAGGTCTCGCCTTCGCTCAGCGGCGTTACTGACGGCGACTCGAGCCAGGCCGCGATCTGGCTGATTGCCTCGGCCGGACTGCTGGGCGGATCGTAGATGCGCGAGTGGGTCGCGACCGAGTAGAACTCATGGATGGCAGGCCAGGGCAGCCCCCACGGAGCCGGGCTCTCGGCCAGCTCGCGCATGGCGGCCGCCGCCGAAGCGTGAAATGGGGAGTCACGCCGGTGGGCGTACACCAGGATGTTGGTGTCCACGGCGATCACAGTCGGTTCCCGGTCACAGTCGATTCCCGGTCACAGTCGATTCCCGGTCACAGTCGATCCCCGGTCACAGTCGATTCCCGGTCACAGTCGGTCCCCGTAGCTCAGCTCTCTGATGGCCCGCCAGTCGGCCTGCCCGACCTCCGGCCGCAGGCCATTACCGTCGACGCTCGCATCACGCAGCGTGAATGACTGGGCGCGCCGATGGCGGGCTATGACCGCTCGGAGGCCTTCCTCCAGCACGGACTTCATCGTCGTGCCCTCAGCCCGGGCGATCTGCTGCGCCTCGAGCAGCAGTTCGTCGGGGAGGTCGACCGTTGTCTTCATATGGCTAACCATATCATGGTAGCCATATACCCGTACTTCCCGCGGCACCGGCCGCCGGGTGCTCCCGCTAAGGTCAGGGCTGGCCGGGCTGCCAGAAGTCCGGGAACTCGCGCGGCGCCTCCGGGCCGTCATAGTGAGCCAGCGGGCGGAAGATGCGGTTGTCGGCGATCTGCTCGAGAACGTTCGCCATCCACCCGATGATCCGGCTGCAGGCGAAGGTCGAGGTGAACATCTCGCGCGGCAGTCCGGCGGCTTCCAGCACTACGCCGGCGTAGAACTCGACATTCGCGTAGAGCTCGCGGCCGGGCTTGAGCTCGGCCAGCAGTTCGACCGCGGTCTTCTCGACGAGCTCGGACAGCTCGACCCGGTCACTGTGCAGCTCTCTCGCCACCTCGTGGAGCAGCGCCGAGCGGGGGTCGATGGTCTTGTAGATCCGGTGGCCGAAGCCCATCAGCTTGTCGCCGTGCTCGATGGCGTGGCGCAGCCAGGGCTCGACGTTGTCGGCCGTCCCGATGGCGTCGAGCATGTCGAACACCCGGGCCGGCGCACCGCCATGGAACGGCCCGGACAGCGCCCCGAGAGCGCCGGACACGACCGCGCCTAGGTCGGCGCCGGACGAGGCGATGACCCGGGAGGTGAACGTCGAGTTGTTGAAGCCGTGGTCGATCGTCAGCATCAGGTACCGCTCGACCGCGTAGCGGGCGCGCTCGTCCGGGACCTTGCCGGTGATCATGTACAAGTAGTTGTCGCTGTACCCGAGGTCGGCTCGCGGCTCAACCACCTCCTCGCCGCTGGCCAGCCGGAAGAGCTGGGCCGCGAGCACCGGCATGATCGCGGACAGGCGGGCGGCCTGCTCCGCCGTCTGCGCGTCGGTCTGATCGGTCCACGGGCGGCAGTCCATCGCCTGCGCGGCCACGGAGATCGCGCTGCGCAGCGAGGCCAGGGACCCTGGCCGGACTGAGGCGCGCGATGGCCGGTAGGAGCTCGGCCACTCCGTCGGGCAGCACTCGCAGCGCGGCGGTCTGGCTGGCAAATCCGGCGCGCTGCTCCGCCGTCGGCAGCTCGCCCCGCAGGAGGAGATACCAGGCATCTTCGACCCGGCCGCGCCTGGCGATGTCGACAGCGTTGTAGCCGCGGTAGTGGTAGAAGCCCTGGCGGCCGAGCACGTCGGAGACGGTTGTGCGGGCCACCGACACTCCGGCCAGTCCGGCGGCCGCCTCGTAGGGTGCGCTGGCTACGTCTGCTTGGGCGTTCATGGGCTCTCCTCCGGGCGGCAAGCGGGCAGCTGATCTAATATTGACCACTACGGCGAAGTTGTGTCAATATTGATTCTAATCAACATGTACGCGATGCCTTCCTGAAGATTTTTTGCCAGGATCGTGGTGGCTTAGACACGCGGCGGCCAGCAATCTGAGTCTGTTCCGGGGCCGGAGAGGAGCGCGGGTGACCGAGTGGATCGGAGCGACCGAGGCCGCGCAGCGGCTCGGGATCAAGCCCGCCAGCCTGTACGCGTATGTCAGCCGCGGCGTGCTCAGCCGGCGCCGGGAGACTGGCGGCCGGGGCAGCATGTACGACGCCGGGGAAATTGATGAGCTGGCGCGGCGCGGCCGGCCGCGCCGCACCGGGAGCCCGGCCGAGCTGGTCTTCGAGTCGGCCCTGACCGAGATCACCGAGACGTCCCAGCGGTACCGGGGAGTGGACGCGACCGACCTTGCCCTGCGCCGGAGTTTCGAGGATGTGGCGATGCTGCTGTGGACCGGATCGCTGCCGCCCGAGACTGGTGCCGGATCGCTGGCCGCCGGCGCTCAGCAGGCCTCGGCGCCCGGCGCGCGCCCGCCGGACCTGGGCTGGCAGGCGACGCCGGAGGCGCTGGCAGCGGGCCGGGCCGCGCAGGCGGCCCTTCCGGCCGGGACCCTGCCGCTGGAGCGGTTGCAGGTGATCGTGCCGGCCCTGGCGGCGACTGATCAGTTCCGGCTCCATCTGGATCTGCCGGCCGTGGCGGCCGCGGGGCGGGCCCTGGTGGCCGGCATGACCGGAGCGCTGCCCGCGGCGGCCGGCCAGGGGACGGACGGCAGGGGTACGGACGGCTCGGGGGCTCAGCAGTCCCGGGCGGGGCAGCCCCGGGCAGGACAGCCCCGGGTGGAGCAGTCCGCAGGCGGACAGTCCGCGGGCGGAGCAGCCCCAGGCACCGGGCGTGGCCGCGCGGCTGGCGCCGAAGCTGTGCACCGGCCCGGTTCCTGACGGCCTGATCAGGGTGCTGAACGCGGCCCTGGTGCTGGTCGCCGACCATGAGCTGGCCGCGTCCACGCTCGCGGCGCGGGTCGCTGCCTCCATGCGGGCCGACCCTTATGCGGTCGTGGCGACCGGGCTCGGCGCCATGGGCGGGGCGCTGCATGGCGGAGCTGCGCTTGGCGCGGAGCTGATGCTGGGCTCGGCGGCGTCGCCAGAAGATGCACCGAGGGTTGTCGGTGACCTGCTGCGCCGCGGAGAGCGGCTCCCCGGTTTCGGCCATTTTGTCTATAAGAGCGGGGATCCGCGGGCGAACCTTCTGCTCCGCCTGATCACCGAATTCGCGCCGGACTCGGCGCAGCTCGCCATCGCCTCAGCGGTCACCGACGAGGCCAGGCGCCGCGCTCTGCCCGAGCCCAACATCGAGTTTGCCCTGGCTGTGCTGGTGCGCGTGGCCGAGATGATCCGCGGTGCCGGCGAGGCGATCTTCGCTACCGGGCGCACGGCGGGCTGGCTGGCGCACGCGCTCGAGGAGTACGAGCGCAACATCCCGATCCGCCCGCGCAGTGTTTACACTGGCCCGACGGCCGGGACGTGACGCCGCACACCGGTGTGCGGCGCAGCACAGATGGGCAGGTCTGGCAGAGATGATCGAGATACTTGCCGTCGACACGCCATCGCTGGGCGATCGCGGCTACCTGGCCACGGACGGAACCGTGGCCCTGGTCATCGACGCGCAGCGAGACTTCGACCGGGTTCTCCGGCTCGCGGCCGATCGGAACGTGACGATCACTCACGTACTCGAGACTCATATCCACAACGACTACGTGACCGGCGGCCTGGCCCTGGCCCGCGAGACCGGGGCCGAGTACCTGGTCAACGGTGCCGACCCGGTGTCCTTCGACCGGACGCCGGTCGCTGACGGTGAGCTGGTCAGGGCGGGGGACATGCGCATCAGAGCGGTCGCGACACCTGGTCACACCTTCACGCACCTGTCCTACGTGCTGACTGCCGGGATCGCCGGGACCGGCGACGCGGCTGGCGAGACCGGCCAGGTCCTGGCCGTCTTCACCGGCGGGTCACTGCTCAACGGGTCGACCGGCCGGACTGACCTGCTCGGCGCCGATCACCAGCTGGCGCTCACCAAGGCTCAGTTCGCCTCGGCGCGCCGCCTCGCCGGCGAGCTGCCCGACGATGTGCCGGTGTGCCCGACCCATGGCTTCGGGAGCTTCTGCTCGGCGACGCCGACCAGCGGCCCGTCCACGATCGGCGACGAGAAGCGAGCCAACCCGGCGCTGATCAGCACCGAGGCTGAGTATGTCCGCGAGCTGCTGGCAGGCCTGGACGCGTACCCGGCGTATTACGCGCGGATGGGGCCCGCGAATCTGGCCGGTCCCGGCCGTCCCGATCTCACCCCGGTCCGGCCGGCCGAGGCGGGTGAGCTGCGCCGCCGGCTCGACGCTGGCGAGTGGGTCGTCGACTTGCGATCGCATACCGCCTTCGCCGCCGGGCACCTGCGCGGCGCACTGAACTTCGAGCTGGCCGACAGCCTGGCGACCTACCTGGGCTGGCTGATTCCCTGGGGTACGCCGCTGACCCTGATCGGCGAGAACGCCGAGGCCGTGGCGACAGCCCAGCGCGACCTGTGCCGGATCGGCATCGATGCGATCGAGGCGGCCGCGGACGGGCCGCCGGCCGGGTGGGCTGCCGGGGAGCGCCTCGCGACATTCCCGATAGCGGACTTCGCGGCGCTGGCGGCTCGCGCTGACCGCGGCTCGCTGGTCCTGCTCGATGTCCGGCGCGACAGCGAGTGGGCGGACTCGCATCTCGACGGGGCGGTGCATATCCCGCTGCACGAGCTGGCCGGGCGCCTCCGCGAGCTACCGGAGGGCAGGATCTGGGTGCACTGCCAGTCCGGCTACCGGGCCGCGATTGCCGCCTCGATGCTCGCGGCCCGCGGCCGGGACGTCGTGGCCGTCTACGACAGTTTCACCGCCGCGCCCGCGGCGGGCCTGGCGGCCCTGGCCGGCTGACTCCGTCGCGGCCCGCACCGGCTGAACGGGATCACGGGAATGCGCCGGGCTGGTCGCCGGATTATCCCTGGCAGAACTGAAGGAGAACGCTGATGCCTGTCCGCCGGCTGAACCACGCTGTGCTGTATGTCCGCGATCTTGCGCGCGACCGTCGACTTCTACGCCGCCACCCTCGGCTTTGAGATCGCCATGGAGATTCCCGGCCGCGCGGCCTTCCTGAAGGCGCCGGGCACGGCCAATGACCATGACCTCGGCCTGTTTGCCGTACCCGACGGGCAGCTGCCCGCGGGCAGCTACCTCGGGCTGTACCACTTGGCCTGGGAAGTCGGCACGCTGGCCGAGCTGGCCGACGTCCGCGAGCGGCTGGCCGGCGAGCGGCGCGCTGGTCGGTGCCAGCGACCATCGCGTCTCCAAGTCGCTGTACGCCAAGGACCCGAGCGGTATCGAGTTCGAGGTTATGTGGCGGGTGCCGGCCGAGACCTGGGCTGAGGAGACGGCGGACGGATCGATGATCAGGCCGCTCGACCTGGAGGCCGAGCTCGCCCGCTGGGGTGACCGGGTGACCGGAGCCGCCGCGGGCTCCATTACCTGACCGGAGGTCGTCCCGGCCCGGTCAGGCGGGCAGCTGACGGCCCGGCCCCTGGTCCTGGGGCTTGGTGGCGACCTCGATCGTTCCCTTGTAGCCGACACCGCGGACGTGCACGACCGGCGCGTCGGCAGGCAGCCGGCTTTCCAGGTCTTCCTCGGCCGACCAGCCCTTGCTGACCCCGAAGCCCTCGAGATCGACCCGGACGCCGAGCGGCACCAGCACGTCGATGCGCGACTTGTAGGCGACGGCGAACAGGGTGGTGACTGGCGCGGTGAGCTCAGCCGCCCGCAGGTCGATGTGGCCGCGGCCCTTGTAGACGATGGTGCGGAATTGGCCGGGAACGCGCCAGCGCCCGCCGCGCCGGATGGAGTTCTTGTACGCGATAGCGAATCGGCCAGGCGCGCGGCCGGGGAGGTCCGCGGCTGCCGCGCGCGGCGCGCGGGGCGCTACGTCAGGCAGATCGGTGGTCAGTACGGCCAGATCAGTGCTGAACCGGGCGGTCAGCGCCGCCCTGGTCCGCTGGTCGAACTCCTCGTCGTCGAGGCGGCCCTCGGCGAACGCTTCCTGCAGTCGCTGGACGGCAGCGTCCCGGTCCCGGTCGCCCGCCCGCACCGGACTGAGGCTCGCTGGACAGCTGGTCGGCCCGGGCAGGTTCCGGCTGCATGGCGCAACTCCTCAAACCTATCGAGATGTATCTCAACGTAGCGTACTCGGGCTGAGCTGCCGGCCGCTAGCTGATAGCTAGCGGCCGGTCAGCTCCGCATAGAGCCGGGCCGTCTGGGCGGCGATCGCGTCCCAGCTGAAGCCTGCTACCGCCCGCTCGCGACCGCGCGGCGCCGAACTCCGCCGCCAGGCCGGGCGTGCGGATGACCGTGTTGATGGCCGCCGCGAGCGCGGCGGCGTCGCCGGCGGGCACCAGCAGGCCAGTCTCGCCGTCGGCAACGACCTCGGGAATGCCGCCGACCGCCGAGGCGACGACCGGGCTGCCGCAGGCCATCGCCTCCAGGTTGACGATGCCGAGCGGCTCGTACAGCGACGGGCAGGCAAACACGGTGGCGTGGCTCAGGATCTGGATCACCTCGGACTTGGCCAGCATGCCCGGCAGCCAGATCACCCCGGACCGGGTGGCGCGCAGATGCTCGACCAGCCCGGTGACCTCCGCCTGCAGTTCCGCGGTGTCGGCCTGGCCGGCACACAGGACGAGCTGGGCCGCCGGGTCGATCCACTCAGCGGCCCGCAGCAGAACCGGCAGTCCCTTCTGCCGGGTGACCCGCCCGACGAACGCCACCGACGGCGCTGCCGGGTCGATGCCGAAGCCGGTCCAGGACGTCCCGGCCGGAGTCGGGCCGGTACAGCCCCGCGTCGATCCCGTTGTAGATCACCCGCACCCGATCGGCAGGCACGCCGGGGTAGGCAGCGCGGATATCGGCCGCCATGCCGTTGGACACGGCGATCACCGCGGCGGCGGATTCGATCGCGGTGCGCTCGCACCAGCTCGACAGGGCGTATCCGCCGCCGAGCTGCTCGGCCTTCCAGGGCCGCAGCGGTTCCAGCGAGTGCGCGGTCATCACATGCGGCACTCCGTACAGCAGCGCGCTCAGGTGGCCGGCCAGATTGGCGTACCAGGTGTGCGAGTGCACGAGGTCAGCGCCGGCGGCCGCCTCGGTCATCGACAGGTCGGCCGAGATGACCTGCAGCGCCGGGCTCGCGGCGGCGAGGCGCTCCCAGGGCCGGTGCGCGATGGCGTCCGGCCGGTCCGCGCCCTGGCAGTGCACGGTGAGATCGACCAGCCCGGCGAGCGCCCGGGCCAGGTACTCGACGTGCACGCCGGCTCCGCCGTAGACCTCGGGCGGGTACTCCCTGGTGAGCATGGCGACCCGGAGCGGCGCGCCGGCGGATTCGCCGGGGACGACCACGACCTCGTTCCCGTCCTGCGGATCCCCGGTCATAGGGCTACGTTCTGGCCTTTGCCCACCACCGTGATGCCCCCGTCGGAGACGACGAAGCCGCGCGCCCGGTCGTGGTCCTTGTCCACGCCGATCACGGCACCCTCGGGGACGTTCACGTTCTTGTCGATGATCGCGTTCTCGATGACGGCATGCCGCCCGATCTTGGTGTTGTGCAGCAGTACCGCCCGCTCGACCCGAGCCCAGCTGTTGACGCGCACGCCCGGCGACAGAACCGCGTCCCGGACCAGGCCGCCGGACACGATCACGCCGTTGCTGACGACGCTGTTGATGGCGCGGCCGACCCGGTCGCCGTTGTCGTGAACGAACTTCGCCGGCGGCTGGGACGGCACCTGGGTGAGGATCGGCCACCGGTCGTTGTACAAGTTGAAAACCGGGTGCACCGCGCACAGGTCCATGTGGGCGTCGAAGTAGGAGTCCAGCGTGCCGACGTCGCGCCAGTAGCCGGCGTCGCGATCCTCGGCACCGGGGACCTTGTTGTCCAGGAAGTCGTAGACCTGCGCCGCGCCTTTCTTGACCAGCATCGGCACGATGTCGCCGCCCATGTCGTGCCGGCTGCTGTCATCCGCGGCATCCTCGCGCAGCGAGTCCACGAGGACATCGGCGGAGAAGATGTAGATGCCCATGGACGCGAACGCGAGGTCATCATGGCCGGGCATGGCGGGCGGGTCGGCGGGCTTCTCCAGGAAGGCCTCGATCGTATGGCCGTCGGGCCCGACCCTGATGACGCCGAACGCCGTCGCCTCTTCGCGGGGCACCGGGATGGCGGCCACCGTCACGCCGGCGCCGCGGGCGATGTGCTGGTCGATCATCTGCTGCGGATCCATCCTGAACACGTGATCGGCGCCGAACACGGCCACGATGTCAGGCTGATCGTCGAAGATCAGGTTGAGCGACTGGTAGATGGCGTCCGCCGAGCCGGTGTACCAGTGCGGCCCGAGTCGCTGCTGGGCCGGCACGGGAGTGACGTAGTTGCCGAGCAGGCTGCTCAGCCGCCAGGTCGTAGTGATGTGCCGGTCGAGGCTGTGGCTCTTGTACTGGGTCAGCACGCAGATGCGCCGCATGCCTGAGTTCACCAGGTTCGACAGCGCGAAATCCACCAGCCGGTACAGGCCGCCGAACGGCACCGCGGGCTTAGCCCGGTCAGCAGTCAGCGGTGCCAGCCGCTTGCCGGCGCCCCCGGCCAGGACCATGCCGAGCACCCGGGACTGAGAAACCTCCATGTGAGCAGCCATCTCCACCTCCTGGACCACTATTCCCGCCTGCCCTGCGGTTACCAGTGTGGTCCGCGAACGCGAGGAAAAGTACTCCTGAGGGCTTATGCCTGGCGTGTCACCAGAATCTGACCGCGCTCACGACTGATGAGCCGGGCCGGGCCGCGGCTCAGACCGGGGGACCGCCGTCAGATCCTGACTCGCCTGCCTGCCGCCTGACCGTGGCCCTGGTCGCGAGCATCCGCGCGGTGTGCACCCCGGCGCCCAGCACGATCCCCCAGATCAGCGCCTCGCCGAGGCCAACCTGCGGGTCCTCGGGGTGCTCGGGCGGTTCCTTGCCAGTGATCTTCTTCCAGCCGAAGAAGAGCAGCTTGCGCGCACCGAAGGCGGCGCCGGCGCCGATGAGCGCGGTCACCACCCGGCTGCCTGCGCTGCCTTTGGCCGCGCCGCTCTTGCCTGCCATCAGCCCGTCCTTCCTGGGCGTCCGTCCCTGTCCCGGTGTCCCCGGCGTCACAGCCGGGAGCAGCCCGGAATCCGGGCCAGGCACGTGGATGTGCCCCGGCTGTGGCAGATCATGTCATGGTTAGGCCGCCGGGGCTGACCACGGGGCGTGAACTCTCGATAGCGGCGGCGAGTTCGGCCGGGTGGCGGGTCGCCACCAGCCAGTAGGGAGCGGCCGGGTCCGGGCCGGTGACCTCGATGTACACCGCGCGCCTGAGGTAGGGCCTGATGAGGAAGTGGGCGCGCGGATCGGCCCGGCTGCCCCGCAGCGCCATCGACTGGGCCTCATCCAGCGCCCTGACCTCGCCGGCCAGGGCCAGGGGCAGGGTCGCGTCCGCGGCCCGCAGTTCGCCGGCCGTGACCTCGATCGTGGCCCGGCCCCAGTTGAGCAGGAACGCCGCGGTGACGCCGATCAGGACGGCGAACACCGCGATGGTGATGGCGAGATCGAATCCGGTCCAGACAATCGCGCCAAACGTCAGCATCGTGAGCATTCCGACGACCCACCACAGCGGCGGCACGGACAAGCGCTCGCGGTAGAAGTGCATGGCACCAAGGTAGTTGGTTACATGTACTGCATGACGGCCCGGTTGAGTGACGATGACGGCGGCGATCCGGCCGCGAGTGAACCCGATGCCAACGTGGCGGCGGCTGCCGCCGATCAGCCGGCCGGGCCGGCTGGCGGCCAAGCGGCAGCCGGCGGCACAGGGGCAGCTGGCGGCGGGCATGCGGCAGCCGGGGATCACCTGGCCGCCAGCGGCGGGCAGCTAGCGGTCAGCGGCGGCCGGCCCGGCAGCGTCCGGGACGCGCTGCGGCAGCTCTGGCGGGCGGGCCGGCCAGGAGGGCGGCATGACGCCGAGGAGCTGGCGGCCCTGGCCGAGGCCGCTGAGGCCGAGGATGCCGAAGTCAGCCCCGATTCGCAGGTCCCGCGGCTGCTGCGCCAGGCGGCGGCCTGGTCCTGGCGCCTGCTGCTGACCGGGCTCGTCATCTACCTTGCCTTCCGGCTGGCCGAGCACCTGCGGCTGGTCGTGCTGCCGTTCATTGCCGCGATGCTGCTCTGCGCGCTGCTGCAGCCGCTCGCGGCCTGGATGCGCCACCACGGCATGTCGGACCTGGCCTCGACCTGGTGTGCCTTCGGCCTGGCGATCGTGGTGATCGCGGGCGCGGGCTGGCTCGTGGTGACCCAGATCAGCGACACCTACCCGGTCCTGTTCTCGGAGGTGCAAAGGACCGCGAACCAGGTCCAGCACTCGCTGGCGGGGCCGCCGTTCCACCTGAACGCGGGCCGGCTGTCCAAGCTGAGCACCGACGTGCTGAACTACATCTCCCAGCACAAGTCGGTCGTGGCCGGCACAGTGCTGACCGGGGGCAAGTACGCGCTCGAGTTCCTGGCCGGCATCGTGCTGACCCTGTTCATCAGCTTCTTCCTGATCAAGGACGGCCGCCGGATCTGGCGGTTCCTGATCAGCGGGATGCGGCCGGATGCCAGGCGGCGGGCCGGGGCCGCCGGCGACGCGGGCTGGCGGGCGCTGGTCAACTACATCCGCGGCACGACCGTGGTCGCGGCCATCCATGCCTTGTTCATCGGGCTGGCGCTGTGGCTGCTGGGCGTCCCGCTGCTCGTCCCGCTGATCGTTCTGGTGTTCCTGGCCGCCTTCATCCCGATCATCGGCATCCTGGTGGTCGGCGCGCTGGCGATTCTGGTGGCGCTCGCGACCAAGGGCTGGGTCGCCGCGGTCATCCTGCTCGGCGTCTTCCTCCTGGAGAACCAGATCGAGAGCCACCTGCTGCAGCCGCTGGTCATGGGCCGCATTATCCGGCTGCACCCGCTCGCGATCATCCTGGTGCTGGCGGTCGGCGGCATCATCGCCGGCATTCCCGGCGCCATCATCGCGGTGCCGGTCGCCGCCGTGATCACCTATGCCTGGCCGGCGCTGCGGAAGCCGCCGCCCCCCGGCTAGCCTTCGCCGGGTACGGTCGGCCAGCTGAGCCCCAGAAAAGGACGGTCCCGATGGGCTGCGCGTGCACCGAGCCAGGAACAGTGGAAGTCCTCATCCGCCGCCTCGACCCCGGCCTGCCGCTGCCCGCGAGCTCCCATCCCGGCGATGCCGGCAGCTGACCTGTACGTCACCACCGACGTTGACCTGCAGCCGGGCGAGCGAGTGACGGTCGGCACCGGCGTCAGCATCGCGCTGCCGGCCGGGTACGCGGCATTCGTGCATCCCCGGTCCGGTCTGGCCGCACGCCACGGAGTCACTATCGTCAATGCGCCGGGCACTGTGGACGCGGGGTACCGTGGCGAGATCAAGGTGATTTTGCTGAACACCGATGCCGGCCAGCCGGTCAGCTTCCGACGCGGTGACCGGATTGCGCAGCTTGTGATTCAGAAGATCGAATGCCCGGTGTTCCGGGAAGTGATGACCCTGCCGGGATCGCAGCGCGGCGACGGCGGTCACGGATCCACCGGCGGCCACGCGATGAGCGCCGGTCCGGCAGATGGCAACGAGGTTCCGGCGGGCCTGCAGGCGGGCCGGAAGGTGAGGAGCGTGCGGGGTGTTCCGACGGCGCCGCCATGATGGCGGGAACGACTCCGGGCCACAGCCCGGCGACGGAAACTACCCGGCAGCCGACGATGAGCTGGCGGAGCAGGATTACGCCGATGACGACTGGGACGAGGACGAGCTCGCCGACGATGACGGGCTCGCCGATGACGAATTCGCCGACGAGCAGCTGGCCGGCGATGACGTAGCCGGAGATGACTGGGCCGCCGACCAGGAGCCGGCGCAGGCGGTCGCCAGCGCCGCTGCGGCTGAGGACGACGACCCGGCCGGCGCCCGGCGCGGCGGTCCCCGCCGGGCCGACCTCGGTGATCCGCAGACCTGGACCCGGCTGCGCGACTCGCAGTCGGTGAGCCCGGCGATGCTCAGGTCCGCGGGCCCCTGGGACAGTGCCACCGACTATCCCGCCGCCGAGCGCATTGACTTCGGCAGCCTGCTGGTCCCGGTGCGGGACGGCTTTGACGTCCAGGTCTTCGTGTCCGAGGACGAGGGCATCTCGATTGCCGTCGTCCACCAGGACAGCGGCCTGCAGCTGCAGCCGTTCGCTGCGCCGCGCAGCGCCGGCCTGTGGCACGAGGTGCTGCCGGAGATCGCCGAGGAAGTCGCCAGGGCCGGCGGCTCCAGCACGGAGCAGAACGGCCCGTTCGGGCCCGAGTTGCTCGCCACCGTGGTCCCGCAGGGCGCCGAAGGGCAGGGTGTCCCGCCTCAGCCGCTGCGCTTCCTCGGGGCTGACGGCCCGCGCTGGTTCCTGCGCGGCCTGATCAGCGGGCCTGCCGCCACCGACCCGGAGCTGGGCGCGCCGTTCGAGGACATCTTCGCCGATGTCGTCGTGGTCCGCGGCGACCACGCCGAGCCGCCGCGCAAGCCGCTGGAGATCCGCCTGCCGGACGAGGCCAGGCAGGTCCTCGAAGGTCAGCTGGCCGCGCAGGAAGGCGCGGCCGCCGAGCCTGATCCGCTGAACCCGTTCGAGCGCGGTCCGGAGATCACCGAGATCCGGTAGGCGGCGGCCCGGCGCCGGATCGCTCAGCGGTCGCCGGCCAGCAGCGTCGCCAGTTCCCGTTCCACGTTCTGGCTGGTGACGAACAGCAGCTCGTCACCGGCCTCGAGCGGGTCATCGGCGCTCGGCACGATCACCCGGCCGTCCCGCAGGATCGCGACCAGCGCGGTGTCCACCGGCCATTCGATGCTGCCGACCCGCTGCCCGGCGAGCGGGCGCGTTGGCGGGCATGGTCAGCTCGACGAGGCTGGCCTCACTCTGCCGGAAGGTCATCAGCCGGACCAGGTCGCCGACGCTGACCGCTTCCTCCACCAGCGCCGAGATGAGCCGCGGCGTGGACACGGCCACGTCGATTCCCCAGGACTCGTTGAACAGCCACTCGTTGTTCGGGTGGTTGATGCGGGCCACCACCCGCGGCACGCCGTACTCGGTCTTGGCCAGGAGCGACACGACCAGGTTGGCCTTGTCGTCACCGGTGGCCGCGATCACCACGTTGCACCGCTCCAGCGCGGCGTCGTCGAGCGCGCTGATCTCGCAGGCATCGGCCAGCAGCCACTCGGCCCGCGGCACGCTGTGCACCTTGATCGAGGCCGGGTCCTTGTCGATGAGCAGGATCTCGTGCCCGTTGTCGAGCAGTTCCTTGGCGATCGAGCGGCCGACGGCTCCCGCTCCGGCGATGGCGACGCGCATCAGTGACTGCCCCTCCCGGGCTCAGGGCCCGCGAAGACTCTGGCGATCTCGCCGAGATCGCTGTCCGCCGCGATGACGTGCACGACATCGCCTTCCTGCAGGACCAGGCTCGGCCCGGGCACGATGGCCTCGCCGAGCCGGGAGATGTAGGCGATCCGCGCGTGCGCGGCCATCTCCAGATCGCACACCTTCTGGCCGAGCCAGGCATCGCCGTACGCCACCTCGGCCAGGACGACGGCGCCGGTGGGATCGCGCCACAGCGACTCGGCGCCCTCGGGGATCAGCCGGCGCAGCATCTGGTCGGCCGTCCAGGCGACGGTGGCCACCGTGGGGATGCCGAGCCGCTGGTACACCGACGCCCGGCGCGGGTCGTAGATGCGGGCCACCACGCGCTGGACCCCGAACGACTCGCGCGCGACCCGGGCTGCGATCACGTTCGAGTTGTCGCCGCTGCTGACCGCCGCGAAGGCGCCGGCCCGCTCGATGCCCGCCTCGGTCAGCACATCCCTGTCGAAACCGATGCCGGTCACCTTAATGCCCTTGAAACCGGACCGAAGCTTGCGGAATGCCTCCGGATCCTGGTCAATGACCGCGACTGAGTGACCCTGGTCCTCAAGGCTGTGGGCAATGCTGGAGCCGACCCGGCCGCATCCCATGATCACGATGTGCACGTGCGTCCTTCCAGCCAGAGCGGTCCAGTCACGGTAGCCCCTCCTGCGTAATGCTGCCAGGCCAGCGACCGGGTGCCGTCAGCCAGACAGGTACCCAGCGAAGCCGGCGCGCACCGCCTGGAGCACGATGGAGCCCGTGACAACCATGGCAGCCTCCGCTCCCGGGGTCGGAGACGTGCTGGAACTCACGGTCGGCGAGGTCGTGCACGGCGGCTGGTGCGTTTCCAGGCAGGATGATACGGGCTGGGTGATATTCGTTCGGCATGCCCTGCCCGGTGAGCTGGTTCTGGCCACCGTGACCCAGGCCACGGCCCGGTTTGCCAGGGCCGATGCCACTCAGATCCTGCGGGCGTCAGCAGACCGGGTGCCCCCGCCGTGCCGCTACGCGCGGCCGGGCGGCTGCGGCGGCTGCGACTGGCAGCACGCCAGCCTGCCCGCCCAGCGGGCGCTCAAGGCTGAGGTCGTCCGCCAGCAGCTCAGCCGCATCGGCGGCATCGACCGGGAGGTCGAGGTCATCGAGGTGGACGGCGCCGGCGAAGGTCAGGGCCAGCAGGCTGACGGCGATACGGGCCTCGGCTGGCGGACGGTGGTGTCGTTCGCGGTCGACCGGGCCGGCACTCCGGGCCTGCGCCGCCACCGCTCGCATCGAGATCGTGCCGGTCGACCGGTGCCTGATCGCGCACGACCTGGTCACCGCGGTGAACGTTCACCGGCCACCGGTGGCCTTCGGCCAGGTCGGCGGAGGTCAGCGTCGCTCCGGCCACGGGCGAGCGGGGGTTGCTGGTCTCCGGTCCCGTCTCCGCGCGCCAGCTTCCCGCCGTTCCGGTCGCAGACGGTCCAGCTCGTCCGCAAATCCGGGTCGCATGTCCCGGTGCGCGGCCGCGGCTACCTCACTCAGCGCGCCGCCGGCCGGGACTGGCGCGTGAGCCTGGGCGGCTTCTGGCAGGTCCATCCGGCTGCGGCCGGCACGCTGGCGGCGGCCGCGCTCGCGGGCGCCAGCCCGCAGCCCGGTGAGACCGCCCTTGATCTGTACAGCGGGGCGGGGCTGTTCGCCGGCCTGCTGGCCGAGGCGGTCGGGCCGGACGGCACCGTCATCGCCATCGAGCAGGATCCGGCTGCCGTCCGCGACGCCCGGCATAACCTGCGCGCCTGGCCGTGGGCCCGGGTGCACCGCGGCGACGTCGCTGAGGTGCTGGCCGAAGCGGACGTGGCCGGAGCATCGGTCGCGGTGCTCGACCCGCCCCGCAGCGGGGCGGCCGGACCGGTCATCGAGGCGCTGAACCGGCAGCCGGAGCTGCGCCGGATCGCGTATGTGTCCTGCGATCCGGCCACCCTGGCGCGGGATCTGCGGCTGCTCCTGTCGGCCGGCTGGCAGCTGACCGGCCTCCGCGGGTACGACGTGTTCCCGATGACCCATCACGTCGAGTGCGTGGCGACTCTGGCGCGCGGCTGAACCGCCGGCCGGGCGCAATCCCTGCGCGCGCCCGGAGCGCGGCCTGCAGGCAAGATGGGGCTCATGAAACTGCGAATCTTCACTGAGCCGCAGCAGGGCGCCGATTACTCCACCCTGCTGCGGGTCGCCAGAGCCACCGAGGACCTTGGCTTCGACGCCTTCTTCCGGTCTGATCACTACCTCAAGATGGGGGACGTGAGCGGGCTGCCCGGCCCGACCGACGCCTGGATCACGCTGGCCGGCCTGGCGCTGCAGACCTCCCGCATCAGGCTCGGCACGCTGATGAGCCCGGCGACGTTCCGCTATCCGGGCCCGCTGGCCATCTCCGTCGCGCAGGTCGACCAGATGAGCGGCGGCCGGGTCGAGTTCGGCTTCGGCGCGGGCTGGTTCGAGGCCGAGCACGCCGCGTACGCGATCCCGTTCCCGGCGACACGGGAACGGTTCGACCGTTACGCGGAGCAGCTGGCGATCATCACCGGCCTGTGGGAGACCGCGGTCGGCGAGACGTTCAGCTACTCCGGCGATTACTACACGGTCACGGACTCGCCGGGACTGCCGAAGCCGGCTCAGCGGCCGCGGCCGCCGGTGCTGATCGGCGGCGGCGGCGCGAAGCGAACGCCGCGGCTGGCCGCGCGCTACGCCGATGAGTTCAACCTGCCGTTCGCGAGCGTTGAGAGCACCGGGAGCGCCTTCGACCGGGTGCGCGACGCCTGCCGCGAAGCAGGCCGGGACCCGCAGTCCGTGACGTACTCGGCTGCGCAGGTCGTCTGCTGCGGCCGCACCGACGCCGAGCTCGCCCGGCGGGCCGCCGCCATCGGCCGGGATCTCGATGAGCTGCGCGCGAACGGGCTCGCGGGTACCCCCGATGAGATCGGCTACCGGATAGCCGAGTTCGCCGGCGTCGGCGCCGCTACGGTGTACCTGCAGGTTCTCGACCTGGACCGATCTCGATCACCTGGAACTGCTGGCCGAGTTGATCCCGGCGGTCTCGCACGAGTAAGCGCCGGGCGCTGCCCGCTCTCTCAGAGGGCTCTCAGCAGAAAGGCTGAGCGCTTGCCGAGATGATGCTGACAGTGTGTGCCGCAGCCGGGTGCCCTGCCATCCGCAGGGCACCCGCGCCCGGGCCCGCGGCCCGGCCAACGAGAGGCACCCAATGTCACCCATCCGGTCCCGCCGGCTCATCGGCTGGCTGCTCGGCGGTCTGGTCGCGCTGGCGATTGTCGTTGTCGGCGGCACCTGGCTCTACATTCACGTGATCGAGGGGCCGGCGCGGCGCCGCTGAGCCTGAAGTCGGCTAGCTCATCGCCCGCCGCGACGGCCACCGCGGGCAGCTCCGCGCCTGCGGCAGGCACCGGGTCAGCAAGTACCGCGTCAGCAGGCAAGGTGGCCGGCACCTGGCAGGTCGCCTCCGGCTCCGTGGTCGGCTACCGGGTGAACGAGGTGCTGGCCGGCCAGAACAACGTCGCCGTCGGGCGCACCAGCGACATCGCGGGCCACCTGACGATCCGCGGCGCGACCGTGACGGCGGCGAGTTTCACCGTCCAGATGGCCACCATCAAGAGCGATCAGAGCCAGCGGGACGCGCAGTTCAACGGCCGCATCATGGACACCTCGGCCTACCCGACCGGAGCGCTTTCCCTCACCGCGCCGATCAGGCTGGGCGCTCTCCCTGGCGACGGAGTCATCAGGACCTATCACGCGGCCGGCAACCTCACCCTGCACGGCCGCACCCGGCCGGTCACGTTCACCCTGCAGGCCGAGCGCACGGCACGGCAGCGGCATCGAGGTGTCCGGCTCGATCCCGGTGCTGTTCGCCAGCTGGGGCATCGGCAACCCGAGCTTCGCCGGGTTCGTGACCACCCAGAATCACGGCCTGCTGGAGTTCCTGCTCAAGTTCAGCCGCTCCTGACGCCGCGCGCGGGCGGGCGGCACTGGCGCTGGCGGCCCCGTTCCCGGCCTGGCAAACCAGGTCAGCCGCTGGCGCGCCACGGGTCGTAGTCAACCTCGAGTGGCTCTTGCCCCGGCCGCTCAGCGGCCGGAACGTGGCGGAGGTTCAGCCGGATCCTGGTCCAGGTCGAGGACCGCCCGCGCATCGAGTCGACCAGGATGTCGGCGGGCTCCAGCAGCGCCGCCGGGCCCGGATGGCGTTCCTTCCACCGGTCCAGCCCGGCCATGGCCTCAGCCTTGCTGGCCGCGCGGGCGACCTCGATCAGCGGCATGGATGACCGGCGGCGCCCGGTCGGCCCGCTGACCTTCCCCGGCGCCGGCGGCGGCACTTCCGGCCCGGCACCGGACTCGGACTCCGGCACCGCGCGCCTCTTGCTGGGCTGCACGCGGGGCTGCTCGCCCGACTGCTTCTCGAAATGCGGCGGCCAGGGCGCGTCCGGCAGCCCGGCCGCGTCGTCCGCGGCGGCGAGTTCCAGCAGCCGGTCCAGTCAGCCGGCGGTCGCGTCGATGCCCGTCGCCGGGATCCCCGATCTCGGCGTACCGGCGCGGCACCGTGTCGATCGTGAACGCCGCCGGATCGCAGTCCGCCACCTCGTCCCAGTGCAGCGGCGCGGACACCCGGGCGTCGGGCACCGGCCGGACCGAGTAGGCGGAGGCGACGGTGCGGTCCTTGGCGTTCTGGTTGTAGTCCACGAAGACGCCGTGCCGCTCTTCCTTCCACCAGCGCGACGTCGCCTCGCCCGGCGCCCGCCGCTCGATCTCGCGGGCCAGCGCGACCGCGGCGCGCCGGACGTCGGTGAATCCCCAGCGGCGCTCGATGCGCGCGTACACGTGCATCCCGCGCGACCCGGAGGTCTTCGGCCAGCCGGTCAGCCCGAAATCGGCCAGCACTTCGCGCGCCGACCAGGGCGACGCTGACAATCTGCGGCCATTCGATGCCGGGAACGGGGTCAAGATCCACCCGCAGCTCGTCCGGATGGTCGAGGTCGTCGGCGCGGATCGGGTGCGGGTTCAGGTCGATGCAGCCGAGATTGGCGACCCAGGCGAGCCCGGCCGCGTCGGTGACCACGATCTCCTCCGCGGTCCGCCCGGAGGGGAAGCTCAGCACCACGCTGCCCAGCCAGCCGGGCCGGCTCGCGGGCGCGCGCTTCTGGAAGAAAGCCTCGCCCTCGGCGCCGTTGACGAAGCGCTTGAGCACCATCGGGCGGTCCGCGACGCCGCGCAGCGCTCCGTCCGCGACGCTGAGGTAGTAGCGAACCAGGTCCAGCTTGGTATGCCCGGTCCGCGGGAAGTAGACCTTGTCCGGGTTGGAGACCGTCACGACGCGGCCGGCCACCTCGATGAGCTCCTTGCGCTCGGCCATGGCGACCACCCTAACCGGCCGCGCCCTGGCAGGCCGGCTACGGCGGGGCGAGACGGCGCCGGCGGACCGGCAGGCCTGCCGCGCTTCCCGGCCGAACCGGGAAGTGCTTCTATTGTCTGTCATGAGCATCGATAGCGGTAACGGATCCGCGATCGCCAGCATCGAGGCCCTCATCGGCTCGCTGCCGCCCGACAGCAAGCTTCCCTCCTACCGCGAGCTGCAGCAGCGCTACCGCCTCAGTCCCGCCACGGTCCAGCGGATGCTCGCCGACCTCGCACGCCGGGGCCTGCTGGTAACCAAGCCGGGTAGCGGCACGTTCACGGCGGCGCGGCGCGCGGCCCGGCCTGCCGCGGACCTGTCCTGGCAGACGCTGGCCCTGGGCAGCCGGGCCGGGCTCGGCGCCGATCTGGACCGCCTGGTCGACCCGCTGCCGCCGGATGCCATCGGGATGGCGTCGGGTTTCCCTGATGACGGGCTGCAGCCGCTCGGCCTGCTGGCCGCGGCCGCGTCGCGGGCGGCGCGCCGGCGACACGCGTGGAGCCGCGCTGCCCGCCCAGGGCCTGCCGGAGCTGCGGGCCTACCTGGCCGACGAGGCGGGCGGCGGCCTGACCGCCGCGAACGTGCTCATCTCCTCGGGCGGTCAGTCGTCCCTGTCGGCGGTGTTCCGCCATCTGTGCGCGCCCGGCGATCCGCTGATTGTCGAGTCGCCCACCTACGTCGGGGCGCTCGCCGCGGCGCGGGCAGCCGGGCTCCGGCTGGTGCCGGTTCCCGGCGACGCGGGCGGGGTGCTGCCGGACGCGCTGGCTGATGCCCTGACCCGGACCGGCGCCCGGCTGGCCTACCTGCAGCCCCGGTACGGCAATCCGGCCGGCTCGCTGCTGGCGCCCGAGCGCCGCGAGCCCGTGCTGGCCGCGGTCGCCCGAGCGGGCGCGTTCCTGCTCGAGGACGACTGGATGCGGGACTTCGACCTGGGCGCGCCGTCACTGCCGCCGCTGATCAGCGATGACGACGACGGTCACGTGATCTACCTGCGGTCGGTGTCCAAGCCGATCGCGGCGGGCCTGCGGGTGTCCGGTATCGCCGCCCGCGGGCCGGTGCTGTCCCGGCTGCGGCGCGGCCGCACCAGCGATGACCTGTTCGTCGCGCCGGTGCTGCAGCAGATCGCGGTCGACGTGCTGACGGCACCGGGGTGGCCGCGGCATCTGGCGACGGTACGGCGGCGGCTGCGGGAGCGGCGCGACGCCCTGGCCGCCGCCGTGGCCGCGCAGCTGCCGTCGTGCCGCCTGGACCTGGTGCCGTCCGGGGGCGTGCATCTGTGGCTGCGCCTGCCCGAGCAGTTCAGCGACGGCGAAGTGACCGAGGCGGCCCTGTCCCGCGGCCTCGCCGTTTACCCGGGGCGGCCCTGTTTCCCCGGCGAGGCGCCCGCGCCGTATCTGCGGCTGAGCTTCGCCGGGGCCGAGGCGCCGGCTCTGCGGCAGGCCGTGCGGATCCTCGCGGACGTTATCGAGGCATGAGCACGGGCCTGCCCCCGAGGCCGGACCCGGAGCTGCCGGATCCCGTCAGGCCCGGCGGCTCGCGCGGCGTAGAGTGCCCCGCGGGGGAACCGGAGGGCTGAGGGATGGCTGGTCAGCCAGAACCATCGAATCCGTGCGGCCCGGGCGCGGAACCGTCCTCGGCGTCTGCTGAGGGCCAGCGCCCGCCGCCGCCGGCCGAGTCGGGGGTGGGGGACATGGGTGAACGAGGTACGGCGGTACCGGCGGATCCGGGGGCGCCGGTCACGGGAGCCGCAGTTACGGGAGCCGCAGTTACGGGAGCCGCAGGGCCGGGAGCCGCAGTGCCGGGAGCCGCGGGCCGGGAGCCGCAGGGCCGGGAGCAGCGGCTCCGGGAGGCGTTGCTCCGGGCGGAGCCGCGTCAGCGGTCGTGCTGGCAGGGCCAGGGGACGGCCTTGATCAGCGGAACGGCCAGGCCGTGGCCAGCCTGGTCTTCGGCATTCTGAGCGTGTTCTTCTGCTGGCTGGGGCTGCTCGGGGCGGCCATGGTGATCCTGGCCGTCGCGTTCGGTGCCATCGGCCTGCTGCGGGTCAGGCTCGGCTTCAGCTCGGGTAAAGGGGTGTCCATCGCCGGCCTCGTGCTCGGCGCGATCGGCTTCGGGCTCTACATCGGCTACGGGATCGCCGGGCTCGGGCTCGGATTCCGCATCTGACCGGCCTGGTCCGGAACCGGCGCCAGGCGGGTCACCCGACCAGCTCGCCGGCCGCCGCCGCGAAGATCTCGGTATGCCGGTCAGCATCGGCCGCGGTCGTCGCCGGGCACATCAGCGCCATGTTGTGGAACGGGGTCAGCAGGATCCCGCGGTTCGCCAGGTACAGGTGCAGATACTCATCCAGGTCGGTATCAGCGGCAGCGGCCGACTCGCCGCCATCGCGCGGCGGCTGCGGGCAGAACCGGTACTCCGCGCGGGCCCCGAGCTGGGTGATCGTCCACGGCAGCCCGCAGCTGGCCAGGACCTCCCGAACGCCGGCGGTGTAGGCGTCGGCGACCGCGATCATGCCGTCGAAGGCGTCATCGGTCAGCACGTGCTCCAGCGTGGCCCGCATGGCCGCCACCGACAGCGCGTTTCCGGCCAGCGTGCCGCCGACGCCGCCGGTGTCCTCGATGTCCGCGGAGTCGTCGGCCAGGATCCGGCCGGCCAGCTCGGCCGACAGCCCGTAGGCGCCAGCCGGGATGCCGCCGGCGATCGACTTGCCGATGGTGACGATGTCGGGCTCGAGCTGCCAGGCCCGGGTGCAGCCGCCGGGGCCGGCGCTGAAGGTGTGCGTCTCATCGTTGATGAGCAGAGTGGCGTGCTGCCGGGTCAGGTCGCGGACGGCCGCCAGGTAGCCCGGCTCGGGCAGCACGATGCCGATGTTGGTGAGCGCCGGCTCCATCAGCACGGCTGCGACGTCGCCGCGGGCGAGCTCGCGGTCAAGCGCGGCGGCGTCGTTGAACTCGGCCACGCGGGTAGTCTCCCGCGGGTCGACGGGAGCGCCGACGTTCCCCTCCCGCGACCGCGGCCCGTCCGGCGTCGCGATGATGAACGACTCATCCACGCTGCCGTGGTAGCAGTAGCTGTAGACGAGGATCCTGGGCCGCCGGGTGACCTGCCGGGCGAGCCTGATCGCCCACCGGTTGGCGTCGGTCGCGGTGAGCGTGAAGCTCCAGTATTCGGCGCCGAACCGGCGGGTCAGCTCGGCCGCGACCCAGGCCGCGTCGGTCGTCGGCAGCATGGTCGTCGCGCCGCCCTGCTCGCCGTACCGGAGCGCGACTGCCGCGCGGACGGCGGCGGGGGAGTGTCCTGCCATCGCGCCGGTGTCACCAAGGCAGAAGTCGATGAACTCGTGCCCGTCGATGTCAGTGAGCCGGGCGCCGCTCGCGCCCGCCAGGTAGAGCGGGAATCCGCCTGGCCACATGCACATCCAGGTCATCGGCACGCCCCCGAGCAGATGCGCGGCGCTTGCCGCGTGCGCGGCCGCTGACCGCGGATGGCGCTCGGCGTACGCGGCCCGCTCCCGGCCGATGAGGCCGGCGAGCCGGGCCCGGCTGAACGGCTGGGCGGTCGCCTGCGGGGCCGGGTGGTCTGACATCGCTGCTCCTCAGGGCATTTGACCGCTGACCTTGACCGACCGGACAGCATACGGTCGCCGGGCGCCGTCCGGCTAGCCCCGGGGTGGCCGGCGCCGGGCGTGGGTGCCGAGTTAGTGGGCCCCCTGCACCAGTAACCAGGCACCGATGAAGCTCTCCGGCCGCCGGCAGGCCGGGAGGCGGCGTGCTAGACAGACATAAGGGTCGCTGCGGTCACCCGCCGGGGTGGCGCGGGCGCGGGCGGCCCGGATCGCACGTCAACGGCAGAAAGGGCCCCGCATGTCGGACGAAGGACTGACCCTGGACCGGATCAAGGCCGCGGCCGCGCGCCTCGACGGCGTCGCGCATCGCACGCCCCTGCTGACCTCGAGCCAGCTGGACCGGCACTGCGCCACGAAGGTGATGCTCAAGGCCGAGCCGCTGCAGCGCAGCGGATCGTTCAAGTTCCGCGGTGCCTACAACCGGCTGTCCCTGCTGACGCCGGCGCAGCGGGAAGGCCGGCGTCGTCGCGTTCTCGTCCGGTAATCACGGCGCTGCCGTCGCGCTCGCCGCGAGCCTCCTCGGCATCGCGGCGGTCGTCGTCGTCCCCGCGAACGGATCGGCGGCCAAGCTCGGGGCGATCGAGCGTTACGGCGCCGACCTCCGGCGGTATGACCCGGCTACCGAGGCGCGCGAAGAAGTAGCGAGGCAGATCGCAGCCGACCGGTCCATGACCCTGATCCGGCCGTTCGACGACTACGACATCATGGCCGGGCAGGGAACGATCGGGCTGGAGCTTGCCGACCAGGCGCCGGGGCTGAAGCGCGTGCTCGTCCCGGTCGGCGGCGGCGGGCTGGCGGCCGGGGTGTCGACGGCGGTGACCGGCCTGATCCCCGGTGTGTCCGTCATCGGCGTCGAGCCGTCGAAGGCGAGCGACACCCGGCAATCGCTGAAGGCCGGCGAGCGGGTCAGCATTCCCGAGCCGGACACGATCGCCGACGGGCTGCGCGCCCGGCAGCCCGGCGAGCTGACGTTCGCGGTGAACTCGCGGCTGCTCGACGACGTGGTCACCGTTTCCGAGGGCGCCATCATCGACGCCATGCGGTTCTGCTTCACGCGCCTCAAGATCGTCGTCGAGCCGAGCGGGGCGGTCGCACTCGCCGCGATGCTGTCCGGGGTCGCTGGTGCCAGCGGGCGCACGGCGGTGGTCCTGTCCGGCGGGAACATCTCGCCGGAGGACTTCAGCGCAGTGGCAGCCTCCCCGGCGGCCGAGGTTGTCCCGGCCGCCTCCTGAAGCGCTGGCCGGCGCTTGCCGGGTAGACACGCTGCGCCGGCGGCATCGGGGCACGGGCATGGCATCGGCGCCGGCGCCCGCCGTGGGCGACTGCCGGAAGCACCCGGGCATCGGCACCGGCGCCGGCGCTTGCCGGGTAGGCACGCTGCTGTCGGCTGCACCCGGGCAGCGGCGCAGGCGTCCGCGCGCTGACGGCTGCGCGGCTTCCTGATGGCCGCCTAGTCGCCCGCGCCGTGAATAGCACCCGCGATCCGCAACGCCATCAGCGCGTACCGGTCCTGCAGGTCGCCGATGCCGAGCGGATAGTGCTCCAGCGTCCACTCGCTGATGTGGACGCACATATTGCTGATCGTGGCGGATGCCAGCGTCGCGGACGGGGCGTCGTTCCCGCCTGCAAGGTCGAACACGCCCAGCTCCGCGCCGGCCAGCAGCGTCCCGCTGAGCCGGTCCCTGAGCTGGCGCCTCAGCCCTCTGATCTCCTGGCGCCTCTCCCCGGCTAGCGCGGTGAACTCGCGGTTGGCCACCCGTGAGCGCTTCTTGAAGACGGCGGTGTGGCCGACCAGGAACCGCACCATGGCGACCAGTTGCTCGGCCGGATCGGGCCCCGCGCCGGCCAGCACCGCCGCCATCTCGGTATTGACCTGCCGGTGGACGTCGCGGACCAGCAGATACAGCAGGTGATCCTTGGAACTGAAGTGGTTGTAGAGCGCGCCCGGCGTCAGGCCGCAGGCAGCGGTAATATCCCTGACCGTCGTCGCGGTCGCCCCGCGGGCGTAAAACAACTCGACGGCCGCGTCAGCGAGCCGTCGCTGGAGCGGCGTCCCGCCGATCGGCAGGCCGTCGTCCGGCGCAGACGGGACATCGGTCATCGTTGGCGGCCATCCGTATCAAGCGTCCCGAATCAGGGCTTAGAGTCATGATTCTGAGTCAGGTATGTCTGTTATCGACGCCTGTTCGGGCCGGATGGTTGTCATCGGGCTCTTGACAAACAATGCCGGGCCAGCGTACGACTGTATCGCTGTGTGAACGCTTGTTCAGGTCATCGCAGCGTCAGGCGCGTCCGGTGTGACGGCCGCGGACGCGTGCCGGAAGGCCCGGGCCGACCCCTCCTCCCGGCCCGGGTCAGGCACGCTCGCGGCATTCACGGCGCTGGCCGCCCAGCTACGGCCAGGTCCTGAGCTAGCCGTAGATTCAGACTCCGGCGGGCAGCCCGGCCAGCGCCTCCTCGATGGCCCTGTCGCCGAGCTCGGAGTCCTTGAGCTCACCCGACAGGTAGTCGTCGTAGGCGGCCAGGTCCAGCAGCCCGTGACCGCACAGCGCCGTCAGGATCACCTTCTCCTCGCCCGTCTCCTTGCACCGCAGCGCTTCCTCGATGCAGGCCGCGACCGCGTGCGTGGGCTCGGGGGCGGGCACGATGCCCTCGGTCCGGGCGAACCGGAGTCCCGGCGGCGAAGCACTCGGACTGCGGCTTGGCGACCGCCTCGATCAGGCCGAGTTCATAGATGTGCGACAGCAGCGGCGACATGCCGTGGTAGCGGAGGCCGCCGGCGTGGATCGGGTCCGGGATGAACTCGTGCCCGAGCGTGTGCATCTTGAGCAGCGGGGTGAAGCCGGCCGTGTCGCCGAAGTCGTACGCATAGACGCCGCGGGTGAAGGACGGGCAGGCGGCGGGCTCGACTGCCCTGATCACCGGGTTCATCCGGCCGGCCAGCTTTTCCCGCAGGAACGGGAACGTCAGGCCGCCGAAGTTCGAGCCGCCGCCCGTGCAGCCGACGATCACGTCCGGGCGTGTCCCCGGCGTCAGCCAGCTGCTTGATGGCCTCCTCGCCGATGATCGTCTGATGCAAGAGCACGTGGTTCAGCACGCTGCCGAGTGCGTACCTGGCCTCCGGATCGCCGGCGGCCACTTCGACGGCTTCGCTGATCGCGATCCCGAGGCTGCCGGTTGAGTCGGGATGCGCGGCCAGCACGGCCCGCCCGGCATTGGTGCGATCGGACGGGCTGGGATGCACCGTCGCCCCGTACGTCTCCATCAGCATCTTGCGGTACGGCTTCTGGTCGTAGGAGGCGCGGACCATCCAGACTTCGAGCTGCAGCCCGAACAGCGCGGAAGCGAACGCCATCGCGCTGCCCCACTGGCCCGCTCCGGTCTCGGTCGTCAGCTTGGTCACGCCCTCGGCCGCGTTGTAGTAGGCCTGCGGGACCGCTGTATTGGGCTTGTGCGAGCCGGCCGGGCTGCCGCCTTCGTACTTGTAGTAGATGCGCGCGGGCGTGCCGAGGTCCCGCTCCAGCCGGCGGGCCCGGAACAGCGGCGTCGGCCGCCACAGCCGGTAGACATCGAGAACGTCATCAGGAATGGCGATGTGCCGTTCCGCGGAGACTTCCTGCGCGATCAGCGCGGCCGGGAACAACGGCGCCAGGTCCTGCGGCCCGACCGGCTGGCCGGTACCGGGATGCAGCGGCGGTGGCGGCGGGGACGGCAGGTCAGCGACCACGTTGTACCAGTGCTGCGGCATCTGCGACTCGGGCAAGAGATATTTCACCTGTCGGTCCATGGATGCCTCCATTGCCTGGTAACTGGCCACTGGGAAATGTGACAACACGCGTAACGGTAGCTGAAAGTGCCGGCGGCCTGGAAGTGCGTTCCCGGCCCGGTTGCCAGCCCTCCCGCCGCGGGAACGAGGCAGCTTCAGCGCTCCGTCGCAGGCCGCGCGCGGCCGCTCGGCGACAGCTGTGCCCGGACTTTCCCCGCACCCGCCTGCGGAGCTGTGCCGTCCGGGAAAATGCCTGGCCAGAGCTCTGCGGTAGCCAGGCGAGCGGACTGAGGCGGGTTGCGACCCTCCGGCGCGCATGCGACGCTTGGCCGGTAAGCCGGAGCTCAAGCGCGAGCGGGCGAGCCAGTACGGGGTGCTTTCGATCTTCCCGAAGATCGGTGTGGAGGTAAGCGGTGCGCTGGAGACGGGAGGATCGTCAGCAGCCTGACGACCTGCCCGATCTCCCGGCCGAGGACTGGCTCAAGGAGTTCCGCCCGGTCCGGCCAGATGCCCTGACAGCCGCCGACCGCGACGCCTTCGGGTCCGCCGCGCCGACTCAGACCAGGCTCCCCGTTGAGACCCAGCCGGGTTCGCTGACACGATCACAGCCGCCGCGAGCGACCACGGCCTGCTGAACAGTCCCGGCCGCCTGTACAGTCCGCGGCCGGCTGTTCAGCACGGCGGCTCGCAGCGGGCTGTAGCAGGAGTCCTGCCGAACCGAGGAGCCGCGGCCCGCTGGCCCAGCCGCGGCTGCCCGGCAGCCAGGGCCAGCCGTCCAAACGGAACCCGCCGGGCCGCCGCGGCCCCCGTGGCAGCCAGCGACCGGCCCGGCAGCTGCCGCGGGCTGACGGCACGCAGTCGAGGCCGCCTCAGGGCCGGGTCTCTCTGGCGGTGCCGCCGGCCAGATTCTCGCCTGTCCCCCTGCCCGAGCCGCCGCGGGCAGGCAGCGGCCGTGTCGCTTCTGATCGCTGGAATGCCTGGACGCTGCCGGCGGACCGGCAGCCCGGACCGCAGGCCGAGGCCGCCGGGCTATCGGCCGCAGCAGCGCGATGATGAGTATCTGGACGGCCGCGTGCTGCCGCCCGCCACCCCTGGGATGACGGCGGTGACCCGCTGCCAGCGCGCGATGGTCGCCCGCCCCTGCGCGAGGATTACCGGCGCAGCCGCGAGGCCTACCGGCGGAGCCGTGAGGGCTACCGGCCTGACTCTGCCGGACAGGCGGCCGGACCCGACGCTGACTATCAGGGACCGGACCGGCGGATTCTGGACCCGGGCGAGCAGCGGCCGGACTGGCGAAACGACGACTTCGCTAGCCGGACTGCGCCCTGAGGGGTATCAGGCGAGGCGGGTCCTTCGGGGCGGTTCGGCCCGGCGACGGCACCCGGCCTGAGCCGCGCTCGCCGGCGCGGCCAGGCGGCCTGGTGCGGCCAGGCAGCGGATACGGGCCGCACGGTCCTCGGTATGAGCCGCCGAGCGCCGGGCCACGCCGGCGGGTCCTCGGTACGATCGCGCGGCCGCAGGATCGGGCCGCCTGGCCGCCATACGAGCGTCCGGCCGCCGGGCAGCGAGCCGTCCGGCCGCCCGGTACGAGCGGCCGGCCGCCGGGCGCGAGCCATCCGGCCCGCCATACGAGCCATCCGGCCGCCCGGTACGAGCCGCCGGCCGCCGGGCCGAGCCGTCCGGTCCCGGGTACGAGCCGCCGACCGCCGGGCTCGAGCCGTCTGGTCCTGGGTACGAGCTGCCGGCCGCCGGGCTCGAGCCGCCCGGCCCTCGGTACGAGCCGCCCGGCCGCCGGTACCAGCAGGACGGGCGGAACCTCGGCGACAGCTTCCGGCCGGCGCCGGTCGGGCCGGGTCCTGTCTCGTCGTCACCTCCAGATGCGCAGTTCGGCACCGGTTCTGACTCCGAAAGGCCGGCGGAACGAGCGGTACGGCGATGGCGCTCAAGAAGCGAACCACGCTCGGGTCCCGGTTACGCGCCGCGTCCCGGCTCCGGTCCGGCGCCCGAGGGTACTTACCGCTCGAACTCCGGACCCGGGTCTCGGCAGGACTCGGGCCTCGGACCCCGGCCGAAGGATGAACTGAATCCGGGACGCGCGCTCCGGTGTGCGGCCCGGCAGCGAGTCCGGGCCGCCTGCGAGTTATGGGCCGCCGGATTCCGAACGGCTGCCTGCGTACGGCCAGAACCACGGCCGCGGCGGACCGCCTGATGGCGGTTACGGTCAGCGCCCTGGTCGGGGAGCCGGTCCGGAGCCGGGTTACGGTACGCGTCCGGATGGCTACCACCGACCGGATGCCGGGTACGGATCGCCCTCCGGGCCGCCTGCGGATCTGCTGCGCCCGGACCGGGCGGCTGAAGCGCAGCCGGGGCCATTGGGACCTGGTGTTACTGCGCCGATTCGGCCGGGTGCCGCCAATCCGCCGACCGCCAATCCGCCGACCGCAGTCCGCCGACTGCAGGCCGCCGGCTGCGGGGCCGCCGGCCGCTCGGCCGCCGGCCCCTGAACTGCCGGCTTCCGGGCTGCCGGCGGCGGCGCCCAGGGCCGCCGCGCCCCGGGCCGACGTCCGCCGGGCCGACGTCCCCCTGGCCTCGGTGCCGCCGACCGCAGCACCGCTGCGCCCGCTGCCCGAGCCAGGAGCGCCGCGAACTGAAGGGGGACGACGGCCGGACCCTGATCGTTACCGCGACGAGGAGGCCTATCGCGGCCGCCCGGATGCGCGGTTCGCCGGTAACGGCCGGCCCCCGGCAGGCGAGGCGGCATGGCTCAGCCGCAGCCAGCAGGACATCCGGGAGCGGGCTGGCAGCCGGGCCGGCCCGAGCCGGGCAGGGGCGAACGTGCCGGTTCCCCCGGTTCCGGCCCAGCCGCCCGGACGCGGCATCCTGGCCGGGAGCCGCGGGCGGAACGAACCCCGTTCCCGGTCGCTATGACGAGCGCCGTCGGCCTGAGCCAGACGAGCCAAGCGACGACACTCTGACCAGTCCGCTGCCGGCCATCTTGCCGGGGGCGACGGCCGTGCCGCGCCCGGCACCGGTCGATCAGCCGCGTGGCTTCTTCGAGCCGGCCCGGTCGAGTGGCAGGCCGGTATCGGTCACGGGTTCAGTCGAGCCGCCTCCAGCCGACTACTCGCCTGTTGTGCCGCCTGACCGGTCGATGCCGGAAGCGGCCGCCGCCAGCCTGGATCAGATCAAGGATCTGTACCTCACGGCGGAGGCCATCGGAGACGACGCGCTCGACCGGCATTTCGATCAGTTCAGCCAGCGTCAGCGCGAGCTGATCAGGGAGTTCTTCGACAAGTCCCAGACGGACGGACCACCGGAATCGCAGTCCTGACGGCAGCACACGCGGGCGCGCCAAAGCACGCCCCGCCGCTGCTGTCAGCCCTCGCGGCGCAGGTCCGGTGGGGGTGCCAGCTCGCGCTGCATCAGCAGGGTGTCGACCCAGCGGCCATGCTTGAATCCGACCGCCCTGAGCAGGCCCGCGGTGGTGAACCCGCACGCCTCATGCAAAGCTGCCGACGCCTGCTCTCCGGTGTCCGCGATGACGGCGATGACCTGGCGCACTCCGGCGCCGGCACAGGCGGTCAGCAACTCGGTCAGCAGCCGCCGCCCGATGCCCTGGCCTGTCAGGCCAGGCGCGATGAATACCGAGTCCTCGACGGTCGCCCGGTATGCGGGCTTGCGGCGCCACGGCCCCGCGTACGCATAGCCGGCCACGGATCCCCCGGCGTCGGCGACCAGGAACGGGAGGCCGAGCCCGGCCAGCTCGCTGGCGTGCTGCGACCAGTACTCGCCCGCGCGAGGGGCGTCCTCGAAGGTCGCCACCGAGTTCGCGGCGTACCAGCCGAAGATCTCGCCGACCTCGCCCAGATCGTCCGGGGCTGCCGGCCGCACGATGATGTTCAGCCGGACCCGCCCCATCTGAGCCTGAAGGCCTGCGTGAGGTTCTCGGCTTCCTGATCGCTGATCCTGACGAGCTCGGCGCCGAGGTCGCCGTATTCCCATTCCACGATGGCCGAGTCGAGCTGCCAGCTGAGGTCACCACGCAGCGTCTCGTCGACCGGCCCGGCGTCGCCGTACGTACGGCGGGCCAGGCCGGAAGCGGCCCGGCTGCCGTGGCCGTCGATGATGACGTAGTACTGAGCTTCGCTGGTCACCGCAGCTCCAGCCGGAAGTCGCCAATCTCGGCGCAGCCAGGCGGCGCCTGAGCGGCTGCCGCCGCAGCGACCTGCCGTGCGCGCAGCCGGGCCCGCTCTGCCGGTGCCGTCGCCGGATCCGTGATCGCCAGGTAAGCGTCATGGGTTCGCTTGGCCACGCCCCAGCTCGCCGGCGTGTGGAACTGCACCTCGAAGCTGATGCCGTGAGCCGGATCCCGCCAGCGGGTGAAGATGCCCTTGTACTCAGGACTTTCCCACCGGTTGCGGCGCGCCTCCAGTTCGAAGCCCTGGGCCTTGAGCTTGCGGTGCACCAGCCAGGTGGCATCGGTGTAGTCGCCGGGCTCGAAGGAGAACGCGTACCGCACGGCGTCGCTCATGGATGCGGCCAGTTCCTCCGGCGACCGGCCCGGATTACGGGCGACCAGCCGCATGAGCTTGGCGGCGAGGCGGGCCGCCGGCTTCAGCGAGTCGCTCTCGCTGCCCGGCGCCAGGCCTCCGGCTGGCAGCTGGGCCGCGAGCCTCTTGATCGCCGGTGTTAGTCCGCTGGTGCCGTAGGAACCGAGCGCGTTCTGCCCCTCGGCGGCACGGCACGTGGCCAGAGTTCGCTCGATCAGGCCACTGAGGTCACCGGCGTGCGGCCCGCCGCGCGCGCCTCGCCGCGCCCGGCGACAGCGGGCCAGTCTCCAGCGGACCTCGCTTGCCGGCCCGCCCGCTGGCTGGCCCCGTGCTGGCTGGCTCGTGCTGGGCTGGCCCCGCGCTGGGTGGTGTCGTGCTGGACGGTGCTGTCATGGCGCGCGGAGCTGTCGCGCTGGGCGGGGCGTTGTGCTCTCCGACTAAGCGTTGTGCCGGGCAGTGGTGTGCTGCGCGGTGTCCCCGTTAGACGCACCGCGCAGACCAGGGAAACCAGAAATGCCGTCCCGGCCGGGCCCGGGCAGCCGCGGCGCTGGCCCGCGCAAGCCGGCGATGTCCTGGCTGCCGGATGCGGTCCCTGGCGGCCAGGGTCCGGGACCCCGCCGGTCGGCTTTCGGCTCGCGCGGGTCCGGGGCTGCGGGCGGCCGGGCGGCTTGGCCTCCGGGAGGCCGTTCCCCGGCTGGCTCGCGCGCACGTGCTGTCCGTTGCCGTTGCGGCCGTTGCCGTTGCCGCCGCTGCCAGGCCTGCCGATACGCGTATCGGCCTGACCGGTCCATGGCCCGAGGGCAAAGTCGGCGCCGGCATTCAGCACCGGGATGACGGGACTGCTCGTCCCCGCCTGGCTCGATCGCGTACGGGTTCTGCCCGGCTGGCCTGCGGCCGAACATTCCGCGTCCCGGTCCCGCCGTTGCCGGGCCGGGCTGATGCCGCAGCATCTGCTGCCATCGTCAGGCCAGGATCCGCGCGCGGGCTGGTGCCCGCCAGAGGGCCGTCCTCGGTCTCAGGCCGCAGCGGGCCAGCGGCCGGTGGCGCCTGCGCTGCCGGCTCGGCTGGCCGCTGCCTTTCGGGGGACGCCGGTACTTCCGGGGACGCCGGTGCTTCGGCCGACGCTGGTGCTTCTGGGGGTGGCTGCGCTTGTGCGTACGCCGGCGCGGGGGACGCTGGTCCTTCTGGGGGTGGCTGCGTTTCGGGGGACGCCGGTGGTCCGGCCCGAGTCTGCCATTCGGCCGACGACCGGGCTGCCGCGGCCGCTCGGCGGCCTGTGCTCCGACTGCGGCGGGCCGCGCGATCGCTCTCGGTGTGCGGCCGGTCACTGCGCTCGGCAGCACGGCTGTCGGCGGGTTCACGGCCTGGTGCGGGCAGGCCAAGTTCCAGCTGCCGCAGGCGGGTCGGCAGCGGACGAGGCCGGCTGCTGTCGTCCCACGGCGATGACGGATGCCCGTCGGGCAGCTGCGCGAGCCGGGAACGCAGGTCGGCCAGCGATCCGGCCTTCGGCCGTCCGGTCGACGTCTTCGGGGCGCCGGCGGGCCGCCGCGGCGACGGCGCTCACGGGCAGAGGCGCCCGGCGGCCCTGGTTCCGCGTGAGCGCGGAACGCCGTGCCCGCGGACGGGTCAGCCGCAGCGAATTCGCTGTCCGCAGGGTAGTCAGCAGCAGCCGCTGTCAGCGCGCGCCCGCCGCCGGTGCGCGAGCGGTGCCGATGCGACCGGTGCCGATGCGACTGGTGCCGATGCGCCCGGTGCCGATGCGCCTGGTGCCGATGCGTGCCGGTGCCGATGCGCTCTGATGCTCGGCGCGGCCGATGCCGATGGACCCGTGCCGATGCCGGCGGTGGCGCGCGCCCGGGCTGGCCCGCGCGGCTGGACCGCTGGCCGCGCCCGTGCGCCCGTGCGCCACCTCGGCTGGTGAGGCCGGATCCGGTCGGGCGCGCACCCGCCGGCCGCCTGGCCCGCCGGGCTGTTACCGCCTGGGCTGTTACCGGCTGCACTGTCCCCGGCTGCACTGTCCCCGGCTGCGTCGTCCCCGGCCCGACTGTCGCCAGCAGCGGGAGTCGTCAGCCCGGCCGCGCCCGCTGACTGCGCCCGCGGGCCGCGCGCAGTGTCCGGAGCCTGGGGAGCGGGCGCGCCCGCAGCAGGAGGCGGTGCAGCCCCGCGAAAATAGTCAGCGAGTCCGGCTAGATCGATGCGCGGCAGGTCCACAGTGCTCTCCCGCGGGTCCTCTGGCTGGTCCCACGGCTGAGTTGGCCCCGGCATAGCTGCATTCTCCCGCCTTCTGGCGATCCGCTCACCGTAAACGCCAGTTCGTTCCCTCCGTCCCGGGAGCCGGAGACGATCAGGACCGGCCCTCCGGCGGATCCGGCACCGCCGGAAGCACGGCGCCGGTTGCCGACCCGAGCCCTATCCTGGCGCCGTCCGGCCCGGCTGCGGTCGCGGTGATCGTGACCTCGTCCTGGTCGTGCAGCCACGACCGGGACGACCCGTCGGGGAGCCGGAGCGGGGTAGTTCCGTTCCATGCCAGTTCGATCAGCGAGCCGCGCTGGCTGACCTCCGGACCGCTGACGGTTCCGGATGCGTACAGGTCGCCGCTGCGCAGTGGCGGCGCCGTTGACGGTCATGTGCGCCAGCATCTGGGCCGGACTCCAGTACATGGTCGAATACGGCGGGCTGGAGATCAGTTGTGCCGTTCAGCCAGCACCTCGAAGTCGATGTCCAGGCCCCAGTCAGCTGATTCGGTCAGGTAGCCGGGAAGGCGGGCGTCCCGCGACGGCGGCCGCACCCTCGCGTAGTCGAGCGCGGCGAGCGGCAGTACCCACGGCGAGACCGTGGTGGCGAAGGACTTGCCCAGGAACGGCCCGAGCGGCACGGACTCCCACGCCTGAATGTCACGCGCAGACCAGTCATTGACCAGGCAGACGCCGAAGACGTGCTCGGCGATCCGGTCGCCAGGCACCGGCTCACCCAGATGGGAGTGCGCGCCGAGCACGAAGCCGAGCTCGGCTTCGAAGTCGAGCTTGGCCGACGGGCCGAACACCGGCTCGGCGGCGGCGTCGGGGCGGCTCTGGCCGCAGGGCCGCCGGATGTCGGTGCCGGAGACGACGACCGTTCCGGCGCGCCCGTGATAGCCGATCGGCAGATGCTTCCAGTTCGGCGTCAGCGGCGTGCCGCCGGGCCGGAAGATCTGGCCGATGTTGGTGGCGTGGTTCTCCGAGGCGTAGAAGTCAACGTAATCCGCGACCGTGAACGGCAGCCGCAGGCTGACCGCCCCGGCGGGAACGAGCAGATCCTCGATCGCGCTCCGATAGCGATCCTCGGACAGCCACCCGGTCAGTTCGGCGCGCACCTGAGCCCACGCGGTGTGCCCGGCCGCGAGGAAGTCGTCCAGGCTCCCGGACCGGAACAGGTGGGCCCGGCCTGGCATCAGCCGGTCGGAGGCAGTGGTCAGGTCCAGCACGCTCTCGCCGATGGCGACGCCGATCCGGTACTGCTCAGCGTGGTGCGCGGCGGAATAGGAACCGTACGGCAGCGCTGCCAGCCCGAACAGATGATCGGGGGTGATGCCGAGCCAATTTGCCGCCTGGGCCATGCTGCTCCTCTGGTCGTTTCCCGCCGCGCCTGCCGGACCTTACCGACCTGGGTCCTGGATGATCAGGCCAAGCGTAACGAGGTCGTCGACCGGCTCGTCGGTGCTGCAGGTACCGAGCGACGTGAATATCTCCCGTGCGGCCGCTGCCTCGTCGGTGCTCAGCCCGGCCGCCTGCGCGGCGACCCTGGCGCCGTCAGTGTCGGCCAGCCCGGCCGCGATCTCGTCCTCGTCCGCGCCAGCCAGGGCCGCGTTCACCGCCAGCAGCGCGTTCAGGAACCCGTGGTGCTCGAATCCGGTATCGGCGGCGCGGTGCCGGACGGCATGGTGCAGCCCGGCCGTGCATTTGACCGCCAGCCGTGCCGTGGTGACGGCGGCGAGACAGCAGGCGAGCGTCAGCTCGTCAGGGAACGCGTCGGCAGTCGCCCCGCCAGTGCGCACCTTGGCGCGGTAACCGCGATCGGCGATGGTGACCGCGACCTCCGTGGTCAGCTGTCGCGCGGGGACCTCGATGAAGGCAGCCGCCCCGGCCAGCGGAGTGCGGTCCAGGGCCGTCGCCACGGCGGCTACCGCGGCCGCGGCAGCCGCGGGCTCATCGGCGCCGGTGATCGGCAGCTCGACTGAGCGCAAGCGCAGACGGGGATCGGAGAAGACCGCGTCGACCGCAGGGTCGAGGTCACCGGCGCCCGCGGGCAGGACGAGCGCCAGATCGAGTTCGGCCACATTCGCGGCGGTCAGGGCGGCACTGAGCTCGGTGAGCTTGGCGCCCGGGCAGACGAACGGCCCGGAGACCTCGCGGTACCAGGCGGCCTGATGGCGCAGGTGACCGGGCAGCGCGTCCGCCATCGCGAGCGCGGCGGGCGGGAACAGGGACGCATCATCGAAGAGGTTCCTGAACAGGACCGGATCGGCAGTTCCGGTCACGCGCCGCCGCCCGCGTGCTCCATGCCCGTCCTCCTCCGCTGGCCGCGAACAACCCTACGCGGGGCGGGCCAGGCCGGCCCGAGCCGTCGCGGCGGCCTTGCCGGCGGGCCCAGTCTGGCGGCGGGCGGTCTGGCGGCGGGCGGTCTGGCGGCGGGCGGTCTGGCGGCGGGGCCCGGCCCGGTCCGGCCCGGACTGATCAGGCGTGCTCGGCCTTCATCTCTTGCAGTTCGTCGAGGACTTCCTCCGCGACCTCGGCGAGCTGCCGAGCCTGCTCGACAACCGCCTCGGCCTGGGCCTCCGCGGCCTGGTCAGCCTCCTCCAGCGCCGCGTTATCGGCCTTGATCTCCTCGACCGTGGCTTTCGCCTCGTCAGTCTGCAGGCTCATTCCGGCCGGTGCAGCCTGAGCCGATGGGTTCGCGTGGTCGCTCGAAGTCGTCATGCCCGGACAGGTGTCCCGCGATCGCCCGCTACTCGCGATCTGCCGCCTTAATTCCGCTGCCGTACCGGTACCGGTCACTGGCGCTGTCGCCGGGCCGGATCCGGCGCCGCCCGGAACAGGCGCTGTCCGCAAGCGGCGCGGCGAGCAGCCTTGATATGTCTAGGATCAGCCCATGACTGAACGCTCAGACAGGGCAGAACCCGCCGGACCGCCAGCCGGAGCACCGGAGCCAGGCCGGACTCTTCCGGCCCGGGCCCGGGTCGTGATTGCCGGCGGCGGAGTGATCGGCTGCAGCATCGCCTATCACCTGGCCCATCTGGGACTCACGGATGTCGTCCTGCTGGAGCAGCATGCCCTGACGGCCGGGACGACCTGGCACGCGGCCGGGCTGATCACGTCGGCCGGGATGGCGGACGAGACCTCGCTGTTCTTCAGCCGGTACTCGCGCGACCTGTACTCGCGGCTGGAGGCGGAGACCGGGCACTCGACCGGCTTCCGGCCGGTCGGGCATATCTCCATCGCCACCACCCCGCAGCGGCAGGAAGCGCTCCGGCGCGAGGCCGACTGGATGCACGGCTTCGGTGTCGACGACACGGAAATCTCGGCCAGCGAGATCGCGGCCATGTGGCCGCTCGCCCGGACCGATGACGTGCTGTCGGGTTTCTACGTCGCCGATGAAGGACGGGCTGACCCGGTGGGCGTCGCCACCTCGCTGGCCAAGGGCGCCCGCCAGCTCGGCGTGCGGATCATCGAGGGTGTGGCCGCGACCGGCGTCGAGACGACGGGCCGGCAGGTCACCGCGGTGCTGACCGAGGCCGGGCGGATCGAGACCGAGATCCTCGTTAACGCGGCCGGGATGTGGGCCCGCCAGTTCGGTGCGCTGGCCGGCGTCTCCGTGCCCCTGCAGGCCGCCGAGCATTACTACCTCCTCACTGACACGGTGGCCGGGATGGACCAGGACCTGCCGGTGATCGAGGACCCGGATAACTACGGCTACTACCGGCCCGAGGGCGACGGCATGCTGGTCGGCCTGTTCGAGCCGGTCGCGGCTCCCTGGTCGCTGGACGGCGTGCCGCGTGACTTCGCCTTCGGCAAGCTCCCGCCGGACTGGGAGCGGCTTGAGCCCTTCCTCGGGCCCGCGCTCGCCCGGATCCCGTGCCTGACCGATACCGGCGTGCGTACTTTCTTCTGCGGGCCCGAGTCGTTTACCGCTGACGTGAAGCCGCTGATCGGCCCGGCGCCCGAGCTGGACGGCTACTTCGTGGCGGCCGGGCTCAACTCGCTCGGCATCCTGTCCGGCGGCGGCGTCGGCAGCGTGGTCGCGCAATGGATCGTCGACGGAGTCCCGCCGGTGGACACGGCGCACATCGCGATCGACCGCACCGCAAGCTATGAGTCATCGCGCCGCTTCCGCAAGGAGCGCACCGTAGAGCAACTCGGCGTGTTGTTCGGCGACGCCGTCTGGCCGTCGTGGAAGCCGTCGACCGGGCGCAACATCCGCCGGTCAGCGCTGCACGACCGGCTGGCCGGCCAGGGCGCGCACTTCGGCCAGTCCGCCGGGTGGGAGTACCCGGAGTGGTTCGCCGCGCCGGGCGAGCACCCGGAGGCCGCGCCGGGCTTCGCCCGTCCGGCGGCGCACGACATCGTGGCCCGCGAGCACGCGGCGATCCGCGAGGCGGTCGGCGTCCTGGACATGACTCTCATGGCCAAGTTCCTGGTGCAGGGGCCGGACGCGGCAGCCGTGCTCAGCCGCCTGTCGGCGAACGACGTCACCGCCGGGACCGGCCGGATCGTCTACACCCAGTGGCTGAACGCGGCGGGCGGCATCGTCGCCGACGTCACCGTGACCTGGCTTGAGGCCGAGAAGTTCATGGTCATCGCCAGTGATGTCATCCATCGCCGGATCGAGCCGCTGATCAGGCGCGAGAGCCGTCCGGGGGAGTTCCTCACCGTCACCGATGTCACGTCCGGGACGACGCTGCTGTCGGTCCAGGGCCCTGAGTCCCGCGGCCTGATCAGCCGGCTGACGGACAGTGATATGTCCGATGCCTCGTTCCCGTACTTGTCGGCCAGAACCCTGCACGTCGGGTACGCGCCCGCGCTCGCGGTCCGCGTCACCTACGTGGGTGAGCTTGGCTACGAGCTGCACGTGCCGGCCGAGTACGGGCCGGGCGTGTACGACGACCTGATGGCGGCCGGCGCCGACCTCGGCATCCGGCCGGTGGGCCTGGCCGCGATGACCAGCCTGCGGCTGGAGAAGGGGTACCGGGACTTCGGTGTCGACATCGACAACACCGACAGCCCGATCGAGGCGGGACTCGGTTTCGCCGTCGCGTTCGGCAAACCGGGCGGGTTCACCGGGCAGGAGGCGCTGGTCAAGGCGCGAGCCGAGGGCGCGCCGCGCGCTCGGGTGGTCGGCCTGATGGTTCCCGATAGCGTCGGCCGACCTTTTCGGGAACGAGCCGGTGTTCCGCGACGGCATCTGGGTCGGCTATGTCCGGGCAGCCGCCTACGGTCACACGATCGGCGGCCCCGTCGGGCTCGCGCAGGTGGCCTGCGCCGACGGAGTCACCGGACCGTGGCTGGCGGGCGGCGGTTTCACTGTGCGCAGGCCCCGGCCGGAGATCTGCCGGCCCGGCTGCAGTTCGCGCCGTTCTACGACCCGCAGCGGCTCCGCATTCTCGGCTGAGCCGCCCGCGGACGAGCTGACGCCGCGCTGCCTGCAGCTGGTCCGGCTATAGCACTACCACTGCAGGCAGCGGTGGCGGGAGCCGGGAACCAGCCGGACACTCGGGCAGTCCCCGGCCCGCTGGTCAGCCGTAGTACTTCAGCCGCGGCCAGAGCGCGGGCCAGGATGCGGACGGGCCGGTGCAGACGCCGATCTGGATGGGGGTCCAGCTGTTCTGCACGCCGTACGGCGCGCGGTAAGTGGCGAGCAGGCGGCAGCTGCGGAAGTACGGCCGCAGCGTGCCGAGCGCATCGACGACCAGCACGGTGCGGTCCTGTGCGCGGCCCGGTCCCCACATCCAGTACGCGTTCTGGCCCGACAGCACGGGCGGCAGGTGATCGCTGCCGCCGAGCACCGTCAGCGCGGCGGCTTCGCCGTAGTAGCCGGCGAAGACGGCGGTCGGGCGCTGGCCGGCCCGGCTGAGACTCGCGTCCTGCGCCGCGACCACGGCGGTGAGCTGCGGCCAGCCGATGCTGTCGCCCACCTGCGGGCTCTGCTGGGCCGAGCCCGGCAGGGAATGCACGTCAGTCACGGGCACGACCGGCAGGACCAGCACACAACCAGAGCGAGGCCGGCCAGCGGCGCCGCGAGCAGGAGACCGCGGCGGAGCGCCGGGCGGCGGCCGCGGCTGACCCAGCCCTCGGCGACGACGGATCCGGCCGCCAGCACCGCCGCGAGCAGGCCGTCGGTGTAGTACGGCTTTCCGGGCACCCAGGCCAGCACGTAGACCACGACGAGAGCGGTGGCGATGGCAAGGAAGCGCAGTTCCGGCGCGCGCCAGAGCCGGACGCAGCCGGCGATCAGCAGCGGCGCCACGAGCAGGCCCGCGTAGACCAGCTGGGCCGGGATGCCGCCGGCGTAGGCGCCGGGGGAGCTGTTCTGCTGATGCAGGGCCGACGACATGGCGAGCTGCGGCCAGCCGTGCGTTGCCTGCCAGATCAGGTTGGGAGCCCAGAGCGCAGCGGCCACGGCAGATCCCGCCCACGGCCACACGGTGCGGAGCACCGGCCGGTGGACCGAGACGGCGATGCCGGCCAGCAGTCCGACCAGCAGCAGGATGACGATGTTGTCGTTCTCGAGCCCGAGCCCGGCGGCCGCGCCGGCGCCGAGCCACCAGTGCGGCCGGTCGCGGAGCAGCGCGGTGCAGGCGCACAGCACGACTGCCGTCCAGGCGAGCAGGTCCAGCGGCGTGGTGTTCCCGACGTGGTCGGCGCCGATCAGCACCGGAGCGCACGCGGTGGCGAGGGCGGCGAGTACCCGGCCGAGACGGCCGGCGCCGAACAGCGCCGCGAGCCTGGCCGCCATGAGAACGACTGCCCCGCCCGCGAGCGCCGGGATGATCCGGATCGCCGTCGGAGTGACTCCGAGCACGCCGGTGATGCGGGTGAGCAGCGGGGCGATTGGCGGCTGGTCGACGTAGCCGAAGGCCAGATGATGTCCGGCGGCGATGAAGTACAGCTCGTCCTGCATGAAGCCGTACCGGCCGCTGACAGCGAGTTCGGCCGCGACGAACACGGCCGCGATCAGCCAGACAGCCAGCGGCATCCGATCGGAAGCCCGGCGATCGCGCCGCAGCCGGCCGGACGGCGAGGCCTGAGGAAGGGGACGGATGGCGGTGAGGTCGTGAGGTCCTGCCGGGGAGCGGCAGGGCCGCCGGGCTGGTTCATTACAGTGCCTCCTGTGCCTCGCCCGTCGGAGTGACCGGCAATCAGCTATTAAATTGATATCACAATGATAGACCGTGCGCCATCCCCGCGAGCCGCCGGCTCTGCCGGGGGATGCGCGCGCAGGCCGTCCAGTTACCTTGACGTCGAGATAGTCGCTCACTAGGCTCTGATGGCAAGATAGCTTGATATCGAGATACTTGACGGGATGCCCGCGGCGCGCGGCGGGGTCGGCGGGCGCAGCCGGGCCGAAACGCGGCAAGATGCATGCAGGGGATTACGCAGGGCAGGTCAGCACGATCTGCAGAACCCAGGAGGCCAGGACGATGACCGGGAACAGTTTCGGCAGCCGCGCCGATCTCGCCGTGGGCGGGACCAGCTACCAGATACACCGGCTGGACGCCGTGGACGGTGCCGGTGACCTGCCCTACAGCCTGAAGGTCCTGCTGGAGAACCTGCTGCGGACCGAGGACGGCCGGAATGTCACCGCCGATCACGTCACCGCCCTGGTGGCACTGGGACCCGGCCGCCGAGCCCGACACCGAGATCCCGTTCAGCCCGGCGCGGGTCCTCATGCAGGACCTGACCGGCGTGCCGGCCGTGGTGGATCTCGCCGCCATGCGCGAGGCCATGCGGGCTCTCGGCGGCGACGCGGGCAAGATCAACCCGCTCGTCCCCGCCGAGCTGGTGATCGATCACTCGGTGGTGGCGGACGTGTTCGGGCGCCCGGATGCCTTCGACCGGAACGTCGAGTTTGAGTTCAAGCGCAACCGCGAGCGATTCGCCTTCCTGCGCTGGGGCCAGGAGGCACTGCGCCAGTTCAAGGTCGTGCCGCCGGGAACCGGCATCGTGCACCAGGTCAACATCGAGTACCTGGCCAGGGTCGTCATGACCCTGGAGGCTGACGGAGTGCTGGCGGCCTACCCGGACACCTGCGTCGGGACCGACTCGCACACCACGATGCAGAACGGCCTCGGCGTTCTCGGCTGGGGCGTCGGCGGCATCGAGGCCGAGGCGGCGATGCTCGGCCAGCCGGTATCCATGCTGATCCCGAAGGTCGTCGGCTTCCGGCTGGCCGGCGAGCTGCCGGCCGGCGCCACCGCCACCGATCTGGTGCTCACCATCACCGAACTGCTGCGCAAGCACGGCGTGGTCGGCAAGTTTGTGGAGTTCTACGGTGACGGCGTCGCCGCCGTTCCGGTCGCCAACCGGGCCACCATCGGGAACATGAGCCCCGAATTCGGCTCGACCTGCGCGATCTTCCCGGTCGATGCCGAGACGCTGACCTACCTGAGGCTCACCGGCCGTCCGGCAGAGCAGGTGGCGCTGGTCGAGGCGTACGCGAAGGAGCAGGGCCTGTGGCATGACCCGGCCGTGCACGGACGGTACTCCGAGGAGCTCGAGCTCGACCTGTCGACTGTGGTGCCGTCGCTGGCCGGCCCGAAGCGGCCGCAGGACCGGATCGCGCTGACCGACGCCAAGACCTCGTTCCGCAGCGCCCTCGGCAGCTACGTTGAGCTGGACAAGCTCGACGACGACATCGCCGACACCTTCCCGGCGTCCGACCCGTTCGTGGCCGACAGCGAGAACGGCGGCGGCACCGGCCCGGCCGAGGGCAACGCCGCTCAGCGCCGTCCCTCCCAGCCAGCCGAGGTGACCCTGGAGGACGGCACGACCACCTCCGTCGACCACGGCTCGGTGGTGATCGCCGCGATCACGTCCTGCACCAACACGTCCAATCCGTCGGTGATGATCGGCGCTGCCCTGGTCGCGAAGAAGGCGGTCGAGTTCGGCCTGGAGCGCAAGCCGTGGGTGAAGACGACGCTCGCGCCCGGCTCCAAGGTCGTCATGGACTACTACGAGCGCGCGGGCCTCACCCCGTACCTGGAGAAGCTGGGCTTCAACCTGGTCGGCTACGGCTGCACCACCTGTATCGGCAACTCCGGCCCGCTGCCGGAGGCGATCAGCGCGGCGGTCGCCGAGAACGACCTGGCCGTGGTCTCGGTGCTGTCCGGCAACCGCAACTTCGAGGGCCGGATCAACCCGGACGTGAAGATGAACTACCTCGCCTCGCCGCCGCTGGTGGTCGCCTACGCGCTGGCCGGCACCATGGACATCGACCTGGCGAACGAGCCGATCGGCACCGGGTCATCGGGTGAGGAGGTGTATCTGAAGGACCTGTGGCCGGCCCCGGCCGAGATCGAGTCGATCGTGGAGAGCGCCGTCGCCGCGGAAATGTTCACCCGCGACTACGCCGACGTGTTCAGCGGTGACGAGCTCTGGCAGGACCTGGACGTGCCTCCGGGTGACACTTTCTCCTGGGACCCGGACTCGACCTACGTGCGGCGCCCGCCGTACTTCGAGGGCATGGAGACCGAGCCGAGCCCGGTGACCGACATCCACGGCGCCCGGGTGCTGGCCGTACTCGGGGACTCCGTCACCACCGATCACATCTCGCCGGCCGGCGCGATCAAGACTGACAGCCCGGCCGGGAAGTACCTCACCGAGCACGGGGTGCAGCGGCCGGACTTCAACAGCTACGGCTCGCGGCGCGGCAACCACGAGGTGATGATCCGCGGCACGTTCGCCAACATCCGGCTGCGCAACCAGCTGGCCCCGGGCACTGAGGGCGGCGTGACCATCGCGCTGCCGGGGGGCGAGCAGATGTCGATATACGACGCGTCGCGTCAGTACATCGAGGCGGGAACGCCCCTGGTCGTACTCGGCGGCAAGGAGTACGGCTCCGGCTCGTCCCGCGACTGGGCCGCCAAGGGCACGGCGCTGCTCGGCGTCCGCGCGGTCCTGGTGGAATCCTTCGAGCGGATCCACCGGTCCAACCTGATCGGCATGGGCGTCCTGCCGCTGCAGTTCAAGCCGGGGCAGAGCGCCGAGTCGCTCGGGCTTACCGGGCATGAGGTGTTCGACATCACCGGCATCGAGGCGATGAACGCCGGCGAGACGCCACGTGAGATCACCGTGACGGCCGACGGCAAGGAGTTCACGGCGGTCGTGCGCATCGACACTCCCGGCGAGGCCGAGTACTACCGTCACGGCGGCATCATGCAGTACGTGCTGCGGTCTCTGCTCGGCGAGAGCGGCTAGCCGCTCTCGGCGGGCAGGCGCGCGGCGGCTGCCATTTTTCTCTAACCGCCGCCGCCGTAACAGCGTCCTTTCTGATGACGACGTCACCGTTGAAGGCGTCGCGACCTAGAGAGGATTGACGGATATGCTGAAGCGAGCGCGAATTGTGCTGGCGGCCGGGGGACTGGCCGCAGCCGGAGTACTGGCAGGAATGGTCGTGGCGGCAGCTCCGGCATCGGCCGGGTCGGCCGCGCCTGGCGCCGCGCAGCCCGCCGCGGCGGGCCGGGTTGTGCTGGTCAATCAGTGCACCGGCAAAGGCCAGGTCCGGCCCGGCACGCTGCCGCTGCCCGGCTGCATGATTTCCAGCGAGCTCATCGGCCATTCGGGCTGGACAAGCTGGCGGCGCACCGCATTTGGCCACGGAGTACTTGAGGTCAACAACTGCACGCCCAGCGCGAGCTGCGGTCCGGGCCAGTACACCGGGTACCCGATCCTCGATCGTGCTGTGGCGGCCTGAGGCGTGGGCCGGGCGACCGGGCTCGGCCTACTTCAGCCGGCTGACCTGGATCTTCACCGGCACGCGACCGCGGCATTCGAGCGTCTCGCGCACGCTGGTCATGCCGTCCGTCCGCGCAGTAACGCCCGCGACGTATCGGGCGGGTAAAGATTCCGGCATATCCGCAGCAAAGGCAGAAACGGGAGAGTCTCGCGGCTAGTGTCGCAGCCGTGAGATCCCTCCGAGCTCGCCCAGTACGGGCAGGGCGGTTATGGCCTGCGGCCGACCGCCGCTGACCGCTGTCGCGCTGCGCTCGCCCGGGCTGGCCACGCCCGCGCTCTGGATCACCGGGCTGGAGCGCGGGCTGATGCTGGCCGGCCTGGCCCTGGCCCTCGGCGGCCTGGCCGGTCGCGGGCTCGGGCGGCATTACAAGGGAGCCCGGCCAGGTCCGCTGCCAGGGCCGTGGGCCATCCGGGGCTCGCTTCTCGGACTTGCGGCGAGTTGCGCGCTGCTGATCACGGCGCTGTCCGGCCCGGTAGTTGCCAGGCAGCTGGCGCAGCCGGCTCCGGCGGGCCTGAGTTCCGGCGGAACGGCTCAGATCGCCGCCGCTGAGGCGGTGCTGTTCGCGCTGGCCGCGTTGCTGGCGCGGTTCAGGCAGGCGGGCTGGGCGGCGGCGGTGCTGTGCGGCGTCGTGCTGGCCGAGGGCATCAGGTCCCATCCGGAGGGAGTCATCGCGGTCGCGGGCGCGACGGTGACGATCTGTCACGTCCTCCCGGCCGTCCTGTGGGCCGGGATGCTCGCCTACGCGGTGCGCGCGGCGCTGGCCTGGCGTGATCATCCGGCCGCCGCGCAGGGCATCATCCGGCTGTACGCGACGGCGGCGGCGTGGGTGTTCGCACTGGTCCTGATCACCGGCCTGGTCTCAGCGCTGGTGCTGGTGCCGGTCAGCTCGCTGCTCACGACCGCCTACGGCAGGTTCCTCATCGCGAAGGCGGTGCTCGTGTGCGTCGCGGCCGGCCTCGCGCTAGCGGGGCGGAGCTGGCTGCGGCGCAGCGCCGAGCCCGGTGCGGGGCCGGCCCTGGCGACTCGCCTGGAAGTCTGCACCCTCGCGGCCGTCCTGCTGATCACAGGAGTCCTGACTGTCCTGACCCCGCCGGCGAAGCCGAGCTCAGCTCCCTCGGGACCGCCTGCTCAGAGCGCGCCCTGGCATCCTGCCGCTGTGCGCTCGGGTCGCTAGCGCCCGGGCGGCTACGCGGGTTCGCCGGAGAGCCGGTAATAGATCAGCGTCACCACGGCCGCGAGGAAGGGCGCGACCAGCGTGCCCGAGATAACGGTGCTCAGGCCGCTGCGCAGCAGGTCGGGCAGCACCGAGAAAATAGCCCCGAGCAGGGCATCGACGACGAGCAGGATCACGAAGACCAGCACCAGCGTGCCGAAGACGTGCCAGCCCCGGCCGCGGACGAGCTGGTGGCTGCGACCGAAGGAAGCCAGCACACCGGAGCGCTCGATCACGATGACGGGGATGATCACTGCCCAGATCGTGATGAGGTACAGGCCGGGAACGATGATCAGGGCGAGCCCGATCGTGATCGCGATGCCGGCCAGGATCGACGCCCCGGCGACGGTCCACAGGTACGGAGAGGCCGCGGACACGGTGTCGCGCAGGGACAGGTCAGCGCGGCCGTCCCGCACGTCCTGCACGGCCTTGACCAGTGCCGCCTGGACCAGGAAGGCAGCGAACATCTCGACGATGGAGCCGAGCAGCGCCCCGAAGATGCCGCCGACCAGCGCGAGCAGGGCCGCGACGATAGCGGCCGCCAGGTAGATGACAAAGGCGATGGTAAGAAAATGCGCGGCGTGCGCGCGGTAGGTCTGCCACGCCTGGCCCAGAACTCCGGAAAGCGGATTCACGGCACGGATGCTATAGGTAACCGGGCCTTTCGGATAGAGGCCAGCGGGCCGTCATCGCCCGCGGCGAGGCCGCGCCGGGCCCGGCTAGCTCTGGGTGGTGCCGTCGATGAGCTCGCGGATGATGTCGGCGTGCCCGTTGTGCTGCGCGTATTCCCTGATCATGTGGAGCATCACCCAGCGCACGTCGACCTCGCCCACTTTGCGCTGCACCCGCACGTCATCGAGTGACCGGCCGGCCAGGATCTGCCGGCTACGCGCCGCGGCGGTGACAAACCGGGCCACGTCAGCCGCGAGACCTTGGCTGTCCCGGAGCAGGAAGTCGCCGTCAGTCACCTCGGGCCAGCCGAACGGGGCCGGCTGTCGAGGCCGGCCAGCACCTGCACGAACCAGACGTGCTCCACCTTGGTCAGATGCCGGATCAGGCCGTGCAGCGTGGTGAGCGAGGGAAGCACGCGCCGCGCTGGCCTGCCCGTCGTCCAGCCCCTCGAGCTTGGAGAGCAGTTCGGCGCGCTGGACATCGAGCCAGGACTCCAGCGCCTGCCGTTCCGCGGCGATGGTAGCCAGCTCAGGCTCGGCGAGCGGAGAGGTAAATCCCATAGATACCCGTACATCCTTCCCGGTGATCCGGCGACGCTAGGAGCTCACGATGATGTTCACGATCCGGCCGGGGACCGTGACCATCCGGTCCACGTGTGCCGCCCTCCAGGCAGCGCGCATAATCGGCATGCGACCGGACGGCCCGCTCCGTGTCGCCGCATCCGCGGTGGCCGGCACCTCGACCCGGAACCGGGTGCGGCCGTTCACCTGGACGGGCACCGTTATCACCCGCGCACGGGCGAGCCGGGGGTCAGCCACCGGGAACGGCTCGTAAGCCAGCGACCCGGTGTGACCGAGCCTCGACCACAGTTCCTCGGCGATGTGCGGCGCCAGCGGAGCCATCATCAGCACCAGGGGCTCGGCCAGCGCCCGCGGCAGGCCGCGGCCACCAGCCGGCAGCCTGGCCGCGACCGTCACCAGCTCGGTGAGCCGCGCGATCGCGGTATTGAACCGCAGCAGCCCGAAGTCGCGTCCCGACGGCCAGGATGGTGGCATGCAGGGCGCGCTCGGTGTCAGCATCCAGTGCCGCGTCACTGATTGCCGTCGCGCCGGTCTGCTCGTCGACCAGGCAGCGCCACAAGCCGCTGCAGCAGCCGGTGCACGCCGATGACGTCGTCAGTGCGCCACGGCTTGTCGGCTTCCAGCGGTCCCATGGCCATCTCGTACAGCCGCAGGGTGTCGGCGCCGTAGCGGCGGTACATCTCCTCCGGGCTCACGCCGTTCTTCAGGCTCTTGCCCATCTTTCCTGACCGCCTGCTGACCGGCCGTCCCTGGTAGCTCGCCGCCCCGCCGGGTGCGACGACGACGTCGGCGGCCGGCACGTAGATGCCCCGTTCGTCGGTGAACGCATCGGCCTGAATCATGCCCTGGTTAACCAGCCGGGCGAACGGCTCCGGGGTCGACACCAGCCCCAGGTCGAACAGCACCTTGTGCCAGAAGCGCGCGTACAGCAGATGCAGCACCGCGTGCTCGACGCCGCCGACATACAGGTCGACGCCGCCGGGCTCCATCCAGTAGCGCTCGACGGCCGGGTCCACGAAGGCCGCGTCGTTGGCCGGGTCCAGGTACCGCAGGTAGTACCAGCAGGAGCCGGCCCACTGCGGCATCGTGTTCAGCTCCCGACGGTAGGCACGGCGGCCGTCGCCCAGATCCAGCTCCGCGTCCGCCCAGCCGGGTGCCCGGGCCAGCGGCGGGACCGGATCGCTGGTCTCGTCCTGGTCAGCGGCGGGCCGGAAGTCGGCGACATCGGGCAGCAGCACCGGAAGCGCATCGTCGGGCAGCGCGATCGGCAGGCCGTCGTCGTCGTACACCACCGGGACCGGCTCGCCCCAGTACCGCTGCCGGGAGAACAGCCAGTCCCTCAGCCGGTACCGGCGGTCAGCGCGGCCGTGGTGAGCCCGTTCCAGCCAGGAGACTGCCGCGTCGATGGCGGCCTCCCGGCCGAGTCCGGCCAGCTGCGGCCCCGGTGCCGGCAGGTAGGCCCCGCTGGCGTCCAGGACCGGCCGGGCCGGCAGCCCGAACGCGCGGGCGAACTCGTCGTCACGCTGGTCGTGCGCGGGAACGGCCATGATGGCGCCGGTGCCGTACCCCATCAGGACGTACTGCGCCAGGAAGACCGGCATCAGCTCGCCGGTGGCCGGATTGAGCGCGTAGCCGCCGGTGAAGACGCCGGACTTCGCCGTGCCGCCAGCCGCTCGCTGCCGGTCGCTCAGCTGCGATGCCGCCGCGCGGTAGGCGGCGACGGCGTCGCGCGGCGTGGCCGCTTCGCCCCGCCACCGGCCCGGCGTCCCGGCCGGCCAGCTGATCGGCGGCCAGGCTGCCGGCCATCGGGTGCTCGGGCGCCAGCACCACGTAGGTCGCGCCGGCCAGCGTGTCGGGCCGGGTGGTGAAGACGTCGATGGTGCGGCCGTCCTGCCCGGCGACGGGCAGCTCGATGACGGCGCCATCGCTGGCGCCGATCCAGTTGCGCTGCAGCTGCTTGACGTTCTCCGGCCAGTTCAGCTCGTCCAGGTCGTCGGTCAGGCGCTGGGCCATCGCGGTGATGCGCAGCATCCACTGGCGCATCGGCCGCCGGTAAACAGGGAAGTTGCCGATGTCGCTGCGACCGTCGGCCGTTACCTCCTCGTTGGCCAGTACGGTGCCCAGGCCAGGGCACCAGTTGACCGGCTCGGTGGCGATGTACGCCAGCCGGCGCTGATCGATCAGCTGGTGCTGCTCCGCCGCTGTCAGCTCAGCGAAGGAGCGGCCGCCGGGAACCGGCCGCAGGCCGGAGGAATACTCGGCGATCAGGTCGGCGACTGGCCGCGCCCGGCCGGTGCGTTCGTCGACCCAGCTGTCGAAGATCCGCAGGAAGATCCACTGCGTCCAGCGGTAGAAGTCCGGATCCGTGGTCTCGACGCTCCGCCGGGTGTCGTAGCCCATGCCCAGGCGGCGCAGTTGCCGGCGCATGTTGGCTACGTTGTGCCGGGTTGTGACCTGCGGATGCTGCCCGGTGGCCAGCGCGAACTGCTCGGCCGGCAGGCCGAACGCGTCAAATCCCATCGCGTGCAGCACGTGGTGCCCGGTCATCCGCAGGTACCGGGCGTAGACGTCGGTGGCGATGTAGCCAATCGGGTGGCCGACATGGATTCCGGTGCCGCTGGCATACGGGAACATGTCGAGCACGTACGCCTTCTGCTTTCCGGCCACCGCCTCGAACCCGGCCGCTAGCGGGCCCACCGGGTTGGGCGAATGGAAGGTTCCCTCCTCGTCCCACCGGCGCTGCCAGCGCTCCTCGATCGCGGCCGCCAGGGCGGCGCCGTACCGGAAGGGGTCAGCCGCAGGGTCGGGGCTCGCGGCCGGTTCGGCCGGCTAGCTGCCTCGCTGACGTGGTCGCTCATGGCGCCATTGCCTTTCGCTGTCGATGCTGGCCTGCGGACGGCCGTCGCGGGAAATGAAAAAGCCCCTCACGAAGAGCATGAGGGGCGGCCGCGCTGACTAACTGCGTCAGTGCGGCCCGCTGAGAAGAAGGCTGCGGAAGCGTGTCACCCGATCAGCGTACCAGCGGTCAGGCCCGCGGCGCGCGGCAGCTATCCGCCCGGCCCGTCAGCCAGCACCGCCGTCAGCCAGCCCGCGCCGGTCAGGCGCCCGCTGCGGCCAGGGTGAACGGCAGGACAGCCGCCGCGCCCGCTTCCCTGAGCGCCATCGCGGCCACGGTCAGCGTCCAGCCGGTGTCGATGATGTCGTCGACCAGCAGTACCGGCCCGGCCAGGCCGGCAAGCTGGCCGCTCAGGCCGGGCGGCACGACCAGGGTGTTCCAGACCGCGCGCAACCGCTGGGCGCTGTTGTGCTGGCGGCCAGCTGCCAATGGTCCGGCGGCGGGCGCGTACTCCAGCGATCCGAGGTACGGCATCCGGCCGATCTCCGCGATGCGCGCGGCCAGGCTGCCGATCAGCTGCGGCCGCGTGCGGGACGGGATGCTGACGACGGCGGCGGGCCGGGCGTCCCACTTCCAGGCCGCCAGGACGGCGACGACCGCCGCGATCACGTCGTCGGGAACGGCACCATCCGGTATCTCCGCGCCCGCAACCGAGCGCAGCCGCGGGCCCCAGCCCAGATCGCTCAGCTTGCCCAGCGACCGTCCCGGCCCGGCGGCGACGTCGGCGCTGATCTTCCCGGACGCCTCGACGTCCAGGTCGCGCATGCCCGTCGGCCACATCTTCCGCGGCTCCAGGTCGGTGCCGGGCCGCAGCAGCCGCTCCTTCGCGGCGGCGGCCGCCGCGTCGGGCACCGCGTCCGGCCACGGCTGGCCGGTGCAGTTGTCGCAGCGTCCGCACGGCGCCGCCGCCGGGTCGTCCAGCTCCCGGCGCAGGTAGTCCATCCGGCACGCGGTGGTGGCGATGTAGCCGAGCATCGCCTGCTGCTCGCGGGCGCGCTCGGCGGCGACAGTGGCATACCGGTCGGCATCGTAGGCCCAGTCCTCGCCGGTCGCGGTCCAGCCGCCGGACACGCGCCGGACGGCGCCGTCGACGTCCAGGACCTTCAGCATCATCTCCAGGCGGCCGCGCGACAGGTCGACCTGCGTCTCCAGCGCGGCTGTCGACAGCGGGCGCTCCGCCGCGGCGAGCACCGCCAGCGTCCGGCGCACCACTCCCTCAGGCGGAAAGGCCAGCGAGCCGAAGTAGGCCCAGATGTCAGCGTCCTCGCGGCCGGGGAGCAAAACCACGTCGGCGCGGTCCACGCCCCGGCCCGCCCGCCCGATCTGCTGGTAATAGGCGATGGGCGACTGCGGCGCGCCGAGATGGACGACGAAGCCGAGGTCCGGCTTGTCGAATCCCATGCCCAGCGCGCTCGTTGCCACGAGGGCCTTGATCTCGTTCGCCAGCAGCGCGTCTTCGGCGGCCTGCCGGTCGGCCGGATCGTCCTTGCCGGTGTAGGGCAGCACCTGATGGCCGCGCTCGCGCAGGAACGCCGCCGTCTCGTGCGCCGCGGCGACGGTCAGGGTGTAGATGATTCCCGAGCCTTGCAGCTGACCGAGATACTCCGCCAGCCAGCCCAGGCGCTGCTGGGCGGCGGGCAGCCGGACGACCGCGAGGTGCAGGCTGTCCCGGTCGAGCGGGCCGCGCAGCACCAGGGTCTCGCCGTCGGCCCCCGCCCCGAGCTGCTCGGCGACATCGCGGGTGACCCGGGCGTTCGCGGTTGCGGTGGTGGCGAGGACAGGCACGCCGGGAGGCAGCTCCGCCAGCAGAGTGCGCAGCCTGCGGTAGTCCGGCCGGAAGTCATGCCCCCAGTCGGAGATGCAGTGGGCCTCGTCCACGACCAGCAGGCCGGCTGAGGCAATCAGCTTGGGCAGCACCTGGTCCCGGAAGCCGGGGTTGTTCAGCCGCTCCGGGCTGACCAGCAGCACGTCGACCTGTCCGGCCGCGACCTCGGCGTAGACCTCATCCCATTGCTCGATGTTGACCGAGTTCACGGTGCGGGCGCGGATCCCGGCCCGGCCCGCTGCCTCGATCTGGTTCCGCATCAGCGCCAGCAGCGGCGAGACGATCACCGACGGCCCGCTGCCGCGAGCCCGCAGCAGGGCGGTCGCGGTGAAGTACACCGCGGACTTGCCCCAGCCGGTCCGCTGGACCACCAGGGCGCGGACGTGGTCGCTGACGAGCGCGCTGATCGCCGTCCACTGATCCTCGCGCAGCCGGGCAGCCGGGCCGGCCAGCGCGCGCAGACTGGCCTCGGCTTCGGCGCGGAGCGCATCGGACGGCGGATCACCAGGGCTGGTCATGCGTCCTTCGTATCAGGCCCTGCCGACAGGCGCAGCCGCTCGGCCCTGGCCGCGGTTGGCGCGACCAGCCCGATATGCGAGCCTTGGGCGTGGACGGAGGGCGGCAGTGACAAGCAGGGACGAGGTCCGGCCGGCCGGACCTCGGTCAAGCGGGCTCCTGCCAGGGCGGCCGGGCGCGGCAATCCTGATGGCCGGCGTCCTGGTCCTGGCATTCAACCTCCGCGCCGCCATCACCAGCCTGCCGCCGGTCTTTCCCGAGCTGGAAGCCGCTCTGCACATGCCCGCCGCGGGCCTGTCGCTGCTGGCGGCCATCCCGGCGCTCTGCTTCGGCGTGTTCTCCGGCACAGGTGCCCCGCTCAGCCGCCGCTTCGGCGAGGAGCGCGTGCTGGGCCTGGCCCTGGTGCTGCTGGCGGCCGGGCTGCTGCTGCGCAGCCTGAGCCCGGCTGTGCTGCTGTTCCCTGGCACGATCGTGGCCGGCGGGTCCATCGCCCTTATGAACGTCTTGCTCCCCAGCCTGGTCAAACGCCGGATGCCAGAACGCGCGGGCCTGGTCATCGGCCTGTACCTGCTGATGCTGTCGGCCGGCGCCATCGTGGCGTCGCTGCTCGCCGTCCCGGTGTTCAATGCCGCCGGGAACGGGCTCACCGCCGGAAGCGCATCCGTCCGCATCACGCTCGGGCTCTGGTCGGTGTCCGCGGTGGTGGCGGCGCTGGTCTGGCTGCCGCAGCTGCGCCACCGGACCGTGCCCGCGGGGCCAGTCCGCGGCGCCGGCGCGCTGGCTATGGGCCGCCGGGCGCTGGCCTGGCAGGTCACGCTGTTCATGGGGTTGCAGAGCCTGTCTTACTACGCCACCTTGTCCTGGTTCCCGACCATGTTCAGGGATCGCGGCGTGAGTGCGGTGCAGGCTGGCGACTTGCTGGCGCTGATGAACCTCGGGAACGCGGTTACCTGCCTGCTGGTCCCTGTCCTGGCCCACCGGGCCGCTGACCAGCGCAAGCTGGCCGCGGTGACTGCGGTAGCCATCGGGGCGGGCGTCGCCGGAGCGGTTTTCGGTCCGGCAGGCCCCGGGCTGGCCGGCTTCGTCGTGGTGCTCGGCCTCGGCCAGGGCGCGGCGCTCGGGCTCGGCGTGTTCTACACCATGGCGCGCGCACCGGATCCGGTGACGGCGGCGTCGCTGTCCGCGTTCGCTCAGGGAGCGGGGTACCTGCTGGCGAGCGCCGGACCGCTGACGGTCGGCTTCCTGCACAATGCGACCGGCAGCTGGACGCTGCCCGGGCTTGTGCTGCTCGCGGTGGCCGTCGCTCAGCTGATCTTCGGCTGGCTGGCCGGGCGGGCCCTGACCGTGCCGCCCGCCGGCGGTGCGGCCAGGCGGCCGGGTGGCTCCGGTGTCGCCGCCGTGACCGGCCGCTGAGCCGGTCCGCGGCGGGCGGCGGGGTCCAGACGGCTGGCGCTCAGGAGCGGTGATCCGGCTCAGGCATAGCTGAACGGGCGCCGCAGCAGCCATTGCCAGAGGGTGCGGCGCGGCGGGCGGGCCTTCAGGGATCCGCTCGCGACGGTGCCCGCGACGCGGACGCGGAGGATCACCGGCACCGCCGGGCCGCGATGGGCCCTGACGCCGACGCTGCCGCTTCTGACGGCGACATCGTCGGTATCGACCACGATTCCGGGCCTGGTGATGACGGTGAGGCTGCCGCTGCGCACCTCGGCATCGATCTCGAGTACCGGCTGGCTGATCACGGCCTTCGTCAGGTCCAGCTTGACGCTGCCGCTGCTGACCTTGACCTCCATCCGCTCCGGCACGACCCACTGGCCGTCGCGCTTCGCGCTGCCGCTGCCGCAGTCGATCCGGACGAGTTGCCTGGCCTCAGCCCGGGCCACGCTCGCCGGCACCGGCGCGGCGGGCAAGTCGGTCGTCAGGACGGCGAGCTCGCTGTAGGTCCTGGCGGTAAGCGCAGCCTCCAGCCGTTCGTCGAGTTCCTCTGCGGTCAGGCGCCCGTCGCCTGCCGCGACCCGCAGCAGCTCAACGACTCTGTCCCGGTCCTCGTGCGAGGCCCTGAGCTCGGACGGAGCGGGCACCGCCGCGGACGGGTTCACCGGGGATAGTTCGCCAGCCATGGGACATACTGTAGGTGCCGCCGGGGTCCGGCGGAACGGCCAGCGTGGTCCCCGCCGGGGCGTGTCGCAGGTGCCGTGCCGGAGCTCACTGTGGCGAGGTCGCGCGCGCGGAGCAGATAGAGCGAAATAGACTCGGTCAGAAGTGCCCCGCCGTGAGGCCGGGACCGGCCTGGTACGCAAGCGCCAGCCGGCGAGCTCCCGGCAGCGGCCCGGTGCGGCAGGATCGCAGGACAACTGGAGCCTGGCGCTGGCGATGCGGGCACGGAGTCTCGTGCCGGCGCCCGGTGGTGGCCGACGACACGAGGAGCAGATCTAGTGAGTTTGCTGGAGCGCATCGAAGGTCCGCGTGACCTCAAGGACCTCAGCGCCGACGAACTGCCCCGGCTCGCCGCCGAAATCCGGGACTACCTGATCAGGATCGTGACGAAGAACGGCGGTCACCTCGGTCCCAACCTGGGCGTGGTCGAGCTCACGATCGCACTGCACCGGGTATTCGACTCGCCGGTCGACCGCATCCTGTTCGACACCGGGCATCAGTCCTATGTGCACAAGCTGCTCACCGGCCGGTACCAGGATTTCGGCTCCCTGCGGCAGCATGAGGGCGTCACCGGCTACCCGAACCGGGGCGAGTCCGAGCACGATCTCGTCGAGAACTCGCATGCGTCGACGAGCCTGTCCTACGCCGACGGGCTGGCCAAGGCCTACGAGCTTCGCGGCGAGTCGCACCGCAGCGTCGTGGCTGTCATCGGCGATGGTGCCCTGACCGGCGGCATGGCCTGGGAGGCGCTGAACAACATCGCCGGCGCCAAGCAGCGCCGCGTGGTCATCGTCGTCAACGACAACGGCCGCTCTTACCAGCCGACGATCGGAGGGCTCGCCGATCATCTGGCGTCGGTCCGGGTGTCGCAGCGGTACGAGCAGGTGCTGGACTACATTAAGACCTCGCTGTCCCATACGCCGCTCGTCGGCTCGCCGCTGTTCGACACCCTGCACGGCATCAAGAAGGGGCTGAAGGACGTACTCCAGCCTCAGGTGATGTTCGAGGATCTCGGACTCAAGTACCTCGGGCCGGTGGACGGGCATGATGAGTTCGCGGTCGAGCACGCGCTCCGCCGCGCCCGCGACTTCGGCGGCCCGGTCCTCGTCCACGTGATCACCCGCAAGGGATTCGGCTACCCGCTGGCCGAGGAAAACCTTGAAGACTGCCTGCACCAGGTGTCGCCCGCGCCCGCCGCCCGGGTCGCGGTTCCCGTCGCTTCCGGCGGCGGCAAGACCGCCGCCGCGACGAGCGCTCCGGCCCGCCCGTGGACGCAGGTGTTCGGCGATGAGCTGGCCGCGATCGGCGCGGAACGGCCGGACGTAGTGGCAATCACGGCGGCAATGCTGCACCCGACGGGCCTGGCCAAGTTCGCCAGCGCGTTCCCTGATCGCGTCTTTGACGTGGGCATCGCCGAACAGCACGCCGTGACCAGCGCGGCCGGCCTGGCGATGGGCGGCATGCACCCGGTCGCCGCCATCTACGCCACCTTCCTGAACCGCGCCTTCGACCAGGTCCTGATGGACGTCGCGCTGCACAAGCTGCCAGTCACGTTCGTACTGGACCGCGCGGGCGTGACCGGTCCCGACGGCGCTAGCCACCACGGCATGTGGGACGGCTCCATCCTGCAGCTCGTGCCCGGATTGCGGATTGCCGTGCCCCGCGATGGCGCCCGGGTCGCTGAATTGCTCAGGGAAGCCGTTGCCGTCAGCGACGGGCCGACCGCGTTGCGGTTCCCCGGGCGGCAGTCGACCCCGGATGTGCCGGCAGTGGCCAAGATCGGCTCGATGGACGTGCTCAGGGTTCCGGCCGATCCCGCCCGCCGCGACGTCCTGCTGCTGGGCGCCGGCCCGATGGCCGCCGTCTGCGCCGAGGCGGCCGACCGGCTGGCTGATCACGGCATCGGCGTCACGGTCGTCGACCCGCGCTGGGTGAAGCCGCTGGATCCGGCTCTCGTACAGGCCGCGCGGCAGCATGCGCTGGTCGCGACCGTAGAGGACAACGGGCGGGTCGGCGGCTTCGGCGACGCCGTTGCCCGGCTGCTGCGCGACAGCGACGTCGATACGCCCGTCCGCACGTTCGGCCTGGCCCAGAGCTTCCTCGAGCACGGCGAGCGGGCTCAGCTTCTGGACGCCCAGGGCCTGACCGCGCAGCACCTGGCCCGCAAGATCACCGAGCTGGTGGCAGGCCGCTCCCCGGCGATGGCGGACGAGGACCAGCACGCCTGATCCCGCGGGCGGGCGCGGCGCTCTCCGTCAGCCGGAAGGGCCGGCAGCAAGCCGTCAGCCGGGAAGTCCGCCGGAAACCGTCAGCCGCGCTTCTTCGCCGGTGATCGCTGCCCGCTTCCCTGGCTGAGGAATCCGCTGTAGCCGGGCACTGCGGGGAACGAGCCAAACGAGCGGCCGAGGTCAGCGGACTCGAAGGTGAGCTGCCAGATCTGGCCCGCGTTGGCGCCGAAGACCGAGCCCGGGCAGGCCTGGCCGCCGCCGGCGGCGCGGTAGCAGGAGGCATATCCGGTCATCGGGTGAGTGACGGGCCCGGACGGATTGAACATCGACACATAGCCGGCCAGTTTCGGCGTGTAGCCGCCGAATGCCGCGAAGTCGAAGCTGTTGGCCGTTCCCGTCTTGCCCGCCTGCGGCACGTAGATGCCGTCCCTGATCACGCCGTCGCCCCGGGCGGTGCCGCTGGTCAGGACGCCGCGCAGGATGTAGGTGGCGGCCGCCGCCACTGCCGCCGGGAACACGCGGTGGCAGTCCGCGGGCACGACCGGCAGCGTGCGCCCGCCGGTCGCGGTGATCCGGCTGATCGCGACGGGCCGGCAGTAGATGCCGCCGGCCGCGACCGTGGCGTAAGCGTCGGCCATGGTCATCGGCGAGACCGCGACCGACCCGAGGGTGAATGACGGGATGTCATCGGCCGGCAGCTCGTAGCCGGGTCGCCCCGGCTTGCCGACCGCCCTGAGCAGTGAGGTGCCGTCGGCCCGGTGGTCGCCCATGCTGACCGCGGTCTTGACCGTGCTGCACAGCCCGACCCGCTTCTCCAGCTCAGCGAAGAAGACGTTGATCGACTGCGTCGTGCCGGTGTACAGCGTGTACACGCCGTGGCCGGCACCCTCGGCGTTGGATACCGGGAACATCCCGGTCGGCTGCCCGGCGCAGTTGTAGTAAGGCCCGATGTCGCTCGGCGACGTGGCCGCCATGCTGAAGCCGAACGGGGTGCCCCGCTTGAGCGCGGCGATCAGCGTGAACAGCTTCGAGGATGAGCCGGTCTGCACGCCGATGCCGCCGTGCTGGGCAGTGTCGGCGGCGTAATCGATGCTGTCCTGGCCCCGGCCGGTGCCATACGGACGGTCCACGGCGATGGCCTGGATCGCGCCGGTGCCAGGCTGAATCAGCACCTCGGCTGCCGCGTTCCGGCCCGGGTTATAGCCCGACGGGGGAGCGGGCAGCATGAAGTTGACGGAGTTCTGCGCCGCGTCCTGATCCTGCGGGTTCATCGTCGTGTAGATCTTCAGGCCGCCGAAGCTGTTCATCAGCTGCCATGCGTGCTTGTACACGGGATTGGACTGCAGCTCGGCGATGGTGTAGTCGCAGAACCAGGCGGAGATCGACGCGCTGGCACTGGTGCAGCCCTGCTGGACCGACTGGGGCCTGAAGTGCACGTCTAGCGGTGTGCGTTCGGCCGCCGCGGCTGTTGCCGCGCTGATGTCGTGCAGCTGGGTCATGCGGGTGAGCACCACGTTGCGGCGCTGGCGGGCCCCGGCGGGATCGGTCAGCGGATCGTAGAGCGCGGGATTCTGCACCAGGCCCGCCAGCAGAGCTGACTCCGGCAGGCTGAGCCCGGCGGCGGTGCGGCCGAAGTAGCGCTCCGCGGCGACTTCGATGCCGTAGGCCTCGTTCTCGAAGTAGGCCACGTTCAGGTAGGCGGCCAGCAGCTGATCCGGCGTCAGCGCGTGCTCGACGTTGACGGCGATCCGCAGCTCGCGGATCTTTCTCGCGGCACTGTCGGCGATGGCGGCCTGCTGCCCGGCACTGTTGGCCGCGGTCAGGATCAGGGCGTTCTTGACGTACTGCTGCGCCAGCGTCGAGCCGCCCTGAACCTGCCCCCCGAACAGGTCAGTGGCGATCGCTCTGGTCGTGCCGTGAATATCCAGCGCGCCGTGCTGATAAAAGCGTGAGTCCTCGATCGCGACGATTGCCTCCCGCATGGAGGGCGCGATCTGGCTATAAGAGACGGGAACGCGGTAAATATGATTCGGGTAATAGTAAGCGATCACTCCGCCGCGGGAATTCAGTATTTCCGAGCGAGTCGGCAGCTGAGCCAGTGCCGGAACAGTGAGGCCATTGAAGGTCTCAGTGGCATCTCTGACCGCGATTCCCGTCATGCCGACCACCGGCAGGACAATACCGCTGACCAGCAACCCTGCCAGAAGCGTGAGCGCTGCTATCCCGCCGACGATGCCCGTGATCGTCGCCACCGGAGCCCGGCGGATATTAGATTTCACGTTGCGTTCCTGTCCCAGCCTGCCGCAATGTGACGCGCAGCTGCTCGCCTAATTTCCGGTTCACCGGTCTTTGTGATACCCGGAGCCAGATAAAGGCAATGCGGACGGAAATCTAAGGGACAGTAAAGCGATAATGCGACGGGCCGGGAACGCCGGGCGAAGTTATCGGGCGGCGTCTGCGCGCAGATTCAGCGGAAGCCCAGCCGGGCGCGAAGCGAGTTCGGTCATGGACCTGACCTCGCTGATCTTCAGGAGCCTGGCCATGACGCAGGTAGAGCAGCAAGCCGCCGCCGCCGCCGATGGTCACGATCACCAGCGAGCTGATCGTGCCGCCGGCGGTTGCCATTCCGATGAGGGCCGTAGATCGCGATCGCGAAGATCATGCCGGGAACGGCGGCGATGTGCATGCGCACCAGGCTCTGGCTGATCCGCCGGGTGTCCAGGCCGCCGATCGCGCCTGCCGAGCACCCGCCACAGCAGCACTGTCATCACGACGCTGGAGATGCCCCACCCGGCGGCGATCCCGGCGACCACCTGGGCGGGCGGCAGGATAGCCAGCGCGAGAAGCAGCAGGCGATGCGGACGGCCATCGCGATCGCGCCGATCAGCGCCGGCGTCCTGGAGTCGTGCATGGCGTAGAAGGCCCGCAACAGCAGGTTGAACAGTGTGTAGGGGAGCAGCCCCAGGCAGAAGACGCCGAAGATGACGCCGAGATAGCGGGCCGACGCGGCGGACGTACTGCCGTGCCCGAACAGGCCGCGGGCCAGCGGCGGCCCGAGGACGGCAAGGATGAGGGCCGACGGCACCACGATGACCGACGACAGCCGGGTCGCTGCCGAGAAATCCCTGGTCAGCAGTGAGTTCTTGGCCGCGGCAGCGTGCTCGCTCATTCGCGGCAGCATGGCCGTGATGACCGAGACGCCGACGATGGCGTACGGGAGCTGAAATAGCTGCCAGGCGTTGCTGAATGCCGCGAATCCGGCGCCGGCGCAGGACTTGCAGGTGCGGGCGCCCGCATTGTTGGACGCGATCGTGGTCGCGGTGAACGACAGCTGGGTGGCGACGATATAGAAGAACATCCAGCCGCCCATCCGGCCGATCTCGGCGGCCTCGGCGCGACGGAGGTCGAACCGTGGCCGCCAGGCGAAGCCGACCTTCCGCATGGACGGCCACATCGCCACGGTTTGCAGCACGATGCCGAGCGTTGTGCCAACGCCGAGAAGCTGGATCTCGCCCGGCGAGATGGTAGCGGGAGTGAGATTCGTCCCCGCCGTCACGATGAGGGCGATGCCGATGACGCTGACGACGACATTGTTGATGATGGGCGTCCACATCGGCGAGGCGAAGCTGCCGCGCGCGTTGAGGATGGCGCCGGCCAGGGAGCTCACCCCGTAGAAGAAGATCTGCGGCATGAAGAAATAGGTGAAAATCAGCGTCAGGTGATAGGTAGCCGGGTTCCCCATGCCGTGCCCGAAGACGGCCGTGATCGGTATCGCGGCGGCGGTCGCGATGACGGTAATCGCCCCGAGCGCGAGCACGCCCAGGGTGAAGATGCGCTGGTCGTAGGCTTCTCCGCCGTCGGCGTGCTTCTTCGCGGCCTTGACCAGCAGCGGCACCACCACGCTGGTCAGGATCCCGCCGAGGGCGAGGCTGTAGACCGCGTTCGGCACGGTGTTGGCGACGTTGTAGGCGTCGCCGAGATTCTTCGTGCCGATCGCGTAGAGCAGGACGGCCGTGCGGATGAACCCGGTCAGGCGCGATCCGATAGTGCCCGCCGCCATGACACTGCTGGCGCGCACCATGCTCGGGCCGCCGCGGCCGCTGCCGGGCCCGGCGGGAGAGGCGGGTTCCGGCTCCCGGCCCGCCGCCGTGGTGCCGTCGGGGCTGGCCGAGGCGGTGTCCGGGCTGGCGGTGGCACTGTCCGGGCTGGCGGTGGCACTGTCCGGGCTGGCGGTGGCACTGTCCGGGCTGGCGGTGTCCCGGACAGCGGCGGCTGTGTCCGGGCTGGCGGCTGGCTGTGTCTGGGCTGGCGATCTCGGTTCGTGCGGGGCGTTGCGTGGCCGTCATGGCCGGTCGCCCGCGGCGGGCTTCCTGGCCGGCCGCAGCGGGTCGCGGCGCCGGGCGCATCTGCCCTGGCCGGCTGGCTTGTGCTCGCCCGCCACGGCCAGTCAGCCTCCTCCTGGCCGTCCGGGCGGCCGCCTGGATGGCTGGCCGGACAGCGAGGCCGCGCTGGACGGCGACGTCGTGCGCTGCCAGTTCCAGCTCGTCAGGCAGCGGTATCAGCTCGGCGTCGCTGTGCCGGCGGGCGACCGCGGCCGCGATCAGGAAGTCCGCGAGAGCGGGGTTACCCGGCAGGCACGGTCCTCGCAGGTTAGTCCCCACGGCGTTGCCGCGGATGACGCCCTCGGTGCCGCTGCCGTTGTTGCCATATCCGGCCAGCACGTCGCCGAGAGGCTGCGCTGCCGGCCCGAGATAGGTGTCGCCGCCGTGATTCTCGAATCCGGTCAGCAGCGTGCCGTTCCAGCGGATCACGAGCTCGCCGATGGCGCGGTTAGCCCTCGGGACCGCGGTCGGTCGATCCTCCGGGCCCGCAATCGCGCTGCGCCGGATCGTCCAGGAGTCGAACACCTCGATACCGGCGGACTCGGCTCCCCGCTCGGGCTGGCAGAAACGGCCGAAGAGCTCGTAAGCCGCCGCCGACTGCCAGCGCGGCCGCGCCGTCGGCCAGGGCATCGCGGATAGCCGCTCCCTTGACCCGGTAAAGATCCGGGGCGACCAGCCGCTGCTGCGTGTCGCTGCCGCCGCCGATCATGATCAGGTCCAGACCGGACGGGATCAGGTCGCCCGCGCCCAGCTCGGTGATGTCCGTATCGATGCCGCGCCAGGAGCACCGACGCCTGATCGCCGCGAGATTGCCACTGTCGCCGTAGCCGGACATCACGTCCGGGTACAGGTAGCCGACCGCTAATCCGCAGGCCGCTCACCGTCCCGCTCCGTTCTGCTCCAGGCTGGCCGGGCCCGCAGGCTCCGTGCCGGCGGCACCTTCAGCCAGGGCGGCCAGCGGCGGCATGTCGAAGGGCGGCAGTTCGACTGTCTCTATCCGCACGGTCAGCGGACGTCAGCGGTACTGCGGTCGCGGCCGGCGCGCGCGACGCTGCCGTCGCGTCTCCGCCTGCTGGTGCGCGGGCCGCCGTTCCCGCACGTACCCGTAGCGCCGCAGCCAGTCCCTGATGCGGGCGAGCGCGAGCGGCGTTGACATGATCCACAGCGACTCGCCGGGCGGAGTAGCGGCCAGCGCGGCTCAGGAAGGCCGCGACCGGATCCGCCTCCACGATGACGCTGGCTGCCGCGGTCGAGCCAGCCGGCGTACTTGATCCGCACCGCCAGGTCAGTCGCGTGATCACCGCACACCACCGGCGCGAGCACCAGGCTGGCCGCCGCTCGAAGTCAGCGTCCCAGATCCACGAGCAGCGGACTGCAAGCCGCCACGCGGCGTCCAGGCCGAGCAGCATCCGCCGGGGCGTCCGGCCGGCCAGGACTGAGCGCAGCAGTCCGGTGCAGTCGCTGGCGTTTCCACCGCGGCCAGGCGGATATCGCGGCCATCGACCTTGACTGCTCGGTCCGGCCGGAGCCCGCGGACAGCTCGCTGATCGCCAGGACTGACTGGCCGGGCAGTCCGCAGGCAGTCGCGGCGGCGACGGCGGCAAGGGCGTTGTAGGCGTTCTCAAGTCCGGGCAGCGCGACGGTGAGTGCCGAGGCGCCCTCCGGTGTGACCACCCGCATCCGGACTGGCCCGGTCCCGGCCGGGCCACGGTCAGCAGGCCCGGAGTCAGCAGGCCCAGGTTCAGCAGGCGCCGGGCCGGCCGGTACGGGAGCAGCCGGCACGGGAGCAGCCGGATCGATCCCGGCCGCGCTGATCTGCGGCGCGGGCCGCTGAAGACCGCAGGCTGGGCAGGCCCAGTGGCCAAGATGAGCAGTGAAGACGCGGCTGTAGGAAAGCCCTCTGCCGCAGCGCGGGCAGCGGGGCAGTACCGATGCCGGACCGGCGCCCGTCCGCCCGGCCGCGGTGTCCGTCATCCCGAAGTAAAGCCGCCGGTTGGGCAGCGCGGCCGCCAGGCTGGCGACGCGCGGGTCGTCCGCGTTCAGGATGAGCACCGTGTCCCGCGGCAGCCGGCGCAGTGCGCACTCGAGCCGGGTCACGATGTGCGCAGGCTCGGTATAGCGGTCCAGCAGATCCTCAGACAGGTTGGTGATGATCAACTGCGGCCGGGTTCCTGAGCCTGCCGCGCAACCTCAGGGAACGAGCCCTCATCGACCTCGAGCAGGCCGATGGCGCGGGAATCACGCCGGACGCGGCCAGCAGGCACCGCGATCGTGCTGACCCAGCCCGACGCCCCCGTGCTGACCACCGGATGCAGGCCGGCGGCGACCATGACGTGCGAGATCATCCGGCTGGCGGTGGCTGTGCCGCTCGATCCGGTCACCAGGACAGTGCCGCTCGCCAGGACATGCCGCAGCCAGGCAGCCGCCGCCGCCGGGCCATCGCGGCGGAGCCGTCCCCGCTGCGGGGCCGGGAACGGCCGGACCGGTGCGCAGGCGCAGGCGGCGGACGCCGCTGCGGGCGGCCCTTCCGGCCGAGGCCGCGACGGCTCGCCGGGCGGAGGCGGCTCCGTCGCGCCGGGCGGAGGCGGCTCCGTCGCGCCGAACCGTTCTGCCTGAGGCCACTGTTCTCCCCCGATTGACCGCGGACCCGAAGGCCGCGGCGCGTGCTCCCCGTCGCGCGTGCTTCCCCGTCGCCCGCGCTCGTGCCGTTGCCGCGATGATGCGAGCAGGCGGCAGGTCCGGGCAACGGGATGCCCCCCGGCCGGTCCCGCCGTCCTGGCGCTGAGCTGCAGCTGGGCAGGTGGAACTGTGCCCGCCAGCGGCCGGAAGATGGCCTGCTATCCGCATCCTTTAGGAAACTTTGCCGACGACAATGGTCCGGGGCTGGCCAATCCAGCGCCATATTCCGGCCGCGCGCGACGGGACTGACTGGCTGCGGATGGCGCGTTCCCGTCCCTTATCTCGGTGGTCTTCACCGCCAATATCGGGCTGGCGACGGGAGAATGGCGAGACCACCGGTGGCATTGCGCGCGGGCGAGCCCGCTAGTCGCGGGTACTAGCGCGGGTACTGGCCGCCGTCCAGCCCGATGACCTGGCTGGTCAGGTACGCGTTGCTGAGGACGGCAAGAGCGAGATCGGCTACTTCGGACGGCCGTCCGAGACGGCCGACCGGGACGCGCCTGCTCAGTTCGCCGGGATCGCCGGGCAGCATGCCGGTCTCGGCTGATGAGGGCCGGCGCGAGCGCGTTCACGGTCACGCCCGAGGCCGCGAACCGGGCCGCGAGCGAGTGCGTCAGGCCGTGCAGGCCGGCCTTCGACGCGGCGTAGTGCGGGCCGACGATGCCGCCGGTGAACGCCGCGACTGACGACATGAACAGCACCCGGCCGTAGCCGCGCTTCGCCATCTGCGGCACCAGCCGCTGGGCCAGCAGGAACGGGGCCCGCAAGTTGACCGCGATCGTCTCGTCGAACTCCTCGACCTCGATGCTCTCGAGCGCCCGGCGCTCGCCGGTGCCGGCGTTGCTGACCAGGATGTCAACCGGCCCGAACGCGTGCTCGGTGTCCTCGGCCAGCCGGATCACCTCGGCCGCGTAGGCGAGGTCGGCGCTGAGCGCGGCGGCCCGGCCGCCGGACGCGGTGATCTGGCCGGACAGCTGCTGGGCGCCGGCGTCGTTCGGCCCCGTAGCCGATGGCCACGCTGGCCCCGGCGCCCGCCAGCGCCAGGGCGATCGCCCGCCCGATCCCGCCGCTCCCGCCGGTGATCAGCGCCACCCGCCCGGCAAGGCCGCTGTCGGGCCCCGGCTGATCCTGCTGCGCTGTCTGCTGCATTGTGGTCACGCTAACTGATCGCTGGCGGCGGCGGCCCTGTCAGGTGGCGGCTGTTCCCCTGACCCAGGCTGGCTCGGCCCGGCCGAGCCGGTAGCTGGCCAGGGCGCCCGCGACGATGATGACCAGGGCGATCAGCAGCGGATACCAGGCGCGGGCGTGCAGCACGAGAGCGGCGCCGACGAGCGCCCCGGCGAGCATGGCGGCGATTGCCGTCAGCCGCCGGCCTGCCTGCGAGCCCGTTCCGCCCGCCACCGCGCTGTCGGCGGCGATGCCGGTGAGGGTCAGGGTCAGCACGGTGGTCGTCAGGTCCGGGACGGCGATCTTGCGGGCCGCCGCGTTCTGGATGCCCATCGAGATCCCGAGGACGCTGATGAGCGCATAGCGGACCCCGGCTGATGGCGGGCTGCCCCCGGCCGCGGCCAGGATGACCGACGCCGCCAGGAATGCCGACTGGAGTGCCGCGGCCAGGCTGTGCAGACGACCCCGGTGTTCTGATAGCGCACGCTGAGGCGGCCGCCGGCGAGGGCGCCGGCCAGGAACGCGGCGATCGCGGTCAGTGACGCCGCGATGGAGAAGCCCGGCGCTCCGGCGAGCGCGAATCCCAGAAACACGATATTGCCGGTCATATTGGCCACGAAGACGTGTCCGAGCGTCAGATAGCTGACGGCGTCGACCAGGCCGGTGACCACCGTCATGCTGACCAGGATCGGAGGCAGCGGACCGTGGCGCCCGTCCGGGTCGGGTATGAGGGTGGTGCGGACGTCGGCCAGGAAAGATGACTTCACGGCGTGCTCCTTCGGACGCATGCGCCACGCCCACCATCCTGGCCTGCGCGCGGTCGCGGTGCCCGCACCTCCGGGTCCCAGGCGCAGCCCGCTGACCAGGTGAGGGCCCGATCGCGGCGCGGACAGGGCAGAATCTAGAAGCATGCAGACACTTCAGGTGGCAGTCGTCGGCTCCGGGCCGGCGGGCCTGTACACGGCCGAGGCGCTGATCAAGCAGGCGGCGGCGCTCGACCCGCCGCGCGCGGTCCGGGTGGACGTGATTGACCGGCTGCCGACCCCGTACGGCCTGGTCAGGTACGGCGTCGCGCCGGACCATAAGTCGATCAAGTCGATTGCCGAGTACCTGCGGACCGTGCTGGAGCACGACCAGGTCAACTTCCTCGGCGGCGTGCACCTCGGTGACGACGTCACTCGCGAGGATCTGCTCTCCGTCTACGACGCCGTCGTCTACGCCACCGGGGCCATGCGCGACCGCCAGCTCGGGATACCCGGCGAGGACCTGCCCGGCAGCGTTGCGGCGACCGATTTCGTCAACTGGTACTGCGGGCACCCGGACGTCGATCCGTCGGCTTTTAGCCTGGATGCCGAGTCTGTCGCTGTGATCGGGGTCGGGAACGTGGCCGTGGACGTCGCCCGCATCCTGGTCCGCGACCCGGAGGAGCTGCGCGAGACCGACGTGTCCCAGCCCGTGCTCGACGCGCTGCGGGCCAGTAAGGTGCGCGAGGTTCACATGATCGGCCGCCGCGGGCCGGCCCAGGCCAAGTTCACGACCAAGGAACTCCGGGAGCTCGGCGAGCTGGCCGGTGTCGACATCGTGGTCAGCGACGCCGAGGCCGACCTGGATGCGTTCGACGCTACCGGCGGCAGCGCCCGGCTGGCCGAGACCGACCGTCACGTTCGCGGCAACTACACGGTCATCAGGGACTGGGCCGGGCGGGCCCCGGCGGGCGGCGCGCGACGGCTGAACGTCAGGTTCTGGCTGCGGCCGGTGGAAATCCAGGGCGGGAACGACGTCGAGGGCCTCACGGTCGAGCGCACGAGGCTGGATGAATCGGGGCAGCTGGCGGGCACCGGCGAGCTCGAGACCATCCCGGCGCAGATGGTGCTGCGATCGGTGGGCTATCAGAGCGTCCCGCTGCCCGGCGTGCCTTTCGACGAGCGGACCTCCACGGTGCCGAACGAGGCCGGCCGCGTGATCGGCCCTGACGGCCGGCCGCTGCCGGGCGAGTATGTGGCCGGGTGGCTGAAGCGCGGGCCTACCGGGGTCATCGGCACCAACAAGTCGGACGCGGCCGACACGGTCAGGTCGCTGCTGGCGGACCTGGCGGGCGGACCCGGCCCGGATGACGTGCAGCTTCCGCGGGCGGGCCTGCTCCGGCTGCCTGCCGCGGTCGGCTGCGCCGAGAGCGCGGCCGAGGAGGTGCTGTCGGTTCTGCACCGCGTGCTCACCGAGCGGAAGCTCCGGCACGTCAGCTACGCGGACTGGCTGAAGATCGAGGCGGCCGAGAAGGAACTCGGCGTACAGCTAGGCCGGGGCGCCAGGGTGAAGCTGCCCAGCCGGGAGGAGATCCGGCGGGCCTGCGGGCTGTCCTAGCTTCCGTCCCGGCTTCCGGCTCTTTAGCACCGGGCTGCCGCTGAGTGCGCGCGGCTGAATCACCCGGTACGGGTGGTCGGCCTCACTTCCGCGCGGGTAGGGCGCTGTACTACCCGGCTGGAAGAAGGTTCTGATGTCCGCCGTCCATACCCAGCGTGCCAAGGCCCCGGCTCGGTCCCGGGCGCTCAGACCCGACAAGCCAGACTGGCCCGAGGCCGGGAGCCTGACTGACCCGCAGGACCGCGCCAGCTTCGGCAAGGCGGCGAGAGGACTGGTCCCGCGCGAGGACCACGCCGCCTACGAGCTCCCCTTCGACCGCCCTGACCCTGTTGACCTGCTGGAATTGCAGGGCCGCACGCGCGTGCCCGAGCTGGTTCCGGTGCGCTACGGGCGGATGCTGGTCTCGCCGTTCGCGTACTTCCGCGGCGCCGCGCTGCCCATGGCCAGCGACCTGGCTCATACCCCGGTGACCGGGCTGACGGTCCAGGCGTGCGGAGACGCTCACCTGTCGAACTTCGGCGTGTTCGCCTCTCCGGAGCGCCGCCTGGTCTTCGACATCAACGACTTCGACGAGACCCTGCCGGGGCCGTGGGAGTGGGACGTCAAGCGGCTCGCGGCCAGCATCGAGATCGCCGCCAGGGAGAACGGGTTCACGCCGAAGCAGAGCCGCAAGCTGGTTCTGGCCGCGGTGCGCCGGTACCGGGAGGCGATGCGGGACTTCGCCGCCATGACCAACCTGGACGTCTGGTATGCGCACCTCGACCTCGACCGGATGCGGGCCGAGCTCAGCTCCGGCGTGAGCAGCAGGCTCCGCAAGAAGCTGGATCAGGGACTCGTCCGGGCCCGCACCAGGGACAGCATGCAGGCGCTCGGCAAGCTGGCGACGCTCGTGGACGGCCGCTACCAGATTGTCGCCGATCCGCCGCTGATCGTCCCGGCCGCCGATCTGACTGACAGCGCTGAGGAAGCGCTCGACTTCCGTCCGATGATCGCCGGGCTGATCGCGGCCTACCGGCGCACCCTGCGCGAGGACGCCGCCGAGCTGCTTGGCCGGTATCAGATCGCCGACCTGGCCAGGAAAGTTGTCGGGGTCGGCAGTGTCGGCACCAGGTGCTGGATCCTGCTGATGCTCGGCAGCGACGGCTCCGATCCGCTGTTCCTTCAGGTCAAGGAAGCCGAGCGGTCGGTGCTGAGCGACTTCACCGAGCCGAGCGAGTTCGATCATCACGGCCAGCGCGTGGTCATCGGCCAGCGTTTCACCCAGGCGGCCAGCGACGTCTTCCTCGGCTGGGTCAGGGTCGAGGACGGAATCGACGGACGGCCGCACGACTACTACACCCGGCAGCTGCGCGACTGGAAGCTCTCGGTCGACGTCTCCGCGATGAATCCGGACTGGATGCGCCGCTACGTCGGCTTCTGCGGCTGGACGCTGGCGCGGGCGCACGCGCGGACGGGGGACCGGTTCGCCCTGGCCGGGTATCTGGGCTCAGCCGCGGTCTTCGACGAGGCCATCGCCGATTTCGCCGCGAGTTTCGCCGACCAGAACGAGCGTGACCACGCCGCGCTCGCGCAGGCCGCTCAGTCGGGCCAGATCTCGGTGCGCTCGGGTCTGTGACGCGGCCGGTCAGGATGCGCTGGCCGCGGCGGCCAGCCGGGTCGCCAGCGAGCTCAGCAGGCTGATCAGCTCGGGCGGCTCCAGCACGGTGAAGGGGAAGCCCATCATCGCGGTGTGGAATGCCATCGCCTCCACGCGAGTCCGAGCCGCTGACCAGAAGGCAGCTGTCCGGGCCGGCGGCCTCGAGGACGCCCGCGTTCGGCGGGATCTGCGCCGCGACGGCCTCGGCTGGCGCGTGCACCAGGATCCTGGCCTGATACCGGTACGGCGCGGTCGTCACCGCCCGCGCGACGAATGCCGCCGCATCGGGCGGATCCTGCGGCACGAACCGCACTCCGGTCAGGGCCGCCGCCGCGATCCGGTCTGCCCTGAACGTTCGCCAGTCCGCCTTGTCCGCGTCCCGTGCGACCAGGTACCAGCGGTAACTGGCCTGGACCAGGCGGTGTGGCTCCACCCGGCGCCGGCCGGGCTCGCCGTCGCGGCCGCGGTAGCTGAATTCCAGCCGCTCGCAGTTGCGGCAGGCCCGCGCGATCGTGATCAGGGTCTCCGGGTCAACGGCGGCCACCGGGCCGGAGAGCGGCACGGTGGCCTGGCTGATCGCTGCGGCGCGCTCCCGCAGCCGGGACGGCAGCACCTGCTCGAGCTTGGCCAGCGCCCGCAGTGACGCCTCGCCGACTCCGGTCACCGACTGGGTCGGCGCCGACCGCAGGCTGAGCGCGACCGCCACGGCCTCGTCGTCGTCGAGCAGCAGCGGTGGCAGCGCCGCGCCCGCGCCGAGCCGGTAGCCGCCGGCGACGCCGGGCGTTGCGTGTACCGGGTAGCCAAGACTGCGCAGCCTGGCGATGTCACGGCGGAGCGTCCGGGGCGTCACCGCCAGCCGCCCGGCCAGTTCGGCGCCCGTCCATTCCGGCCGCACGCCGAGCAAGGACAGCAGCCGCAGCAGCCGCGCGGAGGTTTCCACCATGAATCCGAGTGTGCCAGCAATTGAGGACCGTTCCTGTCCGCGTTAAGGGTTACCGTTCCCCGCATGGAGACCGACAGGACAACTCATATCGACTGGAACCGCGAGCTTCTCGACCAGCTCGAGTGGCACTGGGAACACCAGCTGCGGCCGCGGCTGGACGGGCTGACTGACGCTGAGTACTTCTGGCAGCCGGTGCCAGGCTGCTGGACGATCAGCCGCCGCGGCCGCAGCACCGCGCCGATCTCCGTGGGCGCCGCTGACTTCACGATGGACTACGCGCTGCCGCCGCCCGATCCGGCACCGGTCACGACGATCGCCTGGCGGCTGGCCCACGTCATCATCGGCGTCTTCGCCTCCAGGAACGCGACGCATTTCGGCGGGGCGGCGGCGGAGTATCCGGCCTGGGAGTACGCCGGAACGGCAGCGGAAGCGCTGCGCCAGCTGGATGAGGCTCACGGCGCCTGGGTCGCGGGCGTGCGCAGCCTCGGCTCAGACGGCCTGGCCCGGTGCACGGGCCCGGAAGAAGCCGGCGGCGCGTACGCCGACACGCCGTTCGCCACCCTGGTGCTGCACATCCACCGCGAGGCTATCCATCACGGCGCCGAGATCTCGCTGCTCCGCGACCTGTACCGGGCGAAAGGAACCCGCGATGGCCTGATGAGTTCCAGGTCGCCGCGGACTGCGCCGACCCGCACGCGCTGGCTGACTGGTGGGCCGAGACGCTCGGCTGGGACGTCGAGAAGCCGGACCCTGACTTCGTCCGGCAGATGATCGCGGCGGGCTACAGCAGCGAGGCCGGCACCCGGGTCCACCACGGCACGCTGGTCTTCGCGGACGGCGCGGCGATCAGGCACCCGGACAGCGCGCCTGGCGGCCGGCCCCGGCGGATCATCTTCCAGCAGGTGCCGGAGCTGAAAGCGGCCAAGAACAGGTGGCATCTGGACGTCGCGGTCGGCGCGGAGAACGCCCGCGCGGTCTCAGGCACGCTGATCGGCCGCGGCGCCACGTTCCTGCACGACGGGCAGCAGGGTCCGCATACCTGGATCACGCTGGCCGATCCCGAGGGCAACGAATTCTGCGTGGCCTGACCGCGCTCCCGCGCCCTGATGGGGCGTCAGGTTGGATCTGCCGCTCCGCTAAGGTCTGCGGATCCAACATCACGCCCCATGGCGCGAGCCCATCCGGGCCGCGGCCCGAGCTCATAGGGCGTCAGTTGCCGATCGGTGCCCCAAGATGGGCCCCGATCGGCAACCCACGCCCCATGCGGTCTTCCGGGAGCCAGACAAGCCTGACTAGCATGCTGCTGATGGGCATATCCCGCGCAGAGCGCCAGATCGACGTAGACACGGCCAAACTCCAGCAGATGCTGGGAGTGCCGGACCTTGCCTGGCTGGTCGACCGGATCCGGCGCCGCCTGGAGCGCGGTGAACTGCTCGACGGGACGCTGACCCTCGTCGGCGCGACCCCTGACCAGTGCCGGGCCGCTTCGCGGCTGCTCGGCCGCAGCGTCGGGAAGGGCACCTCGCTGAGTGTCCCGCTGCCCGAGCTTGCGACCCGGCTCCGCCGCACCGGCGCGGCGCCGGATCTGGCCGCGGCCGCGGAGGCCATCGGCGGCCCGGTACGCCATCTGGCCGACGAGCGCGCGGCTGGCCTGCAGCGCTGGGATGACGCGCTCGGCACCGCGCGATCCAGCTGGCTGTCGCACCTGACCTGGTTCCGCGACTGGCTGAGCTCGATCAGCCGCGACGGCACGGTGACCCGGCTGATCCGGCAGGGGCACGGAGCGGCCATCGGCCAGGCGATCGCGGTACTGGAGAAGCTGCCGGGTGAGTCCGACGACGGCGGCGCCGCTGCTGTCGGGGCTGGCCGCGTCGGCCACCGGAGACGAGCACGCGCTCTCGGAAGGGCCGCTGGCCGCCCTGGTGCTGCGGGCGCTGGCGGCCAGGGAAGGCGTCGACGCCCCGGCCAGCCCGGACGCGGCGCAGGCGCTGTGGAGCGCGGCCGGAGTAGTCGCCGATGATCTGGCCAGCCAGGTCCTCGTGCTCAACCTGCGGGCTGGCGGCGAGCCCGTCGGCCGGTGGCTGACGGAGGCGGCGGACGCGGGCCACCCGTTCCGGCTGACGCTGCGCCAGCTCATCGCGGCCCCCGTGCTGCCCTGGGCCCTGGAGATCTACGTGTGCTCGAGTACCGCGGTGATGCGCGCGGCAGCCGCCGAACTGGGCGCCCGGTCCCCGGCGCTGGTCTGCACGGAAGGCGAGCCGTCGGTAGCCTGCGCGCGGCTGCTTCAATCGGCGGTCAGCAGCGGATCGTCAGTGTTCTGGCACGCCGACTTCAGCTGGCCCGGACTGCGCGGGACGGCGACGGCGGTCCGGCGGCTGCACGCGACGCCCTGGCTGATGGCGGCGGGCGACTATCAGGCCGCGGCGGCATCCGGCGGCGGCCCGCTGACCGGCCGCGCTGAGCCCAGCGGCTGGGACCCGCACCTGGCTGAGGTGATGCGGATGACCGGACGCGCCGTCAGCGAGGACCGGCTCGCACCGGGCCTGGTCGCCGCCCTGGCCGCTCGCGCGCAGGAGCTGAATCCGGGCTCGCTAGCCCCCGGGCGGCGCGCAGCGGCGCACCATCCGGGCGCGCCCCCGGCGCGCTGGCTGCCGCGCCGCGCCGAGGGGCTCAGCTGAACTCGGAGACGATCGCTCGCAGAAAGGCCCGGGTGCGCGGCCCGTCCTCGCCGCGGGCGTACTCACCGGCCACGAAGTCCGTGACGCCGGCCTCGGCCAGCGTCCTGAGCTGCGCGGCGACGGCGTCCTCGTCACCGACAACCGCGACGTCGCCGGGCCCGGCCGCGCCTTCCCGGTCGAGCATCGCCCGGTAGGACGGCAGTTGCCCGTAGATCGCGAACGCCTTGCCGGCGCTGACCCTGGCCTGGTCCGGGTCATCGGTGACGCACACCGGCAGCACGCACACCACCCGCGGGCTCGGCCGCCCGGCGTCGGCGGCCGCCTTCGTGATCGAGGGCACGATGTGGTCGCGTACCGTTGCCGGCCCGGTCATCCACAGCACCGTGCCGTCGGCCAGGCTGCCGGCCAGCCGGAGCATCTGCGGCGCCAGCGCCGCCAGGAGCAAGCGGGATTTTATGCCCGGAACGGGGCACCGACAGGCCGATCTTCGCCTGCACGGTCTCGCCCTCGAATGCGACCGGATCCCCGGCGAGCAGCGGCGCCAGCACGGCCAGGTACTCGCGCATGTGCCGGGCAGGGCGGTCGAAGCTGTAGCCGTACATGTCCTGGATCACGATCTGATGCGATAGCCCGATGCCGAGCGCCAGCCGCCCGCCGACGGCCAGGTCGGTCGTCAGCGCCTGCTGGGCCAGTACGGCCGGGTGGCGCGGGTAGGTCGGGATCACGGCGGTGCCGAGTTCCAGGCCAGGCACCCGGCTTCCGGCCACGGCCAGGGCGGTGAGCGCCTCCAGCCCGAAGATGTTCGACATCCAGGCCGAGGAGAAGCCGTCATTGGCTGCAGCGCGAAGCTGATCAGCCAGCTTGTCCAGCGCGTCGGCTCCGGTGGGCTCCGCGATCGAGGTACCGATCCGCATGATGGTCTCCGTCCGGCTTGTCGGCTTCGTTCCCGGCCTTATCTGGTTTTCGCGGGGCGAGCCCACGTCTGATCCTGGCGGCCCGGCAGGTCCGGCGCAAGGCGGCGGGCATAAGGCTCGCAACCGGATAAATGCTGCCGCTTTCGGTGCCGTGAGTGGCAAAACTGATGCCGAGATGCAGTGAGCGGTACCTCGGCTCTTTTGCATGCGCCCGGAGCGGGGACAATAGGGACATGGAATCCGCCGCCCCGCGCCGTGCCACGCCCGCTGACCGCACCGCGGCAGCGGAGAGCGAGCGCGCTGCCGCGCGCGAGCGGACCAGGAAGCACCAGCAGGCGGCGGCCCGCGCCCGGTCCAGGGCTGCCACGCGGGAGGAGCAGGCGCAGCAGGAGTCCAGGACCTACGTGCTCAACGGCCAGCTGCCGGCCGATCGGTACCTCGACCGCGAAGATAGCTGGCTGCGGTTCAGCCAGCGGATTCTTGAGCTGGCTGAGGACCAGAACGTGCCGCTGCTCGAGCGGGTCAGGTTCTCCTCCATCTTCGCCAGCGGCATGGACGAGTTCTTCGGCGTCCGCATCGCCGGGCGCATCCGGCGGATGGCCACCGGGCTGCCGGTCGAGAACGCGACGGGGCTGCCGAGCGAGCAGATCCTGCAGAACGCCCTGCAATTCGCGCGGGAGCTGACGCTGCGCAATGCGCGCTGCTTCAGCGACCTGCTCGTGCCGGCCCTCGCCGCCGAGGGCATCGAGATCCTGCGCTGGAAGGAACTGGTGCCCGATGAGCAGGCTCAGCTGGCACGGATATTCTCCGAGCGCATCTATCCGGTCCTGACCCCGCTGGCGGTCGACCCCACGCACCCGTTCCCGTTCATCTCGGCGCTCACTCTCAGCCTGGCCGTCACGATCGCCGACCCGGAGACGGGCGAGACGACGTTCGCCCGGGTGAAGGTGCCGCCGCTGCTGCCGCGGCTGCTGACCGTGTCCCCGAACCGCTTCGTTCCGGTCGAGGATGTCATCGCTGCCCACCTGGACGAGCTCTTCGTCGGGCTGGATGTCATCGAGCAGCACGTGTTCAGGGTGACCAGGATTACCGACCTGGAGATCGACGAGGACGTCACCGAGAACCTGCTGAAGTCGCTGGAACGAGAGCTGACGCGCCGCCGCTTCGAGCCCGCGGTCCGGCTGGAAGTCGAGGAGTCGATCTCCGATGACGTGCTGGACCGGCTCGTCACCGAGCTGGATGTGGACACCCGGGCGGTCTACCGGGTCCCCGGCCCGCTCGACCTGGCGGGCATGAGCCCGATCGCCGACCTCGGCATCCGGCACCTGAAGTACCCGCGATTCGTGCCGTCGGAGGCGGCGCTGCCGCGCGAGGTCGGTGACGCGAGCGTCTTCAACCTGCTGATCGAGCGGGACGTCCTCGTGCACCACCCCTACGACTCGTTCACCGCGAGCGTGGCGCGCCTGCTGGTGTCGGCAGCGGCCGATCCGCGCGTCCTGGCGATCAAGCAGACCTTGTACCGGACCAGCGGCGATTCCGAGATCGTCGATGCGCTCATCGACGCGGCCGAGGCGGGCAAGCAGGTCGTCGTCGTAGTGGAGATCAAGGCGCGCGGCGACGAGCGCGCGAACATCGCCTGGGCCCACAAGCTGGAGCAGGCGGGCTGCCACGTCATCTGGGGATTCCGCGGCCTGAAGACGCACTGCAAGATGGCGCTGATCGTCCGGGAGGAGCAGGACGGGTCGCTGCGGCGGTTCTGCCACATCGGCACCGGCAACTATCACCCGAAGACGGCCAGGCTGTATGAGGACTTCGGCCTGATGACCGCCGACCGGACGGTGGGCGAAGACATCACCGACCTGTTCAACCACCTGACCGGGCTGAGCCGCAGGACCGAGTACCGGCGCCTGCTGGTCGCGCCCGCGGGGGTGCGGACCGGCCTGATCGAGCAGATCGATGCGCAGGCTGACCTGTGCCGGGCCGGCCTGCCCGCCAAGATCCAGATGAAGTGCAACGCGCTCATCGACGAGGCGATCATCGACGCGCTGTACCGGGCGTCGATCGCGGGCGTGCCGGTCGACCTGTGGATCAGGGGTATCTGCGCCATTAAGCCGGGAGTGACGGGCCTGTCGGAGAACATCAGGGTGCGCAGCGTCGTCGGCCGGTTCCTTGAGCACTCGAGGATCTACTCGTTCGGAGCCGGCACGCAGGACTCGCCCGGCGAGGTGTGGATCGGCAGCGCCGACATGATGCACCGGAATCTCGATCGCCGGGTCGAGCTGCTGGTCCGGGTGACCGATGCGGCCCAGCGGGACGAGCTTCGCCAGCTCATCGACCTGGCCATGGATCCGAAGATTGCGTCCTGGTGGCTGTCAGCCGACGGAACGTGGACCCGGCATCATCTCGACGAGTCCGGCCAGCCGCTGACCGACATTCAGGAAGTGCTGATCAGGACCAGGCGCGGCCGCCCCGATGGGTGATCATCAGGCAGCCGCTGAGGTCAGGGCGGCCGGCGCGGTGATATGGCGGCCGGCCGGCCGCGGGGCGCAGGTCGTGCTTGTGCACCGGCCGAAGTACGGGGACTGGAGCTTCCCTAAGGGCAAGCTCGAGCCGGGCGAGCATGTGCTGCTGGCCGCAACGCGGGAAGTGGCCGAGGAGACGGGGCTGCAGGTCGTGCTCGGCCGCCGGCTGCCAGCGGTGCGTTACCTGAACGACGACGTGCCCAAGCTCGTCGACTACTGGGCTGCCACGGTCGACGCGGCGCCGGGCGGCTTCAGCCCCAACGGCGAGATTGACGCGGTCACGTGGGCGTCGACGACTGCGGCCGCCGCCCGGCTCAGCTACCAGCGCGACGTGGAAACGCTGGCGGAGTTCCGGACCGCGCCGCCGAAGACGGTCCCGCTGATCTTCGTCCGGCACGCGTCGGCTGGCAGTAAGTCGGACTGGAACGGCAGCGACGAGACCCGGCCGCTGGACTCGCGCGGCAAGAAAGACGCCAAGTTGCTTGCGGCGCTGCTGCGGTGCTTCGCCACGGTGAGCCGGGTGGTGAGCTCTCCGGCCGAGCGGTGCGTGGCCACAGTGCGGCCGTACGCGCGGGCCGCCGGCGCTCCGGTGCAGACCGAGCCCGCCCTGCTGAGCGGCAAGGGCGACGGCCCGATGGAGCCGGCGGCCGCGAAGGTCATCGCGGAGCTGGCCGCCGTCCGCGAGCCCGCCGTCGTCTGCGCGCACCGGGAGAACCTGCCGGAGCTGATGGAGGCAGCCTGTGCTGAGCTCGGGGCACCGGGGCAGGCACGCGATGTCAGGCCGCTGCGCAAGGGCGAGTTCCTGGTGCTGCACCGGGCAGGCGGGACACTGGCGGCCCTGGAGCGCTACCACGTCGACGGGCGCTTTTGACGCGGACCCGCTGCGGCCTAGGCGTCCATCGGCTCCCAGTCCAGCGTGGGCGGCAGTGAGCCTTCGAGAATGAGCAGCCACCGTTTGACCTCGACCCCGGCGCCGCCGCTGTAGCCGCCAAGACCGTCGCTGGCGAGCACGCGGTGGCAGGGGACGATGACCGGAACAGGGTTCGATCCCATGATTTTGCCGACAGCACGGGCGGGCGGCAGATCGCTGCCCGGCGCAAGGCCCGCCCGGCTGGCCAGGCTTCCGTAGCTGACGGTCTGGCCGTATCCGACTGTGGCCGCGAGCAGCTGGAGAACCTCGCGCTGCGGCCCGGCCGTCGCGGACCAGTCGACGGGAACGTCAAAATCGGTCCGCTGGCCACGGAAGTACTCGGTGAGCTGCCGTCGCGCCTGCTCGGCCAGCTGCTCGCTGGTCAGGCCAGCTCCGGCAGGCGCGCTGCCAGTCTCGGCTGGGAGCTGGCTTCCGCGGAGCTGGCAGTCTCGGCGGGGCTGGCAGCCTCAGCCGGCGGCGCGCCGTAGCGGACCTGCGCGACTCCAGCTGCGCTGCAGCCGACGGACACCTGCCCGACTGGTGTCCTCAGCCACGCCCAGGAAAGCGCCGTCATTTCAGCATTCTGCCGGCACGGTGCTCCGGCCGCCAGTAGCGGGGCCGTCTGAGGCCGCCCGAAACTGTCGGATGCCGGCGATAGAACGGCTGTGCGAGCTGACCAGCTGCCGGCCTGACGCGGGCCGGTTCCGAGAGGCAGGAGTAGCGATGACGGAGAATATTGCCGACGCGGTCGAGACCGAGCTCCTTGCGCTGTCCGGCGTCTTAACCGAGCCGGCCGAGCGGGAATGCCTGCGGTGCTTCCTGCTGAGGATGCTGAACGACTTCGGCTGCGACGGTACCCACCGGTGGACCATCAGATGGCGGGACGTGCGGGCGCCACGGGCGTCCGGGCTGCCGGGACGACTGGCCGAGCTCGGGGGCTGCTGTGACTGCGAGGTCCTGCTCAATGTCTTCCCTGAGTATCCGCAAGCGCGCGGCGTGCTGCCGTGCGCGGGCCAGCCGCAGGCAGGCTCCGCGGTGCCATGCGATCTTCGCGTCCTGCGGCGCACGGCCTGAGCGGACGGGCGGGGTCGGGCTTGCTCGTCGTCACCGGCAGCTCGTCACCGGCAGTCGTCGCTACTCCGAGCCCTTTTCCAGGATCCGGAGCAGGGCCTTGGCGATCGGGACCGCGGTCAGATCTACCTGCCACGGCCGCGCACCGTAGCCAGCCAGGTCGGCGCCGACAGCGGCGGCGGTGATGTCCTCGGGCGGCTGCCAGGACAGCCTGCGCACCGCGTCGGGGGGCACGAGGTTCTCGGCCGGCAGGTTGTTGGCGTCGGCCAGCGCGGCGACGACGGCCCGGGCGGCGGTCAGCCGGGTGGCTGCCTCAGGATCGCGGTCGTGCCAGCGGTGCGCAGGAGGCGGTCCGTCGCCGGGCGGGGCCGAGGCAGCGGGGAGCGCCCGGTCGGGCTGAGCCCTGGCGCGGGCGACGGCGCGAAGCCATTCGGGCATATGGCGCCGGGCCCCGCGGCTGGAGAATCCGGTAATGGCGGTGAGCTCCTCGGGCCCGGCCGGCATCGTCCGTGCCGCTTCCACGATGGCCGCGTCGGTCAGCACCTTGGTGGGCGACAGGTCCCTCCGGCGGGCGATCTTGTCCCGTTCCAGCCAGAGCTCCCTGACCACCGCCAGGCCGCGGCGGTTGCGGACGCGGTGGATGCCGGACGTCCGCCGCCACGGCTCGGCTCGGGGCGGCGGCGGCCCGGCAGCCAGCTCGGCGGCGAACTCCTGCCGGGCCCACTCGATCTTGCCGGCGTCAGTGAGCTGCTTCTCAAGCACATCCCGCAGCTCGACCAGAACCTCGACGTCGAGCGCCGCGTAGCGAAGCCACTCCTCAGGCAGCGGCCGGGTCGACCAGTCCGCGGCCGAATGAGTCTTCTCCAGGCCCAGGCCGAGCATGGACTCGACCATCGTGGCCAGGCCTACCCGAGGGCAGCCGAGCAGGCGGCCGGCCACTTCGGTGTCGAACAGCTTCCGCGGCCGGTAGCCGAGCTCCGCCAGGCACGGCAGATCCTGGGAGGCGGCGTGCAGAACGGCCTCGGTATCAGCGAGGGCCGCGTCGAGTCCTGACAGGTCAGGGCAGGCGACTGGATCAATGAGCACGGTTCCCGCGCCGTGCCGGCGCAGCTGCACGAGAAACGCGCGGTGCCCGTACCGGAAGCCGGATGCGCGCTCGGCGTCGACGGCGACCGGGCCGCTCCCCGCGGCCAGTGCGCTGACCGCCTCGGCGAGGGCATCCGGGCTGGCGATCAGCGGCGGAAGCCCGTCGCGCGGCTCCAGCAGCGGCTCGACCCGGGGCGCGGCTTCTTCGGCCTCCGCCGCCTCCGTCCGCCCCGGGGTGACGGCCCCGGTCACAGCCGGGGCCACGCCCGGATCGCCGCCTGCGGCCTGCTGCGGGCTCTCGCCGGGCGCAGGCCCGGCCGGCCGGTCGCCACCCGGCCCGCTCACGGCCGCGGCCTGCGGCGCGGCGGGCGCAGGGCCGCCACGCCCGGAGCAAGCGGCGGAAGTCCGGCAGCGGTGCAGATGACGTCACACCAGGCTGCGATATGGCCGTCCAGTCCGGCCGAGTCTCCGTCGGCGATCACCGGGGACCAGGACGCGCGCATCTCGAACCCGGTGGAGGTGGGTTCGTCTTGCTTGCTGCCGAAGCCCTGCGTCACGACGGTCGTCACTGTCCCGCTGATCTTCCTGTATCCGGTGCTGCGCAAGTCCAGGGCTTCGGTGAGCCAGGTCCAGCCGACCTCGTTGATCAGCGGGTCCGCTGCCATTTCCGGCTCAAGCTCGGCCCGGACGTATCCGATTATCCGATGCTTCCCATCCCAGCCCTGCTGGCCGGCCGCGTCAAATAGCAGGACGAACTTGCCCGAACCGATCTCAGTCTCATCGTCCTCGCCGCCGGGCGCGCCGGAGCTCTCCTGCTCGTCCTCGACCAGGACGCTCGCCGCGATGGCATAGGCAAACGGCGCGAGCCGCCGCGGTGCCGGCTCTTCGTCGAACACCAGCTCCGGCCGCGCCTGGCGCTGGACCTGGAGTCCACACTCGACCTCGGCGACCGCGCGCCTGAACTCTTCCTCGCCGGGCTGGGACGGCACTGGCTGACCAGCAGCCCTCAGCGTTTGCGCGTGCGGCACGGGCCAGGAACCCTCATGCCACGCGATCGCGGATGGCAGCCGGCCGGACCCGTGCTGGCGTGACCGGAATCTCGCCGATCAGCAAGGCGGCCCCGCAGGACTGGCAGTACCACTCCGGGCAGTACTCGCCAGCGGTGTCAGGGCACCACGCGGCGATGCGGTGATGCTGCTCGAGAGGACAGTCACGGCCGCAGTCAGGACAGTGCCGGATGATGTCACTCATCGGGAACCTCCTTACCCTTTCGGCTCACTCCCGATGCTGGCACGGCATGGGCCGCTAGCGCCGGACCCCGGGCGGCGTGTCCTGCCTTTTGCCGCCTGGCTGCCAGCCGCGATCTGGCCGCGTCGGCCGGCCCGGCCCGCGTCACGCTGCGGCCGGGGTCCTGGCCAGGCTGAGGCGGAGGAGGGCGGCCGCAGGCAGGCTTGCGCCTCCGCGCGCCGGGGACCGGCAGGTATGGGATCATCCCAGGTGTGACACTGCCAGCCGAAACTTCCCCGTTCCTGCTCGCCGCCCGCCGGCAGGAGGTCCCGTATACGCCGGTCTGGTACATGCGCCAGGCCGGCCGGGCGCTGCCGGAGTACCGGGCCCTGCGCGCGGGCACCGGCATGCTGGCGGCGTGCGCGACGCCCGACCTGATCACCGAGATCACGCTTCAGCCGGTCCGGCGGTACGGCGTGGACGCCGCGGTCTTCTTCAGCGACATCGTCGTTCCGCTCCGCGCGATCGGAGTCGGCATCGACATCAAGCCGGGAGTCGGCCCGGTGGTGGATCACCCGATCCGGTCGGCCGCTGACCTGGCGGTGCTGCGGCCGCTCTCGCCGGACGACGTTCCCTACATCTCCGAGGCCGTGGCGAGCCTGACCAAGGAACTCGGTGACACGCCCCTCATCGGCTTCGCCGGCGGCCCCTTCACGCTGGCCAGCTACCTGGTGGATGGCGGCCCGTCCAAGAACTTCGAGGTCACCAAGTCGCTCATGTACGGGAACCCGGGCTTGTGGGCTGACCTCATGACCAGGCTCGCTGACATCACGATCAGCTTCCTCCAGGTGCAGGTTGAGGCCGGGGCCAGCGCCATCCAGCTGTTCGACTCCTGGGCGGGCGCGCTGAGCGCTGACGACTACCGCAGCCTGGTCATGCCGCACAGCAAGCGGATCTTCAGCGCGCTCGAAGACAGCGGGGTGCCGCGGATCCACTTCGGCGTGAACACCGGTGAGCTGCTCGGCCCGATGGGCGAGGCCGGTGCCGATGTGGTCGGCGTCGACTGGCGGGTGCCGCTGGATGAGGCTGTCAGCCGGGTCGACCCGGGCAAGGCGCTGCAGGGCAATCTGGACCCGGCCATTCTGATGGCGCCGTGGCCGGTAATCGAGGAACGCGCGCGCCAGGTGCTGGACCGCGGCCGCACCGCCGAAGGCCACATCTTCAACCTCGGTCACGGCGTCCTGCCGCAGACCGACCCGGACGTGCTGACCAGGCTGACCGAGCTGGTGCACACCGCTTCGGCCCGGTCAGCCTGACCCGCTGCCTGCCGGTCAGCCCGCTGCCGTCGGACCGGTCCGGCGGCGCAGGATGCGCCGCCGCGTGCCGTAGCCGATACTCCCGAGGACGACGATGATGATCAGGAACGGGAGAGCCGCGCCGAGCGCCGTCAGCACCCACGCGGTCGCGTGCCGCAGTGCGCGCCAGCCTGCCGACAGGCCCGCGATGAAGCCGTGCCGGCCTCCTTTCCCGGCGACGGCGGCGTGCGGCTTCGGGCTGACCAGCGACATCGAGACTGTCGCGTAGGCGGTCTCGTGATCGAGGGCGCGCTGCTGCGCCAGCAGCGCGTTCAGGGTCGAGGAATCTGAGCTGATCTGCTGCTGTACCTGGAGCAGCCCCGAGACTGAGCCCGCATGGCTGAGCAGGCCCTGCAGCGCCCTGATGGCGGCCTCTTCCGAGGTGACCAGGCTGCCGACGTCGGCTACCTGCTGTGTCACATCGCTCGCCTGCTGCTGCAGGGACAGCTGCTTGCCGAGGCCCGGCGAGGAGAGCTTGCCGAGAACTACCTGATAAGCGGGAACGGGGATCTTCAGCTCAAGCTGCACCGTCCGGCCGGTCTTGCCCGGCGTACCCGAGTTAGCGTGCTCGGCCGAGACGTAGCCGCCGGCGGCGACCGCGATCCCGACGGCCTGCCGGGCGATCTGCGTCACGTTCGGGGACCGCACGGTCAGGCTCGCGGTGTAGATGATGCTCTGACTCGCCGGGGCAAGCCTGGCGGTCTGCACGGCGGCCTGCGCGCCGGACCGCACGGCCGGCTGGGCGGCGCTTGCGGGCGCACCGTAACCTGCCGATCCGGCGCCCGCCGCCGCTGGCGCTCGCGCGATGGCCGATCCGGATGATGCGCTGCTGCTGCCGCCGCCACCGCATGCGGTGAGCAGGAGGCAGCCTGAGATCAGGACGGCGCCGGTGAGCGCCCCTCGCCGGGCGAGGATTCTGCGGTTCATGCCCCTCGGACGTGCCCGCGCACATTCCGGTTCCCGTCACTGACGATAATCAGAACCGTGACCTTCCCGACGACCGAGCTCCCTGTGCAGCAGGACGGAAGTGCCAGGGCGCACGCGCTGCCGGAGATCGCTCGCGACGGCGTGCCGCTGCCGGCGCCGGCGCGCGCGGGCGGGCCGCCGTCCAGGGCGGCAGCCGCACCCGGCCCGAGCCGCCCGCGACCGGGCGGCGCGTGACCAAAACAGGCTCGCCGTCGCGGCGGAGCGGTCATGACCGCCGGCGGCCGGACCAGGCGCCGGTCAGTAGCGATCGTCGGGGGCGGCATCGCCGGCCTCGCGGCCGCCTATGCACTGCGGGACTCGGGTCTCGATGTCACCGTGCTGGAGGGATCGCCGCGCCTCGGCGGCAAGCTGGGCGTCTCGGAGATCGGCGGCGTGGCGGTCGACTACGGGGCCGAGGCGCTGCTCGCCCGGCGGCCGGAAGGCACCGACCTCATCCGCGAGCTCGGCCTGGGCGGCGAGCTGAAGGTGCCGGGAACGACCTCGTCCGGGATCTGGACCCGCGGCAGCATCCGCCCTCTGCCGCGGCGCCAGTTCATGGGCGTGCCTGCCGATCTGTCCGAGCTGGGGCCGACCGGCATCCTGTCGGCCGAGGGCCTGGCGCGCGCTGAGGAGGACCTCACCCTGCCGGAGGACGACCCCGGCACGGACGTCTCGGTGGCCAGCCGGGTGGGCGGCCGGCTCGGCCCCGAGGTCGTGGACCGCCTGGTCGAGCCGCTGCTGGGCGGCGTGTACGCGGGCCGGTGCGAGGACCTGTCCTTTGACGCGACTCTCGCGCCCCTGGCGCGCGCGGCGAGGGGCCGGCGCGCGCTGACCGAGGCGGCCGCGTCGCTGATCCCGGCGCCTGCCGCCCCGGCTTCCCCCGCGTCGCCGCAGCCCGCCGCGGCCCCGGCTTCGCCTGCCGCGGCCCCGCCAGTCCCGGCTTTCGCAGCACGGCGAGGCCCGGCGCCAGCCAGGCCCGCGCCGGTATTCACTACGCTGGCCGGCGGACTTGGCGCGCTGCCGTCCGCTGTCGCCGCCGCGTCCGGGGCCGCGGTACGACTCAAGGCCATGGTGCGCGAGCTGACGCGGACGCCGTCCGGCTGGCGGCTGACTGTCGGCTCGGCCCACGACCCGGAAACGGTCGAGGCCGACGCGGTGATTCTCGCCCTGCCGGCGCGGCCGGCCAGCCGGCTGCTGGCCGGCGTCGCGGCGCCCGCGGCCGCCGCGCTCGGCGAGATCGCGTACGCGAGCATGGCCATCATCACGCTGGCCTACCCGGTCGCGGCATTCCGCCAGCCGGTCACGGGCAGCGGCTTCCTGGTCCCGGCCGTCGACGGCCGGGCCGTGAAGGCCGTGACCTTCAGCACGGTCAAGTGGCCGCATCTGCGCCGCTCCGAGCCGGAGCTGCACGTCGTCAGGTGCTCGGTCGGCCGTTTCGGTGAGGATGCGGTACTGCAGCGGGGTGACGATGAGCTGGCCGCGCTCGCGGCCGCCGATCTGGCTGAGGCCACCGGCGTCGCCGGGCCTCCGGCTGACATCAGGGTGAGCCGGTGGGGCGGCGGCCTGCCGCAGTACACCGTCGGTCATCTGGACCGGGTGGCCAGGATCAGAGCCGGAGTTGCCGGGCAGCCAGGCCTGGCCGTCTGCGGTGCCGCTTACGACGGCGTCGGCATCCCGGCGTGCATCGCCACCGCCCGGCTGGCGGCCAGCCAGGTCCTGGCCTACCTTGATCGCCAGGACTAGCCGGCCCGCCGGGAGGTGACCATGATTGAACTGGACCGGGACGGCAGCGTCTTCGTGCTTCGCCTGCGCGACGGCGAGAACCGCTTCAGCCCGGACATGCTGGCTGAGGTCAGCGACGCGCTGGACCGGGTCGCCGCGACTGACGGGCCGTGTGCGCTCGTGACGACCGGCGAGGGCAAGTTCTACAGCAACGGCATGGACCTGGACTGGCTCGCCACAGTGCCCGAGCAGGCCGCCGGATATCTGCGCGCGATCTACCGGCTGCTCGGGCGCGTGCTCAGCTTCCCGGCCGTTACGGTCGCGGCCGTCAACGGTCATGCCTTCGGCGGCGGCGCGCTCCTTGCCATCGCGCACGACTTCGCGGTGATGCGAGCCGACCGCGGCTACTGGTGCATGCCCGAAGCCGATCTCGGGCTGCCGCTCACGCCTGAGTACGTCAGCCTGCTCACCGCCCGGCTACCAGGCGCGACCATTCACGAGGCGCTGCTGACCGGCCGCCGGTACGGCGGCCCGGACGCGCTGGCAGCCGGGATCGTGCAGCAGGCAGCCGCGCAGGACGAGGTGCTGCCCGCTGCCGTCGAGATTGCCGCCCGCCTCGCCGCCAAGCATCGCGGCACCCTGGCCGAGCACAAGAGGCTGCTGTACGGCGACGCGATCGCCGCGCTGTCCGGCTAGACAGCAGGACGCGGAACCGCGCACGTCGCCTGCCAGCGCGGCCCGCTAGCTGCGGTCGCGCGCGAGGATCTGCAGGGCGCGGATGAACTGCTGCGCCGAGCTCATCCCCGAGCGGGGCGAGAAACTCGCGTTCCACCGCGTCCCTGGCCGCGGCTGCCCGCTGAAGGCAGTCGGCGCCACGCTCGGTCAGCACCACCATGTTCCGGCGCCGGTCCTGCGGGCTGCGATGGCGTCCGACCAGGCGCTTGGCCTCGAGCGTGTCGACAAGCGCGACCATCGTGGTCCGGTCGATGCCGAGCTGCTCTGCTGCCTCCTGCTGGGACAGCGGGACCAGCGCTCCCAAGCACGGTCAGAACGGCCAGCTCGCGGCCGTCGATCCCGAACGGCGCCATCACCGGCGCGGCGGCCCGCAGCAGCTGCTGCTGGGCGTGCTTGAGCAGGTAGCCGAGCCGCGTCGCGAGTACGTCCGGAAGCTCGTCGGTCATCGTGCCAGCGTACAGTCCGCACTGATTCTCAGTATGCCTGATAATCAGCTATGCTGACGATATGAGCCGAGCAACAAGCTAAGACGGCGGGGCTGGCGGACACGGCGCGGGGGCGGTTTCCGGCCGGGCTGACGCGCTCCGGCCCGGACCGGAAGGTCTCACCTTCGGGCTGAAAACCTCGCCGATGCACACCAGTTACCCGGCGATCCTGCGGGCGTGGCAGCAAGCTGACGAGACACCGGAGATCGAGCACGCCTGGCTCTGGGATCACATGCTCCCGCTGCGGGAGCCGAAGGACGGCCCGGCCTTCGAGGGCTGGACGCTCCTTACCGCCCTCGCGGCGCAGACCAGCCGTCTCCGGCTGGGGCTGCTGGTCACCAACAATCAGATCCGGCAGCCAGCGGTTCTCGGCAAGATCGCGTCCACGCTCGACGTGATCTCCGGGGGCCGGCTGGTTCTCGGTATCGGCGCTGGCGGCACGCTCCCGGCGGATGTGCCGCGAACCGCGGACGCGCATCCGGGCCTGGCCGAGTACCTTGCCTACGGCCTGCCGGTGACGACTCCGGCCGAGGGCCTGCAGAAACTCGCCGAGGCTGTGGTGATTCTCCGCCGCATGTTCACCGAGGACATCTTCGACTTCGCGGGCACGCATTACTCGCTCACCGGAACGCGCAACGCGCCGAAGCCAGTGCAGCCGGGCGGTCCGCCGGTGCTGATCGGCGGCGCCGGCACCCGGATGCTCCGCCTGGTCGCGGAGCACGCCGACATCTGGAATGTGCCGGGTCCGCCGCACGGCAGCCTCGAATTCGTCACTGACCGCAGCCGCGTGCTCGACCAGCACTGCGCGGCCATCGGCCGCGATCCGCGGACGCTGACCAGGTCGGTGCAGATGATCCTGGACGGCGACGACCCGGCTGGTGCCCGGCGCCTGGTGACCGGCGTGGTGGCGGCGGGCTTCCGGCACGTGGTACTCGCGGTCCGGCCGCCTGGCCCCGGCAACATTCCCGGCTGGCTGGCCGAGGAGGTGATCGCGCCGGTCCGGGCGAGCGTGCTCGGCTAGCCGGTCCGGGAGTCCCGGCAGCTGAGAGCATGGACGGCATGACGGGCAGCCGGGTGCTGGGCGCAGACGCCTGCCGGGCAGGCTGGGTAGGTATCGCCTGGTCGGACGACGGGGTTAGCGCGTATGCGCACGCGGAGATCGCCGGGCTGGTCAGGTCGGCCGCCGAGGCCGGACCACTCGCCGCCGTCGGCATTGACATCCCGATCGGACTGGCAGACGCCGGAGTGCGGCAGGCCGACCTGCTGGCCAGGCGCGCCGCCGGCCCGCGGTGGGCCTCGGTCTTCGTGACTCCGGTCCGGGCGGCGCTCGCGGTCGCCGATCACCGCGGCGCGTCCGAGCTCAACCGGAAGCTGGCCGGCGGCGGGATCTCGCGCCAGGCATTCAACCTGCGGGACAAGATCCTGCAGGTGGACCGCTGGCTGCCGGAAGCCCCGTGCCCGGTAGCCGAGGTGCATCCTGAGCTCAGCTTCGCCGAGATGGCCGGCGCCCCGCTTACCGACAGCAAGGCCACCTGGGCCGGCGCGACCCGGCGGCATGAGCTGCTGGCCGCTCACGGCATCAGCCTCGCTGGCACCCTGGGGCTGTCCGGATGGCAGGCCGGGGTCGACGACGTGCTCGACGCCGCGGCCGTCGCCTGGAGCGTGCGGCGGATCGAGAACGGCACCGCCCGCCGGCTGCCCGCCGAGCCGGAACGGTTCAGCGACGGCATCGACTGCGCCATCTGGACGTGAGGAATATCGGCTTGTGCGGCCGCGGCACGGCTGCGATGATCCCCGGCATGCCCGCCCCTCTCATTCGCAGCGATCAGCTTTATCCGGGCGCGCCGTACGCCTATGCCTCGGTGGCACCGCGCGGGAGCCTCGTCTTCACGGCGGGCGCCTGCCCGATCGACGCGGCCGGCACGGTGACCGCTCCCGGCGATTACGCCGCGCAGGCCGCGCAGGTGCTTTCTAACCTGAGGACGGCGCTGGCAGCGGCGGGCTGCACGCTGGACGATGTCCTGAAGACGACGGTCTACGTGGCGTCATCGGAGCAGGCGGACCTGCATGCCGTCTGGAACCTCGTGCACGCGGCGTTCGGCGATCACGACGCGCCGAGCACGCTGCTCGGCGTCAGCGTGCTCGGCTACCGGAATCAGCTCGTGGAGATCGAGGCCGTGGCGCTGGCCGGCCTGCCAGGCGAGACGGCCGCCGGCGATAGCCCGCTCTAGTCACCGCCGAGCGCCCAGAAGCTGCACTGGTGACCGGCCGCGAAATCGGACTCAGGCCGGGGCGATGGCGGGATCAGGGACAGCATCGTCGGGCTGGCCGCCGTGAACCGCGGCCACGCGGGCGCGCCTGGCGCCGACGGAACGCCGGACTTGGCGAAGCTCGTCCACTCGTGCTGCATCGCCGCCGAGAGCTGCAACTGGCTCGCTGACAGGGTGCCGTGCGACCCGGCGGGCAGCTCGAAGAGGTACTGGAGCTCGGACGCGTGCGAGGCGGCATAAGGGAAACCGGGGGATGGATAGCTGCTCGGCGCGTTCTCGTCGCTGAACTCGTAGGCATAGGTCGGGGTGTACGTCGCCAGGTCCTGATCGAGCAGCAGCGTCGGGCAGGCGAATATCGCGTCCGTGCCGACCGCGCTCATCGCGAGTGGCGGGCTGGCATAGGCCCGGACGGGATAGCGGGCGGCGATGACTCCGGCCAGCTGCTGTGAGACGTGCAAAGTCGATGCGATCGTCTGCCGGTAGTTTGCCGCCGTAACCGGATCTCCCTCGAAGGTGGCAACGGCCACGAAGAGCCGCCACTCATCGTGATTGGACCCGTCGATTACCGGGACGTGACTGAACTGCCCGCTGGCCAGGGCGGTCTTCAGCGACTGAGTCAGCACGAGCCCGTCGATGTCGGCGCTGGCACCTGACGGGTTCTGGTCGGCCAGGATCCTGGCCACCGGCACCGCGCGCAGGCACGCTGCGGTCTGATCCGGGCAGCCCGCCTTCACGGCGAACGCGCGCCCCTGCGCCTCGGCCGTGACGAGTGGAACCGGGTATTCGGCGTAACCGCCGCTCTCGGCGATGGCCTTGGCAAACAGGCCGCGGGCGGTCGGGGAGATGAGCTGCAGCAGCACGCTCTGGCCGCCGGCCGACTCACCGAAGATCGTGACGTTGGCCGCGTTCCCTCCGAACGCCCCGATATTGCGGTGGACCCAGCGCAGCGCCGCCTGCTGGTCCATGAGGCCGTAGTCACCACTCGCGCCGCCCGGGCGGCGGGCCAGGGCGGGATCAGCGAGGAATCCGAGCGCGCCGAGCCGGTAGTTGATCGTGACGACGATGACCCCGTCGGCCACGAGCGCGCTCGGGTTGTAATCGTCGCTCTCGCCGCCGACGAATCCGCCGCCGTGGATCCACACCATGACCGGCAGATCAGCAGAATGCTGGCTGGCCTGCCGGAAGACATTCAGGTAGAGGCAGTTCTCCGTCGTGCTCGGCCTGCCGAAGACACCCTGCGGCTGAGGGCAATGCGGCGCGAAAGACGTGGCAGGCCGGATGCCCTTCCAGCGCGCGGGCGGCTGCGGCGGCGCCCAGCGCAGCGGCCCGACCGGCGGCGCGGCGTAGGGGATGCCGAGATATTCGCCGGTCCGGCCGACCTGCTTCCCCCGGACCTGGCCGTCGGCGGTGCTGACGACGAGCCCGGCCTGCGTGCCTTGCTTCCGTGCCCCACCGGGCTTCCGTGCCCCGCCGCCCCCGCCGGCGCAGGCAGCTGCAGCGACCGCCAGCGCGACTGCTGCCACCAGCGCCGCGGCACCCCTGGCTCCGGTGTGCCTGCGCGCCTGCCATGCCGACATCCGCCGCTCCGTCGCCGTCATTCTGGGCCGGTTATCCGCATTCTGGCAGCCCGGAGTCTGGCGGCGGAAGGGCCGGCGCGGTGGCCGGCTACTCCGGCGAGCCGGCCGCCTCCGGCTCCGGCTCCGGCTCCGGCTCCGGGCGCGCGGACCCTCTGCCCGGAGGCCGCCCCGGCCGGCGCATCTGCCCGGCCTGCCGGGGCAGCCGTCCGGCTTCGGCCAGCGCACGCCGGAGCAGGAACTCGATCTGGGCGTTGGTGCTGCGCAACTCATCCGACGCCCACCGGGCCAGCGCATCGTGAACGGCCGGGTCGAGCCGCAGCAGGATGCCCTTGCGCTCAGCCACTGCGCACCGTGCCGTCCGTCACGAGTACAGCGAGCCGGTGTTGACGACCTGCTGCGTGGCCTGCTCGCTGCACAGCACGACCAGCAGATTCGAGACCATGGCGGCCTTCCGTTCCTCGTCCAGTTCGACAACCCCTTCGTCCTCGAGCTTCTGCAGTGCCATCTGCACCATGCCGACCGCGCCCTCGACGATTCGCGCCCTCGCGCCGACGATCGCGCTGGCCGCCTGCTGGCGGAGCATGGCCTGCGCGATCTCCGACGCATACGACAGCCGCGTCAGCCGCGTCTCGATCACATCGACACCGGCCGCCTTGACCCGGTCGGTCAGTTCGGCCGAGAGCCGCTCGGTAATCTCGTCGGCGTTGTCCCGCAAGGAGAGCGCGCCGCAACTTCGTTTCAAATAATTCTCAGCAGCAAATCGCCGCAACTTCGGCTATCTTCAAAAGAATGGCAGAACACACATCCTCGCCGCCGCAGCCTTTCATCGCCTTCGAACACGTGTGCAAACGGTTCGGCGACAACGTCGTGCTGGATGACGTGAGTTTCTTTGTGCTGCCTGGAGAAACGCTGTGCATCATCGGGCGCAGCGGCGTCGGCAAATCGGTCTCGCTGGGAAATCATCATGGGGTTTCTCAAGCCGGACACAGGGCCAGCATCATCGTCAAGGGAGAAGACGTCACCCCGACTTCTCCGATGAGGCGCAGATGCAGTCAGATTCGGCGACGATGTAACCATGGTCTTTCAGAGTGGAGCGCTCTTCGACTCCCTGACGGTGTTTGAAAATGTGGCTTTTCCGTTACGCCAGCGTGGCGAGCTGAGTGAAGACCAGATCGACCAGATTGTGAATGGTCTGCTGGGAATGGTGGGAGTGAGTGAGATGGCGCACGGCCTGCCCTCGGATCTTTCCACCGGAATGCGGCGAGCGGTGGCGATTGGACGCGCCCTGGCTACGCAACCGGAGGCGATCCTCTACGATGAGCCGACGACCATGGTCGACCCCCTCATGGCGCACCTGATGGGAAACCTGATCCAGAAAGTGAAAATACAGCTGCGGCTGACGAGTATTG
>CAWFUM010000013.1:0-134290 GCA_963818995.1 uncultured Actinomycetota bacterium | reverse complement strand
GACGTCAGGGCGGCGAGCAGCCCGGCATGACCTGGTCTCCTCGCACATCTCACTGACGCAGACTGAACCGCTCCGGCGAGTCCGGAGAACTAGGGGGCGCATCAGAGCCTCCGGAAACTCCGGGGCCGCCTTCAAAGCGGCGGAGGAGAACAGAATTACGGCGGCGACTCCTGGCTATCGGCCAGCTCCCCGGCCAGACCTTGGATGCGTGTCTCGCGCTGTCGTCCATCCCGGCGGAGCGATCAAGTAGCGGTACGCCACCAACACGCTTCTGCGGCGTGCGCCTGTCCGTTCATGACAGTTCGCCGACGCCGTGACCAGGCAAAACTCGGGTCTCGAACCGGCGCTCAGGCCACTTCTGGCAGCTTCCGGGCCACCCAACTGAGACTAAGAAATGAGACTAAGCGCTCACTAGATGCTTGCGCATAAGCAATCGAAGTCGACGTTTCCGCAGTTCAGGATGGCGGAGGATAAGAGATTCGAACTCTTGAGGGGTTGCCCCCAACACGCTTTCCAAGCGTGCGCCCTAGGCCACTAGGCGAATCCTCCGCCGGACAGCTTATCGACTGCCGGTCCCTGCTCATGCCAGCAGGCTGCAGGAGAACCCTTCCAGGCCGGGAACGGGCGGGACTGACCGGCGGCAGCGAAGCTCGTTCCCGGCCGGATTTCGCCTGTGGTCTTGGTGACCGAGCCCGAACAAGGCCGCAGCGACAGGACTCAGCCACCACGGCCCGTACTCCTTTAAACTCGGGCTGTGGTCTTCAAGCAGGTCGGGGACGGGCGGCCATATCCCGACCATGACCGGAGCGGGCGGGAGTGGGCAGAGATCCCGCCCCGCCCAGTCCGGCTTGATCAGCTGATCACCACGAAGAACGTGCTCGACCTGCACACCGTGCTCGCCACCGACTCGACCTTCTACGGTGACCTCTTCCCGCATGTCATCAGCTGGCACGGCGAGCTGTACCTCGAGGACGGCCTGCACCGGGCGCTGCGGGCCGCGCTGCAGCAGCGCTCGGTCCTGCACGTGCGCGTGCTGGAACTGGAATGACCCCCTCGACGACCGGCGGAATACATTTACTGAACCTGTAGTTCAGTAAATACGCCGGCAGCCAGGCGGGCTGCCAGCGCCGGGCGAGGGAGAGTCGTGACCATCACATCGGCAACGGGATCGGGGCGGCGCCAGGCCGGGCTCCAGGTGGTAATCCTGACCATGGCGGTCGCCTGCGGCCTGACCGCGGCCAATCTCTACTACGCGCAGCCGTTGCTGGCCCTGATCGCGACGACATTCGACGTCAGCCAGGGCACCGCCGCCATCGTCGTCACCGCCACTCAGGTGGGCTATGCGATCGGCCTGGCGCTCCTGGTACCGCTCGGTGACCTGGTGGAGAACCGGAAGCTCGCCTGCCGCACGCTGCTGATCACCGCGGTAGCTCTTGCCGTCGCGGCGCTGTCGCCCGACTTCACCGTGCTCCTGGTGATGTCCGTGGCGATCGGCGTCACCTCGGTTGTCGTGCAGATCCTGGTCCCGTTCGCCGCTTATCTCGCGCCCGCCGGGCAGCGCGGGAAGTACGTCGGACGGGTGATGAGCGGACTGCTCCTGGGTATTCTGCTCGCCCGTTCCCTGTCGTCGCTGGCCGCGGCGGCGTGGGGCTGGCGCAGCATCTTCGCGGCCTCGGCGGTCGCCATGCTGGCACTCTCGGTCGCCTTGTGGCGCATCCTGCCGCAGCGGCGGCCGGACACCGCAGTGCGGTACGGCGAGCTGCTGCGCTCGACCGTGCGCCTGGCGCGCGAGGAGCCGGTGCTTCGCCGCCGGTCCGCCGCGCAGGCGCTGATGTTCGGGGCATTCAGCTGCTTCTGGACCTCGATCACCTATCAGCTTGTCGACGTGCATCACTTGTCCCAGTTGCAGATCGCCGGGTTCGCCCTGGTCGGGGCCGGCGGTGCCGCTGCCGCGCTGGTCGCCGGCGTTCTGGGTGACCGCGGCCACGGACGGATCGGGCGGCTTATCTCGATTGGGGCCGGCGTCGCGGCGATGCTGCTGGCGTGGGCGGGCGCGGGCAGCGTCGTCGCGCTGGCCGGGGCGGCAGTACTGCTCGACCTGGCCACGCAGGGCAACCAGGTGCTCAGCCAGCGCGACATCTACGCGCTGCGGGAGAGCTCGCAGGCGCGAGTCAATACTGTCTACATGACCTCGGCGTTCATTGGGGCCTCGGTCGGATCGGCGGTATCCGGCTGGCTTCATGATGTGGCCGGCTGGTCCGGCGTGACCCTGTTCGGGGCCGCGCTGCCGCTGCTCGCGGCCGCCATCTGGGCCTCTGACGAGTTCCGTCTGCGCAGGTCCGGCGCGCCTGGTACGAGACCGGGCGGCATTCCGGCGGCGCAGCTGGCGCCGCAGCAGACCGCACCGCAGCAGACCGAACCGTCGGCTCAGTGCTAGCGGATGGTGTGATGACGCCGGGTGAGGCGGGCCCGCGCCGTCCGCGCGGCAGGCCGCGCAGCGAGGAGGCACGCCGGGCAATCCTGGCCGCGGCAGGCGAGCTCATGCTCGCCGGCGGACTCGGCGCGGCCACCATGGACGCGATCGCGGCGCGGGCGGGCGTGAGCAAGGCGACCATCTACAAGTGGTGGCCGTCGCGGGGAGCGGTCGCGCTGGATGGCTTCCTCGATCAGGTAGCCGGGACGCTGGCGGTTCCTGACGGGCTGTCCGCGCGCGACGCCCTTAGCTGGCAGATCGCGGCGCTGGTCGGCTTGTTCCGCGATACGACGGCGGGTCCGCTGATGCGCGCCCTGGTGGCCGCGGCGCAGTCCGATCCTGACATTGCCCGCGCACTGCGCGAGCAGTGGCTGGCGCCGCGGCGCGCCGTCACGCTGGACACCCTGCGGGCGGGCATCGCCCGCGGTGAGATCCGCGCCGATCTCGACCTGGAGGCCGCCGCCGATCAACTGTTCGGCCCGGTCTACACGCGGCTGTTCTTCGGCCACGCGCCGCTGGACGACGCGCTGACGCTGGCCCTCACCAGCCAGCTGCTCGACGGCATCACGTAGCTGAAGCTGACCCGTCAGCCGACCATCCACTGCACGGCGAACGAGGCGTAGATCTCGCTACCGCCGGCGTTGTAGCAGGTGACGTACGCAGACGGAGTCGATCCCTGAGAGTAGCTATAGGGCGTGCAGCGGGCGAAGGTGCTGCCGATCGTGGTGACCTGCACGTCGCCGCCGTGGCTAGGCCCGCCAGGTCCTTCCGAGCCCGTGAAGTACACCTGGTAGTGGCCCTCGCTCACCTTGACGACCTTGACCCGCGCACCGGCGTGACTGTCGTACTGAGGGCTCGGGTGATACGACTTCGTCTTCGGCTTCGTCGCAGCAGCGGTGGCGGTCGTGACCCCGGACTGGCCGAGGATGTTGTTGCTCCGCGCATAGACCAGCAGGAACTGCCGGTTCACCCGGTGGCCGGCATAAGTGAAGCAATCCACGTAGACCGAGGTGGCGGTACGGCCGCCATGCCAGGACGCGGCCTGGCAGTTGCCGTCGCCGTCGCCGTACGGTGAGACCTTCACCGTTCCGGTGTTGGTCACCTTGCCGTTTCCGGTGAAGGTCACCTCATACCGGCCGGTGCCCAGGTGCCTGACGGTGCTGCGCTTGCGCGCGGAGTTGAACAGCTCCTTGCCGGAGAGCGTGTACGACTTGTTCTTGTTCGCGATCCACGCGTAGTCGAGCAGGCCGTGGCTGACCGTTCCTGCGCGTGTCACCGACAGGTCGAAGTAGGTGTCGGTCAGCGAGGTGAGCAGGTAGCAGTTCACGTACACGATCAGCGTTCCCCCCGTGCCAGTCTCCCAGCTCGCGACGGAGCAGTTGTGGGCCGTCTGGACCGGAGTGACCTCGAAGTTGCCGCCGCCGTCGGAGAGCGCCGACAGGTTCGGGAACTCGACCAGGTACTGGCCAGTCCCGATGCTGGTCACGCTCGGCGTGCCGCCCGCGGAATCATAGGTGCGCCCCGAGACCGACGGCTCGGTGTCGATGTAGCCGGACATCGCCGGGACGCTCGCGGCCCTCGCAGCGGCAGCAGCCGGCGCCGTCACCGCCATGCCCGCGGTCACCAGGCCGAGTCCGGCCAGTCCGGCCACCAGGTTCCTGACCTTCATCCCGCCTCCTCGTCGCGCGGCACACGACGGCACACAGGCCGTCGCCTAGTACGGCGGTCCATCCCGTGCCGCCTCGTTCCACCGCTTCAGCTGACTTTCGCAACGAAGCCATGCCAGCCGGGTCACGATCGAGGGCGCGGCCTACCGGCACGCGCCGGATGCTGATTCCGTGGAACGGAGGTCTGGTCTCCGGAGGCAGCGTGAAGGACGACGTCATCGCAGGAGTGCTCGGACCCGTCGGCGTACGAGCAGCGGACGGCTGGCTGTCCGGCCCTCCTCAGCAGCGCCTCATACTGGCGGTGCTGGCACTCCAGGCCGGTCAGGTGGTTCCGGTCGGAGAGCTTGTCGACGCGGTCTGGGACCAGGAACCGCCGCGCTCGGCCCAGGCCAGCATTCAGGTTCTCATCACCAGATTGCGCCGCGACCTGGCCGCGTTGCCGGGAGCCGGAGTGGAGCGCCGCGGGGCTGGCTACCGAATCCGGATCACGCCGGGCGAGGTGGATGCGGGACGCTTCAGGTCGCTCGTGCGGGCCGCGCGCCAGGAAGGCGACAGCCGGGCAGCGCTGACGGCATTCGATCAGGCGCTCGGGCTGTGGCGCGGACCCGCGCTGGCTGATGTGCCCGCCACCGCGAAGGTCGAGGCGATCCGGGCTGCGCTGACCGCGGAGCGGCTGTCGGCATTGCAGGACCGCGCCGGCGCGATGCTGCATCTCGGTCGCGACGCGGAAGCGGCTGACGACCTAGCCGGCTTGCTCGCCGCGAATCCGCTCTCAGAGCGGCTGGCCGGCATGCTCATGGTCGCCTGGTGCCGGAACGGGCGGAAGGCTGACGCACTGCAGGTCTTCCGCGACATGCGGGAACGGCTGTCCGGTGAGCTGGCCGTCGAGCCCGGGCCGGAGCTGCAGCGTCTGCACCAGCGGATCCTGGCCGGTGATCTGGCATTGGAAGCCCGGACTGGCGTCGCCACCCCCAGCTGGCCGCTGGCCGGCCTGGACAACTCCGTGCCTGAGCGCGATGACCCCCTGGTGGTGCCGAGACAGCTGCCGGCTGCGGTAGCGCATTTCACCGGGAGGGCGCATGAGCTGGGGATGCTGTCCGGCTCGCTTGACCGGCTGGGACGGGCCGACGGCACGGTGGTGATCTCGGCGATTGGCGGGACGCCGGGCGTGGGCAAGACCGCGCTGGCCGTGCACTGGGCTCACCAGGTAGCGCATCGTTTCCCGGACGGGCAGCTCTATGTGAACTTGCGGGGGTTCGGCCCGTCCGGGCTCCCGATGACGGCTAGCGAGGCGATCTGCGGGTTCCTCGAAGCCCTCGGCGTCCCCGCCGACCGGCTGCCGGCGGGCACCGATGCGCAGGCCGGGCTGTATCGCAGCATCCTGGCCGGCAGGCGGATGCTGGTCGTTCTCGACAATGCTGCTGACGAAGTGCAGGTGCGGCCCCTGCTGCCCGGCCCGGCGGGATGCCTCGCGGTGGTCACCAGCCGGCGCCCGCTGCCCGGCCTTGCCGCGGCCGAGGGCGCGCTCCGGATCTCACTGGACGTGATGTCCGAGGCGGAGGCCGGCGAGCTGATGGCGGCCCGGCTGGGCTCGGGACGCGTCGCCGCCGAGCCCTGGGCCGCCAGCGAGCTGGCCGCGCTCTGTGCCCGGCTGCCGCTGGCGCTGGCCGTCGCCGCGGTGCGAGCCGCCTCCAGCCCGGGCCTCGCCCTCACATCGCTGACTGAGCAGCTGCGGGACCTGCGCGGCCGTCTGGATGTGCTGGATGGCGAGGAGGCGGCGAGCAGCGTGCGGGCAGTGTTCTCCTGGTCGTACCAGAACCTCAGCGGCCCGGCAGCACGGATGTTCCGGCTGCTGGGCACGCACCCGGGGCCGGACATCTCGCTGGCGGCAGCGGCAAGCCTGGCTGCCGTTCCCCGCGCCAGCGCGCGCAGGATCCTTGCCGAGCTGACTGGCACGCACCTGCTCACCGAGGACGCGCGGGGCCGGTTCGCCTTCCACGACCTGCTGCGTTCTTACGCCATGGGCGAATCCCAGGGCGTCGAGCATGAGGCAGAGCGACTCGCGGCGACGCAGCGGATGCTCGATCACTATCTGCGCACGGCCTGGTCGGCCGCCGTGCTGATATGCCCGGGCCGGGACCCCGCGTTCACCCCCGCCGCTGCCAGCCAGGGAACCGAGCCGGAAAGCATTGTCGACGGCAGCCACGCCCTGGCCTGGTTCGAGACCGAGCATCAGGTGCTCCTGGCGGTCATCACCCTGGCCGCGGCAGCCGGTTTCGATGCGCACGCGTGGCAGCTACCGTGGGCCCTGTCTGACTACCTGTCCCGGCGGGGCCACTGGCCGGACCAGGCCGCCACTTCGCGCACCGCGCTGGCCGCCGCGCGGCGGCTGGGCGATCTGGCCGGGCAGGCCCGCGCCCACCAGAGCCTGGGCTGTGCGGAATCCATGTCCAGCGCCGGAAAGGCCGGGCACGCGCACCTGGCGCAAGCACTGGGCTTGTACCGGCAGCTCGGGGACCGGCTCGGCGAGTCGGCTATCCACCTCGGCTTCACGATGGCGTTTGACCTCCAGCGCCGCCCCGACAAGGCGCTGGGTCATGCCCGGCAGGTTCTCACTCTGGCGCGGGCTACGGGTCACGCGGTGGAGGAGGCCAACGCCCTGAACAACATCGGCTGGCTGTACGCGCAGCTCGGGGACTACCCGCGTGCGCTGGCCCACTGCCGGCCCGGATTGCAAGCGTGCCGCGACCTCGGTGACCGGAACGGCGAGGCCGCTACCTGGGACAGTCTGGGCTACGTTCACCACCAGCTGGGAGATTATGCTCAGGCCGCTGCCTGCTATCAGCAGGCGCTGGCACTGGCTCGCGAACTCGGCAGCCGCTTCGTCCAGGCGGTGATCCTCGGCCACCTGGGCGATACGCGCGAAGCCGCCGGCGATCCGGATGGCGCCCGTGAGTGCTGGAGCCGGGCCCTGGCCATCCTCGACGACCTGCATCACCCTGACGCGATGCGGCTGCGCCGGAAGGCTCGCGATCCAGGGGTCAGCTGTCCCAGTCCGCTGGCCGATCCGCATCCGGGAGCGGTGCGGTCCCTGACCGCCCGCAGGGCCGCCCTGACCTGCCAGGGCCGTGCCCGAAGGATCTGACTGACGGGGCGGCGGCTGACGCCGGAGACGGGGGCGCTCCCGGGGCTGCCCGGAGGTGGCCCGGTCGTGCCGCCAAGCCGGCCCCAAGCCGGCGCCAAGCCATCGCGAGCAGGCTGAGGCCGCCACGTCCACGTTCGGGCTGGTTCAGATCATGGTCGCGAGACATGGTCGCACGGAACCTCCGCCGGCGGATCAGGCAGCCCGGAATCCCGTGCCGAAGGAAGGTAGCGCAATGGGCCGAGACCTAAGCCCGACTCTCAGGCGACGACTGGCAGAGGGCGGTGACCCGCGGCGCGGGGGCGCGCGGGTGCCCGCCGCCAGCAGAACGGTCGCGCGGGCCAGATTGCGCGTCGCGGGCATCGCGGCGGTAACCGCGACAGCGTTGCTGGCCGCAGGGTGCGGCGCCGCCACGAACAACAGCGGCAGCGGCTCCGGCGCCCCCGTCACGGGCGCTGTCGCCACGCTTGCCAACCTGAACGGCGCGGGGGCCAACTGCATCTTCCAGCTGGAGACCACCCAGTGCTACAGCGTGACGAACTTTGAGGACTTCATGTATCTCATGGTGCGGCCGCTGTACATGTTCGGCGGTAACAGCAACACCTCGATCAGCGTCAACTACCCGCTGTCGCCCGCTTCCGCGCCGGTCTACACCGACGGCGGCAAGACAGTGGTGATCAACCTCAAGGGCTGGAAGTGGTCCAACGGCGAGACCGTGGACGCCAGGGACCTCGTCTTTGACCTGAACATGATCGAGGCCGAGAAGGCCAACTACGCCGCCTATACGCCCGGCCTGCTGCCGGACAACCTGACCTCGTACTCGGCCACCGGCCCGAACCAGGTGACGATGCACCTGAAGCAGGCGTACTCCAGCATCTGGTTCACCTACAACCAGCTGGCGATCCTGACCCCGTTCCCGATGGCCTATGACGTCACCCACGCGGGCGCGGCGGCGGGCAGCGGCGGCTGCTCCACCGACTCGGCCGCTGACGGCTGGGCCAAGTGCAAGGCCGTCTGGACGTTCCTGAACGCGCAGAACAAGGACACGTCCACCTACGCGACCAACCCGCTGTGGCAGGTCGTGGACGGGCCGTTCAAGCTGACCTCCTACGACGTCACCGGCAACTACACGTTCGTGCCGAACACGAAATACTCGGGCAGCCCGAAGCCGTCAATCGCCGAGCTGAAGTTCCAGACCTACACCAGCGACACCGCGGTCTACACGGCCCTGGAAACCGGCGCGCTGAGCACTGGCGGCGCGCAGACCAACGGCACCGATGTGCCATCGACGGACCTCAAGCCCGCCGGAAAGGGCTTCCTGCCGCCGTCCAACCCGCTGGCCTCGGCTGGCTACGTCCTGCAACCCGCCTACGAGTTCAGCACCGGCTTCGCCTACATCAATTACAACAACCCGACCTACGGCCCGGTTTTCAGGCAGCTGTACTTCCGGCAGGCGCTAATGGAACTGAACAACCAGGTCGGCATGTCCACTTCGGTTGGCCGCGGCTACTGGTATCCGACCCCGGCGGGCGTGCCGCCCGAGCCGGTCAGTCAGTGGGTCTCATCGGACATGACGCTGAGCAAGGGCCAGGGCCCCTACCCCTACGACCCGGCGAAGGCCGAAGCACTGCTGGCCTCGCATGGCTGGCAGAAGGTGGGCGGAGTGCTGACCTGCGAGAGCGCCGGTACTGGTGCCGCTAACTGCGGGGCCGGCGTTGCCAAGGGCACGCAGGCCAAGTTCTCGATGCTCTTCACCTCGGGAATCTCCATCCAGGCCGACATGGTGGACGTCCTCAAATCCGGCTTCGGCCTGGCGGGCATCCAGCTCATGCCCACCGCCGAGACGTTCAACACGCTGCTGAACTACACCACCCCGTGCACCCCGGGCGAATCACGCTGCAGCTGGACCTTCCTGTACCTGGGCGGCTGGGGCTTCGACGGGCCCGGCTTCGAGCCGACCGGCGAGCCGCTCTACCAGACGGGCGTGCCGAACAATTCGGGCAGCTATTCGAATCCGACGATGGACTCGCTGATCAGCGCCACCCACACCAGCAACAGCCTGGCCACCTTCCGCCAGTACGCCAATTACACCGCGACCCAGGTGCCGGTGCTCTGGATGCCATGGAGCACCGGTACCCAGGCAGTCAAAACCACCCTGCACCACGTCACGCAGAACCCGCTGAACATGTTCTTCCCGGAGTACTGGACGTGCAGCGACAAGACCTGCTGACGGCGGCGCGACGGCAGGAAATCGCAGGTTCGGCCCCGGTCACCGCGCTGGTCGAGTGCCAGCGCGGCGACCGGACCGGACGTACCCGCGCCCGGCAGCTGCGATCAGAAACGCTTATCGCCAGCCGAGCGCGGGCGCCACGTGGGTGAGGATGCTGTCGATAACGTGCGCGTTGTAGTCGACGCCGAGCTGGTTGGGCACGGTGAGCAGCAGAGTGTCGGCGCTGGCGACGGCCTCGTCCTCCTTGAGCTGCTGGATGAGCACATCCGGCTCCGCGGCGTAGGTGCGGCCGAAGATCGCCTGCGTCGCCGCGTCGATATAGCCGATCTCGTCGGTGTCCTGACTCCGGCGGCCGAAGTAGGACCGGTCCCGGTCATCGACGAGGGCGAAGATGCTCCGGCTCACCGACACCCGTGGCTCACGGTCGTGGCCGGCCTTCTGCCAGGCCGCACGGAAGGCCTGAATCTGCTCAGCCTGCTGCAGCTGAAAGGGCTTGTCAGACTCGTTGTTGATCAGAGTGGAACTCTGCAGGTTCATGCCCAGCTCGGCTGCCCACTCCGCGGTCCGTTGCGACGCGGCGCCCCACCAGATGCGGTCACGCAGCCCTTCTGAATACGGCTCAACGCGCAGCAGGCCGGGAGGATTCGCGAACATAGGGCGGGGATTTGGCTGCGCGAAGCCGTTGCCGCGCAGCACCTCGAGCAGCGCCCGGGCGTGCTCGCGGGCCATGTCGGCGTCCGTCTGGCCCTCTTCGGGCTGGTAGCCGAAGTACCGCCATCCATCGATCACCTGCTCTGGCGAGCCGCGGCTGATTCCGAGCTGGAGCCGGCCGCCGGAAATCAGATCGGCCGCACCCGCGTCCTCGGCCATGTAGAGCGGGTTCTCGTAGCGCATGTCGATCACGGCCGTGCCGATCGTCAATCCGGTCAGTGCGCGCTCCGACCGCGGCCAGCAGCGGGAAGGGCGAGCCCAGCTGCCGGGCGAAGTGGTGGACACGGAAGTAAGCGCCGTCGGCGCCCAGCTCCTCGGCGGCGACCGCCAGCTCGATCGACTGGAGCAAGGCGTCCGACCCCGACCGCGTCTGCGAGCCAGGCGACGGCGACCAGTGCCCGAAGGACAGGAAGCCAATCTTCTTCATCAGAGCGTCAACGCGAGTCACCCCGGGCAGCATTCCTCGGGCCCAGGCCCCCGGTCACAACCCAGGGCGAGCTTCGCGAACGCCGTCAGGAATTTACCTGGCTGCCGGCTGGACTCCCGTCTTCGCGTAGTTCGGTGGCCAGGTTGTTGCCGTAGCCGAGACTGAAACTCAGGGCCCTTCCGGCGCGCCGCAGATTTCGGGGTAGGCGCTGGCCTCGCAGTCACTGATGGAACCGCCTGCCCGGCCGGTGCGGGCGAGGGCAGAGTACCGGCTGATGATCTCCGTGTGTCGGGCACAGGCTTGCCCATCACGATGTCGGCCGCGGTGGGGAAGCAGTCGGCGCATGCGTCATTGATCCGGGCCGGAAGGACGTCAGGCGACAGCGGCGGCGTCGGGATTGCTGATCAGCGCGGCGAGAGCGGTCAGTGCCTCCAGCCGGGCCCGGTAGTAGACCCACACACCCCGCTTCTCGCGCGATAGCAGGCCGCTGTCATGCAGGACCTTCAAGTGGTGGCTGATCGTGGGCTGCGAAAGATCGAATGCGCTGGTCAGATCACACACGCACACCTCGCCGCCAGGGTGCGAGGCGATCATGGACATGAGCCGGAGCCGCACCGGGTCGCCGAGTGCCTTGAGCAGCGGCGCGACCTGCTCGGCCTGCTCAGCTGTCAGGGCTCTGTCCGCCAGTGGCGCACAGCACAACTTGCTATCCGCGTGGCCCAGCACGATCAGAGACTTAGACATGGATCTATATTGACAGGTGTCGATGCCTGTGGCAAGCTGCTTGGCAAGAAGGACATAGACCGTCATCGATATCATGGAGGCTGATCATGACCGGACGAATTCAGCTCGCCCTCAATGTTGACAACCTGGAGGAGTCGATCACCTTTTACAGCAAGCTGTTCGGCGGCCCCCCAGCCAAGCGCAGGCCCGGCTACGCAAACTTCGCGATCACCGAGCCGCCCCTCAAGCTGATCCTGATGGAGAACCCCGGCGAGGGCGGCAGCCTGAACCATCTCGGGGTAGAGGTCGCCGACACAGATGCCGTGGACTCTGAGCAAACTCGCCTCGCCGGGGTCGGCCTAGCCTCGGTCGACGAGCGGAACACGACCTGCTGCTACGCCAGGCAGAACAAGTTCTGGGTGCAGGGCACGCCGAACGGGGAGCGGTGGGAGATCTACACAGTTCTCGAAGACAGCCCGACCTTCTGGGGCGAGAGCGGCAGCGAGAGCTGGGACGCGGCGGAGGCGGCACTGGACGCGTCAGCTGCAGGCTCCGAGCAGGGTTCGCAGTGCTGCGGCGGCGGCGCCGCGGGCGCACAGGCAACCGGCTCAGCCACGTCCGTGAGCAACTGCTGCTGATTTCTTGAAGAGCGCGCGCCCGGGCGTCCGGTTGTCGCAACTCAGCCGGCCAGACCGTCCTTGTTCTGCGGGAAAGCTCCGAGCGCGTCACTGACGAAGGTCAGCCGATCGGGAACAATGCGCCACCAGGTCCACTTGCCGCGTTTGTCGCCTTCTATCAGACCTGCATCGGCGAGCACCCTGGTGTGGTGGGAGATCGTCGGCTGACTACGACCGAGTGGTTCCTGCAGGTGGCAGCTGCACACTTCGCCCTGTGCCGCGACAACTGAAAGCAGCCGCAAACGCACCGGATCCGCCAGTGCCGACAGGACGGACGCGAGCGCCGCCGCATCTCCCTCGGCCAAAGGCACCGCGGCGACCACCGGGCCGCAGGATGCATCGTCAGCCACCGGCAGCGACGCTCGCTCGCGCATAGCTGTCACTAGACCTCCCATTGACAAGTGTCAATCTGAAACCACTAGAATCAAATCGACGCTAGTCAATCTAACCGAGATCAGGCGGACCCGGCATGCCGAGACATGACGCACCAGCTCCCGGTGCAAGCCCGGCGCCAGCGCCGTTGTGGCGTCGCCTGGCTGCTGAGTTTCTGGGCAGCGCGTTCCTGGCAGCGCTGGTGATCGGATCGGGCATTGCCGCACAGCGGCTATCGCCGGGAGATACCGGGCTTGAGCTGCTGGAGAACGCGGCCGCGACAGCCGGCGGGTTGTTCGCGATCATCCTGATGTTCGGCCCGGTGTCGGGCGGTCACTTCAATCCGGTGGTCTCGTTCGTCGACGCGGCCTTCGGCGGGCTGTCCTGGCGGGATGCGGGAGCCTACCTGCCGGCTCAGGTGGCTGGCTGCATCGCCGGGGCGATCGCCGCGAACGTGATGTTCTCCCTGTCGGCGGTCAGCATCTCGGTCAAGAACCGTGCCTCGCGGCGCATTTCCTCTCCGAAGTCATCGCCACCCTGGGCCTGATGCTGGTTATCTTCGCGCTGGCCAGATCGGGCCGCACCTCTGCGACGCCGGCCGCAGTGGGCGCCTATATCGGTGCGGCGTACTTCTTCACGTCCTCGGCGAGCTTCGCCAACCCGGCGATCACGGTCGGCCGGATGTTCTCTGACACCTTTGCCGGAATCGCCCCGTCGTCGGCTCCGAGTTTCATCGGTGCGCAGGTTGCCGGCGGAATCCTCGCTATCGGGATGGTGAAGGTCCTGTATCCCGGCATGACCGCAGCCGAGGCCGCTGAGGTGACCGTGCCGCACGGTCAGTCAAGCGGACAGCCGCAAGATGACGCAGCCGGCAACTCTATATCTGCCACTGGCAGCCGGTCCGGAAGTCAGAGCCGATGACAAGACAACGGAGCCAGCCATGCACCTGGTCATGATCGGCGGCAGTGACGCCGGGATCAGCGCCGCACTCCGCGCCCGCGAACTCGACCCGGCCTCCGAAGTCACTGTCGTCGTGGCAGATTCGTACCCCAACTTCTCGATCTGCGGCATCCCTTACTACGTGTCCGGTGACGTCACCCACTGGCGTAACCTTGCGCACCGCACAACTGCCGACCTCGAAGCAACCGGCATGCGGCTGCGGCTCGACACCACAGCCCGCCGCATCGATGTCGCGCGGCATAAGCTCCAGGTGTCGCGCCCGGACGGCCAAGACGAGCTCATCGCCTACGACGGCCTGATCGTAGGCACCGGGGCCGTCCCCGTCCGGCCCCCGGTCACTGGCCTATCGGGACCGGATGCTCTGGGTCCCGCAGACGGCGTCCATCTGCTGCATACGATGGGGGACACCTTCGAGGTCATGCAGACCTTGGAGACGACTGCTCCGGCCACCGCCGTCATCGTGGGTGCCGGCTATGTCGGCCTGGAAATGGCCGAGGCCCTGACCGCACGCGGCCTGCGAGTCACCCAGATCGAGCAGCTACCCGAAGTACTGGCCACAGTCGACCCCGAGCTCGGCGGCCTCGTCCATGCCGAGCTGGCCGCGCGCGGCATCGAGATCCTGACTAGCACCACCGTTCAGCAGATCAGCCGGGCGCAGGCGGGTGCATCCGGGCGGCTGCGAGTCACGGCCCGAACCAGCGAGGCTGAGCCAGTCGAGCGCCTGGCCGACGTGGTCTTGGTGGTCGCCGGCGTCCGGCCCGACACCGAGCTGGCGGCAGCGGCCGGAGCCACGCTAGGCGTCCGCGGTGCCATCCAGGTCGATCCCGGAATGCAGACCGGCCTGCCCGGCATCCTGGCCGCTGGCGACTGCGTCGTCACCCATCACCGGCTGCTGGGCGAGACCTACCTCCCGCTGGGAACCACGGCCCACAAACAAGGCCGCGTCGCGGGCGAGAACGCTCTCGGCGGCAGCCGGCAGTTCGCCGGAAGCCTCGGGACCCAGGTCGTGAAAATCTTCGACCAGGCAGCCGCACGAACCGGCCTGCGCGATCACGAGGCTATGGCTGCTGGATTCGAACCAGTCACCATCCAGTCCGAAGCCGACGATCACAAGGCGTACTACCCCGGCAGCCACCGCATCACCATGCGCGTCACCGGCGACCGCCGCACCGGCCAGCTGCTCGGCCTGCAGCTGTTCGGGCACAAACACGCGGAGATCGCCAAGCGCGTCGACATCGCTGCAACCGCCATCTTCAACCAGATGACCGTTCAGGCTGTCAGCGACCTCGATCTGTCCTACACGCCGCCACTCGGAAGCCCCTGGGAGGCAGTCCAGATGGGCGCGCAAACGTGGAACCGGGAGGTTCCGCTACCCCGCAACTAAAGGAGAGCGCGATGACCGCGCACGTCATGACCCCGGCGGAGCGCATGTGCCTGCACAGCGCAGCACGCGACCTGCACACCGAGTTCCGCGGCATCTTCGGCCAGGAAACCATCGAAGCCCTCTTGCTCGACAGCTACGCCGAACTCGCCTCAGCCGCCACTGTCCCCAACTGGCTGGCCATCGGCGCAGAGCGGTTTACCCGCCAGCGCCTCCAGGCGCTCACCCACGTTCAAGCGACCGCCAGCGGCAAAGTCCCGGCCGTTCTGTTCCTGTGCGTGCACAACGCCGGCCGCTCGCAAATGGCACTGGCCTGGTTCACCCACCTGGCGAACGACCGGGCCATTGCCTGGTCCGGCGGATCCGAACCAGTCGCCGAGCTCAACCCTGCCGTCATCGCGGCCATGTCCGAAGTCGGCGTCGACATCACCCGCGAGTTCTCCAAGCCCTGGACCGACGAGTTCGTTCTTGCTGCCGACGTCGTCATCACCATGGGCTGCGGCGACGCCTGCCCTCTCCTGCCTGGCAAACACTACGAAGACTGGGAACTTGACGACCCAGCAGGAAAGAACCTGGAGGGCATCCGGGCGATCCGCGATGAGATCCGGGACCGCGTGACCAACCTCATCGAAAAGCTGACCGGCGGCTAGCTGTCCGCGAGAGAGCGCTGCGAGCCCTTGACGGCACGCGCAAAGAGGACGACGTCTGGCACACCTGTGAACGGTGTCCCGAGACATCACAGTGGCGGTGGAGGTGGGATTTGAACCCACGGAAGGGTTGCCCCTTCACACGCTTTCGAGGCGTGCGCCCTCGGCCACTAGGCGACTCCACCGCAGCCGAGCCTACCTGAGACAGGCCGTCGGCGGATCGCGAGCCGACTAGCGGCGCTGATCGAAAAACCCGCGGAGCAACGCGGCGCAGTCTGCAGCCAGCACCCCGGTGAGAACCTCCACCGGCGGGCCGAGCCGCGGATCGTGCAGCAGGTCCCACACCGAGCCGGCCGCGCCGGCGCGCGGGTCACGGGTGCCATAGACCAGGCGGCCGAGACGGCCGGCCAGTATCGCCCCGGCGCACATCGTGCACGGCTCGAGCGTGACGACCAGGGTGCAGTCGTCAAGGCGCCAGCTGCCGCGTGCGTGCCCGGCCTCGCGCAAGGCCACGATCTCCGCGTGCGCGGTGGGATCGCCATCCGCCTCCCGGCGGTTCCGCCCTCGTCCGATCGTTTCCCCGTCGGCGCTGAGCACGACCGCTCCCACGGGCACATCCGGACCAGCCGCAACGGCCTGGGCGATCGCCTGGCGCATCGCCGGCTCAAAGGTCGCCAGGTATCCGGTCATCAGGCCGCTTCCTGCCTAAAGGGCACCGATCGCGGAGTCGAGGGCCCGCTCGAGAGCCTGACCGAATCCGATTCGCCTCGCCAGGCTGGCCAGTACCTCGTCCGGGAACAGGTCGAGGTCTCCCGACAGGGCTCCCAGCTCCATCTCGTCGACGCCCAGGTCCGCGAAAATCGACATGTCACCGACGGGCAGAACCTGATCGAGATCCTCATCTTCGGGAATAGGAATGTCGAGGTAGTCCAGCACCTGCCGGGCCAGCGTCCAGTCGACGGATGCTGTCACGTCAGACAAGAAGACGGAGTCATGATTGCCAAGGACTCGCAATGCCACGAAAAAGTCATCGCCAACGGCAGCCAGGCCAATAGCACCGCCGATGCCCGGCTGCTGCCGCAATGCCTGGATTAGCCCGTCCAGGTTTTCGGTCAGTGCCGTTGGCAGGACCTCGGCCTCCCAGACGTCGTCCTCACGGTAGACGACGACTGCGAAGTCGTTCGGGCTTACGTCAGACATCGCCACCCCGCTAGCTGGGATCTAGAAGAGAAATGGTGTCAGACTCTCCGGCCTCGCGTGCACGTATCGGCCTGCCGGTTGCGGCGAGCGCGACCGCGGCCAGGATCGCGGACGGCGCGGCTGCCGCTCAGCCGGGCAGGCCGCGCGCCGTCCGGCGGGGGCCTGGCCGATCCCATATCGTTACTGGGGTTAGCTGTCATTGGCTGGCAAATTGCGCTGAGCTATGCTGAGGGCGCTAGCTTAGAGAAACTAATTGATTACTCGCGGTAACGACGTACTGCGACAGCTCCGGGGAGGTGATCACGTGTTGCGGAAGGTCATCACATGGGCAATCGTCATCTTCATCGTGTATTACCTGGCTACGGACCCATCCGGCGCCGCGCATGCCCTCCAGGGCGCATTTAACGGGCTTAAGTCCGCTGGCAACTCCATGTCCCGGTTCGTGAATAAACTGTAGCCATGCGGCAGCCAGGGTCGGGCTCCATATCGCCTGTCACGATCAATAAGTACCTGCTGCCCCGCGAGGTGCAGGTCGCGACGGTCCGGCAGCATCCCGCGGTGCTGATCCCCGCTAGTGCCCTGGCCCTCGCGGGTCTCCTCATCGTCGGCGTGCTGAGCGCCACCGTCGCCCATGGTGACTTCGCGGCGGCGTTGTGGATCCTCTGGCTCTTGCTGCTGCTGCGCCTTATCTGGAAGGTCATGAACTGGTCGGTTGACTATTTCGTGGTCACCAGCGAGCGCCTGCTGCTTACCCGGGGATTCCTGACCCGGCGCGTCAACATGATGCCTCTGACCAAGGTCACCGACATGAGCTTCAAGCGCTCATTCCCCGGCCGCCTGTTTGGCTACGGCGAGTTCATCGTTGAGTCAGCAGGCCAGGACCAGGCCCTGCGGAACGTCGAGTTTATTCCGTATCCTGAGCAGCTTTACCTCCTCATTTGTGGGATGCTCTTTCCGTCGAGCGCGGACGATATAGAGGACACGCCTCCCGAGCAGGAGCCCCCCGACTGGGATGAGCCCGGTCCTGGTACTCCCCCGGACGACAGGGGTCCCTGGCCCCCGAGTTCCTGGGATAACCCGGATACCGAGCCTCAGCCAACGGATGCCTGGTACGACGAGGATGACCGGAAGCCACGGCCCCCTGCCCTGGCCGACGAACTCTAGATCTCAGCGCTCAGCCCCTTCCCCGGGGTTCGTGCGGCCGGATGACAGCCTGCTTGACGTCCGGCCGCACGAGCTTGTCCGGGATCAGGCGGTCACCAGGATGACACCGGCGGCTGCCAGCACGAGCCCCGCCAGCTGCGCAGGCCGCAGCCGCTCGCCGAGAGCAAATCTCGCCAGCAGCACCGTCACGCCCGGATAGAGCGACGTGAGGACGACGGCCAGGCCGAACAGGCCGACCCTGGTCGCGAGGACATAACAGACATTCGCCGTGGCGTCGAGCAGCCCCGAGCCGAAGGTCGCCGCCAGAAGCGGCCCGCCGCCGGTGCGGATGACGGGCCTGGTCCGGGTGACGGCTGCGGCCAGGATAATGATGACCAGGCCGCCAAGCCGGGAGGCCACCACCGGCCACAGCGTCCCCGACTGGCCGGCATTGCGCAGGAAAATAAAGAACAGGCCGAACGTCGCGCCGGCTGCCAGCCCGAAGCCGATGGCGCGGACGTGGAAGCCTCGCCCGGCCAGCCGGGTGATCAGGCCGGCTGGCGCCGCAGCCGCGCCCGCCTCCCTGTGCACATCGCCGTCCTCTCCGGGCTTCGGAACCCGGGGCGTTCCCGCAGCGCTCACCAGCACGATTGCGGCCAGGCAGATCAGGGCGCCGCCGTAGACAGCCGGGGTCGCGCGCTCGCCCTCGGCGAGCGACACCGCAACGGGCAGCACAGTGGCGGACAGGGCGGACGTGGGCGCGACGATGGTCATCGGGCCCTCGGCCAGACCGGCGTAGAAGACGATGAGGCCGACGCCGCCGACGCCCCCGGCGGCCAGTCCCCAGGCGAGGCCGGTCAGGCTGGCCGTGCCACCGGACGCGACGGCCGCGACAAGGACGATGACGAGCCCGGCGAAGGCGGACGCCGGCAGAATCGACAGCGCCCGGGCGCGCCGGGTCGCCACCCCGCCCAGAAAATCGGCACTGCCGTACAGCAGCGCCGACGCCAGCGCGAAAACCGTAACCACGAGACACTCACTCCGACGGCGCCCATAGCGCTCGGCAGCCTACTGTGCCCGGCGGTCAGTCCAGCCGCGCCGCGTGCCGGTACCAGACCGCGACGGAGTTCTTGTAGCCGTCTGGCATCGTCAGGTCCCTGACTGCGGTCATGCCGAAAAGTCCGGCTTGCGAATGCTCGCCACTGACGACAGGCGCACCCTGACCACCACTGCTGGCGTGGCAGCCATAGGTCAGGATGAGCACGTCGGCGCCCGCCGCCAGGTGGTACTGCCACGCATCGATCAGCGGTCCAGCCGAGACGCTCCAGCCGGACTCCTCGGCGATCTCGCGCTCAACGCATCGCGCCGGGTCCTCGCCGAGTTCGAGCTTCCCGCCGGGCAGCTCCCACTCGTCGCGCTCGTTCCGCAGCAGCAGGACCTTATCCGCGCTGATGACGACGCCCTTGACGGACACCGGGAAGAGATGGGGCCGGCTCGTCATGCCGTGTTTTGCGCCTTCCCGGGCGGTTGCGGCCGCTGTGCTGGAAATGGCCCTCGCCTGAGCACTCCGGCGAGCACGCTCGTCAGCATCATGAGACGGCGTTGTCCGGAGAAGAGCCTCCGGACAGCGCCGCTCAGGTGGCGGAGGCTCGGGGATTTGAACCCCGGATGGGCGTGAACCCAAACCGCATTAGCAGTGCGGCGCCATAGACCGGACTAGGCGAAGCCTCCTGGTAGCCCTACCGGGCCGGGCCCTAGGGTACCGGTACAGCCGGATGCAGAGCAAAGCCCGCCAGGGGTGGCGGGGCAAAGCGACGATCAGGTCGCCTCGATGACCTCATAATCACCGTTCGCGTACGCGTCGCGCATCCTGGTCTTGGCGAACTTGCCGACACTGGTCTTCGGCACCTCGCTGATGAACGACCACCGCTCGGGCAGCTGCCAGCGCGGGATCCGCTCGCCGAGGAAGGCCCGCAGCTCATCCGCGGTGGCGGTGGCACCTTGGGCCAGGACAACGGCGGCCAGCGGCCGCTCGCCCCACTTCTCGTCCTCGACGCCGATGACGGCGGCCTCCGCGACCGCGGGATGGCCCATCAGGATGTTCTCCAGTTCCATGGACGAGATCCACTCGCCGCCGGACTTGATCACGTCCTTCGCCCGGTCGGTCAGCGTCACGTAGCCCAGCGGGTCAATGGTGCCGACGTCGCCGGTACGCAGCCAGCCATCGTGGAACTTGGCCGGGTCATCGTCCTTGTAATAAGCACCGGTGACCCAGGGCCCGCGGACCTGGACCTCTCCGACCGCCTCGCCGTCGCACGGGAGCAGCACGTTGCCTTCGCCGACCAGGCGGTACTCGACCTGGCACATCATCCGGCCGCCGGTATCCCGGTAGCGCCAGGCGATGTCCTCGGGGACGCCGGCGGGAGGATGGGCGACGCTGCCGAGCGGCGAGGTCTCGGTCATCCCCCACGCCTGCAGGATCCGGACGCCAAGCTCCTTCTCATAGGCCTCCTGCAGTGCGTGCGGGACCGCGGACCCGCCGCAGGGCACCAGGCGCAGCGACGACAGGTCGCCGCCATTGGCACGGACGTACTGGAGGAGCCCGTTCCAGATGGTCGGCACCGCCCCGGCGATCGTCGGCCGCTCGCCTTCAATGAGCCTGACCAGCGGGGCGGGCTGCAAGTACCGGTCGGGCATGATCAGCGATGCGCCGGCCATGACGGCCGCGTAGGGCAGGCCCCAGGCATTGGCGTGAAACATCGGGACCACCGGGAGCACCCGGTCGGCATCCGACAGGCCGAACACGCCGTTCATGCACACCGCCATCGAGTGCAGGTGCATGGACCGGTGGCTGTAGACGACCCCTTTCGGATGGCCGGTAGTGCCGCTGGTGTAGCACATCGCCGCAGCGGAGCGCTCATCGAGATCGGGCCAGTCATATGTCGGGGGCTGATCGGCCAGCAGTGCCTCGTAGGAGTGGACTGGCCGGCCGGCGGCCTCCAGTTCGGGCGGCGGCGCGAACTCCCCGCCGTCTTCGCCCGCCGTGACGATCACGTGCCTGATGGCCGGGGCATGCGGCAGCACCTTCGCCAGCAGCGGCACCAGGGTGGGATCGACAATCACGATCTCGTCGCCGGCGTGATCAGCGATGTAGCCGATGACCTCGGGGTCAAGCCTGAGGTTCAGCGTGTGAAGCACCGCGCCCATCGAGGGGACGGCGAGGTAGGCCTCAAGGTGCTCGGCGTTGTTCCACATCAGGGTCGCGACTCGCTGGTCGCCGTCGACTCCGAGTGATCGGAGGGCATTCGCGAGCTTCGCCGCTCGTAGGCCGGTTTCCGCATATGTCTGCCGCCGCGTCCCCGAGTCAGTGAGGGTGACAACCTCGGCATCCGGGTAGGCGTGAGTGCCGTGACGCATGATCGCCGTCACAGTCAGCGGAACGTCCATCATCGTGCTGCGCACGGCTGTCTCCCCTGGGGCAAAATGCGTGCCGACGTTGCCAGGGCCGGCCCGCAGGCTGCCCGCCCTGACGTGTAACTAGCTCACGGTATAGGCAAATCGTCGGCGCTGTCAGCAGGGAGTTTCGCGACGCCGGGGCACTATTCGGACAGGAGCGCGGCGTCGATGCGGAGCTTGGCGACAGCCCGCGAGACGGTGCTTTTGACCGTACCCAGGCTGACGCCGAGAGCCTCGGCGACCTCGGCCTCCGTCATGTCCTCGTAATAACGCAGCAGCACGGCCGCCCGCATGCGCTGCGGCAGCCGGTCCACCGCTGCCCGCAATGAGTCCTGCCTGTCGCTGCTGACCGAATGGTCAATGACCGGCCGCTCCGGGATCTCGTCGGTCGGGAACTCCTCAAGGCGGCGCCGGCGCCACCAGGAGATATGGGTGTTCACCATCGCCCGCCGCACGTAGCCGTCGAGCGCGCCCCGGTCCTCGATCCGGTCCCAGGCCAGGTAGGTCTTGGCGAGCGCGGACTGAACCAGATCCTCGGCATCGGCCAGGTTCCCGGTGAGCAGGTAAGCCGTCCGCAGCAGGGACCGGCTGCGAGCCACGACGTAGTCATGGAAGGCAGGGTCCTCGGTGCCCGGGAGCTGCGCGGTGCTGTCGCCCGCGCCGACGGTCCTGGCGGCCGGGACCCCCGGATGCGCTCCCCCGAGATGCGGGCGCTGCTCGGGCGGCCGGGGCGATACCGGGGGCTTGGGCGATGCCGGGGGCCGCGGCGGCACCGGCGGCCGCGGCTGCACCGGCGCATGCTGCGGATGGGGCTGCACCGGGGCGTGCGGCTGACCGGGCGCGTGCGGCTGCACCGTCTCGGCAGCCCGGCCCCGGACGGTGCGCGCACGGGGATCCGCGATTCGCGGTGCCGCCCCGGCCGCGTTCGCGTATGTGCCGCTAAAGCAGTGATCGCCCCCGACGCTCACACCCCAACCGTACCCAGCACAACGACGGTACAGTCAGTTACCTCGTGTAACGGCGAGTCCCGGTTCGCGGATATTGACAGAACGGGACGCGCTGCCAATCTGGTCGGTCGGTGGCATATCCACCGCAGCTCGCGAGAAAGATCACCGAACCGCTTGACGCCGGCCGCAGCCGGTACGCATGGTCATGAAGCCGGATCTGATGAGCCAGGAGGAGACGCCGATGCCGAGCGGGCCTGCCGGCTTCGCTTGCTGTGATCGATGCGCGAACCTGGCCGGTGCCAGCCGGGCTGCCGCCCGGCCCGGATCGGCAACCGGAGACGCGCTCGCGGCGGCGGAGGCCGCGGTAGCCAGGCGCCGCCTGCTCAAGGCCGCTGTCTTCCGGTCACTGCCTGAGCAGTCCGCGACCGGACGGGCGCGCGGCCCGGATGCGCACGGCCCGGATGCGCACGGCCCGGATGCGCACGGCCCGGGGGCGCAAAGGCCGGGGGCGCGGCCGCCCGTTCACGCCGGCTCGCGGACACAGGCCGCCGTGGGCTATCTGGCGCCCGCGGAGACCACCCGCCCGGAGACGGGATTCGCCGACGTCGCTCAGCTGCCGCGGACAGTGTTCGGCACGATCCTGGATGTCAGCCCGCACGTGCTCGTGCTCGGCGAGGCGGGCATGGAACAGCGGTTCACCCTGACCGCCGATGCTGTCGCCTGGCGCGGAGGGCAGTTAGAGCCCGCTTCGCTCCGCCGGGGAGACCGCGCCGTCGTCCGGCTCAGCCCCGGCAGCCGCAACGTCGCCGACCGGATCTGGGCCAACATCGGCAGGGTGACCGGCATCATCCTGGAACGGTCAGGCAACACGCTCATGGTTGACGAGGGCGCGACGCGCAGGCCCCAGGCGATCACGCTGCTGCCCCGTGCCGTCGGGCGCATTCAGGTCCGGTTTCCCACGCTGGAGCCGGGCTACCTGGTCGACATCATCGGAATGCGGCACGATGCCGAGCTCGTCGGCATGGTCCCGGCCACCTCGCAGCCGGCGTACCCGGCGCACAGGCTCCCGGCGCCGCCGCTGATCAGCGGCCACGTCCCGGACTCCATCAGCGGCTCGGCCACCTGGCACGAGCCGCGGGACGAGCCGCCGGGGGTTCTCGGGATGGCCTACCCCTCGCTCGACCCGGAGACTGGCTGCGCGGAGGATATCGCCAGCGGGCCGCGGCAGGCCTATGCCCGCATGCCGTACCTGGCTATCGGCAGCGTGCTGCGGGTCAGCAACGATTGCACCGGCTCGGCCTGCCTCGTGCCGGTGACGGGCTGCGCGACCATCGGCCGGCTGTTCAATGACCGCTGCGTGACGTGCGGTACCTCACCGCGCGGGCGGGTGGCTGACCTGACCCTGGCCAGCTTTATCGCCCTTGGCGGCGAGCTTGAGCGCGGCTGTTTCAATGCCACCATTACGATTGGCGAGTGACCGTGCTGGACGCCATTCGTGAGGTCCAGATCCCGCTGCTTGCGGCGTTGCTGCTCGGCGGCTGTGTCACCAAGCTAGCCCGCACGCTGCGGACTGGCTCAGTCGATGATGGCCTCGGCCCGACCGCGCTGTTCCCGATGAGCATGCGCAAGCCGCTGGCCATGACGATGTGCACGATTGAGCTCGGCCTCGGGGTCGGGCTCATCCTCACCGCGGGCAGCAGGATCGGCGCGGGGCCGCCCGCCACCTGCGTCAGGCTTGGCGTTTTCCTGCTCTTCGTGGTCGCGACCAGCGCGCTGATCGAGCTCCGGCAGACTCGCCCGGACGTTGGCTGCGGGTGCTTCGGGGACTTCAGCACCGCGCCGGTCAGCGGCCGGACCCTGGCCCGGTCGGCGCTGCTGGCGATCTCGGCACTCGTCACGCTCGGGATGCCGCCGATCCGGGTCCCGCACTCGGCGACCATCGCCGTGGAGCTGATCGCGATTCTGACCGCTGAGCTTCTCGTGATCGGCGTGCTCTCCCCCGAAGTCGGCGAAGGCCTCATCCGGCTGGGCTACTCCGAGCCCTGCGAACTGCGGGACGTGCCGTCCGCGCGCACGCTCGCGGCCCTCCGGCGCAGCAAGCAGTGGCGGCGCTACTCCGGGGTCATCAGCTCCGACGTGCCCGCGGACGTCTGGCGCGAGTTGTGCTGGCGGTATGTCGTGTACCCGGCCGAGCTTGACGGCCACCGGGCCGATCTCGTGTTCGCGGTCTATCTGCAGCACCGGCGCCCCGCAGTCCACGCTGCCCTGGTCGACGCCGGGACCGGGCTGCCGATGCCCTGGCCGGAGTCGCCCCCCGCGACGCCCCGCCGGGCCGTGCCCGCCGCCGCCCGGCGTCTCACGCCCGAGCCCGAGACCGGCCCGGAGCCTGCCCGCGGGCCGCGTCGGCGACCAGACCCGGCGCCGCAGCTCGCAGCACAGCAAGGACCGCAGCCAGGACCGCGGGAGCAACTACCGCAGCGACCGCAGCCAGCACCGCAGCGAGCACCGCAGCGCGGCGCGGAGGCAGCCCCGGCGATGGCCGGCGCCGAGCGCGGCGGTCCCGCTTCCGGCGCCGACACTGACACAGACATCTCTGCCGTTCTCTACCGCTCTCTACGATGAACGCTAGACAAGCCAAGAATTAGCCAGAGGGCGCCGCCGCCCGTCAGGCTGGCTGCGTCCTGAGGAACCTGCCGAAGTGCGGCACCGTGAACGCGATCAGCCCGCGCTCGGAGCTGTAAATCAGCCCCTTCTTGATGAGGTTGTCCCGCGCGGGCGACACGCTCGAGGGCTTGCGGCCCAGTTCCTCAGCCACTTGCGCGGTCTGGACGGGCTCGTCGCCGAGCATGGCCATCGCTCGCATGTACTCGCGCTCGGCCGGCGTTGCCCGCTCGTACCGGCTGCCGAAGAACCCGATCGCCAGCTCCCCGGCGGCGACCGGCCCGGCGACGCTCACGTCATGCGCGGTCACCGGGCTGGCCGCGGCCACGTCCCAGGTGACCTTGCCGTAGGCCTGGACGAAGTACGGATAGCCGTCCGCCGCCGCGTAGAGCGCGTCCAGCGCATCGGCCTCGAAGTCCGCGCCCTCCCGGCGGGCCGGGGCGAGCAGGGCGATGTCAGCGGACTCGCGGTCCAGCCGGTCGATCGCCACGTAGCGGAACAGCCGCTCCGAATAGCTCTTGCTCGCCGACAGCACCGAGGGCAGGTGCGGCAGCCCGGCCCCGACCACGATCAGCGGCCCGTTGCTCTGCGACAGCTCATGACAGGCCGCGCACAGGGCCGAGATGTCGGCCGCCGGGATGTCCTGCATCTCGTCGACGAACAAGGCGATGCCGACCCCGAGGTCGGCGGCAACCGAGGCGGCATCGGCGAATAGCTCGGTGAGATCGACCTCGAGGTCGCCAGAATCGGCTCGCCCGCGCACGGCGGGCGCATCGATGCCGAGCTGGGTCACGATGGAGCCTTTCGGCGCCTTCGCGTCCCTGGCCGCGAAGGCCTTGAGGACGCCGAGGAAGTGGTCGATACGGTCCGGCGCGCGATGCCGGGGCGCCAGCTCGCGCACTGCCATGTGCAGTGCGCCGGCCACCGGGCGCCGGATCGACTGGTCGGGCCTGGCCTCCAGCTTCCCGGTCCCCCACAGCCGCTGCATCGCCATCGACCGGAACGAGTTCAGCAGCACGGTCTTCCCGACGCCGCGCAGCCCGGTCAGCACCATGCTGCGCTCCGGCCGGCCGCGTGCCACCCGCTCCAGGACAACCTCGAACTGGCCGATCTCGCGATCACGGCCGGCCAGTTCTGGCGGGCGCTGGCCGGCGCCGGGCGCGTAGGGATTCCGCACTGGGTCCATACGCAGGAGAGTATGAGGGGATCTAGCGGATTCCTTAGATTGCCGTAGAAACCACTGGCCGGCGTGTCGCGGGCAGCCGGGAAAGACCGTCTTCGCCCGGAACGTGAGTTGCCCGCCGGACGAGGCAGCGAACGGGGCCATGAGTTCCCTGCCTTCGCCCGGCGGGCGAAGCTCCGCGCCTCGGGTGCGGCCACGGCACGGTGCTACCTGTGTCTACGGACGCCCGGCGGCACCGGTTCACGCTGAGCCAGAAACTTTTCGGGAACGAAGCCGACCGCCTCCCGGCCTGCCGCCACCGCGAGCACGATGACTTATCGTGGCGAAATTCCCGGCGAATTAGCCGGAACCTCACCACGCCCGGAGGTCCTGGCCGGGCTAGCTCGCGTCCGCAGGCGGGCGCTGGTTGAGCCGGGCCAGGTAGGCGTTGTAAGCGGCCAGGTGCTCGTCGTCATCGACGCCGCCGCGGGCCCGCGCGGGCACCGGTGCTCCGGCCGCTGCCGGGCCCGCGCCCGCGGCAACCGGCTGGTGCGACGCAACCAGCGTGGCCAGGTTCGTCTGCCGGGCCCGCTCGAAGAACCCGTGGCCGCTCAGGGCGGCGCGCTCGTCCCGGCTCCACATCAGGAACACCAGCATCATCAGGGCGAACATGATCGCATCGCCGCCGATCCACATCACCGCGCCGCCCAGGTGCAGGTCGGACACCGGTGACGGAGCCCAGGCCGGCCGCGGCCCGGCGGGCACACCGGGCGAGTGCGCGCTCCCGTAGCCCAGCGCGAGCCCGGTGAAGGTATCGATCGGCATGAGCAGCACCAGGACGACAAACCTGACCGGGTAGGACAGCCGCCACCTGATCGGCTCCCGGCCGAGGATCGGCAGGTAGAACAGGTACCCAATCAGCACGAACACGGCGTGCTCGGCGTTGTGGGCGGTCTGATTCTGCTCGACGTAGTTCGCAATGGAGGTGAGGTGCGCGGCCATGACCGCGAGCGCGTACGCGACCGCGCCGAAGACAGGCCAGGTGAGGAACATGGCAACCCGTGACCGCAGCACCCGCTTGACCCAGGTGTGCAGCGGGTTCTTGCTCGCGTGCAGCAGCAGCGTCAGCGGCTGGCCCGTGATCAGCAGCGGCGGCGCCACCATCAGCAGCATCAGGTGCTGCACCATGTGGTCATAGAAGAGCAGGTCGTCGTAGGCGCCGATGCCGCTCTGGGTAGCCAGCACGATCACCGCAAGGCCGGCCGCGAACATCGCGGTGCGCCAGGCGGGCCACGGCCGGGCCGGGTGCCGGCGGGCGACCCGGACGACGCCCCAGCCGTACAGGACCGCCAGGATAACGACCACGGCAGTCACCACCGGCGCGAACTGCCACTGCGTCAGCACCGTCGGCAAGCCGTACCGCGGAAGCATGCTGTCTCCTCTCACCGGTGAGCCTACTCACGACCTGACGTAGTGATACCGGAGGTCCGGCACCGCTATCGTTGTCGGCGGAGGGTTCGCCTAGTGGCCGAGGGCGACGGTCTTGAAAATCGTTGTGGCGTGCAAACGTCACCGTGGGTTCGAATCCCACACCCTCCGCCAACTGGGCTGGAGCGCTCAGGCGTACGGAACCGGCGGCAGCGCCAGGGTCATCGGCCCTGGCCTCCGGCCGGTGAAGCCGTCCCCTACGACAGCGGCCAGTTCCAGGAACGCGGAAGCGGTCGGCTTCCGCAGCTGATCCAGGTCCGCCTCGCCGCCCTGCGCCAGGTAGGGGTCGTAAGGCACCACCGTCACCGCGCGGCAGCGGGCGGCGAAATGCCCCGCCAGCAGGTCCAGGTCGAGCGCCGGACGCCGCCGCCGGCGAACGGCTGTGATGACGACGACCCCGTTCCTGACCAGATCCTGGTGGCCATGCGCGGCCAGCCAGTCCATGGTGGCGCTGGCACTCCTGGCCCCGTCCACTGACGCCGTCGCCACCAGCACGATCTGGTCGGCGAGCCGGAGCACGCCGGACATGGCCGAGTGCAGCAAGCCGCTGCCGCAGTCGGTGATGCAGATGGAGTAGTAGCGCTCCAGGACCGCGCAGGCGTCCCGGTAGTCCTGCTCGCCGAACGGCACGGTGGCCGCCGGGTCCTGCGCCGAGGCGAGGACCTCGAGCCGGCTGGGCGCCTGGGCCGTGAAGTTGCGCACGTCGGCGTAGCGGCGGATCTGCTCCCGCTCGTTCAGCAAGTCGCGGATGGTCGCCGTCGTCTGCGGCGAGAGCTTGTCCGACAAGGTGCCGCGGTCGGGATTGGCGTCGATGGCGATGACCCGGTCACCGCGCATGGCGGCCAGCGTCGAGCCGAGACCCATGGTGATCGTGGTCTTGCCCACACCGCCCTTGAGGCTGAGGACCGCGACCCGGTAGTGCCCTCTGGCCAGTGGTGTCCTGGCCCGGCTGATCATGTCGTCGCGACGCGCGTCAGCCGGTGACGGCGGTACCCGGACGAAGCCTGCCGACGCCCGGTAGAGCGTCCGGCGCCAGCCGGGGCCGGCGCCCGGCGCCGCTGCGGCAGCAGGAGTGACGCCGGGAGGCCGTCGATCTCTGTCGTAACCGGGCCCGTGCTGACCGGCCCCGTGCTGACCGCGTCGGGCTGCAGACTGTCGCGCTGGGGGCCGCCGTTCCTCGCGTGCGTCCGGCGTCCGCCAGCAGGCCGCGGGTCACTCGCCGCTGCTCGCCGGCGGCGGCGGCGCGGAGCCGCCATCCGGGCGATGTCAGGGCTAGTGTCGGCTAAGGCGGCAGCGCCGGTGCTGTCGGGCTCGGCCGCGGCGCCGGCGTCCGGCGCCGCGAGTCCGCCCTGCCCCTCGCCGGGGCGCGAGCCGAACAGGCCCCCGATGCCGTCCGCCGTCCGGCCGGTCCCCTCAGCAGCCTCCGCGGGGGGCGAGCCGAAGAGGCCGCCGATCCCGTCGCCGCGCCAGCCGGCCGCGGCCTGGGCGGCACTGCCGCGGTCGTCACCGTCGCGGTCGCCGTCGCCGTCGCGGTCGCGGTCACCGTCGCGCTCGCCGTTCCGGCCGGGGCGCCCGCGGTCGTCGGCCGCGTCCTCGCGGCTGTCGCCAACGGCCGCCGTCGCGGATTCGGCCGGGTCCGCCGGACGGGATGCCGGAACCTGGTCCGCCGGACGGGATGCCGGAACCTGGTCCGCCGGACGGGATGCCGGAACCTGGTCCGCCGTCGGCGCCCGCCTGGCCGCCGGGATGACCCGGTCCTGGCCCGGCTCCGCCTCCGCGCGCCCGCCCGGCTGCGCCCCCGCGAGCTGATCGTGTCGGTCTTCTGCCAAGGTGTAGCCACGCCCTTCGGTCCGAAGGAATGGTCGGCCGGCCCTCGCCGACCCCCCGCTCGACACGCCGAGCCTAGGCCAGTGACGTGCCGGAAGACCGTGTGACGAGGGGAAATCGCTGGCGGAGGACACCATGCGCGCGGTCGTTATCGAGAATCCAGGCGGACCAGAGGTACTCAAGCTCCGCGAAGTACCCGATCCTGTCCCGGCGGCGGGCGAGGTCCTGATCAGCATCACGACCGCCGGGATCAACCGGGCCGACCTGGCGCAGCGGCAGGGGTTCTACCCGCCGCCGCCGGGCGCGCCGCCGTACCCGGGCATGGAATGCGCCGGGCGCATCACCGCCGTCGGCCGGGACGTCACCGGCTGGCAGCCAGGCGACGAAGTCTGCGCACTGCTCGCGGGCGGCGGCTACGCCGAGATGGTCGCGGCTCCGGCCGTCCAGGTCCTGCCGCTCCCGGCGGGAGTGAGCCTGCCCGACGCCGCCGCCCTCCCCGAGGTCGCCTGCACCGTGTACTCCAACGTCGTGATGTACGCCGGGCTCGCGGCGGGGGACACGCTGCTCGTGCACGGCGGTTCCAGCGGTATCGGCACGATGGCGATCCAGCTCGGCCGGGCGCTCGGCGCCCGGGTCGCCTGCACGGCCGGCTCGGCGGCCAAGCTCGCGCGCTGCCGTGAGCTCGGCGCGGATCTCGCCATCAACTATCACGACGAGGATTTCGCCGCCGCTGTCCTGGAGTTCACCGGCGGCCGCGGAGCCGACGTCATCCTCGACATCATGGGTGCGGTGTACCTGCCCAGGAACGTCTCTGCGCTGGCAACCGGCGGCCGCCTGGTCGTCATCGGTCTTCAGGGCGGCTCCGAGGGCGAGCTTGATCTCGGCCAGCTCCTGCGCAAGCGGGCGACCGTGCACGCCGCCACCCTGCGCTCCCGGCCCGTGGCGGACAAGGGCGAGATCGTGGCCGGCGTCCTCGCGGGCGTCTGGCCGCTGGTCAGCTCTGGTCAGGTACGGCCGGTGATCGATACGGTCCTGCCGCTCGCCGAGGCGGCGGAGGCGCACCGGCTGATGGCCGCCAGCTCTCACGTGGGCAAGATTCTGCTCGCGACAGGTCAATGAGCCACTGCTGACGCGGCTGCACCGGCAGCGCCGCAGGCCGGCCCCGATTGCGTGACCGGTGGCACGGCCGGCAGACTAGGGACCATGAGCGAGCAGACCAACGGTGAGGTCCACGACAGTCCGAGGATTGTCGTCGTCGGCCCCGACGGCGTCGCGACCGAGACCGAACCCGGAGAAACCTCTCGGGAGCGGCCGGTAACGGAGATGATCGAGCAGCCGGCCAAGGTCATGCGGGTCGGCAACATGATCCGGCAGCTGCTTGAGGAGGTCCGGGCAGCACCGCTGGACGAGAAGAGCCGGGCGCGGCTCAAGGAGATCCACTCCAGCTCGATCAAGGAACTCGAGGACGGCCTGGCTCCTGAGCTCGTCGATGAGCTGGAACGGCTGTCGTTGCCGTTCGCGGAGGACGAGGTACCGAGCGAGTCCGAGCTCCGGATTGCGCAGGCTCAGCTGGTGGGATGGCTCGAGGGCCTGTTCCACGGCATCCAGACGACTCTGTTTGCCCAGCAGATGGCGGCCAGGCAGCAGCTTGAGCAGATGCGCCGGGCGCTGCCGCCGGGAATGATGCCTCCCCAGGGTGAGATGGAGGGCGGCGACCCGGCTCACGACATGTCCCGTCCGTCCGGCCCGTACCTGTAGGGCCTAGCTTCCGCCCGCCCTGATCCGGGCTAGCCAGTCGGCGGCGTCGAGGAAGTCATCATCCGACTTGTCGGCGGGCCCGGGCGCGGCCGGCCCGGCCCCCGGTCGTGCCTGCTGCGGATCGCCGGCCGCCGGATAGCTGCCAAGGAACCGGACGGCGCTGCATACCCGGCGCAGGCCCATCAGGGCCTCGCCGACCCTGGCCTGGGCCACATGGCCCTCGCAGTCGATGAAGAAGAAGTAGCGGCCGATGCCGTCTCCGGTCGGGCGAGACTCGATCCTGGTCAGGTTCACGCCGCGGAAGGCGAACTGACCGAGTATGTCCATCAGCGCCCCCGGATGGTCGTCCATCAGGAATGCCACCACCGAGGTCTTGTCGGCTCCGCTGCGGCCAGGCAGCTCGCCCGGCTGCCGGACGGCCACGAATCTAGTCACCGCGTCCTCGCGGTCGTGCACGCCGGTGGCGAGCGGCACGAGCCCGTAGAGCCCGGCCGCGAAGATCCCGGCGAGGGCCGCGTCCAGGGTGCCTTCCTGGACCTGCCGGGCTGCCTCGGAGTTCGACGCGGCTGGCTGCCACTCGGCCGCCGGCAGGTGCGCCGCCAGCCAGCCGCGGCATTGCGGCTGAGCGACGGGGTGGCCGCCGACGCGCCGGACGTCGTCCAGCCGCGTTCCCGGCCTCGCGAGCAGCGCGAATTCGACCGGCACCAGTACCTCAGCGCAGATCACCAGCTCGGCACCGGTCGCAAGCTCGTCGAGAGTCGCGGTAACAGCGCCCTCGACCGAACTCTCAATCGGCACGACGCCGAGCTGCGCCTGCCCGCCGCGGACAGCGTCGAGGGTGGCCTGAATGGAGGCACAGGGCAGCGCGTCGGGTTCCTCGCCACCGTCGAGCAGACGGACGGCTGCCTCGGTGAACGTGCCGCGCGGGCCAAGGTAGGAGTACCGGTAGCTCACCGCATCATGATCGCATTGCCGGCAGGCGCGGCGCCGGCTTCCCCCGCAGGCGCTGCACCGCCGGCTGGCGGACCGCCAGGGCCCTGGTGACATCGGCGAGCTGATGCAACCGGTGCAGCTGGCCGCGCCAGTCGTTGCCCGTGGCCCGGTGCGAAAGCGGCACCTCGACCTCGGTGATCCGCAGTCCGAGCCGGGCCAGGTCGATCGTCATCCCGGTTTCCACGCCCCAGCCCGCCGCCAGCGGCAGGGCGGCCGTGAACGCAGCCCTGGTCAGGCAGCGCATGCCATTAAGCGGCTGAGCGGGCCGCCAGCCGATGGCGCGCTCGATGCCAGCTCCCGCGGTGCTGACGACCACGCCGAATCCGCCCTTGCGGACCCTGGTGGTGAAGATCGCAATGGTCATGTCGGCGGTGCCCGCCCGGACCGGCCCGGCCAGCGGCCCGGCGTGCGCAGCGCTCGCGGCGAGGTCGGCATCGAGGAACAGCAGGTGCCGCGGTCCGGAGCCCGACGGCAGACCGCCTTCCAGCAGCCGCACCGCCTCAGCCCCGGTTTCCATCGCGGCCGCCTTGCCGCGGTTCCGGGCGTGCCTGACCACGTGCGCGCCAGCCGCTTCGGCGAGCGACGCGGTGCTGTCGGCCGATCCGTCATCGACCACCACGACGATGTCCGCGCCCGGAAGAGTCCGCGCCGCGCCCACGGTCTCGGCGATCCGGTCGGACTCGTTCCTGGCGGGAATGATGACAGCAAGATCGCCCGGCGGCATGGCACCGATCCTAGTGCGGGGCGGGCGGCCGGGAAGGGGCCGCGCAGGCTGACCGGTTACTGGCCGGTGACCTGAGCGGGCACCTCGGTCACGCTGAAGACCGTCTCCAGGCCGGTCACCTGAAGAACTTTCCTGGTGGCGGAGCCGGGCCCGGCGAGCTGCAGCTCCCCGCCCCGCTCCCTGGCCTGCCGGTGCGCCGCGAGCAGGACATTGATGCCGGTGGAGTCGCAGAAGTCGACAGCGGACATGTCCACGATCAGCCGGGCCGGGTTCCTGCCGAGGGCTGACATCAGCTCGGACTGGAGTCTGGGCGCGGTGTACAGGTCGATCTCGCCCGCCACAGAGATGACGGTGTGATCGCCTTGCGTCCTGGTCGTGACCTTTAGCTCCACCTGCCGCAGACTACCGGGTCCGCGCGGAAGCCGGCTAGATGGGCATATCCCGGCGGTCCTGGCTCGATCCGATTTGCCGTGATAACAGCCCGCCAGGTGGCGGAATTGCCGCATCACCGGATGAGACTCAGCCTGCCCGCGTCCCGGCTGCGGCGGCCTGGCCACCCCCGCCCGTGCCATCCGGCGGCCGGCCGGCGCAGGAGCACCGCGTACCGGCGACGTACGGTGGAGACATGCTTCGAGTGTTGCTGCTGGTCGTGGGCGCCATCGTCGTGGTCTTCGTGGCGGCCGCCGTCATCAAGACCTTCTTCTGGCTGGCCCTGATCGCCCTGATCGTGCTGTTCATCGGCATGTCGCTGGGCATCTTCCGGTTCGGCCGGCGGTCGGGACGCCGGTCCCGCAGCCGCTACTAACCCCGCTGAGGCGAGCTCGGCCTGATCGGGCTCCGCCAGGTTCCGGTCGGCCTCATCTCGGCCGACCTCGTCACGGGCGGCCAGGTCGCCGGCCAGGTCAGCGAGGGGCTCAGCGGCGAGGTCAGCCGCGCTGACGCCAGCGCCGCCTGCTGGTGACCGCCGCCGCGGCCAGGGCGGCCGGCACGGCAGCCGGCTGGCTGACGCCGGACCGGCCGGAGATCGAGATCCGCGGGATCGTGAGATCCGCGGCGTGGCCGGATGCAGGCGCCGGCCGGGCTGCCGGAGCGTCGGCAGCGCCCTGGGCGGCCGGATCCCGGCCGACCGGGCAGGTCATGCACCGCGGTCCGCCCCGCATGCTGCCGAGCTCGCTGGCAGGCACGCGGATGACCCGCACGCCCGCATGTTCCAGCCGCGCGTTGGTCTCGGAGTTCCGCTCGTGGCTGACGACCACGCGCCGCCCGAGGGCGAGCACGTTGCTGCCGTCGTCGGCAGAAGCCGAGCGCCCCCACTGCGGGTCCACGCCCGAGTCGATCACATGCAGCCGGTCGATCCCCATGGCCTGGGCCGCGGCCTGCAGGAACGGCTGCGGCCTGGATGCGCGCAGGCCATCGGCTCGCGGCGAGATCGTGTGCGCGGTCAGCGCGTAGGCAGCTCCCGGGTGCATGAGCACCGAATCCGTGTCGATGACCGCGCACAGCGTGTCCAGGCGGCCGCTGGCGGCGTGCTCGCGCAGCGGCACCGCCAGAACGGCGTGGACCAGTCCCGCCTCAAACAGCCGCCGGGCCAGCCGCTCGGCTCCGGCCGGGGTCGTGCCGCGGCCGACGCCGATCGCCACCACGCCGGGAGCCAGGAGCAGCACGTCGCCGCCGTCCAGGTGCTCCAGGCCCGGCTCGTAGATCCACTTGATGCCCGCGAACCGCGGGTGATGCCGGTACACCACGGCCGCGAGGTCGGTCTCCCGGCGCCGCAGCTGCGTGGCCATGCTGGCGATCGCCACCCGGTCCCCGATCCAGAAGCTGGAGTCCTTGGTGAAGACCAGGTTGGGCAGTGGATCGAGGACGAAGTCATGCCGGTCAAGCAGCTCGAACACCACGCCCTGGCCGATCTTCAGCTCCTCGGGCGTGAGGCCGGCGATCAGCACGTGCGCCAGTTGCTCGGGACCGAGATTCTCCAGCTGCGCGCGCAGCTGGCCGCGCAGCTCGTCACCGAGCCCGATATCGGCGACGGCCAGCCGGACCGCTTCCGTTCTGGCCTGCTGGTACTCGAGAGCGTCCTGGAGCAGCTGGGTGAAGTACAGGACGTCGGCGCCGTTGTCGCGCAGTTCCTGGCAGAGCTGATCGTGCTCCTGCCGGGCCTTGGTTACCCACGGCAGGGTGCGCAGGAGCAGCCGGTCGGCGTGGCGCGGGGTCACCCGCTGGAGTTCCAGTCCCGGCCTGTGCATCAGGACGGTCCTGAGGCGGCCGATCTCGCTGTCGACGCCCTGGATTTGAGTCACGGCTTCATCCCCCCGGCCTGCACCGCCACTGCACCGCGAAGGCAGCACCGCCGCCTTGCCCCCGGCCGCGGGATTGCATCCGCTCTGGAAGGTATTACCAGTCCCGGCGGTAATTACGCCTGCCAGCGCGGTTAACCGCCTGGCGCGCACCGCGGCCGGAGCCTGAGCCGGCCGTCCCGGCGGGGCCGGCAGCACGGCCCAGACCGTCAGTCCTGAGTCATCGGTCCTGACGCCCCACGTCCGGGCCAGGTAGTCGACGATGTCCAGGCCCCGGCCGCCCAGCGCGGACACGGTCGCGCGCGCGGCCATCGGCCTGGTCGGCGCCCCGCCGTCGCTCACCGTGACCTCAACGCAGCCGTCCTCCAGCGCCCAGGCGACCTGAACGCTGGCTCCCGGCAGCGGCCGCGCGTGCCGGATGGCGTTGCTCAGCAGCTCGCTCATGACCAGTACGGCGTCGCCGATGGCGCCGTCAATGATTCCCGCGGCGATCAGATCGGCGGCGAGGCGATCGCGCGCGATGGCGACGCTCGCTGGCGCGCAGGGCAGGAGTACTGTGCCCGCCGCTCTCACCTCCCTGCGCAGCCCGCCCCGAATCTGCGACGCCCGCGGAAGAACCGCTGCCGCGGGCATGCCCAGCGCGGCGTTACCGGAAACGCCATCTGCATCTTGCACACCACCAATCACACAACTACCACCAGGAACGAGCTGAGTGTCGTCAGTCCTGCTGGGCGCGCGCGGCGGGAGCCCGGCCGGCTGCTCCGTGAAGACGTAGCTCTTGCTGGCCCGTGACCCAGAAAGTGACGTACTGAAGATCAGCCGTCACCCAGCAGGCCTTCGGCCGCCAGGCCCCGGACGAGACCTCCGAGACCGGCGGCCAGGCCCGCGCGCTCGTCGGCGGACAGCGCCGCCAGGATCCTGGCCTGCCGCGACTGCCAGGCCTGCCACACCCGGCCGGCTACCACGCCGCCCTCGGGCGTCAGGTACAGCCGGACGTAGCGCTGATTGCCCTCGTCCCGGCCCCGCCGGACCCAGCCCTTCCGTTCCAGGCCTGCCGCCAGCCGGCTGACGGTGCTCTTGTCCAGCCCGAGCAGGCCGGCCAGCTCGCCTTGCGCAATGCCGCGGGCGGAGACCAGCTCGATCAGCGCGCGGGCTTCGGAGGCCGACACGCCCGGCGTTACACCCCGGCTGTTCGGCCGGATGCGGGCTGCATTCTCGCTGGTGATGGCGTGCCCGTTCACCGGCAGGCTGGCCGCGGCGGGCCCGCCGCCCGGCGGCGGCAGGGCCGGCAGCTCGCCGCTCGCAGCCGCTGGCCGCGCGCCATCGTCGTCTGCGCTGAATGCGGGCGATACGATGCGCAGCAGCCGGGTGAGCAACTGCTCCAGCTCGGTATCGTCAGGCGGCTGCGTCAGCCATGACAACAGTTGTACCGTACAACTGCCGTGGTGGTACAGTCGCGGCGTGACAGTTGCCCCGCACAACTCAAAGTCATGCAGGAGCGCCGCGTGAGCGATCAGAAAACGCCCCTGCGCGCACGGCGGGCCAGCCGCCGCGACCCGGATGCGGGCCGCCTCGCGGCTCCCGGCACGCTGCACGCCGGCAATGTGGCGGTCCTCTCGCCCGAAGTCGAAGGCGAGCCACTCGCCGAATACGCCGTCCGGCACGGGCTGCGGCCGAGCGCGCAGCGGCCGACCGTAGTTGAGTACGCCTACCAGCTGTGGCGCCGGGTGCACTTCATCCTGGCCTTCGCCACCGCCCGCAACATCGCGATGTACACCGAGGCGAAGCTCGGCCAGCTCTGGCAGGTACTCACCCCGCTGCTGAACGCAGGCGTCTATTTCCTGATCTTCGGCCTGCTGCTGCACATCAACCGCGGCGTCCCCAACTACCTCGCTTTCCTGGTGACCGGCGTCTTCGTCTTCAACTTCACCCAGCGGGCCTTCATCTCGACGTCAACGGTGATCACCGACAGCCTTCCGCTGATCCGGGCCCTGCAGTTCCCGCGGGCCGCCCTGCCGCTGGCTTACGTCATGATCGAGCTGCAGCAGATGCTGCTGTCGATGGCGGTACTCGCGGTCATCGTGCTGCTGACCGGCGAGCCCCTCACCTGGTACTGGCTGCTGGTCATCCCGGCCCTGCTACTGCAGACCGTGTTCAACGTCGGCATCGGCCTCGGGGTGGCGCGGCTCGGCTCGCAGGTCAATGACTTCAGCCAGCTGCTGCCGTTCCTGATGCGCACCTGGCTGTACGTCTCGGGTGTCCTGTTCAACATCGCCACCCTGGACATCAGGACGCACCGCTGGCTGGTCTGGCTGCTCGAGGTCAACCCGGCGGCGCTGTACATCACCCTGGTCCGCAACGCGATCCTGCAGACCCAGCGGATGAGCGCACCCGGCAGCAAGCCGTATAACGCGACGCTGTGCAAGGCGTGGTCCACTCTGGGGCATAAGCCGGGGGCGCCGGTCAAGTACCAGTACGACAGCGCGTACTGCCACTACGTCGCCAACCCCGATCACTTCTGGTACTACGGCATAGCCTGGGCGGCAGTGGCGCTGGTGGTGGGCTTCTTCTTCTTCTGGCGAGCTGAGACGAGGTATGGCCGTGGCTAAGCCGATGGTGGTCGTCGACGACCTTCACATCGTGTACAAGGTGTACGGCGCCGGCGGCGACCGGGGCACCGCCGCCACCGTCCTGATGCGCCTGCTCGGCCGCAAGACCCGCGGCAACATCCGCGAGGTGCACGCCATCCGGGGCATGTCCTTCATCGCCTACCGCGGAGACGCCGTCGGCATCATCGGCCGGAACGGCTCGGGCAAGTCGACCCTGCTGCGGGCGATCGCGGGCCTGCTGCCGCCGGAGACGGGCAACGTCTACACCACCGGCGAAGCGGCCCTGCTCGGCGTCAACGCGGCCCTTCTCGACGATCTCACCGGCGAGCGCAACGTCGTGCTCGGCTGCCTGGCGATGGGAATGACCAGGCAGGAGACCAGGGACAAGTTCCAGAGCATCGTGGACTTCTCGGGAGTCGGCGACTTCATCGACCTGCCGATGAAGACCTACTCATCGGGCATGGGCTCCCGGCTGCGCTTCGCGATCGCGGCATCCAAGAGCCACGAGGTCCTGCTGATCGATGAGGCCCTCGCCACCGGCGACGCCGAGTTCCGGGTCAAGAGCCACGCCCGGATCGAGGAACTCCGGGCCGAGGCCGGCACCGTGTTCCTGGTCGCGCACAACCTGGAAGAGGTCGAGCTGACCTGCAACCGGGTGATCTGGATGGAGCGCGGCCAGATCGTCATGCAGGGCGAGGACGTCATCGGCATCATCGACAAGTACATCGAGGCGTCCGGCGGCGCCCCGGTCGACCGTGACCCGGTCACCGGCAAGCGCGTGAGCGTCAAGGTCGGCGTGAAGGGCTAGCTGATCACCCAGATCTCGCCGGGCTCGCGGTAGCAGTCATCCTGAACGAGAGTTGTCCCTGCGGTCACCGAGTTGTTCGGGTCGGCCAGGCAGCGCCCGGACCTGGCGTTCATGAGCTGGCCGCCTGGACCGCGAATCCATCGTTCGGCCGCTGCGGCCGAGCACGTGGCCAGTTCCAGCCGGGCTCCGTCGAGCAGGCTGCTGTACTTGACCGCCAGGCACTTGCCGGCGATCGCAATCGTGCCGTTGCGCTCGGCCGTCCAGCGCTGCGCCCCCGAGGTGCTGCAGCCCGAGATCTTGATGAGCGTGCCGGCCTTGCCGCTGCTGCCGGGATCGTCCAGGCAGCGGCCGGACAGCGCGGACAGGACGGGAGCGGCGGGCAGCACCCAGCCGACGGTGGCGCCGCTGGTACACGACCAGACCACGACCTGCCGCCCGGCCTTCGCGCTGCCCCGCACGGCCAGGCAGGTGCCGGTGGCCGTATTCCGCAGATGACCGCTGGCCTGATACGTCCACTGCTGCCGGGCCGAGTTCTGAGCGCAGCCCTGGATCAGGGCCCTGGCTCCGTTAGCGCTGCCGCTGGCAGCCGTCAGGCACCGGCCGCTGATCTTGACCAGACCCGTGCCTGCGGTGCCGCCACCGGGCTGCAGTGACCATTTCTGCGCAGGCTTGCCAGCGCACTTGTCGAGCACCGCGGGGGTCCCGGCCACGAGCCGGTAACGCGCGCCGGTCAGGCACCAGGCGCCGCCGTTCAGCCGGATCTCGCCGGTGGCCGGATGGCTCGCCTTGATCTTGGGAACGACCACGACGTTAAACGAGGCCGAGGTCGTCTGGCCGCTGTACGTGGCGGTGACCGTCACCCAGTGGACTCCGGTCGCCGTCGGTGCCGTACCGGTCAGGACCTGGTTCGCGCCGATGACCAGGCCCGGCAGCCCGGTCGCGGTGAGCTGCGGCGCATCCGGTCCCGGCTGGACGTTGAGCGGCAGCCGGATCGCGGAGCCGGCCTGGTAGACCTGCGTGCCGGGGCCGATGACCGTGAGCCCGCCGCCCGGCGGCCCGGTCAGCGCCGGCGGTGCCGTCGATCGCGCCGACGCCGGTCGGCCCGTCGTACCCGGTCACGGCATGGCACAGGTACTGGCGGGCCGGCTCGCAGCTCCCGTCCGAGCCGGTCGTGATGTCGGTGAAAGCTGAGCTGTCCTGATAGGGGTAGGCCGCCGGGAACGAGCCGGCGATCAGTGCCTTGCCCGGCCCGCCGGCCACGATGTCGGCGAGCGCGTACGCCGCCGCGACGATGGGCGTGCTGACGCTTGTCCCGCCCACGGCAGCCCAGCCGGACGCGATGCCCGCCGACGGATCCTTCACGGTGTCATAGACCCAGACGCCGGGATCGGGGTTGGCGTCGGCAGACACGTCGTTGTCAGTCCGGTTGAGGCACCCGCCGGGCGAGGTTGCGTCAGCGGTCTGCCAGGAGGGCTTGGGCTCGAGCTGCGAGCACCCGGATCCGCTGCCCGCCCACGCACTCTGACTCCAGCTTCCGGTCGAGCCAGCCAGCGTCGTGCCGCCGACCGCGGTGACATACGGCGAGACAGCCGGATACTGCGTGCCGTAGCCGTCATCGCCGCCGGCCGCGGTGATCGCCACGCCGGGCGCGTAGAAATCCGGGTCATACGCGTTCTCGCCGGTGAATTCCGCGCCGCTTCCCCAGCTGTTAGAGACTGCCTCCGCGCCGCTTCTTGATGCTGTCCGCTCCGCAGTCGCCAGCGAGGCAATCGAGGCAGAACTGGCCTCTACGAGAATTATCGAGCAGTTAGGGCAGATTGCCGAGACCATATCCAGGTCGAGTGATTCCTCGAGTTCCCAGCCACCGGTGGAATCCGCCTTGGGCAGATCCGTTGTCCCGCCGTGCTCATTCTCGATGGTGAGGCACTTGCTGGCCTGATCGCAGGCACCGAGTCCGTAGGCGGCGCGGTAGGCATCCAGGTTCGCGCTGGCCTGCGGATCGTTGAACGCGTCGACGACGGCCACGGTCTCCCCCTTGGCGGCAGTGGCGGCCGGCGTGGTGAGACCGTAAGCGTCCTGGAGCTGCGCGGGGTCGTAGGAAGCGCCGCCGGGCGCGCTGGCCGTGGCATCAGCCCTGGCGCCCGCGGCCGTACGGGTCGAGATCAGCGCCATGCACGCCATCTGGCCTGGCCTGGTCGGCGTATCGCACGCCTGCCGCACGCCTGGCTGGCCTGCCGCTATCTGCGGCCGGGCGACGAAGCTGGCCGACGCCGGGAGTGCCGGCACCGAGGCCGGGACGGCGCCGCCAGGCCCGGAGGCCCTCGCCTGCGCCACCGGTGGCGGCCGTGCCGCGAGCCGCCGCGGCCGTGGCAGCCGGCGCGGCCGTGGCAGCCGGCGCGGTCAGTGCCGAGGCACCGAGACTCAGCAGGCCGGCGACCACGATCGCGCTCAGCAGCCGCAGCCGCCCCGCCGTTGCCGCGCGCCGCCCTGACCCCGTTCCCGGCATGGTTCCCCTCCCGTAGTCCGGACCGACGGAAGTAGCCAGCCGACATCGCCCCAAGCCGGCCGTAGGCATCGGAAAACGTTCCGTCGATTCGGATAGCAGCTACTAAAGCAGTTAACAATGACCCCGGCACTCGGTAAATCCTCAGGCTTCCTTACAGAAGCATTAAGGGAATGCGATTTACCCGAGCACAGCCGACTATACCGACGGCCATCGGGCCGCTTCAGCTAAATGGCAACGCCCGATTAAGGTGGCGGCGCAAGAATGCACCGGAAAGGCCCGGTGCCGAATACATCAGGTGGCCGAGGGCTCGCTGGCCGGCCGCGGCCGCGGCAGTACCGGCGCGGACAGGCGGGCGGAGGGGCCGGCCGCAGCGTCGGCGCGGCGCAGCCGCAGCCGCATCACCGTGCCGCCGCCGGGCCGCCCGTCGGCGGCGATCTCACCATCCTGAGCCCGCGCGAGCTGCCGGACGATGTAGAGCCCGAGTCCGATCCCGCCGAACCGCCGCCGGTCGCCGGCCTCGCCCTGGACGAACCGCTCGAACACCCGCTCCCGGTCCTCAGGCTGAATGCCGATGCCCTCGTCAGCAACCTCGACGACGACCGCGTCGCCGTCGGGCCTGGCCCTGACCGTCACGGCGCCGCCGTCGGGTGAGTACTTGAAGGCATTCTCCAGCAGCTGCCCGACGATGATCTCGGTCGCCATCGCGTCCCCGTGCGCCTCGGGCAGGCCGCCGACGATGTCAATCTCAAGGCTGTGCAGGTCCGAGAGCGGACGGAAGGCAGGCACGGTTCCGCGCAGCAGCCCGGCCAGGTCGAACGGGCCGTTGCTGACCTTCAGCTGGTCGGCACCAGCCCGTGAGCCGAGCAGGAGCTGCTCCACGAGCCGGGCCAGTGACCCGGCCCGGTCAGCGATGGTCTGGACCGCCGAGCGGCGGTCGGCGTCGGCGAGCTTGTCCCACCGGCTGGCCAGCGTGCTGGCGAAGCCCTGCACCACCGTGATGGGCGTCCGCAGTTCATGACTGGTCGTGGCGAGGAACAGGTCCTTGGCTTCTTCTAGCTCCTTGGCGGCCGTGATGTCGCGGAAGTCGAGTACCTTCTCACCCCGGCCGGCCAGCCCGGTGCAGAGCAGGTCGATCCAGCGGCCGCTGGCAAGCTTGTGGGTCAGCTTCTCGCCCGGCTCGGGCAGCGGGAAAGGCGGCCGCCTGCCGGTGGCGAGCTCGGGCGACAGTCCGGTCAGGCGGTGGGCGGCCGGATTCCACTGCCGGACGAGTCCCTCGGCGTCAAGCACCGCGATCCCGTCGGCACTGGCGTCGATGACGGCCCGCTCATGCGCGCGCTGCCTGACCACTTCCTCGAAGGCGGTGACATTGGATAGCGCAACGCTGGCGTGCCCGGCCAGCAGTTCCAGCAGCTCCAGCTCGACGTGGCCGACCTTGCGCCCGCTGTACAGGGCGTACAAGGCACCGAACGGCCGTCCGGCGACGTGGGACAGGCTGAGCGTGATCGTGTGCAGGCCAGGCAAGGCCGCCCAGATCAGGTCGTCGAAGCCGCCGGATTCGCTGGTCGCCATCAGTACCGTCTTGCCTGACCGCATCAGCTGCCCGACCATGCTGCTCTGCAGGTCGGCAGTCCGGCCGCGCAGGCCGGCCGGCAGCCCGTCCAGGCTGACCAGCCGCAGCCGGTCCTTCTCGATCACTACGAAGCCGCCCGCGTCCGCCCGGGTGAGCTCGCGCAGGCTGGCCGCGATCCGGTCGAGCACGGCCTCCAGGTCGAGCTGCGCGTTCATGTCGGCGACCACGTCGCCGAGCCGGCGGACGACCCGGGCGCGCTCGGCCATGTAATGCCGGACGGCCTCGTCGTCCCCGTTCTGGTGGCAGACGCAGACCCAGCCCGAGACCTGCCCGGCCGCGTCCAGCATCGCGCTCGCGTCAATGCGCAGATCCACCATGGAGCCGTCCTTGCGACTCCGCCGGGTGGCGAACGACACCTGGCCACCGCTCGCCACCCGCTCGAGTACCGCATTATGCTCGGCCCGCAGTTCCTCCGGCACGAAGGGCGGCTCGAGCCCGACGACCTCCGCGGCAGTCCAGCCGAACAGCTTCTCGGCGGCGGGATTCCAGACCGAGACGCGGCGGTCGGAGCCGACAGCGATGATCGCATCCGCAGCGCACTCGATCACCGTGCGAGCGGTGCCGTCGATTCTGTCGCGGTCACGCTGCGGCACGGCAAGCTTCCAACTCACCGCCTCATGGTGCCATTACCGCCCGGCTCAAGACCGGTGAACTGGGCAAACCTCCGGCGCGGGCCAGCCGCGAGTCAGCCCGTTACAGCGCCACCGCGCAGTGTGTCCTGACCTCCGCGCGAGCTCGATGCGCGACGGCTGCGCCGGCGAATTGCGGCCGGCGGGAACCAGCAGCCGGAGTCGCGCGTCCAATGGCCATGACGTCACAGACTCACGATGCGGTTACCCAGCCTCTCCCCGCCGCGTCCGCGCGCCGCCGGCACCGCACGGTCCTGTTCCGCTGCGCGGCCGCCGCGGCGTGCGCGCTCGTGGCCGCCGCGTGCGGCAGCACGGCTGCTCCGGCGGCCCCCGGGCCGGGGTCAGGCACGTCGACCTCAGGCACGTCTGACCTCAGGCACGGCCAGCGCGGCCGCGGCGGCGAAGGTCTCGCTGACGGTGCGCTTCACCGGGTCGGCGAAGACTCCGCCCGCGCACTTCACGTTGCGCTGCGAGCCGGCCGGCGGCACCGTCCGCGACCCCGCGGCCGCGTGCGCCAAGCTGCTGGCCGGGACGGACATCTTCGCGCCGAAGCCCGCGCATGTCATGTGCCCCATGATCCTGGCTGACGCCGGCCGGGCCTATGTCACCGGCACCTACCTCGGCCGCACGGTGCACGAGTCGATCGTCGACGGCGGCTGCGACCTGAGCCGCTGGGCCAAGCTCCGCCAGGTCTTCAACTAAGCGGGAGCCGCTCGCCAGCCGCCGCTGCTACTTCAGCAGCCTCGACATCCGCCGGTCGGCGAGCGGCTTCCCGCCGGTCTGGCAGGTGGCGCAGTACTGCAGCGCCGAGTCGGCGAAGGACACCTCGCGGACCGTGTCGCCGCAGACCGGGCAGAGCTCGCCGGCCTTGCCGTGGACGCGCAGCCCCGCCTTCTTCTCCTTCTTCAGGTCGCCGGCGGCTAGCCCGTCCGATCGGCCGATTGCCTCCTCAAGAGTGCCGACGATGACCGCATGCAGGTCGGCGACCTCGTCCGGGGTCAGGCTGGAGGCCAGCCGGAACGGCGACATCTTCGCGGCGTGCAGCACCTCGTCTGAGTAGGCGTTGCCGATTCCGGCGATCAGCTTCTGATCTCGCAGCACGCCCTTGATCTGGGTCCGGCGGCCAGCCAGGATCCCGGCCAGCACCTCGGTGGTGAACGCCGGATCGAGCGGCTCCGGCCCCAGGGATGCCACGCCCGGAATCTGCTCGATATCGGTGACCAGGTACACGGCGAGCCGTTTCCGGGTGCCGGCCTTCGGTCAGGTCGAAGCCCGAGCCGTCGGTGAACCGCACCCGGAAGGCCAGCGGGCCCTTCCCCGGCCGGGGCGGAGCCTCCGGCAGCGATTCGCGCCAGCGCAGCCAGCCGGCTCTGGCCAGATGGGTGACCAGGTGCAATGACGGTCCGCCGTCCGCGGGCGAGCAGCTGAGGTCGAGGAACTTGCCGCGCCGTGCCGTGTCGGCGATCCGCGCCCCGTGCAGCGCGCTCAGCGGCGGATCATAGGTCTTCAGCACGGCGAACTCGGCTGGGTCGGCGCGGTCGATCTCCCGGCCGACGGCACGCTCGCGCAGGTCGGCGGCGAGCGCTGCTACTTCTGGCAGTTCCGGCACATCATCGATTCTGCCTGATCGCCGGGCGTCTGCGGCACCCTGGAGTGGCGGCCGCGCTCGCGACGCGGCTGCGTCAGCCGGAGCGGCCGAGCCGGGCGGCCAGGCTCTCCCTGATCGCCGGACGGGAGCCGAACACCAGCAGAAACAGCGCCTCCCGAGCCAGCCGCTGCGGATCCTGGCCGGCCAGGACCGAGCGGCTCCCGGCCGCGGTCACCAGGGCCCCGGCGGCCCTGAACGCGAACTCGGACGCGGCCGCCCTGGCGGCGGGGAGCCCGGCGGCGGCGGCACCGTCCAGCGCCGCGCGCACTGCCGCCAGCTCGGCGGCCAGCGCGTCGGCCAGCGCTCAGCGACCCGGCCTGCCGGGTGAACTCGCAGCAGCGGGCGGCGACGCCCAGCGCCAGCGAGCCGTTCGGCCGCAGCCCGCTCGCGTCGGCGGCGAGCCACTCCGCGTGCGGTACCGTGCCGCTGACCAGCTCCGACGCGACGAAATGGCCGTCGAACCGCAGCTGGACCGTCCGGCTCGCGTTAACCGCCACCAGGGCAAGGCGATCCGCCTGCAAGGATCCGGACACGGCCGCGGGCAGCAGCGCGGCGATCAGGGTGCCGCCAGGATCCCTGGCGACTGTGTGCACCACGTCGATCAGATCCCACCCGGTCACGAAAGGCGCGCTGCCGTCAAGAACGTAGCCGCCCGCGACGGGTGTCGCCCGCAGCAGCGGCGCGCCCGGCCGCGCGCCGCCGAGCGCGATTCCGGCCCGGCGCTCCCCCCGGCACAACGGCGCCAGCCACTGACTCCGCGAGCGCCGCGTTGGCCGAGGCCGCGAGTGCCCTGACTGCCGAGTGGTGCTGCAGCCACACGAAGGCGGTGGCCAGGCAGCCGCTCGCCATGATCTCGGTCACAGTGCAGAAGGTGGCGAGGTCAGCGTCCAGGCCGCCGGCGGCGGACGGCCCGGCGAGCCCGTAGAGCCCGGCCGAGGCCAGCGCCTCGAAGTGCGCTGCGGGCACGCTGCCGGCGGCATCGGTGGCCATCGCGTCCGGGAGCAGAACCTTCTCGGCGATCTGCCGGGCCCGGCTCACCACCTGCTCTGCGATCATCTCGCTCATGCTGCCAGAGCAGCAAAGACCGGTCGCATCCCGGTGACAAGGACGGCATCGGCAGCCTAAGCTTCGGCCAGCTAACTGACTGCGCAGCCAGGAGGGCAGCCAGGCGGCCGGCGAAACAAATGTGGGCGAGGAGGGATTTGAACCCTCACGTCCTCTCGGACACACGGACCTGAACCGTGCGCGTCTGCCGTTCCGCCACCCGCCCCGGGAGCAGCAGTCAGGTTAGCACGTCCGCAAGCTGTCCCACATCGCCGATACGATCGGATACGGCAGGGAGAGGAGGGCACCACCGTGGGAGTCCTGCAGCGCTTTGAGCACAGGCTCGAGGGGATGGTCGAAGGTGCCTTTGCGCGGGCGTTTAAGTCCGAGTTGCAGCCGGTCGAAGTCGCCAGCGCGATCCAGCGGGAGATGGACGACCGGGCGGCAATCGTCGCCCAGGGCCGCACCCTGGTCCCCAATGATTTCGTCGTCGAGGTTGCCGAGGACGACTACGCCCGGCTGGACGTCTACGCCGACAGCCTGGGCATCGAACTGGCTACGCTGGCCCGCGAATACGCGAAGGAGCAGGGCTATTCGTTCGTCGGCCCGGTACGGATGCGGTTCGAAGGCGTGCGCGACCTCACGACCGGCACCTTCAGGATCCTGTCCGGGGTCATCAGGGGCACCACGGTCGAAGACGGCGAGATCCGGCGCCCGGCCAGCGACCTGCCCCAGCCCGCAGGCGGCTTCCAGGGCAACCCGCGGCTGCTGGTCTCCGGGCCCGAGCCCGGCCCGGACGGCAGTACTCAGCGGACGTTTGAAATCACGACTCCGCTGATCATTCTCGGCCGCGGGACCGATTGCGACCTGCGGCTGGTCGACCCGGGAGTGTCTCGGCACCACGCCGAGATCAGGGTCGAGGACGGGGAAGTCGTCGCTCGTCGACCTGGGCTCAACCAACGGGACGTTCGTCAACGGCCAGCCCGTCCGGCGCGTCACGCTGAGCGACGGCACCCGGGTAACGCTAGGCCGGACAACCCTGGTGTTTCGCCGGGACAGCATTTACTGAGCCCCGATCTGCAGTACAAAAAGCATGGAGAGGCAGGGAACGCGGCCAGGACTAGCGCCGCCCGCAGCCAGACCAGGACAGCCGAATCACGGCAACGCCAGCCAAGGACCCAGGACTAGATGAACGCGCTTGAGCTCACTCTCGTCAGGATCGGGTTCCTTGCTGTGCTCTGGCTCTTCGTGATCGCGGCCGTCGGCGTCGTCAGAACCGATCTGTTCGGCTCGGTCTCCCAGCGCCGCAAGCGCTCGCAGGCCCGGCAGCCGGCCGCGCCCAGGCCCGCGCGCCCGAAGTCCAAGCCGGCCCGCTCGCCCAGGTCGGCGCCCCAGCAGCTGCTGGTGACCGCCGGCACGCTCGCTGGCACCACGCTCGGCCTGAGTGATCAGCAGATCACCATCGGGCGGGCCGATGACGCCACGCTCGTGCTCAGCGACGACTACGCTTCGACCCGACATGCCCGGCTCTTCCCCCAAGATGGTCAGTGGCTGGTTGAGGATCTCGGCTCGACCAATGGCACGTACCTGGACCGGCAGAAGGTGACCCAGCCGACGCCGGTCCCCATCGGCGTCCCGATCCGCATCGGCAAAACCGTTCTGGAGCTGCGCAGATGACCCTGGCACTGCATTACGCGCTCCACTCGGACGTCGGGCTGCTTCGTGAGGGAAACGAGGACTCGGCCTACGCGGGACCGCGACTGCTGGCCATCGCAGACGGAATGGGCGGGCACGCGGCCGGGGAGGTCGCGAGCGCCGTCGCCATTGCCGCGATCGCGCCGCTGGACCGGCAGAACCTCACCGACAGCGAGGACATGCTGGATGCGCTCGCGGCTGCCGTCGCCTCGGCCAGGGACACCCTGCACGACATGAGCGAGTCGGACCCGGCCGTCGAGGGCATGGGCACCACGCTGACCGCGCTGCTGTGGGCGGGCGCTCAGGTGGCGGTGTGCCACATCGGCGACTCGCGCGCGTACCTGCTCCGCGACGGTGATCTTTATCAGATCACCAGGGACCACACGCTGATCCAGTCGCTGGTCGATGAGGGGCGGCTCAGCCCCGAGGCGGCGGCGAACCATCCCCAGCGGTCGCTGATCATGCGGGCGCTGCAGGGAAGCACTGACGCCGAGCCCGACCTGGCCATGCATACGGCGATCCTGGGCGACCGGTACCTGTTGTGCTCGGATGGCCTGACGGATGTCGTCGGCGACGAGGCCGTGCACGAAGTGCTGACGACCGTTCCCGATACCGACCAGGCCGTGCAGCAGCTGATCGACCTGGCCATCCGCAACGGCGGCCCGGACAACATCACCTGCATCGTCGCCGATGTCGTGGACAGCACGGCCGGCCCGCTCCCGCCGACCGCCGGCACCAAGCTCGCGGGCGCGGCCGCCAACGGTGACGTGGGCTCGCTGCTGCGCGCGGCCACCGGCCGGAGCGCACCCGTCATCGTGCCAGGTCAGGAACCTGCGGTGCCCGGCGCGAGCCTGAACGGACACCACCCTCCGGCCGGGTCGGCTGACGACGACGCCGACGATGAGGATTTCGATGACGCACCCAGGCGGCGGTGGCCGCTGGTGACGTCCATCCTGGTCATCCTGGTGCTCCTGATCGGCGGCGGCCTGTATGTCGGCTACCGCGCCATCCAGAGCCAGTACTACGTAGGCGCCGATGGCCGCCAGGTCATCATCTACCGGGGCGTCAGCCAGAAGATCGCCTGGATCAGCCTGTCCAGCGTGTACAAGAAGACCGGCATCCCCGCGTCCTCGGTGCCCGGCGATCTCACCCTGCCGACAGCCTCGACGACGCTGGCCAAGGCGCAGGCCACCGTGACGACCATCGTGCACCTCAACACCTGCAAGACGCAGGAGGCGGCGCGCCAGATCTGGCTCGCGAACAAGCCGGCCCCGCCGAAGCACGTCAAGGGCAAGAAAACCCCGGCCCCCAAGCCGTACCGGCCCGAGCCTCCGCTTGCTTCCTACTGCCAGGCTCAGGGGGACGGGTGAGCCTTGCCGAGACCAGCCAGCCTGTCGGCATGCCGCGCGGGCGGCGCCGGGCTGAGCTCCTGATGCTGATCTTTGCCCTGGGCATCGTGCTGTTCGCCTACGGCGCGGTCGGGCTCGGGCTGAAGGGCAAGTTCCCGCCGGGGCTGCCAGGCACCCTCCTTATCTACGCCGTGCTCGTGCTCGCGGCCCACCTCGCTGTCCGCCGGTTCGCGCCGTATGCCGATCCGCTGCTGCTGCCACTCGCGGCGCTGCTGAACGGCCTGGGCATCGTGATGCTCTACCGGCTGCAGGAGTCCGGCCGGAACGGCAATCCCGGCTTTCAGGTGAGCGGACTGTCCTCGTCCGTCACCAGCACCCAGTTGCTCTACAGCGGGATCGGCATCGTGGCGATGGTGGCCGTCCTGGTACTGATCTCCGAGACGCGCAAACTGCAGCGCTACACCTATACCCTCGGCGCGATCGGCCTGGTGCTGCTCGCGATCCCGGCGGTGCTGCCGGCAAGCCACAGCACCGTCAACGGGGCGAAGGTGTGGATCATACTCGGCGGGTTCTCGGTCGAGCCGGGCGAGTTCGCCCGGCTCGCGCTGGCTGTTTTCTTCGCCGGGTACCTGGTGGCCAAGCGGGACGCCCTGGCGCTGGCCGGACGCCGCTTCCTCGGCATCGACTTGCCCAGGGGCCGCGACCTCGGCCCGGTTCTGGTTGCCTGGGCGGCCAGCCTGCTCATCCTCATCTTCGAGACCGACATCGGCGCCTCGGCCCTGTTCTTCGGCCTGTTCGTGGGCATGCTCTATATCGCGACCCAGCGCACGTCCTGGCTGCTGATCGGCGTCTCGCTGTTCCTCGCGGGCTCGTTCCTGACGGCACTGCTGTTCAGCCACGTGATGGAGCGTTTCACCGTCTGGCTGCACCCGTTCCAGGGCACCAACCCGACCGGCATCGCGTACCAGCCGGTTCAGGGCCTCGAAGGGATGGCGTTCGGCGGCTTGTTCGGCACCGGCCTCGGAGCGGGCGAGCCATATCACACCCCGCTGGTCCAGAGCGACTTCATCTTCACCGCCTTCGGCGAGGAGCTCGGCCTGGTCGGGGTCATGGCGCTGCTGCTGATCTTCGGCCTGCTGGTGCAGCGCGGCCTCCGGGCCGCCCTCGCGGTCAAGGACCCGTTCTCCAAGCTCCTGGCCGGCGGCCTGTCGTTCGTGCTGGCCCTGCAGGTGTTCGTGATCGTCGGCGGAGTGACCTTCCTGATCCCGCTGACCGGTGTCACCACCCCGTTCCTGTCCGAAGGAGGTTCGTCCCTGGTGGCGAGCTGGATCCTGATCGGGCTCCTGATCAGGGTGAGTAATACCGCCCGCAAGCCCGCCCCGCAGCCAATCCAGGATGAGGGCATGACCCAGGTGGTGCGGGCCGGATGAACCGCGCGCTGCTGAGAATCTCGCTCGCCTGCCTGGCGATGTTTGTGCTGCTGCTGCTGAACGTGAACTACGTGCAGGCATTCGAGACGAACAAGCTGGCCGGCGAGACCGGTAACGTCCGCGTCTTCGACCAGCAGTTCTCCTACCAGCGCGGCGCCATCGTCGCGGCCGGCGACGGCAAGGACGTCAAGATCGCCGAGTCCAGGCTGATCAAGGGCAGCACCTTCTACCAGCGCTCGTATCCCTACGGCAAGGTGTATGCCCCGGTCACCGGCTACGACAGCATCTACGGCAAGACCGGCATCGAGGAGGCTGAGAACGGCCTGCTGGCCGGAACCAGCTCGCAGCTGGCGGTGCACAACTTCACCGCGCTGCTGACGGGCAAGCAGAAACAGGGCGCGACCGTTCAGCTGACCATCAGCCCGGCCGCCCAGACCGCCGCCTATAAGGCACTGGCCGCCAACACCGGCGGCCACGCGGCCGGCCTGGTGGCGATCAACCCGTCCACCGGCGCCATCCTCGCCCTCGCGTCCTACCCGAGCTTCGATCCCAACCTGCTGGCCACGCTAGACGGCACTCAGCTCAACAAGAACGACGAGAAGCTGCTGAAGGATTCCTCGCAGCCGCTGCTCAACCGGGCCACGCAGGTGACGCTGCCGCCAGGCTCGACCTTCAAGATTGTCACGAGCTCGGCCGCTTTCTCGAGCGGGAAGGTGCAGAACACCAGCAGCACGATCCCGGCACCGCCGGTGCTGACGCTGCCGAACGGCCACCAGCTGCACAACGACAACAACGAGATCTGCGGCGACGGGAACCCGCAGATCATCGAGGCATTCTGGCTGTCCTGCGACACCGCCTTCGGCGACCTCGGGATGAAGCTCGGCGCGCCCAGGCTGCGCCAGTATTCGAGCCAGTTCGGCATGAACACGGCCATGTCCGTCCCGATCCCGGTCGTGCCGAGCGTGCTGCCGGAGGGCCCCGGCTGGACCGACAAGTCGCTGACCGCCTACACCGCCATCGGGCAGTTCAACGACGCGGTCACCCCGTTCCAGGAGGCCATGTTCTCGGCTGCTATCGCCGACCACGGCACGCTCATGCAGCCGTACCTGGTGCAGCAGGTTCTCGGCCAGGGCCTGTCGGTGATCTCCTCGCACACGGCCGCCAAGCTCAGGCAGGCGGTAACCCCGCAGGTGGCCGGTTACGTCCAGTCGATGATGTTCCAGGTCACCCACAACCCGGCCGGCACCGCCTACGCGACCGCCGGGCCCCAGGTCACCGGGAACATCACGATTGACGGCAAGACCGGCACGGCTCAGAACGGCGTGAACAGCACCGGTCTCAACGACGCCGTGTTCACCTGCTTCGTGCCGGGCACGGGCGGCAGTCCGTCCCCGATTGCCGTCGGCGTGATGGTGCAGGGCGGCGGTTACGGTGCCGATGCGGCGGCCCCGCTCGCAGTCGCGGTGATCAAGGCATACATGGCGGCGCACCGGTGACGCGCATGCAGCCGGGCGGTACCGGAGCGAGCGGGCCGCTGCGAAAGCCGACAAGCCAGGAGCCTGGCTGGAGTCCCGGCCAGCCCCGCTGGTCGCAGCCCTCGATGAGCAGGACGGTAACGTAAGTGCGCGACATGACTCAGCCACGGCTGCTAGGCGGCCGCTACGAACTCGACGGCATCGTCGGTCGCGGAGGCATGGCCGAGGTCTTCCGGGCCCGCGATATCCGTCTGGACCGAATTGTCGGAGTTAAGACTCTTCGCGACGACCTGGCGCGCGATCAGACGTTCCAGGCCCGGTTCCGGCGCGAGGCCCAGTCCGCGGCCTCGCTGAACCATCCCTCGATCGTCGCCGTGTACGACACCGGCGAGGACATGGTCGGCAGCCTGCCGGTGCCCTACATCGTGATGGAGTTCGTCGACGGCCGCACGCTGCGGGATCTGCTGAGGGACGACCGCAGGCTGCTGCCGGAACGTGCCGCCGAGATCACTGACGGCGTTCTGCGCGCGCTTGACTACAGCCACCGCAACAACATCGTGCACCGGGACATCAAGCCGGGGAACGTCATGCTGACCCGGGCGGGCGACGTCAAGGTCATGGACTTCGGCATCGCCAGGGCCGTGTCGGACTCGCAGATGACGATGACGCAGACCGCCCAGGTCATCGGAACTGCCCAGTACCTGTCGCCGGAGCAGGCCAGAGGCGAGCGAGTGGACGCGCGCAGCGACCTGTACTCGACCGGCTGCCTCCTCTACGAGCTGCTCACCGGCCGGCCGCCGTTCACCGGCGACTCGCCGGTAGCCATCGCCTACCAGCACGTCAAGGAAGAGCCGGTGCCGCCTTCGCAGGTGGACCCGGAAGTGCCGCCGTGGGCTGACGCCATCGTCCTCAAGGCCATGCAGAAGGACCCGGCGGACCGGTACCAGTCAGCCGGCGAGATGCGCAATGACATCCAGCGGGCGCTCTCCGGGGCACCGGTCGCCGCGCCCATGCTCGGCGGCGGAGCTTACGCGGGCACCCGGCGGATGGGGGCATCCGCGACCCAGGTGGCGGGCCGCACCGCCGCGATCCCGCCGTACCAGTACGGCCCCGATGATGGCGGCACCGGGGCGCCGCCGCAACGACAGCGGCGAGCCTGGCCGTGGGTCGTGCTGGCGACCGTGGTCGTGCTGCTGATAGCGGCGATCGTGCTGATCAAGTTCATCAACGGCAACGGCGGCGGAGTTGCGGTGCCGAGCGTAGTGGGCACCTCGCTGACCTCGGCGGAGAGCCAGATCAAGAAGGCCGGCCTGGATGTCGGGACCGTGACGAGGAAGCCGTCAAGCGCGTACCCGAAGGGCGACGTGACGGCCACTAGTCCGGCCGAGGGCAACACCGAGCCCAAGGGCACCCGGATCGCGCTGACGGTCTCCACCGGGCCGAAGATTGCCAACGTGAGCGTTCCGAACGTCCTCGGGAACACCCGCGGGGTGGCCGCCTCCAGGCTGCGGAGGGCGGGCTTCAAGGTCCAGGTCATTGCGGGAACCCAGGCCGGGGCGGCCGCGAACACAGTGATCAACCAGTCGCCGGCCGGCAACACGACGGCGCCCAAGGGCAGCACGGTCACGATCACCGTGACCAGCAATGCGACGCTGGTGCCCGACGTGGTCAACATGACCCAGGGCCAGGCCATGAGCATCCTGGATGGCAAGCCGTACTTCTACCACGTCACTGTCCAGACCGGCTCGGTGGCCGGCACGGTCGGCAACGTCTACGCCACTAGCCCGTCGGCGAGCTCGCCGCTGCCGCCCGGCTCGAGTATCACGATCTACGTGGTCGGCCCCTCGCCGACACCGACGCCCTCGTCCTCCTCACCCTCACCGACGCCGACGGTCACGCCCTGACCGGGTCAGCCGAGTCCGGCCTGGTCGAAATTCAGGTGCAGCGACGCCCACGGGTAGACCACGAACCACAGCAGGAAAGCGACGGCCGCCAGGAGCACGGCCAGCTGCACTGCCCGCGCTGCCGTCCCGCCGGGCAGCCGGTGCCAGATCCAGCCGTACATGCGCTCAGCCCTCGATTCCCTGCGCCCGGGGCAGCGTCCGGACCAGCACTCCGGTAACGATGACGCGACTGGTCCCCGTCCACGGCGGGTCGCAGGTGATCAGGGTGAGCATCCGCCTCCGGGCCGGCTGACCAGGGCGATAGGGCACGGGGGCCAGTGCCGCGGTGTCGTCCGGTGAGACCCATCTCGGGCGGCCGCTCACCTGATACTCGTAGGTGCCGGCCACCGTCTCGACGTACACCAGGCTGCCGCCCCGGAGGGCCGGCAGGCTCCAGAACGGGTTGCCGGCCGTAACCCGGTGGCCGGCGATGGCGAAGTTTCCCACCTCGCCGGGCAGGGCGGTACCGGGCACGTGGCCGGGGCCGAGGGCCAGCTGCGGCAGGCCGGTGCCCTGAACGACGGCGAACTGCCACCGGGACCCGAAACTCGGGATCTTGATCAGCGCGAATGGCTTGCCCAGGGCCAGGTCGCCCGGACTGGTCAGAGCAGCCAGGCTCCGCCCGGTCCCTGACCACTGACGGCCGAGCTCACTTTGCAGCGCGCGCTGCTCGTTCCCCTCCCTGAGGGCGGTGCCCCAGTACATGTAGGCCATGAAACCCAGGACGACGACGCCGAGAGTGATCAGGACTTCGCCTGATATCCGCAGGTAGAACCGCACGCCTACGCGCATCCCCCCGAGCTTGATGACTAAGAGTGCTCACACTCTAGCGATTCGTGACATCAGCCGCCGCTGAACGCGCGGCCCGGGCAGCGCGCGTCACCTCGCGACGGCACGCAAAGGTCCGTTAACCAACTACGCTTACAGCGGTAGGCGCGCTCTGCTTCGCGCGCCTGCCCGCTGGGTAACCGCGCTGGCGGGCAAGCAGTCACCCCAGGAGACGATCGTGCCTAAGTCCCGCGTCAGAAGTAAGGCGGTCTACACGCCGCCACCCAGGTCGTCGAAAGCAAAGGTCAGCCCGCGCTGGCTGGCGCCCACGATGCTCGGCTGCCTGATCGTCGGCCTGATCTGGATCGTGACCTTCTACGTCAGCCAGGAGGCATGGCCGATCGGCGCGCTCGGCGCCTGGAACCTGGTCGTCGGCTTTGCCTTCCTCATCGGGCGGCGTGGTGCTGTCCACCCGCTGGCACTGATCACCGGCGGCTGTGGCGGCGGCCTAGAACAGCCGGCCCTGGTAGAAGCCGAACGTGCCCAGCAGCTGGTGGTTGCGTACGAGCACGGCCACGACGATGAGGGCCAGCACGCCGACGGTGGCAGCAGCCTGAATCAGCGCCCGGTTCTTCCTGGGCGCGTACGCGAAAGCGGCCGTCAGCAGCGCGCCCGCGACGAGCCCGCCCACATGCGCCTGCCAGGCGATGTAAGGCACCGCGAAGCTGATCCCCAGGTTGAGGACGATGAGCAGCACGACCTGCCGGGAGTCCAGCCCGAGCCGCCTGGCCATCACGAACCAGGCGCCGAACAAGCCGAAGATCGCCCCTGACGCGCCGAGGGCGGCCGCGCTCGGGGCGGCGAGGAAGTAGTAGCACGCCGATCCGCCGAGCGCGCTGACGAGGTAGATAACACCGAACCGGGCACTGCCGAGTACGCGCTCCAGGGCGGGCCCCACGATCAGCAGCGCCCACATGTTGAAGGCGATGTCGAGAATTCCCAGGCTGCCGGTCCCCGGCAGGAACGCCGAGGTGATCATCCGGTACCACTGCCCGGCGGCGACGCCGACGATCTGGCCGCTGCTCGTCCTCGCGCCGCCGATCATGAACCAGTCGCTCGCCAGGCTCGAGTGGGCCAGCTGGACGACGTAGAGCAGAATGTTAAGCCCGATCAGCGTCCAGGTGACCGGCGCTCTCGCGGTGACGGTCCCGCCGAACCGGCCGGTCGCCTGCCGGACGCCCGAATTGCCGGACTTGATGCAGTCCAGGCACTGATGACCGACCGCAGCCGGTCGCAGGCAGTCCGGGCAGGCTGGCCGGCCGCAGCGCGTGCAGGAGACGTAGGTAGCCCGGCCTGGATGCCGGTAGCACACCGGCGGCGCGGCCTCGCCCTGGTCCGGCGGCGCCTGACCCTGGTCCGGCGGGATAGCCACGGCAGTGATCCTGCTTACTCGGCCGCGTCGCGGCCGATCTCGACTGACTCAAGCACGACGTCGGTCACCGGCCGGTCGCCGCGGCTGGTCTGCACGCGGCTGATCTCGTCGACGACGTCGGTGCCCTCGATGACCTCGCCGAAGATGGTGTGCTTTCCGTTCAGCCACGGGGTCGGCCCGGTGGTGATGAAGAACTGCGACCCGTTCGTGCCGGGTCCGGCATTTGCCATCGCGAGCAGGTAGGGCCGGTCAAAGGCCAGGTCCGGGTGGAACTCGTCGCCGAACTTGTAGCCGGGACCGCCCGTGCCGGTGCCGAGCGGGTCGCCGCCCTGGATCATGAAGTCGGGGATGACGCGGTGGAAGATCGTCCCGTCGTACAGCTTGTCCGGCTGGTCTGGCGCGTGGCCGGGTTTGTCCACTCGCGCGTGCCCTCCGCCAGGTCGACAAAGTTGCGCACGGTCTTCGGTGCGTGATCAGGATAGAGCCGGACGACTACTGGGCCCCGGCTAGTCCGCAGCGTCGCGGTCAGCGTATTCGTCATACCTGGAATCCTGCCATGCGATCGCCGTGCTCTGGCCACTCCGGCGTGGCGCGGCCCGCCGGGGCTTGTGATTGGCCCCCTCGTTCCAGGGAAGGGGATGAGCCGGGAAGAACTCCAGGAGGTTTGACGTGTCTGTTTTGACCAGGAAGCAACCTGCTAGCGATGTCAGCGGGATTCGCGGGCAGGCAGTATCGGCCGCCCGCCAGGTAGCGCCGCTCGCCAGCAAGACCGTACCGATGGCCCAGCAGGCCGCCCAGCAAGCTCAGCAGGCGGCCCAGCAGGCTCGGTTGCCGCCCAGCAGGCCGCTCAGCAAGCCGTCCCGCTGGCGCGGAGCGCCAGCACGGCGGCGCGGCAGGGCGCTGACACCGCCGTCGCCTGGGCGGCACCGAAGGTCGACGCCGCCCGGTCCTGGGCCGCGCCGCAGATCGAGCAGACCGCTCAGGCCATCAGCGACAACCTCGCGCCGATGATTTCCAGCGCGCTGGTGTCCGCTGCCCGCAAGATCGACACGAAGCCGGCGAAGCCCCGGCGCCGGCGTGGCGTCATGGTGGCAGGAGCGGTGCTGCTGACCGCAGCGGCCGGCGCGGCCGCGGCCGTCATCATCAGCCGCCGGCGCGACGCGGCCAGCTACCTGACGTCCGTGCCGGCCGATGTCTCCGAGTCTGCCGACGCCGCCAGCTACCAGGCCGACGCCGAAACTCCGGACCCGGACATGAACGGCCACCCGCGCATCGTCTGAGCGGGCGAGCCTGACCGACCGCTGGGTGCTTCCTGCGCGCTGCCCCGGCCGTGACATCTGTCACGGCCGGGGCAGGATCATGTGGACATGACGCCGGTCGGCCTGCTGCCTACCCTGAAGGCATGACGCACGCGCCGGTCGATCTCGAAGAGCGCAACGACCGCCAGTACGCCCTCTACCGCAGGCTCGTGCTGGCCGTACTGCTGCTCTTCTTCCTGGTTGGCCCGGCACTCGGCGTGTTCGGTCGCCATCAGCACCTGTCCGAACCGGTGAAGTGGTTCCTGTTCGGCGGCAGCCTCGTTTTCGTGATCCTGACCTGGATCTTCGCGATCGCGCCCGGACCTCCCGGCGCGCAGCCGGTCCCGTGGATCGCCCTCGCGCTGATCCTCTGCCTGGGCGTCGCGGTGTTCCTCGTCGGGCAGGAGAACTTCCTGACCGTACTCGCCGTCGCGGCAGCTGCCTGCGGACGGTTCAGCAGGAGTCCGCAGCCGGCCGTGATCGCCGCGGTGGTCTGCGCCGTGGCCGGCTGTGTGGTCGCCGTGCGGACGAATGCCGGATTCGGCAACACGGCCGCGCTGATCGCGGTCGCCCCGATGAGCGCGTTCTTTGCCTACGCGGCCGGCAAGCGCGCCGAGATGGTCATGGCTCTCAGGCGGACCAGGGCAGAGCTCGCCAGGGCCGCGGTGGCCGAGGAGCGCCTGCGGATCGCACGGGACCTGCACGACCTGCTCGGCCATTCACTGTCGCTCATTACGCTCAAAGCCGAGCTGGCCGGGCGGGTGATCGGCACCGACCCGGACCGGGCCGCACGCGAGATCGGCGAGCTGGAGTGCGTCGCCCGGCAGTCGCTGTCCGACGTCAGGGAGGCCGTGGCCGGCTTCCGCCAGCCGGATCTGGCCGGGGAACTGACAGCCGCGCGAAGCCTGCTGGACGCGGCGGGCATCGAGGCGACCATCCGTTCAGTGGCCGACGGCAGCCTGCCGCAGGACGTAGACGGCGCACTCGCCTGGGCCGTGCGGGAAGGGGCAACCAACGTCGTGCGGCATTCCCGCGCCCGGCACGTATCCATCCTGGTCGCAGCGGGAGCATCCGCCGCTACGGCGGAGATCGCCGACGATGGCCCGGCCGCGGACGAGTCCGGCGGCTCGCCCGCGCCCGGCAGACCCGGTGCCGGCAGCGGTGCCAGGCGCCAGGACAGCCGCGCCCAGCCCGCCGGTTGTCGCGGCCCGGTCCGCGGTGCCCGGCTCCGGGCTGGCCGGACTGGCCGAGCGCGTCCGGAGCCTGGGCGGAGAGATCGCGGCCGGCGCCGTCGAACCGCACGGCGGCTTTCTGCTCCGCGTGGTCGTGCCGCTGCCTGGCCAGGCCTGACAATAGGCAGATGACGGTCCGGATCATGATCGCCGAGGATCAGACGATGGTTCGCCAGGCGCTGGTGGCGCTGCTGGAGCTAGAGCCCGACATCGAGGTGGTGGCCCAGGCCGCGGACGGCGAGGAAGCACTGGCGATGGCGGCGAAGCACAGCCCCGATGTCGCCGTCCTCGACATCGAGATGCCGCGGCGCAGCGGCATCGAGGTCGCCAGCCAGCTGACCAGCACCGGGTTTGGCGGCAGGATCGTCATCGTCACCACGTTCGACCGGCCCGGTTACCTGCGGGCCGCGATGGCTGCCGGGGCGAGCGGATTCCTGCTCAAGGATGCTCCCGCCGCAGCCCTCGCGGCGGCGATCAGGCAGGTCGCCGCAGGCGAGCGGGTCGTCGATCCGTCGCTGGCGGCCGCCGCACTGGCGCAGGGCGACAGCCCCCTCACCGAGCGCGAAACCGAGGTCCTCGCGGCCTCGGCCGGCCACGACGCCATTGCCGAGCTGGCCGTCCGGCTGCACCTGTCACCGGGCACCGTGCGCAACCATCTATCCGCCGCGATCCAGAAGCTCGGCGCCAGGAACCGGGCCGAGGCCGTCGAAGATCGCGCAGCAGAAAGGCTGGCTGTAACCCGATGCTGCTGGACAGCGTGGTCCGCACGTCGTCGGCCGTCGCCAGCGTGCCCGGCAGGCTCGCCAAGATCGAAGCGATAGCGGAGCTGCTCCGGCAGGTACCCGGCGACGAGATCGCGGTCGCAGTGGCGTTCCTGGCCGGCGATCTGACCCAGCGCCAGATCGGCGTCGGCTACGCCGCACTCACCGACCTGCTCGGCGGTTATGGCCAGGACGCTCCGCGGGCGGGCCTGCCGCCGGCCCCGGCGCAGCCCCGGCTCACGCTCGGCGAGACTGACCGCGCCCTCGGCGCGATCGGCGCGCTGGCCGGGCCGGGCTCGCAGGCTGAGCGGCGCCAGCTGCTGGCCAGCCTGCTAGGCCTCGCGACCGAGCCGGAACGCCAGTTCATGGTCAGGCTGCTGGCCGGGGACCTGCGCCAGGGGGCACTGGACGGGGTCATGAGCGACGCGATCGCGAAAGCGGCGGGCGTGTCCGGTGCCGAGGTACGCCGGGCCCACCAGCTGACCGGATCGCTGTCCGCCGCGGCAGCCGCCGCCCTCACCGCCGGCGGCCCGCAGGCGGCGTCCGGTGCCCTGCGGGCAGTCGGCCTTCAGGTCGGGAGGCCAGTCCGGCCGATGCTGGCCGCATCGGCACCGTCAGTCGCGGCCGCGCTGGAGCGCATCTCGCCTGCGGCGGTGGAGTGGAAAGTGGACGGGATCCGCGTCCAGGTGCACCGGCTCGACGATGATGTCCGCGTCTTCACCCGCACGCTGGACGACATCACGCACCGGGTGCCGGAGATCGTCGCGGCCGCGCTGAGGATCAGCTCGCCCAGTTTCGTCCTGGACGGCGAGGCCGTGGCCCTGCGCCCGGACGGCCGGCCGCTGCCATTCCAGGTCACCTCGTCGCGCGCGGCCAGCGGGGCCGGTCCGGGAGGCCAGGCCGGGCAGGTGCCACTCGCGCTGTTCCTGTTCGACGTGCTCCACCTGGACGGAGCGGATGTGCTGGACCAGCCTGCCGGCGGCCGCTACGCGCGGCTCGCCGCGGTAGCGCCTCCCGACCTGGTGATACCCCGCCTGGTCACCGGAGACGTGGCGGCCGCTGAGCGGTTCTTCGCCGCGGCCATTGAGCAAGGTCATGAGGGCGTGGTCATCAAGTCGCTTGGCGCCCCGTACGGCGCCGGCCGCCGCGGCAGCGACTGGATCAAGGTCAAGCCGCGCCACACGCTGGACCTGGTGGTGCTGGCCGCCGAATGGGGCCACGGGCGCCGTCAGGGCTGGCTGTCGAACCTCCATCTGGGCGCGCGCGACCCGGCGACCGGCGGGACCGTCATGCTGGGCAAGACGTTCAAGGGTCTCACCGACGCTCTGCTGACCTGGCAGACCGGCCGGCTGCTTGAGCTCGCCGACCCGCCGCCGGGCGAGCCCGGCCGCCCCCGGCACGGAGTCGTCCGGGTCCGGCCGGAACTGGTCGTGGAGATCGCGTTCGACGGTGTCCAGGCCAGCACCAGGTATCCGGGCGGCGTTACCCTCAGGTTCGCCCGTGTACTCCGCTACCGGCCGGATAAGAGTGCCGCCGAGGCGGACACCATCGACGCTGTGCGCGCCTTGTGGCCGGGCGGCGACCTCGGTGCGGACAGCCCTGGCTGAGCCAGCTGCACGGGCGCGTCCGGCTCCGGGCGCTGATGGCTGCACAATGGGGAGGCTCGCCGGTTCTGGCGGGCAGCACCGCTGAAGGGACGAGCTCGCAGTGCGAACGCTCTGGCTGGATAACGACGGTGCCTGGCGCACCACGTTGCGCGGGCGCCAGGTGCTGGCCGATCCCAGAATCAACAAGGGCACGGCGTTCAGCGACGAGGAGCGCGCCGGCCTCGGCCTGATCGGCCTGATCCCGGCCGGGCACATGACGCTGGACGAGCAGGCTAGCCGGATCTACGCCCAGTTCAGCCGCCAGACAACCGGCCTCGGCCGCAACGTGCTGCTGAACGAACTGCACGACCGCAACGAGGTCCTCTACTACCGGGTGCTGGCCGATCACCTCAGCGAGATGCTGCCGGTCATCTACACGCCCACGGTCGGCCAGGCGATCGAGCACTACAGCCACGAGTACCGGCGGCCCCGCGGGGTGTACCTGTCGGTCGACCAGCCGGAGCTGATCGAGCAGTCGCTGCGGGCCTTCGGCCTGGCCGGCGAGGACGTCGACCTGATCGTGGCGACCGACGCAGGCGCGATCCTGGGCATCGGCGACTGGGGCGTCGGCGGCATGAGCATCGCGGTCGGCAAGCTCGCGGTCTACACCGCGGCGGCCGGCATCGACCCGGGCCGGTCCGTGCCGGTCATGCTGGACGTCGGCACCGACCGGCAGAGCCTGCTGGACGACCCGATGTATATCGGCAACCGGCATCCGCGAGTGCCGGCCGCCGAGTACGACGCGTTCCTGGCCGCTTTCGTCGCTGCCGTCCGCGCGGTCTTCCCCCGGGCGCTGCTGCACTGGGAGGACATGGGGACGGCCAACGCCCGGCGCCTGCTGACCCAGTACCGGGACGAGCTGCCCAGCTTCAACGACGACATCCAGGGCACCGGGGCGGTCAACCTGGCCGCCGTGCTGGCCGCGGTCAAGGCCACCGGCATCGACCTGGCCGGTCACCGGATCGTGATCTTCGGGGCCGGTTCGGCCGGCATCGGGATCGCTGACCAGCTGGCGGCCGCGCTCATGGCGGGCGGCCTGTCCGCGAGCGAGGCCCGGAGCCGGTTCTGGGCTCTCGACCGGCATGGCCTGATCGTGACCGGCGATCAGGGGCTTTCCGAAGACCAGCGCCGGTACGGCCGGGATCCGGCCGAGGTCGCGGGCTGGCGCAGGGACAGCGCTCTCGGCGGCATCCCGCTGGCCGAGGTCGTCCGTCAGGTGCAGCCCACTGTCCTGATCGGCACCTCAGCCCGCGGCGGTGCTTTCACCGAGGACATCGTCAAGGACATGGCCGCGCATGCTGACCAGCCGGTGATTCTCCCGATGTCGAATCCGACCGAGCTCGCCGAGGCCCGGCCAGCCGACCTCATCGAGTGGACGCAGGGCCGCGCCCTGGTGGCGACCGGCAGCCCGTTCCCGCCCGTCGATTACGCCGGCAACCGGTACGTCATCGGGCAGGCGAACAACGCGCTGGTGTTCCCTGGCCTTGGCCTCGGCGCCATCGCCGCCCGCGCTTCGCGGGTTACCGACAACATGCTCAGCGCGGCCGCGCACGCCGTGGCCGCGATAGTGGACGCGGGCGGACCCGGAGTCCGGCTGCTCCCGGAAGTCGAAGCGCTGCGCGATACCTCGCTGGCCGTGGCTGTCGCGGTTGCCGAGGCCGCCGTCACCGACGGCGTCGCCGAGCGCCGGGCCTGGCGGCGATCTGGCCGGCCAGGTCCAGGCCCGGATGTGGCAGCCGGTCTACCGGCCGGTGCGGCCGGCCTGAGCCGGTGACCGGCGGCCTCCTGCCTGAGGCGGGACCCTCTGCCCGGCGAGCCGGGCGGCGGTTCCTGGCCGATCTGCGCGGCGGGCGGGCGTTCCTGGCCGCCGAGCTCAGTCAGTCCGGCTGGCTGGACTTCGGCGCGTTCCGGTGGCGTGATCTGTCGGCCGGCCAGTCAGTCAGGGCCACGATCGGGGTGATGACGCCGCTTATCATCGGCGTCGCCACCGGTCGGGTCGCCTACGGGAGCTATGCCGCGCTCGGTGCGCTGCCGGCCGGCTTCGTCTCCTTCCGCGGAGTCAGCCGGACCCGTGTGCTCGCGGTGCTGTTCGCCGCCGCTGGCATGGCAGTCTCCACGTTCGCCGGCGCGACGGCGGCCTACAGCCAGCCCTGGCTACTCGTTCCCCTCGTGTTCATCTGGGGTTATGCCATCGGGCTCTTCGCGGCGCTCGGGCCCACCGTGCTCGCGGTCACGCTGCAGTGGCCGGTCGCCCTGCTGATCGCCAGCGCGCTGCCGCTCGGGCCGGCGCCGGCCGCCGTCAGGGCCAGCCTGGTGCTGGCCGGCGGTTTGTGGCAGTGCCTGCTCGTCGTCACGTCCTGGACGATCAACCGGGGCAGCGCCGAGCGAACCGCGCTCGCCAGCACGTACCAGGCGCTAGCAGGCTATGCGGGCGACGTCGCCGCGGGACGGCACAGTCCGCCCGGTCCGGCCCAGCTCACCGCGAGCTACGTCCTCACCGATCCCAACCCGCTGATGCGGACGGCTGCCCGCCAGCACATGCTCGACCTGGCCGAGGAGGCCGAGCGCATCCGGGCCACGCTGACCGCGCTGTCCATCGGCCGGAAGGGCGACGGCCCCGGCCCGGCCGGGCGCAGCGTGCTGGCGGGCACGGCGGGGGTACTGAACGAGCTGGCGGCCGCGCTGAGCGGGCGGTCCGGTCAGCGCGGCGCGCACCTGGCCGCCGCCCGCCGCGAGCTCGGCGGGATCAGCGCGGAGGCAGGGACGACCTGGCAGTGGGCCGGCGAGGCGCTGCTTGGCCAGCTGCGGAGCGCGCTGCGGATAGCCGAGCGGCTCAATGACACCGAGGACGGTCCGGCCAGCGCGGGCAGACCGCGGCCGGTCCGGCCGGACTGGACCAGGGATGCACGGCTCACTGTGCGGGCCAGCATGGGCACCTCGTCGGAGCCGGGCCGGCACGCGCTCCGGCTTGCCGTCGTGTGCGCCGCCGCCGAGGTCATCGCGCAGGGCTCGGGCCTGGCGCACGGCTACTGGATCGTGCTGACGATCTTCATCGTGCTGCGGCCCGACTACAGCTCCACGCTGTACCGCGGCCTCCAGCGGGCGGCCGGTACTGCCGCGGGTGCCGGGCTGGGCGTGGCGACGGTGCTGCTGATCAAGGTCAGCCTGACCGCGCTGCTGTGCGGCATCGCGGTATCACTGCTGGCGGCCTATGCCGTCTTCACCGTCAACTACCTGCTCTACGCGGTGTTCCTGACCGATTTCGTCGTCGTGCTGCTGGCCATGCTCGGGCTGCCGCCCGACCCCACGGCAGTCGCACGCCTCATCGGCACCGGCATCGGCACCGGCCTGGCCCTCATCGCGTACCTGCTGTGGCCGACCTGGGAAGGCACCTCGGCCGCGGAGAAGTTCGCCCGGCTGATGACGACCCAGGGCAGCTACGCGAGCGCCCTGCTGCGCGCCTACACCCGGCCGGCCGGGTCCGAGGCTGGCCGGCTGCGCCGCCTGCAGTTGTCCGCGCGGCGGGCACGGACCGACGCCGAGGCGTCTGCGGACCGCCTGGCCGGGGAGCCCGATCACGCTCCGATGAGCGCCGCATCGGCCCGCGCGCTCGAGTCGGTCGGACACCGGATCGCGCAGGCGAACCTTACCCTTGGCGCCGCCGTGGCCGCGCACCACGCGCAGCCGGGGCCGAGCGGGTCCTCGCCGGGCCCGGCCGCGGGCGCGAAGCCGGCCGCGGAACCCGGCCCGGGCACGGGACCCGGCCGGAGCACGGAGCCGCCCGCGGTACTCGACCCGGACATCCAGCCCGACCTTGACCGGCTGGCCGAGGGCGTGGATCAGGCTGCCGGGCTGCTCGCTGCCACACTGCGGGGTCTTGGCCAGGATCCGGCCGGCGGCCGCCCGCCCGTTTTGCCGCCGCTGCCGCAGCTGCGCCCTCAGCTCCAGGCGATGTGGCGGCCGGAGGCCGAGGCAGGCGCAGACGACGCGAACGCCGGCCGCGGCCAGCGCCAGCGGCGAGCGGGGCGGCTTGTTCACCGCTGCCGACGGCCTCGTCGACGCGATCAACACCGCGGCCCACGTGTTGCGCCGCGAGTAGCGGCGGTCACGCCGCTGCCGCACCCGCGACACCGACCCCCGGGCGTACAGCCTCGAGTCAACTGGCTCGCTCTCCAGCGCGAGCACGCCGAAGACACATTCGTGTACCCGGAGCGGCTCTCCGGCGACGACCGCTCGAGGAGCGCCCCGCAGTGATGGCCCCGGCCGCGGCAACCGCCGCGGCCCGCGCGGTGGCAATGCCGGCAGATTCGGTCCGGTTGCCCTTGGACAAGATCACGATAAGCAGCTCGTGCCCGCCGTGCCGGACCACTCCGATGCTGTTCACCACGAAGAGGCGGGGGTCAGACAGCAGGCCGTCGCCGACGGCGTAGGCGGCACCGCGGCTCGCTGCCGCGGGTACTCCCCACCGCTGGCTGGCCGACGTCGCCGCCATGAGTCCGAGCTCGTAGTGGCGGGCCGCCGAATCGAGCACCGAGCGGCCCGAGGTCAGGTCAGCGAGCAGCTGCAGCTGGTCGGCGACTGTCGTCCGGCTCAGGTCGAAGGATGCCCCGCTGCCGGGCACCGTGTGCCCGAGCCTGAGCGCCCGGTTGGCGGCCGCGAGCCCGGGACCGCCGCCGATCGCGGCCCACAGCTTCCCGGCCGCGGCGTCGCTGCTGCCGTCCATCATCCGGACCGCCAGGGCGGCATCGGCCCCGCTCATCGGAGCTCGCGCCACCTGATGCTGGTAGAGCAGGGCGGCCAGGATGTCGGCAGTAATGATGCTCGCCGCGTGGTAGCGCCTGCCGCTCCGGTACAGGGCCTCGGCGCGGGTCGTCAGGTCGATCACGCCGACCGATAGCTGGCCGGAGTTGGCACTGGCCACCGGACGCAGCGCCGTTGCCAGCCGCGCGTTCAGTGCCGCGGGCGCCCGGCCGGCAACAGCCGCGGAGCCCTGCTGCCCCGAGCCGCTGAGCGCGCGGCTGCCGGCATCCTGATCCGGCTGCGGACCGCCCGTCGAGCCGGCCGCGACTGTCCGCGAGCCCGCGACCGCGGCCGGGCCGGCCACCCCCGGGCTAGCCGGCCTGGACGCCGCCAGGGCCAGTCCCACCACAAACGCGGCCATGAGCACGAACACCAGCGCGAACGCGAAGCGTTCCGAGCCGCGCAGGCTCCCCGCGTGCGCAGGCGCGCGCTTCACCTTGATCTCCGGAGCACAGCTTCCCCCGCTTGCCCGATTGACCCTGCCCCGGTGCGGCTTGCGGCGAGCCGCTGCATTTGCCGTTATTTAAATGGCTTACGCAATTGCCGCGCAGACAGGCCAGATTGCTTAGATTTCCCCGGTATTTTCAAGCCTATTGACGGCCCGACAATAGCAGAAGCGGGAAATTAAGAAGTAGCGGCTTAGCCAGGAGAATTGAAAATGCAATGCGTCGCGGCGGGGGACGCCAGGAATTATTATCAGGCTTTCGCAGTATTCGATCGGGTCGCGGGCGCGTTCCCGCATCTAGCCTGGTCAGGCAGGTATTGGGCGGCTATGATCACGGCCTCGCCGGTCATTAGCCCTGCCGGGCAGGTCTGAAATACCGGCCAGCCGACCTCGGTGACATGCCGAGATTCATCCTCGGTGTCGAACGGCGATACCAGGTAATATTCGCGGATTGGCCCGTCGACACCTATTTCGCGCTCGGTCACGAACGTCCCGAGCACGCCGTACGTCTGATCCAGCTCCGCGAACGGCCCCCGGTGCACCGCGACCGCGAGTTCGGCACCGGGGATCTCCCGCATCGAGACTCGTCCGCCGCTGCCCGGCGGCAGCGGCACCGCCGCCGGGACCGGCACGAAGGCCACGACTTCGCCCGACTCGGTGTGGAACAGCTCAGCCGGGTACAGCGCGCCCGCCGGGGCGGCCGCCTGCACGCCCGCCGCCCGCAGCGCCCCGTATAGCTCGGCGAAGGCTGCGCCCCACCACTCGCCGAGACCAGCCTCAGTCACCCGCCCGGCGATGGCCACAGCGACCACCGCAGGCGCAACCCGGTGCTCGATCTCGCCGGGCTGCACCGGATGCTCAAGCAGAGACCGCAGCGAGGCGACCGCGGCCTGAGTCTCGGCCAGCTGCGCCTCCATCCGCTCCAGGTGAGCGATGATGACCTCCGTCCGGCCGGCCACATCCGGGGCGGTGAGGATCGCCCGGACGTCATCCAGCGGCATGCCCAGATCCCGGAACCTGCGGATGACCTGCGCTGTCTTTACCTGGCCGGGCTCGTAGAAGCGGTACCCGGAGTACTCGTCGATCGCGGCCGGGCGCAGCAGGCCAACGTCGTGATAGTGCCGCAGTGCCTTGACGCTCAGGTGCGTCATCCGGGAGAAGTCGCCGATCGCAATCCGGGCCCGCATAGGTCTGATTGTCGGCCATCCGGTCGTCATCGCGCCCGCCGCCACGGCAGCAGCCGCGCCAGCACCGCCACGAGCACCAGGAGACCGCCGAGCTGCGCGAGGCTGAGCTCGAAGGCGTGGCTATAGCCGCCGCCCAGCGCACCAAAGAAGATCACGCCGGTGACGGCGACCCCGACGGCGTTGCCGACCTGCTGCATCGTGGACAGCGCGCCCGACACCGAGCCGGCCCGCTGCGCGTCTGCGTGCGCCAGGACGGTCGTGGTCAGGGGCGTAATGCACAGGCCCATGCCAGCGCCGGCCAGGATGAGGCCGGGCACGAGCCAGCCGATCGGCACCGGCACCTGAGCGCCCGTGACCGCGGCCGAGCAGCGCCGCCTCGCCGGCCGCCAGCAGCAGCGCGCCGGCCGCGATCAGGCGGCGGCCGTGCCGCAACGTGAGGGCCGGTGCCCGCACCGAGGTCGCCAGGTAGGCCGCGGCGAGCACGGAGAAGACGAGCCCCGCCTGCAACGGATCAAGTCCGCGGCCGAGTTGCAGGTACAGCGCCAGGACCAGGAACAGCGACGCCTGCCCGCACCAGAACACCAGCTGCGTTACGAGCCCTGCGGCGAGGTCCGGGCCCCGGAACAGCGCCGGGTCGAGCAGCGGAGCGGCACCGCGCCGGGCGGCGGCGGCCTGGCTGACGCCGAACAGCCACAGCAGGACCGGCGCAGCGGCCAGGCTGAGCCAGGTCCAGACGGGCCAGTGCTGCGAGGTGCCCTCCACCAGCGGCAGCACCAGAGCCGTCAGGCCAGCCGTCACCAGCAGCAGGCCGCGCACGTCGAGGCGGGTGGCGTACCCGGCGCGAGATTCCGGCACCTGGCGCCGAGCGCAGGCCAGTGCCGCCACGCCGAGCGGGATGTTGATGAGGAAGACCGTGCGCCAGCCCAGGCCCAACAGGTTGGCCGCGATGAGCAGCCCGCCTGCCAGCTGACCTCCGGCTGCCGCCAGGCCCATGACGATCCCGTAGCTGGTGATAGCACGAATCCGGGCCGGGCCGGAGAATGTTACGCCGATGATCGCCAGCACGTTGGGGCTGATCAGCGCGCCGCCGCAGCCCTGCGCCAGCCGCGCTGCGATCAGCACGGCCGGCCCGGCGGCCAGGCCGCAGAGTGCCGATGCCACGACGAAAACCGCCAGTCCGGCGCACAGAACCCGGCGGCGGCCGTAGCGGTCGCCGAGGCGCCCGGCCGTGATGAGCAGCACCGCGAAGGTGAGCCCGTAGCCGGCCACCACCCACTCGGTCGCGCTGGCGGTCGCGTGCAAGTCCGCCTGCATCGCCGGGAGCGCGACGTTCACGATGAAGAAGTCCAGAACAATCATGAAGGTCGCGCACAGCAGGACGGGAAGCGGCGACCGCTTTCTGCCTGCGCCGGCGGCCGGACGGGAGGCCGCCGGCGAGGTCAGTCCGGGGTGCTGAGAAACGTCGATGTTGGCCATGACCCGAGCGTCGGGTCTCCCGTTACCGGAGAGTCAAGCGCCGGCGGCAGGCGCCGATGCCACGGCCCGGACTGCGGCGCCGAGCCCGGCAAAGGCGACCTCGGTGTCCTGCGTCCTCTCGTGCGGCACGGCGGAATTCAGCCAGGAAGGAGGAGATGTCGTCCAGGTCCCAGCGCAGGCGGTAGAACGTGACGGCGGGCATGCTCACCGCGCGCCCGGTCAGCTCCGCGTACCGGCGGGCCGCATCGCCGGAACCCGGCACTAGCCACCACAGGTCCCGCTCGGGCGGAGCGAGGCCGGCCGTGTCCCAGTCGATGAGCAGGAAGCCGGCGCCGCGGCGGATCAGGTTGCCTGAATGCGGCTCACCGTGCGTCAGAACCGGCGCCCGGCCGTCGGCCGAGAGGCTCGCGGCCAGGTCGCGGAACCGGGCGAGCGCCCCGGCCAGGCCGGCGGCGTGGTCGGACAGGAGCTGGCGGGCCGGCTCGGAGAACGGCCCGCCGCGCCAGGACCTGCCCCGTTCCCGGATGGATTCGTCGAGAAGCCCGGCTCCGGCAAGCTCCAGCGGCCGGACCGGCGCCACGCCGGGATCGCCGGTGGTGGCATGCAGCTCGGCGAGTATGCCGGCGACGGCGTTCTGATCCGCCGGGGTCAGGACTTCCCCCCACTGTCCGGGCCGCCCGGACGCGAATGGAAACAGCGTGATCGCGTAGTCGGGACGCGGCCGGGCGACGGGCTGGCCGGAAGCGGTCGGGACCGGCGCCAGCACGAAGCGCAGGCCGCGCCCGGCCAGCGTGACCGCCGTGGCCATCGCCCCGCTCAGGTCGGCGAAGTCATGGTCGCTGCCGAGCCTGCTCGCCGTCGCAAACCAGCGGCGCCCGGCCCGGCTGGTCACCCGCCAGTGGAAGCCGCCGAACCCGACCGGCAGGTACTCCAGGTCAGAAGCAGGCAGGCGCCAGTGCTCGCGGAGGACAGATATGAGCTCAGCCTCGCTGAAGTCTGCCGGCGGCTCGTGCACGCGCTGATCGTAGGGACCGCCGCCGGCCGGGGGGCAACGGATTTGATCTCAGCGGGCGGCGGCGAGGCGCGGGTGAGTAGTGTCGGGCGCGTGCTGCGGACGCTGGCGATCGACAACTACCGGTCGCTGCGCCATCTGGTGCTGCCGCTGACCAGTCTGAACGTCGTGACCGGCGCGAACGGCACTGGCAAGTCGAGCCTGTACCGGGCCCTGCGCCTGCTGGCCGACGGCGCCCGCAACGGCATGGTCGCCGCTCTCGCCCGCGAAGGCGGCCTGCCCTCGACCCTCTGGGCTGGTCCGGCCCAGATCGGCCGCGCCGTCCGGGAGGGTCGTTACCCGGTGCAGGGCACCGCCCGCGGCGGTAAGCCAGTCGCGCTGCGGCTCGGCTTCGGCGACGACGACTTCGGCTACGCCATTGACCTCGGGCTGCCGCAGGTGACGATGAGCGCATTCGCCCTGGACCCGGAGATCAAGAGGGAGTGCCTGTGGGCCGGGCCGGTGCTGCGGCCGTCGGCGGTCCTGTGCGACCGTTTGGCCGGGTTCGTCCGCATCAGGGAAGACAGCGGCGACTGGTCGCCGCCGGTCCGGATCCGCGAGTACGACAGCATGCTGAGCGAGCTGGCCGACCCGCAGCGCGTGCCGGAACTGGTCAGCCTCCGCGACCGCATCCGGTCCTGGCGGTTCTACGACCAGTTCAGGACCGACACCGCAGCGCCGGCCCGTGGCAGCTACATCGGCACCAGGACGCCGGTGCTCGGCCACGACGGGGCTGACCTCGCCGCAGCGCTCCAGACCATCAGGGAGAACGGCGACGGCCAGGGCCTGGACGCCGCCGTGGCCGCCGCGTTCCCCGGCAGCCGCGTGACGGTCGATCGCGCCGAGGACGGGCGGCTGTCCGTTCAGCTGCATCAGCACGGCCTGCTGCGCCCGCTGGCGGCGCCCGAGCTGTCCGACGGCACGCTGCGCTACCTGCTGTGGATCGCGGCCCTGCTCAGCCCGCGGCCGGCCGCGCTGCTGGTGCTCAACGAGCCGGAGACCAGCCTGCACCCGGAGCTGCTGGCGCCGCTGGGCCAGCTGATCGCGGCAGCCGCCGAGCGGACGCAGGTCGTCGTGGTATCGCACTCGGCAGCGCTGATTGACGGGATCGGCCGGGCCGCGCATCAGGCCGGGACGGAACTGGCCTCGTTCGAGCTCACCAAGAGCTTCGGCGAGACCGGGATCGCCGGCCGGGAACCGCTGGATCAGCCCGTCTGGCGCTGGCCCAAGCGGTAAAGATCGTCAGGACCCGAACTCGATGGCGGCCGGGACGGGCGGCGCTACCGGTAGCCGCAAGCCCAGGCGTCAGCCACCATCTGGCGCAGATCGCGCTCCGGCTGCCAGCCCAGGTCGGCGCTGATCCGCTGCGACGACGCGACCAGCACCGCGGGATCCCCGGCCCGCCGGTCGCTGATCGTCGCCGGGATGTCCAGGCCGGTCACCTCCCGGCACGCGGCGAGCACCTCGAAATTGGAGTAGCCAGTCCCGCAGCCGAGGTTATAGACCCGGTGCTCCGACGGCGTGCAGGCGCCGAGCGCGAGCAGGTGAGCCGCCGCGAGGTCGGCAACGTGGATGTAGTCCCGGACGCAGCTCCCGTCAGCGGTCGGGTAATCGTCGCCGAAGATGCTGACCTGGCGCGCGGGATCGCGCGCGATCCGCAGCACGTTCGGGATCAGGTGCGTCTCCGGGCTGTGGCGCTCACCGAGCCAGGTGCCCGCCTCATCCCGGAACGCGCCGGCCACATTGAAGTAGCGCAGGCTGACCGCTCCGAATCCGTGCAGCCGGGCGTACTCAGCCAGGGCGGTGTCGACCGCGAGCTTGGATGCGCCGTACGGGCTGGTGGGACGCGGCGGGGCGGTCTCCTCGACCGGGATCCGCTCCGGCTCGCCGTAGACGGCGGCCGTCGAGGAGAACACGATGGTCCGCACGTCCGCCGCCCGCATGGCCTCCAGCAGCGCGAGCGTCCCGCCGAGATTGCTGTTCCAGTACAGGCCGGGCTGCGCGACGGACTCCCCGACCAGGGATTTCGCCGCGAAGTGGAGAACGGCCTCGGTGCCGTCTGCCAGTACCTTAGCAGCGCACTCGCGCAGGTCGCCCTGCACGAAGCGGGCCCCGGAGGGCACGGCGTCGGCGTGCCCGGTCGACAGGTCGTCCAGCACGGTCACGTCATGGCCAGCTGCGATGAGCTGAGCCGCGACAACGCCGCCGATGTAGCCCGCGCCGCCGGTAACGAGCAGCCTCATGTGTTCTCCTGCCTCTAGCCCGCGCCCGAGGATACTGGGCCCGCTCAGGCTCGGCCATCGGATGCGGCCCGCTGCGTGCATCTGGTAGGCTCTAGCACTACCAACTGCAGGCAGCGGCCTCCCGCCAGCGCGCGACGGGAGCGGCATCGGCCAACTAGTAAGGCTGGACTTATCAGTGTAGGCTTAGCTTATGTCTGGAGAGCCCGGACGTCACCGAGGTGGCGGGTGCCCTGCGGGTCAGCATCGGATTGCTGGTCAGGAGAGTGCGGCAGATCAAAACGGAGGGCGAGCTGACCCTGCCGGAGAGCTCGGCGCTCGCCCGGCTCGATCGCGGCGGCGCGACCACGTCCAGTGACCTCGCCCGGCTCGAGCAGATCAGCCCGCAGTCCATGGGCGCGACCCTCGCCGCGCTGGAGGCGCGCGGCCTGGCCGAGCGCCGCCCGGATCCCGATGACGGCCGGCGCGTCGTGATCTCCATCACCGAGGCGGGCCGTCAGGTTCTCGCCGACCGGCGCGACCAGCGGACCCAGCGCCTCGCGCACGCACTGACGGCCGGCTTCAGCGAAGACCGAGATACACCAGCTCCGCATCGCGACGCCGCTGCTCGAGCGGCTGGCGCAGAGCATCTGATGGCGGAAAAGACCGGCAACCACGGAGGTGACGCAGTGACCGGCGGTCAGGCTGACCCGACCAGCGACCGCTACCGGTGGGTGGCCCTGGCCAACACCACCGCCTCGGTTTTCATGTCCGCGCTCGACGGATCGATCGTCATCATCGCGCTGCCTGCCATCTTCCGCGGCATCCACCTCGACCCGCTGACCTCCGGCAACATCTTCTACCTGTTGTGGATGATCATGGGCTACCGGCTTGTCCAGGCCGTGCTCGTGGTGAACCTCGGCCGGCTGGGCGACATGTTCGGCCGCGTCAAGATCTACAACGCCGGCTTCGCGGTGTTCACGGCCGCGTCCATCCTGCTGTCGTTCGACCCTTTCATCGGCGCGAGCGCCGCGCTCTGGCTTATCGGCTGGCGCATCCTGCAGGCGACCGGCGGGTCCATGCTGACGGCGAACTCGGCCGCGATCCTCACCGACGCCTTCCCGGCCGACAAGCGCGGCTTCGCGCTCGGCATCAACCAGGTCGCCGCCATCGCCGGCCAGTTCATCGGCCTGGTCGCCGGCGGCGTGCTGGCCGCCCTGGACTGGCGCGCGGTGTTCTGGGTCAACGTCCCGGTCGGCATCTACGGCACCGCCTGGGCCTATTTCAAGCTCCGCGACACCAGCGAGCGGCACCGCGGCCGGATCGACTGGTGGGGTAACGGCACCTTCGCACTCGGCCTCGGCGCCGTGCTGGTCGCCCTCACTATCGGCATCCAGCCCTACGGCGGGCACACGATGGGCTGGACCAGTCCGGTGGTGATCGGGCTGCTCGTCGGCGGCGTCGGGCTGCTGGCGGCGTTCGCCCTCATCGAAACCAGGGTGGCCGATCCGATGTTCGAGCTCAGCCTGTTCAAGATCAGGGCATTTACTGCCGGGAACGTGGCCGGGCTCGCCGTGGCGGTCGCCCGCGGCGGACTGCAGTTCACGCTGATCATCTGGCTGCAGGGGATCTGGCTGCCGCTGCATGGCTACAGCTACAGCGATACGCCCCTGTGGGCCGGCATCTTCCTGCTGCCGCTGACCGCCGGAATCCTGATCGCCGGGCCGGTGTCAGGGGCGCTATCCGACCGTTTCGGCGCCCGCGGCTTTGCCACCGCGGGCATGGCGGTGTTCGGCGCCAGCTTCATCGGCCTGCTGATCATGCCGGTGATCTTCCCCTACTGGGTGTTCGCCTTGCTCACTTTCGCGAATGGAGTCGGCGGCGGGATGTTCGCAGCGCCGAACTCGGCCTCCATCATGAGCAGCGTTCCGGCCCGCTACCGAGGAGCAGCCTCAGGTATGCGCGCCACCTACCAGAACTCCGGCACCGCCCTGTCGATCGGCGTGTTCTTCTCGCTGATGATCACCGGCCTGGCCGCCACGCTGCCGCAGACACTGACTCGCGGGCTCATCCACAACGGCGTGCCGCATTCGATCGCCCAGCAGATCGGGAACCTGCCTCCGGTATCGTCCCTGTTCGCCGCAGTACTCGGCGTCAATCCGGTCCAGCACCTGCTCTCGACCGCCGGCGTGCTGGCCCGGCTCCCGCGGGCCAGTCAGCAGATCCTCACCGGGCGGCAGTTCTTCCCCCAGCTGATCTCCGGGCCGTTCCACCATGGCCTGGTGATCGCCCTGTCCGTCTCCGCCGCACTGGCAGCCCTGGCTGGCGTGGCCTCCCTGCTGCGCGGCGGCCGCTACGTCCATCAGGAGATCGACCCGTCACCCCGGCTGGCGCACTCCGCATCGGCGGCCACCGCGGCCAGCGACGACAGCAAGGAGAACTCGTGACTCATCCTCTTCCCGCCATCGACCCTGCTCGCACCGCGCTGCTGGTCATGGACTACCAGGCCGGGATCCTGGACCAGCTGGCTGACGGTCCGGAGTTGCTCACGCGGGCGGCCAAGACGATCGGACGCGTGCGCCAGGCCGGTGCTCAGGTCGGGTTCGTCCGGGTCGCTTTCGAGGACGCTGACTACGACGCCATCCCGCCGACCAGCATGATGACACGGATCGCGTCAGCCGGCCGTGCGTTCCACGCCGACTCGTCCGCAACGGCCATCCCTGACCAGATCGCTCCCGAGGCGGGCGATATCGTCGTTCGCAAGACCCGGGTTGGTGCCTTCTCGACCACCGACCTCGATGCGCAGCTGCGCGCTCGCGGCATCGACACCCTGCTGCTGGCCGGGATCAGCACCAGCGGCGTCGTGCTGTCGACCGTCCGCGACGCGCATGACCGCGACTACCAGGTCTTCGTCCTCGCCGATCTGACCGCGGACCGCGAGCCCGGCGTACATGAGTTCCTGACCGGGAAGATCTTCCCTCGCCAGGCTCGCGTCATCACCACAGCTGACCTGGACGAACTGCTGACCGCGAACGGGCACGCCGTTTCCTAGCCGTGCGGCCAGCTGTCGACCTCGGCGCGGCTGGGCGGATTCGCGCCGGCCCGGCTGCAGGCAATGCCGGCGACCTGGCTCGCGTCGTCGAGTATCCCGGCCACTGTGGCCGCATCGCTGAGCGAGGCGATTCGGGCCGGCGTCAGCAGGTCGCGCCGGGCGAGGGCGTCGAGCAGGCCGCTCATGAAGGCGTCACCAGCGCCGACAGTGTCCGCGACTTCGGCCGGGAACTCCGGCCGGCTGACCGGCAGCAGTCCTTGAGTCCAGCCGGTCGCCCCCTGCGCACCGGCGGTTATGACGACGAGCCGCGCGCCGAGGTCCAGCCACCGGTCGGCGACGGCAGCTGCGCTGATGTCGTCGCCGTACAGCCAGTGCAGGTCGTCCTGGCTGGCCTTGACGACGTGGGCGACGCTGACGGACTCCTCGATGTGCTGCCGGGCTGCAGCCGCGTCGGGCTGCAGCGACGGACGGATATTGGGGTCGTAACTGATCAGGACGGCGTTCTCGCGCCGCAGCCTGCTGACGGCTGCCGCGATCGCGGCGTCGCCGGGAGGTAGCCACGAGGCCAGCGAGCCGAAATGCACGGCGTGCGCGCCGCCGGGCAGGAAAGCGAGCTCCGCTGCCGACCACTGAAAGTCGGCGCCCAGCGTGAACTGATAGCTCGCCTGGCCGCCCGTCAGCTCCACCAGCGCGATCGTGCTCGGTTCGGGCGCCGCCGTGACCGCGTGCTGCAGGTGTACTCCCGAGCGTTCCAGATGCCGGCGCAGAACGGTGCCGAACGGGTCTGCGGACAAGCGGCCCGCGAACGCCGCGGGCTGTCCGAGCCGGGACAGCCCGATCGCCACGTTCATCGGGCTTCCGCCGGGGCGCGCAATGCAGGAGCCGTCGCTGGCCGGCGGCGTCAGGTCAATCAGGGCCTCGCCAATGACCACAAAGGCGAGGGAGCCGGGGTCGTCCACAGCCAGACGCTACCGAAGATCACCCGGCCGGCGAAGGCCGGCCAGCGGGGCGTGGCTGTCAGCGGCACAACGCGGCTGGCAGTACAGCGCCGTCAGTGGTCCGGGGGACCGCCGGGATGACCCGGGCCGGGGTGGCCGGCAGGTCCGGGGTGCGGTGCGCCGTGCCCCCCGAGCCCGCCGTGCCCCCCGAGCCCGGCCGTGCCCCCCGAGCCCGCCGTGCCTGGCAGCGAGGGCCGGCCGCGATCGTGCCGCACCTTGCGCACGACATAAGCGATGCGGCCGGCAACCAGCAGCGCCGCGATGATGACGATGACCACGCCGTTGGACATGAGCCGTCCCTGCTCGCGAGCAATCGTGATCCAGCGTAGGCGCGCACCGCGCGGCGCTGCAGGCCCGTGCGCCTCCGGCCTGACGGCCGGACGGCAGCGGCCTAACTGAGTTGCCAGCGCACTGCGGCAGCTGTTGTCATCGGGCCAGGGACAGCGTCAGCGGCGGGGAGGTGTTGATGCGCAGCCAGCGGGCGGTGAGCGCTGCCAGGCTCTGAGACCAGGGGACGAACGCCGACGCCAGTGCGGACGGGATGACACCTACCGCTGGCAGCTGAGGCAGCTCGGCTGACAGTGACCGGGACAATACGGCAAACCCGGTCGAGGTACGGATCCGCGGGATGAGACAAGCCCCGGTGAATGCAGGAAGCGGAAGTAATCGCTGACCCCTGACGAGGGGGAACGGGCGGTGAACCGGTCCCTCTCCCGTGCCAGCCTGGGACCGGCCTGGCCACGTGCAGCGCTGGCCAGAGCCGGGAGAGCAGAACGGAACCCTGCTCCCGGATTGAAGATCACTTCTTCAGTCCGGAGGCAGAGCCATCAGCAGGGCGGCCGAGAATCGGGGCTTCACGTGCGGCAACTGCGGGACTGCGGTCGCGCCGCTGCGCAACGGGAGCTACCGCAATCACTGCCCGGCCTGCCTGTGGTCGCGTCATCTCGACGTCGAGCCAGGCGACCGCGCGGCCGGCTGCGGCGCTTTGATGCGCCCGCTGCGGATCGAGCAGCGCCGGGGCAAGGGGCTGGCGGTCATTCATTGCTGCGTCCGCTGCGGACGCACGCGGGCGAACCGGATAGCCGACGACCCGGCCCAGGGTGACGACATCGGGGCGATCATCAGCCTGATGTCCGGCTGGCCGTGATGCGAGGCGCGCGCGGGCACGGTTCTGGTCAGGGAAGAACGGCCAGCTGAAGCCGCCGCAACCGGTCCGGATCAGCGATGACATCGATGGCAGTGATCAGGCGCTGCTCGCTGACGGTCAGCACCAGCGCGACCTGCAGCCGTCCGGCAGGCGCGAAGATAATCCCCACCGAGCCGTCGACCAGCGCCAGCTGCGACTGACGGGACCGGCCGGCCGACGCGAGCGCGCCTCTGGACACACTCGCGACGCCCTGCAGCGTCATCGGCCGTCCGGCCGGAACTGCTGCCGCATCGGCGGTCAGCACCACGTCGGCATCGAGCAGGCTGATGAGCGCAGCGAAGTCGCCGCCGCGGGAGGCGGACAGGAACGCGCTGGTCACCTCTCGCTGCCGGGCCAGGTTGGCGGCCCGGTCCGGGCTCGGCGCGCCGCGAACGCGTCGGCGCGCCCGGCTGGCCAGCTGCCTGCTCGCATCCGAGGTACGCCCGAGGACCGCTGCTACCTCGTCAAACGGCATGGCGAACAGGTCGTGCAGCACGAAGGCGAGCCGTTCGGCTGGCGTCAGGGTGTCGAGTACCACGAGCAGCGCGAGACCGACGGAGTCCGCGAGGATGACCTCGTCCTCGGGTACGGCAGGGCCGGCGCCCGGCCCGGCGGCTCCCCCGGCTTCGCCCCGGCTCACCGCCGCCTCGGCGGAACCCGGCCAGGCATCCCCGACCAGATCCTCGCGGCGCACGCGGCGGGTGCGGAGCATGTTCAGGCAGACGCGGGCAACCACCGTGGTCAGCCAGCCGCCCGGATTATGCACAGAGCTCGCGTCCGCGCCGCTGAGCCGCAGCCAGGCGTCCTGGACGGCGTCATCGGCGTCGGCCTTCGACCCGAGGAGACGGTAGGCCACCGCATGCAAGTGATCGCGGTGCTCGGCGAAGGCGGCGGCCAGCCAGTCGCTCTCGGTCATGTATCCGTCCCCTGCTCCGCTGGTCTCACCACACTGACACGCGGCCGGACGCGGATGTGACGGGGCGCGGTGATCGCCCGGGAGCGACCGGGCGGCTCACCGCGCAATTTGCTCGGCGACGAGATACAAGCCGAGCAGGATCAGAGCTGTCCCGGCTACCTTCTCCGCGCGTTCGCGCCAGCGTTCCCCGATCCGGGTGCCGAGGGCCAGGCCGAGATACGCCGCCAGAAACGCCTGCGCGGCGATCGCCACGATGACGGCAACTACCGGCACGCGGGCAAGGCCGATGGTGAAACCGACAGCCAGTTCATCCATGCTGATGCTGACTCCGAGCGCGATCAGCGCCCACCCGCTGCGGCTCGTGACGAGCAGCCCGGCCTGATCGTCGTCATCCTTATGCCTGGCCAGGATCATCCAGGCGCCGACGAAGATCACGGCGGCACCGGCCAGATAGCTAGCGATTGACCCGATCCCGCGGGCAAGCGCGGCGCCCAGCGCCAGGCCGACGAGCGGCATCCCGCCCTCGAAGATCACGAAGATCAATGCGATCCTGAGCCGCTGCCGCAGCGTCGTGAGCTGGGCGGCGCCGATCGCGGCAGCTACCGCGAAGGAGTCGAGGCCGAGCGGCAGCACGAACGCCAGGAGCTTCAGCACAGCACCAGGCTCTCACCCGGCCCGGGCGGCCCGGCTGATCGCGCCGTCGGCGTCCATCCATCGCGACCCGGTCAGGTATTACGAGGCGAACGCCGTCGCCAGCCAGCGGCCCTTGCCGTTAGTCAGAGGGACTGGACAATCTGGACCGGGTTACCGTCCGGGTCGGCTGTCCAGGCGATCAGCAGGCGGCCGAGCCACTCGCGCGGAGCTGCCATGGCCGGGGCCGCCGCCGGCCACGAGTTCCTCGTAAGCCGCGGCGGTGTCGTCGGTCCAGAGGATGACCGCCGCCCGCTGGCCTTCAGCGATGGGATCAAGGCCATGGTCGTCGCGGCACGAATCGGCCGTGGCGATGTCGATCCGGTAGCCGTCGAGGATGAGGTCCACGTGAATCGGCGCTCCCTCGGCAGGCGTGCGGAAGGCCTCGGTGAATCCCAGCCGCGAGTAGAAATCGGCCGCGCGCGGGAGATCCTCGCTGAACAGAATCACCTGCGGTGAGCGGAAGGTCAGCATGACGGGACGATATCTCTCGGGAACTCGCTGCGATCGCGCCGCCGTGCCCGGCCTCCGTGGGCTCAGAGCGCCGCTATGTGCAGGACTTCGTCCATATAGCGACCTGCGGCCGCCGATGCCTGCTCGGGCGTGTTTCCCTGCTCCCGCGCCTCCATGTAGGCGGCATACCAGTCCCACCAGTTGTGCGGCGCATGCGTTTTCTCGTAAGGGTCGTGATGCTCGGAGGTCTCGCGGAGCAGGCTCGCGCGGGCGGCGATCGTCATCATCAGTCCTCCCCATCCCGGCGAGCAGCCGGGATTCGCTGCGGCGGATGACTCGGTTCACGCTATCGAGGACCCCGGACTCGCGGTAGGCCGGGATTCCAGGAAGCAGGACGTCCGGGATGGGATCTACCATGCGGGGCATGACAGCAGCCAACGATCAGCTAGCCCCGTTGCCTGAGGGGCAGGATGAACCCATGGACGCGCAGTTCGGACCGCACCGGTTCAGCGCCGGAGACGACGGCGGCAGCACCGGGTTCCGGGGCGCCCGGTTCGACGTGGCAGACCTGCGCGGTGCCCGGTTTACCGACTGCGACCTGACCGGCGTCACCGTCCGGGACGGCTGGCTCGTCGACGTCAGCATCTCCGGATACCTCAGCAACGTCACCGTCAACGGGGTCGACGTCGCCGGTTTCGTGAGCGCCGAGCTTGACCGGCTGCACCCCGAGCGGGTGCAGCTCCGCGAGGTGGAGGACATCGGCGGATTCCGGGCGATGTGGGACACCATCGAGCGACTCTGGGCAGATGCCGGCGCGCGGGCCGGGCAGCTGCCCGCGGCCGCGCTGACCGAGCAGGTGAACGACGAGTGGTCGTTCGCGCAGACGCTGCGCCATCTGGTCTTCATCACCGATGCCTGGGCGAGCCGCACGGTGCTGGACGAGGCGATGCCCTACCACCCGCTCGGCCTGCCGCAGAGCTGGTACCCGCCCGCGGAGGCTGCCGCCCTCGGCATCGACGTCACCGCGCAGCCCGGCTATGCCGAGATCCTGGCCGCCCGCGCGGATCGGATGGCCGTGATGCGGCGCATCCTGGCCGGCCTGACCAATGGCGAACTCGGACGAGGCTGCCAGCGCTCGCCAGCTCCCGGCTACCCCGCCGAGGACCGCGCCGTAGCCGAGTGCCTCAGCGTGGTGATGGAGGAGGAGATCGAGCACTACCGGTTCGCGGTCCGGGACCTGGCGGTGCTGGAGGCGCGCTAGCCGCAGCCTGCGAACGACTGCGTGCTCCCGGTCAGGCTCCAGGTAGCTGCGTGTAACCGGGGGGCCCGCAGAGCTCGACCAGCCTGCTGACGGTGGCCCAGTTGCGAGCGGTTCCGGCCACCTGCGCGCAGGTCGGTCCGCCTGTCCTTCCGAACGCGCGCCTGAGGTCGCTGGCAGGATATCCGTCCGGGGTGTGCAGGTAGATCGTGCGGCCGCGCACCTGTGCCTCATCCCGGCTGCCATTTGCCCGCACCTGCCGCTCGGCGCCCGCGACCCAGGCGGCCAGGCCGGGTCCGGGTTCGCCGGGCAGGAACACCGCATGCAGCAGCTTCGGGTTCGTCTCACCCGGATAGGGGTTGTCGCGCCAGTAACGCGCGAGTTCGCCGGCGGAGAGCACCGCGGCCCTGGCCCGCAGGCCGGCAGCGTCCGCGATCGCCTGTTCCAGCTCGGCCGCAAGCACCGCGGTGTCGGCATGCACCGCCGTCCGGCCGGCTGGCCGCTGCGGGGTGAACAGCACGTTCCCGCTCTGGATGTAGGTCATGACATCGGCATGACCGAGCGAGGTCACGATCCGCTGAAGTTCGGCCATCGCGACGCGCTTGCTGCCGAGGTTGTTGATGCCGCGCAGCAACGCAACATGGGTGGGCACGCCAGCATCATGCCAAGCCGGACGCTCAGCCCGCCGTGGCTTGGCGGTGACGAGAGGTGCCAGGGCCGCCGCGGGCCGCCGGGCTTGACATGTAACCATCAGGTTACCTATCTTGGTGCGCGTGGACGACGACAACCGCGTGTTCAGGGCGCTCGCCGATCCCACCCGTCGTTTTCTGCTTGACCTGCTCTTCGAGCGCGAGGGCCGCACACTGAGCGACCTCGAAGCCCGGGTGGACATGACCCGCATCGGGGTCATGAAGCATCTGCGCCTGCTCGAGGAGGCCGGGCTCGTCGTCACGCGACGGTCCGGCCGGGAGAAGCTGCACTTCCTCAACCCGGTCCCCATCCGGCTGATCCATGACCGGTGGATCGGCAAGTACACCGAGCGTCAGGTGACGGCGCTCGCCAACCTCAAGACCGACTTGGAGGCACGCACGTGACCACGGCGACCGAGACGATTCAGATGTACCGGGTGTACATCGAAGCCACGCCCGAGGCCATCTGGGCTGCGATCACCAAACCCGAGTGGACGATCCAGTACGGCTATGCCCCGGTGGTGGAATACGACCTGCGGGCCGGTGGCGCATTCCGGGCGCACGCCAACGAGGGGATGAAGGCGGTGGGCTGCCCTGACATCATCAGCGACGGCGAGGTCATCGAGGCCGTTCCGCCGCGCAGGCTGGTCCAGACCTGGCGCATGACGATGACGCCTGAGATGGCCGCCGAAGCGTTCACCCGGCTCACCTACGAGATCGAGCCGGCGCGAGGCGGCGTCACCAGGCTGACCGTCACCCACGACGTGACCGGAGCCCCGATGTGGGCCGCCGTTCTCAGGGGCGAGGCCGAGTCCAGCGGGGCCGGCGGCGGCTGGAGCGAGATCCTCAGCGGCCTCAAGACGCTGCTCGAGACAGGTAAGCAGCTCCCGTTCCAGAGCGGCCCGGCCTAGCCAGTTCGCGCCCGGGGCGTGCCCGCCGCTCAGCCGGCTCCGGGCTCAGGACAGACCGCTGGCCGCTGAAAGCCGCGAGGTTGGCGGCCGGGCTCTGGCTGCGGGGCAGGCCCGGGTGGTCACGGTCAGCCGCAGCTACCCGGCCGGACTCGCCGATGTGTGGGACGCGTGCACGAACCCTGAGCGCATCAAGCGCTGGTTCCTGCCGGTGAGCGGAGAGCTGACGGCAGGCGGCCGGTACCAGCTGGAGGGCAACGCAGGCGGCACGGTCACCCGCTGCGACCCGCCGCATGGCTTCGACGCGACCTGGGAGATGGGCGGCGACACGAGCTGGATCGAGCTGCGGCTGGCCGACGAGGGCAACGGCCGGACGCTCTTCCGGCTGGACCACATCGCGCGTGTCGGGGACGAGCGATGGGCGCAGTTCGGCCCTGGTGCCGTCGGGGTCGGCTGGGAGAGCGGCCTCATCGGCCTGTCCCTGCACCTGACCACCCGGCGGTCGGTTGACCCGGCGGCGTTTGCCGCATGGTCGGTGTCCGACGAGGGCCGCCAGTTTTTTGCCGCGTCGAGCGATGCCTGGGGCGAGGCGAGCGTGTCTTCCGGCACCGACGTTTCCCTGGCACGGGCTGCCGCCAACCGGACCACCGCGTTCTACACCGGCGCGCCCGAGCCCGCCGGCGGGTCCGGCGAGCGCAGCTGACCGGCCCGGCCGCGCCGGCCGGGCGATGGGGTCAGAGGTCGTAGCAGGCCAGCGCCGGGCCCGGCGCTGGCCTTCTAGGGATGCGTCTCCTCGGCGTCGGTTAGCGACCACCTCGCTGCGGTCAGGCGGCCGCGGCCTCGCGGGCGGAGCGCCGCTCAGCCAGTGTCACGGCCCTGCCGGCGAACGGGACGAGCGCGGCCAGCAGGACGCACAGGGCGGCGCCGGTGAGCCAGGCCACGGGCACCCCGATGGTCAGCAGGCGGGTCGAGGCAAGCGGCCCGAGGGTCTGGGCGATGCCCCAGCAAGTGCCGTACGCCGCCAGGTACCCCGCGCGGGAGCCGTCGTCCGCCAGACCGGCCACAACGGCGTACGGAGGTCCGAGAAGGAAGACCTGGCCCAGCGCCATGGTGGCGGCACCCAGGCAGAGCAGCGGGATCACGTCGGCGAACGCGACAACGGCGAATCCCGCGGCGACGACAACAAGGCCGGCCGCCATCAGGAAGAACGGCCGGGCCGCAGCACCCCGGAGGAAGCGCTGGCCGACGATCGTGACGACAGCCGCTACTGCGAGAAGCCAGCCCGTTTCCGCAGGGTCGAGGCCGCGGGCGGCAACCGTCAGCGGAAGCGCGGTGATCGAGAGGTTACCGGCGAATGCGAACCCTGTGCCTACACCGAGCATCACCAGCAGCCGGCCATCCCGCCACGGGTTGCCGCGGGACCTGGCCGGCCCCGCTGCGGGCGGATCATGCACCCACATCAGGATCAGCGCTGCCGCTGCCAGGCAGGTGACAGAGTCCGCGACAAAGAGCAGCCGCAGGCTGACGCCGCCGAGCAGCACCGCGAGGATCCCCGCGCCGACGCCAGCGGCGGCCAGCGCCGCACCGAGAAGCCCGAATGCCTGCGGACGCCGCTCAGGCGCCACCATCTCGGCGAGCAGCGCCTGGCTGGGCGGCTCGTAGATCTCAAACGCGAGCCCGAGTAGCGCGGCCCCCACCGCCGCTCCGCCGACCCCAGGCGAGACGGCAATGACGAGCAGTGCAACGCTGCAGCCGAGGAGCCCGAGCACGATCGTCGGGCGTCGCCCGAGGCGGTCCGCCATTCGCCCGCCGGCCAGCCGTGATGGCACGGTTGCCAGGCCGAAGAGCGCAACCACCCAGCCGGCGGTGACGAGCGAGACGTCATAGACGTGTACGAGCGCCACTGCCAGGAACGACATCGCGAAGGCGCCGAGCTGATTGACGGCGCGGGCCAGCACGAGCGCCCGCACGGGGCGCGGCCAGCCGCCACTTTCGTGACTGGCAAATGGCATAATGGAAGTCATGAGCGAGACGGTACTCCAGGGACGAGTGACTGGCCAAATACATTTCAACAGTCACCTGTGGGTAGTCACCGACGTCGCGTGCCGTCTGGTCAACGCGCTGACAGCGGGGCATGACGGCACCCGGCCAGTAGAGCCGCCGCAGGTCGGCCACCAGGCTGATGCCGTTCGCGCGGTGCTCGAGCGCGACGATTACCGGCCGGCCCTCACCGAGGACCAGGCAAGCGCGCTGACAGCGCTCGCGGAACGAGTCCGCGACGTTTTCACGGCAAGCTCGTCCGGCGATGTCGCACGCGCCGCCGGCATAGTCAATGACCTGCTCGAAGAATCCGGGGCGGCTCCCCGCCTGGACCCCGCGCGGGGAGGCGGCTTTACCCTTCACTTCCACGGCCGCGACACAAGCATCGTCCTCGGCTGGAGCGCAGGCATTGCGGCCGGCCTCGCGATGGCCATCGGTTCCGACCTCGCAGGCCGCCTTGGCGTCTGCCAGGCTGACCCCTGCGACCGGGTGTACATCGACACCTCATACAACCTCGGAAAGCGGTTCTGCTCCAGGCGCTGCCAGAGCCGGGTCAAGGCGGCCGCCCACCGCGCTAAAAGCAGGGGCTGACGACCGTCAGGACCGCCGGTACTGTCCCGAGGGTGCAACTGGACCTGATCACGATCGTCGTCGCCGACTACGACCCGGCCATCGCGTTCTTCACCGGGATCCTCGGCTTCGACCTGATCGAGGATTCGCCGTCCCTGACCAATGACGGGCGCCCGAAACGGTGGGTCGTCGTCCGGCCGCCCGGCGGGCAGACTGGCATCCTGCTGGCTCGCGCGGATGGGCCACGGCAGGCCAGCGTCGTCGGGAGTCAGGTGGCAGGGCGCGTCGGGTTCTTCCTCCGGGTGGGCGACTTCGATGCTGCCTACGAGCGCATGACAGCGGCCGGCGTGGAATTTGCTGCCACCCCGCGCACGGAGCCCTACGGGCGCGTGGCTGTGTTCCTCGATATCGCAGGCAACCGCTGGGACCTGCTCGGCCCTGCCTGAGCCGTCCGCGTCACCCGATCCTGGCTGCGCCGGGCCGGGCACGCTCCGGCCGGCAGCGTGACCTGCACCTGGTTCTCAGGCCAGCGTCAGCCGGATACTGTGATGCGAGCTTGATCGAGGAGACAGACGTTGCCTCAGCAGCGCAGCAGGCGGCGGCGGTCCGGCCGGGCCCGGCAGGCCCCCCACCCGGCAGCAGCGCATCCTGGCCCGGCAGCCGGCGGTCTCACGAAGGCCGGGCGGCGGGCCGGGCAACGTGTGGGCCGGGACCGCGCTGCGGCCCGGCAACGGCGGCGCCTGCTGCTCAGTCACGACGGGATTGTGCTGGGCGGTGCGCTGGCCGCCATGGCCATCGTCGCCATGGCGTTCGCCATCGGCCCGGCGATCTCTGCGGCACGGGGCCATGGCGCTGCTGGCTGGTTCACCGACGCCTCTCAGCAGTGCATGCGGCGCCTTGGCTGCAGCTGGGTGGGCACGTTCGTGTCCGCCCGCGGGCATCAGGTGGTGCCGGGCGTCAAATACGACGGGAGCCTGCAGGCCGGCACTTCGCCAGCCGCCCGGATCCCGGCCATCTATCCGGGTCTGCATGCTGTGTTCCCGCCGCACGGCTCGTACTACTGGATACCGGCCATCCTGCTCATGCTGCTGGTCGGAGGGGCCGTAGCGTTCCTGTTGTGGGTTAGCCCGCTCGGATCCAGTCCTCGCCCGAGGCGCACAACAGCGCGGCTCCCGTGATCCCGGCAGTCGGCAAGGCGGTGCCGGCGGGCGGGCTACAGGTGTTCTGACAGCCAGGCATGCACGTCGGGCACACGATTCTGCAGGAGCGTCAGATGCCCGTCGCCGTCAAGAAGCCGGGCCTCGACGCCGGGAATGTGCGCGGCCAGCCATTCGCCGTGACCGAACGGCACGAACATGTCCTGCTTGCCGTGCAGCAGCAGAACCGGGACAGTGATGCGGGCCAGGTCGAACCCCCACGCGTTGACCGTGCAGTTGTCTTCCCACCAGCCCTGGCTGCCGGGCGCCAGACCGTCCTGCGCCGAGGACGTCAGGTAAACGGCCAGCTCGCCGCGCAGGACCGCGGCATCTGTCGGCGTGAGGAGCGACTCGAGCGCCGTGGCCGCATCCTGCGCTGACGTGGCCAGCAGTTCCTCCCGGTCCTTGTCCGTCTTAGTCCTGGCCGCGGACTCGTCGGCGAGGAACAGGCGGATGTCCTCGACGTTCTCCCGGCCCATGCCGGCGAAATAGTCGAGGCCTTCGGCACCGTAGGGGGCCAGCGACGCGAGCGAGGCGGCGGCGGTCACCAGGTCCGGGAGCAGGGCAGCGCACGCGAGCACGTGCGGGCCGCCGCCGGAGATGCCCCACATCGCCAGCCGATCGATCCCGAGCTCAGCGCAGATCGCGCGGACATCGCCGGCGCAGTCAGCGACAGTGCGCCCCGGCTGCGGCGAGGACCCGCCATAGCCTGGCCGGTCGTAGCTGATGAGCCGCAGCCCGCGGGCGGCGGCATCCGCCACGTTCGGGCCGTAAAGGTGCCGGGAGTTCGGTGTGCCCATGTGGACCAGGACCGGCTGCCCGGCCGGATCACCGGATTCCTCGACGGCCAGAGTCCGGCCATCGGGGGTGCGAACTATGCGCTCCACGCTGTCTCCTTCGGTCGGCGCCGTGCGCGCCGTGGCCAGCAGCGCAGAGGTGACGCTAAAGCAGCTGGCCGGCCGCGGCAACTGAATACCGGCCCGCTCTTTTCAGGTGCCGTTCCCCGGCAGGAACTGTCGGCACCCGGTGATAGGAACGCTTTGTGAAGATCGTCGTCACCACGCCCGCCGGCAATGTCGGATCTCGAGTCGCGCGGATGCTCCTCCAGGCGGGCGTGCGGCCCACGCTGCTTGCTCGGCACCCTGCCCGGCTCGACCCGGCCACGAGCGAGCAAGCCGACGTTATTGAAGCTGATCTGAGCGACGCCGATGCCGTCGTGCTGGCGACACGAGATGCCGACGCTCTGCTCTGGATAGCCCCGCCGACAGCCGATCCGGACGCTGATCCGGTCACCTGGTATGCCCGGCTGGGGGCCATCGCCGCCCGCGCCGTTACCGAGAACGGGATCGGCCGTACGGTGTTCCTCAGCAGCATCGGCGCGGAGAAGCGCTCGGGAGCCGGCGAGATCGACGGACTGGCCAGGACCGAGGAACTCCTCGACGCTACCGGAGCTGCGGTGCTGCACCTGCGCTGCGGCTATTTCTATACCAACCTGCTCGGAAACCTCGACTCGCTCCGCGAGGGCGTGCTGCCAGCGCCGATGGCCGTCGACTATGCGCAACCGTGGGTCGACCCGCGGGACATCGGCGAGATCGCTGCCGCCCGGCTGCTGTCCGCAGGCTGGTCGGGCCGCCACGTCCAGGCCGTCCACGGTCCCGAGGACCTCACGCTGTCACGCGTCGCCGAGATCATCAGCGAGGCGACCGGTCACCGGGTTCGGGCCGAGACGATCTCGCAGGACGCTCTGCGCCATTCGCTGCGGTCAGCGGGACTCGGGGACAGACAGGTCGAGGGCATCGCCGGGATGTCGGCGGTGACGCGCGCGGACTTCGTCGCCGACGACAAGCGGAGCATCGTGACCACAACGCCGACCACGCTGCCCGCCTGGGCCTATGCGCACTTGCGACCGGCGCTGGCACGACCCAGCTGAACGACGTCGCCCGGCGGCGTGTCACTCGGGCCCGTCACGGCCGGGATCCGGCCTGACAGTACCCCTCGCACCGCTTCTCAGGCGTCTCTGCGCCGCACGATGGCGAACGTAACCGCGATCAGTACGGCGGCGAGCGCGAGGAAGATTCCGGTCTCGATGAACTGGAACGGCCAGTAATGGCTGGCCGGCTGGTAGGTCAGGTACTGGCGGAGTCCCTGCCCGTTGAGGCAGGACACCATGTTCTGAGGCGGCCCGGCGCTGATGAAGCGCTGGCAGGCGGCGGGAACGGCCGATACGGGCAGAGAGACGTTGCCCAGCCCGATGAAACCATTGCCCGTCCGCGGCACGCTGGCCCCGGCGGCATTGACGACACCCGTCGTGAGCTGCCAGTAGGCGCCCTTGGGCACCACAGTGCCGCCGATCTTCTGCGTCATGGTCAGCGCGTGCATGTAGTGCGGCCGGAGAAGTGCCGCGATCACGAGGCGGACTGCGACGAAGACACCGAGCGTGATCGCCAGCGCGGGCAGCAGGCGGCGCGCGATCGTGCCTGCGGCGATCCCGAGCGCCACCGCGAAGAGCGCGTAGGCGACAGGGACGATGTCCTGCCCGTCGAACACGTTGGGGTTAAACCGATCGAGGCTGACCGCGTTCTGCGGCCCGGACCACCAGGTGACGAGGGCGGCGACGGCGCCGCCCCACACGATGGCGGCGACCACCAGCCAGCCGGTCTTGACCGCGAGCCACCGCACGCGAGTGACGCTCTGCACCCAGGCGAACTGGCTGGTGCCGGCCTCGATCTCCCGTGCCACCATCGGCGCGCCCCAGAACAGCCCGAGCAGGGCGGGGACGGCGATACTCAGGCTGACGAAGATGTTGGCGGGGTTGCTGCCGAGGTTCAGCGTGTTGATGAGGTCGCCGCAGGACTTGGTCGCGGCGCACCCCTGCAGTGCGTTGTGATACTGGCTCGCCATCCGCAGGCCGGTGATCAGCAGCAGGACGGCGAAGGCGGCTAGCGCTATGGCGGCGGCAATCAGCGGCGTGCGGTGCATCCGCCAGACAACCCAGGTCATCGGTTCCCTCCCACGGTGCTGAGCGCCGCAACCGCCGGGGCGGCGTCAGCGCCCATATACGCCAGCACCAGCTCTTCCAGGCTGACCTCCGCGGCCTCCCACGCGGGATCCGCGACCGGGCCGTTCAGCCGCACCAGCATCGTGGTCTGGCGCGCGGTGTTATCCGTCTGCACGATCCGGTGATCCCGTGCGAGCGCCGTCGTGTCCTTCCTCGGGCCGACGAGTACGCGATGCTCGGCGAGCATCGCATCGATGTCGCCGCAGATCTGAACCCGGGAGGCCGACAGCAAGATGAGGTGGTCGCAGACCCGCTCGATGTCCGCGACCAGATGCGAGGACAAGATGACAGTCAGTCCTCCCCGTGCGACCGCGTCGGCCAGCGTGCCGAGGAAATGCCGCCGGGCGAGCGGGTCCAGGGCCGCGACAGGTTCGTCGAGCAGCAGGGCTTTCGGCCGCTTGGCCAGCGTGAGCGCGAGGGCTACCTGGGCCTGCTGGCCCCCGGACAGCGTGCCCACGGCCGCGTCCAGCGGGATGTTCAGCCCGTGCAGCCGGTCCCGGACTGATTCGGCGTCCCACCGGGGATTCATGTGCGCGCCGACCCGGATGTGGTCCTCGGCGGTCAGTCGCCGGTACAGCGGGATCTCCTGGGCCAGGAATCCGATCTCCGCCAGGAACGCCGGATCCTGTCGCGGCAGGCCGCCGAGGATGGCGGCCTCGCCGCTGGTCGGGCGCGCGAGCCCCGCCAGCAGCCGCAGCAGGGTCGTCTTGCCCGCGCCGTTGGATCCGACGAGCGCGGATATCCGGCCCTCGGGGACCGTGATCGAGCAATCGGACAGCGCGGTGACACGGCGGTACCGCTTGGTCAGCCCGCGAGTTTCGACGGCGGGAGTCATGCGCTCGCCTCCTCCTCGGCCGCGCGCAGCGTGACGCGCAGCAGCGACTCGATGGATTCGTCGTCAAGTCCGGCGGCGCGCGCCTCGCGCACCCAGCGGCCCAGGCTGTGGCCGAGCCGCGCGTGGGTGCCGGGCGGCGGGCCGTCCGGTCGCCTGGTCACGAAGGTGCCGCGGCCCGGCGCGGCCGCCACCAGGCCCTCGCGTTCGAGGTCGCGGTAGGCCTTGAGCACCGTGTTGGGGTTGATCGCGGTGGCGGCGACGACCTCGCGTACCGACGGGAGCTGATCGCCGACCTCAAGCACGCCCATCCGGAGCGCCTGGCGTACCTGCTGCACCAGCTGCAGGTACGGCGGAGCCGCCAGCCGCGCGTCCACCCGGAACCGAATCACTGTTCGACCCTTTCAGTATCTTAGGTGCCTAAGACAGTAGGGCAGCATTCCGGCCACCGTCAACCCGCCGGCCGGCGCCCCCGACGGCCCGCATCAGTTTGTAGACCATGGTTGACAAACCGAGTTGGCACGCTACTTTGTAGATGAGGTTCTACGAACCTGCGAGCTGAGGGCGGAGCCATGGTGAAAGAAATGCTCAGCGTGGCCGACATCGCGGCGATGTTCAGCGTCGAGCCGAAGACGGTCAGCATGTGGCGGCTGCGGTACCCCGAATTCCCCGAGCCAGATGTCGTTGTCGGCGGCATGGCGGGCTGGGATCCCGACCGGGCCGAGGAGATCCGGGTCTGGGAGAGCCGGCGCCCCGGACAGGGCAGGCGCGCGATGCTCGCCGAGCATGTTGAGGAGACGTTGCGCCGGACGTTCGTCTTCAGATTCATGCGCCCCGATGACTTCGCCTCGGCGCCGATCGACTTCCCCGGCATCAGGTATGAGGACGGGCGACTTGCAGACGGCATGCAGGGCAAGGCGGCGGCGCACCTGATCGGCGCACTTCGCGAGCAGGGCTACGAAATCGTCTTTCACGACGCGGCTACCGACGTCACGCAGGCCGTGCGGCACGTGCTCTGGGACCGCTGGACCGTCGCCGAGGTCGGGGAGCACGAGTTCATCGGCCAGCTGTTCGATGACTACGGCCGCATCTACCACGGCTGCACGGCATTCGACGCGGCCTCCTACACCCTCCGGAGGCTCGCAGCGCTCGGCGGCGAGATCCAGTCCGTGCACAGGCACTGATACCAGCAAACGAGCAGATACTCAGGCGCGTCATCCCGGAGGCGAGAGATCTCGTGAAGACAATCCAGCACCACATCGAGCCAGCGGCCGGCAGGCTCGGCGTCCTGACAGTGGGGCTCGGCGCCGTAGCGTCGACCGTAGTCGCGGGCGTCGAGCTGATCAGGCGCGGTCTCGCTGAACCTGTCGGCTCGCTCAGCCAGATGGGCACGATCCGCCTCGGCAAACGGACCGAGAATCGAGTGCCGCTCATCCGCGACTTCGTGCCTCTGGCCGGTCTTGACCAGCTGGTATTCGGCGCCTGGGACCCGATCTCGGACACGGCCTACGAAGCGGCGGTGAAGTGCGGCGTGCTCGACCGGTTCCTCCATATCGAGCCGATCGCCGCTGAGCTGAAAGAGATCGAGCCCATGCCGGCTGTCTTCGATCAGAACTACGTGCGACGACTCGATGGCGCCAATGTCAAGTCCGCAGCGAGCAAGCGAGACCTGGCCGAGGCCGTCCGCACGGACATCCGCCAATTCAAGACGGCGCACTCCTGCGACCGGATGGTGGTGATCTGGTGCGCATCCACAGAGATCTTTCTCGAACCCGGTCCGGCCCACCAGAACCTGCCGGCGCTCGAAGCTGCGATGGACGCGAACGACACGAGCATCCCGCCCTCGATGGTCTATGCCTACGCGGCTCTCAAGGAGGGCGTGCCCTTCATCAACGGAGCGCCTAATCTCACCGTCGACGTGCCGGCGATGGTCGAGCTCGCCCAGACGGCCGGCGTGCCCATCGGCGGCAAGGACTTCAAGTCAGGGCAGACCCTCCTGAAGACCGTGCTGGCGCCGATGCTCAAGGCCCGCATGCTGGGGCTCCAGGGCTGGTACTCGACCAACATCCTCGGTAACCGCGACGGCGAGGTGCTGGACGACCCCGACAGCTTCCGAACCAAAGAGGAGAGCAAGCTCGGCGTGCTCGAGCACATCCTGCAGCCCGCCGTCTATCCCCGTCTCTACGGCGACATCCACCACAAGGTGCGGATCAACTACTACCCGCCCCGCGGTGACAGCAAGGAGGGCTGGGACAACATCGACATCTTCGGCTGGCTCGGCTACCCGATGCAGATCAAGGTCGACTTCCTCTGCCGTGACTCGATCCTGGCGGCACCGCTGGTGCTGGACCTGGTGCTCTTCACGGATCTGGCCCAGCGCGCGGGGCTCAGCGGCGTGCAAGAGTGGCTCTCGTTCTACTTCAAGAGCCCGCAGCACGCTCCCAGCGTCTATCCCGAGCATGACCTGTTCATCCAGCAGACCAAGCTGAAGAACACACTTCGCTGGCTGATGGCCGAGGAGCAGATCACCCACCTGGGGATGGAGTACTACCAGGACTGATCGCCCGCTCGCTCCCGGCCTGCTGGCGACCACGCGCTCCGCGGCCGTTGCTTCGGTCCAGCTGGCGCAGCCCTCAGGCCTGGCTCAGGCCGCCCTGGATGCACAGGCAGAAAGGGTGGCCTGCCGGGTCGGCGTACACCCGGAAGTGGTCACCGGGCTGGAAGTCGAACTTCACCGCGCCTGCCGCCAGCACCCGGGCTTCAGCCTCGTCCGGGTCATCGACAAGGAAGTCCAGGTGCATCTGCATGGACGATGACGCATCGGGCCAGGCAGGCGGCTGATAGCCGGGCGCGGTCTGGAAGTCGATGTCTCCGCCCGGGCACCTGACCGTCGCCCAGTCCGCATCGGCAGAAGTGACTGTGCTGCCGGTGATCTCCGCGTAGAACGCGGCCAGCTTCCCGGCGTCCGGGCATTCGAGGGCCACCGAGCCGAACTTGATCGAATCTGACATGCGAACCAGTATCCCGGCCCCCTCTGACAGTCAGCCGCCTCTTCGGCCCGGCCGCACCGAGATTTCGCTGCGGCCCTCGGTCACGCCGTCCGGCCAGCGAGCACGCGGGCCACTGTGCTGGCGGGGCAGCGCCCGATTCATCTACGGTTGGATCGCTGTCGTTCCATCAGGGGAATACGATGAGTAACAAGCCGCACCAGCACCCTCATAAGCAAAAATGGCATGCGCGGCCAGCTACGAGGCTCCTCGTGGCGATTCTCCTGATCGCGCTCTTCCTCCTGGGACTCGCGCTGTCGGCATCCGGTCACCCGGTGTTGCTCCGCTAGGCGCCGTGCTTGGGAGGGCAGTGCTTGACATGTCGCGAGGGTGAGCAACCGCCCTCCAATCCCGGCTCCCGTGCGCTGACGCCGCGCACGACCATCTTCAATCGCCGCGCTCGAAAGACATCCCAGGAGCTTAAGTGTCAAGCCGCTACGGAAGATTGAGGGTGGTTTTGCCGGTGGCCCCAGGCTGTGGTCTCGTCGTAGAGGGTGCGGGTCTTGAGGCATCCGTGCAGGATGCCGACGAGCCTGTTCGCCAGCCGCCGCAGTGCGTCGTTGTGCCCGATCCCGCGGGCGCGGAGCTGGTCGTAGAAGGCGCGGGCGCCGGGCGAGGCGTTCAGGGCGGTGAAGGCCTGTGCGTTGAGTGCGTCAACGAGCCGGTCGTTGTGGACGAACCGGGCGGCGACGATCTTCTTCTTGCCCGAGGCGCGGGTGATGGGGCTGGTGGCGGCGTAGTTCCTGCGGGCCTTGCCGTCGGCGTAGCGGTGCGGGGCGTCGCCGAACTCGCCGAGCACCCGGGCGCCGAGGACAGCGCCCATGCCGGGCTGGGACCGGTAGATCTCAGCGTCCGGGTGCCGGCCGAAAATTTTCCTCCACCTGCCCTTGCAGGACCTTGACCTGCTCGTTCAGGACAGCGATCACCGCGATCAGGGACCGCACGGTGGCGGCGTAGGCGGCGGTGAGCGCCGGCGGCTGGCCGAGCTGCCCGGCGCGCAGGGCGGCCAGGATCGCGGTGGCCTTGTCCGGGATGTTCCGGCGGCGGGCACGCTTGAGCGCCGCGCTGACCTGCGCCCTGGTCAGCCTCGCCGCACGGGCCGGGTCCGGGGCCTTGCCCAGCAGCTCCAGGGTGTCGCCGGCGTCCAGGTCCTCGAACGCCTCCAGCGCCGCCGGGAAGTACTCCAGCAGCTGGTGCCGCAGTCGCTGCACGGCCCGGGTGCGTTCCCAGATCAGCGTCTTGTGCGTGCGCGCGAGGACTTTGATGCCCTCCGCCTCCGGCGAGTCGCCGGCCGCCGGGCGCAGCTGGCGGGAGTCGGTCCGCACCATATCCGCGAGCATGTGCGCGTCACCGCCGTCGCTCTTCGCGCCGGACACGCCGTGCCGCTCCCGGTACCGGGACGCCTGCAGCGGGTTCACCGGGAACACGGTGTAGCCGGCGGCGATCAGCGCGGTCACCCACGGGCCGTGGTCAGTCTCGATCCCGACGATCACCTCCGCCTCGTCCGGCTCCTCGCCCAGGTGAGCGCCGACCAGCCCGTGCAGCTGCGCCATCCCGGCCGCGCCCTCCGGCACCCGCTTTCTCGCCAGCACCTTCCCGGCCTGGTCCATCACCTCGATGTCGTGATGGTCCTGCGCCCAGTCATCACCTACGAACAGCCGCACCAGTTCTCCCCTCAGCAATGCCGGAACACCTCAGCAGCCAGCGGGAGAACTATCAGCGACCTAATGAAACTGTGCTCACTCCACCCGGAGGGCACGACATCCCAGCAGCGATCAATCCTCCCGGTCACCGGCAGGGGCACGGTCTTTCGTCAGGGCTCAAAGCCCGGGAAACACAAGTGCTCACCTGCCGGCGGCCACCACACCCGGAGTCTGCCAGGCGGCGGGCTCCCTGAGACTCATTAGGATCCTTAGGTGACTGGTGAGGCTCATACAGGTGCCCGCATCCTGGGCAGCCTGCGATCGGAAGATGGCAAGGGCGTCGTGCGCATGAAGGACCGCTTTGACGCCGGGATCGAGGACGTGTGGGCGGCACTGACCGATCCGTCACGTCTGTCTCAGTGGTACGGCGAGGTCGAGGGTGACCTGCGCCCGGGCGGTGAATATCGGGCGCGCGTACTCGCCACCGGATCGGAAATCAACGGCAGCGTGGTCGCGTGCGAGCCCGAGGGACGGTTGCGCGTGACGGTCAGGGAGACGGACGAGTCCTGGCGGGAGGGTCAGGGCGCGCCGCCTTTCGACGAGCACATTGATGTCACGCTGACCGCGGGCGGCAACCGGACCGCCCTCGTTATCGAGGTACGGGGCATGCCGGTCGAGCTGCTCTTCGCTTATGGGACCGGTTGGCAGATTCACGTTGAGGATCTTGGCGCCCACCTCGCCGGACGCGGGCGCGTCGACGCGGATGCACGATGGCCGCAGCTGCAGCCTGCTTATGAGGCACTAGCCGCGACCGTCGGCTAGTGACCGCGCTGGGCTGAGGCGGGAATCCGCAGCCAGCAACTATGTTCTGTTCCGTGGCACTATCAGATGAATCTCAGAAGGCGACCAGCTCTCACAGGACAGACGGTGCGGATTCAAGCCAGGCCTGGCAAGAACTCGCTCCGGACTACGAGCGGGCCCGAGCCAGGGGGGATTCGCTAGATCGGCTAGTCGAGTGGCCGGCGCAGCGAGACCTTCTGGGTGATGTCATCGGATTGTCGGTGCTTGATGTCGGTTGCGGCAACGGCGGCAAGCTCACTGAGCTGGTTCGAGACGGCGCAACCGCCTCTGTCGGTGTCGATATCAGTGGCAACTTCCTCACCGCCCGGCCTTCCGGCCCGGAATTCATCCGAGGCGATCTCTCCGATCTGGATTCGGTCCCCGGGCTTGCCGGCCGGACGTTCGACCGGATCTTGTTCCTGCAGTCTTTTGGCTACGCGAAGGATCCAGTCGGCACCCTGCAAGCAGCGCGAGCGATGCTGGCCGACGACGGTTTCATCCTGCTGACCAGGACCCAGCCGATCCGATATGCCGTCGAACGGGCCGAACAGAATGGGACCTCGCTGGGCGAGGAGTACTTCTCCGCTGCCCCCTATACCTACCGCACCGGCTGGAACGACCAGGTCGCCCTCACCAAGCGCACTTACACAATCTCCGACCTGATCAACGTGTTCAGTGCTGCCGGGCTGTGGATTGAGACCGCGATCGAGCCTCAGCTATCCGAGGACGCCCGACGCCGCTACCCGCACAAGCAAGCGTGGATGAACAAATACCTCGGTATTCTGATCTTCAAGCTCCGGCCCCGATAACTGCCAATGACCGGCAACTGTCTCGGCGACCGGGAACCGGTCGCCGAAGGTGACGGCGAAGGCGTCAGAACGCGGTGCTTGCCAGCCAGCCATCCAGCACGGCACGGTCTCCGTAAGCGGTCACTGCCGGGTCGGACACCGGCCTTCGCCGCATGAGCACGAGCAGCAAGCTGACGGCCGGGCCGGTCAGGGCGGCATCGCCCTTGGCGTGACCTCGCTCAACGGTCAGAGCGTCCGCGTCGCGCCGTATCATCCACTCGCCGCGGCCGCCAAGTCCGTCATCGGTTGCGTGGAGGTGGAGGCCAGCCCCGGCGGGCAGCGCCTTAGCCCGCTCGTCGGAGTTGCCGAGCCCTCCAGTCGATAGCATCAGCCATTCGTCGATGGCATCGGCAGCTATCTCGGCTTCAATGACTGGCTCGGGATCGGCACCCGCAGCGAGCTGGGCGTCGGCTCGGTGCACCAGCGTCTCGTGTGCCATCCGGCGTAGCCAGTAATCAGCAGGCACCGACCCGGTGAACGACCAGACCAGATCACTGCCCGCTTCGCGCACCGCGCCGACGATCCGCGCTGCGCCGGCACGCAGCCATGCGCACTGCTCGGAGCGATCATCCGGCAGTTTGCCGTCCGGCACCGCACGAAACGGGATGGGCACGTCAGACCTCGTACGCGTGATCTCGGCTGCCCACCGGTGCGCCCTGCCAACGTGCGTGACAAGCTGACGCAATGTCCATTCAGGGCAGGTGGGAATCGGCAGGCTCTGATCATTCTCAGCCAGGATCTCCGCCAGCCCGGCTGTGCTGGCCTCAATTTCGGCAACGTACCGGTAGGCAGTCAGCTGCGGCATGGCGTTCCTTCCTGGTGGCCGGCGGCGGCTAGCCTAGCCACGCCCTGACTGTAATCCTGCCCGGGGACTGCCCCCAGATCGGTTGACTCCGGGGTTGGGTGGGTCAGGCCGCTGTTGCGGCACGGTTGATTGTCTCGTATTCGATGGGTGTGAGGCGGCAGAGTCCGCGTGCCTTCGGCGCCGGTGGTAGGTGCGCTCGATCCAGGTGATGATGGCCAGGCGCAGGTCCTGCCGGGTGGCCCACCGCTGCCGGTCCAGGACGTTCTTCTGCAGCAGGGCGAAGAACGATTCCATGGCGGCATTATCGGCACATGCCCCGACTCTGCCCATGGATCCGGTAAGGCCGTGTTCACGGAGCACCCGCACGTATGCGCCCGACCGGAACTCTGGCTGCCCCCTGTCCGGATGGACCACGATCGTGCCCGCTGGCGCCCGGAGCGCGATGGCGTTACGCAGCGCCGGCACGGCCAGGGACGCGGTCATCCGGGAGTCCATCGAGTAGCCGGCGATCCGGTTGGAGCACACGTCCTTGACCGCGCACAAGTACAGCTTGCCCTCAGCTGTCGGGTGCTCGCTGATGTCGGTCCGCCACAGCTCATCAGGCCGGGCGGCGGTGAACTGGCGCCGGACCAGGTCGTCGTGAACCGGCGGCCCGGCCTTGCGCGACAGGCCCCGCTTCTTGCTGAACACTGACCAGATGCGCTGCTGGGAGCACAGCCGGGCGACCTTGTTCTCCCCGGCCCTGATCCTGGCCGCCGCGAGCTCATCGGCGATGAACCGGTACCCGAACGACGGATCGTCGTGATGGATGTTCAGCGCGGCGTTGATCAGGTGCGCCTCATCCCAGTCCCGCTGCGACACCGGATTCTGGCGCCAGGCACAGAACGCCTGCTTGGAAAAGCCCGGCACCCGGCAGGTCACCGCGACAGGAATCTTGTCGGCGGCAAGGTCAAGGACCAGCGGGTACTTCATTTTGGGGAGATCTCCCGGACGAAGTAAGCCGCCGCCCGGCGCAGGATCTCGTTCTCGGTCTCCAGCGTCTTGTTCCCTTCCGCAGCTCCCGCAGCTCCGCCGGCTCGGTCGTGGTGACGCCCGGCCGGACGCCGTCATCGAGGCGGGATCATGGTGGCCACCCAGAAGATCCACGTCGGCATGATCCACGCCGAGAAGACCGTGACCATCACCGTTAACGACTGCACCTTCGAGGTCCAGGTCGACGGCGAAGTCGTCGCTGTCGTGCCCCGTACGACCAGCCGCGAAGTCCACCGCTGCAAGGCCTACGCGACACGGCGTACACAAACCAGCGGCGTTACGCCAGGATTGACGTCATGAACCGCGGCAGGCCCTGGACGGCCTCGGACGGGGACCGGCGGACCCCTGGACGATCTACTCGACCAGTTGCGCACCTGGATACCCGGCCCGATCGTCGAGCGCTTGCAGGTCACTCACGCAGCCGACGACGACAACGTCTACTTCATCGGCGACGAGGACGGGCCCGATCGCATCCAGGTCGACACCTGCCCAGACGGGCAGCCAACCTTCTACATCGAGAACGGCGGCCGTCACCAGACCTCGGAAGTCGCCGAGGCTGTCTCCATCATCGGCAGCTACCTGGAGCAAGGCCGCCCTCCAGGGACCACGACCTAGATCACCACCAGGCGGAAAAGTCCTAGGGACTGCAAAGGATCAACTGAAGCTGATCTGGGCAAGTTCAAGTGAGGCTAGGCATCAAGGGACAACGGGTGCCCTGTCCCGCTTGATGGTTTACATGGATGGCACGTACAAACTTCCGAAAGTGCGTCGCACCCGCTGAACACCTGCCAGCGCAGCAACTCGATGGTCACACCTTGATAAAACGGTGGATGGCCTCGTTGGCGTGGTCCTGAAATGACGGGTTGGCCAAGTCGGGGAAGATGTCCGCTTGGTCGACCACGGGACCCTTAAGCGTGTTGGCCGCGCTGGCGTAGAACACGCCGCTAGACAGGGTCGGGTCGGTGACACCGTCGACCAGTCGCCTCGCGCCCACGTCAAGTTTGTGGGCGAGACCCAGGGCGGGCATGACGTACTTGGCAGCTACACGCAGCGGCAATTTGAGGTCATCGGGTGCTTGGGTGCCGGTGGTGTTGCCGGGGCTCATGGTGATGAACCGGCGGTCGGGGTGCTGGCGGGCCAGGTAGGCCATCCAGAGGGCCCCGATGTACTTGGCCTGCCCGAAGGCCAGGTTGGGGTCAGTTTTTCTGCTGGCGAAGTAGCTGCCGTCGATGACAGTGGCGAGCTCGTCGGCGGAGGTTGAGACGAAGGATGGCCGTTTCATCCGCAGCTTCGGGACTCCCCTGGCTGCTTCGCTTCCGGCGAAGACCGCCACCTCGCCAAGTCGGTCCTCGGCCAGCAGCCCTTCGAGGAGAACGACGTGACCAAGAACGTTCGTCGCGAACAAGGTAGTGACCCCGTCAGCGGTCAAGTCCATCGTCGTGCCGCCGATTATCCCAGCGTTCATGACCAGCGCGTCGAGGCATCCGTCGATGACCTCAAGGCCGTCGCGGACCGAGCCCAGATTGGCGACATCCATGAGAATGATGTCGAAGATGCGCCGGCCGGTCGTCGCTTCGAGCTCGGCCTTCGCCGTTGTCGCCCGGTCCTTATTCCGGCACGCCAGGTAGATCCTGGCCATGTCGGGACGTAGTGCTAGTTGCCGGGCCACGTCCTTGCCGATCCCGGCGTTTGCGCCCGTGATCAGCGCGGTCTTTCCGGGGAGTGTGCTCATCGTGATTCCCTCTCATCCTCTGCGGGTCCAGCCGGGTTGAACTGCTTTTGCTCCTTCGGCGCGCTGAAACGTGGATGGTCAGGGAGTGAGAGTGGCGGCGCGGCCGGCGTCGACGGCGAGGACTGTCCCGGTGACTGGCCGGGCCTCCTCGCCGGCCAGGTAGGCGATCACGCGGGCAACCTCATCGGGCTCGTTGGGGCGCCCCAGGGGGCTGGCGGCGGCGAACGTGTCGAGCATGTCGCCCATGCTCTTGGTGCCCTCGGTGCGGCTCGGCCCGAGGGCGACGGCGTTGATTCGCACGCCGGCCGGGCCGAACTCGGCCGCCCACGAGCGGGTCAGTGCCTCCAGCGCGGCCTTGGTCGGCCCGTAGGCGGCCATGCCTGCAGCTCCACGCGCGGCGACCCTTGTCGACACGTTCACGATTGCGCCGTGGCGGCGTGCGGCCATCTGCGGGGCGAGCGCCGCGGTGAGGAAGAACGGCGCGCGGAAGTTCACCGCGGCCATCGCCTCGAAGCCCGCCTCGGTGGTCTCGGCACTCGGGCCTAGCTCCCAGAACCCGGCGTTGTTGACCAGCACGTCCACCTCCCCGGCCTCGGCGGCCAGGCGCGCACGTCCTCCGGCGAGGCCAGGTCCGCGCGGATGAAGCGCCCGCCAGTCTCGGCAGCCACCTCCTGGCCGCGGGCCTCGTCGCGGCCGCTGACCACCACCTTCGCGCCACGGTCGCCGAACAACTGCGCGGTCGCCCGGCCGATGCCGGACGTCCCGCCGGTGACCAGCACGGTCGCCTGCTCGAAGCTCATCTGATGCCTCCGCCTAGATTGGATCGGCCTATCCAACCTAGGCCCGGTAGGATTAGATAGTCAAATCCATTCCGGGGCCAGGTGACCAGATGCCGAAGCAGGACGGGCCGAGCACGAGGAAAGGCCGCGCGACGCGAGACCGGATCGTCGCCGTCGCCGCGGATCTCATGTACCGACACGGAGTCGCGGGCACCAGCACCCCGGCGGTCCGCGACGCTGCCGGCGTCAGCTCCTCGCAGATCTACCACTACTTCGCCGACAAGGACGACCTCACCCGGGCAGTCATCGCGTTCCAGACCGACGCCATGCTGGCCCACCAGGCACCGTTCCTGGCCAGGATCGACAGCCTCGACGCCCTCCGTGCATGGCGAGACGTGGTGGTCGACGCCGCCCGGCAGCAGCACGGCGCCGGCGGCTGCCCGCTCGGCAGCCTGTGCAGCGAACTATCCGACAACCACCCGTGGGCCCGCGACGCCCTCGCCGCCAGCTTCACCGCCTGGTCCGAGGCCATCCGCGCCGGCCTGACCGGCATGACCGGCAACGGCACCATGCCGCCCGAAACCGACCCGGGCCAGCTTGCCCTGGCGCTACTCACCGCCGTGCAGGGCGGACTGCTCCTCGCCCAGGCCCAGCACACCACCGACGCCCTCGAAGCCGCCCTGGACACCGTGATCGCGCACATCCGCGACCACGCGGCAGAACCCGCCCGGCGATGAGGCGGGCACCGACCGGCGGACTCCGCGTGCCCGGCTTGCTAAGGCATGCGGGCGCGTCGGCGGATCATCATGACCGTGTCGCTGTTTCCCGGCTGCCGGGACTGTCAGAAAGATCGTGTGTGTGAGGCGGTGATCCGTAAGGCTGGGACGGCTGTCCTGGCCGGAAAGGATCACCGATGACGCAGATCGCGGACCGGGCCGGGACGTCGCCCGGCGAGCACCAGGCTGAGGGCCTGGAGGTGCGGATCGCGCGGGAGCTGCTGGAGCAGGCGCGGCCGGCAATCACCGTAACGGCACCTCGCCCAAGACTGTACTGACCGAGGTCGGCCCGATCCCGCTGGAGGTGCCCCGTGACCGGAACGGCAAGTTCGAGCCGCAGATCGTGCCCAAGCACGCCCGCCGGATCGCGGGGTTCAACGAGGCGATCGTCAGCTTGTATGCCAAGGGCCTGACAACCGGGGAGATCCGTGCGCACCTTGCGGCGGGTGAGCTGAAGCGGAAGACAATCCGAGGCGCTCGGAGCCGATACGGGCCCTGCCGACCGTGGACCGGGTAGTCACTCACCTGGGTTCGGCACCTACGAGGGGACGGGGACAGAGCAGCAACATCATCCATACTGAGCAGGTCGCAGCTCCGCGTGACCAGGGACTCATTAATGCCGGAATTCGTACTCGATCACACCCAGCAGTGGCTAGATCACTTCAGCAGCCAGGGTCATAACGCTAAGCCGCTGGCAGCGGGAGTGGAAGGCGCCATCTATGACCTGGGCGACGGCCTCGTCGCCAAGGTGTGGCGTGAGCGGCGAGTGGCGGAGCTGGAGCGCATGCAGACCTTCTACGCGGACGTCGCCGCGGCACACCTGCCATTCGGCACGCCTGAGATCCTTCAAGTCGAGCAAGTCGACGGCGCGTCAGTGACGTACGAGCGCAAGCTACCCGGCGAGCCGCTCCAGCAGCGCCTCGGGGAGGAGGACCGGGAGATCAGTCAGTCCGCCATCGATTGCGTCCTGGAGGTACTCCGCGCCCTGGCCACTGTCCCGGCTAGCTCCAGCATGCGACAGCTCGCCGTCCTGGACGAGGACCTGCCGTTCTGGGCCGACGCGGGCACCTTCCAGTCTGCCCTGCTCAGCTTGCTCGGCCGCCGCGTTGCCCGGTTCGGGCCGGTGATCCGCGAGCACCTGCCGGACTTCGACTACCGCTTCACGGCCTTGCAGGAACGCCTCACCTTGCTCGCCACCTGCCCCGATACCGTCATCCACGGCGATCTGTTCGGCCCCAACATTCTCGTAGATGACCAGTGCCGCCCGCTTGCTGTCCTTGACTTCGGCTTCCTGACCACGGCAGGCGACCCTCGACTGGACGCAGCAATCACCGCCAGCGTCATGAACATGTACGGCCCCCATGCGCTAACGATCACCCAGGAACTCACCGCCCGATTCGCCCGCGAGCTCAGCTACTCCACCGAGGCGCTCCTGACCTACCAGGCCGCCTACGCTGTGGCGACCAGCAACGCCTTCACCCCAGACGGCGACGACGGACACTTCGCCTGGTGCGTCGCACAGCTCCGACGAGCCGACATTAGCCAGGCTCTCGGCCTCTGACCACGGCGTGCCACTAATGTGCCACCGGCGCTGGTCGCAATCCGTGACAATGATGGCCGTTCGCGCACCTGGGATGCCGCGAGACTGATAACACCACCTCGGTCTTGAAACCGCTGTGGCGTGCCCGCCGCCTGTCCAAATCAGGCACGCAACGGGCACGGCCGCGGAAAAGTGCCTCGTGAAGATCACCTACCGGACCCGGTGAACCGGCCTCTGACCTGGGGTTCTGACGTAAGTGGAGCTAAGGGGACTCGAACCCCTGACCCCCTGCTTGCAAATCGTCGTATCAACCTGAGGCTGCGGCGCTGACCTGCGGAGCGCCGTGTCCGCGAGTAACCGCTTGGTACCGGGACCGGCCGGGATTAATGGCATGGTAAGGGCCTGTCGATTATTAACGCGCTGGTTTGGTCTTCGGCGTGAGGGTGATGCCGTGCTCTGATGCGTATGCGGTGAGGTCGGCCAGTGTGGTGAGCGGGGCGGTGGCGGGCTCGGTGCTGTGGCCGGCTCGCTTCAGCAGGGGCTTGATCTGCCGTTCGGCTGTGGCGATGGTGCCGGCGGAGACGCCGAACAGGTCGGCCAGGACGGGCCGCGGTACTGCCAGGCGCTGCCGCATGATGGTGACCAGGGTTTTCTCCTCGAGGGTCATTGCCTGAGGATGGCCGCCGGCGCGACGGCGGGTCGCGGGGCCGCCGCGGGCCATGTGCATCTCGGCTTCGCGCTGGGCCTGGTAGGGCAGGGCCAGCGCGGTGGCGAGGTGGTCCCAGCGCTCGGCTGTCATGCCGGTCAGGCACGGGTGTGCCCAGCCGGTGCGCTCGCCGCGGCCGGGTCGGGGGGCCGGAGGTCGCGGCGGGGCTGGCGGCCGGGGGTCCAGGGTGTAGTTCCAGTCGCCATGCCACTCGTGCCGGTGCAGGGGAAGCGCCGCCATCTGCTCGTCGCTGATCGGGACGCCGGTCGGGTAGGTTCCGGTGTCCAGCTCGGCGCGGACGGTCAGCCCGGTGCCGGTGGTGGTGGCGGCGATGGCCGCCACGATAACCTCGTGGCTGGTCAGGGGCCTGCCCCGCCAGTTCATGGTGATGTGCGAGAACAGCCGGTGCTCGATCTTGTTCCATTTGGAGGTGCCGGGCGGGAAGTGGCACGCGGTGATCTGCAGGCCGGTCTGGAGGGCCAGCGCCGCCAGCTCATGTTTCCAGGCCCGGGTGCGGGTGCTGTTGGAGCCGCCGGAATCGGCGGTGATCAGCAGCCGCCGGGCGGCCGGGTAGGCGGCCTGGCCCGCGCCGGCCCACCAGCGGCGGATCGACTCCACCGCGAACGCGGCGGTGTCGTGGTCGGTGCCGACGTTCACCCAGCCCGTGTCGGCGGCCAGGTCGTAGACGCCGTACGGGATTGCCTTGCCTAGCTGGAGGTCGGGGAAGTCGTGCACGCCGACGCGGACCGGCTCGCCAGCGGGCCGCCATTCACGGCCGCCGTTGCGGTAATTGCCGACCAGTTCCTTCTTCTTGGTGTCCACGCTGATCACCGGCTCGCCGGGCATCACGGTGGTCCCTGACCTGCTCGTTGAGGTAACGGAACTGGGCATCCCGGTCCGGGGCCTGGCTGCCCTCGATGGTCTTGGCGTTGCCCTGCAGGCTGAAGCCTTCCTCCCGCAGCAGGTCAGCCACCGTGTCGGCGCCGGCGCGGTGGCCTTGCCGGGTGAGCTCGCCCGAAAGCGCCCGCAGCGACTTTGTCGTCCACCGCAACGGCGACATCGGATCGCCGCGCTCATCGGGCTCCACCAGCGCGAGTAACGCCAGCCGCAGCCCGGGATCCAGGTCGGCCAGGCGTTTGCGCCCGCCGCCCGGCTTGCGGGCCCGGCCCAGCGGCTCAGCGCCGGCCTTCCAGCTGGCCGGCCCCCAGCGCCACCGTGGCCTCCCGCACCCCGGCGGCGCGGGCCACGACCCGGATCCCGCCATGTCCCAGGACCCGGGCCTCAGCCCCCATCAGCAGCCGCCGCTGACGCTCATCCAGATGCGGGAAGATCGCCTCGAACTTCGCCGCCAGCAGCTCACCGGAATCAGGCATGCCCTACGCCATACCACACCTCCGGCGGCGAGCACGAGAACCAACGGGTTATTTATCGACAGGCCCTAATGGCACGACGATCTTGAGTGCGACCTGATCTATTGGAGTCAGGCGTAGCTTGAAGTTGCCGGCGTTGGCCGCTGCTCGGAGGTTCAAGACGGCTCGCTCGATCAGCGCGGAGGACGGGGGACGGGATGCATCGTGAGGGATCGCGCTCGTGGCGGTTCGGGCACGGCGACATGGGCTATCTGCACACTGCGTTGTTTACCCGTGATGCAGTCCGGCTGCCGGTCGGCCCTTCGGCCGATGTCCCGCCCCGGCTTGCCAGGGACGTGCCTGACTACGCCAGCCTCCTGCCGCCAGGTCATCGAGCTGCAGCAGCACAGCAGTGGGTTATCTGGTGGCGTCGGCTCGTCCGCCAGGCGGCCCGCGAAGCGCGGCGGTCGGTGACTCCGCTACCCGCCGGTATCGACCCTGACGACGTTGAGACTCGAAACTGGTACAGGTACGCAGGTCGGGAGGATGTCTTCGACCCGCCGGACTTCAAGTCGCTAGAGCCCCCGCTGCAATCCGCAGTGACGGCAACGTTCAAGTCCTCGCTCGGATGGTCGAGCTACGAGCCTGGAGGGGCCGAGCCGGAGAGGTTCGCCTGGCGGATGGTACGGGATGCGGCCGAGAGCACGGCTGCTGACCTCGGCGTGCCAGTCGGCGACGTCCAGGGCTACGCGGACGTACTTGAGGTCGAGGGCATGTGGTCGCATCTGGCGGCACCTGGCTCCGCGCTGTGCTCGGCTGCGCTGGCCTGTGATCCGCCTGCCGCCGCCCGGCTGCTACGTGAACTGTTCAGTTCCGGTCACTGACCATGTCCTCAGCATGTCAGCCATCTCTGGCCACCCAGTCAGGACACACAGGTGGGCTGACCCTCTGCTTGCAAAGATCGTGGACACCAGCCCCTGACCTGGCCTCACGCAGGTGAGCGCCGATGTGACGTGTCCGCGAGCGACCATGATTTACCGCAGATCACAGTCTGATCGGGCACGCAGCACTACAGGCTCGTCAGGTTTCTAGTGTCGCGTGGCGTTAGTTGTTTGACGGTCTGATTTTGACGGCCTGATCTTCGCGAGTAATTCGTCGGCGTCCTTGGTCCAGGCGAACGGGGTGCAGCGGTCGTTGTAAGCGTCGATGAACGCGCCGATCGCGGCGGTGAGGTCCTTGACGGAGCGGAAGGTGCCGCGGCGGATGGCCTGGCGGGTGATGATGCCGAAGAAGATCTCCACCATGTTGAGCCAGGAGCAGCTGGTCGGGGTGAAGTGCAGGGTGATCCGCGGGTTCTCCTTGAGCCATGCCTTCACGGCCGGGTGCTTGTGCGCCGCGTAGTTGTCGGCGACGACGTGGAGTTCGACGGCGGGGTGGGCGGCGGCGACCTTCTTCAGGAACCGAAGGAACTCCTGATGACGGTGCCGCGGGTAGCAGGCGTCAGCGGAGATCTTCCCGGTCGCCACTTCCAGCGCGGCGAACAAGGTGGTGGTGCCGTTGCGCTTGTAGTCATAGCTCTGCCGGGCCGGCAGGCCCGGCCGCAGCGGCAGCATCGGCGCGGTCCGGTCCAGCGCCTGGATCTGGCTTTTCTCGTCCACCGACACCACGACCGCGTTGGCGGGCGGGTCGAGGTAAAGCCCGACGACGTCGCGGATCTTGAACTCCAGCTCGGGGTCGGTGCTGAACTTGAACCCCTCGATCCGGTGCGGCTGCAGATCCCACTTGCGCCAGATCCGCGCCACCGACGCGAACGAGATGCCCAGCTCGGCCGCCAGGAACCGGGCCGACCAGTGCGAGATGCCCAGCCGCTGCGGCGGCCGCCCGTCGTTCTCCAGGGTCGCCACTACCACGTCAATCTCATCGATCACCGCCGGCCGGCCCGACCGGGGCTCGTCTTCCAGTGCCGCGATCCCGCCCTGAACATAACGGTCCCGCCAGCCGATCACCGTCGGCCGCGACACCCCGGCCGTCCGGGCGATCTGCGCGTTCGGCATACCGTCCGCGGCCAGCAGCACGATCCGGGCCCGCTTCGCCAGCCCCGACGGCACGCTCGGCAGCCGGGCCAGCTCAGCAAGTCTCTGCCGGTCACCATCCCGCAGCACCAGGGCAGGAGCTAAAGACATGCTCCATTGTCCCGCGAATCACACCGTAAAACAACTTACAACACGCGACACTAGTAACACCAGACGCACCGGGGTGCCGGAGCTGGTGCACGTTGGTTACCTCTCTGAGTCACGGCGCCTTGCGCGGAGCCGGGGAAACGGATGCTCAAGGCGTGTGAGAAGTTCACCCTGATTATCGAATGCCGCCACGTCGAACGTTCCGGGCCACTCTGTACACACGATCCATGCGCCGAAGTGCGATTGCAGCTCGCGTCGGTCCTGGCGGCCGCCTTGGATCACGGCTAGATATCTCACTTCTGGGGCGACGTACCCAAAGGCCGTGCTGGCGGGGCGCCCAAGCGTCGGAGCCTGCTGGCTCGTATGTCCGTACGTCATGGCGTTGCCGTCAAGGTGCCGCTGGTAGCTGGGGTTGGCGACGGGGTCGAAGGCGTAGGAGCTGCTGGCGAAGGAACCTGAGGACGGGGTGGTCCACTCACCGGTGTCCCTTGTGTAGTTGACGATCGTCATCATCGCCCGCATGATGCCGTCCTGTGGCGAAGGCCGGAAATGCACGAATGCCACGACCGCGCAGCTGTCAGCCGTCCAGTAGCAGACCGGGATTGACATCTGGTAGGTCAGGATTTTGGGCAGCGCGGGCAATCCGTGCTCGATTACGCGGCCGCCAGTATCGAGCCAGCGCCGAGGATCCAGCTCGGCCTGCAAGTCTTCTTCTGCTGTCATGGCCGACTGCCGCTTCTGTGGTTCCGACCTTGCATCCAGTCTGCTGAACCTCTCCGTCCTTCTCGCAGGCGCCAAGATCCAAGGTGAGTGGCGGCCGGGTCAAGGCTCGGCGAAGCTGATCGCGTAAGCGACGCCGTGAGGCGGTCTTGATGCGGCTGCCATGAGCTGGACAATTGGGAGCGAGAAGACAGGACCGGCGGCTCCCGCTGAGCCTGCCGAATGTTCTAGTAGTGGTCAAGGCGCATTCGTTCTCGCTCTCCTGGCGCGGCCGCGCGAGCGGGGCCTCAAGCCAGAGCGCGGCGCGGGGAGCGCCGGTGCGGCGTAGCGCAGCGGAGCCGCCTTGATTTAGATACGGCTCAATTCGGCAGCGGTCCGGAGCATGGGCTGCTGGCTCGCCCTGCAAACACGCAGCATGCTCGCTCAGCCGGTCGTGTCAGCCTTCGGCGCGGTTTTGCGGTGCCGCTACCGCGTCGACGGCGGACTGCAGCGTTCCGAAGCCGGGGTTCCACTGGAACGCGGCCAGGTTGCCGTTGTCCACCTCTTCGCAGCCGGAGTCCTGCCACCGGAGCGCGGCCTGCCCGCCTCCCCGGTAGGAGAGCCCGATCAGAGTCACCGAGCCGACCGCATCCGGGCAGCTGATGGGACCTGACGGCGGTGGTTCGCTCCGGATGGAGTCGGCGGCCGAGGCTATCGCGGAGGCCGAGGCGGGGCCGAGAAGGACCTGGCGGTACAAGGCGATCGATGATCCTGGTGGACCTGGTGGACCTGGCCCGTAGCGGCAGATCAGGGCGGCGACAGGGTGAGGCGGCACCAGCACGCCAGCCGAGCCGTCGTCGCTGTTGGCGACGGTGTCGAAAGACGGCAACGGGTCAGGACAGCCGCGGCTCACGTGTATCGTCACCCGGCGGGGACCGAAGCCGGGGTGCCATCCGGGCGGATCGAGAGTCCGCCACGCCCAGATACCTCCGCCCACAACCACAGCAGCGGCGATCACAGAGGTGAGGCGCGCAAAGCGGCCGACATGGATCACGGCCCTTAGACGCTGCGGTGCGAAGGCCGGTTCCCATCCGAAGTAGGTGAACAGAGACCTGTCTGGCATCCCGGCCGACCAAACGGCCCGCAGGAGGCCCGGAGACGCGAAAGTCAGTGCCAGGCAGGGCGTGGAGTGGCGTGCAGTCCGGGCTAAGGAACTGGGCCGAATCGTTCGGCGGGCTCGCAGAGTTCGGGTCGCGGTCGAGGCTAACGGTTGCGACTGGCGCGATCTACGCTTCGTACATATGGTTCCGGCCTCGGCCCCGCCGGCTGAGCAGGCGCCGTCCTGGCGGCGTCCGTGGGCGTAAAGCTGCGTGTCCCGATCACAGTCGGGCCGGAGTAGGAGGGGTTGCCTGTGAGCGACCATGACCGTGGTGACAATGAGTCACTGCGCGCCGAGGTGAAAGACCTCTACTACCGAGCCACGCTGCTGTCTCCTCGGCGGTACCTCTCGGTCCCCCTCTTCACGCTGTTCGCCAACGCAACCGTGATTCACAAGCCAGGCGTGACGCTGGTCTACTCACCGGGCCTACCCAGTTCCGGCAACCTGATCATGTCCCACTCCGAGGCTGGCGCCGGTGCCGACGAGTTCGGCAACCAGTACCAGGACGGGGACACCGCCTACCGGGATGCGTTTGACCGGTCCAGCCCGCGGGGGCGGATGGGCATGTACGTTCCGGATGCCTCCGAAAGCGCGCCCCCGGACGGCACGCGGCACGACGTGCCGCCCCTAGGCCAGTTCACTGACCGGGCAAGGCGAGGTGTAGTACTGGCACACGAAGAGGCCAGGAGGCGGGACCACAGTTGCGTCAGTACTGGTCATCTCCTGGTGGGCTTGATTGCGCTGGCAGAGCTGCCCGCTCCGGCAGCCGGAGTGCCGGCGCCGTGGCCCCCGGTCGTGACGGGAGTCGTTCGTGAGAGCGCCGGCGGCGCGGGGGCGATGGCGCTGGCGTCGCTGGGAGTCAGCCCGGAAGCAGCGCGGCGGCGGCTGGCGGAGGTGATCGGCTTTGGCGACCCGGCACCATCGGGGCGCATTCCGTTCACCGTGGAGGCGACGAAGGTGCTAGAGCTGGCGGAGCGGGAAGCTCGCACGGCTGGCCGCCGGCACATTGGTACCGAGGACATCCTGCTCGGGCTCCTAGGTGACGACGATGGCGTAGCCGCGCGGGTGCTGACTGGGCTGGTCGCCGACCTGAACGACGCACGTGACCAGGTAATCCAGGTACTGGACGAGTACCGGCAGGACCACGGGCATCCGGGCTGTAGGTGATGGATACTGACAAGTTGCCTGCGATGCTGGCGGCTCAGCCGGGCAGGCGGACTCGCCTTAAGGCAGGACTCCGAATCGTTCGGCGAGATCGCGGAGTTCGGGCCGGGGTCGGAGGCCGGAGAGCTGGAGGAGGTCGCGGGTGACGGCCCGGCCGACGTAGTGGACGCGGGTTTCCTCGGGGGCGATGCGTTCGGCTTCGGTGAGGGCGTGAAGTGCTTCGCCGATCTGGCGTCGCATGGCGTGGGCCTGGGCGAGGTCCATCAGGTACCGGGCTTGCCGTTCGGGTGACAGGGATCCGGGGGTGACGTGCTGGGCGAGTTCGATGGCCTGTCCGGCGTCGCCGAGTTCGACGGCGATGTTGACGGCGTGGATGGCGACGTTGGACGGGCCGAATTCGGTGCCGTAGTCGTCGCGGTCGGTGCCGAGCTGCCCGGCTATTTTGCGGGCGGCGTCGAGGTGCTGGTGAGCCCGGCCGCGCTGGTTGTCGCGTGCGGCGGCGACGGCGAGGATCAGGTGGGACGCGCCGTACAGGGACAGTACGGCGGGTTCGGTTTTGCCGGTGATCTTCGGTTCGAGGGCGGCGGCGATGCTGGCGGCGACGTGGTGGGCCTGGTCGACCTGGCCGAGGGCGAGGAATACGTGGGCCATCCGGAACATGCTGGCTGCGACCGCGAGCGGTGACCCGGCGGTCTCGGCGCAGAACCCGGCCCGGTCGGCGGCGATCCAGGCGGCGTCGGTCTCCCCGATTTTGGCCATCATCGCGGCGGTGGCCTGGTAGGTGTCGCCGAGCAGCTCGCGGGCTTCGGCCCGGTCCTGCTGGCTGGCGGCGGTTCGGGTCGCGGCTTCCAGGCCGGGGATGAGCGCGGCGAGGATGGGGGCCAGCTCGGTGTAGCGGCTGGCGCGGACCAGTTCCCAGATCTCGGCGTGCTGACGCCTTAGGGCCTCGATGTGCCGGGCCGGGGCCGGCCGGACGGTGCCGATGACCGAGGCGATGGCGGGGTGGCCGGTGAGGGCGAGGCGGATGGTGTCGAACGCCTCGGGCCGCTCGTCCGCGACGGGGGTGTCGTCCCCGCCGGTCAGCTCAGCCACCGAGACCGACAGCACGTCGGCGACTCGCTGCAGCACCGACATCCGGTCGACCGGCCGGACGCCGCGCTCGACCTGGGAGACCCAGCTTTCGGACCGGCCGACCAGGCCGGCGAACCCGACCTGGGACAGGCCCAGCCGCTTGCGGTGGTAGGCGATCCGCTCGCCGGTGAGCCGGTCGTCAGGCACCGGTGCCTGCCGCTCCGCCGAGGGGCGGCCCCGGCCAGTCCTCGTCACCGGTGCGAGCCCAGCGGCGCTCGTCGTAGCGGGCCAGATTGCGGCCGCGCTCGGTGCCGACCAGCTCGCGCAGCCGGTCCGGTGAGGCCAGGATGCTCTCCAGGTCGGCGATCTCGGCCAGCGCTTCCTCGTACTCATCGCTGATCCGCTGCTGCCGCTGCGGCGACAGCGACCGCAGCTGCAGGTCGAGCACGGCCCTGGCCTGGACCTGGTCGATGTCCAGCAGCTCCATGACGCCGGACTCGGCCGCCTGCGGCGAGTCGCTGCCCTCGACCAGGCCCCGGACGGCGTCCATCTCACCGAACCCGGCCAGGACCGCGGACAGGATCCGGGCGCGCTCCCGCATTCCGCTGATGCGGTTCTGCGTGCCCGCGGCGATGGCGTCCAGCTGGAATCCGGGTGGTGTCTTGCCGTCCTGCAGGGTCAGGAAGTCGACTTCGGTGGATTCCAGCAGCGCGGCCCGCTGGTCCAGGAACCGGCGGACGTGCTCTTGCGCCTCGTGCTCCTCGAATGCGGCCCGGTTGCGGTACAGCTCATAGAAAATCCGCTGGCGCGGCTGCCCCTCCACGGTGTGGCAGGCATAGATCAACGTGCCGTACTCGCGCTCGCGGATACCGGAGGTCGTTTCCTCTGTCAGCCGGTCGAATGCCTGTTCTGATCCGGGGCGCACCGTGAACCGCACCACGAGGGCGAACGGCGTGGCGTCGTCGGGCATGTGTCTCCGTCCGTCAGGAACTGGATCGCACCGAGCGTACTCGGGGCCGCATTCTTCCTGCTAGGAAGACCAGCCAGCACTTTTTCTGCGGGTCGCTCTTGACTGCCGGCCGGCCCGCACTCATCCTGTGGGTAGGCGCACAAACAGTGCGGCTACCCGTACCTGCTTTGCGGGTGCGGGGCGACTCCTGCGGAGGAGCAATGGCCCTGAGGAACGGCTCCCGGTTTCCCGTGAGCATGCAGGCACGTTTTCCCGAACGGCTGCTGCCTGGTGCCCGGCTCGATCACCGAGGCCCAGGACTACGACGAGAAGACGAAACGGCGGACGCCGTCGGTGGACAAGGTCACCGGCAAGCGGGTGTTCCAGTGCCGGGTCTCGGACCTGGACGAGGACCTGGAGGGCCGGTCCCGCGAGACCGTGGTCAAGATCCTCGCCGACCGCGCAGCCGGTCCCGCCGACCCGGCAGCCGTTCGAGCTGGTCGAGTTCGACGGCCTGATGGTCACCCCGTACGTGACCGACAAGGGCCGGATGGCCTACTCGCTGCGCGCCACCGGCATCAAGGCCGCCCGCCAGGCAGGCAAGGACGCGGCGTAATGCCCGCCCGCCGGGTCACCGCGGTGACGGTGCCGGTCGACGGCCGCTCCTGCGTGGCGTTCGAGTCCTACCCGGCCCGCACGCCGCTGCTGACGATCACGACCTCACGGCCCGCCTGCTGGTCACGCTGACGCTGCCCGAGCACGTCGGACCCCGGCCATGTCCGGTTCGCCCGCGACCTCGCCTGCATGGCGGCCCGGTACGCCACCGAAGTCGAGCGGGCCTGGCGCGGCCTGGCGCGCCTCCGCCGCTGCCCGCACCCATCCCCGCGTGACATGTGATGGCCCCGGCCGGTGACTCAACCACCAGCCGGGGCCGCTGTCATCCCCTTGCACAGGAAGGACACCACCCATGATGACCGACCAGCCCGGCCGGCAGCCGTCCCGGGTCACCCCGGCTGAGATCAGCGACCTGCTCGGCCAGGCCCTCGCCCTGCCGCGCTTCGCGTCGCTGGCCGACCGGATCGCCTGGCACGAGCGCAAAGCCGCGCTGCTGACCCGGATCGCCGCCGACCTCGACACCCCCGAGGCCCACGAGGTCGCCGCCGGGGCATGGGACCAGTTACGCGCCCTGGCCGCCGAGCTGCGCGGCAAGGTGGACGGAGGCACGTCCTCATGAACCTGTCCCCGTTCTCCGGCGAGCAGATCGTCCAGGTCACCAACCCCGACCCGTTCGCCAAGCCAGTGCTCCGCTCCCCGGTGCTGCACACCCCGGTCTGGATGATCGCCTGCGCGCAGCTGCTCCGGCTGCTGTGGCGCCTGATCGAACTCACCGCCCGGCACCCGGTCGCCAGCCTCATCCTCGCCGCCTGGTCCTGTCCTGGCGCATGCTCGGCTGGCCCGGCCCCGTCATCACCGCCGGCCGTCATCACCGCCACGTGCCGTCGTCTGGCGGACCATGTGGCCTGCGCTCCTGGACCCGAGTCGTCGCCGGGCCGATGCGCGGACGGTGGCGCCGCTGGCACTACCACCGCCGCTGGCCCGCGGTCATGACCATCGCCCGCCTCGCTGTCACCTACCGGGGACGGCTGCTGCTGCCCGTCCTCGGCCCGGTCACCTCCACCGGCTACACCGACCGGCTGCACGTCCGGCTGGTCCCCGGCCAGTCCCCCGACGACTTCGCCCTCCGCGCCGGCAACCTCGCGCACGCGTTCGGCGCCCTGTCCTGCCGGATCCGCACCGCGGAGCCCGGCTCGGTGGTGGTGGAGCTGGTCCGCCGCGACGCCCTCGCCGCGATCATCCCGGCCCTGCCCGTCCCCGCCCGCACCGACCTGCCCGCCGTGCCCGGTCGGCCGGCAGGAAGACGGCGCACCGTGGGAGATCCGGCTGCACGGCACCCACGTCCTGCTCGCCGGATCCACCGGCGCCGGGAAGGCGTCGCTGCTGTGGGGCATCATCCGCGGCCTGCTGCCCGCCCTCGAAGACGGCACCGTACGGATCCTCGGCGCGGATCCGAAGCTGATGGAACTGGCCTACGGCCGGGCCCTGTTCGACCGCTACGGCCGCTACGAATCAGACCCTGGCGCCATCACCGTCATGCTCGAAGACGCCGCCACCGGCATGCAGCAACGAGCCGCGGAACTCGCCGGACGGCAGCGCGACCACCAGCCCACTACCGGGCACCCCTTCACCGTCATCGTCGTGGACGAGGTCGCGTTCCTCACCGCCTACCAGCCCGACCGCAAACTCCGCGACCGCACCATGGCCGCCCTCGCGACCTCACCACCCAGGGCCGGGCTGCCGGGTACTGCGTCGTCGCCGCCCTGCAGGACCCCCGCAAGGACGTCCTGACCATCCGGAACCTGTTCCCCGACCGGATCGCCATGCGCCTCGATGAACCCGAGCAAGCCGACATGGTCCTGGGCGACGGGTCCCGCGACCGCGGCGCCACCGCCGACCTCATCTCCGCCGACCCCGCCACCGGCGCCGGGATCGCCTACGTCCGGCTGGAAACTGACCCCGACCCGGTCCGGGTCCGGGCCGCCTGGGTCTCCGACGACGACATCACCGCCATGTGCCGCCAGTACCCCCCCGACCCCCGTCTGGCCCCGGCGGCCGTCCCGGCAGGAGTCGCGGCATGAGCGGGACCACGGTGTGGCGGACCGATGACCCGTGCCCGGTCTGCCGTACCGGCCTGACCGCCACCGATGACCCGGACGGAGACCAAGCCGGCCAGGACTGCGGGCTGTGCGGCTGGTCGGTCACCTGGCAGGCCGCACTCAACCTGGACGGAGGCGATGCCCGTTGACCGGGCGGACGACCAGGGCCGAGCGGATCGCGATGCCGCTGGCCCGCGACGCCATCCGCCACCTCACCGAATCCCGCGGCGGCTGCACCCGCCCGGTCCAGCTCCGCCGCACCGACACTGCCACCGGCCAAGTCGACCAGGTCCTCATCCCGTGCGGCGCGACACTCACCGACAAGTGCCCGGCCTGCGCCGAGCGAGCCCGGTCACTCAGGGCCCAGCAATGCCGCGACGGCTGGCACCTCGAGGACGAACCCGACCCCGGACCCCCGTCCCGGATGACGGGCAGGAAGGCTGGCTGCTGCTGCGCGCCGAGGCCCAGGTCCGCCGCGACCACGCCCTCACCACCGGCCAGGACACGGCCGGGCTGGATGAGCTCCTCGGCGAGCTCGACGACCACATCACCGCCGCCGGCATCCGCGGCTGTCTTACCGCGCCCGGACAAGAAGACAGCCCGGACTACACCAGCCGAGGACGGCGGTCCCGGTCCACCCGCCGCCGCCAGGACACCCCCGACCTCCCGAAACGGCCAGTCACCAGCCGGACGACCGGACGCGTCTATCGGAGCCCGGATGGCAAAACGTTCCGGCCGTCGATGTTCCTCACCCTCACCTGCGACTCCTACGGCAAAGTCGGGCCCGACGGCACCCCGGCTGATCCCGGCCGCTATGACTACCGGCGCGCCGCCCGCGACGCCATCCACTTCGCGGCGCTGTTCGACCGGTTCATCCAGAACCTGCGCCGCTACCTCGGCTACGACGTCCAGTACTTCGCCGCCATCGAACCCCAGAAACGTCTCGCCCCGCACGTCCACCTGGCCATCCGCGGCGCCATCTCCCGCGCCGACCTCCGGCAGGTGATCGCCGCCACCTACCACCAGGTCTGGTGGCCACCGACCGACATGGTTCGGTACCAGGACGACGAGCTGCCGGCCTGGCACGAGCCATCGGGCCGCTACCTCGACCAGCAAACAGGAGAGCTGCTGCCGACCTTCGACCAGGCCCTGGATGCCATCGGCCCCCGCGACCAGCCGCTGCACGTCGCCCGGTTCGGGCCGAAATTCGACGCCCAGGGCGTCCTCGCCGGAACCAAGGACTCCGCCCGGTGCATCGGCTACCTCACCAAATACCTCACCAAGCAGCTCGCCGCCTGCCACACCGCCAGCACCGACGCCCAGGCCGACCACGTGAACCGGCTCATCGAGGCGCTGCGGTACGAGCCCTGCTCACCGGCCTGCGCGAACTGGCTCCGCTACGGCATCCAGCCCCGCAACCCCCGGCCCGGCCAGCGACCCGGACACTGCAAAGGCAAAGCCCACCGCTCCGAGCACCTCGGCTACGCCGGACGCCGCGTCCTGGTCTCCCGCAAATGGTCCGGCAAAACCCTCGCCGACCACCGCGCCGACCGCAAAACCTGGCTTATGGAAGCTCTGAATCTTCCGGCAGACGACGACCCCGGCCGCTACACCTGGGAACGCGTCACCCCCGCCGACCCCGACCACCTCCCCCCCGGCCAGGCACTCCTGCACGTCCTCACCGACCGAGCCCGATGGCAAGCCGCGCTCACCGAAGCCAGACGCACAGCACAAGAGCGTGCGGATCTTCCGGCAACAGAGAAGGCCGCGTGATGGCAAGCACAACGGCGGACCGGCTCCTGACGGTCGAGGCCGCCGCCGATCGGCTCAGCACATCCGTCCGCTTCATCCGCCGCCTTATCGCCGAACGGCGCATCGAGTTCGTCAAGGTCGGCCGCCACGTCCGCATCAGCGAAGCGGCACTCGCCGCATTCATCGACGCGGGCCGCGTCGAGCCGATGTCCGCCGCCGACGTACGGCCCAAGCTGAGAGGAGCGGCCTGATGGCCAACAAAGACGGACACCGGCGTTTCGGCAACGTCCGCAAGCTGCCTTCCGGCCGGTTCCAGATCCGGTATCCGGGACCGGACGGTCGCCTGCGCACCGGCGCTGATACTTATCCCGACAGAAGGGCCGCAGGTCGGGCTCTGTCACTGGTCGAGGGGCAGTTGCTCACGGGTGACTGGACGGACCCGCAGCGGGCAAAGATCACGCTCCAGCTCTACGCGGACAAGTGGATCGACCAGTGCCCGAACCTCCGGCCCCGGACGATCGAGCTGTACAAATGGCTGCTGGCTAGACATATCGGCCCGCATATAGGCCAGGTGCCGGTGGGGAAGATCAGTCCCGAAATGGTTCGCGAGTGGCGGGCGATCCTGCTCGGGAACGGTGTGTCAGTCTCGGCAACAGCGAAGGCGTACCGGCTACTGCATGCCGTGCTCATGACTGCAGCTGACGACCGGATCATCCCGCGCAACCCATGCCGTATCCGGGGCGCGGGCGACGAGAAAGCCGCGGAGCGTCCCGTCCTCACGATCCCCCAGGTCTTCGAGCTGGCCGGGCTGATGAAGGAGCGCCGGTTCCGGGTCCTGGTCCTGCTCGCCACCTTCGCGAGCCTGCGCTGGGGTGAGGCTATTGCGCTGCGCCGGTGTGACATCGATCTAGACGGCCGCACGGTGAGTATCCGGCGCCAGTACGTTGAGCTGTCCGGGGAACTCGTTGTCGGGCCGCCGAAGTCACGCGCAGGCATGCGGACGGTGGGCATCCCGCTAGCGGTCATTCCGGAGCTGCGCGACCACCTGGACGCCTACGTCGGCTCGGGTGACGACGACCTGGTGTTCACCGGCACGCTCGGCGGGGTGCTGCGCCGGGGCAACTTTCGCCGTGACTCGGGCTGGGCATCGGCAGTGGCCAGGCTTGGCGTTCCTGGTGTGCACTTCCACGACCTGCGGCACACCGGAAACGTCCTGGCGGCTCCCGGTTCCAGCCTGGCCGATCTGAAGGCCCGGATGGGTCACGACAGTTCCCGCGCGGCGATGATCTACCAGCACGCCACCGCCGCGGCTGACCAGGCGATCGCTGCCGCGCTCGACAAGCTGATCGTGGCCTCGGACCAGAAGGACAGCAACGGCCCGGAAGACGGCGACGGTCCCGGCGGCGTGCTGGCCAGGATCCGCTAATGGCACGTTAATGGCACGAACGCCCCGGCTGGTGATCCTGGCCGGGGCGTATGCCTGGCCGCACTCACAGCTAGCAGACCTTGGCTCCAGGCGTGAATGTGCAGGTCAGGCGCAGTACCAGAGCCAGCCCGGCGCCGTTTCAAGATCGTGTGGAGCTAAGGGGACTCGAACCCCTGACCCCCTGCTTGCAAAGCAGGTGCTCTACCAGCTGAGCTATAGCCCCGAATCCCGCAGCGCCGAGGCCGCCGTGCCGCCCGAGGGCCCGCGCGCCACTACCGCGATCTTCTGGGCCGACTCTATCTGAGCGCGCCCGGTCTCCGTAAACGCTCGGCCGACGCGTGGCTAGCCCGCTATCGCGGCAGGAAGTGAGGGCCGCCACCACGAACGTCCAGAACTCGGATCGCAGCTCGTCAGGGCCCTGCCGGGTCGATTTCTCCTGCGCCACCATGACCAGCGTCACGCGGGCCAGCCAGCCCGATGCCATGCGCAGATCGAGCACCGCTTTCATCTCGGCCGACTGCTGAGCCGCGGCCAGTGCCGGCTCCCAGAGCTCGCGGCTGAGCTGATGGGAAACGCCCTCGGCGCCGAGCACGCGGGAGGTTAACGCCGGCTGGCGGACGTCGCCAGCAGCTGCACGATGGGATCGCGCCGGCCGCGCTCCACGTTCCGGACCAGGCCCTCGGCGAGCTTCTCCGGGAACGTCGCGCGCCGCACCCGCGGGATGTCCGAGCGAGTCCGCCTGATGACCGAGGCGAGCACGAGCGCTTCCCGGTCGGCGAAGTACCGGTAGACGGTCGCGCGCGACACCTCAGCCGCCCAGGCGATGTCCTCCATGGTGGTCTTGGCGATGCCGAACCGGTGACCGGCACCGAGGAGGCGGAGCTCGGCCTGTTCAGCCGCCTCGTGCCCGACACCGAGGTACGCGCCCCGGCCGTGGAACTGGTCACCAGGGTGGCGGCCCTGCATAAGCGCCGGTCAGCGAGTCAGAGCGGCAGGCGGTGGACTGACGTGGCTCCGTAACCTGCGCCGGCAACGGCGACGAGCTCTCCCAGGCTTCGGGTGAGCGTGTCGCGGTCAGCGGGCGCGAGACACCGGAGGAGGCGTTCCAGTTCAGCCTGCCGCCACGTCACCACCTGCGTCACGAGGTCATGACCGCTGCTGGTGAGCAGCAGGGACACGGCGCTGCGATTCGTCGGGTCAATCTCTCTGACGACATGGCCTGCCGCGACGAGGCGGTCGACTAGCCGGGTCACTGTCGACGCTTCGAGTCCGAGCGCGTCAGCGACCCGCGCCGAGCGCACTTCGCCCAGATCCGCCAGCACTGCCAGCACCCGGTACTGGGGGAGGGTCACGACGCCGCCCAGCACGTCCAGGCTTCGCAGGGCGACGCCGGCCAGGAGCCGCGTTGCTTCCTGGAGTACCTCAACTGCTTCCGTTGCCCGATCGGTCACGATGCCTTCCGGTTTCTGCGCCATCGAAGCGCCGTGAACCACCTCCCGTCAGTCTAGTGAACGCGTGATCAGCCGCCACGCGGCGTGCGGCCGGCGTAGGAAGCGACACCGGCCAGGGCCACGCCGGCAAGCCGCGCTGGCGGCTTGACGCCCAGGATTCGCGAGGAGTCCGAAAATGCTGCTCAGCGCCTGCATCGGGACAACGAGGACGAGAACGAGTAGCCCGGTGACACGAGCCTGCGCGGTCGGCCGGTGCCGGGCTGGTTGGAGTGTTGCATAGAGCAATACTATGTGGGTAGCGGGCATACACGGCGCTGGCCGCGATGACAGCGCCGGCGTCAGTTACCGGACTGAGAAGGTGCATGGCGATGAGTCTCACGATTCAGGAGCAAGCGGTCCTCCGCCACGTGGAGACTGGCCTCCTCGCCGGCAACCCCGGGTTGTCAGAACTGGCGCGCTTCTTCGGTCAGGTCTTCGGGGCCGAGCGGATGCCGCGCCACGAGCGGCTGGCCCCGCGCGGGTGCGGCCCGGCAAATGTCGCTGCGACTCTGTTCTGCAGGATGCTGGCCGGCACGTGGCGGCTGATCTGCCGCACCGCGCGGGCGATTGCGGCTGCCGAAGCGTGGTACGCCGCGGCTCTCGCGACCGGGCAGGCCCCGGTGCTCACCGACGTGCCAGCCGGCGATCGCCCGGCGGGCGGCCGCCAGGCCGGAGGCCAGGGTCGCGGGTCGCCGGCCAGCTAAGCGGCGGCCATTCGGCGGCGCGCTGGAGCAGGTCAGCACAATGACCGGAAATCGGGCTGCCGCGGCTTAGCTCGGGCTCTGGTCAGTGAAAATGCGCCTGGATATGATGCCGCGCCCGGAACCCCTGCCCCAGAGCGTGAACGCCTGGCCAGGGGCGAGGTAAGCCAGCGCGTCGTCGTCGGTGATCGCCAGGGTGGCAACCCGGCTGGCGCCAGGCTCGATCGGTTCATCGCCATCGGACAAGATCATCGCCGGCAAGTACTTGCCGAGAGCAGGCTCGTCCAGCCGCCAGGCGTGCACCATCAGATGGCGAGTCCCGCTCTCATAGTCTCGGTCCCCGTCGTCGCCCGGCAGCGGATCAAGAACGATCAGGGCCCTGAACTTAAACTGCTTCATCTCGATTCCGCCTTCCGCGCCGACGGGAGATGCGCTTCCAAAGTATTGCTTACTACAATACTTGCTTAGACCAACGCCATCAAGCCGCCGGCCCGACCGCGGGTTCCTGGCCGCGGATTCCGGGTGCCGCCGACCGCCGCAGGCGCCTGCTATGGGCTACGTTCGGCGGATGCTCTCCTTTGACGTCGTGGTGATCGGCGGCGGCTCGGCTGGCGAATGGGTCGCGGGCGGCCTCGCCGATAACGGCCGCTCGGTGGCACTGATCGAGCAGCTCCGCGTCGGCGGCGAATGCCCGTTCACGGCCTGCATCCCGAGCAAGGCCATGCTCGCCAGCGCGCACGCCCGCCAGCAGGCCCGCCGGCTTCGCGAGATGGGCGGCGCGTCCGCGCCCGCGCTGCTGGACGACGACCGGCTCGCGTTCGCGGCGGCCGTACGCAGGCGGGACCGGCTCAGTGCCTACCGTGACGACTCGGCCAAGGCCGCGAGCGTCCAGGCGCGCGGCGCGCGGCTGCTGCGCGGGCGCGCGACCGTCGCGGGGCCGGGCGTCGTCGCCATCACCGGCCAGGACGACAGCACCGCCGGGCCCGGCACAGGCTCCGTGACTGCCGAAGTCAGCTACGGCGATCTGGTCGTGGCGACCGGATCAGTGCCGTCAGTTCCCCGGCTCAGCGGGCTCGGCCGGGTGCCCGTCTGGACCAGTGACCAGGCACTGTCCGCATCCGGGTACCCGGAGTCGCTGATCATTCTCGGCGGCGGACCGGTCGGCTGCGAGCTCGCGCAGTCCTATGCCGCGTTCGGCGTCGCGGTCGCGGTGGTCGAGCCCGCGTTCCAGCTCGCGGCGCACGAGGAACCTGAGATCGCCGCCGGCCTGGCGCGGATCCTGGCGGCGGACGGCGTCCGTCTCCTGACAGGAGCTCAGGTCGCCGAGGCCGAGCCGGTGGCCGCCGGCGTCCGGGTCCGGCTCGGCGACGGCTCGGTTCTGGACGCCAGCCGGCTCATCCTGGCCACCGGCCGCACACCCGCGACAGCAGGTCTCGGACTGGATGCAATCGGGATCACGCCCCTGGACAGCGGTGCTCTGAGCGTCGACAGCCAGTGCCGCGTCACGGGCCAGCAGCACGTGTGGGCGGCCGGCGATGTGACCGGACTGGCGCCCTACACGCACGGCGCGAACTATCAGGCCCGGGTCGTCACCGGCAACGTGCTCGGCGGGCAGCTGACCGCTGACTACACCGCGATCCCGCGAGTGATCTACACCGAGCCGCCCGTGGCCAGCGTGGGGCTGACGGCCGCCCGGGCGCGAGCAGCAGGCCGGAATGTCATCGTGGCCGCCGCGAACCTGGCCGATCAGGCGCGCGCGGCGACGGACAGCGCCCCGGCCGGCACCCTGAAGCTGGTTGCCGACCGGGACCGGAACACCCTCGTCGGAGCCTCAGCCCTCGGGCCGGGCGCCGACAGCTGGATCGCCGAGGCGACGGTCGCGATTCGCGGCCAGGTACCGCTGACGGTGCTGGCCGAGGTCGTCCACGCCTTCCCGACCATCGGCGAGGGCTTCGAGGTGCCGCTCCGCGAGCTGGCCAGCCGTGCTCACGCGGGCTGCCCGGCCCCCTGAGCGGGCACGCTGACTCCGGCCAGGCTCGCGGCCGGCCGGGCCGGACGAGGCACGCTCACCGACGCCAGCACCGGCGGCAGATCAGCGATGCTGCGCAGGATCCTGGTCGCCCCGGCGGCGCGGAGCCGCGCGGCAGCGTGCGGCCCGGTCAGCACGCCGGCCACCAGGCCGGCGCCAGCGCGGCCGCCGGATTCCACGCCCGCGCCGGTGCTGTGGATGACGGCTACGCTGCCGACCCCGCCGGTACCGGTCCGCATCAGGGCCGTCAGCACCAGATCGGGTGCGGGAAAGCCGCGCGCGACATCGGCCGCGCTGAGCGCGAGGTCGATGTGCCGCCGCAGCCCGGCCGCGTCCAGGACGAGATCCAGAGCCCGCCGCGGCAGGCTGGTCAGCAGGCAGACCTGGCGACCGGAGCCGCGGAGCTCGTCGAGCGCCGGAATCGCGCCCGGCAGGGGCTCAATCACGACCCGGCCGAGCGCATCAGCTAAGGCCCGGTCGAAGGCCAGCAGGGCTGCCTGCGCGCGCGCGTCATTGTCGGGGAAAAGGGCGCGGAGCACGTCGCCGGGCGCGTGCCCGCGAGCCTGATGGACCTGCGCCATCCGGCGCGCGAACGCGCTGGTGCCGCTGACGACGCCCTGAGTTGCGATCGCCTCGGCAAACGAGCGCTCGATCAGCCCGCTGTCAGCGACGACGCTCCCGATCAGGCCGCAGCAGGCCAGCGTTATATCCGGCTTGTCCTTCTCGCCCGTCATCGGCAGGACCGCCGGCGGTTTAGTCGTCGGCCGTCGTCGCCTCGGTCCACAGGTCAAGCTCAGCCCGGTCCGCCTGGACCTTCCGCCACACGGCGAATGCGCTGAGTCCGAGAACAACGAGAACGAGCAGCTTCTTCACCACAGTGCTTGATCCTTCCGGCTCCGGCATCCGGGAACGCCGGCATTCACGCCTGCAGCCCCCTAAAAGACCTCAGCAGCCTAGCAAGCCTGGCTCAGCGCGGCCGGTCTACGCGAGTCTCGTCGAAGACCGGCCCGGCTGACTCATAGACCTGCCCGTCGCCGCCAAACACCAGGAACCGGTCAAAAGCCCTGGCAAACCAGCGATCGTGGGTCACCGCGACCACCGTTCCCGCGAACTGCTCCAGGCCCTCCTGCAGCGCCTCGGCGCTGGCCAGATCGAGGTTGTCGGTCGGCTCGTCCAGCAGCAGCAGCGTCGAGCCGGCCAGCTCCAGCAGCAGGATCTGCAGCCGCGCCTGCTGGCCGCCCGACAGCGTGGCAAACGGCTGGCGCGCGCACCGGGTCAGCTCGTAGCGCGACAAGGCCGCCATCGCCTCGTTGATGAGCAGCGCGTGCTCGGTCATCAGGATGTCCAGCGGCGTCCGGCCGGCCAGGTCGGGCCGGGCGTGAGTCTGAGCGAAGATCCCGGGCACCACGCGCGCCCCGAGCCTCGCCCCGCCGTCATGCGCGACCGTCTCGTCGCCAGCCAGCAGGCGAAGGAAATGGGACTTGCCCGACCCGTTCGAGCCGAGAACGGCGACCCGCTCGCCGTACCAGACCTCAAGGTCGAACGGCCGCATCAGGCCGGTGAGCTCAAGCTGCTCGCAGATCACCGCGCGCTTGCCGGTGCGGCCGCCGCGCAGCCGCATGCGAACGTTCTGCTCCTTCGGCGCCAGCTCGGGCGGCCCCTCCTCCTCGAACTTCCGCAGCCGGGTGACGGCGGCCTGGTAGCGGGACGCCATGGCATCGTTGTAGGACGCCTTCTGCTTGTACATCAGCATCAGCTGCCGGAGCTTCTCATGCTCCTCGTCCCAGCGCCGGCGCAGCTCGTCCAGCCGGTCGTTACGATCCCGGCGGGCCTGCGCGTAGCTGGCGAAGCCGCCGCCGTGCACCCAGACGTGCCGGTCTTCCACCGTGATGATGCGCTGCGCGCAGCCCGCCAGCAGTTCCCGGTCGTGGCTGACCAGCAGGACGGTCTTGCCGGTCGCGGCCAGCTGCTCCTCGAGCCAGACCTTGCCCGGCACGTCCAGGTAGTTGTCCGGCTCGTCCAGCAGCAGGACCTCGTCCTTGCCGCGCAGCACCGATTCCAGCACCAGCCGCTTCTGCTCGCCGCCGGACAGCGTCGAGACCTCGCGGTACTGGCAGCGGTCATAGCTGACCCCGATCGCCGCGATGCAGCACGCGTCGAAGTGAACCTCGGCTTCGTAGCCGCCGGCGTCGCCCCATTCGGCCAGCGCCGTGGCGTAGCGCATCTGGGTGGGCTCGTCGTCGCGCTCCATCATCGCCAGCTCGGCCGCGTCCAGCCGCTCCGCCGCGGTCCGTACCCGGGCCGGCGCGACCGACAGCAGCAGCTCCCTGACCGTGGTGTCATCCCTGATCCCGCCGATGAACTGGCGCATCACGCCGAGCCCGCCGCTGGAGCTGACCGAGCCTGACTGCGGGAGAAGATCGCCGGAAATCAGCCGCATCAGGGTCGTCTTGCCGGCGCCATTCGGCCCGACCAGCGCCGCGACCACGCCGTCCCCGACCCGGAAGCTGATGTCATCGAGCAGCTCTCGCCCGTCCGGCAGGGCATGGCTCAGGTGCGCCGCCTCCACATGCCCCATCAAGATCTCCAGTTCCGTCTACCGGCGGGTATGCCTGACAATAACTGCATGGACCCCCAGGGTTTCAACGAGATTTCCCGGCTGCGGGCCTCGGACGCCGACCGCGACACGGCCGCCGAGGTCATCAATCATGCGCTGGCCGAGGGCCGGCTGACCCCGGATGAGCACTCCGAGCGGCTGGATTCCATTTATGCCGCCAGGACCCAGGGGGACCTGGCCCCGCTGCTCGCGGACCTGCCGGGCCAGCACGCTCAGGTCGCGCCCGCCGCTCCGGCCGGGGTCATCGCGCCGGCCGCCCGGGGCGGCCGGATCGTGGCCATCCTGGGCGGCGCCAGCCGTAAGGGCGCGTGGCACCCCGAGCCGGTGATGAACGTCGTGACCTTTCTCGGCGGTGCCGAGCTGGACTTCCGTGAGGCAATTCTGCCCGGCAAGGAGGTCATCCTGCGGGCCGTCTCCGTGCTCGGCGGCATTGAGGTGACCGTGCCGCCGGAGATGCGAGTCGTCGACAACGGCATCGCCATCCTCGGCGGCCGGGAGATCGCCGGGAACCCCGGAGAGGCGGCTAGCCCGGACGCGCCCGTGCTCAGGATCGAGGGGACCTGTGTTCTCGGCGGCATCGAGGTGAAGCGTAAAACTCGCAAACCTCCGAAAGGCCGCGGCAGGGGCGTGAACGTCAGCATCGAGTCCGGCGGCTTCCCCGCGCTGCGCGTCCGCCGGGCCGACCGCGACGATTAGCGGGGCACCGCCGCCGCGTCAGTCCCGGACGGAGGCGCGGAATGCGGCCCGGTCCGTCGCTGCACCGGATCGGCGAGCGCCGCCGCCAGCTGGTCCACAGCCTGCAGCGAGTGCCCGCTGACAACGGCGTCGCAGTACGGCCACGCTGCGGCCATGCCCCCGGCGAGCGGCTCGTAGGCGCTGCTCTTGGTCCGCGGGTTCATCCAGACGATCCGGAACGCGACGAGCGACAGCCGCCGCATCTCGCGCCTGACCACCTCCGGGTCGCCGGTGTCCCAGCCGTCGGAAATGATCAGGACGACGGCGCCCCTGGCCATGCCGCGACGGCCGTAGGCGTCGTTGAACTCCTTGAGCGCGTCGCCCAGCTTCGTCCCGCCGTGCCAGTCCGGCGCCGCTGCCGCGGCGCGGGCCAGCGCAACGGCCGGGGTGGACCGGGTCAGAGCCGTGGTCAGCCTGGTGAGACGGGTGGCGAAGCTGAAGACCTCGGCGCCAGCGCCTCCGGCCGCGCAGTACAGCAGCTGGATCATGGCGCGGGCGTAGGGCTCCATCGACCCGGAGATGTCGCACAGCACGACCAGGCGCCGCGGCCGCCGGGCCGGGACGCCGCCGATGAGCTTGAACGTGTGGCCGCCAGTCCGGCGGGCCTGGCGCAGCGTGGCCCGCATGTCCGTCCTGCTGCCGCCGGCCCGGGGGCGGCGCCGCCGGGACCGCCGGGTCGGCACGGCCAGGGTGATCTGCCGCATCGCCGCGGTGAGCTCGGCCAGCTCAGCTTCGGACAGCTCAGCGAAGTCGGTGCCGGCCAGCCGCTCCGCGGTACTGCCGAGATAGGGCCGGGTGATCTCGCGATCGCCCGGATCCTCGTTGTCGCGGCCGGCCTCCTGCAGCGACGCCACCGTGTCGGCATGCATCCTGGCCGCCGTCGCCGCCTGGCCGAGCTGCGGCGGTGGCGGCTTGCTGCCGAGACCCGGTGCCATCGCCGCCATCGCGTCGAGCAGGCTAGCCCGGTCGGGCGATCCGAACACCTCGGTGAAGACCCGCCGCAGGATCTGCGCCTGGTCCTTACTGGAGACGAGCGTCGCGAGCGCGCAGCTGAACAGGTCGCTCGTGGTCTCCGGACGCACCAGGGTCACCGCGGCGGCGAATCGCTCGGTGCGGCCGGGCCCGACCGGCAGGCCAGCCCGGCGCAGCGCCGAACCGAACCGGGCGGCGATCTCCGCGAGGTCACCAGCATCAGGGCCGGGAACGAGGTTCACCGCATCAGTCCGGCCCGCAGGCCGGTCAGGCATCGCCGGCAAAGTGGCCCGCGACCGCGGCGAAGTCGGCCGCCCTGGCCGCCTGCAGATCCTCGGCGTACTTGAGCACCGTGCCCATGGTCTGCCGGGCCGCGGCCGCGTCCAGCTCGGTGGCGCCCAGGACCTGGAGCGCATTCGCCCAGCTGATCGCCTCGGCGACACCCGGCGGCTTAGCCAGGTCCAGCCCGCGCAGGCGGTGCACGCCGGCCGCGACCTGCGTGGCCAGCCGTTCGCTGGCAGCCGGCACCCGGCGCCGGATGATGGCGGCTACCCGGGCGGCGTCGGGATAGTCGATCCAGTGGTACAGGCAGCGCCGCTTCAGCGCGTCGTGCAAGTCGCGGGTCCGGTTGGAGGTCAGCACCACAACCGGCGGATAGGCGGCGCGCCGGGTGCCGAGCTCGGGGATGGTCACCGCCGACTCGGCCAGCAGCTCGAACAGGAACGCCTCGAACTCGTCGTCGCCGCGGTCAACCTCGTCGATCAGCAGCACGGCCGGGCGCGGGCCGGGATGGTCGAGCGCCGCCAGCAGCGGCCGCTCCAGCAGGTAGTCATCGCTGAACAGGTCAGACTCGCGGGGGGCCTCGCCCCTGGCCTCGGCCAGCCTGATCGCCAGCAGCTGCCGCGGGTAGTTCCACTCATACAGTGCCTCAGCCGAGGTCAGGCCCTCGTAGCACTGCAGCCGGATCAGCGGCGTGTCGAGCACGCTGGCCAGCGCCTTGGCCGCCTCGGTCTTCCCCACGCCGGGCTCGCCCTCGAGCAGGATGGGCTGGCTCATCCGGGCGGCCAGGAACAGGGCGGTGCCCAGTGGCTCGTCGGCCAGGTAGCTGACCCCGTCCAGCTCGGTCAGCAGGGTCGGAACATCCGGCAGCTGCTCGGCAAGATCGCTCATATCACCATCATCTGACAAGTAAGGATCACGGGGAGCCGCCCTGACGGGCGGCACGTGACCAAAGTACCTAGGGTGTAGCTCGCCGGCGGCGGCGAAGATTCCCGGCTCAGCTGACGGCCAGGTCGGAGCGAACCGGGCGGCCCTGGATGGCCCGCCAGACGTTCGCCGGGGTCAGCGGCATGTCGGCGTGGACGACGCCGAACGGGGCGAGCGCGTCCACCACCGAGTTCACCACGGCGGCCGGGGAGCCGACCGTGGCCGATTCGCCGACGCCCTTGGCCCCGATCGGGTGGTGCGGCGACGGGGTCACGGTCATGCCCAGTTCTGGCGACGGGCACTCCATCGCGGTCGGCAGCAGGTAGTCCATGAACGATCCGCCGAGGCAATTGCCCGCCTCGTCGAAGACGATCGCCTGCATGAGGGCCATGCCGATGCCGTCGGCGAGGCCGCGGTGCACCTGACCCTCGACGATCATCGGGTTGATCCGCACGCCGCAATCGTCGACCGCGATGAAACGGCGCACCGTGACCTCGCCGGTGGCCGGGTCCACGTCGGTCACGCAGATGTAGGCGCCGAACGGGAAGGTCAGATTCGGCGGGTTGTAGACCGCCGAGGCGTCCAGATGGCCTTCCACTCCGTCGGGCAGCTCCAGCGAGGAGTGCGCGGCCATCGCGATCTCCGCGATCCCGGCCCCGAGCTCGGGGTCACCCCGGACTCGCCATTTGCCGTCCAGCCACTCCAGGTCGCCCGCCGACAACTCGAGCATGGCGGCTGCCACCAGCCGGGCGCGGTCCCGCACCTTGCGGGCGGCCATCACCGCGGCCGCGCCGGAGACGGGCGTCGAGCGCGAGCCGTAGGTGCCAAGCCCGAACGGCGTGCGGTCGGTGTCGCCGTGCACGACCTCGACGTCCGCGGGGGACAGGCCAAGCTCCTGCGCCACGATCTGAGCGAATGTGGTCTCGTGGCCCTGCCCCTGGGTCTGCACCGAGATCGCCAGCACCGCCTTCCCCGTCGGGTGCACCCGCAGGTCAGCGCCGTCTGCCATGCCCAGGCCCAGGATGTCCATGTGACTGCGCGGCCCGGCGCCGACGCCCTCGGTGAAGAAGCTGATCCCGATGCCCATGTACTCGCCGCGCCTGCGCCGTTCGGCCTGCTCGCGCCGCAGGTCGTCGTAGCCGGCGATGTCCAGTGCCAGCGACAGCGCGCGCGGGTAGTCGCCGGAGTCGTACTGCCAGCCGGTCGGGCAGGTGTAGGGGAACTGCTCGGGCCGCAGCAGGTTGCGCATCCGCAGTTCGGCCGGATCCAGGCCGAGCTCGCGGGCCAGCATGTCGGTCAGCCGCTCGACCAGGTACACGGCCTCGGTGATGCGGAACGAGCACGAATAGCTCACCCCGCCCGGCGCCTTGTTCGTGTACACGCCGGTGACCTCGCAGAACGCGGCCTGAAGGTCGTAGGACCCGGTAAAGATGTGGAAGAACCCGGCCGGGAACTTAGCCGGCTGCGCGGTCGCGTTGAAGGCACCGTGATCGGCCAGGACCCGCGCCCGCAGGCCGAGCATCGTCCCGTCCGCGGCTGCCGCGATCTCGCCGTGCATGTGGTAGTCGCGGGCGAATGTGGTCGACATGAGGTTCTCCGACCGGTCCTCCATCCACTTCACCGGCCGCCCCGTCACCATCGACGCGGCGATCGCGCACAGATAGCCGGGGTAGACCGGCACCTTGTTGCCGAATCCGCCGCCAAGGTCGGGCGACACCACCCGGATCTTGTGCTCGGGCAGGCCGGTGATCATGGCGTACAGGGTGCGGTGGGCATGCGGCGCCTGGGTCGTGGACCAGACGGTGAGCTGTCCGGTGACCGCGTTGAGGTCGGCGATGATCCCGCAGGTCTCCAGCGGAGCCGGATGGGAACGCGGGTAGATCAGGTCGCAGCCGACGATCACGTCCGCGGCCGCGAACACCGCGTCGGTGGCGGCCTGATCCCCGGCCGTCCAGTCGAAGATGTGATTGCCGGTCCGGCCCGGCAGATCGTCCCTGACCACCGGCGCCGCCTGGTCAAGAGCGGTCCTGGCATCGATCACCGGCGGCAGTTCCTCATAGTCGACGACGATGAGCTCCAGGGCGTCCCGTGCGGCGTACCGGTCGCTGGCCACCACGAACGCGATCTCCTGGCCCTGGAACCGCACCTTGTCGGTGGCGAGGACCGCCTGCACGTCCGCCGACAGGGTCGGCATCCAGGCCAGACCGCGCTCGGCCAGGTCGGCGCCGGTCAGCACGGCCTCCACCTTCGGGTGCGCCAGCGCCGCGCTGGCGTCGACCGACACGATCCGGGCATGCGCGACCGGGCTGCGCAAGATCGCGCCGTGCAGCATGCCGGGCAGCACAATGTCATCCACGAACGTGCCCTGGCCGCGGATCAGCCGCGCGTCCTCCTTGCGGCCGAGCGGGCCGTAGGCACTGGACGCGCCGGCGCGTGCGCTCACGGCGGGGCTAGCCGCGTCCATCAGCGTCCGCCTCTCCGGCGGCCGTCGCTTCGTGCCTGGCCGCCCACAGCACCGAGCGCACGATGTTCTCGTAGCCGGTGCACCGGCAGATCTGGCCTGAGATCGCCTCGCGCACGGTGGCCTCGGACGGGTCCGGGTCCCGGTCGAGCAGCCAGCGGGCAGTCAGCATCATGCCCGGCGTGCAGAACCCGCACTGCAGCCCGTGGCACTGCGCGAATCCCTGCTGGACCGGATCGAGCCGGGTGCCGCGGCCCAGGCCCTCGACGGTCATGATCCGCCGGCCGTCAGCCATCGGGGTCAGCACCGTGCACGACTTCACCGGCGTCTCGTCCAGCCACACCACGCAGGCGCCGCAGTTCGAGGTATCGCAGCCCCAGTGCGAACCGGTCAGGCCGAGCTCGTCGCGCAGGAAATGAATCAGCAGCAGCCGGGGTTCGACGTCACGGCTGTGCTCAGTGCCGTTGACGGTCATGGTGACCCTCATCGGCGGTCCTCGCGGAGATCGGCGCAGCTCGCGACGGCCCGGCTCATGCGGACTCGCCGCGAGCGCGAGCGACGGCGAGGCGCAGGGCTCTGGTGGTGAGCTCGCGGGCCAGATGACGCTTGTAGTCGGCCGGGCCGCGCTGATCGGAGGCTGGCCGGCAATTCTCCGCGGCGATCTCGCCGGCCTGGCCCAGGGCCTGCTCATCCGCGGGACGGCCGCGCAGGTACTCCTCAGCCTCGGCTGCCACGAAATGGGTCGCGCCCACCGCTGTCAGGCCGATGCCCGCGTCGGTGATGGTGTCGCCGTCCAGCCAGACAGCGGCGCCCGCGGCACCGACGGGCCAGTCCCCGGTGCGGCGGGACACCTTCTGGTACCCGCTGCCACCGCCCGGCCGGATCGGGAGCCTGATCTCGGTCAGCAGCTCCGAGGGGCCGACTACGGTCTCGTAAGGACCAGTATGGAATTCACGCGCGGAGACTTCGCGGCTGCCGTCGGGACCGCTGATCACCATGGTGCCCTTCATCGCGGCGAACGCGGCCGACAGGTCCTCAGACGGATCGGCCTGGCACAGCGAGCCGCCCACCGTGCCCCAGTTCCTGACAACCGGGTCGGCAATAACGCGCTCGGCGTCGTGCAGGAGCGCGAAAAGCTCCCCGGCCACCGCCGACTCCAGCAATTGCGCGTGCCGCGTCAGGGTGCCAATTCGCAGCTGGTCACCGGCTAGGTTGATATAGCAGAGGTCGGTGATCCCGTTTATGTCGATGAGAACCTCCGGCTGGGCCAGCCGCAGCTTCATCATGGGGATCAGGCTGTGCCCGCCCGCCAGGATCCGCGCGTCCGGGCCGTACCGGGCCAGCAGCGCGAGCGCGTGCGCGACGCTGGTGGCTTTCTCGTACTCGACCTGGGCCGGGACCTGCACGGTAGCTTCTTCCTGGTGGCGTTCCCTGCGCACGAGTGTACGGACGAGACCATGACCCTCACTCAGCTCAACGCGTTCGTCCTGGTCGCCCGGCTGGGCTCGGTCACGGCCGCGGCCAGCGCCCTCGGTGTCAGCGAGCCCGCGGTGTCGCAGGCCCTGACCGCCCTGCGCCAGCATCTGGGCGACCAGCTGATCACCCGCGGCCCCGCCGGAATGACGCTGACGCCCGGCGGCTCCCGGCTGCTTGCGACCGCCTCGCAGATCGTCGTGCTCGGCGCCGAGGCGCACGCCGCGGTCCGGGCCGCCCGGGGCGCGCCCGAGCAGCTCCGGGTCGTCGCGACCTCGACGTTCGCCGAGTTCATGGCCGGACCGCTGGTCGAGGCCTTCACGCGGCGTTTCCCCGGCCCGGTCGAGGTGTCGACCGGCGTGGCCGTTTCCGGCGAGCAGGCTGTCCTGGTCGCTAACCGGCTCGCGGACGTCGCGTTCGGCGCCGGCGTGGCGGGCGGGCCGGGTGCCGAGCAGTCCATGCCGGTGGTAAGCGAGCCGATCTTCAAGTACCGGCTGGTCGTCGTGACGGCAGGCCAGTCGCGGCTCCGCGGCCCGGCCCGGCAGTGGCGGTGGCTGGTGGATCCGGCCGGCACCGACCCCGGCAGCGAGACGGGGCGGCTGCTGGCCCAGCTGGGCGTGCCGGAGAGCAACATCGGCGTGTTTCCGAGTCAGACGGCGGCCTGGGCGGCTGCCGCTGACGGCGCGGGCGTGGCTCCGGCGATCGAGCATCTGGTCTCCCAGCAACTGCGGCGCGGTGAGCTGTCCCTGGTCGATCTGCCTGGCCTTCCGGCCGACGCCGTCTGGCATGCGACGCTGCTGGAGCGGGAACATCGCAGTACGGCGGCCAGTGCACTGCGCCGGTTCCTGGGCACCCCGGAGGCCATGCGGCTCATGCGGTCGCCGTCAACGGGGGTACCGCCGTCCCGGTTCCGGCCTCCGGTGTACGTCACCATATGGAGCTGAAAATCCGCTCTTGCGATGGATTATCTCAGCGGCTAGCTGTTAACTTAAGCGACAGCTTATTGGCACATTGCCTCGCTGCGGATGCGGGTGCAAGATGCAATCTCACGTCTCGTGCGGCAATTTCGCGCGAGGGCGCCGTCCATTGTGCAAGGAGCGTGCTGATGCGAGTCGAGTCGGACGGCAAGAGCAAGGGCAATCCGCGGCTTTATGAGCTCGTGGAGCACGCACCGAAGACCGGCAAGAGCCCGACCGTCTGGGCCTGGCCGGAACTGATCGACTATCTCAAGGTTGCCGGGCAGCCGGTGTCGGGGCCCTGGCCGCCGCATCAGGAGCCGCGGCCTGACCCCGACTACGAGTCCGGCCCGGTCGCTGTGGCCGACCCCGCCGCCGCCCCCCGCCGGCCCGCCGCGCCGCCCGCGGAGGCAGAGGTGTCAGGCGACCCGGTCCCGCATCCGGTTGGCCCGGACGCCAACGAGTCCTGACAGCACAGCCTGGGCGCCGGCCGGCCGGCGGCGCATTCGCAGACCGGAGGAAACGTATGTACCCGTCGCGGTTCCGTTATGAGGCACCGCATTCCCTCGCCGAGGCGATCGGGCTGCTGCGCGACGGCGGTGACTACGCCAAGGTGCTGGCCGGCGGCCAGAGTCTCGTCCCGCTGATGAAGCTCCGCTTTGCCTCGCCCGAGCTCGTTGTCGACATCAACAACGTGCCCGGTCTCGGCTACCACCGCGCCGAGCCGGATGGCACGCTGCGGATCGGGGCACTGTGCCGGCATGCTGACCTGGAGCGGTCAGACCTGCTGGCCAGCACTCAGCCGACCATGGCGGCGGCCGCGCCGCTCATCGCCGACCCGATCGTGCGCAACCGCGGCACGCTGGTCGGCTCGGTCTGCCACGCCGATCCGCAGGGCGACTGGGCCTCCGTGGTGCTGTCACTCGGCGGCTCGGTGGTAGCGGAGGGTCCGGCCGGGCGCCGGTCGATTCCGGTTGCCGACTTCGTCACCGGGCCGTTTCAGAACGTGCTCGACCCGGCGGAGATCGCGATCGAGGTCACGATCCCGCCAGCGCAGGGAGTGCGCACCGGCGGCTACCTGAAGCTGGAGCGACGGGTGGGCGACTTCGCGACCGTCGGCGTCGCGGTGTCACTGGAGACCGCGGGCTCGGTGGTGAGCCGGGCCGGAATCGCGCTGACCGGCGTCGGCGGCTCGACGATCGCCGCCACCGAGGCGGCCGCCGCTCTCACCGGGCGGCCGCTGACCGCGGACACGATCAGTGAGGCGGCCGGGCTGGCGGCAGCCGCGGCGCGGCCGCGCACCGACCACCGTGGCAGCGCTGAGTACAAGCGGCACATGGTCGCGACATTCGTCGAGCGCATCCTCAGCAGATCCGGTGCCGAGCCGGCGGAAAGGGCGGCCTGATCCATGACGATGGTCTATGACGATCGCGGCGATGACGCCGC